>NZ_PXZM01000045.1 GCF_003013395.1 Brevibacillus fortis | reverse complement strand
CCTGATGAATTCAGGAGTCATCTCATCGCTGCTTAAATTTTCAACAGGCTTATTTCAAATACTGTCTATTTCTTGGGTAACAGTTCACTGCCTGACGGTCTTACTTATTCGTTACGATCCGATCACTGCATAAAATCCGCCATAATGATCTCTGTATCAAACGGCGTAATTCCTTCTTCCAAGGAAAATACGATATCTGCCTCTTCAGCTTGATCAGTCAGCGCCCCTCTCGCCTGTGCATGAAGCATGAACAACTCATGCAATGTAGGCTTCACCAACGAGGTGAGCGCTCTTCCCATCAGCTCCACCCCTCCGGCATTGGACTCCACATTATTGGCAAAACGCGGATCGGAATTCAGGGCGATATCCGTCCAAATCACTTTTCTCTCCACCAGATCGAGAATGACCGGGATACAAATCCGCGTGTTTGCGGCGAGGTCAATCTTGTCCTGTACCGTCTGCGGCTCGAAAATTTCCCCTGTCTGCGGCGCCGAACGAATCATCCAGCCCGCGAAGCATTCAGGCAAATCGCAATAAGGCTGACTCGTAAACGAATACAGATTCATGACGACATATCGACCACCATAACGGAGGATAGAGTCGATATCGAGATCGATGAATTCACACGCGCCTTTGGGAGCCTCAACAATATCCCCGCTATGGCACGCTTGATACTTGTCGGAACGCAGATTGGTATAGGAAATATGCTCCATGTATTTCCAGTCTTCGTTATAGAGTACGGCAGACAAATCGATATCGACTCTGCCTGTAGGGACATCGTTGACGATCCCTTCCCTCCACCATAGGAAAAAGCGAATGGTCCCTCCATCCGGGATCGATAGCCGGGAACCGCGTGCAATCGTGCGCAGTGCTTTACTTGCAGAGCGCATTGAAAACGGAACGAGGTGCTCATGCAGCTGCGGATCAATATAGACCTTGCCAAGTGCCGGCAATTGGGCAAAACGGTTCAACAGGGAGGTCCGACAAATATCTGCTGCGTTCTTTCTGATGTCCTCTGGAAGCCCTGGCACCCTGTTTTCGATTGCCTGTACTTTCGCCACTTGCCCTTTCGGAAAAAAGGTCCGCCATTCTCCGTAGTTATCCCGTTTATCGAAGTGATTCAAGACTTGCAAAAGAACAGGAGTCGATACACCGTGCGCAATTTTTTCGAAGGCAGAAAGCACTGTACCTCCCTGCTCTGTCAAACGCAACAAATGATCCAGGCGACGGGCAAATTCCCCTGGACGCTGTTCCAGCAGCTTGATCGCTGTATTCACATCTGCACGGACCAGCGCCTGCTCTACTTGGCTATTGAATGTCTCGACCTTATGATTGTTGCGCAAAATATCAAATGCTTCTGCCGCTTTCGGATAGCTCTCCTTATATTCAAACGGATGCAAGATTTCCCCGAGACGAATCCATCTGTTTTTGTAACGATTCATGTCTTCTACGATATTCGAGCTAGCTTCCAGCAGGCGGAGGAGCAGTCTTCTTTCCCCGCGTTTGAACTTGCGGAATTTTGCAGGCGTGGCCAAGCTCACATCCCCGTCAGACAATGCCACTGCCAGACGCAAAACATCTGTTGCGGTCTTGCAATATTGGGCAAAAAAAGTAGCAGGAAGCTTGTCATACTTGAGCAGCAGACTCGCCGCGATCGCCACGTTTTCCTTCTGGGGAATCTCCGCTGGCAGAGCTTCTGCGATTCCTTCATATGTCTGAATCAAGCCCTCTAAGTCTTCCCTGTCAGTAGTAGAGAGCGAGCTATTGGAGCGCAAAAAGTTCATGCCTATCTGTAACAGCTCTTCATCTGTGCCCAGATGGATCAACTTCAAGCGAGATTCTCTCAGCAAAGGCAAACGTTTTTTCACTTCATGCACAGGAAGGTCCAACGTCAAATAATGAATGATCGCATTTACAAACAGCTCACCCTCGCTAGCCTCCATGACTTGCTTAGGAAAATTCGGATACATCGGCTTGTACTGTCTGGATGCCCCGATCTTTACTTTGAGCACAGCTACCACGTCCGAATAGAGCGCGAAAAACTCTCCCTCTGACAGCGTCCTGATTCGTTCCAGCAATTCCAGTGAAAAGGTATAGCCCAGGCTCTCAATATTGCGCAAAGCCGCAGCTAAATAAGAGAAAGGCAGTTCATGCTGCCCCTGATGTACGATTATTTTATTTTTCCGGCGAAGGTAGATTTGATTTTTCATCGGCATCACGAAAAAAATCAGGAAAGCAGTACCCCTAGTGGTGAACCAAACCTGTAGCTCAGAAGGAAGGTGTACAATAGCCTGATTTTTTATTCCTTTTTGTCATTTTTATACAGTTTACTTCAATCCTCCCAAACCGTAAAGCTCCCTCTCTTGAATCACTTACCAATCCGTCTCCAGACCTAATTCAATTTCAATCTGCTGCCCGTTATGACGTGCTTACTATCCCTGTAAAGTGATGATCAGAGTACCAAAACTTTACAGGGAGGGACACTATTATGAAAAATCAAGCTGTTGTTGGCGGATATCAGTCCACCAAGTTTTTTCAGGGGGAAAAATGGTTAGTGCTCACCGGACTGCTCGGCTTTTTGCTTGCGGGCGTATGTGCAATCTGGGTCATGCTATACGGGGGACCGGTAGCTCCAAATGGCGATGTATCGAAAGCGTTTTCTTTTAATGCTGCGCTCGGCATATTTCTTCTGTCTACAGCTGCAATCATTCCGTTATCTGCTTTGGGAACGAGAAGCAAGGCGTTCTTTCGCTGGTCGTACATTGCGCTTGCACTCTATTCTTACGCTGCAGAAACGGTACAAAATTTTCGTGGCGTGGACCCGAGGTTCGTCGAAAATGGTACACCCTTTGACGAAACAGTAAGTTTTATTTTTACGTTTGTCGCACTACTTCTTGTCCTTTTTTATGTATTTTTAGCGGTCCAATACTTTCGCAGGAAATCTTATTCCCTGAGCCCGAAGCTGGTAGTGAGCATTCGTTATGCAATGATCGCAGTTATGCTCTCCTTTGTAGCAGGTATTTGGATTTCTTTCAACGATGGTCGCGTGGTCGGACTGCAAGGTAATATTATCTGGCTTCACGGTCTAGGTTTTCACGCTCTGCAGGCTGTTCCCTTTGTCGCATGGATTTCTGCAAGAAAAAGCCATGCCCGCTTCATCCATATAACAGGCATCGCCTATTTGCTCGGATTAGTAGCCATCGGCTGGCAAACCTATCTTGGTCACGCTTTACTGGAGTTGTCGGTATTTCCGATTCTCGCCGCCGCTTGTTTCCTCATCGCCTTCATCCCGGTCTTGTGCTTACTCCTGAACAAGGATCGTGTAAAGAGTTACGATATTCGGAACTAATTGATTCTCCTTATCATTCGTGATACTTTGTTACCAGTACCAGACATACGGGATCAGAAACGAGGAGATCGATCTATGACAGCACGCATTGGACTTCCTGCACCTGATTTTACGATGGACACCGTAACCTTTGACAACGGATTTCCCCTGCCAAAGAGCTTGGTAGACTATCGTGGAAAATGGCTTCTTTTGTTCTTTTACCCATTTGACTTTTCGAAAGTATGCCCGACAGAAATCCTCAGCCTCAACCGCCGGATCAAGGAGTTCTCGGATTTAAATGTCGAGGTGCTTGGCATTAGCGGCGACAGCATTCATACTCACAAAGCATGGATGAGATCGAGTGAAGGCATCGGTCCACTCTCGTTCCCACTCGCTTCGGATTACAGCAAAGAAGCGACCATTGCATACGGCGTGCTAGACGAAGCAACCAAAGCTCCTCTGCGCGGCAGCTTCATCATCGATCCAGAAGGCATCCTGCAATACGCGGTTATCTCCAACTCCAAGGTTGGCAGAAGCGTAGATGAGACACTCCGTGTAATCGAAGCACTGCAATCAGGCGGAATGTGCCCAATGGACTGGAAGCCTGGGCAAAACACGATTTCCTAATCGATAGACATAAACAAAGGCCGCATGATCGCTTGCACAGGATCATACGGCCTTTTCATTTTAATAATAGGCATAAAAAAATCAGGAAAGCAGTACCCCTAATATCGGATTGGGTTAGAAGGAAGGTGTACTATAGCCTGATTGATTTACCATACCATTATTTGTTTTCTTTGTAAATACTTATCTAGACACGACCGGGTACGGAAACAAGTCAACAACACGCATGGTCTCCCCGCTTTCGTTGGTAAACACGACATGCTCTCTCCTAAGCTCAGTCGGACTCTCCAAGCCACATGCTGCCGCCAGCGAGAACAAGCCTTCCCTCAACTGCAAAATATAGTTCATCACACGCCACTGCTTTTCTGCCGGAACCAACGCCTCCTGGTATTTGGAATCCGTCGTAGTGACCCCTGTGGGACATTTACCCGTATGGCATTGCATCGCCATGATGCAGCCAGTTGCAATCATGAAGCCACGCGCGGAGTTGACGCAATCCGCTCCCAATGCCATGGCGATTGCTACTTTGTCAGGAGTAACGAGCTTGCCAGAAGCAAAAATCCTGATGCGGTCCCGTACGCCGAATTTCCTCATGGTATCATCGAGAATGATGAGCGCGGCGAAAAGCGGCAAGCCCATGCCATCTGCCATTGCCTTAAACATCGCACCCGACCCGCCCTCTGAACCATCTACCGTGATGAAATCCGGATAAATCGACAGCTCCACCATCTTCTCAAAAAACGGCTCTAATCGCTTTGGATCGCCGACGACGATTTTCACACCGACAGGCTTGCCCCCCGCCTCCTGCAAACTGCCGATGAATCGCAAGGCTTCCTCAGGATTGGTGAGAAACTCGAAGCGGTTCGGTGAGTTGACCGTTTGTCCTACAGGTACGAGCCGTGCTGCCGCGACTTTTTCCGTGACCTTGGAGCCCTCGAGATGACCTCCGCGAATTTTGGCCCCTTGATGAAACTTGAGCTCGAACGCCTTGATGTTAGAAAGACTCGCCTTGTTCTTGAATTCTTCGATCGAAAACTTACCCTTGTCATCACGGAAGCCAAACATCCCTGGCCCGATTTGCGAAATGATATCCGAGCCTGTCGAGAGATGAACTTCAGCAACGCCACCCTCTCCTGTATTGATCCAAGAGCCGCCAGCCATACGTGCCCCATAGCCTGTGGACATGATATAGTTCTCTCCCACTGCTCCAAAGGAGGTAGCTGAAGCACCAAACATCCCTTTCAACCGCCAAGGCTGCCTCCGATTTTCTCCCACGACGATAACATCCTCGTCATGCAGCAACCACGGCTTTACCTCTTGTTCCTCGATAAATTTTTCCCTTCTCGTGAACAGACCTTCATGGGTAATCTCATATTTTCTGCCGGGGACGACTTTTTCATTATCAATGCGTAGCTCACTCGTCAGCTTCGGAAACATGGCATTGGACAAATAGAAGCCGGGCTTCTCATAATCACGCTTACCTCCGAACGAGATCAGGTCCGTCCGGTATTTGGACGCATACATGAGGCCCACAAAGTCAGCTCTAGAGAACGGCCTACCGTCTGTATCATCGTCAAACCAATACTGACGAAACTCAGGCCCGAGCTTTTCCAGCAAATAGCGCATCCACCCCAAAAACGGATGGGACCGAATAATGGAGTGCTTCGGCTGTTTAGACAGGGCATACATGTAACCGAAAAATACAATGGGTGGCACTAGAAGAATGAAGATAATGACGCATAACAGAGTAGGTACCACTTGTTCTTACCCTCCCCAAACACAATATTCTAGTAAATCATGTCAAGGATAGGATGCAACAAGTTCTCTGTTTTTAATCGTATTTTTCATCATCCTCCCGTATTTGCCCATCTACGATCAATTCCAGCTCTGTTTCAAAATTCAAGATTATCTCTACAGGCAACTGCTCTGCAACCTCTGCCATGTCCGGAAGAAGCAGTGCATCCTCTAGCGTATCCGGCTTCGTCTCCAGCTGACCGTACCACTCGCGGATTTGCTCCATCATGCGGTAAAAGGAAGCCTCAAACTGATTCGCATCATCCTCCGCGTCGTCCTCGTGGCTCTTTTTCATCCGATCCCAATATTCCAGCGTCGTGCGCAATGCTTTCTCTATGTTTGCATCCATGTATCGTCTCTCCTTTTCGTCTCTTCCTTCTCTCCCATTTAGTATGACCGCTTTGATTGCACAATGCCACCTCAGGTGTAAGCCGCGCGCACCCTTCCATTTTTTTAAAATCGTTGCGTTTTTTGACACGTTTTATAGCCCGGTTGAGTCATACGAAAATGAAAAGAGGCTGTTATCCTAAATGTAGCTAGCAGCCGATTACGGCAATAACCAAGAGAGCTCTCTAGTGGAATAGGGGAGGATGCACCCTGTCTTTACGATGGAACAATCGAAAATTATCTCTCCCGCTACTTTTCGTCTCCGTCATTTGTATCGTTGCTCTACAGCTGCCTATCACAGCCAAGGCGACGTCTGCAGATTCTGACTCCTTGCAGGCGATGATTGATCAAGCACGCCCTAACGATACCGTTACCATCCCGTATGGTTTGTACAAAGGTCCTATCCGCATTACCAAGCCGATTCAATTGGTAGCCGATGATCCAGTGAAGATCATCAACCCGACCGAGGAGGAGGCAACGCTCACGATTGAAAGCGACAATGTGAGCGTGCAAGGAATCCATATCGTGGACAAGCGAATCAACAGTGACGTAGCCGCTCTTGTCATCCGTGGCGATCAAAACTTTCTGGAAAACGTCATCGTTGAAACGAAAGGGATCGGTATTCAATTACGGCAAGCAGACTACAACACGCTGCACAACGTTCAAGTCATCGGAAAAATCAAAGGTGATGGCAGTCCAACGACCAGTACTGGACATAATCACGGAGCACAGCCTGAAGTAAAGCCAAAGCAGACGGAAAAAGCGAAACGAGGAAACGGAATTGACGTGCGTGAATCGCATCATAACCGTTTCATTAAAAATCAGGTGACGAATGTCGAGGATGGATTTTACGTCGAAAATAGCGATCGAAACCATCTGGAACAAAATCTCGTGACGAAATCGCGTTACGGCTACCACTTCATGGGCACCTCTGATACGACGGTCATCAACAACATTGGAATGGAAAACGTGACGGGCTCCCAGCTCATGGAGTCGCGCAAGCTAACGGTTACCGGGAATCAATTTTTGAAGCAGCAAAAAAATCCTGGTTCGCAAGGAATTCTTCTCATTACCGTACAGGATACGCTGGTTGCGAACAACACGATTGAGGGGAACCGCGTTGGACTGTATTTAGAGCAATCATCTGGAATTACGGTCAAAAACAATTTACTCAGTCTCAACTTTATCGGCATGCAGTTTTTAGCGTCTTCTGACAACGTATTAACCGATAACCAATTTGTCTCCAACGTCATCCAAGCGCAAGCCCAGGATAGTAAGAACAATAACCTTAACAAAAACTACTGGGACAACTTGCAAGGACTCGATGTGAACGGGGATTCCCGCAGTGATTTGCCGTACGAAATGAATCCTTTTTATCTGGGTTTGACCGATGCAGTTCCTGCCTACCAGCTGTTTTTCCAAGCCCCAGGATTCGTGTTTCTGGAAGGCTTGTTTACAAATGGGGCCGGCTCAGCAATCAAGGACGCAACTCCTTTGATGATGCCGTCGGACACTGTGCTGGTTGAATCCGGGGAAACGAGCGGTTGGGGTGCTGGCATTCTTGGACTTATCTTGTTAATCGGAAGCTGTTCTATCATTTATATAGGAGTGAAAAAATCATGAACAAAATGAAAAAATGGTGCACAACAATCGGAGCAATTATCGGAATCAGCCTGCTTATGGTCGGCTGCGGAAGCGAAGAGCCGAAACCAGTAGATATCGCAGAAGGCGTAGACAAATGCGACCTTTGCAAAATGCATGTCCCTAACGATCACAATGCTACTGAAATCGTCTTAAAAGATGGAAAAGCACTGAAGTTCGATGATCTTGGCTGCATGCACAACTGGACGAAAGAGAATGGAACCGATAGCGTGGCTGTACAATTTGTCCGCGATTACTACACAGCAGAATGGACAAAAGCAGAGCAAGCTACTTACGCTTACGACAAAGACTTCAAAACTCCAATGACGTATGGCATCTATTCCTTCAAAGAGAAATCTGGTGCAGACAAACTCATTGCGGAACAAAAGAAAGGCGTTGTCATGAGTGCGGAAGAGTTGAAAAATCATAGCTGGGAAAACGGCATGAGCAAGCACATGAACAAAGATGGTCACTCTTCTGAGGGGCAACATAATGGCGGTCATGAAAGCAAACCTGCCGATCACGGAAGCAGCAGTACTACCCCAACCACACACAACTAACAGAGGAAGTGGAGTCTTTGCACATCAACCTGATTGCCAAACGAGAAGTGAAGGTAGGCTTCCGCAATCCATGGTCCTACTCGTTTATGGCTCTGTTCTCCCTGTTTAGTTTGGGACTCTTGATCATCCAATCACAGTCCTACATGAAGGGTTATACGTACACGACAGGTACCATGCTGAATCTGATTTTGTATTTGCTGCCACTAATGACGATGCTTCTCTCCTCTTTTTCCTTGACGGCGGAAAAGGAAGAGGGAAGCTGGCAGCTCCTCTCTACCTACGCCATGACAACCTCCTCGTTCTTGTTGGGGAAATACTTGGGACAAGCACTCGTGTTAATCGCGATTGTCAGCTTCGGGTATGGGCTGTCTGGTGTAGCTGGCATGCTGTTAGGAAAAAGCTTTGCATTTTCGACACTTTTGTTTTTGCTCGCCTTTTCCATCTGTCTCATTCTGTTATTTTTAGGCATCGCCATGCTGATTGGCGCCATCAGTAAAAACCGTTGGCAGGCTTTGACGATGGGTGTCAGTATCTGGTTCTTCTATATTCTGGCATGGCCTACTCTGCTCATCTCTGTGCTCAGCTTCGTCCCTTATACATGGATCAAGCCTCTGCTTCAGCTCGCAACGTTTCTCAACCCAGCGGAGTTTGTACGAATCTTTTCCGTTGCCAGATTAGGCGGAGGCTCGATCTTTGGACCTGAATACTACAAATGGGTGTACTGGGCCGACTCCCCGCTTGGTGATCTCATCTTCGTCGCACTCAGTCTGCTCTGGATCAGTGCGACCCTGTTCATAGCCATTCGGGTATGGGAAAGAAGGTAATGCGATGAATATGTTAGGACTCACCATCGATCAGGTCACCAAGGAAATCAATGGCAAAACAATCGTCCACCCATTCAGTATGGACATTGCACCCGGTCAGGTCGTCGCGTTATGCGGCGGTAACGGTGCAGGAAAAAGTACGATCCTGCGGATGCTGGTCGGTATTCTCCCGCCTTCTTCGGGAATCATTCAGCTAAACGGGTTAAACTGGAACGATAATCGCGTAGAGTATCTGCAAGAAATCGGTTATATGCCGGATCACTTTACATTTTCTGCCGGACTTACCGCGAAAGAAACGCTCGAATTTTACGCTTCCCTGCGCAATCGCACCGCAGAAGAGGCGGATCGACTGCTGAAAATGGTGGGATTACATGAAGTGAGAAATAAACGGGTGTCGCAGTTCTCCAAAGGCATGCAGCAGCGCCTCTTGTTTGCTCAAGCGATATTGGCAAAGCCTGCACTCGTCGTCCTCGATGAACCGACCAATGGACTCGATCCGTATTGGATGGATGCTTTCGTAGATCTCGTACGGGAAGTAAAGCTCGCGGGGCAATCCGTCCTCTTTACAACGCATCAGCTACAGGTGGCAGATGCGGTGGCGGATCGGGCGATTTTTCTGATGAACGGGAAAATCGTACGGGATGGGTCGATAGAAGAATACCAGCAGCAGTATGGGGCAATTGGTTTGTACGGGGCCTTCTCTGAGCTGGTTAATCAGGCAAAGGCATGAATAAGAAAAACGCGGGAGATTTGATCATTTTGATCAGCTCCCGCGTTTTTGCTATTTATAGCGCCCTTGCTTCCATATAAAAGACAGATAAAAACTTTTTCACGCTAATCCGGCACTTCGTCGTTTTTTCTCCCGCCTCCAGCTCTTGCATCCGTTGGCGAATTTCTTGAAAGTCAAACAATCGTGGTGCAAAGTGTTCAAAGGTAGGATTGGCATAGTCGGTCAACCCCAATGAAGATAGATGCGTAAAGGCTTGCAGGACCATCCGGCGAATCCGTTGTTCCATGGCACGCACCTCTTTGGTAATCCCATGCTCATCCAGACTGGCATGCACCTTCAGCAAAATTTGTGTATACAGCTCTTTGAGCTGCAATTCGTGCAGCTTGTCTCCCTGGCGCTCATCCTGTACGAGCCATTCCATGATCAATAGCAAATCGGGAGCACCCGCTTCACTCGCGATCCCTAGCTGCAACAGCAGTTTTCTCGCTTTTTGTGCCAGGTTGTCCTGATCGGACGACTGGCTTTTCAAGCCGCTGGTATGCGGTTCTTTTGCCTTAACATCCAAGATTTGCAGCGATTTGCGGATAGTTTGCAGAGACGCTTCCAGCGACAAGTAATCCGATACTCGCTTCAGCACAGCCATGACTTCCAGACGGTTGATCGGTTTTTGAATAAAAGTATCAATCCCCTGCAAATAAGCCTCTCCGATCATTTCCTTGTTTTCCACCTGTGACACCATGATGAAGCGGCCTGCAAAACCATCTGCCTGTAACTTTTTGATCGTTTGGATGCCATCGAGCCCCGGCATTAACAAGTCGATCAAAATGACATCGACCCCATATAGTTGATCAATTGAAACATGACTACCGTCGCTGGCTTGCCCTACGATTTCTCCCAGCCCGCTGTCTTGAATAATCCGTTCGAGCATACGACGCACCACAGCATCGTCTTCAATTAAAAAGAAACGTATCATTGCTACACTCCCTCCCCTCCAAGCAATTGATCGGTCGGAATTTGTACTTCTAAGTGCGTCATTTCCTTCTGATCAGGTAAAATTCGCAAACTGCCTTGCAGGCTTTGAACAATCCCGCGAGCATGCGTCAGTCCAATTCCCGTAGATGAATTTCCCTGTTCGTCGTATTTGGTCGTATATCCAGGCTGGAACACCCATTCCTGCTCTTCTAGCGGGATTCCCGGCCCACTGTCAAGTACGCTGAACACCAGATGACGATGAATCAGCGTCACATTCAACTCAATCCGTCCCGAAGTCGGAATCGCCTCTACCGCATTGGCTACCAGGTTGTTTAGCACGGAGAGCAGCGCATAAATTTGGCTGGTCGACAGGTTGATGTTACAGCTCCAGTCGATTTGTATATCTTTTCCCAACATCTCCGCGTATTTTTGATTCGCACGAGCAACCAACTCACATAGCTCCTTGATCGGCAGCTGTGGAGCTAGCCCCTCCTGATTAATCAGCTTGGAAATGCCCGCCAGCATCCGCTGCGAATCTTTTTTCACCTCATGCACATTCTCAGCAATCGCCAAGGCCGTCGGGGATTCCTCATGATCCGAGGTGAGCAGACGCCTGTAGAGCTGGTAGCTCTCTCGTGTGATTTCCTCCAGATGCGTCATCGATTTGCGCAAGTAAAATGCTTCTTCATACAGCTCCGTATTAATCATCCGCAGACGCTCCAGCTCTTGCTGCCGCACCTCTCCCACTGCCCGCAACTGCCTGATCGAAAAACTGTTGTACAAACCGACAGCAAAAAAGCTGCGCAGAACTCCAAAGAAGAGGAGCATCAAAAAGCTTTGCCAGGTGATCGGCGAAAAATCAGTGAAATACTGTCGCACTTGGATCTCTACCACATTGGAGACGAAATCAATGGATGCGCCTATCAACCCTAGCCACAATGGGAATTCTCGATAGCTGCGCGCACGGAGCAAATAAAACAGGACGGTAAAGCTGAAATAGTAAAAGGCTGAGGGAAGATGCACAGCCACACTCTCCATATAGGGCCGGTACGCAAAAAAGACATCCATTCCGACGCGAAATACGAAGATAAACGTCCCAGTAAAAAATCCCGTTAACAATACAGGTACGGACGAAAACCACAGCAACCCGAAAAAGAAAGCAGCGATGCCTAAGGAAAAACGAAAAGACCCTCCTACGGGATTTACCTTCATCTCTCCAAAAAAAGCAGTTGCCAGCATGATAATAAACAGGATCAAAAGGCGTTCTCGCATAGCTGCTCCTTTCTTACGGAAAAAGATCTCCTATTCTTATTTTACTAAGAATCGGAGATCTGCAAAGATAGAACGATTAAGCGTGCTTGTTTTCCAATCGCTTGGAGACGACTGACAACGCGTAGTTGACGATAAAGTACATCACCGCCACCATCAGGAAGGTCGGGATGACGTAGTTGACATTGCGTCCGTTGATGATTTGTGCATGGTTCATCAGCTCTGGCAAAGCGATCACGACGGCAAGCGACGTATCCTTCAAGAGCGAAATGAATTGGCTCACAATCGGCGGAACCATTCTTCTGAGAGCCTGTGGAAGGACAACATTCCACAGAGTCTGGACATAATTCAGACCAGAAGAACGTGCAGCTTCAATCTGCCCTTTTTCGACCGAATTTAAACCGCTTCGCACGATTTCCGATAGCATCGCTGCTTCGAAAATAACCAACGCCAGAACAGCGGCCCAAAACTTGTCCAGTTTGATCCCCACTTCCGGGAGAGCAAAATACGTAAAGAAAATAATCAACAAGAGCGGCAAATTGCGAACCAACTCTACGATTGTCCCGAGAACGTGTGAGACTCCGGGAATCTTTGCGTAACGCAAAACCCCCACGACAATCGCAACGGAAAAGCTGAGGACAATTGACAAGAAAGCGACCTGCAAGGTGACCCAAAAGCCTTCGAGCAGGAAGGTCAAATGACTGGGCGTATAAGCTCCAAAAAAGTCCATGATGTCCCCTCCTTCTTATCGGCTTCCAGCCAAGCGTCGCTCCAAATAGCTGACGAACGCGCTCAACGGAAGGGTCAGTATCAGATAGAAAACAGCTACAAAAATGTACACATCAAAGGTAACAAACGTATCGGCGGAAATCAGGTCTCCAAAATACATCAGGTCAAGACCTGCAATCACACCTAATATCGAAGAGTTTTTTACGAGATTGATAAACTGGTTGCCCATCGGCGGGATCACGACCTTGATCGCCTGCGGCAAAATGATATAACGCATCGTTTGTCCGTACGTCAATCCCGACGAACGCGCGGCTTCTGTCTGTCCTTTAGGAATCGCCAGAATGCCTGCGCGAATTGTCTCCGCGATAAATGCTGCCGTATACACTGTCAAGCCGAGCGTCCCTGCAATGAAAGGCTCCAGCACGATACCAATTGCCGGCAGACCCACAAAAAAGAGGAAGACGACGAGAATCAGCGGGATATTACGGACAAACTCGACGTAAGCCGTCGCGATCCACTTGAGTGGTCCAATCGGAGAAATCCGAAAGATCGCAAAGAGTGTCCCCAGTACAAAGCTCCCGACGAGAGCAAGCAGGCTCGCCTGCAAGGTGTTCCAAAAGCCTTCGAGATACATATCCATGTGATCAAACAAGATAGAAAAATCGAGCATCTCTTTTGCGATCCCCCTTGTGTGTAGGAATATAAGGGAATGAGCGGCAGAGTAAACCGCTCATTCTTCATGGAGTCGAACCGCATTATTTAGTAGGTTTTGTTCCGATCCATTTTTCATAAATCTTGTCGTATTCGCCATTTTCTTTCATTTCTTTCAGCAGATCGTTCACGGTTTTCACGAATTCAGCGTCACCTTTGCTGATTGCGATGCCGTATGGCTCTTCCGTGAAGGTCTCTTCTGTTACACGGTAGTTCGGATCTTGTTTCGCCATGCCGTACAGGAGAGCGTTATCAGTTGTCAGCGCGTCACCTTGACCAGCTTTGAGTGCTGTGAAGGCTTCCGCGTAGTTTTCGAATTCAAGTACTTCTAAATCAGGAGCGCTCGCTCTAATATTTTTCGCAGAAGTAGAACCTTTCGCGGTCACGATTTTCATGCCTTTTTGCATGTCTTTCAGACTGTTGATGGAGCTGTCCTTTTTGACCAAGAAAGATTGACCTGCCAGGAAGTACACGTCAGAGAAGTCTACTTCTTTTTTGCGATCTTCCGTAATGGTCATCGTTGCGATGATCGCGTCGATTTCTCCGTTTTTCAGCATCGGGATACGCGTTTTGGAGGTAACTTCCTTCAGCTCGATTTTGTTTTCGTCCCCGAGTACTTTCTTCGCGATTGCTTTTGCAATATCGATATCGAAGCCTTCTACATTTCCGGTTGCCGGGTCTTTCAAGCCGAACAGGTTCAGGTCGTACTTCACTCCGACTACGAACTTGTCTCTTTCTTTGATTTTTGCCAATGTTCCCGCACCTTGTGCACCTGATGTGCCTTGTGCGCCGCCTTCTGCTTTACTACCCCCGCCACAGCCTGCCAACGCAGTTGCGCTCAGCATCAGTACGAGACCCATACCTGCTACTTTCTTCCAAAGCTTGTTTGCTTTCATCTGAATACCCCTTTTCTCTACTGTTTTATTTTTATTAGTGATTCAAAATCCGACTCAAGAACAAACGCGCGCGCTCTTCACGCGGACTTGCGAAAAACTCCTCTGGCGTAGAATCCTCAAGAATCGTGCCCTGATCCATAAACACGATGCGATCTGCTACTTCGCGGGCAAAGCCCATTTCGTGCGTCACGACCACCATCGTCATGCCTTCCTTCGCCAGCTTCTTCATGACGTCGAGCACTTCACCGATCGTCTCGGGGTCAAGTGCAGAGGTCGGTTCGTCAAACAACATGATTTTTGGTCGCATAGCCAGTCCGCGTGCAATCGCTACGCGTTGCTGTTGACCGCCAGACAGTTGTGTTGGGAACATTTCCGCCTTTTCCGGAATCCCTACCTTTTCCAAATAGTAGAGAGCCGTTTCTTCGGCTTCCTTCTGCGATACGCCTAGCACCTTGGTTGGTGCCAACGTAATGTTTTGCAGTACGGTCTTGTGCGGGTATAGATTGAAGTGCTGGAACACCATGCCGATGTCCCGACGCAGCTTGTTGATATCGGTGTTTTTGTCGTTCACTTTTACCCCGTCTACCACCAGCTCTCCGTTTGTAACCGTTTCCAATCTATTGATGCAACGAACCATCGTGCTTTTACCCGATCCTGACGGGCCAATGACCACGACGACTTCTCCCTGGTTGATATGCAGGTTGATGTTTTTGAGGACATGAAAGCTTCCGTAATGTTTATTTACTTGATGAAAACTGATCAACCTTAAATCCCCCTTGCTCTATGTCTTATTTTGTATACTAATGTCGAACTACTCAAAACTACTGAAAAAGACAAAGAAAAGTTTTTCTGTTTACAATTTTCTAATAACAAGCAATAAAAAACGAAGTGAACCTACCAGGCAAATGGGAGCCAATATATCATGTAAGACCTGAATGGAGGCCGGCCAATGAAAGAGGAAAACGTAAAGCCTTGGCTCATCCGGATGCGCCGAGGAGAGGAAGAAGCTTTTCAAGAAGTCTATCGAGCAACTCGTACTTACGCCTACAACCTGATCTATTTTCTGGCGCCGCACAAACAGGATGTAGACGACATAATGAGTGAAGTGTACGTGGAGTTGATTCGAAGCATCGACAGGTACGATGTGGAGCAGCCCTTTATCCCATGGTTCAACGGATTGATTGTGCGGCAGGTTCGCAACTGGAATCGAAGCATTTGGCGGAGATTCCGCCTGCTGGAGCGGGTAAAGGAAAAAGGATACGAAGCACCTGTCGCAGGGATGGAGGATAAGCTGGGGGCAATCAGTGATGAGCTGGAGGTCATTCCCGCCGTAGAGAAATTATCCTTCAAGCTCAAGGAAATCGTCGTACTGCGTTACTACCAAAACTGTTCCTTGGAGGAAATTGTCGCGATTCTCCAAATCCCGCTCGGAACGGTGAAATCGAGACATCACTTGGCGATGAAAAAGTTGAGAGAGCATTTTGAGCATCGCATCAATAGTAAGGAGGCAACTTATCATGTTCATTGAAAAAAAGCTGAGAGATGAGTATGAATGGGCAGCAGGGAAACTCCCCATTAGTCCTTCACTGGACAGCAAAATCGAGAGAGCAGCTAAAAAGGAGTGGGCTGGCAAGGGGCGTTTGCACCATGGGCTGCGCTTTCGTCCAAAGCTGGTACATGTTGCAGCAGCATTCGCCCTGCTCACCGGTTTTGGTTATGCGACACACAGTTTGTTGTACAAGGTGGATGAAGGCTCTGTCCGTATGGAGGTTCAAGCCCATAAGGATTTTACATTGACGCAAATCACTCCTAAAGAAATACGGCTGGAAATGGCAAACGTAGAGAACAAACTGGCAACAGGCGAGACCGCCCTCGTCTATTTCGCAGCGTTGGAAAAAGAGAAGCACCCTCTCTTTCAACAAAACCCCATAATCGGCATAAAAAAGCCGGATGTCGTGAAAGATTGGAAAGCATGGACTGCTGTCCTCAGTGAAGAAGCTTCTCTCTCTCATGCCCTGCCACGCCAGCTTCCTGACAGCTTTTCATTCCTTGAGGGCAAACAGGGTACCCCCTACGGTGTCCTGCTGGGTCAAGAAGGACAACAGTGGCTGCATGAGCTTCAGGAAGAAAGCAAAGAAACAGGAAAAAATGTCGTCTGGAAAGTAGTCCCACAAGCAACTTCCCCTATCGAAGCGTATACGAGCCTCTATGAGAACGAGCAAAAAGAACGCATCTTTGTCACGATAGAGAGATTCACGAATGATCAGCTAGACGTACAATTGAGCACGCCAGAAACAACGAAATACGACGCAGTAACCGTCCATGGAAAAAAAGCGCATTACACGAAAAACGACCAGTTCTTGTTTAGCAAATCCGGTCAGTATCAAGAGCTGTCTTGGATGGATCATGATGCAGAGCAAACGATTATGTATCGTGTAGCTACCGATTCGCCAACGGTTTCTAAAGAAATGCTGCTCCAAGCCGCAAAAGCAAGCCAGCAGTAACAATACGAAAAGCCAGCCCTCTCTTGCTTTGTATCCGCAAAAGAGGACTGGCTGCTTTTTTTGGTTATCGTCACAAGGGATTATCCCCGCAGGCGGTTCACCCAGAAGCCGCCCTTCAAATGCTTCGGCTCAAAGGAGATCACGAATGCTTTTGGTGCAATCTCATGAATGAGGTTCCACAGTTTTTTCTCGTTGCTACGTTTCGTCAACACTTGCATCATGAGACGATGTCCGTCACGTCCCTCTGCTACCCAGGAAGTAACTCCAAAGCCGTGTTCGCGCAGCTTCACAGGAACCTCCAAGTCGACGGAATCCACTACGACTTGCAGCGTGACATAGCCCAAGGCCAAATACTCCTCGATCTTGCTGCCGATGAATACACCCATTCCCCAACCGATACAGTAGGCTGCGAGATTGATCGGATTGTCCAGGTTGTCCAGAACAATCTCCAACCCTTTCAAATACACGAATACTTCCACCATCGCTAACAGGGATGCCAACACCCGATAGCCCTTGATCACCATCAGTAGTCGCAGCGTAAAAAACGAAACGTACAAAATGTTGATCCCGATGATGATCAAAACAAACGCCAAGCCCATTGCTCTCCTACCCCCACCCAGACCGGGTATCATGATGATTTTGTAATCGTGATAATCATATAATTGAAGGTATTTTTATAACAGCGGTAAAGTTTGGTTTTGCTCGTACAATTTCCGCGCGAACTCCTCCATCAATCCTCGCTTGGCCACACCTTTTTCCGAATTATCTGTTCAAATCAAACAAAACATCTCGCAATGACATTTTGACCGACATATTGTTCGTTCAATTCATCCGTCGCTACCTTTTCTTCTGTGATTGCAAGTGTGATAATCTGCGGCAGAACCAGCTTGTAACGGTCCTCCATCACGGTTTCGAGAACATATTGCCTCTTTTCGTCCCACAAAAGAATTCCTGCTAAAATTCTGGTCTCCACACAGTCCCCTCCATTTTTTCTCTTATGAATATGTACGAAAGACGGGTACAATGACCCGCCTTCAATTGCCTTACCTCATGTGTAAATGTATTCTTACTGCTCTTTTTTCAGACGTGCATCCAGAACAAAGTTGCCGAATGGCAGTAATGAAGCGATAAATGCCCCGATCACTTTCATGAAGGACCACTTATTCGTCATTGTAACATGTGCCAATGCCAAAATATACAGGACAAAAAACAATCCATGAAGCGAGCCAGCAATTTTTACTGCGGCTGGATAATCCCAAAAATACTTGAGCGGCATAGCAATCCCGAGAAGTACCAAATACGAGATCCCTTCGATTAGGCCGATGAGACGGAAGCGTCCGAGGGCAGAGTTCATCATGTGCGGGTACCATCCTTGCTATTGAAATTACCACTATTATAAACGAAAAACTATCATAATGATGAAAATAGTCCAATGTTCATAATAAATTCAAAATCAACGGCCCCACGCCTCTTCTCGGATGCGTTCCATCCAGCGCATCTCTGCGTGCAAATGCTCAATGGCACCGATCAGAATGGTTCGTGCCCCCCAGCTAAGTCTCTCTCTTTTTTGCTCCTGAATCGATTCCAATAATCCAGTTAACCGTCTTACCTCCTGGATGTTCACTTCCAAGGCCTCATCCATTTTCTGTGGATCACCGTACGAAGCAAAAGTAAGAGCCGCGTAGATCGGATTGGTCAGCTGCGTCGGTTTTTGCAGTTCTTCCAAGAGAAGCTGTTGGAAATGCTCTTCGCCTTTTGGCGTGATCCCATACATCGTCTTATCTGGGCGGCTAGTCTCACGAATGACTTCTTTGACCTCAATCATCCCGCTCTTTTCCAGTTGGTCGAAGGCATAGTAGAGTGAGCCTTTGGCGTATTTCATGTAACAATCCATTCCCCTGGCCTTCACCTGCTGCTGAACCTCGTAGGGATGCTTCTCCCCTTCCATCAGCAATCCCAGAACAAGCAATTTTAGACTCATGACGATTCTCCTCTACCCGCGTTCCAATTTCGGTTTCGGTACGGAAGGCGATTTCGCCAGCGCCCGATCATTTCCCATCAGCAAAATGCACACGAGAGCAAGAACAGCAGGAACAAGCGCCCACATAAACGTATTCGCAATCGAAGAAGCGAGAATATCGATCATTTGATCCAAAACAGGAGCCGGAATGGATTCGCGCGCTTCTGGTGTCAAAATCGCTCGCGGGTCCGTAATGGCATTCGTCATCCCTTGCCCCCCGAAGGCAGAGAACATGCCGTTTTCAAACGAGTTGCGCTGCAAGATCCCAAACACGGTAATTCCCAACGTCATCCCCAATGAACGGGAAAAAGAGTTCGTCGAACTAGCCGATCCTCTTTGACGCATATCAAAGCCATGAATCGCTGAAATCCCCAAGGTGGAGAAAGAAAAGCCCACGCCAAACCCTGCAATCACCATGTAAAGCGTAACGATGGAACGAGGAATATCAGGCGTCAGCGTACTTAAAAGAAAAATACCGGGTATGAAAAAGACTGCGGACAAAAGCATAATATTGCGGAAGCTCGTCTTCGTCGTCAGAAATCCGCCCAGTTGGCTGCCAGCAACCGAACCGAGCATCATCGGTGTCAACAGTAATCCGGCATTCGTCGCCGATCCGCCATATACGCCTTGGATAAAAATCGGCAGGTATACCGTAGCGATAATGAAAGCAGCCCCATACAACAGCGCAACCGCATTTGTCGTGGCAAATAACCGCTTCTTGAACATGGAGAACGATATAATCGGATCAGATGCCCGCTTCTCGACAAATAGAAAAATCACAAACAACAAGAAAAAGGAAGAGAACAATCCAATAATCTGCATCGAATCCCACGCGTATTGATTGCCGCCCAGCTCCAGTGCAAACATCAGACTCACAACTGCACCGACAAGCGTAATCGCTCCCCACCAGTCAATGCTCTGCTTGCGGTATTCCAGCGACTCTTTGTAATACATCGAGATCAACCAGAGGGACACCACACCAATCGGTACATTGATGTAAAAGATCCAATGCCAGCTGACATATTCGGTAATATACGCACCTAGCAAAGGTCCAAATACGCTAGACGTACCAAATACAGCTCCGAAAAGTCCCGTCATCTTGCCGCGCTTCTCCGGCGGGAATACATCAAAAATAATCGTGAAGGCAATCGGCATCAACGCTCCGCCGCCAATCCCTTGAATCGCTCGATAAATGCTCAACTCCACAATGCTGTTTGCCGTCCCGCATAAAATGGAGCCTAACAAAAATACAATGAGACCAAATATGTAAAACCGTTTTCGCCCATACATATCGGAGAGTTTACCAAAGATCGGCATCCCCGCCATCGTAGCGACCATGTACGCTGATGTCACCCAAACAAACTTATCCATGCCGCCCATCTCACCGACAATCGTAGCCATCGCCGTCGCAACAATGGTATTGTCCATGGAAGCCATCAGGAGACCAAGCAGAAGCCCCGCCACCACCATATTCACTTTACTTTCTCTTGCAATCATTGCTTCACCCTCCTGACTGGTCATATCAAAGTACTATACATTATTATATTCAAATTTGACTACATATCGAAAAAAAATACTCCTTTTCTTGGAGCATCTTTTCCTGATCGATTATTGTCCAAAAGGTGACGGGCTGGGCTGCTGGGCCTGATCACCTTTCCACATTTTATACGCCGCTTCTGACATCGGCTCCACTGTCGGCTTAATCTCTCCGGTGAATGGATTCTTATCATAGGGCATGTTAAACGTCCGTGTCCCGTCGCTCTTACGCATCAAAGAACCATCTGACAACCTCACCCAACTGCTGCCTGGTCCTCCATCGTCTACGACATAGATGCCGTTAGCATCCCAGGCCGGATACGTTGGCACGTTATTTACCGGAGGACGTGTAGTCTGTTTCTTGACTGGTTTTGTTGCGGTTTTCGTCTTTTGCGTGTTCTTCTTCGGCTTGCTTGATTTAGCAGCTGCTACCGCTTTTGTTTTTGGCGTTCCTTCATTCTGCTTTGGCGTTGACCCTGTTGTTGCCGGTGCTGACGTTGCTACTGGCTTTTCAACCGGATAGGCGGAAACGTTAGCGGCGCGCAGACCTTGATTAGCCAAATCCATGGCGGGCATTGCAGTGCCTGCTTTTTGCGAGACAGATGCTGTTTTTGTATCCGTTCGTCCATCTGTTTTTACCGCGTGAATCAATGTCGGCCACAAATAGGCGTTGAAGCCTAGTAATGCGACCATCAAGGCAATACCTACTATTTTTTTCATAATAAGGACTCCTATGACTGAATGATTAGGAAATAGAGCAATGACTTCTGGCCTATATCAGAAGTTTAGTCGATTGGAAGAAAAAAGAAAACACCTTCTCATGTTTTTCTTGAGAAGGTGTTTGTTTTGAAAAGGCTTTTCGTATGAGTCATTTCAAGAGCCCTGTTTCAAACATCTAAGCGATACCCATATCGTGGAATCGTCTTGATTTGCTGCCCGTAGTGCCTAAGCTTTTTCCTTAATCGATATACAAGCGCATTGACTTCCACCCGTCCGACATCTGGGACATTCCCCTCATGCAACATTCGCTCTGGCCAAACTGTTAGCATAATTTCTTCAAAACTAACGGCTTGGTTCGCTTTTTGGTATAGAAGCTTCAGCAAATCCATATCTTTTCCGGTCAAATGCAGTCTAGCCCCGTCGAAACGTACTTCTCTTCTCTCCAGATGAATCTCCAAACTTGGCAAAAGCGAAGCGCTCTTTGGCTGCGTGAAAGGGAGTTCCCCAGTATCTTCCAGTCTATTGACCTCTCGTAAAAAGACGAGCTCTGCTACCCCTTTTGACAAGCTGATTTGATCGCCGTGACGAAGAATGTGAGAGGAATGATAAATCGGCGTCCCGTTTACCTCTGTGCCATGTTTGCTATCCAAATCGATAATCTTATAATCGTTGCCGATCTTTTGAAAAGCTGCATGCAATCTCGAAATGTACGGACTGGCAAATGTAATGTCCAGTTGAAAACTAGTCCCCCTCCGCCCGATTGTACAGCGATCTTTTGTGAGATATTTGCGCGTGGTAAATTGGTTGGGGTCCCCTTTTTTTACGAGTAAATACGCACCGTTGTCTATCATCTAGTGATCACCTCACTTGTTGATCTATACCAGCCTGCCTGTAGGGAATAGCATTGGTGAAGTAGTAAGTTTCGTATGTTTACTGATCTATCACGGTTTTGCAGCCGTCAGTGCGTCGACAGCAACCTTGGTAGCTTCAGCAATGAGCGCATCATCATAAGTGGCGTCCTGCTTATCCCTGCTAGACAACACTGCAATGACAATGGGCTTTTTATTCGGTGGCCATATGATACCCATATCATTTCGCGTTCCGTAGCTTGCCGCTCCCGTCTTATCTCCGACCTTCCAGTCTTTGGGGACGCCCGCACGGATCAGCTTGTCTCCCGTCGTGTTGCCTTGCAGCCACTCCGTAATAATCGTCTGCTTGTCAGACGAAAGCACATCCCCTACCGTATAGGCTCTTAGAGTCGTTGCAAGTGCTTTAGGTGAGCTTGTATCGCGAATATCTTCCGGTTTAGCCTCATTCAATTCCGTCTCGTAGCGCTCGGATGTCGTCACATCATCACCAATCTGTCTCAGAGCCGATTCAAAGCCTTTAGGGCCGCCAAGTTCTTTGAACAACAGATTTCCCGCCGTATTGTCACTATAGCGAACCGCGGCGTCTGCAACCTCGCGAAGAGTCATCCCGGTCGCTACGTGTTTTTCTGTGATGGGTGAATAAGTAACGAGATCGTCCTTGGTGTAGGAGATCACTTTGTCGAGCTCTTCCAACGATTTCTGATGCAAGACTGCACCTGCGGCTAAAGCCTTGTATGTAGAGGCAAAAGCGAACCGTTCATCCTCGCGATAAGCGACTGCCAAATTGGTGTCGGTGTCGATCGCATATACGCCAAGTCTCACATCAAACTTGTTTTCCAACGCAGCGAACTTTTGATCCATGGCAGATGCTGGCGTTTCCGTTTTTACGACGGGTGCTTCTGCCGAAGAGCAACCCGTGAGTGTGAGAAGCGTAAGAAAAATTGTTTTCACTGTAAATCCGAACAGTCTAGATTGATGAACTTTCATGGATGACAAACCTCTTTCTAGGAAGATATAACCATTATATTACACACGTAATATCGTACTACATTTGTAATCAATTGATTTCACGATAATATTACACGCGTAATCCAACAGTGTCAATCTCCTTTTTCCTGCTAAAAAAGACGCCCTTTCAAGAAAACTGGATAACCGTTACTGGTTTTTCCAAGTCAGCTTGAAAGGGCGCACTCTATTTATTAGGATGATCAGTCGATGATTGTTTCGCATCCAATATGGAACGCAGCTCCTGAATCTCCTCATCCGATAAAGAATCCTTCTGGATGAACTGAACCAGCATCGATTTTAGAGCCCCGCTGTAAATCCGCTCCAGAAATGACTGTGCCTCGGCGTGCTGGCATTCATTTTGCGAGTACATCGGATAAAACGTATAGACTCTTTGGTTTTGATTGACTCCAACGGCATTTTTTTGAACCAAACGATTCAAAAGAGTGCGTACTGTTTTTGGGTTCCAATCCGTTTGACCTTGCAAGGAGGAAATAATTTCGTTGGCCGTCAGCGGCGACTTTTCCCATAGCACATTCATGACTCGCCATTCTGCCTCTGAAATACTTGGCATGGATGTAGACACTGAAGTCTCCCCCTTTCTAATAATGACGGAAAAAGCAAAGACTAGTAGAGACCTTTCGCTTTCAAAATAGACAAGGTTATTTCTGCTGCTGTAGGTCCATTCGCGTAATCTTCGTTTTGTATATTTGTAGCAAAGAAGTAGGTGCCTTCCTCGTTCTCTACATACCCGACAAACCAACCGTTCACATCTTTTTGATTTACGGCGCCCGTACCTGTTTTCCCGGAAAGAATCGAACCTGCCTTTTCCGATAACCGGATAGAATCTTTCACCGTCTGGATATTGTTTTCTTGAAAACCAAACTGGTTCGTATAGAACGCTTTTAATAATTGTACCTGCTCCACCGGAGAAATCTTCAAGGTAGATTCTATCCAATATTGGCCGACTCCACCAGATGTATTGTAATTCCCATAGTTCAATTGTTCCAGAAAAACTTGAATCATATCCGGAGAGATGCTCTTATCTACCTCATTAAAATACCAGTTCGTGGAATATCTCATCGCTGTAAATAGATCTTGATCCCGGTTCCACTGTTCATACGGATAGCGGATTCCATCCCATTTTAATAGGGAATCTTCGCTTGAAATCACATCGGCCTCCAAACCAAACAAGGAAAGAAAAATCTTGTAGGTGGAGTTCGGTGAAACTCGTTGTGTACTTCCTGCCTTGTTGTAAATCCGATACTGATCGGCTTTCAAATCATATAAGACAAAACTACCTTCAAAGCCACGGAAATAGTTGTCTAAATCCTCGTAAATGGTTCGGTCATCTTGAAAATAATAGCGACTGCGATCGTCGGCTAAAGCGGAACCAACAAGAACCTGACTGGCAACCAATACGCCCATCATGGAAAAAATGACTGTACTTTTCAACTGCAACAGCTTTGATTCGGTCTTATGGGATGCGATTTTCTCAATTCGTTTTTTAACTTCCTTCTTGGAACCATTTAACTGATTGGCCAAAACGACATTTCCGGCTCGACTTTCTTTATCCAAAAACTTAATGATGGTATGACCATATTCCGCATAATTTCGCTTATCCAAAAAGTTCAGCACAGCTACATCACAAGCAATTTCACGGTCCACTCTCATTTCCCGAAAAGCCAGCCAAACCAATGGATGAAACCAATACAATAGCTGATACACGACGGTCACATAGTTCATGACGATATCGTGGTTTTTTTTGTGCATAAGTTCATGCAAAAAGATGTATTTCATTTCATTGACCGACAGCCATTCGTCAAAATGACTGGGAAGGACAACATACGTCGTAAAAACGCCAAACGTCATCGGAGATTTGACTTGCTTAGATTCTGCTAGCACGATGTGCCGCGTTATTTTGACATCCTTCTTGCATTGTTCGAACAAATCGATGATTTCTTGATTGGTGATCACAGTTGCTGTCCGCTTAAGCTGCTGGATTTTTAACCAAGCTGATAACGTGATCAAAGCACAAACGATCATGCCGACTACCCATATGCTGACCAAAATCGTAGGGAAGGCGTCCGGTGTATAGCGACTTACCGACAACGTTAAATCCTTTACCCAATTCGCATTTTCAAACACAGGAGTCTGTGTAGCGAGCGTAGAACTGACAGCTTCATTACGCTGATTCATGCCTGAAACAAAAAGATTTCCAAAATCAAAAAAGGAATTCGGGATAATAACTGGCGTCAAAGCGACCAACAAGAGAAACCACAAATTGTACTGCCATCTAGCCGACAGCTGTGAGCGAAATACTTTTCGAATCAAGAAAATAAGTGCGATCGTGCAGGAAGATACGATCAAGCTTATCACCACATGATTGACGGACATGCTACCTGTCTCCCTCCCTACTTTTACAAAGTAATCTAGATAAAAATAGAATCCGTATCATTTCTCCAGAGCAACAGGAACGCTCTTCAACCTGATAGGATTCCTCTCTTCGCCTAACACAATTAGTTTCATTATGTCAAAAACGAGATCACGATACAAGCGATTCATGTTACCAAGTAGACTTGATATAAAAGAAAACACCTTCTTTAAAATGGTAAGAAGGTGTTCCTAACCTTTTAGTTTGTTTTCAAAACATCGTGGTCGACGTAGCGCTCGCCGTTCAGTTCGCTGATGACATTGATTGCGACCTTTGCGCCATCCCCAGAAGTAATGATTGTATGTACGCTTACTCCTGCGCACGTACCAGCTGCCCAAATTCCCTCGATATTCGTCTTCCCTTGTGCATCGACATTGACTACGGTTTTGATCCGTGGCTCAGTGCCTTCTGTGGTCTTCACCCCGATGGATTCCGCAAGTGTCACGAGCGCTCCAGTGGCTAGGATAACGTGCTTCGCCTCAAAGCTGCCTTTTTCCGCTGTCTCAACAAGTAAGCCTTGTTCTGTTTTGCTAATATTGCTCACTTGATCGGCTACCAGCTCCGCACCGAATTTCGCTGCTTGCTTCTTACCGATCTCAATGAGATCTGGACCTGAGATTTCCATGATGCCGTAATGATTTTCCATCCACGCGCGCTTGGTCATGCTTTTGTCATTATCAATCAGTAACGTCTTCTTACCTGCTTTTGCAGCAAACAACGCTGCACTTCCTCCTGCTGGGCCTGCTCCAATAATCACGATATCAAACAAAGAAATCTCTCCCTTCCAAAATAACTTTCACAACATAATTATATACTAAGTATTGTAAATTTGACAACAGCTTTCGCAATTTTGTGCTGACTATATGGAAAATATTTGATCTAAGGAGTGAATTCTATCGAACTGCGAATTGGTTTTGTGATTGGCAAAAAAATTGATTGCATACGAGGTAGATTAATAAAAGGGAAAGGGCTATCTCAAACGTCATCGATACTGACATTGAGATAGCCCTCTACTTTTACGAAGGTCGTGTAATCCAGAATCGGCGGATGACCACTCCATCATCGTCCGTACATTCTGCCTCAAAGACACCCCCGTTCTTCCGAATCGTTTTTTCCGATGCAACATTATCATAATCACAAATCACCAATACTTCATTTATACCCAGCTCGCTCGTGATGTTTAATGCTTGCGCCAAAATTTCCGTCGCGTATCCTTTGCGTCTCTCGGAAGGTCGGATTCCATATCCGATATGCCCGCTGTATTTTCGTAAACGCTCGTTCAAACGATGCCGAATATTCACCGCCCCCACTATGCGTTGCTCCTCATTCACGAGCCAATACGTCGAATGAGGAACATAGCCATCCGGAAGATTTTCCTCGCTGCTCTCACCCACCAGAAATTCCAGATACGCAGAAAAATCATAAGGCTCCCGACCCACCACCCACGGTACGATAGGCTCTCCACTTTCTTTCCATTCCTCATAAAAGGAAATATACTCTGCTTGAAGTTCTGCACAAGGCTTCGTTAAATACAGTTTCCCAGCCATCGACTCCACTCCCTTTGCATATTTTAGCGTAAAATTCTTTCTATTATAGCTGCAAGGAGAGAGAGTTACTAGCCAAACAATTTTTTACCTTCTTGAATCACTTCTATTAGTTGACGAAAAGCCGCGTAGGAAGAAGCGCATTTCCAGTCCAAGCGCCTCTGGAGCCCCACTCAGCTTCGGAAAAAATGGCGGGGAATTTCAGCTTCACTTATGGAATACTTCTTCGAAATTTCAACGTTTGAAGCGCTCCCGCCATTTTTTCTGAAGAAGCGGACAGTCAATCCCCCTTGCGGGGCGTAGGCCGAAGCGCAGACTGGAAATGCGCTTCTTCCCCCCACTGCCGCCACTTCAAAAACAAGAAAAGCGTGACACAAGCAACGAATCGCCTGTGCCACGCTCTTAACTGATTAATATTTGTTAAACAACATGATCCAGAGGGAACCTACAACGATTGTAAATACAATCACAAGTCCGAGAATCAATGTCTGTACGTTGTAGCGCGGTTTTTCTCCTTCGCGGATGTGCATGAAGAAGACCAACTGAACTACGAACTGCAATACCGCCATTACCAAGATCGCGATCATGGTCGCCGTTTTACTCAAAATTGAGTTCATGACCAGCACGAGTGGGATAATGGTGAGCACGATCGACAGAATAAAACCGATCACGTACTCTTTCATCGATCCGTGACTATGATGTCCGCCATGGTTTTGATGTTGTGCCACCTTACATCACCCCCATCAAGTAAACGACTGTGAAGAGGAAGATCCACACAACGTCAAGGAAGTGCCAGTACAAGCTCAGGTTGGTAATTTTGCGGCGAGTAACCGCGGTGATTCCACGACGCTTCAGCTGGAAGATCAACGCAGTCATCCAGAACAAACCAAGCGTTACGTGCAATCCGTGCGTACCAACCAGTGTGTAGAAAGCGGACCAGTAGCCGCTAGTACCCATGGTTGCACCTTCACTGATTAAGTGCATAAACTCAGTGACTTCCAACACTACGAAAGACAGTCCCAAAAGACCCGTTACAGCCAGCCAAGCAATCAACTGCTTGACATTGCCTTTGTTCATCGCTAGAACAGCGAGACCGCTGGTAAAGCTACTTGTCAACAAGATAAAGGTTGAAGCAATAACACCTGGCAGCTGGAACAATTCCTGTCCAGTTGGTCCGCCAGCAAAGCTATTCATCATTACCGCATACGTTGCAAACAATGTACCGAACAGCACGCAGTCTGTTACAACGAAAATCCAAAAACCAAGAACCTTTAATTGTTCATGCTCTTCATGATGGTCGTGGTCGTGGCCGTGACCATGGTCATGATGCTGCGCCATCGTTACACCACCCTCCCCAGTGAAGCCTCAGTGCGACGCACTTCCTCCACCGGTACGTAATAATCCGTGTCGTATTGGAAGGAGCGTGCCCACATGCATGCGAATACTCCAATGAATCCAATGACGGCCATCCAAACCCAACCAAATGTGAAACCAAAACCTACCAAGAACCAGAAGTTCGCCATGATAAACGGAATTCCAGAGTTCTTCGGCATATGAATCGGCTCCAGTTTCGCCGGTTGTTCTTTATAGGTGCCATTTGCTTTTGCTTCTTTTGTTGCCCACCAGTCATCCATTTCTTTCACTTGTGGTACAACAGCGAAGTTGTAGAACGGTGCAGGTGACGGAATCGACCACTCCAGCGTACGACCATTCCATGGATCGCCTGTCGTGTCGCGCTCACCATGCTTGATGCTGTAAGCGATTTGCCATACTTGGAAGATGAAACCGATACCCATCATGAATGCCCCAACAGTGGATACCAGGTTCATGTCTGCCCAACCGCGGTCCCAACCGTACGTGTAGTAACGGCGCGTCATACCCATGAAACCGAGCGCGTATTGCGGCATAAAGCACACGTAGAAACCAATATTCCAGAACCAGAAGCCCCATTTGCCCAGCTTCTCGTCGAGCTTGAAGCCGAACAGTTTTGGCCACCAGTAGTAAATACCAGCCAGGTAACCGAACACTACCCCACCGATCAATACTTGGTGGAAGTGGGCAACCAAGAAGTAACTGTTGTGATACTGATAGTCTGCCGGAGCTACTGCCAGCATTACCCCTGTCGCTCCACCAATTACGAAGCACGGGATAAAGGCAATGGTCCACAGCATTGGTTGTTTAAAGGATATCCGACCACGGTACATTGTAAACAGCCAGTTAAAGACCTTAACCCCGGTCGGGATCCCAACAACCATCGTTGATATCGCAAAGAAGGCGATAACACTTGCGCTCGTACCCATCGTGAAGAAGTGGTGAGCCCATGTAAAGAACGATACAACGGCAATGATCATCATCGCCCAAACCATTGATTTGTAGCCGAAAATCTTTTTACGTGAGAACGTAGCCACGATTTCAGAGAAGATACCGAAAGCTGGTACTACTACGATATATACCTCAGGGTGACCCCACATCCAGATGAGGTTGAGGTACATCATCGGATTACCGCCGCCGTCCATCGTGAAGAAGTGAGCACCTGCAAAACGGTCAAGGAACAACAGTGCAAGTGTTACAGTCAAGATTGGGAAAGCGAAGATAATCATAATGCAGCTGGACAATACGGACCAGCTAAACAATGGCATTTTGGAAAGCTTCATGCCAGGTGCACGCATTTTGAGAATCGTTACGATAAAGTTAATCCCTGTCGCCAAACTACCGATACCGGAGATCTGAATCCCCCAAATATAGAAGTTCTGACCTGGTCCAGGGCTGAATTCATTTTGTGACAATGGCGGGTAAGACAACCAACCAGCGTCCGGGGAGCCCCCGATTACGAACGAAAGGTTGAACAACATCGCACCGAGCATAAACAACCAGAAGCTGAGTGCGTTCAAGAACGGATACGCTACATCTCGAGCACCGAGCTGAAGCGGTACTACCATGTTGAACAAAGCAAACATCATCGGCATCGCCATGAACAAAATCATGATCGTACCATGAGTCGTAAAGATGGCATTATAGTGTTCCGAGTTCAGGAACTCTACGTTCGGGAATGCCAGTTGCAAACGCATCAGCAGGGCGTCAACCCCACCGCGGAACAGCATCAGAAGCGATGCGATCAAATACATAATACCAATACGCTTATGGTCAACTGTAGTCAACCATTCACGCCATAGCCAACCCCATTTTTTATACTTAGTCAGAACGAATACGATCGCAACCATAGATAGTACAATCGATACGTCCGCACCGTAAATCAGCGGGTCACCTGTTACAAAGAACGTGGATGCAAAATCCTTAATGTTCTCCCACACGTGGTATTCCTCCTCCCTCTCGCCTAGTGGTTCATACTGGAATGATTCATTCCAGGCATGTTGTGCGATTCAGTCTTTTGCTGCGTATTTTGCGAAGTCTCATTAGAAGACTTGTCACCTGCAGGCGCAGGAAGTTTCTCCATCACATAGTCCATATCGTGACCATGGCCATATTTGGCAACGATCTCTTCAAACATACCTTCTGGGAATGCAGAGTACGTAAACTTATCTGTCACGCCAGGCTTGCGAAGTTCTTCATAATCTGCCTTCGTCATAGCTGGAGTCGTACCTTTTACTTCTTTGACCCAGTTATCGAACTCTTCTTTCGGTTTTGCCACTACATTAAACTGCATTTTAGCGAAGCCTTCACCAGAGAAGTTGGAGCTAAATCCAGCGAATGTACCTGGTTCATCTGCTTGCAGATACAGCTCGGTAGCCATTCCCGCCATCGCATAAATCTGTCCACCCAATTCTGGAACCCAGAAAGAGTTCATCGGTGCATCAGCAGATACTTGGAAGCGAATCGGTACACCTGCTGGAATCTCCAGATGGTTAACAGTTGCGATATTTTGTTCTGGATACGTGAACATCCATTTCCAGTCCAAAGCCGTAACCTGAATGGTCATAGGGGCAACTTCTTTATTTGGGTTCTCTTTTAACAAATAAATATCACGGACAGTAAAGTAACCCAGCAATGCAACGATAACAATAGGAATAATCCACCAAATTACCTCTAGGGTTGTACTGTGTGCCCACTCCGGCTTATAAGTTGCTTTATTGCCCGGTGTATCCCGATAGCGGTATACAATGAAAGCGGTAAGCGCAATAACCGGAACGATAATGACAGCGACCAATATCGTGGAAATAATAATGAGATTGTACTGCGTTTCTGCTACAGGTCCTTTTGGATTCAAGACGAGGTATTCGCTACCACAGCCTGTCAGCAGAACGGTGCCCAACACTGCCAAGATCCAAAACTGGATATGCCTCAGCATTTTTCCTCCGCTCATTCTCCTAATCCCTCCTAGTCACAAACAACAAGCATGTAATACTTTGAGAGCGTCAGTTCTTTTTAGGTGAACTTCGCCTCACATATGTCGATAGTGCAGTCACTCTCTATGGAGAGGTCTCGTGCATTCACACTTTTCGAGAGCTCCTCACAATAGAGGTTTTTTAACACAAGTGAACTTCACTATTTGCCGCATATCCATACTATCAGAGTCAGCGAGCTTTTGTACTCGTTTTTAACGACGTTCAATATTTCGTAGCTTTTCTGTTACAAAGTGTTCACATAGCATTCACGAGTTGATCATATTCTTGTTAGGATTCTCCTCTAATGAAGTTTAGCACCCATTTCTGGTCATCTCGCCCAATCTTGAATGTCAAGTTTCTTTTCACTTTTAATAAAAAAATCAAAAAAACGCCAGCCCGGTTGGCTGACGGCAAAATTCCGTATAGATAAAAAAACCTCCCATTTATAATGAAGAAAATGAGAGGTTCTCTAAGGGATTACTTTTATCTTGTTAGGCGTCATTTCTTTTTAATGTCATCAAGCGAAACACCGTGCTCATAATGAAGATATTCATGCCAGCGATCAAAAATCCGATAGACACCATCAACGGCAAGTTCTGCGATCTGAAATCGCTTGCAGTGAATGCCATAATAACAGCACCTACGACTAATACTGTCCAAGCCATCCATCTTAATACATCTGCTGCTTTTCGATCGTTATTCATAACACAAAACCCCTATCGCTATAGATTTTTTGCGTGACCGTTTTTGTTTGATGCTCTTATTGTAACATAATATTCACTTGTTGTTCATATTTTGTTCAATTTTTTATAAAAAATTTGTCAAAACTTTTTTCATAAACCTATTGGTTATCGCATTGTAACATTTTTACTTTGTGTCACAAATGTGAAAGCGTTATTGTTATAATGAATGGAGTAAACGGTTTCATACATTTTTAGCATCTGGATCTGTCATCGAAGGTGGTTTGCCCATGGTTCATACACCCAAAAAAGCCCGCATCAGCCTCTTAACCCAAATGGTTCTGCTCATTTCCATCGTTGTCCTGATCAGCATGGGGATTGGAACTGCCTTATTTTCCTTCATATTAGATGATATTTTGGATCGCTATATTGGACAGCAGGCCATGACGGTCGCCAAGCTATCTGCCATGAACGAACGCATTATCGCAGCCTTCGATACCGATAATCCTTCCCAGACGATTCAACCGATAGCCGAAACCATACGAATGGAAACGGGCGCCAGCTATGTGGTGATTGGAAACAAGGACGGAATTCGATACTCTCACTACGACCCAAAGCAGATTGGACTACCGATGGGAACAAGCAATGACCCCGTCTTTTTAGAAAACCGCTCGGTCATTTATCGAGGGACAGGCATTTCAGGTCCAGCCATCAAAGCGAAAACACCGATCGTCAACAAGAAAGGCGAAACAATCGGCGTCTCCTCTGTCGGCTATGTCATGAGTGATGTAGAGAAAAAGGTCGCAGAATACAAGGAAAGAGTCGTCTCCTTATCCCTGGTGCTGTTGGTCATCGGAATTATTGGCGCTATTATCATTGCCAGACGAGTAAAGCGATTGATCTTTGGTCTGGAGCCAGAAGAAATCTCCTTTTTTTTTTACAGAAAAAGCAGCTATTCTTGAATCGATTCGCGATGCTACGGTAGCAGTCGATATGCAAGGGCGTGTCGTCTCGATGAATAAACGCGCACGATCCCTCCTCCAAGAGGATTTGACCATAGGAAAATCGATCGCTAGCCCGCAATTGCGTGACATCATTTATTCCGTTAATCGAAATACGCAAGAAATGAACTATAAAATTTTGCTGGGACACGAAATTTTTATAACCGACTACTCTCCTATTTTGAGTAATAACGAGATCAGAGGCGTGGTCTTCACATTTCGTCCAGAGTCTGAAATCGAGCAGCTCACCGAAGAAATTACGAAGATCAGTTCCTTTTCGGACAATATGCGGTCACAAAATCACGAATATTTAAATCGTTTGAACACCATATATGGCCTACTCAAGCTAAAGGAGTACGACAAAGCAATCGAACTCATCACCGATGAAGTAAAGGAACGGCAGGATATTCTCGCCTTCATTATGAGCTCAGTAAAAGAGCCCTTCATCGCAGCTTGCCTGCTAGGGAAAATCAACCGCTCCAAAGAACTGAAGGTATTGCTCGAAATTGATCAGGACAGCTATTTGGGAAATGTACCTGACAGCTTGGATACAAAGGTATTGGTCACAATTCTCGGCAATTTGATCGACAATGCGATGGAAGCTGCACTCGAATACAAAGGCTCTGACGCAATGGTTCACGTATCATTTACCGATTTAGGTGGCGATATCATTTTTGACATCGAAGACAACGGGCACGGGGTATCAAAAGAATTGGAGCCTCGCATATTTGAAAGCGGTGTCACTACAAAAGCAGGTGAAAATCGCGGACTCGGTTTGGCCATTGTGAAAAACGCCATCGAGCTGTTAGAGGGGCAAATCTCACTCGGGAAAAGTGATCTTGGCGGAGCGCGTTTCACCGTCGTTGTCCCCAAAAATTGGGACAAAGCAAGTAGAGAGGGGGCAATCCACGATGTCTGAGAAACCCATTACCGTCATGATCGTGGAAGATGACGAAATTGCAGCGAGAATCTATGAACAATTCACAAGTAAACTGGAAGGATTCCAGATTATTGCCACGGCCACGACTGGAAAACAGGCATTGGAGATGCTTCACGTCGTTACGCCGGATGTGCTGCTCTTGGATATTTATTTGCCGGATATGAACGGGATTGACCTGTTGCGTGAAGTACGGAAGCATTTTCGCGGGATTGATGTGGTCATGATCACAGCGGCAAACGATGTGGAAACCGTGCGTGAAGCGATACGTGGCGGGGCATACAGCTACATCATCAAACCGATTATGATCGATAAATTCATGTCTACCTTGGAGCAATATGCTAATACAAGACGTCAGCTGCAGCAGCATACAACCATTGATCAAACAGCCGTGGACAAGCTATTTACGAAAGCCGCACACACTCCCGCTACCAAAACTGTTGAGACTGTCGCCACTCTCCCGAAAGGCATCGACAAGCTGACATTAAAGCTGATCCGGGACAAGATGCAGGAGACCACCCAAAGCATGAATGCCGATGATCTCGCTGCACTGGCTGGCATGAGCCATTCGACCGTGCGCAGATACCTCGAATTTCTCGTCTCTATTAATGAAGTGACGGTCGAGACGTTCTATGGAACCGTCGGACGTCCGGAAAGAAAATACCGCTGGGTTCCGCAAAAAGCGGCCAAATAATGCCTGTTGGCAAAAAGAAGGGGAAGCTTCATTTATGAACCTGAAGCTTCCCCTTTTCATTTCCTGCTACCGGTTGTGTCGCACCTGGACGCTTTCCCCGAAACATCGTGATGATGGCAACAGCTGCGATGATCATGACAGCAGCCATCAAGGTTTGGCTCGTCAATTGTTCATCAGCGATCAGCCAGCCTAAAAATACTGCGACAATCGGGTTCACATAGGCGTATGTGGAGACCAGTGAAGGCTCTGCATTTTTTAAAAGCCAAATATACGCCGTGTAGGCGACAATGGAACCGAATCCAACTAAATAGCCAAAGGCAATCCAGGAACGCAGGGTAATCTCCGACAGATGCAGCTTCGTCCAATCGTCGAGAAACAGCGACGCAATCCCCAGCAAAATTCCTCCGATGATCATTTGCAAGGCGGTCGCCATCACTGGTGATGCCGGGAGCTTCGCATTACGCGAATACAACGATCCCACTGACCAGCAGATCGAGGCAAACAGGAGCGCCAGAATTCCGATAGTATCCACCCCTTGATTACCTGTGCCCCCGGGATGGACAACCAGCACAGCGATCCCTGCCAACCCAAACAGAATTCCTCCCATGACGCCAACTGTTGGCTTCTGCTTGCTGCCACCGATCCAGTTGAAGACGAGAATCCATAATGGAACCGTAGCGACTAGTAAGGAAGCAATTGCTGACGGTACCTTGAGCTGTGCCCATGCGACAACCCCGTTGCCTCCCAGAAGCAGTAACGCCCCAACAATTCCGGCCCCTTTCCATTCGACAGCACTGGGCAGCTCTGCTCCCTTCCAACGTCCGATCAGGAACAGGATCAATCCCGCCAGAAAAAATCGTGCGCCCGCCATAATAAAGGGAGGCATCGATTCTATGGCGATCTTCATTCCGAGATAAGTACCTCCCCAAAAAATGTAGACCGCTAGCAACGCAATCGTAACGACAAATAATTTCGAATCTTTTTTTCCTGTCATTGTGTTTCCACCTTGGTTGTCAAATTTCTTTCCATCCATCCTCGTAGATCGTCGACAAGACGAAGGTCGTAGAGGTTTCCAGTATTTCGTCATACTGAACCATTTCATCGATCAGATTGGTGATATCTTCCGATGCCGTTGCACGTACTTTTAGCATCATACACCACTCTCCCGCGAGCCGTTGGCATTCGATGATGGTCACGTTTGGTACCTGAACGTTCACAATCTTTGCTGTGAGTTCCTTGAAGTTCTGACATCTTGCTTTGACGAAGATCAATACCTTCAGCTTTTGATCTAATTTTCTCCAGTCAATGATGCCACGGTATCCCTTGATAACGCCATTCTTTTCGAGCTTGGCAACCCGTTGGTGGACAGCCGGTCGCGAGATGTGCAGCAGCTTGCTGATTTCCTCGTGAGATATCCTTCCGTTTTCCTCGAGCAATTGAACAATTCTCAGGTCAACTTCATCCATCACATACCTCCTGTGGTTATAGTAGCATATTTTCCTTCATATAGACCATTTGTACTCTATATTGACCGAATTCAAACGAATAGTAAATACAAACCAAGATACCAAACATATAATGCCAAAAACCGTCGTGAAAACAGCCCTTATCATTACGAATCGTTACTTAGGTACCCATATAAAAAAGAACAAGCCCCCGCTTGATCGTAAGCGGGGACCAGCTTAGAAGCATCGTCCTTATCATTCTAGCTTTTCAAACAGCGCCATCCATTCATCTACTTGGATGGAAACGACTTGCTCGCCCTCTTTTTTTACAGCAAAGTAGGCTTGGATTTTTTCATCAGCACTTGTAATATGCGCGGTAACTTGCTCGACCTGTTCCTCAGACTCTGTCGTACGTCTGACCCAACTCGAATACGGGAACGTCTTTTTCCGAATGCGCGACTGGCTCTCCACCAGACCCGCTTGCTCCATCCACTTCAACCATTCGGAGCGTGAGTAGCTACGTACATGGCTGGTATCGCGCAGTTTCTCCAGCGTATTCACAAATCGATCCAGCTTTTCATCCTCTGCTGCGATGTTGTCGATCAGCACGAACTTTCCACCCGGCTTCAGGACACGGGCCACTTCTTTTACAAACTCCTCTGGGTTCGGGAAGTGATGAGCCGCGATTCTGCACCCGACTGCATCAAAGGATTCGTTCAGAAATGGCAGTGCTTCTGCGTCTGCGACCACATAGAGGACATTGCTTGCGTGAGACTTCAGATGGTTTCGCGCCGCCGCAAGCATCGGCTGTGTCAAATCTGTCGCAATGACTTGACCGACATGTGGAGCGATCGCCTTCGTAAGATGACCACCACCTGTCGCCACATCGAGAAACACCGAATCAGGCAACGGATTCAGCCATGGTGCCAGGAGAGCAAGATCCTCTCCCGTAGCGTGCGTCTGGCTATTCACATACTTTTCGGCATTCGCACCGAACTGCTGTTTGACTTCTTCTTTGATCTTTTTGTCATCGCGCATGAGAATGGCCCTCCTCTATTCTTCGTTCACGATTACTTTCTTCCCTCTCATTTTCATGATCAAGGGAACGGTGATCCAGAGAAACGCAATGATCAGAAACACCAGCGATACTGGCTTTTGAATAAAGATAGAAAAATCACCATTGGACGTCGTCAGCGCGCGTCGCAAGTTGTTTTCAATCATCGGACCCAAGACCAAGCCCAGAACGAGTGGAGCCATTGGGAAATCGTTTTTCGCCAAGAAGTAACCCACGAGTCCACAGAGGAGTAGCAAGACCAGATCAAATACCGAGACTCGTACTGCGTACACTCCGAACACGGAAATAGCAACGATCATCGGGATCAAATATTTAGGCGGTGTCTCAATCAGCTTCGCAAACACTTTTACGAGCGGCATGTTGAGGATCAAGAGCATTACGTTACCGATGAACATACTAGCGATCAAGCCCCAAGCGATGTCCGGATGATCTTCAAACAAGAGTGGGCCTGGCTGCACGTTGTACATAATCAGTGCACCCATCAATACCGCTGTCGTCCCTGTTCCCGGAATCCCCAAGGTCAGAAGGGGAATCATCGCCCCGCCAGATGCTGCGTTATTCGCCGACTCTGGAGCCGCTACGCCAGCGATTGCCCCTTTGCCGAATTTTTCAGGCGTTTTACTGATTTTCTTTTCCAATAAATAGGCGAGGAAGGATGCCAGTGTTGCACCAGAACCAGGAACAATTCCTTTGAAGAATCCAACCAGCGATCCGCGGAGAATCGGTCCAGCACTTTCCTTCAAATCTTGCTTGGTCGGTATAATTCGGGAGATTTTGGCGATCTCCCCCTCATTCACATCACGTTCGAGGATCGTCTTGAACACTTCTCCAAGCGCAAATACGCCTACGGCAATCGTTAAAAATTCCAAACCGGAATATAGCTCAGGCATATCAAAGGTAAACCGCGCCACGCCGGATACATTGTCCAGCCCGATCGTCGCGATCAATAACCCAAAAACGGTCATCATCAATGCTTTAGTCACGGACTTGCCTGCCAGCCCGCTCAGTGCACATAACCCCAAGATCATTAGCGAAAACTCATCTGCCGGACTGAGCTTGAGTGCGACTTCAGAGAGTGGCTCTGCCAAAAATACCAGACCGATAAGCGAGACAAGCCCTGCAAAAAACGAACCAATCGCAGCGATGGAGAGAGCGACTCCCGCTCTTCCCTGCTTGGCCATCGGGTATCCATCCAGTACGGTAACGACGGAAGATGATTCACCAGGAGTATTTAACAAAATCGAAGTGGTAGAGCCGCCGTACATCGCTCCGTAGTAAACCCCTGCCAGCAAAATAATCGCGCTGGTCGCCGCTGCTTCTGGCGGCAGTCCACTCGTCAACGACGCTGTCACCGGAATCAACAAGGCCACGCCACTGATTGGCCCAATCCCTGGCAATACCCCGACTACTGTCCCGATCAAGACGCCGACAAACGCAAAGATGATATTTTGCCATTGCAGGGCAGTGGCAAATCCGTTCAGCAAATAGTCAATCGCACCCATTTCATCCACCTCCTACAAGCCTAACCATGTTGGCAAACCGGGCAATGTGCCATCGAGAACTTCCACGTACAACAAGTAGACACCGAATGAAAACGCTCCGGAAATGAGCACGCTGTTGAGCCACTTCCCTTTCTGCATCGTCTGAAATCCAACTAAAAGGAAAAGGAAGGTGCTGACCACATAGCCGATTTCCTCTAAAAGCAGTACGTAGAATAATGCCGCCACAAGAATGATGAGGAACCGTTTGTAATCGAGCTTTTGCCTCTCTTTTTCGCCCTCTTGCTTGTATTTGAACGTCTCATAAAACAATCGCAGACTGAGCAGAATCAGAAGGCTTCCGAGTCCCATCGGAAAAATGTTTGGTCCAACATTGCTGCCGTAAGCGCTCGCGGAGATGGTTTGGCTGCCAACCACAAATGCTACACCCAACACGAGAAAAATCAGACTGGCGAAGCGGTCAAATGTTTTGCTCACGTATGTTCCCTCCTGTTCGTACAAGAATCCAGAATGAAGGAGGAGAAGAATCGCTCCTTCTCCACCCCCCATCAACCCTTTTTATTTCGCCATTCCGAGCAAGCCCAGGATTTCTTTGAACATTTTTTCTTGCTCAGCTAGGTAGCTCTTGAAGTCTGCACCGCTTTTGTATCCATCGTCCCAGCCGTTTGCTTCCAACTCTGCTTTCCACTCAGGAGTCTCTGTCATCGCTTTCAATTTTTGCTCCCAGTAAGCAACAGCATCTGGTGTCATTTCTTTTGGTCCGAATACACCGCGCCAGTTGATCAGCTCCGTGTCATAACCGGATTCTTTGTAGGTCGGAATGTCCTTGAACATACCTTTCAAGCGCTCAGGGGAAGAAACACCCAGGATTCTTACTTTACCGGATTTCACGTATTCACCGGAACCGGATACATCTGTTGCCAGTACGTCAGCATTACCACCTAAGAGTGATGCGATCGCTTCTCCTCCACCATCGTAGGAGATGTATTTCACTGATTTCGGATCAATTCCCGCTTTTACAGCTGGCATCAAAAAGGTCAAGTGATCAAGCGACCCAGGAGCAGAACCGCCTGCAACCGTTACTTTGGTTGGATCTGCTTTGATTGCATCCATTAACGATTTCAGATCCTTGTATGGAGAATCGGCTGCTACTACGATTGCGCCGTAATCTTTCGTCAATTGTGCCAACGGGGTCATATCATTGTAGGAATGCGGGCTGCTCCCTTCTTTTTTCACATTGTTGATGACAATTGGTGTAGACGGAAGCAGGAGCTTATAGTTGTTTTTCTTGTCCTGCGTCACGAAATCAGCCAAGCCTACTGCCTGTCCGCCACCTGGCTTGTTTTCAACGGAGATCGTCTTGTCCACTAGCTTGGTTGCTGACATCACCTTTGCGAGGGAGCGCGCTGTTTTATCCAAACCGCCGCCTGCGCCCGACGGAGCGATTACCGAGATTGGTTTTTCCGGATAGGTAGAAGCACCTCCAGAGGATGCTGTCTGCCCACCACCACCTCCACAGGCTGCGAGGCTCAATGCCAGTGTTGTAGTGAGGAGTACTCCGGTCCATTTCTTTACGTTTTTCATTTTATTAACCCCCTCGATTGATAGCGTTTTCAATTAAGTTAAGGAGATCATAGCATTGGATGAAAACGCTTCCTAGTTTGTTCAGATTATTTTGATAAAATTCATTTTTATGATTTTTTTCATTTTTTTCACGCCAAAAAGACCTGCCGTTCCGATCAGGGAACGTACAGGCCTTGCAATCGATTCGACTGTAAAACAGCTTCAGGCGCTGGTCTCCTTTGGCTGTTTTATCCTGCTGTGACGGTTCGCCCACGCACGAGCGCCGAAGGAAAACAGCGTAAGTACAAGGACCACACGAAACAGATGAAACGCCGTCACTAAGAGCGGATCGGCTCCTGTCGCCAAGGCAGTCAAGCTCATTTCGGCGAGTCCACCTGGTACTGTAGCCAGAATCGCCGTCACGATATCGGTATCAGTCATGTAAGAAATACCGATAGCAAGCGCAATCACCATGACGAACAAGAACAAGGAATGCATCAGGCCGAACAGAAAGAATCGGCGGTTTTTGGCGATGTCCTCTCGTTTGAAGCCAAGACCGATGCTGACCCCGATGAATATTTGCGCCACTTGGACCAAGATACTTGGCAACACGGGACTCTCTCCCACAAGCGATGTATTCATCGAAATCAAAGCGGTCACGAGCAAGGCACCTAGCAAGAACGGGGCAGGTATATAACAGCGTGACGCAATCAGCGCTCCAATGACACCAGCCACAAGGATCATTACTGTCTGTCCAAGCCCCAGCATGTGTTCTGTAGTAGCCGACTGTACCGCAGCATGGGTAGGTAGAAATGCCACAAGATAAGGGGTACAAAGCACGACGCTGATCGCACGGATCGAGTGAAAAATCGTGATGACTTGTTGATTTCCTCCCGCCGTTTGCCCGACCGAGACCATTTCTGATAATCCGCCGGGAATATTGCTGAAGATCGCCGTTATTCCGTCCACGCGGCAGACTTTATAAAATATCCAAGCGTTCACCAAACTGATCAAGATCGTCAAAAGCGTTGTGATGAGCATCAATCCGATGTGCCCCGTCATCGTCTCCACGATTTCAGGTGTCATACGCAGACCAAGGGTGATCCCGATCACTGTCAATCCAGCTTGACGAAACCAACGGGGAATCCACAGATTTTTGACCCCAATCATATTGCAAACAACTGTCGTGACTAGCGCTCCGAGCAGCCAAGGAAGTGGGCTGTGGATAGTAGCAAACAACCAGCCTCCCAGTGATCCGAGCAGCAATGTAAACAGAATGCGTAGTAGCATAAGCGTTCCCTCTCCTACTTTCTGACGTTGTATGAAGCTTCTAAGGTGGGGGTACACCTAGTGTAAAACAATTGTTCTCGCAGCAAAAATACAAAATGGTTATCGTTGGCGATTCCTTGAATGAATAACGTCGAGACGTTTTTCACAGAAAAAAACTGCTGGCTCCACAGATTCGGAGAGTTCCCAGCAGTTCCTTTTTCCTTGCTTAATCGATGAATGGTATCTCACCCTGCTCCATGAAGCCCACAAATGCCTCGACCATTTGCAATTCCAGCGAGTCGGCATGATAAAACATCCAAGTACTTCGCTTGATCGGCTCCCCTTCTGCTGTTGTCAACTCAATCATGTGCAAATCGTCTTTGCCATTCAGCACACCTCGTGGAAGTATCGCGTACCCCAAACCGTTTGCTACCATTTCACTGCATGTATCTGCCTTGTCGACCTCCATGCCGATCAGCGGTGGTTGAGAAAATCGTTCGGTCCACCAGTTGTCCACTAACGCCCGCAGCATCGGATCCGTCTCATAGTCAATTCGCCGCAGGGTGGGCAGGTCGTCGATATGAATGGGTTCTGTCGAAACGACATAGACCGATTCCTCGAACAACAAATGCTTTTGATCCGACCAGTTGTAGCTTCCCCGGACGAAGCCTACGTGCACGTCCTGATTATACACGGACTTGTACACGTCTTTGCTCCATCCAGTCATCACCTTGTACTCGACGTTTGGATAGGCTTCCTTGAACTTTTTCAAGATCATCGGGAGCTTGTACCGTGCAAAATAGTTGGAAACGCCCAGCCGGAGCGTACCATTGACCTCGTCCCCTATGTTCAAGACATGCTCCTTGATATTGCGCAGTCTGAGGAGCATTTCATCCGCGCATTTGGCCAAATATTCGCCTTGTGGAGTGAAATGAACGCCTCTACTTCCCCGTTGTACGATCTGTACGCCAAATTCTTTTTCAATCTGCCGCAGTCTTTTGGTCAGTGCAGGCTGGGACAAATACAAGCTTTCGGCTGTTTTTGTGATGTTTTGTTCCTGGTACAAGGTTTGGAGAATGTACCAATCGCGATATTCCATAGCTATAGTGTCTCCGCATGATTATTTGTCACTTCTTTATTTAACACATTTTTCTCCTTTCGTTTCAAATAGTTTCCAATCACAATCACCAAAAGTGCCAATGCTACCGGCAAAATCATATGCAACGATGGCATTACCCCCTCCAGGAAGCTGCCAACCGCTTTGTCTCCTACAATCATTTCTCCTGCTGTATATCCGAGCAAAGCTGCCCCCAACAATACGATGATGGGAAAACGGTTCATCAGCTTCATCAGCAGCTGGCTTCCCCAAATGATGAGCGGGATGCTGATTGCAAGACCGATGATGACCAAAACCAGGTTCCCGTTCGCTGCTCCGGCTACGGCAATGACATTGTCCAAACTCATAATCAGATCGGCAAAAATAATGGTTTTGAGTGCCTCAACAAAACTCGCTCCGCCACCAATATGACTGTCCTCGTCTTCACCTTTTAACAGCTTGACCGCAATCCAGATGAGCAAAAGTCCCCCGACGACTTGGACAAACGGAATATTCAAGAGCCAGATGGCAATGAAGGTAAGGATGATCCGCAGTCCGATTGCACCGAAGCTCCCCCAAAAAGTGGCTTTCTTCTGTAGCTCTGGACTCAGGTTGCGACAGGCAAGAGCAATAACGACTGCATTGTCTCCGCTCAGGACCAGGTTGATCATAATGATTTGTAGTAAGCTAAGTAAGTATTCTGTCATGATGTCTCCCTCCAAAATTGCTGATACTGACAATAATAGACCTATCTTTTCGTTAGTGCAGTATTATTTCTATTATTTGCATATATTTTTTTGAAAGCGCTTGTTTGGGAATAGAAAAAACCTGTCTTTCAAAGACAGGCTACTTCTTGTATCCATACACAGAATAATCCGCCCGCACTTTTCGAATTGCTAGCCAAACCGGTAATCCCCTCGCTACCCAACGCAGGGCGGACATTATATTTTGTTCATTTTCAAACTGCTCGACAATGATGACGGTCTTTTCATTGATGTACGTTTGTAGCTCATCCCAGCCCATTGCCGAATAGCGGTCATTTCCGTACGTTTTCAACTCCAAAAAGTCTTCGCGTTTCGGGTCCTTTAGCTGGAGAAGATGTTGAATAGCTCTCTCGCATTCGGGATGAATGGATGCGTCTGACGGTTTTATGTAGCTGTTATTCATGATGCCATGCCTCACTTTGGAACCGGATGACCTTTTTCCAGCACCTGATATTTTTTGCTTTCTCTTAACCTTTCCCTCAATGTTAAACGATTGCTGCAAGCTTCGCACGCAAATAAAAAAGGCCATCATCACTTTGATAGGATAACGACCTTTTGTGCTTCTGCTGATTCAGTTTTTCTGCTCTAGTCTTCGTCGTCCGTTGTCTCATGTCAGCGAATGCAAAGATACTTCTGTTGAGATCTGGATTTCTTTTGCCTTCACGAGCCAGTTTTTCCCGCTGCTTGCGTGCTGCGCTTTTTGCCATACGTCTTTCACTCCTTTTTTACGGCTCTTACGATGAATACCGTCCTTGGTGTTATCATAAGACGCTTCCTGTGTTGTTGCAACGAAAATAGTAAAATCGCCTACCACTCTTGTCCATTCCGTTTTCTATCCACTGAATAGGATAAATTGACGGGAGGTGTTGATACTCGATGAAAAAGAAAAGAAGCACTGCGACACGCGTGGAAAACCAAGTGTACTCCAATCGGGTTCTTCGCTCTGAATTCGATCGCAACTGGCGTACCGTGATCTCCAGAACTGGTTACGTTATTTATATTGCAATAGCGAATCGGGCAAAAATAACTGTCCTTCTCTCAGATGGCTCAAGGAAATTGCTCATCTTCAGACAGGGCGGAAGAGTATTGGTTGGCGGGGGAGGTACCAGTCATTATAGCAAACCACACATTGCAAAGGATTTGTAATGGTTGGGAATGGCCCTGCTCGGTATTGCTTGTGGCAGGGCGATTTTTATTGAACGGATAGCTTACCTCGTCTTAATAATCACCGTCATTTTTTGCTTCATTTTTGTGTCCTGAATCAATCCAATAAGCTCTGCTCGTTTCCACACAACAAATTTATGTTCTTGTCCGTCATACATCTTGATCTTCATTCCGTTGGGGATCACGTACAGAGTATTCCGCTTTTCAACTGCCGCAATATCTTTCAGGTTTAATTCGAGAGGTTGTGTTTGAATATTGAGACTGTGTGGTTGAAAATAGAATCTTTCATTCGTAATCGTTAACCTGCCACCTACTCCTTCTATTCCTCTGAATAGGTTCGCGGCTATATTCTCTTTGACAATCGTTTCGTTTGGCCTGAGTTGCATTGCATCCTTCCCCCTCTGAAGTACGAGCTAGTTTTCGTTCAAATTGGTAGGCAATTCATATTACCATAATTAGGAATAAAGAAACACAGTAGATGACTTCAACGATCTACTGTGTTTCACTACATTAACAATCCCTATCTTATTCAAAAAAAGCACTAGAGTATTCAACAACACCCGATACATTCTCCAAAGCATTTTCATGCAGCTCCATCGCCATAAATACCTCATCTGGCACTTCGAATGGTGCTTTTATGCCCCATTGGGAAGCTTTTTGGAAACCAAACTTCGGGTAATATTGTGGATGCCCAAGGACAACCACAGATTGGTATCCCAGTTCTTTGGCTTTTTGAAGGGCTTCGAGAATTAACTTCTTTCCTATGCCTTTGCTTTGGTAATCGGGCAGGACAGACACTGGGGCAAGCGCAAGTGACTCTACGCTTTGATAGTCATTGCGAATGTTTATTTTTGACAAAAGAATATGTCCCACGATTTCTTGGTTCTCTTCATCCATCGCGACTAGTGATAGCGCTGGGATGAATGCATCTGATTTTCTGATGCGAGACACCAATTCATGTTCTTTGTGATCGCTGAACTCCGCATTCGCAAATGCACTTTTTACGACCTGTTCAGTAACGGAATAATCATCTGCTTGTTCTATTCTGACCCTCATGTCCATCGTTCACATCCCCTAATTCATATCGCTTGTGTTCCCCATATGTTATCACATCTATACAGCAAAACGCCCTGCTCGTATATCTGGAGACAGGGCGCTTCGTTTGTTTACGGACACAGATTAATAAGTAAACTTGTTGATCAAAACGTTAAGCTCTTCCGCCAATGACGACAAGGATTGAGCGGAGGATGAAATCTCTTGCATCGATGCGAGCTGCTCCTCAGTAGAGGCTGCTACTTCCTCGGCTGTTTCTGCATTGCTTTTCGCGATGGTGACAAGCACATTGGCTGTCGCGGTTACTTCCTGAACAGCAGCAGAAATTTGTTGTGCAATAGAAGAAACCTCTGCGATATGTGGATTGGTCAGTCTGGTGCTTTCCATGATGCCTTCGAACTTGTGGATCGTCTCCTCTGAAACGTTCAAGCCTTCTGCAACATCCAGTCTGACTTTTTCCATGTTGTCGACGGATTGCTTGGTTTCTCGTTGAATCTCTGTGATCAATTCAGAAATTTGCTTGGCCGATTCTTGTGATTGCTCAGCCAACAGCCGCACTTCTGTAGCTACAACCGCAAATCCTTTGCCATGCTCACCAGCCCGCGCCGCTTCAATCGCTGCATTCAAGGCCAGCAAATTCGTCTGCTGGGCAATCCCACTGATGACATCCGAAATCGTACCGATTTCTTTCGAACGATCATAGAGCGATTTGGTCATACGATCCGACTGTTCTACCGATTCATGAATCGACTTCATTTGACTCACGACCTGAGCGACAAAGTTGCCCCCTTCTTCCGCCTGAACTGTAGTTTGCTGAGCGGTATCCGACAACACATTGACACTCTCTACAATCCGTGTGACCCCTTCCGAAATGTCATGCAATGAGCGAACATTTTGGTCGATTCCGCTCGTTTGTTGTTCCGCGCTGCCAGCTACCTCCTGAACGGCTGTCGCTACAAGCTCGGTTGCTATGCTCGTCTGCTGCGCACTTGCAGTCAATTGCTCCGAAGACGCTGCTACTTGCTCCGCTCTGGCTTCGACATCTGAAATGAGCGCACGCAGGTTATCCTGCATCGTGTTAAACGCATGGCCGAGCTCACCGATTTCATCGGTTGATCGCACGTTAATCGGATCAGTCAAAATACCTTGGCTCACTCTGACCGCATGTACCTTCACTTCCTGGATGGACTTGAGAAGGGAACGCAGTACAACTGCTACAATGAGTCCTCCCAGCAGCAAGCAGATCGTGATCGTCCAAAACGTTTGCGCGAAGATCGGCTGTGTAGCATCTTCAACCTCTGACAGGTACATAGATCCAGCAATTTTCCAGCCTGTAGCCGGATTCGTCACATAGTAGATCTGTTTAGGGATGCTTTGCTCCTCGAAATTGAATTTACCTGTTTCTGCTTGGTACATGTTATCGTAAAAACTCTCTTGGGCCAGCGTTCCTGCCTGATTTTCCGGGTGGACGACATACTTCTTATTGCTGTCCACTACGATGACATCTCCATCGGAACCGATGCTGACTGAGTTTGCCAGTTGTTTGATCTGTTCAATCCCAACTGTAATGCAGATAACCCCTGCGCCATCTTCCGTCGTTCTCGCTACCGCTACTAAAACCTCACCTGATACCGCTGAAATATATGGCTCCGTAACAACGACAGTTCCCTTGTTCTCCATCGCTCTTTTGTACCAATCTCTCGTCCGCGGATCAAAATCTGCCTGTACTTCTTGCTTAGGCGCACGGTAGTACTGTCCTTCAACCGTTCCCAGACTGATACTGGCTGCGTCTGGGTGCATGCCCATATACGAATTTAAATAATGCATGGTTTTTTCTTGGACTTCCGCTGATTTCACACTTGGTGTGATATCTTTTGCCAAATAATCAGCATCCTTCTTTTTGCCCTCAAACGTACTGCTGACAATGGAGTTGACCAATTCAACATTTTCGTTGGCGCTGTCCATGATCTGTTTTTCAATTTCTTGTCTCGCTTGATTATAAGCCAGGCTTCCAACCACTAGGGATGGGACTAGTAGAATCAAGAGAAACGTGATGATTAATTTGGTTCGATAGCTTCTGAGCCAATTTGGCAAGTTCACTCTCACTTCATTTCATCTTCTTTCTAAGTTGTATTAGGATAAACGGTTCACGTAGAGAAATCCTAATTTTTTATATCGGTAACAGAGGAAGGTTAATGAAGTAAAAAAAATATAGAACTGTAATAGTAAAAAAAGGCCAGGATTATACCGCCCCCGAGGCCATAAGAAAACCGCCCTGCTTAGGCGTGATAGCAGGGCGGTCGGTAGTGGCTGGCTTATTTAATAGCGAAATTTATTGATCATCGCATTCAGCTCTTCTGCCAACGATGACAGAGATTGGGCAGATGCTGAAACTTCTTGCATCGATGCGAGCTGCTCTTCTGTAGAAGCGGCTACTTCCTCTGCGGTTTCTGCATTGCCTTTTGCAATCATCGCCAACTCGTTCGCTGTCACCTTCACTTCCGCAACAGTTGCTACGATTTGTTGAGCGATCGACGAGACCTCCACGATCCGCGGATTCGTTTGTTTGGTGCTTGTCAAAATTTCCTCGAATTTATCAATCGTACCTTGGGAAATTCGCAAGCCTTCCGAAACATCGCGTCTGACTTTCTCCATGGTCTCAACGGATTCTTGCGTATCACGCTGAATTTCTACGATAAGGTCGGAAATTTGCTTCGCCGATTCCTGCGATTGCTCTGCCAACAGCCTTACTTCTGTTGCTACAACCGCAAATCCTTTGCCATGCTCGCCAGCTCGTGCTGCTTCGATCGCTGCATTCAGTGCAAGCAGGTTTGTTTGCTGCGAAATTCCACTAATCACTTCAGAGAAAGCGACAATGTCTCTGGAGCGTTCAGACAGGGAATGGACCATGTGATTGAGCTGTTCCACAGAATCGTGAATCGAGTTCATCTGGCCCATCACCTTCTGAACCGATTCACCACCTTCACCAGCGTGGATGGTTGTTTGCTCAGCGATATCCGTCAATCCATGCACACTCTCCACAATTTGTGCTACACCGTCCGAAATATTTTGGAGAGAATGGACATTCTGGTCAATTCCATTCGTTTGCTTCTCTACGCTGCCAGCAACTTCTTGCACGGCTGTGGCAACATGCTCAGTGGCGTTGCTCGTCTGCTGCGCACTCGCGGTCAGTTGCTCAGACGAAGCGGCTACTTGTTCTGCTCTTGTCTCTACATCCGAAATAAGTGTGCGCAGGTTGTCCTGCATCGTATTGAACGCGCGACCCAGCTCCCCAATCTCGTCATCGGAACGAACCTGGATAGGCTCCGTCAGTATGCCCTCACTCACTTTCACTGCATGTACCTTGACCGCTTGAATGGATCGGATAATCGAGCGCAGAACAACGGTTACGATCAGTCCTCCTACAATCAAGCAAATGGCAATTGTCGCGTACGTAAAGGTGAAGATAGGCTGTACAGAGTTCTGTATCTCGGATCGATCGAGTTTTCCAGCGATTTTCCAGCCAGTCAGCTCATTCGTCGTGTAGTGCACTTCTTGTTCGTTGCCTTCCTCATCGTAGCGGAAGTTACCTGATGCACCTTCATACAATTTTTCAAAATAGCTCTCTTCAGCTACAGTGCCAGACTCTTTTTCTCGATGAACAACGAACTTCTTGTTGCTGTCCATAATCATGACGAACCCGTCGCTTCCGATACTGACCATGTCTGCCAGCTCTTTGATCTGCTCGACGCCCATCACAATGCCGACCACACCAGATCCATCATCCGTCGTTTTGGAGATGGTGACGAGGACTTTGCCTGATGCTGCAGATACATACGGCTCCGTAATAACAGCTTTCCCCTTATTTTCCATCGCCTTTTTGTACCATTCTCTCGTTCGCGGATCAAAACCTGCCTTTACGGTTACCTTCGGGGATTGATAATACTGTCCGTCCACCGTCCCCAAACCAACGCCATTCGTGTCCGGAAGCATTCCACTGTATATATCCAGATGCGGCATGACGAGCGCTGCGCTGTCTTTGGTTGGATACATGTTTTTGTTAACGGTTTTGGCTAAAAACTCAATCGTGTCCAGCTTTGGCTTAAACGTATTCGTGACAATCGAATTGACCAGCTCGACATTTTCTTTGGCGCTGTTCAAAATCTGCTTTTCCATCTCCTGCTTCGCCTGATTGGAAGCCAGTGTCCCAACGACAATGGTAGGAACGAGCAGAATCAATAGGAAGGATGCGATTAACCTCGTTTTAAAGCTTCTACTCCAATTTATTAAGCGAACTCTCACTCATTCTCAACTACTTTCTAGGTTGTTTTGGGGAAATTTTTCCCATGATATAACCCCAATCTAATATCGGCTAGGAATGAATGAGTATTTGGTGAAAAATTTACGAATAAAGTATTAATCTGTAAATCATTTCAAACGCGCTTCATTGTCCCCAAACGGATGAACTGTTCGTCACGTGCACAAAGCTTTTCTGAGACAGACGTGTCCTTATACGAGTAAATACCTGCTCCGGTCTTGGTGCCGAGATTGCCTTCTGCTACTCGTTCCTCAATGATGGCGGGTGCTGTTGTCGCGGCATCCAGCTCAGGAGCCAGGTTATCCATCACGCGCTTCCACGTATCGAGTCCGCCAAAATCTGCCGTCTCAATAGGCCCGACAAAAGCCCAACGAAAGCCAATTCCATCCTTCATCACCGTATCGATCTGGGCTGCATCTGCCACGCCTTCTGCGAGCAAATGAAAAGCTTCTCTCATCAAAGCTGTTTGCAACCGATTCGCGATAAAGCCCGGTACATCCTTTTTCAACAAAACGGGGGACTTCCCGATTTTTAGCATCAGCTGCATGGTTTTTTGAACTACTTCCTGCGCGGTCTTCTCGTGCCTGACAACCTCGACCAACGGAACCAATTGGGCCGGATTGAAAAAATGTGTAATAATATAGCGTTGTGGCGTGGTTGCTTTTTCTATTAGTCGCGCTATCGAAAACGTAGATGTATTGGAAGCAATAATGGCATCTGGCTTCGCGTATTGCTCCAGTTTTTCAAAGAGCTCCCACTTTAGCTCGATAACTTCTGGTACTGCTTCTGTGATGACTTCTGCATCAGATACTGCCGCTCGCAAATCTGTGGTCAGGACGATATGCTCGAGCGCTTTTACTCTAGACTGGTCTGCAATCACTCCCTCTGCAACTAAAAGGGAAAGGCTGTGCTCGATGCTAGCTCTCGCTTTCATCAAAAACTCTTCCTGCAAATCGTAAAGAGAAACACGATACCCAGCCAATGCGTATAGCTGCGCAATTCCATGTCCCATAACACCTGATCCGATAACAGCCGTATGCTTTTCCATAGAAAGAGCCTCCCAGGGGTGAATTAGGTTTACGAACAAAGCTTCCACGATCAAATACCTAGTTCCTGCCCAGCAAAATCCTACTACTTTTATCGAAATTCATCCCTCTGGCGCTTGCTGGGGAAGTCAAAGTTTTGTACCATTAAAAAACATGTGTAAAAATACAATAATTGGAATATAACATTTTGTATTCGGAGGTATACATGAAACTACTGAATAAAGTCGTGGTCATCACAGGTGCCAGTCGAGGATTGGGTCTTGAAATGGCAAATACTTTGGCAAATGAAGGGGCGATTGTTTGGGCAACCTCTCGAACGGCACCTCATCCGAACGAAATTGGACATTGTGCACCAGGGAGTGTGACTGATGTACAGCTAGACGTGACAGACGAGCAAAGTGTACGAACCCTCTTTGCGCATATCCAAATGTTATACGGACGTCTGGATGTCCTCGTCAACAATGCAGGAATCGGAGTGTTTAAGCCTGTTGAACAAACAAGCTTAGAAGAATGGGAAAATGTTTTTCGCACCAATGTAACCGGACTCTTTCTATGCAGCCGTGAAGGGTACAAGGTAATGAAAGCTCACGGAGGCCGAATCATCAATATCTCTAGTGTCTCAGGATATATTCCCATTGCGGAAAACGGTGTGTATGGTGCTTCGAAATTTGCCGTCCAAGGCTTTTCCCAAATTTGCAATGAAGAATGGAAAAACGACAATGTGAGGGTCTCCACCATTTTTCCCGGCGCCGTTCATACAAACATGACGGAAGACCGGCATTTTTTTGATCCGAGTGCGATGCTCGTACCAAAAGATGTGGCAGATACCGTGTTAGATATCGCCTCCCGCCCCCTCCACGTTCGCATCGATGAAGTCAAAATCCTTCCGCCTAAAGGCGTTCTCTAATTGACAAGATAAAAGGAGAGTTTACCTATGCAGCAAGTAGCAATCATCACAGGAGCAGGTAATGGGATCGGGGCCGCAGCAGCACAGCTTTTGGCTCAGCATGGAGTCCGTGTCGCTGTTCTTGATGTAATAGAAGAACAGGCACAGTTGGTCGCCCAAGAAATCAATCAGGCAGGCGGTCAAGCCTTGCCCATTCGCTGTGATGTCGCCCAACGAGCGCAGGTTGAAGAAGCCATCCAGCTTGTAGAATCGCATTTCGGAGATATCACTATCTTGGTCAACAATGCAGGAGTTGGCGGTCCATTCAACCGAGTGGACGAGGTCTCCGATGAAGAATGGGATTGGATCATGAATACCAACCTGAAGAGTGTATTCCTATTTTGCAGAAACCTGTTGCCCAAGATGAAAGAAAGGAACTACGGTCGGGTCGTAAACATCGCTTCCATTCAGGGCTTGCTAGGCTCTGCCCATTCATCCACCTACGTCGCTTCCAAACACGGCATGATCGGCTATACGAAAACAATTGCCGCAGAATGGGGAGAGCACGGGATTACATCCAATGCCATCTGTCCGGGATATGTAGATACGGCTATGGGCGTACGTCCGGAGGATATTTCGGATTACATGCATCGGGTCATCGCCAAAAGTCCGGTAAAACGCGTAGCTCAGCCTTTGGAAATCGCCCAGATGATTTATCATCTCGTCGGACCACATAGCGGGTACATCAACGGAGCGAGCATCACCATGGACGGCGGGATTAGCAGTCACGTCGGGATTACGGATCAGTTGTCCTAGTTTGTTACACATAGAAAAAAGCCGCACGCTCGGTCAGCTTCCACCGGGCATGCGGCCTATCTTTCCTCCACCCTTATAGTCCAAATAAGTCATCCAGAAAACCACCGCAACTGTGCTGCCTACAGAAACCTTTTTACTTATTCCATGCTAACGTCAAGATCGAAAAAACTGAATGCTAACAGCCCAAGGAGTATAACCAAGAGAATTTTTTTGATAATATCACCTCATTCATCCTACTAAAAGGAGCAGAGCCATCTGCTAGTCCATTCCACGAAAAAGCTATCAATTTATCAAAGATCTCACTTACTTATACTTTCTTTTAACCATCGTACAGATCTTGTTACCTGATCACATTCCTCTTGCAAACCAAGCGCAGTAGTCAAGTCAAGGGCAAGAACATATGCCGATATGTGCTTCTCAATATTTTACTTATTTGTTTGGTCACCTGTTTTGTCGTGTTCAATGCGTACCTCCAATCATAATAGAATTATTGATTCTGATTAATTTTGTTTAATCTCATTAATTTCTTTTGAAGAATATAATCTAAATTCGCCTTTTACAGTTTTTCCATCTGATTCATACAGTGGGATCAATCTGTAACCAGTAGCTTCTGTAATTTTTTGAAAAGCAATTGCCTCTTCTGGTGAAGAAACCGGTGGCCTTAGATCGGAAGTTTTTACATATCCTTCAACCCCATTTTCGCCCGTTGCCTCAAGCAAGTCTGGTTCTTGTGATGGTTCTATTGTTAAAGGATCGCTTCCATAAGTTTGTCCTTGTTCGTTGATTGGATAATTAGGAGTTGAATTTGCATTTAAAGTAAGTACAGTAGGTATACCAATGATAGTTAGTATCAAAATTGCGCCCAAAACTGTGATGTTTTTCTTCATCATAATCAACACACTCCCTTTCTTTGATGCTTTCTAATGTTAATACAACGGATGACCGGCAGGTGCTAAGGGTTTGTTCAAAAAATCTGTCTCTGCTTTCAGCACAAGAAAGTTCAATATCTCTTAGTCAATTATAAATCATAATCTGGATTTATTGGAAAAATATAACTTACCCTGGTAGATTAACACTGCTATTGTAGGGAATGCTGTCAAATTGTGTTGTTCATATAAAGTTCTAATTTAGTTATGTTATCCAAATTACACTTCCTCACGTGCCCCCTTAAAGTAGACATTGGAAATCGCCCAGATGATTTATCATCTCGTCGGACCGCATAGCGGGTACATCAATGGAGCGAGCATCACCATGGACGGCGGGATTAGCAGTCATGTAGGGATTACGGATCAGTTGTCCTAGTTCTTACACATAGAAAAAAGCCGCACGCTCGGTCAGCTTCCACCGGGCATGCGGCCTTTTTTCCCCTATAAAAAGCGACGATGCACTTTCTTCCCGTCGTACGTAAACAACACTTGTCGGTCCTCCACCATCGATTCCAGGTGAACGGATTTTCCCCACATGGTATAGACGTAAGGCAAGGTTTTTTCTACGTATTTGACATCCAGCTCCAGCCCCTCGAAATGATGCTTCAAGTACAGCTCGCCGGAGCGTAAGTAATCCCCATCGTGCACGAGTACATAAGGGAATCCACCATTAACCCGTGTGCCCGCAAGACCATCGCGTACCTTCTCCCACTGCTTTTCCGCGACAACCCAATCGTTGCCCTGCTTGCCGAACATGTATAAATCCAGATCACTGACGAGGTCCTTGGTCAGGAAGTTGCGAATGAAGCTGATGTCGGACTCCAGCTCGCGCACCTCGAAAATTTTCGCGCGTCCCTCTCCTGGCTTGCGTCCGAAGCGCTCCTGCTCTTCCTTCGTCGGATTATCCCAGCGCTTTTCAATGTCCTCCAAAATTTTCAGACCCAGATGATACGGATTAATGCTCGTCGTCGAAGGCTGAATGACAGAGGAATGCAGCTTGGCAAACTCGATCGTCTCTGATTCTGTCAGTTCCATTTCCCGCAGGATGCGCATGTGCCAGTAGGTGGCCCAGCCTTCGTTCATGATCTTCGTTTCCATCTGCGGCCAGAAATACAGCATCTCATCCCGGATAATCGTCAACACATCCCGCTGCCAATCGTCTAGGATATTGCTGTATTCCATAATGAACAGCAACAGGTCTTTTTCCGGCTCCGGCGGGAATTTGCGTGGTGCTTTTACCGGCTCTGCTTCCTCTTTTGCTTTGCGGTCCAATCCCCAGAGATCGTCATACGGGGAGTGCCTTTCGTACTTCTTCTTTTTGCTCGGTTCCTCTGGCTCCCGTTTCCAGCGCAGCTTCGGACGCAGCAAGCTCGGATCGATGTGCTCCTGAATCGCCAAGCTCGCATCGAGCAAATTCTCGACAGCCTCCTTGCCATACTCGATCTCATACTGGCGAATCCGCTCTCCGCTGGCCGCCATGCTTTCGACCATATCCCGATTCGTGTTGGAGAAGCGCATATTGTTTTTGAAAAAGTCGCAGTGAGCAAGGACGTGAGCCACAATGAGCTTGTTTTGAATCAAGGAATTGCCGTCCAAAAGAAACGCGTAACAAGGATTGGAGTTGATGACGAGCTCGTAGATTTTGCTCAGATTCAGGTCATATTGCAGTTTCATACGGTAAAAGCTCTTTCCAAAACTCCAGTGCGAAAAACGTGTGGGCATTCCATACGCGCCAAATGTATAGATGATGTCAGACGGGCATATCTCGTATCGCATCGGGTAAAAATCGAGATTGAACCCTTTGGCGATCTCGGTAATTTCGTCAATGGATCGCTCCAGTTCTTTTCGCTCGTCGTTGGTCAAATCGTTTCGCCTCCCCCTTTTGCCGTCGGTCTACTTTATGTATATGGAGAACCGGGTTAAAAGACGCCAGCCTTCCGAAGAAAAAAAGGCATCCCCGATTGGAGACACCCTTGATTTGATTTTTCAGTCTACCTTCTTAACCCTTGAACCAGTCGCGTACACCAGAATAAATAAGAGCTCCTGCGAATACGACCACAGTGGTGAGACCAACTCCATCTATTAGCGGGTCCAATCCATTAAGGAAGGAACCAGCTACCGGCGCTTTCAGCAATGCGTAGCCACCGAGGAGACCACCTACGTTGGAAATCCATTTGTTCATCTTACGTCACCTCCCGTCGCAGCAGCCTGTAAACTTTGCCACTGGAATACTTTACTCTATGTCGGAGGTTGACAAGCGGCTTGTATGGTAGTCCAAGGCGTGTTCACCAAATTACAATTGGGCTTTAGCGGTTGTTCAAAAAATCGACTTTTGATCACGAAGTAATTCTGCATGCATATTCGACATCGAAAGTGACGTTCACCTTCAAAGTCCGGTGCTCATGTAGGATGCCTACACTCCGCTCCTCCTTTTTCAGGTTCTCGTCACTTTCTCGGTGCTGAAAAGCCGACTTTTTGAACTTGGATTTTTACGTTAAAATAGAGAGCGGACAAATGTACAGGTTATGTAAAAAAGGAGTGACGCACTCATGAAGCTGTTTTTGATGCTTGGCAGTATCAGTGGATTTCTTTCGGTTGCGTTAGGAGCATTCGGAGCACATGCACTGAAGGAAAAACTGGACGACTATTCGCTGGGCATTTTCCATACGGGCGTGACCTATCAGACGACACATGCGCTTGCTCTGGTGCTGGTTGCCCTGTTGCTTAAATGGTACCCGGATTCTTCCGGCCTCGTCTGGGCAGGCTGGTGCTTTGCAGCAGGAACCCTGATCTTCTCCGGTAGTCTCTACACGCTGGCAATGACCGGAATTAAGGTGCTTGGTGCGATTACGCCGATTGGCGGAGTATTATTCCTCGCTGGGTGGGCACTGCTTGCGATTCATGCTTGGAAAACCGTGTCGTAGACAAAAGTATCCATATGCTCGCAAAAGGTTGGGATTTTTACTCCCAGCCTTTTTTCTTTACGGGCCCACGTATTCTACATCGGTCACATGCCTGCTTACATGCGGTGCGCCAGCTCCTGACACCCTCCATAGACGATTGCCATATGCTGTAGGGTTAGCAGTTACCCCAATCACAAGGAGAGGAAATCATGACAAAGCCCTCCTATACACGCCCCTCGTACTTTTATGGTGGAATACCAGATGTCTACATGCAGATGGGGTATTATCCGTTTCCCACTCCTTCTGCTACGGAACAGCTGAATCGGAGTATTCACATTCCGTATGCGATGTCGATGGCAGATCAATGTAAATACTTCATGGGGCAATCGGAAAAAATGGTCGTGGGCGATGGGGCTATCGGGATCGCTGCCTTGTCGAATCCCTTACGCTCCGGCGTTCATTTATTTGTCAATCACTGGATGATCACCAATCCATCCCCGCACCCGATAGAAGCACATTTCTTGTTTGGTAAAGCCTCCTCCCTCACTGGTGCGACTCTCTCACGTCAAGTGACATCAGGTTATGTCCAACTTCCCGCTTGTCCCGCCGCCCAAGGACAGCTGTTGTATGGCGCTGGTATGACCGACACCTTCTCGGATCATATTCACACCGCCACACGAATCATCCCAGCGTCTTCCACCGCTGAGGCGACCCCTGGCGGACAGTGGATTCTCGGACCCGGAATGGCACTCATCGTTCGCGTTCCACACACAGGTGAGAAGACATCCTTTTATTTTTCGATAGACTGGTGGGAACAACCCGTATATGGGTAGCTCTCACCGGAAAGCTTGGCGGACAAGTCTAACAGCAACAAAAAAGGGAACCCCGAAGGAGTTCCCTGTTATTTCACTTTGTATTTTTCCTACACCATGTTGAAAAGCCAATTTTCACGTGATAAAATGAGAATTGGTCTGTCGGTCAATCATTAAATTGTAACTATTTTATCTCCAATATAATAGTACCACATTCACTTTCGATTGTCAAACCTTCAGGCCAAAAATGGGGAACGAAAAAGGAGCGGTACCATGAGCGTGACTGATCAAGACAGGCAAAACGAACAACAACGTGTTGAAGGAGTCATCTCAGAGATAAAGAACCGAATAGATGACCTTAAAGAGCATGTGAATGTCGTTAGCGAGGATATCATCGGAATTCGCAAGCATTTTTGGGACGATGTGACAGTCAACTTCGAGGATGCCATCGAAGCTGTCGAGACTTACGCCAGTATCAAGCAGCAAGCGGAAGTCCTGTCCGAACGTGAACGCATCCATCGCCATGCCCAAAATCAGTTGCGTACACTGCAGCGATTGTTGCACTCTCCCTATTTTGGCAGGATCGATTTTCAAGAAGAGCTGGAATCGAAGCCAGAAGCCATCTATCTCGGCATTGCTTCCTTGCTGGATAAAAACGACGAGGAGTTTCTCGTCTATGACTGGCGCGCTCCGATCTCCAGTCTGTATTACGACTACTCGCCGGGGCCAGCAGAGTACAATACGCCAAGCGGGGTTGTAGACGGAGAGATTACGTGCAAAAGACAATACATCATTCGCGACGGCAAATTGCTACACCTGTTCGATACGGGCGTGACGATTGGCGACGAGCTGCTTCAGGAGGTACTCGGCAAACAGGCTAACTCGCAGATGAAAAGCATCGTGGCCACGATCCAACGGGATCAAAACCGCATCATCCGCAACGAACGCAGCCGACTCGTCATTGTCTCCGGAGCTGCCGGTAGCGGAAAAACATCTGCGGCTTTGCAACGAATCGCTTATTTGTTATACCGTTATCGCAAGACATTGACCGCAGAGCAAATCGTCTTGTTCTCGCCCAACTCCTTGTTCAACAGCTACGTCTCGACCGTTCTTCCTGAGCTCGGCGAGGAAAATATGCAGCAAACGACCTTTCAGGAATACGCGGAGCATCGTCTCGGTGACGACTTCCGTCTGGAAAACCCGCTTGAACAGATGGAGTATGTACTGACAGCAAGTGATCAGTCTGGATACGAGGCGCGTCTGGAAGGAATCCGTTTCAAATCAAGCGCCTTGTTTTTGCAGGCCATGGACAAATACGCGAATAGCCTGAAGCAATCTGGTATTATGTTTCGACCCGTTATATTTAGAAACCATACACTGATCAGTGCTGCACAGATTCATGAGCTGTTTTATTCTCTCGATACGAAACTGCCGATCCCCAATCGGATGGTACTCGTTGCGAAATCACTGCTGGCAGAACTAAAAAAAATGGAACAGCGTGAACGATCAAAACCATGGGTAGAAGATGAAATGGAGCTGCTTGACCGAGACGCTTATGTGGCTGCCTATCAATCGCTGCGCCGCAAAAAGCAGTTTCGAGAGGATACCTTCGATGACTACGAACGCGAGCAGGAACTTTTGGCCACATGGATCGTCAAAAAGCAGTTTCAGCCCCTGCGTGATTTTATCCGGGAGCTTCAATTTATTGATACTCGCGCTATTTACCATCAGCTCTTCTTGTCACCTGACTTGCTCGGAACGCTACTGCCAAACACGCTCCAACACGATGTAACGGACAATTGGCCCGCAGTGTGCGAACAGACAGCAGAGCGTTTAGAGCAACAGTTTTTGGCTTGCGAAGACATCCCTCCCTATTTGTATTTGCAGGAACGATTGGAAGGCAAACAGACGAACAACCTCGTCCGTCATGTATTTCTCGATGAAGCCCAGGACTACTCCGCCTTTCAGTTCGCTCTCATCAAGAGCTTGTTTCCCCGTGCCAAAATGACCGTGCTGGGAGACTGGAATCAGGCGATTTATGCTCATGCGTATCATCAGGATAGCTTTGATGCTATCACATCTCTGTTTGAGCCTGACGAGGCGGAGACCTTCGTCCTGACCAAAAGCTACCGCTCCACTTATCCCATCGTCTTGTTTACGCGACAGCTATTACGAGATGGGAATACGATTGAGCCTTTTATGCGCGCTGGTCGCTTGCCAACCATCACCAAAGTGACAGCACCTCAAGCTCATGCCGATCAAATCGAAGCACGCATACGTGAGCTCACTGATCGTGGTCATCAGACGATCGCTGTCATTACGAAAACACTAGATGAAGCCCAAGTCGTTCATGACGCTTTGCAAGAGAGATTGCCGATTCGCTTGATCAAGCCCGCTACTCTTTCCTTTGAGAAAGGAGTCTTGATCATTCCCGCTTATTTAGCAAAAGGGGTCGAGTTCGATGCGGTAGTCCTTTATGATGCTTCTGCCACCTGCTATGGCGAAGAAAGTGAACGCAAGCTTTTTTACACGGCATGTACACGAGCCATGCACGAGCTGCACCTTTACTATTCAGGTGAAAAAAGTCCATTTTTAGAGGACATTTCTCCCGAGTGTTACGAGCTGTTTGGCTAACAAAAAAGAGATCCAACTGACCGCTTACTGGTTCAGTCGGATCTCTTTTTCACCTTTTTAGACCCACACAAATCGTGACAAGCAACAGGATCAAATCCAGCTCATACCCGCCTACAAAGCCTTTCACCCATTTCACCGTCACAATCGCCCCTGCCATGATCGCAGCTAATCCCCAGGCGGCATATCTCGCCCCGACTCCGATGATCAGAGCAAGACCGCCGATCACTTCTACGATCAAAACCAGGTACGCCAGCCACCCCGGCAAACCGAGATCGCCAAACGTCATTACAACAGCAGCCATCCCTCGTTGCAGCTTGGCTATGCCATGGATGAAAAACAAGATTCCCGTCACGATCCGTAATAAAGCAAACGCTTTTTCGTAAGCCATCTTGTCTGATTCTCCCTCCCCTCCTCACCACTACCATATGCCTGTTTGCGGGCAATCAGTCTTGTGCCCTTCGGCGGGACATCAGCTCAAAGCTCTGGTGCTTGCAACGAGGGCAGCCGCGTTTTTTCAATTGTTCAATCGTCACTATTTTTGCCTGTGCCCCTACCTGGATCGACCCTTTGCAACGCTTGCACTGATACTCACGTTTGGAAGGAGTCTCTTCGCCTGTGTACAGCGACTTCAGAAATGGCTGCTTGATCGTCGGAGCCGTCAGCTCCGTGGTGGTGAGCACGATCATCTGCCCCTTGTTTCCAATCATTTGCGCCGCCTCGTATTCATTGAAATGACTGAGCACCTCTCGTACGGTCAAGCCTGCTAGCACGAACTCCCGTTGCATATTCAGCGTGAAATCAGGAGATTTATGCGCAAAAGACAGGAAGATGGACAGACCTTTTTGCTTTTGCAGCCCACTAATTCCGCGGGATAAAAACAAAGCCATTCCTTGCAGCGTATACGGTGGATCGGTGAAAAAGCAATCGTACCCACCCTGTAGCTTCTTCGGCAGCGGCTGCCGCAAATCAGCCTGATGGCAGGCTACGGACAATGCTTTTTGCTTAGACACATCCGTAATGTACTGGAGAAAACGCTCATCGATATCCACCACATCGATTCGTTCTAGACGCCCTTGACCTGTTGGAAACAAGCGCTTGAGCAAAAGCCCCAGTGAGATGCTGACCAAATCATCATCGCCGACGCATAGAATTTTTTTACCTACCAAGCTCTGATGCCGCAAGCATAAAATCGCCCTGCGCATGCTCGTCTCGACTGTGCATTTGGACTGATCGAGCTGCACATCGACTTGCGGACGCCCGGCAAAAATCGCCTCCATCTCCTCCTGCAGGTCAGCAAGCTCGGTTTTCCAAGCTTCGTCGTCTCTCATCAACTTCTCGTACAGCTCTCGATCCAGCCCGCCATATCCTAGCTTTTGCTCTATGAACGCCTCCCCTTCTGCCGTGCATCTCACCCCACTTCCCTGCAGTATGGCTCCTGCCTTGATCAGCTCTTTTTTGATGGCAGTCGCCACAGGCACAGGCAAGAGTACCTTTCTCGCCAGCTCTTTCGTAGGCAAATTCGGATGAAAATAACACGCAAGTAGAAACTGCTCGATTACACGTTGCCCTTCTTGCAAACGTACTTGTTTATAGGTGTCTTCGATATAATTTTTCATGTGGAGAACCTCTTTTCAAAAGGGATGGACCCATCACTGCATGCAAAAAGGCAGAGCATGAACATTCGTTCATCTCCGCCTTGAGGGCATACGTTCGCTACGTGCGCGTGGATAGTCACGCAAAAAAACCGTGCGTAAGAGCACGGTTCCCGTAGTTGAACAGATGGGTAGATGGATGACCGTAAGTTCTTAACTAATCAAGGCCTCCTCTGTTCCATAGCAAATAGGCTCACATGACATGAGATTTTTGCCAAAAAGAATGGGAGTACCCTATCCAATTGCCTAGTTAAGAACACACACCGACATCAAAACGACCCCTTTTAAAAAAGTTACTACCCATTATACGGTACTCGCAACGAATCGGCAAGAAGCTACATGGCAGTCTCTACAATCACACTTCTAGGCTGCTTCCGCTTTTCATGCAACCTGCGTCCCAGCCAATAAAAGATTAAGCTGACCAGCGCCAATACTGACATGACCAAAAACATCACAGGGCCACCATATGCGGTGAGCACCATGCCACCCGCCCATGGACCGAGAAAGCTGCCCAGCATCGTTGCGCTTTGTGCCCCATAGTAAGTCCCTCTCATATTCCCGGGACTAATCTCGTCGATTTGCGCATACTCCGCCGGGACAATCAAGATTTCTCCTAACGTAAATACGATCATCGCGGTAATAAACCAAGCCCAGTCTGGCGAAAAAGCAAAGCCAACTTCTCCTATGGCCATCAGCACAGCGCCACCTGCTATCCGTGCAAACAAGGAATAACGCTCAACCAGCCTCGTTAGTGGAATTTGCAACAGCAAGACGGTAAATCCGTTGACGCTCATTAGCGTTCCAAACAAGGCGACTCCCTCCGAAAAGTTTTCTCGCAAGTATTGGGAGAGCGTAACAGACATCTGTCCGTAAACCGTCACTAACAAGACTCCACCTGTGACAAATGTAAGAAGAACGACATCCCTTCTGAGCACTTGCCAGATCTCAGCCAAACTGGCTCTCTCTACCTCTCCGTTCCTCCCTCCATCATCGGTGACGCCACATCTCCGGCACGCCACTAATAAAATGACGGCAAAGCTCACCAAGGATACCGCCGTCAGAAAAAACGCCAGATTGCTGCCGGAAATCCCCAGAAAAGCACCAAGCATAGGACCAATCGCAAAGCCAAGATTGTTTGCAAGATAGCGATTCGAGAACACTCGAAAACGTTTATGCTCGGGAGTCAAATCGCCCATCAGTGCTTTTGAAACCGTCGCAAAAATCGAGGCCGCCAATCCCATAACCATGCTAATCAAAAGCAAGCCGACCGGATGAGCCACTGCAATAAATCCGATAATCGAGCATGCCATAGCAAGCAAGGAAAAAAACATCAGCTTTTGTCTGCCAAACAAATCCGAGAGAATCCCTCCAACAAATCCCCCGACAGTTCCAGCCAATGGACCTGCACCGATAATCAGTCCAATATAGGCGTGAGAGAGCTTCGTCGTTTCACCGAGATAGATGGCCAAAAACGGAATACTCATGGATTGAGTGAGCTGAACGAACACCGTCCCTGCCATCAACAGATGAACAATCGGGTGATACGCCTCCCACACTTGCCTCATTTTGCTCATACTGATTCAACCTACCCTCTCAACAGAATCATGCAATCTCTGTAAGCAAAACTACTCTGGTGTATGGAAAAAGGAACGAAGCAAGACAGGAAGACGCTCGACGAACGATTCGCGCAGACTGTAGTAGGAAATCGTCGTACTGCCTGTGTAGTGAGCACGAATCAGCCCCGCTCTGCGCAGCGCCGTTACATGATGATGGACGGTACTTTTGGCCAGTGATACCTGCTTCTGCAATTCACCGAGGGTGCACGTCTTTTTTGCCAGACAGCGCAAGATTTGCAGGCGCTTCTCATCCGCCAGGCACTGTGTCATGGGCAATAGCTCCAGGAGCGGCTGTGGTCTGGTCATTGCCGCATCTTTGACAGGGTACATGCAGGTGGCAAGCCCCCGATAAAAGTCGAGAACAGAAGAATGAGCACTATGATATTGCGGGATCAGTACAACCTCACGCAAATCCGCCATCGGCTCAATCCAGATACCGTTCGTTACTTGATCGACCAAATCGATTGGGGGCATTTCTTTGACACGGGCTGTCAGCTCATCGGCACTCCTTTGCAAACTCTGTAAAATGCGTGGTTCCAGCTTCGAAAAATAGTGTTCATTCCACCGGGTAAGCAGCGACAAGCTGCGATCACGGATTTCTCCCAAATTCAGCGGGATTGTCTCCACCCATGGCGCGAGGCGCTCATAAATTTCACCAGGAGGGATGCTTTCTAGCCATCCAAGAAATTCTTCGACTGATTTGGTTTGGGGCGATTGCGCTACAAGCAATACCAAACGGTGGAGCACCTCCCATCGTTCATCTGCAAGTTCATCTGCAAAAGACGCCGGGAGCATTTGCTTTGTCTCCTCTTTCCAAGCGGTACCAAGCAAATAATGCTTGCGCTCCTTTTCGTAAATGTAAGTGTAGAGGCTAACGATACATTCATACGCAGGAGACCATTCTACTCTAATCGAATACATACCATTCATTCTATCACCATCGAACGTTTAGTTTTTTTCAGTGTATCATTCTTGTTGGATTTTGCATAGCGTCATTTCGTTAGAATAACCTATAAAGGTCCTTATGAATGGGGTCAACAAAGTGGAGGAGAAGAAAAAGCACAGTTCTCTTCGACTCTGTCAAGGTCTACGAGCCCTGTGCTTTTTCTTCTCACCAGCTTTGGTGGTTTATCGATACCTCTTAAACCTTAGAAGATCATTTTTATCAGCATAAACTGATGGATGATCTTCATTTTTGTTTGCGCAGAAAAAAACCTCTAACTAGGCATCTTCAAGGGGGAGCGACCGCGTTTAAGTAGAAAGTTTTACTGAAACAATGCAAGAAGCAGACGCTGAGGCACCTTGTTATGCACTACGAAATTTTTCCATACACAAAAAAAGTAAGCCCCCAGCTTCACCAAACTGACGGAGCTTACCTATACTAGCTTCCCTTATACAAACGGCGGGTCCCACGCTTTTTTTCGCCAGCCCAACCGATGATCAACGACGTTCAAATCACGGTCCAAGACTACATCTACACCAAAAGGCAGCTTGCGGTTGTACCAAAAGCGCACATCACTCCACGTGACTTCATAACCGCCCTGAATCTCCTTCCACGTGACGTGGATTCGTTGCGCAAATCCGAGAAACGCACGAACTCCGTCTACACCGACAGTAGCCTGGATGATCGCATCACGCTGCTGCTTCGGATACACATCCTCCAGAATCACACGAGCATACTCGACTCTCCCCGTATAAAACAGTTCTTCCGTTTCTACGACGAATCGCCAGTGAAAAGGATGCAGGCTCGGGAAAACATGGGATATGCCTGTTGTTTCCAAGGCATTTGCTACCCGCCTGACGTTACGATGATGCTGCCAAGCCCGCACACCGATATACAACAGCGTTATGCCATATGCTGCCGGAAATAGCACGGTGGGCTCTCCGTTAAAAGCGATCCACCATATCGCCGCTGCTAGATGAACCGCGAACACCAGTGGCTCAAAAATCGCGAGCACATCCAAATGCACCCAGCGCTTGCTAATAGGGCGAATACACTGGACTCCATAGGCGTTTAGCATATCGAGAAAAACATGCAGCACAACAGCCAACAGCGTCCAACCGTACAAAATCCCGAACTGTCCCATGAGACCAAAACCCCAGGCGAGAGGAAGACTGATGATGAGGGGCCACAGAAACAAGGCGGGAATCGAATGAGTAATTCCCCGATGAAAGCGAATGTAAAAAGAAATACCGCGAAGTCTGGCCACAGTGTCGAAATCCGGGGCATGAGATCCCACTACCGTTGCGACCATCAGCGCCTGAGCAAGTGCCGGATCATGTGCCACTGCCGGCGTGATATGGGCTAAGCCCGCCAGTGTGACACCCAACAAAAGATGACTGCCAGTGTCCATTACGATGCCTCCCTTTGCAAGTATTCCCTTCCCTTTTACTGTACGAAAAAATGGCGAGGATTCTATAAACCGCAGGTAAAGGTTATCCGAAGATTTCGTCTGCGATGTTAACAATCTCTCAATGAAAAAACAGCCTGTCAAAGAAGAGACAGACTGCTTGGGAACTGCTTATTCGTGTTATTATGCTTCTTCTGTCAGGCGCAGGAATTCGTCGATGTCTGCCACAGCCAGATCAACGGCTTTTTGCCAGAACTCGACTGTCGTCATATCCTCGCCGAGATGCTTCTTCGCCAAGTCCTCTACCATCAGGCGGCCCGTATCTTGGAGCAATGCATCGTATTTCGGCGCGAAGCTCTCGCCTTCTTCGAGCGCACGCGCATAGACACTCATGCTGAACAAGTACCCGAATGTGTACGGGAAGTTGTAGAACGGATACGAAGTGATATAGAAATGCAGCTTGGATGCCCAGAAGTGCGGCTCATAATCTGCCAAAGCCCCATTGTACGCTTGCTTTTGCGCCTCTTCCATGATCCGGTCGAGATCAGCTGCGCTAACGAGACCTTCTTTGCGCTTCTCGTAAAAGTTTTTCTCGAAAATAAAGCGAGCGTGGATGTTCATGAAAAACGCCACGATCGATTGCAGCTTATCTTCCAAGAGCACCAATTTCTCATCGTCATTGGCTGCATTTTTCACAGCAGCGTCAGCGAGGATCATTTCAGCGAAGGTCGAGGCTGTTTCCGCTACGTTCATCGCGTAGTTTTGGTTGAGTGCCGGCAAATCCCACATGACTTGCTGATGATACGCATGCCCCAGCTCATGTGCCAGTGTAGATACATTGCTTGCGCTTCCTGCATACGTCATGAATACGCGTGACTGCTTGCTGACTGGGAAACTCGTGCAGAATCCGCCAGGGCGCTTGCCAGGACGATCCTCTGCCTCGATCCAGCCCTCATCGAATGCCTTTTGCGCAAATTCAGCCATGCTCGGATTGAAACGGTTGAAGTGCTCAACGATCAGGGCAGCTGCTTCATCGTAAGACACTTCTTTATGTACGTTACCGACTGGAGCCCCTACATCATACCAACTCAGCTTGTCTACACCGAGCAGCTTTGCCTTACGCTCCAGGTAGGCAACCAGACGATCTTTGCGATTGTCGATGGCCTGCCACATTGCATCGAGAGTTTTTTCCTGCATCCGTCCGATATCAAGCGGCTCACGCAGGACGGAATCCCAGCCGCGATGACGGTACAAAGCGAGACGGAAGCCACCCAAGTGATTCAGCGCCTGTGCGCATAGCTCCGCTTCCTTCCCCCATGCTTCGTTCCACTTTTCAAAAACATGGGCACGAACAGCACGGTCAGGGCTGCTCATCAGGTTAGATGCTTGCCCAACGGACAACTGCTTCGTCTCCCCATTTACTTCTACCTCGATCGTCATGCGTCCAACGACCGCATTGTACAAATCTTGCCAAGCGTGATACCCGTCTACAGCCAAATCATTTGCCAGCACTTCTTGTTCTGGAGACAGCTTTTCCTGTGCACGGCGACGGCGCTCATTCAGCACAAAAGCAAGCGGTTGCAATGCTTCGTCTGCCAACAGATCCTCCCATGCATCCCCGTCTACAGCCAACAGCTTTTCTTCCCAACGCGTCAACACTGCTCCAAACGCGGCTGAGATGCTCTTTACACGCCCACCCAGCAGTTTGGCTGGCTCATCCTTTACATTTTGAGCAGTCAGGCAGGAAATGAATGCACCTGCTTGTCTCACACGCACTGCAATGCTTTGGACATGAGTGACAACTTCCTTGAAAGCCGCTGTTTCATGCAAGCCAGCACCAGATTGCTCCAACCGTGCTTTCAGGTTCGCAATATCCCCTTCCAAAGTCCCTAAAAACGCCCGAAACTCCTCCGACTCACTACCACCAGGAAAAATTACATCCATATCCCAGCGTTGTGGCAATGCTTTTGTCATATGTACCCCTCCTCAACAAACTCCTTCGATAAAAATATTTCTATAATAAGGTAGCTATTCCCTCCCCATTTATTCATATCGTTAGAAAAGCGACTGCCATATAAGCAGTCGCCAACTTATCACTCTTATTGAACAGGGATCGAAAACGTCTCCCCTTGTTTTTCAACAACAATCCTGTCCCGCTCATCCCCCGCTGCGGCTAACAAACGCTCGAACGGCTCATCAACTGGCTCACGTGAGAGCACAAATGTATTCCAATGAATAGGCACCAGCCACTTGGCACCTGTCTCCTTGAACATTTGCCATGCTTGCTCTGGCGTACAATGCGCAGCTTGATACGAGTCCGGCTTGTAGGCGCCAATCGGCATGAACACCAGATCGATGGGCCCGAATTGATTCGGCAAATGCTCCATTGAGATATAAGCGGTATCACCTGGATAGAGGATGCGCACGCCATTTTTCTCAATGATATAACCGTTGTAGCCATACTCATGATTCCAGGGGAAGCGGTTGCCCCAATGGCGAACTGGAATCGCTGTGATCGTCATTCCTTCTTTGGTTGTAATGGCTTCTCCCGGCTGCATTTCCTCATACGAACCAAATAGCATATGCTTGAACAGTTTGCTTGTTTGGTGGGCCGTAATGACATGAGTGGAGCGATTCGCAATTTTTTGCAAAGTAGGCAGATCAACATGATCCAAATGGGCATGCGATAACAAAATGATATCTACCTCGCCTATTTCATCAAAGCCTAGGGCAGGAGGAGTAAAGCGTTTCGGACCAAAATGGACACCTGCAAGCTTAATCCCGAGCTTCTCGCCCAATACTGGATCCGTCAGTATTTTCGTTCCAAACATATTCAACAGAATCGTCGAATGGCCGATCCAGGTAAAGGTAACCTCATCATGACTCCAGTCGGCAGGCACTGGTTTTTTCGTGTCCAGATGGCGAAACTCCGGCTTCGGAAGCTGTCCCATATGGTACCAGTAGCGGTAAGCCACATAGCCAATCAATCCGAGTGTGAGTACCCCCACTATGGAGCCTACCCATGTAAAAAAGTTGAGCATCAGACAACTCCCTTTATTCATCTGTGATTTCCCCATTATAGCAAAAGGCATTATTGGTGTAGCAAGCCTAAAAAAGCGGCAAACTGCTTTTTACGCTTGCTTACTTCCTCATGCCGGGCTTGCTATAATTGCTAGAGAAAGACTGAGAGAATCGAGGAGAAACCCATGATCCTGCACAAGGGAGAAGTCCTGTTTCGACAAGGAGAATCTGGACCCCTCTATCATCTGAAGAGCGGTCTGTTAAAAATCGTTCGGGTACATGCAGACGGAGCATTGACATTGGTCAACATCATCGTTCCAGATGAGATCATTCCGCATCATTCATTGATGAGCCCGAATCCCTATTACGGGACAGCAATCGCTCTCGTGACCTGTGAGGTCGAAGTGCTGTCTGCCCCTGAATGGTATCGCCATCTGGATGACAATCCTGAAAAATGTCGCGATATCGCGCTACAGCTGCAAGGAAAGCTGCGGATGATGCAGCAGCGCATCGACCAACTGACCGAAGTCTCTCCTGCTGAAAAGCTACGCAAGCTACAGCTTTGGTTTCAGACATTCATTCCTGTCGCTTCGCTGTCGGAGTTGCTGACACAGGATGAAATCGGTCAGCTCATCGGGCTTCGCCGCGAGACGGTAAATCGGCTGCTGCGCGCTCAAGCTGCGAATCGTGAGTAAGCTTGGGGCCGCTCAGCCTTTTAGGCCAAGGTCGCTGCCGGGCCAAAGAACTCATAGTGAATATCGTCTGCTGGTACTCCCCATTCCAATAGCGCATTGTTGATTGCCTTCATGAAAGGGATTGGCCCACAGAAATAGTAGCTCGCGTCCTTTGTCTCCACAATGCTTTGCAGCCACGACAAGTCGATATACCCCTCTTTGTGAAAAGCTCCGTTCAAGCGATCTTGCTCAGTCGGCTTTTCATAGCACCAGTGAACAGAGAGCTGCGGATGAGTGGCTGCCAGCTCCTCTACTGCCTGCTTCATAGCGTGCATATTTCCGTTTTGTGCTGCGTGAATGAAGGTGATCGGACGATCTGTTCCCGATTTGAGCAGTGTGTTTAACATGCTGATCATCGGGGTCAGTCCTACCCCTCCACTGAGCAGTACAACTGGACGGCTGTCTTCTTGATTCAATGTAAAATCTCCAGCCGGAGCAGACAGGAGCAAGGTATCTCCTTCCTTGACTTCTTCGGCCAAGTAGACAGACACTTTCCCTGCTGGCTTATCTTGCGTCGCATCCTCCCTTTTGACAGAAATGCGATAGTACGGATTGCCTGGAGCATCTGAGAGACTGTATTGACGAATATGCGTGTAATCCTCTCCAGGTATCTCCACCTTGACGCTTACATATTGCCCCAGTTCATAGGTAGAGATCGCCCCGCCATCCGCTGGAATGAGATAATAAGAAGTAATGACATCACTTTCCCGTACCTTTTTCTGGACGATAAATTCTCTGAAATCAGCCCAGCCCCCCGGTTCTCCACTGGCCTGCTCATACATTTCGTGCTCCACACCGATGAAAGCATCGGCAATGACCCCATACGCTTCCGCCCACGCTTGCAAAATCTCGTCTGTAGCGGCATCGCCAAGTACATCTTTGATCGCAGCAAGCAGATTTTCCCCGACGATGGGGTAGTGTTCAGCCTTTACTCCCAAGCTGCGATGCTTGTGTCCGATTTGCTTTACTACTGGCAAAATCGTTTCCAGCTTATCGATATACAAAGCCGCAGCATACACCGCATTTGCCAAAGCCGTTTGTTGTCTTCCTTGCTTTTGATTGGCGTGGTTGAAAATGTTGAGAAGCTCAGGGTGCTTGGCAAACATCATTTGATAAAAACGTTTTGTAATGGCAGTTCCGTGCACCTCTAGCACAGGAACGGTTGATTTTATGATTTCAATGGTTTTTGGATTTAACATCGTGGAACCTCCTTGAAGTGCTTCGTACTTTCTATATTTCAAGTGTACGGGAGGTTCACAGATACACATGTGATTCTGGTCACAGGAAAAAGAAACGATTTGTGACAACTGCAAAACGCCATAAGAAAAAGTCGTCCCCCAACTGTCTTGTTGCAAAAGAAACGATTGCCATGATAGCATATCAGCCAAATCCATCATTCCAACAAAAACACTGAAGGTGAATGAATGCTAACAGTAAACCGAGATGACGAGCGTCCAATCTGGCAGCAACTGTTGGACCAGGCGATCCATAATATTACCACCGGAAAATGGCAGCCAGGTGAATTGCTGCTCCCCTCCCGCGAACTCGCTTCTTTAATTGGCGTTTCCCGTTCAACCATACAGATTGTTTATGAGGAGTTATTCAGCCGAGGATACACGGTAACCTCTCGTCGCGGCGGGACTAGAGTTAGTGAATGGACTTATGCAACTCGTCCTTCAGAGGATGCTGCGCCCGAAGGACCTATCCCCCCAGAATTGCCTTTATTAAACGCTGCAATCGGTCATTTGCACGGTTGGTTCGGGAACAAAGATAGTCGAACGGTTGAGATCGATTTCAGTCCCCATGAGCCATATTTGGACGAACATTTTCAAAAGAATTGGAGACGTTCGTTTTTACAGGCTTCCACAGAAACGAATCTGGACAGTTGGGCTTATGGCAATGCCTATGGATACCAACCGCTACGAGAACAGATTCAACGTTATTTGTCACTTGAACGGGGCGTTCATGTGAATATCGATCAAATCATGTTAACCTCAGGAGCACAACATAGCATCGATTTGATCGCCCAAGCCCTTTTACATGAAGGAGATACCGTTTCTGTTGAAGATCCTGGCTTCCCTGCTGCCTGGATGGCAATGAAGTATCGGCGTATGCAAGTTGTCTCCGTTCCAGTTGACGAGTACGGGTTATGCGTAGACCAGATTCATCCTGGGTCCAAGCTTGCCTATGTTACGCCATCACACCAGTGTGCGGTCGGAGTAATTATGTCGGAACCTCGCAGGCAACAATTGTTGCACATGGCTGCCGAGCAGCAGTTTTGGATTGTTGAGGATGATTACGACAGCGAATTTCGATATCGCGGCGACCCACTACCAACCTTGTTCAGTCAGCGACCTAAGAACACGTTGTATATGATGAGTTTTTCCAAAATGATTGCTCCTGGTATTCGGATATCGGCAATCATTGGTCCCAAAGAGGCCATTCGTCAGCTCGCCAAAGTCAATGAATTAACCTATCGTCATCTTCCGATTATGGAGCAATTAACGCTTACTCATTTTATTGAGCATGGTCATTTCATGCGCCATATGAGACGAGTTCGAAATGTATATCGGCGCAGACATGAAGCCATGACGAAGGCCATCATCACGACAGGTCTCGGCGAACACTTCACACTAAGCGGCGTAGAAACGGGGTTGCATATCCTTCTTGAAGCTGATAAATCGTTTGTTGAAGAAGCCGCGACGGACCTAGCACTCGAAAAAGGAATCCGAGTTTATCCACTTAGCAAGTATTGTTTGAAAAGCGATCGAAAAGGATGGGTACTGGGTTTTGCTAAAGTAGATGAATCAACCATTGAAGAAGGCATTTTTCGTCTTGCGGAGATTACAAGGCGTTCATAATGCAAATGCTGCCGCATAAATAACGGCAGCATTCATGTTTTCATTCGATGTATAAACAAAAGCATTTACACGGTTTTACTAGGTTTGAACATTTTTTCTTCTTCCATTGGATTTTCTTTCGCAGTTATATGATGTGGATCTATTCGGTACACCTGAACCGGACCACCGAATACTGCTGAACGGTATTTGTCTACGTGCTGCTTGGGTAAAGGCCGATTGAAGTAGCCAGGCACATACTTATTCATCATTTCTTGCAACATGTGTGTAGCTTCATCCAGATCGACTATAGGCTGTGCCTTGCCAAAAATCATTACACTCATATACGCTGTGTCCGTCTTAGCTGGCACCGGATCAGTAATAGTCCCATATTCTTCACAAACCGTAAAACAGACCTCTGGATTAGCATCCATAACCTGATTTCTTCTCCCGCCGGTGGCTCCATGGAAATAAAGCTTCCCATTTGTCCAAACAAAATTGAGCGGAACAACATACGGCAAATGACCATCGACCATTCCAAGATGTCCGATTCTAGCTTGCTGCAAAAATGTCTCAATCCTGCTCTTATCCAATACTTCTCTAATTTTGTAACGCACTCCATCCATTGTTATCACTCCTATTATTTTGAAGTACGATGCAAGTTTATCAACCATTGGAGTGAATATATACGTCCAAAACCACCTAATTGAAGCAATCCATAAGCTATCGTCTAAAGCATGAGAAAACTAAAAAGCTGCCGGACCATCCCGGCAGCAGGCATTTTCTTATTACTCAGTATGGTTGATGAAATGAGCAATTTCTTTAACTCTCTCCATTGTAATTCCTTCTCTTTGTTCAACTGCAAGTGGATGATCCGTTTGTTCTAATTCTATTAATGGAACTGACCCAACTTCTTGTGTATGTACCAATGTCTTTAATGATAGTGTAGTTTTTGGATAGATGGAAAGTTCAGTCGATAACCAACCAAAATAAGGTTTTTCATTTTCTCTTCCTTCTACGTGCAGCAATTCATTAGATTTCAAAAAGTTTTCTTCACTAAGAGAAACCCAAACACTCCATATAAATTTCTCTTTACTATCAATTATTGGTATTTCAATATGTCCTCTAATAAAGAAATGCTGTTCATCAATTACACAAAAGTCTCTAATTAACTCTGTTCTTTTCTCTTCTGGTACCGTGTAAAAATAATAGGGTGCTTCCATTCCGTAACATAAAGGAAGTTCATTTAATTCGTTGTTACAGTGAGGGCATTTCATGTTCTTTGCTCCTTATCATTTCTCGCCGATTTTTTATTTACATTACCACATATTTCATTACATGGATAATCTGGCATGCTACAAAAAAAGATCATCCCAAGCCAAGCTGGAATGATCTCAATCTTTCTAATCAGTTTTGAAATACCAAGCGGATACCCGTTCCCTTACAAACTTGGCCATGTTGTCTATGTCATTAATATCGAAAAATGGCAACCCCGGCTGACGATTGTCTGACCAACTCACGATCCCTACCAGATGGGTAACGCTAGATAAAAGCTCCTCATCCTCCGGCCTGCGAAGCAGGACGAGCTTCGGATAGCCTTCACGCTTGAAGCCTTCTACCAAAACGAGCTCAGCCCCGGCATCTGCCAAGCGCTGGATAAGGACGGACAACTCCTGCGGCTTTTGCTCCACGATGGCCGTTTTCGTTTTGGATGTGATCGCGACCAGCGAGGCCCCGGCTTCTCGATAACGCCAGGTGTCCTTCCCCGGCTGATCCCACTCGAAATCGTGTCCCCCGTCATGCTTGATGACCCCGACTTTTATCCCTGCCTTTTCGAGAATCGGAATGAGCTTGGTGAGCAACGTCGTCTTACCACTGTTCGAATAACCGACAATCTGCAAAACACAAGGCGGCTTGACCATTATCTATCCCTCTCTCCTCCAGGTTGGGGCGGCATGGGTGAACACATCAACCAACTCTCCTGCTCTCTGCCCGCTTCCCCCGGCTGGTATGATCATAAAGCATTCGCTGTCCTTCAATGTACCGAGATTCCCTGCCTTTTCGTTGAAATCAGGGACCGCATGCAAGACCCCGTCTTTTTCGAGGAGCTTCCCTCGCAGATAACGCGGGTATGGACAAGGCTTCGTATAATCGACACCCAGTCTCGCCTTGATCATCTGCTGCACTACATGGGCTTCTCCCGAGAGGCGACGAATGGCTGCTCGCGCAAATAACTCAAACCCGAGAAAACAGGCACCCGGATTACCTGATAGGGCAATGAACGGTTTACCTTCCATGATCATACCAGTCGTCGGACTTCCCGGACGTATTGCGATCCGGTTGAACAAAAGCTCTACCTCAGGCTCATCCACCAATGCCGCGATCACATCAAAATCCCCAACGGACACCCCGCCGCTTGAAATGACCAGATCCACGCCCCGCAAGCATTCAGTGATTTTCTCCTTCGCCACCGACAGATCATCCGGCAGTCTTGAAAACGAAACAGGGATGCCCCCTGCCTCGGCAATCAAGGCAGTCAGCATCACCGTATTACTGTTGCGAATTTTGCCTGGAACAAGCGGCTGATCAATCTCCAACAGCTCGCTTCCAGTCGAAATCAGACCGACACGAGGCTTGCAGAAGACCTCAACCTGCGAGTAGCCAAACGTAGCCAAGCTGGCAAGGGTACCTGCATTGATCCTCTCGCCAGCCTTGGCAATTACCGTTTCTTTGGCCATCTCTTCACCGCGGCGCGATACATTTTCCCCAGACTTCATCTCCCGCTTGATCCGTACAGTATCCGCCTCTTCGGCTGGGTTGTACGTTTGCTCAAACATGATGACCGCATCCGCACCCGCAGGCATCATCGCACCTGTCATGATCCGTGTAGCGTAGCCCTTTTTCAATTCTCTAGTAGGTACTTGCCCGGCCGCAACCGTTTCTAGCACGGTTAGCGTAATCGGGTGGTCAACGGAGGCCCCAACCGTATCCGCAGCTCTCACGGCAAACCCATCCAGCGGCGAACGGTCAAAGTGCGGCAAATCGTATGTTGCACGTAAATCAGAGGCCAATATCCGCCCAAATGCCTCCCCGATCTGCACTTGTTCCGTTCTCCCTGTCGACAATTTTGCCAACAGCTTGCTCATCGCTTCTTCAACCGAGAGTGTTTGTCGCGAAAAACGCATGGCTTGTTCCTCCTAATCTTGACCACCCATTGCTGCAGCTCGTCAGCCGACGTTTACTTCCAAATCTTCCACTTCTCTCTCCACGTATTTCAAATCTTTGTTGGCGTGGAAAGTGTCCGCTTTTTCAACCTTCACGGCAGTATTGTATTCAGGAATACCTGCGTATGTCTCGTATACACCCTTCGGAATCAATACATTTCCTTCCGGCCAGTGTACTTGAATGTTTCCGCGCCTTGTATCCTCGAATTTGGCCCGTCCCTGGAACGTACCATATTTATTGTAAACGACGATGTTTTCGCCTTCTGCAATGCGCAGTTCTTTTGCATCCTCTGCATTGATCAGGATATCATAACGGTCCGCATTGTTGAACGGGTCTTTGCTGCTGTAAATCATCGAGTTGAACTGCTTACCACGACGAGTCGTTACGTAGAAGTGTCCCTCTGGCTTGTTCAAATCCGGAATTTCAGTCGGAATCAGGTTCGCTCGGCCGTCAGGTGTCGGGCATACGCCGTCCTCACACAACCATGCACCGCCCCATTGGAAAACATCTCCGCGATTTTTCAGATGCTGGATGCCGTCGTAGTTCGGATTAGCCAGAGCAATCTCTGCGCGAATTTCAGCTGCGCTGGAGAAATGCATCAGATGCTTTTTCTCTGGATTTACCCGTGCCGCCAGGTCTACATAAATCTCCCATTCAGAACGCGCTTCTTCAATACGCGGTCCTTCGACTTCTGCACTGAAGTATACCATACGTTCTGTACTCGTCGAGGTACCGCCACCCGGTTGCTCGTAACGAGTCATTGCAGGCAGAACGATCACTTCTTCCTTCGCGTCCACCAACGTAGATGTATTGAAAATGATGTCCTGGTGCACACGTAGCTCTACGCTTTCCAAACATTTTTGCATGAAGTCCGGATCTGGCATCGTCTCCAGGAAGTTACCGCCGCTCGTGTAGAACAATCTGGTCTTGCGCTCGTGTCCATCTGGCAGTACTGCGTTTTCCAACGTAATACCCACGATATCCCCTTGCCATTTCGGGATCGGGAAGTTCCAGATCTTTTCAATGCGGTTCCACGACTTTTCTTCGAAGTCGCCGCCTGGCAAGCTGAACGGATCGGCACCCATTTCACCGGAGCCTTGTACGCCGGAGTGACCGCGAATCGGCATGAGACCTGTGTGCTTACGACCAAAGAATCCGCGCAGGATCGCCAGATTGGCTACCTGGGAAATATTGTCCGTACCGAATTTGTGTTGGGTCAAGCCCATACTCCATACGAATACACCATTTTTGGATTTTGCGAGCAGATCAGCGAATTCTCTGATACGCTCACGGCTGAGACCGGAGGATTCAATGATTTTATCCCAAGATTCATTCATCACATGCTTGCGTAGCTCCTCGATGCCATTCGCATGCTCCTTGATGAATTCATGGTTGATCGCAGAACCTGGCTTCGCTTCCTCCATCTCGAACCAGATCTTCATCACGCCGTTCATGAACGCGATGTCGCCGCCAATGTTCACTTGGTAGTAATCGTCCGCAATCTTCGTTCCAAACAAAGCACTATCCGGTACCGACGGAATCCAGTACTTCTCCATCGCTGGCTCTCTGTACGGATTAATCAGAATGATTTTCGTCCCTGCTTTTTTCGCAGCATACATGTATTTCGTCGATACTGGCTGGTTGTTACCCGGTACAGAACCCCAGAATACGAGCACGTCGGTACCGATCCAATCCTGATAGTTACAGCTCGACGCACCAATACCAACAGAACGCTTCAACGCTGTCTTACTCGGCGAGTGACAAATACGCGATGCGTTGTCGATGTTGTTGGTTCCGAGGAAACGAGCCATTTTTGCTGCCGTGTAGTATACCTCGTTCGTAATACCACGAGCTGTCAAGAAAAAGGCCAGTTGTTTTGGGCTGATGTCTTTGATTTTTTTCGCAATGCGGTTCAGCGCTTCATCCCAGCTAATACGCGTGAACTTGTTTTCTCCAGGTTTTCTGGACAGCGGATACGGGATTCTTCCCAGCTTGCGCAATTCCTCGCTGGACAGCTTTTGTAGCGCACGTACATCTTCAAACCATTTCGGATCCATCGCAGACATCGTGTTGAGTCGCAGTACGTTTAAACGCGTGGTGCACAAATGCGGACCAGTCAGCGTCTGATCATAGAGACCGGATACGCCGAGAGCGCATCCATCACATACACCTTGCGTTAAAATTCGATAGGCGTAGCCCAAATTATCGCGATTGTCATATGCCACTTTCATCGTATCGCGAATGTGATGCGGTTTAATTTTTCCGAGTCCCATCGGCATCAGTGAAGCCCACAACGAAGGCTTCCAAGAAGTATCCAGCTTAATCGGTCCACCATGCTTGGTCTTGCCCATTTCTTAAGTCTCCCCTCTTATAAACTCCATTAAGACGAAAAAAACCACCATGAAACCGTCCCTTGTCCTATTGGAAAAGAGCGTGTTCACGGTGGTTGTCTACGGCAGGTTCGCTACCTAGTCTCAACTTCGTGTTTGCTTTCGCGAAATCCGTTACGTCTAAGCCGGTGAACAGGAACGCTGCTTCGTTTAGACTTACGGTTCGTTTTTCATTCTTTTTTCGATGTCTTGATCAAAAACAAAGATCGACATTCCAAAATCCCGTTCAATGTCAATATCGACGAAAAGATCAACGAGTTTTGCTCCAAGAAACGCTTCCATGTCAACTGGCTGGTGTTTCCGATAGATCTCTTTGACCATTTCGGTTCGGGCAGCTCGTAATGTCTGCTTTCCGTCTTCCGAAGTGGCGATGAACTTTTCCACCGGAGAGAGGTTCCCTTCCATTTCACAGATCGCCCAGTTCTTGCAGAACGTGGTGCTGATCTTGCTAGGTCCCTTCCCCATATGGCGCTTTCGGAAAGCCCTGACCAAATTACTGAATTCTGCTTCGAACTTATTCATCGAGGAAAATCACCTTTACTTCAATTCATTCTCTACTTAAACTTTACCATTGATTAACTAGCCAATTCAACAGACTTTTCTCTTTGTTTGGCTTCTTCCTTCAGTTTTTTGATATCCAGACGGACTAATAGCGAGATCACCAGAGCTACCACGAACATTCCTGCGAAAACACTCATCGTTCCTGTATAGCTTTCCGTCGTCTTGCGAACCCATGCTGCAAAGATCGGACCTGCCAAGCCAGCAGCAGCCCATGCCGTCAGAATATAGCCGTGAATCGCGCCCAATTGCTTCGTTCCAAACAAGTCACCAATGTACGCCGGAATGGACGCAAAGCCACCACCGTAACAGGTCATAATGAGGAACATCGCCGCCATGAACAGAATTGGATTGGATAGATTCGGCAGTAAGAAGAACAATACCATTTGGATGGCGAAGAAAGCTGTGTACGTATTTGGTCGTCCAATGAAATCAGACAAAGACGCCCATCCGATACGTCCACCTCCGTTGAACAAACCGTTTAGACCTACCATGAGAGCTGCTGTTCCGACAGACATGCCCACCATTTCTTGCGCCATCGGCGAAGCTACCGAAATAACGGCGATTCCACATGTCACGTTGATAAACAACATCAGCCACAGCCAGTAAAAACGACGTGTCTTGATCGCTTCGTTGGCAGTCAATTGGCACAAATCTTTTTTGATTTGCTTGCTGCCAGCTGTTCCCGAATTAGAAAATCCAGCAGGTACCCAGCCTTTTGGTGGTGGAGCCAAATATTGAGCCGAAGCCAGCATCACAACGAAATAAATAATGCCCAAAATATAAAAGGTGTTCGCGATTCCTACATTTGCAATCAAAGTGTTCATAATCGGACTGGCAATCATCGAGGCAAAACCGAAGCCCATAATGGCAAGACCCGTTGCTAAACCACGGCGATCCGGAAACCATTTGACCAAGGTCGATACTGGCGTGATATAGCCTACACCAAGACCGATACCGCCCAGCACGCCATAACACAAGTACAACAGAGGCAAGCTGCTCAATTGAATCGCCAAGCCAGCCCCAACAGTTCCTACTCCAAAAAAGATCGATGCTAAAATGCCAGCTTTGCGCGGGCCATGCTTTTCTACGTAATGACCGAGAAAGGCAGCAGACAGCCCCAAGAACAAGATCGCAATACTAAACGTAAATTGAACGTCTGGCAAGTCCCAACCAAACTGCTCGGTAATTGGCTTGGTGAATACACTCCATGCGTATACCGATCCAATCGAGATGTGGATGCCTACCGCAGCCAACGCAATGAGCCAGCGGTTTTTCACTTTTTGTTCCAAATCATTCATCTCCTTCGCAATGGTCTTTCGCATACTGTGGATCCATCAGCAGCCTTCTCGAAAAAAAGAAAAACTGCTGATTTCACCGACTCACCCAGGTCTCCACAAATGGAAACGAGGGCTACGATGAAACACAGCAGTTAATCATCAGCAGGAACGCTACATCAGCATCAACAAGCATTGTGTTCACTATGTAATTCGCTGCAAGGCTACAAAATAATCGGTGGCAGGATCGCTGCTCCGTGTCAATCTGTCCTTACGCTATGCATACATGGAAAGACGAAAATTTTATGACACTTTCCATCTCACATAGTATACTACCATGTAAGCGTTCACTCGACAATATTTTCCTCACAAAATAGCCATAAAAACTTCATATTTTCGACAAAAAAGGAGGCCCGTATGTCTGAACTAACCATCACCACCCGATTGCCCGTGTTGAAAATTTCGGCTGACCAACATGGCTGGGAAGACGACGAAATCGTTACCGAGTACCCCCTCACCATTTTCCTCAATGATGAGGAATTCGCTACAATCGTATGTACTCCGGCCGACCTGGAAGAAATGGTCATCGGTTTTCTCGCAGCCGAGGGCGTCATCAAGAGCTACTCGGAAATCAAACAGCTTACGATTAATGAGGCCCAAGGATTTGCTTACGTTGATTTGCATAAAGAAACGATTTTGTCTCAGAGCTTTTACTCCAAACGTAGAATTACTTCCTGCTGCGGAAAAAGCAGACAGTCCTTTTACTTTTTTAGCGATGCACGCACAGCAAAGCCTGTTGAAAGCACAGCAACTGTCACCCCCGCTCAATGCATGCGCCTGATGAAGGAATTGCAAGCATCGTCTGATATCCATCGCCAAACAGGTGGCGTCCACAATGCAGCTCTCTGTACACCGGATGAAGTTTTGCTTCAATTCTCCGACATCGGGCGTCACAATGCTCTCGACAAGATCTATGGGAAATGCTTGCGAGATAACATTTCCACCACGGACAAAATTCTTGTGTTCAGTGGACGCATCTCGTCTGAGGTGCTGCTCAAGGCTGCCAAAATCGGTGCCGGCATCATTTTGTCCAAGTCCGCTCCAACTGATCTCGCCCTGCAATTGGCAGACGAGCTTAAGCTGACCGCAGTTGGTTTTATCCGCAATGACAAGATGAACGTGTATACACAAGCCGAGAGAATCCTCCTACCTTAAATGAGGAATCAATGAAAAGCGGGACGAGCTTAGAGCCCTCCCGCTTTTCATTGTTTTTCATCTGGTATTATCAATGCCCGAGTTAGCCTCTCGGGCTTTTGTTTTTGGTACGTGGGAATTTATTATTTGCAGCAGCAATGTTTCTTTTTATGATGCTTGCAGTGGTCGTCGTCATCTTCGTCGTCATCATCTTCTTCATCTTTGTCTTTGTCTTCGTCGTCGTCATCTTCTTCGTCTTCATCTTCTTTCTCATGCTTCTTGCAACAGTGGTAATCATGTTTTTCATAGCATTTGCAATCATGGTGTTTGCAGCAACAGCAGTGATCTCGGCAATGTTCATGTTTTTTGCAGCAACAATGCGGCTCATCGTATTGACTGTGTTTTTTGCAGCAGCACTGTGGCTCGTAGTAATCGTCGTATTTCTTGCAGCAGCAGTGGTGGTCGTAATACTTGTCGGGTTTTTTGCAACAGCAGTGGTGGTCGTAATACTTGTCGTGTTTTTTGCCGCAACAGTGGTGGGCGTAGTATTTGTCGGTTTTTTTGCAACAACAGTGGTGACCGTAGCATTTGCCCTGCTTTTTGTACTTTCTTGTCATTGCGCTTCCCTCCTTTCGTTAGCCATCACTACTATTCATACGGTTTGTCCAGAAAAATGCTTGTATGATAGCCCCCTATGAACAGCCCTTTTTTCCAAACAAAAAACAGGACACACCTCAAGCATGTCCTGTCTTTCTGCGTTCTTCTTCAATTTTTGCCTGTTCGTACTCTTCGGGCGTGTTGACATTAAATACAGCCCAAGGGTCCAACCATTCATCAGGCAACGGCACTACCCGCAGCTCATCTAATGTCCGCATCAGTTTTCGCTGACCATGCAACAGCGCCTGCTCCCAATTCGCCTGCGTTCTCCGATGATACACTGCGCATAGCGGATGCGTGCGTCCCTCTGATTGGGTGACGATCACATCCCACTCGTCCCTCTCCTTCGCAAATTCAATAAGTTTGGCTATTTGCACCCGATCCATAAAAGGAAGGTCACAGGACAACACCAGTAAAGCCTCCTCGGAACTTACGCGAAAGGCAGTAACCAGTCCACTAACAGGGCCGCAGGATGGTACCAGATCAGGTGTAATTGTGACGGGCTGTTCATCAATTTGTTCCTTTTGTGTCACTTGAGTGTCTGAAAAATCGTTCGATACAATGAAACAAGACAAGCCAACCGCCTGTACTTCCTTTACCAGCTCTGTTAAGAAGGTTCCGTCCCTCCACGGTAATTTTTGCTTGGGCGAACCCATTCTGCTGCTTTTTCCGCCAGCTAAAATAACCGCACCGATACGCAGTTGCTGCATAAATTTCCTCCTGGGTGTTGACAATAATCCTTATTAGTTTATAATAAGTTTAAACAAATAATAATTATAAATAAGGAGAGATTCTCGATGGAAAACACACTCTACAGCGTTCTAAATAAACAAGTGGCGAACTGGACAGTCCTCTATACGAAACTACACAATTTTCACTGGAATGTAAAAGGACCTCACTTCTTTACGCTCCACGCAAAATTTGAGGAATTGTACAACGAAGCAGCAGCGAATCTCGATACCCTCGCTGAACGTGTCCTCTCTATCGGTGGAAAGCCTGTAGCGACTTTGGCTGCATGTCTGAACACAGCAAGCATCACCGAAGCAGAAGGAAGCGAAACAGCTCAGCAAATGGTAGAAACGATCGCGAGAGACTTCTCCATTCTCGTAGATGAACTGAAGCTGGCTATGGAAACGGCAGACCAAGCTGACGATGAAGCGACAGCCGATATGCTGCTGGGAATCCGCAGCAGCCTGGAAAAACACATTTGGATGCTCAAGTCATTCCTACAATAATCAAGTAATTCGATAGACACCAAAAGGCGATTGTGCATAGACACATCGCCTTTTGGTCTTGCCTCCCGCGAAACTGCCTGACCCACCCTGCTTGCGCTAGAGTGAAAAAATCAGTTTCCGCCCGTCTTTTTCTACTTTTACTTGGGGTAAATACTTTAATGACTTCTGTACACCAATGTAGGGACTCGCAAACTCTACCTGGTGACGTGCTTTCAACACGGAACAGAGATCAGCCAATGACATCGGAGACATCGCTTCCTGTAACAGGTTTTCGATGTGCTTCGCAACCTCCAAATAATCATGACGAATGTGCGCCTTTCTCACCTTTATCCGCCTCATCAGATCATCGGAAAATTCCTCAGTTGACATAGCTTCATCCTCTGGGCTTTCATCGTCTCCGATCCCGGCTTCGTTATCCAACTCGCGAATGCGGCTCAAAAGCTGCTTGATGTCAGCTCCCAACTGCTTGTCCTGATCGACATACTGTCGACGCAGTGCCATACGCTGCTCTAGCATGGCCTGCAATGTCATTTGTAACGCTTTCCGTTCGTTAAACATTGCGTTATGTATTCCCCTTTTCGCAAAAAGTAGAATGATGGAATTATATCCAATGATAATATAATTCTCACTTGTTGGAAACGGAAATTTGGACAACCTCCCCCTATCTATTCACCTACAACAGGCGTACCGATTACTAAATGTTTACACGGCGCATCTAAATGGTCTTCAAGCTCGCTTCGGATCAACACCACCTACATGAGCAATACTCATTACCATGTCCACATCCCGCATCACTAAGGAGAACTGAACGGGTGGCACTTGACCAAGAGCGAAAAAACCCATCCATAAATTGGACAGGTTCCTTCAAATACGTTTGCAGATTATCATGTTGTTTTCTCTTATCGATCCGTAATCATACGTCGCATATGTCGTAATCCGTGCCGTAGCTGTTCTGCAACCGTGTTTATATACTACATAGACAATCCTTGATTACAGATTTTCAGCGGACACAGTATAGGAAGGGGAACCAATTATCCCCAATACTTGTACATAGTATTTCTTACCGGCTACTACATTGATCTCCATAGGGGTACTGTAGTCAGATGTTCCAATCTTTGTTTGGTCAGCTTCATATACTTGGAATGCTGGCGACCCTTTGTCATTCGTATGTGTAAGTGTAACGCGAACTTTCCCAGTCTTGTTTGCTTGAAAAACAAAATAATCACGGTCATCGAAATCAGTGGTTCCTGAAATGCTTGAGTTTATTGTAAAGGAATCGGCCGTACCAAAAGTATTGTTAGGCTCTGATTCAGAACTTGCAGCAAATGCAGAGGAAGATACAGCGAATACTAGAGTCAATGCTAGCAGGACTTTTTTCACGAAAATTACCTCCTAAATTTTGGGCTAAGAAAAATATACCATTTATTTTATTGATTGTCAAAATATAATATTTTTTGAAATAAATTGTCGCTTTTAGTAAAAATTTGTTTTTTTATGAAATTTTAATTCCACAAAAAATAGACCCATCCACAATTGGACAGGTCCTTGTTCCCAATAACAGCATGTTTAAGCTGCCTTCTCTTCACTCAATCGATCCGTGATCACCGCAATCGCACCATCACCCGTTACGTTACAAGCAGTACCAAAGCTATCCTGCGCGATATACAGAGCAATCATCAACGAAGTCAACGTGGTGTCAAACCCGAGCATGGACTCCATCAATCCGAGTGCCGCCATGACTGCTCCGCCCGGGACACCTGGTGCGGCGATCATCGTTACACCAAGCATCAAAATGAATGGAAACATCACGTCAAATGATGTTGTCATGCCATTGAGCATCATGACTGCCATGGAACAGCTGACAAGTGTAATTGTACTCCCGGATAGATGGATCGTCGCACAGAGTGGAACGACGAAATCAGCGATCTTTTCGCTCACACCGTTTTTCTTAGTCTGGTTCAGTGTCACAGGAATAGTGGCCGCAGATGATTGTGTTCCAATCGCGGTGAAGTAAGCCGGAAGCATATTTTTCATCAGCGTGAATGGGTTTTTGCGTCCCATCTGGCCCGCTACCAAGTACTGCGCAAACAAATAGAAGAGATGCAAGGCAATAATCATGACGAAAACTTTAACGAATACGGACAAAATCATGGTGACTTGTCCGCCATAGGTCAGGTTGGAAAACACCGACAGGATATGTAATGGAAGCAACGGGATAATGACGGAAGCGATCAGCTTCTCTACGATATCTCTTAAGTCTACCATCACATTTTGCAATGCGTTCCCTTTGATAACAGTCGCTCCGAGACCAAGTGTAAAGGCGAGCAGCAAGGCTGTCATCACACCAACAATCGGCGGCATGTCCACGGTAAAGAACGGCTTCACCAGTGCTTCCTCCGGGTTGGCATACTGATTGACCAATCCGCCTACCTCAAGAATATGTGGAAAAATACTCGTACTGACCAAATAAGCAAGCGCTCCAGCAATGATTGTAGACAAATAAGCAACCCCTGTGGTTACCCCAAGCAAACGGCCTGCCCCTTTGCCCAGCTCACCGATGCCTGGCGCGATAAATCCAATGATAATCAACGGAATCGCAAATCCGAGAAAATTTCCAAACAGGCCACTAAATGTAGCCAATCCTTTCACAACCCAAATCGGCGAAATGGAGCCAATCCCGATCCCAAGGACAATGGCGATCAGAATTTTGGGTAGTAAACCTAGCTGTTTCATGACTTGAACCCCCGTTACGTGTTGATAAATAATGTCCACGTGGAATGGACTATGTCTCTTTTACATGGACTAATGAATAACAAGGTAACACATTCGGGATGAAGTTGTCATGGATCATAAAAAAGTAAGAATATTTAAATTTAAAAAAAGCCCCCAATGAGCGTTACTTACTCACTTGGGGGAACGATATTATTTGGCGCAAAGCACCTGGCGAAACTCTTCTTCGATGTCCGCCAACACGCGCATGGCTTTCGCTAGCTCTTGCTCATTCTTTTCCACGATCAGTGTGTGACAACCTCCGAATTGCTTCGCCTGCTTCTCTTTGATCGCCGCCAGCTCTGGCGAATGCTTCGAGAAAAACACAGCGAAATCCATGGCTCTCCTCGCCCCTAACTGAAACGCAAAATAGGAGAAATGACCAATTTCAGCTGGGGAGAGCCCACCTTCTCCTTCTATCCGTTTCACTACCCGTAAAATCGCTTCCTTTCCGTGTAGGACCGAAGCTTTTGGTTCCATCGATGCACTTTCCTGATAAATCCCCTGGAATAACCGAAGCGCATTTGCGGCAAGTTTTTCTTCAGATGGACTACCAACACGCTCTGGTGCTGTCCAATAGTGATAGGAAAAGAGGCGATCGAAGATTTTTTCGGCTTTCCACGCCAAGACAAACTGGGACAATGGCAAGCTCACAAAAGGAAATCCTGCCGGATCATGCAGATAGATCGCTTGCTCATCCATCTCGTACGCGAGAACAAAATGGTCAGCGCCACCCAAGTAAGCAGCATTTGGATTATACGTCAAATAGCCCATATCAAGCGGTCCTAGTAAAACGGGGCCACGTTCCAAATCACGCCGTAATTCCTCCAAAGGTGGCTCGCCCTCAGCAGCTCCTGATCTTTCCGTCCAACGAAATCCAAGCAGTTCCAGCGCATGACTCACACCACGATCAGGAATCACCTGTCCAAAATAAATGACTTTCTGCTCCTCATGCCACATCGCTCCGATGCCTACGCCAGAAAGCACTTCAAGTACAGCAGGCGATACCTTCTCCCCAATCGTCTCCAAAAGCATAGCTGAAGAATTTGCGTAGCAGTACGGACCACTTCCGATGTACGGTAACATGCTTTTCTCCCTCTTTCTCGTCAATAGTATGGCTTACCTATCATTGACTTCGGGTTGCATGCTTTTCTGACAACGTTTGAAAAATGCTTCTCGTTGTGACCTTCTTCTTCTGACATGACGAAAAACTCTTTCTCAAACCCGGTTTTCTCCCAAAAGGCTTGGTATGCCGGAGCCACATACAGTTCATCCACGTGTCCCGAGTAAGTATCAAAACTGCTAAGTATTAGTAAGACGGTAGAAGTGTGAATGGGGAAAAGGACACAGCAAGTAAAGAAGGACCTTGAAGGGCTAAGAGCCGATCAAGGTCTGGTACAGACTGCATCGATTTGTTCCCTTTGCTGAATAAGCTCTTCAAGGAATCGGGCAACATAAGTAATGTATTCGTATTCGTCACGCTCATCAGAAGGTTTGATGTCGAGAAAGGTCTCTGGAGTGTCAGTAGCCGTCATCGTTATCTCTTCACTTTTCCTTTGATCTCGCGCAATTCCTCGAGGATCAGATCGTATTTGTCGCTATATTTGTCCAACAAGTCTTGTAAACGCCCCTCGCGTTCGCGATTTGCTTTCATAATATAAAACAACAACCAGACAAACAAAGCAGCAAATGGCCCTTGCTGAAGTAATACGGTTGTTACTTGATCTTCCATGTTGATCTCCCCTTTTGTCACTGTACAGAACGAGCGTTCCCAATTCGTTCTTATCTGTATTTTGTACAAAGTGCTTGTACATAATTCGTTGAAAACAAAAATTAAATCCATACTTTTCTTTTCCCCTCCCATTTAGTACAATAATTTTGTACATCCTCACAGGAAGGACTGGCACGCTCATGCTATCTCAGCGCTTACGCACTGCTCGTAAGACAAAAGGTCTGACCCAGGAAGAGTTGGCAGAGCATGTCTGCACGACCAAGGGGACGATCAGTAACTACGAGAACAACCACAGCACACCACCGAACGACATGCTGCGGCAATTGGCTGATGTGCTGGACGTCACGACCGATTGGTTGTTGGGCCGCACAGATGAAGTCACGGCCTATATTCTCCCAGAAACAGGAGAGACTAATAAACGTTCGCTGGACGAGCTCTTGCAGGAAAAGATCGATGACCCGGACGACTACTATTTCCTAGACGGGTATCTGGATGCTTCAGAAGAGGAGAAAAAAGAAATTCGCCGCTACTGGTACGACTTGAAGAAGCAGTGGAAAGTCCGTAAAGTACGCGAGGAAAGACCTCCGTCTTTGTTTGACATCACGGAAGACATCAAAAAAAAATAACCCCAGTGCGGGGTTTTCTTTTCAACGAAAAATAGAACGTACGTTCCTTGCCGTTCTTTTAGGAGGTCATTGATGCTTCACTCCCTTTTGCAAGAAATCTGCGAACCGCAAACATGGCTCGAGAGTCGCGTGTACTTGTTGCTCCAGCATCACGGCATCGACCAACCTGAACAAATCGATCTGCATCTGCTCTGCGAGACGTACGGTATCGAGATCCATCGTATTTGCGGCCGGAGTCGTGCACACGCGCATCCCTTTTTGCCGGGACGTTATGTCATTGCGGTGGACGAGCGACTCGATCTGGCTGCGCAGCGTGTTAAAATCGCACATGAACTCGGACATTTGCTTCTTCATGAAGGCATTCAGCCCCAGAGCAGCGAATGGATGATTGACTGGCAAGAATCGCAGGCGAATCATTTTGCCGAGCATTTGTTGCTTCCCATTTACATGATGAGCACCCTGCTTGCCGATTGTTCTCGATACAACGCCCCGGCTATGTTGGCTCAGCGCTTTCAGGTGCCGATGCCTCTTGCTCGTGCCCGTTTTGAGCGCATACTAAGCCGTATGTATGCCAAAGGCTTTCCCGTCTATGGGTGAATTACGACTCTATTATGTAGGAGGCGATACCGAATGAAACGAGTCTTTATCGCCGGAGATGCATACACGACTCATTTTTTTGATCTCGCCTTGGACCAAGACGAGGAGTTGTCGCTATTACCCTCCTTGCAGGTAGCTAGCTATCACGTGGCCCGCTTTGCTCTCATCATGCGAGATGACGGCCTGAGTGGTCTCGGTATTTTTCCCGGGGACGCCCTTTTGATCTCAGACTTTTCGATGGAGCCTGTAAAAGACAGACCTGTATTGATCCGACAGGAGGGGCAGTTCCTTGTGCGCATCGCAGCAGACGTCAATCCATTGGAATGTCTGTTTACAACCACACGCGAGCAAGACACTCCCATGCTGCTCCCCTCGGAAAACATTCGCATTACAGGTGTTGTATCCGGTATTATTCCACGTTCATCATCGTAACCTCATGAAGCAGCCAATCCTTGATCGCTGCCACCGTTTGCTGCCACTGCTCCTGCGGGGTAATGGCAGCGGGCTGGTCGCCCTCCTGCGATCCATAGCTTCCGAACTGGGAGTGGTTCCCCCCTTCTATGGACATGTACACAGTACGCTCTGGCAAATATTGCTTGCTCTCCTCAAACTCTTTCATATCGATCACACCGTCTCGAGACCCGAGCAAAGACAGCACAGGCAAATTCGCGGTCTTCAAATTCCCCTGGCTGTTCGGGTACGCTCCCAATAAAAACACACCCTTGATTCGATCCGGGTGGTTTGCTGCGAATTGTGCTGCCATGGTACCACCAAGCGAATGTCCTCCGATGACAAACGTTTTATTCGGGTACGCCTTTAATACTTGTGTTGCTCGCTGCATATCACCTACGGCCAAATTCAACGGCATTCGTGCGAGAAAAACATGGTAACCGTAGCCGGCAAGGGCACGGGCAATCGGTGCATAGCTCTCCGGTTTGACCAGTGCTCCCGGATATAAGATGAGTCCCGGTTCGCGTGACTCCCCGCCTTGGAAAATAATCCAGTCATTTGTATCCATGACCGTTATCCCTTCACCGCCTTGCATGGCAGTTAACGCTGCCTGATCGGGCTGATATGGCTGTAAATACCATATAGCCAGACAAATAGCTCCAAGTATCACCAATACGAGTGCCTGCATCCATTTTTTTCGTGCTTGACTCATCCTACCCACCTCGTTTCCGTTCCGATGTATGATGCTACTTATTATGTCTCAAACGCTCTATGCATGTGCATGAATTGTGAATCTCGACAATTCCATGGTGTTGACGAACAAAGGCGTGCCCTGCCACTGCAAGGAAAGCGTATCACCTTTTTTCCTTCTGCCGCTCGCGAAAACGTCGCACTTTCATCAGGTTCCCGCACATTTTGTCATCACACCAGCGGCGCACCCGGTTGCGGCTTTCATCATAAAACACCCAGCGGCAATCCTCGTTGTCACATATTTTGATGCGCTCCAGATGCTGCGGGGCAAGCAACTCCGCGAAAGAAGCCGCAATTTGAGCCATGACGAGTGGCCAGCCCTCTGTTGAGCTGGATTGCTTTTGCCTGTAGCCTCCCTCCTCTTCTACATACAACACCTGCACTTGAAAAGAGGCGAGACCCAAGACTCTGTTCAATTCCACAAGGTCCTCCTCTTGGAATCGGTCTCCACGGACAACGGCTTCCAGCATACGTCTCAAACGTTCGCGCAGTTGCAAAAGAGACGCGGCACACTCCTCATTCATTGGCAGCGGAGCGGTTAAATTGTATGTTTGCAAAAAGGATGCCAGCCATTCCTGGTTCTCCAAACGATTTTCCCCACGACCAGAACCACGCCAATCACGCCAATCACTATTTAAAAAATCGATACAAAGCCAGTCCATGTCATCATCTCTCCTGACTAACCCTTCATTTTTCTCTCTTGTATCACCATACAGGATATGGTAATCTTTATGTGTAACTACCGTAATTTAATTAACTGGTTACAGATTCACATCTTACTGCTATTATAGCGTTTCAGCAATCTGTTTCACAGACGAGGAGGAAGCGTATGAATCGGAAGGATTTGCTTTTGCACGGATGGGAATGTACGTATGACAAGGAAGATTGGTATCCACCCTTAAAAGAAACGCTTTCCGGAGTATCGGCAACCGAGGCTAGCTGGCGCCCTGTGGGAGAAGCAGCCAACACGATCTGGGAAAATGTCAGCCATCTTCTTTATTACAAAGAACGCCTGTTGCATCGTCTATTGGGTACGGAATTTCCTGGATCCGCAAAGACCAATGATGATACCTTCATCCCGTCCGGTGGTCCAGATGATGAAAACGCTTGGCAAGCTACCCTCTTGCGAATGGAAACCGTTCATCGCCACATTCATGAAAAGCTTTCCTTGCTGACAGATGAGGAGTTAGACCAGACAGCTACCTATACGCCCATTTACCAAACCGTGATGAGTCTGGTCCTCCATGATGCGTTTCACACGGGACAAATCGTCCAAATTCGCAAGCTGCAAGGCTCATGGCCTGCCAGACGCTCTTTTGAATAACAAAATTTCACATTGATTAATCACAAACAATCCTTTATAGTTGATAAATCACATAATTGCATACATGTTATCCTCATCTTTCACGGTGAGGATAGAGGTCGCGGCTTTTATATCATCCTGTACGAGATTCAGAGAAAATCAATGACTCCAGGTAAGGAAAATCCGCCGAAGCTCATATCGCGTCTCTGTGCGATTGGGTTGGGGCTGTACTCGAAAGGGACAGAACTGTCACGTTTGCATGCCAAGCAAGCGTGGTGAGCTATCTTCAGTGAAGGCTTGGTGGGGATTGGATGATACCGCCCTATGCCATTTTTTGGCTATGGCGGTTTTTTCGTTTCCGACCTTCCTTCTCAAAAATCAAGAAAGGTCGTGCAAGCATCTTATGTCACAAAATCAATTGCAACGTGGTTTAAAAGCCCGACACCTGACGATGATCGCCATCGGCGGCTCGATTGGGACGGGATTGTTTCTCGCGAGCGGTGGCTCGATCCATTCCGCCGGACCTGGTGGAGCATTAGCCGCGTATGTCGCTATTAGTATCATGGTTTACTTTTTAATGACGAGCTTGGGGGAAATGGCGGCCTTCATGCCTGTGTCCGGTTCGTTTTCGACGTATGCCACACGGTTCGTCGATCCATCTCTCGGCTTTGCTCTCGGCTGGAACTACTGGTACAACTGGGCCATTACCATTGCCGTCGAGCTGTCAGCTTCCGCACTCATTATGAAATATTGGTTCCCGGATACCCCAGCGATATTGTGGAGCGCTTTATTCCTCGGATTGCTGTTTGCCTTGAATCTCCTGTCTGTGAAAGCCTATGGAGAATCTGAATATTGGTTTGCTTTGATCAAAGTCATAACCGTTATCGTCTTTATTATTGTGGGTGTGTTGATGATTTTTGGTATTATGGGCGGCCAAGCAGTTGGTCTCCAAAACTTCACCAAAGGCGACGCACCATTCAATGGCGGCTTCATGGCCCTGCTCGGCGTCTTCATGATTGCCGGATTCTCTTTCCAAGGGACAGAGCTGGTTGGTGTCGCAGCTGGGGAGAGCGAAGACCCTGCACGCAACATTCCGAAGGCCATCCGTCAAATTTTTTGGCGCATCCTGCTCTTCTACATCCTCGCGATTATGATCATCGGATTGTTGGTTCCATACGATAATCCAAATCTGATCAGTGGCGACATTACGGATATTGCAATCAGTCCGTTTACGATTGTATTTGAAAATGCCGGATTTGCTTTTGCAGCATCCGTCATGAATGCGGTTATTCTCACGTCTGTATTGTCTGCTGGTAACTCTGGAATGTACGCCTCTACACGCATGCTGTGGAACTTGGCGAAAGAAGGTAAAGCTCCAAAATGGTTCGCAAAAGTAACAAGTAACGGCGTACCGATCAATGCCTTGATCTTGACTGCGCTCATCGGTGCTCTTGCTTTTCTGTCCTCTCTGTTCGGGGAAGGCGAAGTGTACGTATGGCTTTTGAATGCGTCCGGTATGTCTGGCTTCATCGCTTGGCTGGGAATTGCCATCAGTCACTACCGTTTCCGCAAGGCGTTTATCGCTCAGGGCCGTGATTTAAGCGAATTGCCTTATCGGGCAAAGTGGTTCCCGTTTGGCCCAATTTTTGCCTTCATCATTTGCTGTATCGTTATTTTGGGGCAAAACTACTCCGCATTCATGGGTGGAATGATCGACTGGTATGGCGTCCTGGTATCTTACATTGGCCTGCCACTCTTCTTAATCATTTGGCTCGCTTATAAAATCACTCAAAAGACCAAGCTCGTCCCTCTAGAACAAGTAGACTTCAGCATGGATGAAGACACGAAATAATCGAAGAAAAAATTACGGACTTCCGTTAGCTGAACGGGAGTCCTTTTTATGTTTAAAAACTGCCCCAAAAGAGCCGATAGTATAGCTGGCGTTGCTAAAACACGAAAGGTTGACCCTGCAACTGGCAGTGTCAGCTACGTAGAGCTTCCGCAAAAACCGCATGGGACGCCGAACGACTATGTGAATCCATGCTGACTCTGGACATACTAACTCGTAAAGGAGGAGACGAACATGTATGACAATCGCGAAAACGACCTGCCTGATTTTAAACAACTGAATGACAGACTGATCGCTCAACCTCCAACTAGCCCAATACTCGCAATCCGTACCAATCTGGACACGGAACCAAATGACGTCGACAATCCGTATGTGCAACAAGAACCTAAACGTACTGGACAAAATAAGGGGGAAGCAAATGACTGATCGCATATCAAAGGAAAAACCGGACATGGGTTATAACGGCAGCAATATGCATGGTTATTCCATTACAGAAAAGGAAGGGACATTGGACCAAACTGCCAAGGCGGCTGCGGAAAACAAAGAAAACAGGGACAAAGAATAGTTCTTTTCCCATTACGACTAAAAATCCCCTTTAGGGAAACAGGCAGATGCTCATTTTGCTTTTTTCCTAAAGGGGATTCTTTTTGGATTTCTGACCAAGAACATGGTGAAAAAACATTTTTTTATTGACGAAATCCTATTGGAAATATATACTTTTCATGGATTTGATAATGAGAATCGTTATCAAATTCTTTTATATACGATCAGGAGGTTGCCCCATGAAATCCAGGCTCTTCAAACACATTTACAGCACAACACTAGTCACTTCTCTACTCACAGGTGGCGCCCATTTGGCTCTGGCTGCTCCACTCGTGGCCACTGCTGAACAGACGGATGTTTCCCCTTTGTCGCTAGATTTTGCAGTTGAACAGGCACTAAAGAACAGCCTTGATCTAGAACTGCTTCGGCTTGACTTAGATATTACAAAGTACGAGACATCCAGCACTCTGAGAGAAAAAGCAGAAATCAAAAAAGCCGACATCATGACGCTGGCTGACGCAAAAAAGAAATTCGAAGACTCAGCTAAAGCGATCAAAGAAGTGGTCGTCGATGAAGTCGCCCTGAATACGCAAAAAAACACCCTTCAATTGCAAGTGCAAAAAGCTTTCTTCGAAGTTCAATCATTAGAAGCCAAAATCAAAGCGCAAAAGAAAAGCTTGCAAAGACAGTACTGGTTGGACTCGCAAGAAACAGAAGCTCATAAAAATCTTTCTGCCCTTGAAGCCAGCTACAAACAAGCATTGGCCAAGCTCAACGATTTATTGAATGAAAAAGCAGACAGACAATGGAAAGTGATCGCCACTGATCTGACCCAGCACGAGCTGCTTTCCTTGGAGCAATTGCAGGCAAAAGCTTATGAAAAACGTCCCGAGATGATCAAAGCACAAGCAGAAATAGATTTTGCCCAAGTAAGAATTGACTACACGGCAGAGTATTCCGCACTCAGCACACTTAAAGGCACGGTCGCCAAAAATGAGCACAAAAAAGCGGAGCTGCAAAAACAAAAAACACAAAAGAAAGTCGGACAAGAAGTAAGTGACAACTATGCGAAGGTGCTGGCAACGAAAAAGGCATTAGAGGAAAGTACAGCAAAGAAAGAAACCGCATTGGAGCGCTATCAGGCAACCATCGATCAATATAGATTAGGAAAAGCATCGCTGAAAGAACTGATGGAAGACGAAGCAAACCTGTTTGACTCCGAAACAAAAGCAATCGAGTCCGTTTATCAGTACAATCTCACTGCTACCACATTGAATCAGTCGACCGGCTATTAATATTTCGCACAACGAAGGATCTCATTTATTCATTTAAAATAAAGAAGGCTTCATCCTTAAGGGTGAAGCCTTTTACTCATTTATTAGCCTCTCAAAAACCTCCGGCATCATCAAACGGCCACCGTCTACACCAAAATCCTCTATGAACCACCAAGCCGATAGTACACTATGGCAATATGCCCACGCCAACACTCTCTCTTTTTGCAAAGACAGTGCCTTCGTCAGTCCATCGACCCGTTGCTTCATTACTTCTTTTACCCGATCCTCTGGCAAATGGTTCAGCAAAAACGGAATCACCTCGTATTCCCTCTCCCCGATTAGCCCCTTTGGATCAATTGCTAACCACGGCTTTCTTTCTGCGCGCAAAATATTTTCATGATGAAGATCACCATGCAGCAGGCACTGTTCTTTTGGTGTGGAGAGAAGCTTTTTGTACCATTGCGGGGCGTAGGCCGAAGTGCAGACTGGAAATGCGCTTCTTCCCACTACAGCCACTCGTCAAAAAAGGGAGCAGCTTGAAAGCCGCCCCCCTTTATTTCCCGGAAAATGTTATGACAGTCGTCCCATCAAGCTCTCCATACGATCCAACGCCTTTTTCAACTGCTCCATCGATGTTGCATAAGAACAACGGATATGCCCCTGACCGCTTTCACCAAACACGTCTCCAGGTACGACAGCTACCTTTTCCTCCATGAGTAGCTTCTCCGCAAACTCTGAAGAGCTGAGACCTGTAGACGCAACAGATGGGAATGCGTAGAATGCTCCATCAGGCTCATGACAAGTCAATCCGATTTGACGGAAACCATCTACCACATAATTGCGGCGCTGACGGTAGCTCTCGATCATCCGTTCCATATCAGAACGTCCATGACGCAAGGCTTCCAACGCAGCCATCTGAGCCATCGTCGGTGCACACAGCATGGTGTACTGGTGGATTTTCAGCATGCCTGCGAGCAAATCAGGTGACGCGCAGACATATCCCAGACGCCAGCCGGTCATCGCGAACGCTTTGGAAAAACCGGAGATCAGGATCGTTCGATCTTTCATCCCTGGCAGAGCCGCGATACTATCATGCATCCGTCCATAGGTAAGCTCCGCATAAATCTCATCGGAGATCACCATGAGGTCGTGCTTTTCAATGATCGGCAAAAGTGTTTTCCACTCTTCAGCCGTCATTGTCCCCCCGGTCGGGTTATTTGGATAGCAGAAAATGATTGCTTTTGTACGCGAGGTGATGTGCGTCTCCAACTCCTGCGGTGTCAGCTTGAACTGGTTCTCCATCGTCGTTTTCAGGAAAACCGGTACCCCGCCAGCCAAACGAATAACAGGTTCATAGGAAACATAGCAAGGTTCCACGACCAACACTTCATCACCCGGATCGAGAATCGCACGCAGCGCGATATCAATCGCTTCGCTGGCACCGACTGTCACGAGAATTTCTGTCTCTGGATGATAGCTGACAGAAAATCGTTCTTCCAAGTATTTCTGTATTTCCACGCGCAATGGCAGCATACCAGCATTGGATGTATAAGCTGTATGTCCACGCTCCAGCGAAGAAATCGAAGCTTCTCTCATACGCCAAGGAGTGACGAAATCAGGCTCCCCTACCCCTAAGGAAATGACACCCTCCATCGATGCTGCCAAATCGAAAAAGCGGCGAATGCCTGATGGCTTCAACGATTGAACTGTATTGGATAAACGGTTTTTGACTTTGACTTGTGTACTCACGGCGTAACCACCATCCTGTGATCTTCGTCACGATCTTCCAGCTCAATGCCATCGTGCTTGTAACGTTTCAAAATAAAGTGTGTAGCTGTTGAGACAACCGAATCGAGAGTGGACAGCTTTTGCGAAACAAAAGTGGCTACCTCTTTCATCGTTTTGCCCTCCAAAATAATCGACAAGTCATAGCTTGCACCAGACATCAAGTAAACAGCCTTCACTTCTGGGAAACGGCAGATTCGCTCCGCCACTTCATCAAAGCCGACGTCGCGCTTCGGCGTCACTTTTACATCAATCATGGCGTTCACGTACGGATGATCGTCCACACGCTCCCAGTTCACCAGCGCTGGATATTTGACAATGACCTTCTCGGCTTCCAATGTTGCAATCGTCTGCTCAACGACCTCTGTCGGCTCCCCGATCATTTTTCCGATTTGCTCAGAGCTCATGCGACTGTCTTCTTCCAACAGGTGCAACAGCTCTCTTTGCTTCAAGCGATCCATGCCCCACCACTCCAGTTTTCTCTTTATTTTTTAAACACACAACCTCATAAAGCAAAAAGCCCCAGCAACCAGACTCATGATTTCCATGAATCCGATTGCTGAGGCGAAGGTATCGCGGTACCACTCAGCTTTTTTGCCTCTCTCACAAAAGGCAAACTTGTGCTGTCCATAAAGACATGCGCCCCATAACGTGGGCTATCCGCTGCTTTCTACTTGGCATTTTCAAAAGCAGAGCTCCAAGGTGGCTTTCAAAAAGAGTTCGCGGCTGCCCTCTCAGCTAACAGGCAACTCTCTGGACGTCAAAATCCCTTTTTTACTTTCCTTATCACGGCTGTGTTGGTTGTTTTATTGAATGTCTCAGATTATAAATGAGGTTTTCTCTCATTGTCAACCAACAACTTCTGTCTTCTGGACCTCTTTCAAACTCTTAGGCAACCAGACGCGAAAGACGGTCCCTGTTCCCAAGCTACTTTGTACGTCAATTTTTCCCCGATGATTTTCCACGATAGATTGGGTGATCGACAGCCCCAGACCAGCACCTCCGCTTTTGCGTGCGCGTGAGGATTCAAGCCGGTAGAAACGGTCGAATACATGCGGGACATGCTCCGGTGCGATTCCTGCCCCATTGTCTCTGATCGTCAGTTCAATCCCATTGGCAAGAGTGTTCAATGTAAGCTCGATCTCACCGTTCACAGGGTCAGTATGCTGCACCGCATTTTGAAACAGATTGAGAATGACTTGTTTCATTCCGTCACAGTCGAAAGTAGCCGTAACATTCGATTCTACCCGAAAGTTAACTTTTCGGTCACCCGCCAGGACCATGAGCTGTGATTCCATACTGTGCACGACAGCATCCAACTGCCCTTCTTGCAAAAGGAAGGCCGGTTCCCGATCCATGCGGGCCAGGTACAACAAATCGTTGACCAGTTTGTTCAGCCGCTCTGTCTCGCCGTGCATGCTTTTCAATGCTTTCTGCAAATGTTCGGGATTTGCCGCCGCACCGCGCAGCAGCACCTCCAAAAAACCATGGATGGATGTCAGGGGTGTTCGCAATTCGTGCGAGGCATCCGCCACAAAGCGTCGCATCCGCTCCCCAGCTTCTTGCTCGATTTTAAAGGAGGTTTCCAACCGCTCCAGCATTCCGTTAAAGACTGCCGATAGTTGATCAATCTCCATCTGGCCTTGATCCATCGGCAGTCGCTCATCCAAATTGCCCGCATTGATTCGCTCAACCGTCACTTCGATACGTGAGAGTGGGTTCAACGTTCGGCGAAGCACAGGCACATAGGTTAACAATCCGATGAGAAGAGCGAGTGCCGATGCAGAGAAAAAAATGATCAACTGCGGAAACAGCACTTCCCTCATTGAACCGACAGGTGTGCTTAGCTGCACGATGCCTTCCAGATGTTCCGGTGATTTGACTGGTGCCAACACGACCAAATAATCTTTCCCACTGCTACCTTCTAATATTTTGTATTTGAAAGAGCATACTCCACTAGCCAGGATCTCGCGGTATAGACTCTCAGGAAAGCGCGGGGAATACCCTTCGCTCGGATTCGCAAACAACTCCGTCACGCTGGCGTCGTTGTCAATAAAGGCATACTTGATATCGGGTGTGCGCAAGGAAAGCAATGCGCTGACATACTGATCGTTTTTCGGGAGCGTTACCGTGTCCTCCAAGACCTGATAAGGAACAGTGACAGCCAGATTTAACAAGCTTTCTGCTTTACTTCGATACAAGAACTGCTCCATCAAAAAGTATTGAATAATGCCGATCAAGAGCAGCAACCCGGATAAGATAAATAACGAACGAGACAACAGCTGATATCGTAAAGAGTTCGGTTCTAGAAAAGAGGCCCATTGATTATTTCGATTCGTCGTCATATAAAATCTACCCGATAGCCTGCACCTCGCAGAGTGCGAATGATCCGATGCTGACGATCGTTCAGTTTGTCACGCAGGGAGCGGATATACACCTCGACAATGTTCTCCTCCCCACCGAAATCATAGCCCCACACGTTATCCAGAATCATTGGTTTGCTCAGCACCAAGCCATGATTCGTCACCAAATATTTCAGCAAAGAGTATTCCGTTGGCGATAGCTCCAGAAGTGTTTCCTCGTAGCTAATTTCCTTTCGCCTGTCATCGATCTGGAATGGGCCGAGATGTACTTTGGAGAGCAAATGCGGGTAATGATTGCGAATGCGCGCATGAATACGGGCAAGCAGCTCCTCAAAGCTAAATGGCTTGATCATGTAATCATCCGCACCGAGCGTCAGCCCTTTTACTCGATCTTCCACGTCTTCTCTGGCTGTGAGCATGATCGTTGCTACATTCTGTATCTTTTTCAGCATCCGGCATACCTCGAAGCCATCCATACCTGGCATCATCACATCGAGAATAACGACATGGGGCTGATGCTCCTTCACCATGGTCACGGCGGTCATCCCATCTTGTGCCGTCAATACTTGGAAGCCTTCATTTTCAAGACCCATCTCCAAAAATTGCAGAATGGTCGGTTCATCATCGACAAGCAATATTTTAATGCCTTTGTTTAGGCTCATTTCTTTCACCTCACCTCTATTTTACCTAATCAGGCCAAATATAGCTGAAAGTTTGCTGAATATGCCCTGAGTACGAGCTGAAAGCTTCTTGCATAAAAATAAACCAAAAAATGTAAATGAAACATAGAAAACGTTGATAATTCTCTTTCCATTGCACATTCAACAAACTTTCAGCCAGCTTTCAAGCCCCACTCAGCTTCCTCTCTCATAATGATCTCTGCGAAGGCACATACATACGACGCAAGTCTAAACACTTCAAAAAATGGAGGTTTTACAAAAATGAAAAAGAATTCCGTCATTCTGACTGCCTCAGTTGCCACGCTCGTGGTCGGTATCGGAGGCTACATGCTCTATGACTATTTTGCGGGAAACCATGTGGAAATCCAGCCTGCAGCTGCGGTAACCACAGCCTCATCTACCGCTTCATCAACGGCTCTGACAGCAGATCAACTGAATAAAAAATGGAAGATCAATGACCAATCCAAAGTCTATTTCTCCGTAACTACGTCGAAAGAAACAGTAAACTTTGAAATGAACGGCATTACCGGCAGCTGGGATGTGAACCTCTCTGCACCCGCTCAAATGAAAGCAACAGCTTCCGCTGATCTGAATCAGCTGAACTCCGGTAATGAAAAGCGCGACACCCATATCAAATCCCCTGATTACTTTGATACAGCCGTACACCCCGCCGCTACCTTTGAAGCGAAATCTTTTGAGAACTGGCCAACGACGTGGACAGAAGGACAAAAGGCTTCGTTCACCATCAATGGCGTCTTGACTGTCAAAGGGATCGCCAAAGACGTGAAAATTGATGCAGACGCGATTTATTCCCAAGGCAAGCTACAGTTGGAAGGTACGTCCATCGTAACGTTTGGTGACTTCGGATTGACCAGCCCTCATACGATCGTGGCCAAAACGGAGGAAAACATTAACATTACATTGCGACTTGCGTTGGATGCTGTTTAATCAATCGCTTTTCGCGGGAACTGCTTCGAGAGACGTCTGATACGCACAGACGTCTTTTTTCACAGATTTTTACATTGTAATATTGACATTGTTAAAATGATATCATACTATAAATGCATGATAACAGATTCGAGCAAACGGAAAGGATGATCTTGTGAGTATGTCTCCCCTTCGAGCCAAACGCATCCACTTTCGGACCAAAAAGTATCGCTCGCCGGATGGACTTCCAACAGATATTTGCCTCTTTACGATCCTTTCCATCCCGCGCCATACGAAAACCAAATCGCTGCCACACAAGCAATTGGCCGTTCTTCTGATCAAGCGAAAAAGCGATACATTTGGAGAGCAATGGGCCTTGCCCGGCGGATTTTCCCATGAATCGGAGACACTGGACGAATGCGCCTATCGCGAGTTAAAAGAAGAGACGAATATTGACCGTGATGTACACATCGAGCAGCTGAAGACATACTACAAGCCGGGAAGAGACCCTCGCGGCTGGATTCCGAGTGTTGCCTATGTCTCCCTCGTTCATGAAGAGTTATTGAAGCACACACAGGCAAACGACGATGCATCAGACGCGCAGCTGTTTCCGATTGAGGAAGCTTTTGCCCTCAACCTTGCTTTTGATCATCGTGAAATTTTGACGGACGCCTTACAGCGAGTCCGTGAGCAAATGCTTCAAACGACAATTGCCAAAGCGTTTTTGCCAGATGAGTTTACCTTGAGCGAACTGCTGCAAGTGATCGAGACCGTCGTTCCATCCTTCTCGTCAAAAGATCGCGGCAATTTTGAAAGGCGCCTGCTTGCGACAACCAGACGGCAAGGACTTCTCGAACCAGTTTTATCGGCTGATGGGCAGCCTGTCTACTCGACCGAGTTTTCGAATTCGCCAGCCAAGCTCTATCGCTTTACCGGCTTCACCCCGACTGCCATGATTTACTGAGCAACTCCACACTCACATTCAGGAGGTTTTTGCCATGAAAGCTTTGATTGTGATCGACTACACGAATGATTTTGTCGCGACAGATGGCGCATTGACTTGTGGGGAGCCTGGTCAAGCTATTGAAGGACGCATTGGAGAACTGATCCGCGACTTCCTCGCAGAAGGCGACTTTGTCGTCATGGCAGTCGACGCTCATCGTGAGCAGGACCCGTACCACCCTGAGACAGGACTCTACCCTCCGCACAACATTATCGGTACCTCTGGCCGGAATTTGTACGGCAGGATTCAGGACATTTACGAGGAATTCGAAGATACGATTCACTGGATGGATAAGACGCGCTACAGTGCTTTTCAAGGCACCGATCTTGCGCTATTGTTGCGCACGAGAGGCATCACTGAGATTCATCTGGTAGGTGTCTGCACGGATATTTGTGTATTGCATACAGCGATTGAAGGCTTCTATAACGGCTTTTCCGTCGTCATCCACGAGGATGCAGTAGCGAGCTTTCTTCCAGAAGGTCACCAATGGGCTCTTGGTCATTTTCAGAACCAGCTTGGGATGACTGTCCGAAAAAAATAACTAGCTCATGGCGAACAGGAGGCAATTTTTATGCGAATCGGCATTTATGGCAGCAGCTTTGATCCCATAACGTACAGCCATTTGTTCACGGCAGCGACCGTCGCTCACCGGAGACGACTGGACAAAGTCATTTTCGTACCATGCTCTTCGAAGCGTCATGATAAAAAATTGCAGACTGATGACGTCCACCGCTTGCACATGCTCAAACTGGCTTTGGCTGGCAGTGCACACAAAACAAACAATTTTGGCGAACCTCTTTTCGAAATTTCTACAGTTGAGATGGATGCCTTGCCAGGTGAAACCTACACGTATGACACGATGATGCACATGAAAAAGAAGTATCCGAACGACGAGCTCTTTTTCATCATGGGATCAGATTTGTTAGAGGGACTATCGAACTGGGGCAACGCAGAAAAGCTGGTCGCAGGCTTCAACTTCATCGTTATGTCGCGCGAAGGTTATCCGACCGCTGACCTGATTGCAGAGGACGCGCTGTTGCGCAATCACGACGAGCATTTTCTCATCATGAGCAAAGGCATCAATATGGGGATCAGCTCTACTTACATCCGTGACGAAATCCGCAAGGGCGGCGACCCCAGCTTCCTATTGCCGGATGCTTGCCTTCAGTACATTTATGAAAAGGGAATCTACAAAGAGCCCTACGTATAAATGCACAAAGAAAAACAGCCGACCTGTGAAGTGTCGGCTGTTTTTTTGTCGTCTCCATCAACGATTGAGAACATTGGCAATGGCAGGCTTTTGTATCTTTTTCTGATAGTTCACCAAGTAAATGCTGCACACGATCAATACCAGACCGGCGATGAGCGAATACGTAACTGGCTCGTCCATAAAAATAGTGCCTGTGACAACTGCGATGAGCGGCACCAGAAACGTAAAGGCGGCCACCTTGCTCGCTTCGCCTGCATTCACAAGCCCAAAGTAAATGACAATGGCAATCGGCACGCCAAAAGTCGCACCATAGCTGAGACCGATCAAATAAGGTACATTCCAGACAATGTCCGACCAGCTTTCAACACCTGTCCCCAAAAGAGTTAAGGCGGCGCCACCAATGATGCATTGCATGGCAACCATCCACAGCGAATCTACCTTGGCACTGACTTTTTTCACATAGATCACGCCCAGCGCCCACGTCAGAGCCGTCAATAAGCCTAAAATGACGCCCACAATGGAAACCTGTCCAGTCAGTCCATCTGCACTGACAGCAAGTATCCCGAGGAATCCCATGATCAGCCCAATGACCTTGAGCACCGTCATGCTCTCACCTAGCCACAACCAGGCAAAGAGCCCAATCAAGATTGGCTGGAAGTAGACCAATACAGAGAATAATCCACCTGGCAAATACACGAGTCCAACCGTCTGAATGCCGTAAAAGCACAATGTATTCAGAAAGGCAGATATACAATAGCGCAACCAGTTTTCACGCCAGTTAATCTTTTTCCATTTCGGCAAAATGAATAAAGCTAGCAGAAGTCCGCCAATCAGCGAACGCATTCCTGCAAATAAAATCGGTGGAGTATAGGCGAGCGACATTTTGTAGATCGACCAGCTTAATCCCCACATCAACACCAAACTTGCAATAGCTAATACAGTCTTTCCCGAAAACTTTCCCACGAGGGGCCTCCCTTTCTAGCTGCACACTTGCACTTATGTTTTTGTCCGCCTCCTATAGTACCACACAAAAGAAAAAGCCAGATGTACTCACCCGGCTTTGCTTCCTGCCATTTTATTGCTTCTCCTGACGCAGGAGCTGGTCAAAATCATCAGTCGGAAGCGGTTTACTGAACAAATAGCCTTGACCGTGGTCGCAGCCATTTTCCTTCAAAGCCGCTACTTGATCATGCAGCTCAATTCCCTCTGCGATGACATTCATTTTGAGACTTTGCGCGATTGTGACGATCGCTTTTACAATGGCTTGACTCTCTTGGTTGTGATGAATGTCGCGAATAAACGAAGCGTCAATTTTGATTGTATCGACTGGCAAGCTTTTAATATAACTAAACGAGCTATAGCCTGTCCCAAAATCATCAATCGATATTTGGATACCGATATCCCGAATCTGTTGCAGGACTGCTGTCGCCTCTTCCATTTTGACAAAAATGCTCTCCGTAATCTCGAGCTCCAGCCAATCAGGGGACAGATTGGTTTCCCGAAGAATATCCTTGATCATCTCGACCAAATCTTTTTGATAGATCTGTCTCGCTGACAAATTGACAGAGACCTTCAGCGTATATCCTTGATCATGCCAAATTTTATTTTGTTTGCACGCCTGTTTCAAAATCCATTCCCCGAGCGCCAGAATCATCCCTGTCTCTTCGGCGATTGGAATAAAGCGATTCGGCGGGATGATACCTAGCTCTGGATGCACCCATCTGACGAGCGCCTCCATGCCTGTCATCGCGCTTGTTACGATATCGATTTTGGGCTGGTAGTAAATTTGGAACTGCTCTTGTTCAATGGCTTTCCGCATCTCATTTTCCATCAAAATGCGCTCCAGTGACTTCGCCTCCATCGTCGGATCGAAAAAGTCATAGCCATTCTTTCCGCGCGATTTCACTGTATATAATGCCGTATCAGCCCGTTTCAGCAAATCTTCGGGATTATCCCCATCCTGCGGGTACAAGGCGATACCGATGCTGCACGACACATTGAACACATGACCATCCAATTCAAACGGCCGCTGCAACTGATTCATGATCTGCTCTGCCAATGCAGTCGCTTCGCTGCGATCTTGCAGCTGGTTCTGCATAATTGTAAATTCGTCTCCACCCAGCCTGGCCACGGCATCTCCTGGCTTGAGACATGCCTGTAGACGCTTTGATGCTTCGATCAGCAACATATCCCCTACGTCATGACCGAACGAATCGTTCACATCCTTGAAGCGGTCCAAATCCAAAAACAGCACAGCTAGAGTCGATTGGAAACGCTTGGCCTGCATCATTTCCTTGCTGAGCTGTTGGACATACATCCGGCGATTTGGCAGGTCTGTCAGCGCATCATGGTAAGCCAAGTGGTGAATCGTCTCTTCGGACTGTTTCCGGTCTGTGACGTCACGGGTTACAAGTAGCAGCTTGGTTACATTACCTTCTTCATCCATAATCGGATTGATTTTGCTTTCTGTCCAGATCACGTCGTTTCTTTGCGTGTTAATCCGGCACTCTACCATGTACTCTTTACGCGTAGAGAAGGCATGCTGAATCGCATAAGCAAAAATATCTCGGTCATCCTCCACAATCCACTCGAACAGGTTGTGGATTTCCTCATCAGGAACAGTATGCTCCCATACACGCTTGTGAGACGGGGACAAATAGAGGAATTCCCCATCCAGATTGATGATGCTGATGATATCCGACGTGTTTTCCGCGATGATGCGATACTTTTCTTCACTCCGCTTCAGCTCGTCTTCCATTTGCTTGCGACATGTGATATCGCTGCGAATGGACAGGTATTGATAGATTTCGCCCGCTTGATTCTTAAATGGCACGATGGTTGTATCGACCCAATAATAGCTGCCATCTTTTGCGCGATTGCGAATTTCCCCCCGCCAGACTTGACCCGATCGTATGCAGGACCACATTTCTTTAAAAAAGCCTTTCGGATGGTAACCCGAATTAAGAATACGATGATCCTTTCCAAGCAATTCACTTCGTTCGTATTTTGATATGCGGCAAAATTGCTCATTTGCTCGCAAAATAATCCCCATATGGTCCGTAATTGCCAAGATCGTGGATTGGTCCAAAGCGTATTTGACATCTGCCAGCTCATTCACAACCATGTTCAGCTCACCATCTTTTTCACGTAGTAGCCCTGCCCAATCTTGGGGTGTCAGTGAAGATAACATTTGGTTTTTCATTTCAATCTCCTGTTTATACTTTCGAATACAGTCAAAAAAAATGATCCTTACAGAAGGATCGTAACGTTCTGAATACAAGTTCGTCCCATTTTACCATGTTTTTCCGAAAGTTCAACGACAACAGCTGCGGTAGAAACAACATTTTTGCAAACTTCTTACGGGGTTCATACAAAAAAAATGAACCAGTGCACGTAGCCTGGCTCACTTTTTTCAACAATGGATATAACCGGGTACCTTCCCTTACAAGCGAGCAAGAATGCTGCGATTGAGGTCTGCGACAGAATTGCTGCCAGACAGCGCCATCGCGACGTCAAATTCATGGATGAGTGTATCTAAAACACTCGCTACGCCCTGCTCTCCGGCAACAGCCAGTCCATACAAGAAGGGGCGTCCAATCAGGATGGCATCGGCACCTAAAGCAATCGCTTTAACGACATCTGCTCCTGTACGCACGCCACTGTCGAGCAAGACAGGGATCTTGCCGGCTACTACCTCGGCGATCGCTGGCAACGCATCCAGCGTAGAAATGGCGCCATCCATCTGCCGCCCACCGTGATTGGAGACGATGATTCCATCTACGCCATATTCTAAGGCAAGTCTTGCATCATCCGGATGCAAAATGCCTTTTACCAGAATCGGTAGACGAGTATGCTCACGCAAAAAAGCGATATCGTTCCAGTTCAGCGCTGGATGATAAATGTTTTTCAACACTTCCTCCACTGCATTCTCCGGTGTTACCTCGGGGAGTCGCGAGCAAAAAACAGGGTCTGTCAAATAATTCGCCAACCCTCTTCCTTCGCGCAGTGGCGAATACCCGTTGCGGAAGTCTCTGCGCTTCCACCCTAGCATGACGGTATCTACCGTGAGGACAATGGCAGAATAGCCAGACTTTTCCGCTCGTCTGACCATGCTCGCAGAAACCTCTCGATCATTCGACCAATAGAGCTGGAACCAGCGATAGGCATCCCCCATCACTTCGGCAATCTGTTCGAGCGAGTGAGCGGACACCGTACTGGCTACGAACGGCACTCCGGCTGCTGCTGCCGCCATGGCAGATGCCAGCTCTCCATCCGGATGTGAAATCGTCTGCATGCCAACAGGAGCCAAGAAGATCGGTGTGCGCAACGCTTGATTGTACATCGAAATACCAAGCGTCCGATTCGTCACATCCCGCATCATCCGTGGAATGATTGCCCAACGGGAAAATGCTACCCGGTTTTCTACCAGTGTTTCTTCTGCCCCTGATCCCCCGGCAACGTAGTCAAATGGCCCATCCGGCAAAACCTCTCGCGCCTTTTTCTCCCAATCCTCAATGGAAATGGGCAGCGCCTGTGTGTCCTTGTTCACACGAGTAAATAAGAGTGATTCCTCGTTTGTTTTCGTCATCTGGTTTGCTTCCTTTCTGCGATCGTCTTTCATTTTTTTTATCTCAATTCCGATAAATTCGCAATAGTCTTAATCTCAATTCTATTGTAGAGCTTGTCCACTCTCTCACGCGCCTTTTTCAAGGCTACTTTTTCTTTTTGCCTTTTCGGGCTGCACGACGGACCCGTTTCTTTGTCTTTATTGTCTTTATTGTCTTCACAGTCTTCATTCCAGCGGCACCTGAACCCACCCATGTATTGGTTTGGCTATTTTCATTGATGACCTTCACTACGTTGCCGCTATTGTTTCCACCCGAACCAGAAAACGCTTTGGTTACGCTTTTCGGAGAGTTGTTTGCCGTATCGCCAAAGTTGATGTTTCCGACATTATTGGTAATGGTCACCGTGCCCACAAAAGTCGGCAAAACTCCTCCCTCCCCGTTGCGTAATGGCTTATTCCCATCTTATTCGAACGGTTTTGCGCCCGCTTGGACGATCGTTGAGGGCATCTGTCCGATGTGGTCTTGCCAAAAAAAATCTCCCCGAGTAGACACATCTACGCGAGGAGAAGACCTTTTTATTGCGCGGTATATCCGCCGTCGACCAGCAGGCTTGTCCCTGTGACGAAGGAAGCATCATCGCTAGCAAGGAACAGAACAGCCTTGGCGACTTCTTCTGGTTTACCCAAGCGTCCCATCGGGTGCAATCCAATCAGGTGCTCGTTTAAGGCTTCATCTCGACCAGCGATCAGCGGCGTGTCAATATAGCCCGGGCAGACCGCATTTACGCGAATCCCTTGCTTGGCATACGTAAGTCCCAGTGTCTGGGTCAAAAGCTTCACGCCACCTTTTGCGGAGGAGTATGCCGTCACACCTGCTTTTCCAGCATGGCTATGGATCGAGCCGCAGTTGACAATCGCTCCGCCAGTTCCTTGCGCCAACATTTGCTCGATGACGTATTTATCACACAAGAACACGCCGGTCAGATTAATATCAATCGTTCTTTGCCAGTCATCCATGCTCAACAGATGACCTGGTGCGTCTTTCGCGATTCCTGCATTGGCAAACAAAACGTCTACCTTTCCGAACTTTTCTACAGTGGCGCTTACCATGTTTTTCACTTCGTCTTCTTTCGTTACGTCCGTTTTTACGAACAACGCATCGAAGCCTGCTTGACCCAGCTCTTCCGCCAATTCATTTCCACGTGGAGAGAAGTCAGCAATCACTACTTTTGCTCCTTCTTTTGCGAAGAGACGGACGGTCGTTTCACCGATTCCACTTGCTCCACCTGTTACGATCGCTACTTTATTTTCCAGTCTCATAGATAACTCCTCCTATTACCAAAATGGTATTCGTAACGTTTTATCGTGCTGTTGCGCCGCCATCGATGACGAATTCCGCCCCTGTGACATGGGAGGACTCGTCAGAAGCGAGGAACAGCACCATATTGGCTACATCCTCGACAGTACCGAGTCGACCTGTTGGAGCAGCCTGTGCCAGCTCTGCTTTGGAATGCTTAGTCGTCTCCGAAGCATAAGACACCATGTTTGTATCAATATAGCCAGGGTGAATCGAGTTCACGCGTACACCGTGTGCCGCATACTCCATAGCCGCATCCTTCGTCATGATGCGAACCGCTCCCTTGCTCGCTCCGTACAATATGTGACCTGGCGCACCAAAAAGTCCGGCGATGGAAGAGGCATTGATGACAGAGCCACCTTGTTGTTTTGCCATAAGTGGCATCACATGCTTCATTCCCAAAAAGACACCGGTAACGTTAATCGCCATGAGACGATTCCATTCTTCCACGGTAATCTCCGCCAGCGGTTTAATGATATAAATGCCTGCATTGTTGAATAGGATATCCACTTTCTCGTATTGTTCCAAGGTGGCTGCCACTACTTGCTGCCATTGCTCTTCACGGCTTACATCATGCGCAATCGCGATGGCTTCTCCACCCGCTTCCTTGATTTCCACTACCGTCTGAGAGGCACTGTCCAGATTAATGTCAGTAACGATTACTTTCGCACCTTCCTTGGCAAAACGAATCGCCGTTGTTTTCCCGATTCCTGTTCCGCCACCAGTAATAATCGCTACTTTCCCTTCGAGTCTCGCCATTGTAAACGCCTCCATTTGTCACGTCTTTTGTACCTGATCTCTTGCCTTGCTTTCATTATAGGACTCTTTTATATTTAAAAATATGTAAACATACTTACCCTTCCTTAAGCACGACTAAAGGATGTGATGATACCACATGCATTTGGAACAACTGGAATATATCGTAGAAATAGCGAAGGCAGGCTCCTTGACCAAAGCTGCTCAGAACAAGCATGTGACCCTCTCCGCCATCAGCCAGTCGCTCTCCAGTCTGGAAGCAGAGCTGGGCGTTGCCCTTTTTACACGCTCGCGTCTTGGAGCATTACCGACCCCTGAAGGGCGTATCATCATCAAAAAAGCGTTCGAAGCCTTGGGCAAGATCCAGGAGATCTGGGAAGAAGCACAAAACTATACAAACACATTAACTGGAGAGCTGAGACTCGCCACGATACCCGGTCCCATGAACTTACTGGTCGATGCCGTCGCGAGCTTTAAAAAAGATTATCCTCACATCCGTACCGAAATTGCAGAAAAAGGCACACAGGAAATATTAGAGGACATTCTTCAGGACAAACTGGACATTGGTCTGGTCATTATCCACGAGAACCTGCTCAAAAAGAGCGAGGGCCTAGGCTTGGTGTTCGAACAGTTGCTAGAGGGAAAAATGGTCGTAGGTGTAGGCAAAAACTCGCCACTTGCCTACCAGGATTCCGTCACACCTGAAGAGCTTCGCCAGCAATCCTTCGTCCTGTACAACGACGACTATGTCAAATGGTTCGTAGAGGATTTTTCCGCTACTTATGGTCCCGTCGACATTTTGTTTACAACGAACAACACAGAAGCGCTCCGCAATGCAATCCGGCAAAATCTCGCCGTAACCATCGGACTGGACTACTCTTTTGTTCATGAACCTCATTTGCAAGACTCTGATTCAATCACGCTTAATTTGGATATTCCTTATCAGCAACCTATCTATTTTGGCTGGGTACGCTCGGAGGAACGGCATTATTCTCGTATTTCGATGAACTTTATCAATCGACTCCAATACGATTTGAAAAGCAAGAAATACCCACCCACTCCATAGTAGAAAAAGGCTGCCGCTTCATTTTCGCGGACAGCCTTTTTCAATTCGTTCCTACTGCGCAGGGGCAAGGAAGTTCTGGATATCGTTACCGTTGATGATTAGAGCTGATCTAGCCTTCACCACTTGACTCTCGTACGTAAAATCTTGCTGTGAAAAATTCGCAATGACATGCATGTCATCCCCGTAGGACGTCTTTTGTACCAGCCTGTCAGGGGTCAGCATTTGAAAATCCGTCATCTCACGTTGCACGGCTTTTTTATGGAACGGTGACCACACCTTCAAATAGTTCAGGATCAGGTCTTGATTGGTATCCCACATCTTACGGTCCAGATGATAAAGTGGTGGAACGTTGTAGAGGAGCTCTTTTAACATCCGCGTTCCTACTTCGTCCTTGATCTTCAGGCTGCTCCACTCCCAATGATGGCTAGTGATAACGGAATCGTTGTACACCAGCTTGTACAGCGGCAATGAATAGGCAGGATCGATATACACATGTCGGTATTCTTCCTTGATCGGAACCTGCTTCGCGTATCTCTCAGGAATATCACCCGCCGGAGACCAATACCCTCCGACATAATACGGGCTCGTCTTGTTTTTGCGCATGTCCGGATCTGCCCATTTGATCACAGGCGTCTCAATTCCATGCGCATACGCGATATTTGTGCTAGCGAAGTCATTACCTGTCTCGGAACCGATGACCAACTTCTTTTCATCCCGAATGTAATCCATTCTCGCAAGCTTCGCCTTCATATCCTGGGCCTGTGTTGTTGGATGCTCCGGCGTGTAGTCATCGTTAAAATCGCCTGCCGCATCCACGTCGATAAACCACGAGTTGAACGCCACATCATTACTCATGATTTCATCCATACGCTGCTTCACGCTAGGCAGCGACAAGGTCGGATTGAGCAAGCGGCCTTGTTGCAGGAACCCGCCCTTCTTTTCTCCGTTTTTCTTCGCTATCGTAGCATTCTCATACAAGCTCTTATCCGCGAAAATCGCCGTATTCCAATCCGGGTTTTCATCCTTGTGAATGGAATGGTAGGAATCGTAGCTGGCAATCAAATAACCCGTGTCATTTGCTTGCTGGATGAATTCCGGCTTCATATAAGCGGCAGTCCAATCTGGCAATCCCAGCCATGCATGGTCGATTCCAGCGGCTTTCATGTCTTTTAGCAAATCTGTCGAGTCCGCATTTCCCCATTTTTCTACCGGCGGAACTACCTCCTGCAACACACTTTTTAGCAGTCGTTTGTTCAAGTCATACAACTGTGATTCATTCAGTGTGTCAATCCCTTTGGCAATCAGTTCTTGAGACTTCGCGTCGATATTCGTAAATAGCTTTGGATTGTAGAACGCAGGCGAACGCAAGGCATAGTTGAAACCGCCGAGAATCGCCTTCTTCTGGTAGGCCGCGACGTAATCCTGCTTTTTGATCTCTCTAAACTGCTGTATGCTCTCTTTTCCATCTGCTCCGTTGTTGGTCAAAATATGCGCCATCCATTCAATGAAGCTCTCATTCAGCTTGTTTTTCAAAGCATTCCATTTCACATCGGCTTCTGACAAAAAGCTCTTGTTCCAAACATAGAAATGCGGAGCGCCATACAGCTTTTCTACGTCCGGGTTGGCTTTGGCTTTTTCGGCCAGCGTCAGCAGTTCTCCGTTTTGTTTCACGTAATTTTTGTATACGCCTGCTATGCTCACAGGGTCATTGTCTGTCACATACAAGCGGAAGCCGTACGTCTTGTCCGGATTCACCGATGGGAATTCGTGTGTGAACGCAAAGGAAAGCGCCGGATCAACCTTAAAATCCACGGTATTGTTAAACAAGTTGTCAGCGACGTACATCAGTGCGTACTTGCTTTTGTTCACAGCAAAAAAGCGCATGGAGAAAGACTCGGCAAAGGTCAGGCTCTCGTCCTTATAGAAAGCTTGCCACTGCTTGTCGTCAGCAGGAATCCACTTCCCTTCGCCGATCGGCAGCATGTAGCTCGGTCCTTTTACGATTGGCCAAGAAAAGCTCTCCGCTCCGGTCGAGGTCAGGGTAATCTGCAAATGATCCTCTTCTTTTTTGATGGACACATCCAGCTTTTCGTCTGGATAGCTCCAGGTCATCTCCTTTTCCCCTTTATGTAGGTTCGTCACCTTGCGCGGCGCCATTGGTTCGGATGCTCGTTCTTTGACCCCTTCCTTTTCCACAAAAACTTCGAAGGTCTCTGGTTTCACGTCAAAAGAAAAAGCCGAATACTGATAGATGCGCTCCTGTTGCTTGACTGGCTGTCCAGTCTGTCCGCTCCCCTGCTTAGCTGCACTACTATTCTCGCAGCCCACGACCATCTGAAGCATAAGTGTTAATGAAATGAGTAAACACGTTGATTTTTTCATCTTTTCCTCCTCTGTCGAACAACTATGTACCTCGTAATACGATGTTAAAAAATATGAGAAGCCGAAAGAAAAGGAAGCACTCTTCTTTTCGACTCTTCTATTGGGATTAAGACGGTGTCGCAGTCAGATCATCATCAGATTGTATCTTCCGGCGGTATCTGTCCATCATAGATGTTCCTACTCGAAACAGCCCGTAACCCACCAATCCTCCGAGTCCATTCAGCAGCAGATCATCGACATCAATGCTGCCTAGAGCAAACAAAAATTGCAGCATTTCGATCACCAGGCTGGCACCAAGCGTGAGAAAAAACACCCGATGCATGTTTTGAAAGGACACGAAAAGCAATGGCAGGAAAAAGCCGAGCGGTACGAACACCGCGATATTTCCAACCAAATTGTACATGATTGTGCCAAAGCTGTAGTTGTCGTAATGAAAAATGTAATCTGACAGCGTTTGAAAAGGTTTTGCGTTTTGAAACAGATGGGTATATTGCGGGACACCGTACTCGATCATCCTTTGTTTCCACTCCACTGAAAATGCTCTACGCCTCCAGCGGTCAGGAGACAATAACAGGAGATAGCTGGCGATGGAGACATACAAGTAGAACAAGAGCATGAACCATTTGCGCATGTATTTATCCAGTAAGGGTAGAGATTCGGACAGCTGCCTTCTGATCTGCCCGATGGGACCGAATCGTTGAATGGTCTGTGAGACAGCTTCATGTTCTCCGTAGCCTTCTTCGATCAGTTCTACCTTCATACTGTTTAAATGATCCAGCAGTTCATCCTTGAGATCTTGCTTTTCCCATTTGGAGCACGGCAAGTGACTGACAACCTGCTCTGCGTATTGTTCGAACTTCACGAGATTACTCACTTCCCTCGTTACAGAGCGTGACTAATCTGGTTAGACTCTGCCAATCCTTCATCTTATCTTGAAGAAGTCCCTGTCCTGTCTTGGTTATCCGGTAATACTTGCGGCGTCCACCTTCGTTGGCTTCTCCCCAATAAGACTCGACGGCCTTTTGCGTTTCCAGTCGCTTCAAAGCTGGGTATAGTGTGCCCTCACCGATTTCATACAGATCATTGCTCTTCTCTCGAATCTTCTTGGCTAATTCATAGCCGTACTGATCTTTTTGTGCGATCAGAGAGAGAAGCAATAAATCGATGCTTCCTTTCAACAGCTCCTTGTTCACAAAAGCACTCCTCCCAGTGACATGCCTAGAGATTATCACACTATACCTCGTGATACAAGGTAAATCATCAAGGAAATTTACGGAATGCATTTTTGGTTCCATGTAATTATTGACAATAATAAAATAGGTAATATAGACTATATTCGACAAGGTTTCTCATGAGTCTACATACTTTCGGATGATCATTCTTTTCTACACGCAAACAGATACTAGGCCCATTGTACGAATCAAAAAGAATATTTTTACTTTTTTGGAGCGGGTTACATTCAATTCGTGACTTCATTCTCTTAAACAGGAGGCACTTACATGCTTGCCGACTTTCCGACGCTCATTCTGAATACGGTTCTCTTAGCCTATTTTGCAATCGGTGTGCTATTTTTGTATTCCGAATCCAAATTTTTGCGTAAAATGAAGACTCGTAGAAATAGATAACCCGATTTTTAGATAAAGGAGTTTGCACTACATTGCGATCTTATTTCCGCCAATTTCTGCCACGTCAGAATCAACCTCCAGAAATTCCATACAAAGAACTGGATTCGAAATTGATCAGAGCTGCTCGCTACGATCTGACTGCAAGCCACCTCTACATCCGTTTTCACGATGGACGCGAGGTCGTTTACTGTCGGGTCACTCCTTACGCTTACAATGCGTTTTTAAATGCTGACTCGTTCAGCGATCATTTTCATTCGTTCATCAGCCAACGGTACTTGAACTATCAGGTGATGTAGCCTGCCTATACAAAATGCCCTCAGCATGTCTTCTCGACACTGAGGGCATTTGTTGTTGATCATACTATTTTAATGCGCGATGCAAAAAAGATTTGGTTCGCTCAAATTTGGCGTTTGTAAATAATTGCTCAGGTGTCCCCGACTCTACGAATTCTCCATTGTCCATAAACATGATTTGGTTCGCTACCTCTCGCGCGAATCCCATCTCATGCGTCACAACCATCATCGTCATATGCTCCTGGGCAAGCTGCTTGATAACTTGCAATACCTCACCTGTCAGTTCGGGATCGAGCGCAGACGTAGGCTCGTCAAATAACAAGATTTGCGGATTCATCATCAGTGCCCTGGCGATCGCCACACGTTGCTTCTGTCCGCCTGAGAGCCTCGCCGGATACGCGTCTGCCTTATCAGACAGGCCGACCTTATCCAAGAGCTCTGCACTCTTTCTGTGGATGTCCTGAGGCGCCTCACCTTTGACTACGCGTGGTGCGATCTCCAAATTTTCCTTTACTGTGAGATGAGGAAACAGATTAAAATGCTGAAAGACCATGCCCATTCTCGATGTGATCTGCTTGATTTCCTGGCTGCTGGCATAAACGCCATCCTTCACCAAATAATCATCTTGTACACGAATGCTGCCACCATTCACCTGCTCCAGATTGACCAAGCTGCGCAGCATTGTGCTCTTACCCGAGCCAGACGGTCCAATAACCGCTACGACTTCGTTCTTACTCACCGAAAACGATACATCTCGCAAAACTTCCTGATTGCCAAACGATTTCTTTAGATTCGATACTTGAATGATATCCATGCAGCGCCAGCCCTTTATTCGAATTTGAATCTTTTCTCCAGCCACTTAAAAAACAACGTCAACAATAGCGTCATAAACAAATAAATGATTCCAGCAATAAAAAACGGAACGATGGTAAAGTCGCGATTCACGGCCGTTTGTGCAAAGTGAAGCAATTCAGGGACAGCAACGGCATAGAGCAGCGCTGTATCTTTTACGAGGGTAATGGATTCATTTGCGACAGCAGGCAAAGCCACGCGAAACATTTGGGGCAAAATAATCTTGTTGGTTGTCTGCCATTTGCTAAAGCCGAGAACCTGCGCTGCTTCGTACTGTCCTTTGTCGATCGACAGCAGTCCTCCACGGAAAATCTCTGCGAAATACGCTGCGTAGTTCAGCACGAAGCCGACACATGCAGCGACGAACCGATCCATCACTAAATACTCTCCCACTACAGGCAAGAGAGGCAGCCCGAAGCAAATAAACAACAGCTGCAATAAGAGAGGGGTTCCGCGCATCACATACACGTACATATGCGCGAACCAGGACAACGCCTTATTACTGCTCTTTGCCAGTAAGGTGATCAGAAAACCTAATGGAATGGAAAGCAGAATGGCGATGATAAACAACAGCACCGTCATCTGCGCCCCTTCTAGCATGGGCTTCGTAATGGAGAGAATGTAGTCTACGCTCATCTTGGTATGCTCCTAATCCTGAAAATAAAAGCGTGGCTCCGCCAATCATTCGGCGAAGCCATCGCTGATCTTCTTATTTCAATACACGATTTTCGCCGAACCATTTTTCTGATATTTTTGCAGCTGTTCCATCCTGATTCATCGCATCCAGCGCTTTTTGCAGCTCATTCAACAATGCCTCGTTGCCTTTTTTGACGCCTACTCCATATTCCTCAGGGGACAGCGATTCTTCCAACTGCTTAAAGGTTCCAGGATCTTTTGCCATATAGTAATCGGCCACAATCTGGTCGATGACGACTGCTTCTACACGACCGATCTTCAAATCACTCAGTGCCAGTACGTTATCAGGGAACTCCGTAATCGATTTGACCTGATTTTTGATATCATTCGCATTAATCGCGTCAGCTGCGGAAGACAGCTTTTGCAAACCAATTCCTTTACCAGCCAAGTCTGACAGCTTGGTCAAATTGCTATTTGCCATCGTGACAACTACTTGTGCGTTTTTCAGATAAGGCTTGGTAAAGAGAACCTTCTCTTTTCTCTCATCCGTAATCGTATATCCATTCCAGATCAAGTCAATACGACCGCTGTTTAGTTCAGACTCTTTTGCACTCCAATCGATTGGTTGAAACTCGACTTGTTTTCCCATTTTTTCGCCGGCCGCTCGCGCATAATCAATATCAAAACCGACTAGCTCATTTTTCTCATCCCGGAATCCCATTGGTGCGAACTTATCATCAATTCCGATAATCAGCTTGTTCGCGTCAGCGCCAGTGTTTGCGCTAGAACAGCCCACTACCAATGAAACCATCGCACTCAACAACAATGACATCCATGCTATTTTCTTCATCGTGATGATCCCCCTCGTTATCCCTACTCTATATTTTACTCTGATAAAGTGGTAATACGTTAACAAGGTATCATGATAGCACATTAGCAAGGAATAGTCGATACTTTAGCAAACAAAAGCACCTTAGAAATATACGCCAAAGGAAAGAGAAAAATGCCCGACTAGCAGATGCACGTCTTTTTCTTTTTTCCGACACTCCCTCGTTCCTCTATCTTTTTGATATACTCCGTAGCCAACGGAACCTTGCAAGCTGTCTGTCCGACATCTACATGTACTTTGCCAATCGCTGCAGCCACTTCCAACGCTTCCTGATGAAGTTCCGGTACATACGCGCCTACTGAAATAACGAATTGATTCATGGTGTACCGTACGCGATTTTGTTCCTGGTGAATCGTCTCCTTCACTCTCATGAGAAGCCTTTTGATTTCTTCTTTATCTAGCAGTTCATCGGGAGTAATCGACAGGTAGTTCGAATACGTATTCCACCCACATGTGGCTACCATCTCTTCTTTTGATTGGAGCCATTCCCGTGCCAGCTCCATGGCAAAATTGCTCTCAGCTGCTACACTCGCAACCGTATATTCGGCAGGCGCGTGCCAAGAAACTTGCTTGACCCAAGCCTGCAGCCGCTCTTTTGTCATGCTCTTCGGGTCAACCGTCAATCCGGCCAAGTACATGGCGTCGTAGTTTCCTGTATCGTACAACGCCAAGACGAGCTGCTGATCACGCTTTACCTCCTTGACCAGCTTTTTCATATCACCGACTCTCACGCCAAACAAAGGTTCTTTAGCCCCATGCCGCAATAACGTTTTTTTCGTCTGTTCTGTCCCCATCGCTTCGAGCTTCTGCATGACTTCTTCCAGCGTCATCTTGTCACCCTCCTTTTTCTTCTATTAATAGGATAACCAGGAGCGTTACCTCCAACACGAAAAAACCCTCCTCATTTAAAGGAGAGCTTTTTCCTGACGAGCTTGACGCCATTATCCTATCCTTACGCCTGACTGCGTACTTTGATATACGAAACATTTCTGACGTTGATGACAACATCATCGTACTGTAGCCATCCACCGTCTTGATTAGCGACCATTTGAATGATCTCTTCCGGTTCCGTCGTTTCGATGCTAATCGTGTCACCGCCACCGGAAAAGTAAAATTGAATCACTTTTACTTCCTTCATAAAATCCCCTCCTATTCCTTCTAGTTATCGGATAGTTGGAAAATTTTTGTTACGGGTGATTTTCGGGAAACACTTTATGAACAATTAGTTAATTTTCCCTACCAAAACTTGACAAGGATATTTCTTTTGGCTTATATTTTCCATAATTATATCTAGCAAAATTCGACACATATTTACAAATTTTGCTAAAAAATGCAAAAGGCAAAGTCATCGAAAGGTGGCGACGCAAAACCACGGGTCTACAGTCTAGTCTTTGACCATGATAGCCGGGTTGCCATCATCTTGTGACCATTTTTTGATGTTGGTAGCTTCGGTTGTTCCATTTTGATGGAACGGCCTTTTTTTGTGTTTACTTTTTTGAAAGGAGGATGAAAGCATTTTCATTTTCATAACGGATGGTAAAGCATAACTTTTGAGACGTCAAACTTACACAACATGATTCAATCAGAGAAAATGATGGAGTGGAGAAGTTATGTACAAACAAGTAGAAACCGTACAAGATTTAGCAAAATTTCATGAAATTAAACAAACAGTCTGGACAAGCATGGGCTTCGAAATGGAGTACGCGAAAGAAGGCTCTGCTCTGTTCCTCTTAATCGCTGAAGATGGTGAAGCAGGTGGAACATTTGAGATGACACCCTTTTCCAATTCAAGTGCTTATATGAAATCACTTTTTCAAGATGTTGTTACAGCAGATATGAAAGTAATGGAGGTAGACAGTCTCGCTGTTTTGCCGAAATACCGCGGACAACTAGGGCAACAAGGCATTTGCCTGATGATAGATTACGCTGAAAAGCAAGGCTACACCCACGCAATCGGTGTAGCAGATCCGACATTTTTTAAGTTTATTAACAAGAAATATCAAGTAAAGGCAACTCAGACCAGAGATATCGTCTTTTACAAAGGGGCCGACGCCATTCCGACCCTTTTCCATCTAAAAGATGTCTATGACAATAAGCACGATCCGAAATATTCCTGGTACAATTCGTCGTCATCCAACCAAGTAAAAGTCGAGGTAGGTGGGTAACATGGATAACATTGATCTATTGAGAAGAAGAAACAATTGGGTCGTAATCGTATTCGCAAGTATTATTACGGTTGTTCAGGTCTTAAACCTTTTTCTAGGCGTATCATACACATTCGTATTCACGATACTGGGTATTTTGTATGGCGTGCTGGCACCTTTTACTTACATCTCCAATCGCCCGAGCTTCCGTGAAAAAGCAGCGCCCTTCATGAAGTTTTTCAACTTGGTCGTAATCGGGATGTTCATGTTCATCGTAGTTGGACTAGACCCGCATATGATCAATATCATGACCATTATGTTCTTTGTAGCAGTCATGGGGATTTATCAAGACCGACTCATTAATATTTTGACGATTGTATCGACATTGGGTATTGTCTCTTACTACTTCCTAACACAGAGAGAAACGATTTTCCATTCGACTAACAATATTGATCTGATGTACTTCCTGCTTACCTTCTGCTTCGTCTCTGTCACGAGCATGATGCATGCTGTATTCAATAACAAGCTGCAACAAGAAAGCGAGCAACAAAAGCAAGAAGCGATTGCCTCGAAGGAATCGTTGCAACGTGTTCTGGATCAGATCAATGAATCACTCACTTCAATGCAAGACTATCAAGAGAATTTGAACAAGGTGACGGATGGCGTGAACGTTCGTGCTGTGGAAACAGTTGCTTCCCTGCAAGACATTATGGAGTCCTTTACGACCCAGACCAGCAATACGGACGAGCTGCGTCGCGAAATGAGCTCGACGAATCTGCAAGTTGAGGACATGACCCGCTCTGTTACGGAGATGCATGAGTACGTAGAATCGACCAAAGAAGCCACTAACGAGAGCGGCAAACGCATCGGTAACATCGGCAATGACTTTGAACGATTCATCAAGGACATCCAAGGTACGAACCAGCTGATCCAAGAGCTCAATAAGGAAACCGAATCGATTGGGAAAATCATTCAAACCATTTCCGAGATTTCTGCACAAACCAATCTGTTGGCACTCAATGCCACGATTGAAGCATCTCGCGCAGGCGAACACGGCCGAGGCTTTGCTGTCGTAGCGGATGAAGTACGCAAGCTGGCTGAATCCTCCAAGCTATCCTCTGAGTCGATCTCGAACCTGCTCATGACCATTCGCGAAAAAATGAAGCTCGTATCGGATATGATTTCCGAGTCACAAACTTCTTTTGAGAAAAATAGCGAGGGCATCCTCGAAGTACAAGAAATGTTCACCAATGTAGATAATTACATGCAAAACTTCGCGGATAAAACGAAAAACCTGCAAGAGTTCATCATTCATGTTCACAGCATGATTCAGGAAGTCGGCGCAAAAGTTGAAGTCAACGCAGATATTACCGACAAGAACAAAGAGAGCCTGGAAGAAGTGCTTGTTCTCGTTTCTGAGCAAAAAGACGAAGTCGTTAAGGTCTCTGGCGGCTTTGAGAAAATCGAACAGCAAATGCGTGGTCTCCATATGTAATCTTCCTGCAACCGCCTTTCAAGGGCGGTTGTTTTCTTTTTTCATTTTGTAACCGAACAGATATATAATAGAAATATTCTGATATTTATGGTCTTACACAATGAAAGGAGGCACATCATTGATGGATACACGAATCGAAACGAAAACCATTCAGACCAATCGCCTGCTCGTTTCCTATCTGACAGCAGGCGTACCGGAAGGAGAACCCCTTCTTCTCATTCACGGCAATGCCTCATCCAACTTGTTCTGGGATGATACCATTGCGGCTCTGTGTGAGCAGTACCGTGTGTATGCTCCTGATATGCGTGGCTACGGAGCAAGTGAAGCATTGCCAATCGATGCGACACGCGGTTTGCGAGACTGGTCGGATGACCTTCATTCGTTTATTCGGGCATTGGACTTGCCAACACCTGTCCATCTTGCCGGCTGGTCGTTGGGTGGAGGCATCGTGATGCAGTTTGCCATCGATTACCCGGAGGAAGTCCGCTCCCTGATTCTAGTCGCCCCGATGTCCCCTTACGGCTTTGGTGGAACCAAGGATATAGCTGGTACCCCGTGCTACAGCAGCTTCTCAGGTTCGGGTGGTGGAGCCGCCAACTCCGAGCTGGTCAAAAGGATAGCAGCCAAAGATATGGGCAATGAAGCTCCCTCCAGTCCTCGGAATGTCATGAACCAGCTCTATTTCAAGCCCCCGTTCCAGGTTGCCCTAGAGCAGGAAGACCGTTATGTGAGTGCAATACTCTCCACGCGGATTGGGGAGGACTTTTACCCCGGTGCCTTTGAATACGTAACCGATTGGCCCGGTGTTGCTCCTGGATCGACGGGGATTACGAATGCGATTTCTCCTAAATACGTAAATTTGTCCGGTATTGTCCAGATGGAGCCGAAGTGTCCGATTTTATGGATTCGCGGTGCGGATGATGCCATTATCTCAGATCAATCGCTTGCTGATTTCGGTACGCTGGGCAAACTTGGCTATGTACCCGGCTGGCCGGGGGAAGACGAATATCCCCCACAACCGATGGTCTCACAAATTCGGGATGTGCTGGAACAATATCAGCGAGCTGGTGGTTCCTATCAGGAGATCGTCATGGAAAATGTGGGGCACGCTCCACACATCGAGAAAGCAGAGGAGTTTGTACAGCTCATTCGAAAAACCGTCAGGGCATGATCTGAAGTGACCCCAAAAAGTTAGACATGTCATTGTCATTTAATTAGGCGGCTGCCTGGGCATAAGTTCGGTATTGTACCGGACTCATGCCTTTTTATTTTGCCTTAATCCGTTTGTGATTATAGTATTCGATATAGCTAGCCATTCCTCGATATGTAACCAGGCTATTTATTCGTGTCTTTCTCCGCTTTCGACACCTTCAAGTTCAATTCTCTTTCTTGCTCCTCGATAATCGCTCGATCCTCTGCATTATCTCTCACTACTTTTTGCGTCAAAATCGATCCAACTGCTACCAGAAGCATGCATGCGATATAGTACCCCTTTTCGTGCAGTTGAAGACCAGTTGCATTGTATAAACCAATGGAAAATAGCAGTACGCCTGCGCCTAATGTAAAGTAGGCCAAGAAAGTGAAGGCTCCTGTGTTGCGCATCCGATGCTTTTGTGGATACATAGTAACACCCCTCACATTTTGTTCATGTGGCTCATGCTAACAAATATAAGTCAACCGGACGATTTCTCGCCCGGTTGCCTCTATAGACTACTTCACAGCTTCTTTTTTCCCAAAGAAAGTACGCAACGCCTTGTAAACCTCGCCCTTTTCCCGAATGACACAATGCATGAATTTCGGCTCTTTGATGTGGCGATATGCTGACATGAGGGTGCTGTGCCTATTATACTGATTCACTTCGCCATAGCCGAACATGTTGCATCTCTCCATGAGCTCTTTGACCAGCTTTACGCAACGCTCATTGTCAGACGTGAGGTTGTCGCCATCGGAAAAATGGAATGGATAAATGTTGTACTGTGATGTCGGATAGCGGCTATCGATGATCTCCAACGCTTTTTTATAGGCAGAGGAGCAGATCGTCCCCCCGCTTTCCCCTTTTGAGAAAAAGGTGTCCTCCGTCACTTCCTTCGCATCCGTATGATGGGCGATGAAGACGATCTCGACTTTTTCATACTTGGTGCGCAGAAAACGTACCATCCAGAAGAAAAAGCTGCGAGCGATGTACTTTTCAAACACACCCATACTTCCCGAAGTATCCATCATCGCAATAATGACTGCGTTGGAATGAGGCTTGATGATCTCTTCCCACGTCTTGAAGCGTAGGTCGTCATCCGTGATCCCCAGCTCCATATCACTGTAGCCTGCCAGCGCATTTCGGCGGATGGCCGCAATCAGCGTACGTTTTTTATCAATGTTGCCCATCAAGCCCTTTTTCCTGACATCATTGAACCGAGTCTCTTCCACGACGATTTGTTCCTCATCTTTTTGTTGAAGGTTCGGCAGCTCCAGCTCGGCGAAAAGCATCTCCTGCAATTCTTCTACGCTGATTTCAGCCTCGTAGTAGTCTATACCTGGCTGGTCGCCCGCTCCCTGACCTTTTCCAGCCCCTTGCGCCGGATCGCCGTCACGGGCTATGACATCGCCTACTTTACTGTTTCCTTTACCTTGACCGCCATGTTTTCCCTTTTGGAAGTTAAAACGCAATCGGTATTCATCCAGGGAGCGAATAGGGATCTTAATGACTTCCCGACCATTCGACATGATGATGTTTTCTTCGCTGACGAGATCGGGCAGATTTTTTTTGATCGCTTCTTTCACTTTTTCCTGGTGTCGATTTTGGTCCTGGTACCCTTTGCGGTGCAGCGACCAGTCTTCCCGGGAGACAATGAACGATGATTCATCTTTCATGCCGTCTCCTCCTAGCAACTGGCGCAATCTGCGCCGAATATGACGTGCTCCTCATGTCGCCAACGTTCTGTCATCTGTTCAACAAACTTCCCACGTAGCGCAGCAACTCATTTGCGCAAACCGGGCAATATTGATGCTCTTCGATAAGGCGCTTGGTGACCTCATTAATTTTCTTGAGCTGATGTTCATCTGGTGTTTTGTTCGAGGTCGTAATCTTGACGACATCCTTCAGATCGGCAAACAGCTTCTTCTCGATAGCTTCCCGCAGACGATCATGCGTGCTGTAGTCAAAACGCTTCCCTTTACGTGCATAGGCCGAAATACGGATAAGAATTTCTTCACGGAAGGCCCGCTTGGCATTTTCCGAGATGCCGATTTGCTCCTCGATAGAACGCATCAGGCGCTCATCTGGATCCATCTCCTCACCTGTAACGGGGTCGCGGATTTTGTTCATGTTGCAATAAGCTTCCACATTGTCCAAATAGTTATCCATGAGCGTTTTAGCCGATTCTTCATAGCTGTAGACAAACGCCTTCTGCACTTCTTTTTTCGCCAGCTCGTCGTATTCCTTGCGCGCGATGGAGATGAAGTTCATATACCTCTCCCGCTGCTCCTTGGTGATGGATGGATGCTGGTCAAAGCCTTCTTTTAGCGCCCGAAGAATATCAAGCGCATTGATGCACTCCGTGTCGCGGCGGATCAGGGCACTGGAGATACGGTTAATGACATAACGCGGATCAATACCAGACATTCCTTCATCGGCATGCTCGTTTCGCAGCTCTTCCAGATCGGCTCCCTTGAAGCCTTCCACCGATTCACCGTCATACAACCGCATCTTTTTCAGCAGATCTGCCCCTTGTTTTTTCGATTCCTTCAAGCGGGTCATAATGGAAAAGACTGCTGCTGACCGGAGAGCGTGCGGAGCAATATGCACATGCCCCAAGTCGGATTGCTTAATTAATTTAGAGTATATTTTTTCTTCGTCACTGACACGCAGATTATACGGCATCGGCATGACGATAATCCTTGATTGCAGTGCCTCATTTTTCTTATTCGCAATAAAAGCCTTGTACTCCGATTCGTTCGTATGCGCCACAATCAGCTCATCTGCAGAAATGAGGGCAAAACGACCTGCCTTGAAGTTTCCTTCCTGTGTCAGCGATAGGAGATGCCACAAAAATTTCTCGTCGCATTTCAGCATTTCCTGAAACTCCATCAATCCGCGATTGGCTTTGTTCAGTTCACCATCAAAACGGTAAGCACGAGGGTCGGACTCAGAGCCGTACTTCGTAATCGTCGAAAAGTCGATGCTGCCCGTCAAATCGGCAATATCCTGTGACTTCGGATCGGAAGGGCTAAATGTACCGATCCCGACACGATTGGCTTCAGAAAACAAAATCCGGTGAACAGGGAAATCCTCGATGCACCCTCCGAATTCGGTCTCCAACCTCATCCGGTTATAGGGCGTCAATTCTCCTTCAATCTTGATTCCCAGCTCTTCTTCCACCTCTGGACGCAGATCGTGCGGAATGAGATGAAGTGGTTCTTCGTGCATGGGGCAGCCATCAAGTGCATAGATCGCTCCGTCTTCCGTCCGGGAATACTCTTCCAGTCCTCGCTTGAGCATCGTCACGAGCGTAGACTTACCGCCACTGACAGGTCCCATCAAGAGCAAGATGCGTTTGCGGACATCCAGACGACGTGCAGCTGAGTGGAAATATTCCTCCACTAGGCGCTCAACAGAACGATCCAGTCCGAAGATTTCTCGACTAAAAAATTGATACGAACGTGAGCCGTCCTCGTTCTCTTCAACCCCCGCACTTTTAATCATGTTGTAGACGCGTGAATGCGCCGTCTGGGCAATTTGCGGATTTTTACGTACCAGTTGCAAATATTCAGCGAATGTTCCTCTCCACATCAGGTTTTCTTCGCGGGCTCGGTGCTCAGCGATCCGTTTTAAAATGTCCATGTTCGACACTCCTCCTCTTAAGCCCCTCTCTCTTCCCAACGACAATGTACTCTCATGTATATGTCCGCCTGCGGTCACGCATTCACGTGCAAGCCGTTTTCTCCGGTTGCCAACAGGCTCTTACAGCCTTTACATATGTGTATGCGAGACATCAGCACAAGTTTCAGCAATCTTCCCATAAAAATACGGCACATTACTTTTTTACAGCTTGGAAGATTACGGAATTGTAAGGTTTAACGGGCGTAGCTGTAAGTTGATTCGATGGTTTGTAAGCCCATCTCCCCTGTAAAATACAATCATAAGCAGCATACACGGATGCCAATACGGATTGGCATAAAATAACAGGAGGAACAATCATGGACATTCAAGTAGAACGCATTCAAGTGAAAAAAGGACTTTATTTGACCGGCATCGCGAGCTTGGTGATTCTGGCGATATTTATTTACCAAGCAGTGACAGGAATGGAACTCGATACGGGTGAAATACTGAGTGTGTATATTTCGCTTAGTGCATTTTTGAAACTTGTGCATGACTATCGAAAATTGTCTCACTTAAGGGCACAGCAGCTTTAATTCGTTTGCAAAGTGGGCAGGCTACGCTATAATGAGAGTAGTTTGTTTACGAAAGGAGCTGTCAAACGTGGGTACATTTATCGTAGCATTGGTCTTCGGAGCTTTTCTGTTTTTCATTCTGACAGCTGGCTACAACGAGGACAAAACCTGGAACATGTAAGGATCATCCAGGAAAAAAAGCAGGCTGCCTACTAGGGCAACCTGCTTTTTTTGTTTTCTTGTTATTTCTTATTCTCTTTCTTTTCTGCTTTCTTCACTTCGATCTCTGCCTTGATTTCTTTTGCGCTCTTTCCTGCTGTGTCAACGCCCCACTTGGCAGCCTTTTCTTTCAGGCTCTCGAGCTGCTCTTGCTTCTTCGCTTCTTTTGCTGCCTTTTTCTCAGGGTTTTCTGCTTTTTTAGCTTCTTTTGCATTTTTAATGGCCGCTTTTACTTCCTTCGCGGTTTTACCTGTCGTGTCAACGCCCAGCTTCCCAGCTTTATCGTTTAGCTTGGAGAGTTGTTCTTGCTTCTTCGCTTCTTTTGCTGCTTTTTTCTCAGCGTTATCTGCTTTCTTTGCTGCTTTTGCTTCTTGAATCGCTGCTTTTACTTCCTTATTTGTTTTATCCGTGGTTTCTACGCCCCACTTGGCAGCCTTCGCGTTCAGCTTGGCTCTGTTTTCTTCCTTTTTCTCCGCTTTCGCGTGCTTAACTGTTGGGGTCACTGCTGTATCCGCCGCAGCCACTGCAGATATACCGCTAAACAGCAAGGTAGCCATCACCAGAGACGAAACAAGTTTTTTCATGTAGAATTTCCTCCTTTATTATGTAAAACATGGTCGTACACACCTAGCCTACCTGATGATTTTGGGAAAAGTATGTGAAAAAGCAGGCTTGACCATTTTTTTAAACGGACAGCCTGCTTCTCGCCTATTCTTTCATGGTCGTTTCTTAACGCGCAAACACACCGCTTTTTTCAGAAATCGCCGTAAACAGCTCTTCTAATGATCCACGCTGATCTACCGGATACTGAGGCTCACCACGGTCTTCCATCCAATTCGTTACCAAAAATGTTTTCATCCCCAGCTTGGATGCGACCATGTCTTCCTGCATGTGATTCCCAACCATGACACAATCTGTCGGTTCAGCCCCGAGCTTTTGGCAAATTTCATTGTAATATCCATGATTCGGCTTCGTGAAATGCGATTCCTCGTAGTTGGTAACCAGCTCAAAATCATCCGGGGACATCCCGATCCAAGCAAGGCGATGATGAATCGCATCACGCGGGAAAACAGGATTCGTCGCTACTGCAACCCGAAATCCTTGCTCTTTGGCAGCAGCAATAATCTGCTTTGCCCATGGCGAAGGATACGTCAGGTGAGAAAGTGTCGGAAATACATCGCGATAAAATGAATCGAACAGCTGCCATATTTCCTCTCGATCCCACTCACTGTGTTCGGTAAAATGTTCGATAAAAACTTGCTCATTCGTCTTGTCAGGCTCTTGGTTCATGATCATTGCCTTTGTCGCATCCCAAATCAGCGCCAACAGCTTTTCCGTATCGTACTGATCTCCGACATGACGACCTACTTCAACCAAGTAACTTTTGACAAAGGGTTCTGTCTGCATCTCTAATAACGTACCGTCCAAATCAAACAGGATGGTGTTCACAGTCATAATTGCTCTCTCCCTCCCAAATCCTTACGATAGCGATGGAAAACCTAACTGACGAAGTCCCTCAAACAAGACAATAGCTGCACAATTGGACAGGTTCACAGAACGGGTCGCACCGCCCATCGGAATGCGAATCGTCTGTTCCCGATATTTTTCTGTCAGCTCTTCTGGCAAGCCCGTCGTCTCCTTGCCCAAAATAATGTAGTCGCCATCCTGGAAAGAAACGTCTGTATACAGCTTTTCCCCCCAGGTCTCCACAAAGTAAAAGGTGCCCGCACCTTCTCCTTGTGCCGCAGCAAAGTGCTCGAAGCTCTCATGATGGTGAACATTTACCGCATGCCAATAATCGAGACCAGCCCTCTTCAAGTAACGATCGTCCGTTGAAAATCCGAGCGGATGAATCAAATGCAGGTGCGCTCCTGTCGCTGCACATGAACGGGCAATGTTTCCCGTGTTGGCCGGGATGAGTGGCTCATGCAATACAATATGTAACGGCATATCTGAAAATCTCCTTGTAAATGGCGAACTTGATACTTGTACACGTCCTATTATACCACCGTGCACAGCTTCTGTAACAAATGGAGTGCCTGCTGCATCTAATCAGAAAACTTTTGGCTATCAAAGGAGTGACGATTAGATGGAGACAAACATTTCATGTGGGCGACGCCTTGTCACACATGTGGGCATCCTGAGTTTGATCCTCTTAGGTGCCAGTTGGATGTGGACTGACTTTTCTTCGTTCCCTGCCACAGAAACATGGAGCATGATCCTCGGCTATCTCTCATTTATTTTAATCGGCTTCACCTTACTGATTGGTCCACTCCAGTCCTGGCTCCCTGCTCACTGGATGGCTATCAGCTTGTCCATCCGTCGAGATATTGGCATATGGGCTGGGTTAACGGGTCTGCTGCACGTCATTCTTGTACTCGTCCTTTTTGAAGGTGAGCCCCGCCTGATGATCATACATGAAAACCATTCTGAAAAGGCTGCTGGATGGCTCGGTCTGTTCTTTTTCGCTTCCTCTGATCCAACCATATGGCCATCTCCCAACTGGACCCTCACAGGCGTTGCGAACTACCTTGGCCTGCTTGCTCTTTTCATTCTACTGGCCCTGTGGCTGACTTCTTCTGCACGTGCAGAAGAATGGCTGGGTGGCTCCAGTTGGAAAAGGCTTCATCTCGCCAATCCATGGCTTTTTATCATCGTCTTGTTCCATGGCTTGATTTACATCCAATCCATCAAAGGAGAACCGCATACCTTTTCAGACATGCTCGTTTTCGCTGCAATAATTTGGATGGTTCGCAGTATCGCTTTTATACGAAGAGCTTTTTTTCGCAAGCGGTGACGAATCCGTTTTTGCTGGCTACACCCCTCTTATATGAAAGAAGGCATAGCGCATTTTGGGCGTATAGGCTGTGGAATCCTCATATGCCCAATAACGCATGCTGCTATCTGTCGTATGGGCATTCACTAACGGCATCTGATTCGCGTCTTTTGCGACCACGATCGTATTGTGCTGAAAGCGTCCATCCCCGTTAAAATCATAACAAATGATATCGCCTGGAACCAATTCAGCCGCAGAGCTTTTCGTAACCGCCCGCATAGGTGGTCCACCCGATTTCAAAAGCAAATACAAGCTATGCGCTACCGTCCAGCTATAGCTCCATGATGCGCCTTTTCCCGTGCGAATCCACCACCCCTTGCCCATCTCTTTCGACATCAGCATAGGGATTCCACCAGCGTATAAACATTGCGAAATATAATTCGTGCAGTCATCCGTAAAACGAGGATACACCGGATTGGTCGTATTCCAATAGCGTTCCGCATACGCGACTGCATTTGCGGCATCGTAACCTCCAGCTCCATGAACAATCAGCATAGGCTGGTCAATGGCATCCTCGTCGCCTGACACAACGATGACAGGCTTTTCCTCTTCCTCGACCGCCAATTTTTGATCTCCGCTCGACTCCCTAGCCCCTATTATCGACCACTTTTCATTCGTTTTGAGCAACTGGAGCTGGAACAATCGTTTGTTTGCCTCTTTATACTGGGTATGCTTGATCTCCAGGGTTTTCTTTTCTTGCCATTGAACCGTTATTTCCATGGTGGCATCGGTATCTACCCAGCATAGGGGCGTTACTTGTCCCTGGACAGCCAATAATTTGACTCCCCGCTCTTCGATTTTCCGTTTTTCCCGGTTCAGTCGATCCCATTCTTCCTGTGCGCCAGACTCTCCTGCACAATAAAAAGGCAGCAACCGCTCATACTTTCCATCCATAGATGACTGGTGAACTGCCTGAAAGTATTGCTGAACAAATTCACGCCACTCCACACTCCCCTCCCCCTTTCCGCCTCCAGAATGCGACATAGACTCAAGAACCGTTCATCTCAATGAAGAATATGTCGCTCACGGTGCATTCAGAAGAAAAAGAAAAGCTGTCCGAGCAAGCAGACAGCTTATTTGGAAGAAGCGTAGGCAAATAGTGGACCTTCTTCTAAGGAAAGCAAATATTCTTTAATGGATAAGCCACCGCCGTATCCGACCAAGGCACCATTCGAGCCAATCACACGATGGCACGGTATGATGACAGGTATCGGATTACGATTGTTCGCACCGCCAATGGCCCGAACAGCTTTCGCCGCTCCAATAGCCAAGGCAATATCTTTGTAAGAACGAGTTTCTCCATAGGGGATGTTCGATAGCTCATTCCATACAGCCATTTGAAAGGGAGTCCCGTACAGCACGGTTGGAACATCAAACGTCTTGCGCTTGCCTACAAAATACTCTTCTAATTGTTTTTTTGCAGACTCATTGATCGCATCGTTGCGCGTTGGGGTAATTCCTAAGAACGTTTTTTTGCACCAGCGCACAAGCGGCGCCAATCCGTCTTCTTCATTGGCAAACTGAATGTAGCACAGCCCTTCTTCTGTAGAAGCCAAGAGCAATGGTCCAATTGGTGAATCCATCATGGTATAGCCTAATTCCTTTGCCATTTTACGTCCTCCCTTTCTCGTTCAAACTAAGCCTGTGCACGAATCATGCTCATGCCTTTTTCTATCTCTTCCACCACTTCTGGTGAGTCCTCTTTTGCTTTTGCGGAAATGAGCGCTTCTTGTGCCTGCACTCCTCCGATTTTTCCAAGTGCCCACGCAGCAGTTCCGCGAATGACTGGACGGGGGTCTTCGAACAAAAGACGCTCTAAATGAGGAACAGCCGTCCGATCCTTGAAATGGGCAAGCGCTAGTATGGCATTGCGCTGAATCGGTTTTTTTCCCCGCCAGGATGAGGAGGATAGCCCGAACTTTTCCTTGAATTCCTTATTGCTCATCTGCAGCAGCGGAATCAACAAAGGCTTGGCAATCTCCGGATCAGGCTGGAATTCAGCATGATGGTCGTTGTCGATGCGACGATTCTTAGGACATACCGTCTGACAAGTGTCACAACCATACAGCCGATTCCCGATTTTCCCCCGGAATTCATCTGGAATAAAGTCTTTTACCTGAGTCAAATAAGCAACACATCTCTGTGCATCAAGTTGCCCGCCCTGAATCAAGGCTCCGGTCGGACAAGCGTCTACACAAATATTACAGTCGCCACAGCCTTCTTCGATCGGTTGGTCGCTTGGCAACGGAAGATTCGTAACAAGTTCCCCCAAGTACACCCATGATCCGAACTCCGGCGTTATGATGGCACAGTTTTTTCCTACAAACCCAATCCCAGCCCGTTCGGCTACTGCACGATCTGACAGTGCTCCCGTGTCTACCATGGATTCGATCCGAGCCCCTGGCTCCAGCTCCATGATGAATCGAGTCAGCTTGTCCAGCTTGTAGCGCAGGACGTGATGGTAATCGGTTCCCCATGCTGCGCGGCACAAGATTCCCCGATACGCACCTGGCTCCGACTTCGGTGGATTTTTTAGCTTGGATGGATATGCCAGTGCTATTGAAATCAGCGAACGTGCCCCGTCCAACAACAGCTCTGGGTTCGTCCTCTTTTCTAAATCAGGCTCCTCAAATCCAGATTCATAACCCTTTTCCCGGTGTACAAGAAGCCGTTCTTTTAAGGTCGTGAATGGATCGGCACTGGCAAACCCGATCTTATCGATTCCGATTTCCTTGGCATAGTCAATGATGGACTGCTTTGTCTGCTCCCAGTACAGCAAGTCGTTCACAGTTGTTTAATCGCTCCTGTCGCCAGTTCGTCGCAGCGGTTGTTCCATTTGTTGTCGGCGTGTCCTTTGACTTTTACGTACTCTACCTTGTGGGTGTCCATCAATTGCAGCAGTTCTTTCCATAAATCCTGATTTTCTACCGGCTGACCTTTGCTGTTTTTCCAGCCGTTTTTCAGCCAGCCTTTATACCAGCCTTGCTTGAAGCAGTTAACCAAGTATGCACTATCACTGTACAGCGTCACCTTACAAGGCTCCTTCAATGTAGAGAGTGCCTTGATGGCAGCCAACAACTCCATTTTGTTATTCGTTGTATGTGGTTCGGCACCGGACATTTCCTTGATGTGTTGGCCGTACATCAGTACAGCTCCCCAACCACCTGGTCCTGGATTGCCGGAACAAGCTCCGTCTGTATAAATCTCAACCTCACGCATCGTCATCGTCAGGTAATTCCTCCTTACGTTCTTTGTTTATCATGAACTTTGTACGCTGTCTATATAAGCTGCTGCGCCTCCTGAAGAACCATCTTCGAGAGTTGCTCCAGTATGATTCTTATTCTATTGTAACGAAGCTTTGTCGCTTCCACAAAAAAATTTTGTTATACTACCAAAAAATAGGTATAAAAAGGAGTGACACATGATGAAAGTACAGCTGGACGCTTCTGTAACTGAACGCCTCCCTCAACTTTCTCTGGGCATTCTCCACTATAGCGGTGCTTCCGTAAGCGACTCCCCTAAAATGCTTCAAGGTCGCATCAATTACTTTGTGGAAAGCCTCCGTCTCGAGCACGATCCTGCACGCTTGACTAAGATTGAGGGCATTCGCGAGTGGCGAGCTGCTTTCAAACAGGTCGGCACCGATCCATCGCGGTACCGCCCCTCATCTGAGGCGCTGCTTCGCAGACTTTTGCAAGGAAATGCATTTTTCTGGATCAACAGCGCGGTCGACGTCAATAATTTCTTCTCCGTCCTCCATGCCCTTCCTTTTGGCATTTATGACCAGGAGCAATTAGTTGGAGATGTCATTTTGCGAGTCGGCACCAGTGAAGACGTATACGAGGGATTGAATGGTCGCGAGGTCAACATGGAAGGCAAGCTGCTGCTCTCAGATGACAAAGGAGCTTTTGGCAGCCCGATCGTTGACTCCAAGCGCTCTTGTGTCACCGAAAATAGCCGCAATCTCATACAAGTGATCTTTTTCCACGAGCAAGTAAGCTCACAAAAGAAGGACGAGATCCTGAACTCGGTCGGCAGGATGTTTACGGAGATCAATGGCGGCGATTTGGATAGCGCTTATATTCTCCCTGTCTAATAGAAAAAACGGCCCGTCAAGCAGCGTGGCCGTCTTTTTTCTTGTCATCATCTCCAGTCCTTCGGAAAATGACATGTTCCAGCACTAAGCAGACGATAACCCCGAGCAGCAAGCCGTTCCCAAAAAGGAAGCTGACGAGAGGAGGCAAATGCTGCCATGCGGTCGATGGAACAAACATCACTCCGATCCCCACCAACAAGGAGCTCCCACCTACCGTAATCGTCCGATCGTCCATTTTTACATTCACATAATCCTTTAGTCCAAATCCTAGCAGCTGTGTGTAGGAAATGAACATGGCTGCATATGCAACTGGTGTAGGCAGAGCCGCCAAAAAGTTCGAGACATAAGGCAGCAAGCCTATGATCATGATGCCGACCATAGCCAGCATAAAAGGCAATCGAGCCGCCATTCGCGTCGTCTGAATAACCGCAGCAGCAAGCGAGAGCGGAATCATCCCCACTACTCCACCAAGCCCGGACAACAGATGGGACACCCCTGTAAAGACTCCTCCGCGGTTGTACTGCTCCTCAGTCGGTACTGTGTCAGTCGCTTTACCCATGACCACCATGCTAGTTACCAGATTGGTCAACAGCACGAAGCCCGTCAGCATGCTTGTCAGAATGACTCCCCAATCCCAGAGAGGAGGTCCCCAGAAAAAGAGTGACGGCCACGCAATCACTTGTTCAGCAGGCCGGACAGGCTCAGTCCAACCCATACCGGCATAGAACAACCATCCTGCCACCATTCCAAACAAAACCGCAAAGCTGGAAAAACGCTTCGTCCGCATCACTACGATTACCAACGCAACGATCGCGATCGAGACAATCGCCACCTGCGGGATCACTTCTTTGGAATGTTGGAATCCGATCCCCAGCATCCCAGCCAAAATGTTGCTGCACAACGAGACAGCAAGCAAAATCATGTATGTCCCCGAAACGAGAGGCGTAAACCATCTCTGCAGCTTCCCGATCCATCCCATCAAGCCAAAGATCAAGAACAAGACCCCAGCCATTATGAGTCCGATCTGAAAAGACTGCCCGATCTCACGCGGCTCTAGTCCCACACTGGTTCCGATCTGTGCCAAAATAATAAAGATCCCCCACCAAATCCCTGCTGGTCCTTCCAGCATAGGATATCGGTGACCGATCCATACCTGCAAAAGAGAAGCCAGACCAATAAAAAACATAGTCTGCTGCATCAAGTTACCGATTTCATCCGGTCCAAGACCGTAGACATCACCGATCATCAGAGGTACCGCTACACTGCTCGATACGGCTACGATCATCCATTGGAGAGCGGACAAAATGGTTGTGCCCACTGGCGGTTTGTCATACAAACCGTACTTCATCAAAACCACCTCATTCTTGTTACGGACAATATTCGCTCACGTATTCACTATTCCCGAAAAGCATGTGCTATTCTACTGTCGATTGCAATTTGGATTGAGCCTGCATCGAAAGTATACAATACCGAAAAGAATATCACCATCTGGTTTCCTTGCAAATGATTAACTAAGTAATAAATTTAGCAATTCCGTTTATTAGTAGCCTAAAAATTTTCCCATACTCATTGCAAAAAATGCTACCAAAACTGTACTTGGGATATATAATAGTTTCTAACTTTGATGAACCACGGAGAGGAGTAATATAAATTGGTGAGTTTTAGTACTTTTATTGCCTTCATATTTGTTTCACTTGGTATGGTTTGTTCTCCTGGCCCTAACATGATTTACCTAATTTCTCGTACGATTTCGCAAGGTCGCACAGCTGGAGTCATCTCGCTTCTTGGCGTTATACTTGGATTCGTGATTTACATGATCGCAACTATGCTCGGTCTCTCGGCTCTTTTCCTAACGGTTCCGTTCATTTACGAGTCAGTCAAGTGGGCCGGGGCTGTTTACCTGCTCTGGCTCGCTTGGAATGCGGTCAAACCAGGTGCTGCTTCCATTCTCAAGCCTAATACTCTTTCTATTGAATCGCCAAAAAAGTTATTTTTGATGGGATTGATGACAAATCTACTGAACCCCAAAATTGCTATATTGTATGTTTCGCTCTTACCTCAGTTTGTAGATCCTACGCGGGGATCGGTGCTCCAGCAAGGTGCTATTTTAGGTCTAACACAAATAGCCGTCAGTTTTAACATTAACCTGCTTATCGTTCTTGTAGCGAGCAGAGTTGCTGTGTGGTTTGGTACACGCCCAACATGGCTACGGGTGCAGCGTTGGCTAATGGCAAGTGTCTTGACAGGTCTTGCAGCAAGTCTTGCTTTTGATCGGAGATAGTGATACATGCACTATTTCCATATTTCAAATATCTAGTGATTTAGAAGACCAGGACTTCTTGTACCATAAGCGGTTCCGGTCTTCTACTCAGCATTCCTGCCCGAAGCAGGCGACATACATACACAAAAGGCTCATCAATCACGATGGCGTGATTGACAAGCCGATTTTGCTCTTATTTCCTGCCATTATTCTTTCCGATAAAACCCTATTTCATCATGTGTTTTATCAACTCACGGTTTCGGCTTTGAAAAATGTCATTATGCGAAGAAACCATTCCGCTTTTATGCGCTTCAGGCTGTATATAAAGTTTAGCCTGATTTACCGCATTCGCTGCATCTTGGAAAGCCCCTGCGATCAAGTGCACTTTTCCCTCATACTTCAGTATATCCCCCGCCGCATAAATACCTGGCACTGAGGTCGCACTGGTAGCTTGACCCTCAATAAAATACTCTTCGCTTAACTCGAGCTTGACTTTGCTATTTTCCAACAGTGACCTGTCTTTCTCATAACCATGATTGATGATAACTTCGTCAATATGTAGCACCTGTTTTTCACCTGTTACATGGTTAGTCAGTTCAACTCGTTCAATCTTCTCGTGATTGGGAGAAGCAATCAACCTGGTAATGGAAGTGTCAAAAAAACATTTTGCAGAACTGTTCATGAGCTGTTTTACTTGTGCCTCGTGTCCTGATAAAGTGTCTTTTCGATACGTTAGATACACTTGTTGAGCGATCGGTTCAAGCTCGTTTGCCCAATCAACCGCCGAGTTTCCTCCGCCAGAAATGATCACTGTTTTATCCTTAAACCGCTTCAGTGATTTTACCGTATAATTTAGATTTGTTACTTCAAACTTATCTGCACCCTCCAAATCAATTTTTTGGGGCTTTAAAATTCCTCCACCTATTGCTAGAATGACGGTTTTTGTATAATGCCGTTCTCCTGAAGCAGTATGGAGCACAAATAATCCTGATTCGTCACGTTCCATCCGTTCCACTTTCTGATTGAGGACCACAGTCGGGTGAAAGGTTTGTCCTTGTTCAACCAGTTGTTCGATTAATTTTTCTCCAAGAATGGGAGTAAGACCGCCGACATCCCAAATCATTTTTTCTGGATAGACATGGATTTTACCGCCCAGTACTGGTTGATATTCAATCAGCTTGGTCTTCATTTCTCTAAGACCGCTGTAAAAAGCGGAGAAAAGACCAGCTGGCCCACCTCCGATGATCGTTACGTCATACCATTCCTCGTTTTTCATCGTTTGACCTCTCCTCTGTTACAGACGATTCTATTTGGCCCGAATCTTTTCCATGATGGTTTTTACTCCGAGTTCGATCGCCAACGGTCCACCGGCCGCAATCGAACTGTCTAACGCGTACATATGACCATTCTTTATTATGCCAAGCGAATTCCATACAGAATCACTTTCCAGGTTTTTTAAGTAACTCTCCAAATTCTTCGTAGACCCTCCTATATCAGCAACAAACATGTAATCAGGGTTCATTGCTGCCAGTCCCTCCAAAGAAATCTGCTCTCCTTTTGTTGACATGTCTGCATACTTGCTTGGTGGATTTAAACCGAGACCACTTTCCTTATTGAAAATAAACTGTGTCGTAAAAGCCCAAAATTGCTTGTCTCCCAGCATAATCAAACCAAAGGTTTTGTCGTTGTATGCCTTTAATTGCTCTTTTGAATCGGCAAGGAGTGTTTCAATACGCGTAATTTCATCATGAGCCTTTTGCTCTTTGCCAAATATTTTTCCATATTCTCGCAACGCACCTTGCCAATTGTTTTCATTGGTATCCACGACAACAACCGGCGCTATTTGCTCCAATTTTTCTCCGTATTTCTCATACCGATTCGCGACCACGATAATTAAATCCGGATCGACTTCCAGTAACTTTTCTAGATTGGGATTCGCTATTGATCCGAGATCCGCAATTTCCTTATCCTTATACGGCGCCAGGGATTGCCACTCATCAAGCACGTTGAGATCCGTAGCAGCTACAGGGGATTCATCAAGCAAAAACAAATGCTCAAAATTTCGAAAGAAGAGGAGGGCTACTCTCTCCGGCTTCTTTTCCAATACGATCTCACGGCCTAGAGCATCTACATATGTTCTCGGCCATTTTCCTGTTTCCTTATCCTTTTGGATGGGTGTTCCTGTCTCCTCTGTTACAGCGGGCGTGCTGCTTGAAGCTGAACTGCTATTGGACGTTCCAGCACAACCTGTCAAAATACCCGCCAAAAGTGCGATTGAGACCATTAGTCCCATGAGTCTTCTCATTATGACTCCTCCGATATGACTTTAGTTTTGCATGGCTAGCTTGGTAAGGCCAGTGTAGCAAAACACGTTTTATATAGGAATGGAGCTATCCTGAAAACCATATGGATTATTCCTGAATGTCGCCCGGAATTCTCCAGGGGAGACACCAAACTGCTTTTTAAAGATACGGCTGAAATAAAATGCATCTGTGTATCCGACACTAATGGCCACCTCGCCAATTGGCGCATCATTAGCCAACAAGCATTCCTTTGCCCGATTAAGACGGTATGCCATTAAATATTTTCCTGGCCCCATGCCTGTGTACTTCTTGAATACATAGAACAGCCTGTTCTCGTTGATCTCATTTTGTTCCGCTAAGGCTCGTACAGTCAGATGATCCATATAACGATCATGTATGTATTTCGATATTTGCTCAAATAACGCTTGCTCACCGTCGTTACTTTGGTTACGGACACAGACGAACAGTTCCTCTAATGCACAGCGGAACAACATTTCTGTCTGAAAAGCGGGAATTCCGCCCGGCTGACGAGAAACCCGCCACAGAAGCTCAAGGAGCTCGGTCAGGCGGGGGCTATGCCCTAGTGTAAGCTCAAAATGCGCTTTGGGCAGGCAAAAGCCTGTCGGCTCGGGAGCACAGATTCGATACAGCACAAGCAGATACTCCCATCTGGTATTGCCAACGACCTGTCTATCCAATTGCATATGTGCGCCACCGTGCACTACCTTTCCCGGAGCAAGCGTGTAGGGCGTTCCATTAAAAACAAACTCTGCCTTACCTCTTAAGGGAAATACAAAGCCTGGAAAAGGCTCCGTATAGCCATCACAGCGCATTCCCGGATCTCGCGCATAGCGACAGACTTGTTCCACCCGAAAAGAAGTATGCGCAAAATGCTCTGCAAGCTTATTGATATCGATTTTCACTTTTCGCACCTCCCATTGTTCCGAAGCTTATTTCACAATAGTGATAATCATTTTCACTATTGGATAAATTAAATCCTATCCGTCCATGTTTAATCATACTTATATTGAGATTGATAATCAATCTTAATGTCCTGTAGGCAAACGAAATAACCAAGTCATATTCCTCCCTTCTCAGGGAAACCTGGCATCACGTTCCTGTTCTCTTTCTCCTAGCAATTTTTTTACGTATAAACATAAAAAAAACCCTGAAATCAATAATTGATTTTCAGAGCTTGCTTGTATGTATGGTGCCGGTGAAGGGACTTGAACCCCCACGGTTTCCCTCACGATTTTGAGTCGCGCGCGTCTGCCATTCCGCCACACCGGCAAATACTTTGGAGGAGGCACCCGGATTTGAACCGGGGGTGAGGGTTTTGCAGACCCGTGCCTTACCACTTGGCTATGCCTCCATGATATAAGGTGAAACATTTTGAGAAATGGAGCGGACGAAGGGTCTCGAACCCTCGACCTTCGCCTTGGCAAGGCGACGCTCTACCAATTGAGCTACGTCCGCATTTTAATGGCTGGGGTACTAGGATTTGAACCTAGGAATGACGGAGTCAAAGTCCGTTGCCTTACCGCTTGGCTATACCCCAATAAGTAATCCCCAACTATGAATTTATGGGGCGATCGATGGGACTTGAACCCACGAGTGCCGGAGCCACAATCCGGTGCGTTAACCCCTTCGCCACGACCGCCATGATTACTACTATTGTCTTGAAAAATGGCAGGGGCAGTAGGAATCGAACCCACACCAAAGGTTTTGGAGACCTTCGTTCTACCGTTAAACTATGCCCCTATAAAAGGTGGCTCGGGACGGAATCGAACCGCCGACACGAGGATTTTCAGTCCTCTGCTCTACCGACTGAGCTACCGAGCCTTATATACATGCTTTATGCGCCAATTTCATTTGATTAGAAATGGCGGAGCTGACGGGACTCGAACCCGCGACCTCCGGTGTGACAGACCGGCGTGAACTCCAACTTCACCACAGCTCCATATTTGGTTGCACCCAATGGGCATTCCGATCCTACTTGATCACTCAACGAAGTGCAAGTAGAAAATTTGGTTGCGGGAGCAGGATTTGAACCTGCGACCTTCGGGTTATGAGCCCGACGAGCTACCGAGCTGCTCCATCCCGCGATAGTCAGGACGACTGAGTGTCAGTGTTGCCACAGGACGTGGCGCTTTTAGCTGACCTTCCTTGTCCGTTAATATAAGTGGTGGAGGCTGACGGGATCGAACCGCCGACCCTCTGCTTGTAAGGCAGATGCTCTCCCAGCTGAGCTAAGCCTCCAAATCACCTACAAGTGTGTAGGGATTTTTCTAGGTGACCCGTAGGGGATTCGAACCCCTGTATGACAGCGTGAAAGGCTGCTGTGTTAAACCGCTTCACCAACGGGCCAAGATGGCGGATGGAGTGGGATTTGAACCCACGAGACGGTTCGACACCGCCTACACGATTTCCAATCGTGCTCCTTCGGCCGCTCGGACATCCATCCATATGGCTCCTCGGGACGGACTCGAACCGCCGACCGATCGGTTAACAGCCGATTGCTCTACCAACTGAGCTACCGAGGAACATTGAAGGTTTATTCCTTCAA
>NZ_PXZM01000044.1 GCF_003013395.1 Brevibacillus fortis | reverse complement strand
CGAGGACTTATCCACACACTTAGCAATCATGCGTATTCAGTTTTCAGGGAATGAAACCAACCTCTTTACCCCAGAATGGGTAAGGAGGTTTTTCGTTTTTATAGTAAAAAGTCAAACTCGCAAAGATTTTGTCGATAAGTTAGTCCGAATGACCGACAAGTTCCCTCTTGCAGACGGGTCTTGGGGTAGACTAACATGAGAAGGTACCTGATCCAGGCGTTGGAGTAGGCGAGGTTATGAAGGAGAATCGTTCATGAAAAAAATTCTAATCTTTTCCGCTTCCATCGGTAACGGGCACAACCAGGCAGCGCGGGCCATGCAAGAAAGCTTGGCCGAGAATGGTTGCACATCAATGATCATCGATACGTTGGAATATATTAGCCCCACCTTCCACAAGATTCTGCTGGAAAGCTATATGAATCTGCTAAGACTGTCACCCAAGATGTGGGGCAGAATTTATCATAATACAGAAAAAACCCGTTTCTTCGATATGAATGTGCTCATGAATAAGTTATTGGCAAACAAACTAAAAAAGCTGATCAACAGTGTACAACCGGATGCCTTTATTGCTACGCATCCGTTTGCAAGCTGTATGCTCTCCGTACTGAAAGGGAGAAATGATTGGAAGGAACCAATCTATACGATCATTACCGACTATACAATCCATCCCTCATGGATTAATCACCATATCAATTATTACTTCATCGGTCATGAACAACTGTATTATTTGTTAGACGTTTATCGACAGGACCATCAAAAATTCATTCCGATGGGCATTCCCATTATGAAAAAATTCAGCTTGCCATTGGAACCCGATTTGATTCGGCAAAAGCTTGGCCTCGCTCCTGGACAAAAGAGCATTATTCTGTCAGGAGGCGGATTGGGTCTCGGCTCGATGGAAAAGGTATTAGATGGGCTAGAAGAGATTAACATTCCTCTGAAAACCTTTGTGTTAACAGGGACAAACGACAAGCTGTACAAAAAAGTTTTAAATCGTACGTATCGCCATGAAGTCGTACCTCTAAAATTCATCAATAACTTCCACGAATACTTGGAAACGGCTGATTTAATTGTCACCAAATCAGGCGGACTCACATCAGCTGAAGTAATGAGTAAACGGGTACCCATGATTATTTACAACCCTCTGCCTGGACAGGAAGAGAGGAATAGCCACTTTTTGCTCAATAATGGATGTGCCGTACATGCGAATCTGTCGGAGCAGTTGATTTACTTTATCGATGAACTATTGCATAGCCCGTCAAAGGTGGATTATATGCGTAGAATGGGACAGAAAATCTCGAAGCCAGATGCTGCACAACGAATTACCGAGTTTATCATGGATGATATGAATATGTTGCCAGGAGAAGTAGAATAGCTGCCTAGCCAGACAAAATGGAGGAACCCATGACTGTACCATTCGCCATATTATTTGATATGGATGGCACGTTACTGCAAACAGAAAAGCTGTCGACCCCCGCATTTATTCGAACGTTTGACCAGCTTCGTGAAAAAGGGCTATGGCAAGGGGAAACCCCTGACGAACGTGAACTGATCAATGTACTGGGAATGACGATCGAGCAGATTTGGGACAAATTGTTGCCAGGCGCGAGTGAGGAAGCAATTCGATCAGCAGACGCCTTCTTGCTAGACAATGAAATCCAGTTACTCAAAGAAAGAGTGACTGAGCTATATCCGGATGTAAAATCAACCTTGGAAAAGCTGCGTGAAAAAGGATTTGCTTTGTTTGTAGCAAGCAATGGGCAGGAAGAGTACATTGACGCCATTTGCCAGGAATACGAGTTAAAGCCGCTGATGACCGACCTGTACTCGGCTGGCCGTTTCCGTACGCATTCCAAAAATGACTTGGTTGCAAAATTGTTGTCTGATTACAAAATCGGGCAGGCCATCATGGTAGGAGATCGTCACTCCGACGTGGAAGCAGGCAAGACAAACGGCTTATTTACCATTGGATGCGACTTTGGTTTTGCCAAACCAGGCGAGCTTGATGATGCAGATGTCATCATCACCAGCTTCTCTCAGCTACTGAATCATTTGCCAGCAATCGACACCAATACACAATAACAAACATAAACCATTCCTCAGGGAGTGGTTTTTTTGTTGATCATGTCCAAGTTTCAAGCGACCCTCTTTTGCCCACACTAGAATGTGTAAGGGACACTTGCGGGCACGCACTAAACCCATTATAATTAACGTCAAAGATAGTCAAAGTCAATAGGTGAACACAGAAAACAACACAGAGGAATAGGAGGCGATGACTTGCGTAACATCTCGGACATCATTGAACATCACTTAAAAAGCATCATTACAAACAGTCCCAATGGATCGATCGAGATTCAGCGTAGTGAGCTTGCCGACCATTTTCAATGTGTGCCGTCTCAGATCAATTACGTCATCAATACGCGCTTTACCGTTCAAAAAGGATACATTGTAGAGAGTAAGCGCGGGGGCGGCGGGTATATTCGCATACGCAAGGTGCAGATTGTCAGCAAAGCACGCTTGCAGGAATTGCTAACAGAAGAACTAATTGGTGAGAGCATCACTCAGAGTGTGGGAAATGCGATCGTAGAAAGACTATTTGAGGAAGGATTAGTCAACATCAGGGAAGCCACCTTGATGAAAATCGCGACCTCTCGAAACGTATTGACGCTAGAAGCTGAATTGCGGGATCGTTTGCGGGCAAATATTTTAAAGCAGATGATCGCAGCAATCCTGTTGAAGTAAAAGGAGGTATGATGTAATGAACTGTGAGGAATGCGGAAAACGACCGGCGACACTTCATTTGACGAAAATCGTCAATGGCGAAAAAACCGAATACCATATTTGCGAGCAATGTGCTCATGAAAAAGGGGACGTCTTTACCGGCTTTCACAACTTCAGCATCAACAATCTCCTTTCAGGACTTTTAAAATTTGATCCCATGCAAAAGAATGGACGCGAAACGGCATCGAATAAGACGCTTCAATGCGAAACATGTGGACTCACATATGCTCAATTCAGTAAAAGCGGTCGATTTGGCTGTAGTGATTGCTACACTTTTTTGGGTGATCGACTGGACCCACTTTTCCGCCGGATTCATGGAAACACACAACATAGTGGAAAAGTACCAGAGCGGACCGGTGGCAAACTGAAGATCCGCAAAGAGCTGGAGCAACTAAAGCAAGCGCTGCAAAGTCATGTCGCCAGTGAAGAGTTCGAGAAGGCAGCAGAAATGCGTGATCGAATTCGAGCATTGGAACAAAAAATGGCCCAATCGTAGCAAGGGAGGTTTAGCTGGTTATGTCCCAGAAGCAGTTTATGCAAAACCCGTGGAGCAATTGGATGAAAGGAGAAGGTCCTGATTCCGACATTGTCATTAGTACACGGCTGCGTATCGCCCGTAACCTGCGCCAGCACCCTTTTCCGTTATTGGCAACGGACTCGCAGGGCGAGGAAGTCGTCAGAAAGGTAACGGAAGTAAGCGATTCGGAGGCCATGCGCAAAAAGCATCAGCTTCAGGTCATCCATATGGACCAAATTAACCCGTTAGAAAAACGCGTTCTCGTAGAAAAGCATCTGATTAGCCCTCATCTGGCAGAGGAATCTCGAAAAGGTGCCGTATTGCTTCGTGAAGATGAGTCCGTCAGCATTATGGTTAATGAAGAAGACCATATTCGAATACAGGTACTATTACCCGGGTTTCGTTTGAACGAGGCATGGGAAATAGGTACGAAGATAGACGACATATTTGAGAAAAACTTGAATTATGCGTTCGACGAAACAAGAGGTTATCTTACAAGCTGCCCAACCAATGTGGGGACGGGAATTCGTGCATCTGTGATGTTGCACTTGCCCGCTCTGGTGATGACGCAGCAGATCAGCAGAATTTTACAGGCAATTAATCAAGTTGGTCTAGTCGTTAGAGGAATTTATGGGGAGGGCAGCGAAGCTCTAGGGAATCTTTTTCAGTTATCCAACCAGGTCACACTGGGGATGTCTGAGTCGGATATCCTTTCCAATCTCTACGGTGTAGCCAGACAGATTATTGAGCAAGAGCGTGTGGCACGTACTTACTTGCTGGAGCATACCCGGGTTTCTTTGGAAGATCGTATTTTTCGGTCATTTGGCATCCTGATGTACGCCCGTACGGTAGAGTCCAAGGAAGCAGCTCAACGCCTGTCCGATGTACGTCTGGGGATTGATCTAGGGATCATTCCAAATGTATCTCCGCTGGTCTTAAACGAGCTGTTGGTTACGACACAGCCAGGTTTTTTACAACACCACGCTGGACAAAAGCTCACACCGGACCAACGAGATGAAAGAAGGGCAAGGCTGATCCGAGAACGTCTGCGCGTAGTCGAATCACAAGAGTAATCGTAATGGTATCACGCAATTGTTAACCATATAGAGAAAAAACACGGTTATACGGAGGTGTACGATATGATGTTTGGACGTTTTACAGAACGAGCACAAAAAGTACTGGCGCTTGCCCTGGAAGAGGCGGTTCGTCTCGGACACAAAGATATTGGGACAGAGCATGTGCTGCTGGGACTTATTCGAGAAGGCGAAGGGATTGCGGCGAAGGCACTGCAATCGCTTGGGCTTGGCCTCGATAAAATCCAGAGTGAAGTGGAGTCGTTAATCGGGCGAGGAACAGAGCAGTCCGGTAGTAATTACACACCAAACTATACACCTCGCGCCAAAAAAGTCATTGAACTGTCGATGGACGAAGCCCGCAAGCTGGGTCATACCTATGTGGGGACTGAACATATTTTACTTGGCTTGATCCGTGAAGGAGAGGGCATTGCTGCGAGAATCATGAACAATCTGGGGGTTAGCCTGAACAAGGCACGTCAGCAGGTGCTCCAGCTTCTTGGCAGCTCGGAAATGATGGCATCTCATCAACCGTCTGGAGGGAATCCAGCGGCGAATACGCCGACACTGGACGGTTTGGCTCGGGATCTGACTGCAATCGCCCGTGATGGCGGGCTGGACCCGGTCATCGGTCGCCAAAAAGAAATCGAACGTGTGATCCAAGTACTTAGCAGACGCACCAAGAACAACCCCGTTTTGATTGGGGAGCCTGGTGTAGGGAAAACAGCTATTGCAGAAGGTCTTGCTCAAAAAATCGTGAACAACGAAATTCCAGAGACCCTTCGTGATAAGCGCGTCATGACGCTCGATATGGGAACCGTGGTTGCGGGAACAAAGTATCGCGGTGAGTTCGAAGATCGTCTGAAAAAAATCATGGACGAAATTCGCCAAGCAGGAAACATCATCCTGTTTATCGATGAGCTACACACCTTAATTGGTGCAGGTGGAGCAGAAGGCGCAATTGATGCCTCCAACATTTTGAAGCCTGCTCTGGCACGTGGCGAGCTACAGTGCGTAGGTGCCACTACGCTGGATGAATATCGCAAGTACATCGAGAAAGACGCGGCACTGGAGCGTCGTTTCCAACCGATTCAGGTTGATGAACCGACAGCTGAGGATGCTATTCGTATCCTGCATGGCCTTCGTGATCGTTACGAAGCCCACCATCGTGTCAAAATTACCGACGAAGCAATCGAGCAGGCAGTAAAACTGTCTGATCGCTATATTACGGAACGCTTCCTGCCTGACAAGGCCATTGACTTGGTAGACGAGGCGGCATCCAAGGTCCGCTTGCAATCCTTTACAGTTCCGCCAAACCTCAAAGAGCTGGAGGGACGTCTGGAAGAGGTACGCAAGGAAAAAGACGCTGCCGTACAATCCCAAGAATTCGAGGAAGCAGCAGCACTTCGCGATCAGGAGCAAAAACTGCGCGAAGAACTGGATAAAACGAAAAAAGACTGGAAAGAGCGCCAAGGCCAGCTGAACATGGAGGTTACGCCAGAAGACATCGCGCAAGTAGTGGCGAGTTGGACGGGTATTCCAGTGTTGAAGCTGAAGGAAGAGGAAACAGAGCGCTTGCTGAAGATGGAAGAGATTTTGCACGATCGTGTCATTGGTCAGGATGAAGCAGTCAAATCCATCTCGCGTGCGATCCGCCGTGCCCGTGCTGGTCTTAAAGACCCAAAACGCCCGATTGGCTCGTTTATCTTCCTGGGACCTACTGGTGTGGGTAAAACCGAATTGGCTCGTGCCGTGGCAGAGACGCTTTTCGGCGACGAGGATGCAATGATTCGTGTAGATATGTCCGAGTATATGGAGAAGCATTCCACGGCTCGTCTGGTAGGGGCTCCTCCTGGCTACGTAGGCTTTGACGAAGGCGGTCAGCTGACCGAAAAAGTGCGTCGCAAGCCTTATTCTGTCATTTTGCTGGACGAAATTGAGAAAGCCCACCCAGACGTATTCAACATCTTGCTACAAGTATTGGATGATGGTCGTTTGACAGACTCCAAGGGACGTACGGTTGATTTCCGCAATACGGTTGTCATCATGACTTCCAACGTCGGAGCCAGCATGATCAAGAAAAATACGACGCTCGGCTTCACGACTAACGATTCGGAAAGAAAGTATCAGGATATGAAGGACAAAGTCATGGATGAGCTGAAAAAGAGCTTCCGTCCTGAGTTCTTGAACCGTATCGACGAAGTCATCGTGTTCCACTCTTTGGAGCAAGAGCATATCGAACAAATCGTATCTCTCATGACAGACGAGCTGCGTAAACGTTTGAAAGAGCAAGACATTGATTTCCAATTGACCGAAGAAGCCAAGAAAGTTTTGGCAAAAGAAGGCTTTGATCCTGCCTATGGGGCGCGCCCTCTGCGTCGTGCTATCCAGCGCCACATCGAGGATAATTTGTCCGAGGAGTTGCTCAAGGGCACGATCAGTAAAGGCGATACGGTCAATATCGAGGCCGAAGAAGGCAAGCTGGTTGTCAAGCGCCTTGAAAAAACGAAATCGTAAGCTGGTTGAAACGTAATAGAATGCCTCCTGATTCGGGAGGTATTCTTTTTTTGGGTGCGTAATTATGATAAAAGTAGAGAAAGAAATCCAAGTGAGGGTGCGATTATGTCAAAGTATAAAACGAAATACGCGTGTCAAGAATGTGGCTATGAATCGCCAAAATGGATGGGAAAATGCCCGGGATGCGGCAGCTGGAACACCTTGGTAGAGGAAGTGACGGTAAAAAATGCACATCGCCACGAGGGGCTGAGCGGCGGGCAGCGCCAATCCGCGATTCCATTGACTCAGGTAGCCAGTGAAGAAGAGCCACGCATGGACACGACGATTGGAGAATTGAATCGTGTTCTCGGTGGAGGACTTGTTCCGGGTTCACTCATTTTGGTTGGGGGAGACCCCGGAATCGGAAAATCGACATTGCTTTTGCAGACATCTTTTGCCTTGGCTCATCAAGGGGCGAAGGTTCTCTATGTATCTGGAGAGGAGTCGGCAAAACAAATCAAAATTCGCGCGGATCGACTTCATTTGCAAACGCCGCCGATGTTTGTATTGGCAGAAAATGATTTGGATTTGATCGAACAGCATATTAATCAAGTAGACCCGGATGTACTCATTATTGACTCGATCCAGACAGTGTTTCACCCGACGATCCAATCGGCTGCGGGTAGTGTCGCACAAGTGCGGGAGGCTACAGCCCAATTGATGCGGATTGCAAAAGGGAAAGGAATTGGTACCTTCATCGTTGGTCACGTAACCAAGGAAGGCTCGATCGCTGGTCCGCGCATGCTTGAGCACATGGTAGATGCTGTTCTCTATTTTGAAGGGGAGCGACACAATACGTTTCGAATTTTGCGCGCCGTCAAAAACCGTTTTGGTTCGACAAACGAAATCGGTATTTTCGAGATGAAGGATCGCGGTTTGGAGGAAGTCGCGAATCCATCTGAGATATTTTTGGCAGAGCGTCCATTTGGTGTTGCGGGTTCGACAGTCGTAGCCAGTATGGAGGGTACACGGCCTGTTTTGGTTGAGCTGCAAGCTCTCGTTGCCCCGACCAGCTTTGTAACCCCACGGAGAACAGCAACAGGGGTCGATCATCAGCGTGTGGCGATGATCATGGCAGTGCTGGAAAAGCGCATGGGCATGATGCTGCAAAATCAGGATGCTTATGTAAACGTAGCAGGTGGGGTCAGATTAGATGAGCCAGCGGTTGATTTGGCCATTGCTGTAAGCATTGCAAGCAGTTTCCGTGATCATGCTACCAATCCGCATGATGTCGTTATCGGAGAAATTGGTTTGACTGGTGAGGTGCGCGGTGTCTCCCGTATTGAGCAACGAGTACGAGAAGCACATAAGCTAGGCTTTAAGCGTGTCATCATACCGGAGAAAAACATCCGTGGTCTGGATGCGCCAGCAGATATTCAAGTAATTGGTGTGAGCAATATTTCCGATGCGTTGAACGAGGTGATAAGGAGGTAGGAGTGGGCATGCAGGGGAACATCAAAAGAACTCCGCAATTCGGTGATGTGCTTCGTCTCGTGGCACCCGGCACACAGCTTCGTGAAGGGTTGGAAAATGTTTTACGGGCCAAAACCGGGGGCTTGATCGTCATTGGGTGCGGTCCGGAGATGAAGTCGATTGTCGATGGCGGTTTTTCCATCAATTGTGAGTTTTCTCCTGCCCATTTGTATGAATTAGCGAAGATGGATGGGGCGATTATAGTAAGTGAAGACGCAAAACGTATCCTGTACGCGAATACGCAAATCTTCCCACCCTCCTCAATCCCTACGAGCGAGACGGGGACACGGCATCGTACAGCGCAACGGACGGCCATGCAAACGAATCATCTGGTCATTGCGATCTCTCAGCGCCGCAATGTGATCACGCTGTACCAGGGGAATTTTCGGTATGTCTTAAGCGAAATCAGCGTCATTTTGGCCAAGGCGAATCAGGCTGTATCTACCCTTGAGAAATACAAGGCCGTGCTGGAGCAAACTTTGACGAATCTCGGTGCGTTAGAATTCGAGGAGCTCGTTACTTTACACGAAGTTGCCTCGGTTTTGCAACGGATTGAGATGGTGTTACGTATTAAGACAGAGGTCTCCAAGTACATCTGTGAGCTAGGCGTAGAAGGAAGGCTCGTCAGTATGCAGTTGGAGGAACTGGTTTCAAACATTGAGGAAGAGGCCCATATGCTAATTCGGGACTACTCCCGAGATCCATCCTATTCACCTGATCTCGTGCTCCGGGACATGAAAAAATTGAACTCGGAGGAAATGCTCGAGCTCCCTTATTTTTTGCGAACGCTGGGGTATTCCTCTAATGCCAGTATGATGGATGAATCTGTTTCACCTAGAGGTTATCGGATCCTGTACAAGATTCGGCGTCTGCCTGTCACGATCATCTCGAATCTGGTAGAGCATTTTCATCATTTGCCGCGAATCATGATGGCAACGATTCAGGAATTAGACGAAGTGGAAGGCATTGGCGAGGTTCGCGCGCGAGCGATTAAAGAGGGGCTGAAACGGATTCAAGAACAAGTGTTCATTGACAGACACATTTAAAGTAGAATAGGATAAAGGCATTATTTGTATTCAACATTTGCCTAGGGACTTGGATAAAAACAAGGTCGACAGGATAACCTGCTCCTTACGCAAAAGAAATCAGGAGGTAGTCTATGTTCGTGAAATCGTTACCGAACATACTAACCGTAAGCAACTTGTTTCTGGGAGTTTTAGCAATTATTCTTGCGTTTCGAGGCGATCAATACGTCGATTATGCAGCGATCACAGTGATCATTGGTATGCTGGCAGACGGGCTGGATGGACGTGTAGCTCGTATGCTGAATGCCCAAAGCGAATTCGGGAAGGAATTGGATTCCCTTTCTGACGTTATTACATTTGGGATTGCGCCAGCGTTCATCATGTATGTTGTCGTCTTGCAACACTTTGATTTGCTTGGGATTCTCATTACAGCCATTTTTCCGATCTGTGGTGCGCTGCGTTTGGCGCGTTTTAACGTACAGGCCGGGGTTCCGGGGTATTTTATTGGTTTGCCGATTACGGCAGCGGGAGGCGTACTGGCTACACTCGCACTCTATCACCAAGTGTTCACTCCGGTATTGCTTGCCGTAAGTATGTTGCTGCTTGCCTTTTTGATGGTATCAAAGGTTAAGTATCCTAACTTTAAAAAAGTGGGGATTCCTAAATCCGCTTACTGGATCACACCGATTATCATCGCGATTGTGGTCGTTGTAGCGATTAAGTATCCGCAGCAATTTCCAAAAATTGTATTCCTTCCACTCGCTTTTTACGCTCTGTACGGAATAAAAAAAAACGTTGACTTTCTCGTCAAAAAATTACGTAAGCGTAAAAACAAAGAAGAAGAATCCGTTCCGTTTGAATAGTTACCGCATAAAAAAACCCACACTTCAATGTGCGGGTTTTTCTTTTTTGTATGCAACTTTTTATAGGGTTCATTCGTAATACGAGTAGCGGACTTTTAAGACAGATTGAAGACACCCAAAGTATTCAGTCGGTTGGATTCTTTCTGAAGCACATCTTCTAGCTTAATGTCAGTAATATTGCACAAGGCAGTCAGGTAAAAAAGGTTTTTGCCAAGCTCAGCAGTAACTACGTCGCGACAATGCTCACACAGTGGGCCGTTAAAGTGGGTGTCCAATTGGGACTTGTTGTCCTCCAGATTCTTGTTGGAATCGTATGTCTGTTTCTTGGCAACCACTTCGACACAGCCGCATTCGGTGATGGCTTTTGTCAGTGAACGGTTAATGCGGGATGCCGTTTCCTGAACTTTGGACATGACGTCCAGTACGCTACGATGTCTGATCAAAAGCTCGGATACTTGCGTTTGAAAGTCGTCTATGTTTCGATTGTCCATCCTGGTTCACCTCTGCTTTAGGCTGTTGGTATCGTCATAATTTTCTCTCATTGCGATACTGACATTATAAGAAGGGAGTCAGCTCCCTGTCAATTTACCATCGAAGGAAACGAGTGTTCCCGGGTTGACGAGAAAATGACAACTATGTTAAAATTTTTGGCTATTTGACATGGCAAAATCTTTTTTGCTATAGTGAGGGAAAGTAAAATGAAGCATTGTAATGATTTGGAAAAAAATAGGGTTTTACTCTTATGCTTCTGTCTATATTAGTAAAAGGAGGTGAAGGCATGTTACGCCGAGTAGGAAAATTCATTTTTGTTTTGATTGGTGGCGGATTGGGGTATCGATTTGGTGACGAACTGTTCTCGTTGCTTGATCCACTGTTAAACTTTGGTGTAGTAGCCGGATCGCAATATATTGGGGCTGTACTGGGTGCCATCTTGTTTTTCTTTTTAGCGAATTGGGTTGTGGATTATGTTCTGCGCATCGTTCGATGGGGCGAAGAGACACTCGTTAAAATGCCGGTTGTCGATGTGATGTTCGGAGCGATGGGGTTGATTAGTGGTCTTATTATTGCATTCTTATTATTCCTGCCCATCAGTAAAATTCCGATTCCATATGTAGGAGATCTTCTGCCGTTAATTGTTTCCGGGTTGCTTGGTTATTTGGGCTTCCAGGTAGGGTTTCGCAAGCGGGACGAGATTATGTCGGTATTTTCGATTGGACGTAAGGATAAGAAAAAGGATAGCGCAACAACGGCCGTTAACTTGGAAAATAAAATTCTCGATACCAGTGTCATCATCGACGGACGCATCGCAGACATTTGCCGTACCGGCTTTCTGGAAGGTGTACTGGTCATTCCGGGATTTGTGTTAGAGGAGCTGCAGCATATCGCTGATTCCTCCGATGTACTGAAGAGAAACCGTGGTCGTCGCGGTCTGGATATCTTGAACAAGATTCAAAAAGAAATGAAGGTAAAGGTTCAGATTTGGGAAGGCGATTTTGAAGAAGTATCCGAGGTGGACAGCAAGCTGATCAAGCTTGCCAAGCTCATTAACGGAAAGGTCGTAACTAACGACTTCAACCTGAACAAGGTATGTGAGCTGCAAGGTGTTGGGGTTTTGAACATCAATGATTTGGCGAATGCAGTCAAGCCCGTTGTTTTACCTGGAGAAGAAATGAACGTTCAAGTCATCAAGGATGGGAAAGAGCACGGTCAGGGTGTCGCTTATCTGGACGATGGCACGATGATTGTCGTAGAGGGTGGACGAGAATACATCGGAAACGACGTCGACGTTCTCGTAACGAGCGTGCTGCAAACTTCAGCAGGACGAATGATCTTCGCCAAACCAAAGTTGCTGGAACGAGCGTTATAGAAAAGACAGGAGAGGGATGAATCAGTGAGTACGGGTGTCGTGATCGTTGCAGCCGGTTCGGGTAAACGAATGGGTGGACAACGAAACAAGTTGTGGTTACCGCTTGCGGGCGAGCCGATCTTGGCTCATACGGTACGTCTTTTTGCTACTCATCCCGACATTGATGAAGTCGTGTTGGTGGTGAGTGAAAGAGACCACGCAGAAGTAATGGCCTGGGTCTCGGCTGAAAAGCTGGAGGCTGTGGTGACACTGGGTGGAGCGGAGCGACAAGACAGTGTGAGAAATGGCCTGGCTTCACTACCCGCAGATTGCGATTACGTACTGGTTCACGATGCTGCTCGTCCTTTCGTCACTCGCAAACAGATCAGTGACATGATCAAACAGGTGCAACACGATCAGGCAACGATCATGGCAGTACCTGTCAAAGATACGATAAAAGTGGTGGGGGCAACAGGACTTGTAGAGTCAACCCCGGCACGGGAAAGCTTGTGGGCGGTTCAAACCCCACAAGCTTTTCGTATGTCTTTATTGCGAGAGGCACATCAGGCAGCAGAGGCAGCAGGGAAGTTGGGCACGGATGATGCGATGCTGGTTGAGTGGCTGGGTCATCCGGTAGCGATTATGCACGGAAGCTATGAGAACATTAAGATTACTACGCCAGATGATCTGTGGTTTGGTGAAGAGATATTGCGGAAACGAAAGGGAGAGTAGCTCATGCGTATTGGACAAGGTTTTGACGTGCATCAATTGGTAGAGGGGCGTCCATGCATTATCGGAGGCGTCACCATCCCGTATGAAAAAGGCTTGCTGGGGCATTCTGACGCGGATGTTCTCCTCCATGCGATTAGTGACGCGATTCTTGGAGCGATTGGTGAGGGGGATATTGGCCGTCATTTCCCAGATACAGACCCTGCTTTTAAGGATGCGGATAGCGTAAAGCTGCTGGAGCATGTATGGAAGTTGGTTCGGGAGCGCGGCTACCGTTTAGGAAACGTGGATGCAACAATCATTGCCCAAGCACCGAAGATGGCGCCGTACATCCCGCAAATGTGTGAAGTTATTGCGCGTGTGCTAGAAGTAGACGACCTCTCGCAAGTGAATGTGAAGGCGACGACTTCGGAGAAACTCGGTTTTACAGGTAGAGGAGAAGGAATCGCTGCACAGGCAGTATGCTTGCTTGTCAAGTAGAAGGGCAAGGTGTAACATAAAGCCTTAGATACGTTTTTACTTAGGTCAAGTTTATAGCCTTTTACATTCATAAGGATGGTGCTACCAATGGCGAAAGAAATCCGCACACGTTATGCGCCGAGTCCTACGGGGCATTTACACATCGGCGGTGCGCGAACAGCGCTCTTTAATTATCTTTTTGCAAAACATCACGGTGGTTCGTTCATCGTTCGGATTGAAGATACGGACCAAACGCGCAATAAGGAAAATGCGGACGAAGAGCAAATGAAAAACCTGAAATGGCTCGGCGTAACATGGGAGGAAGGTACGGATGTTGGTGGACCGTATGGACCGTACCGTCAAACAGAGCGTCTGGACATTTATCGGAAATATATCGATCAACTGCTGGCAGAAGGCAAAGCATACTACTGCTACGCGACAAAAGAAGAACTGGATGCAGAGCGTGAAGAACAGCTCGCACGTGGAGAAACACCACGCATTTTGGAAAAGCACCGCCATGTAACGGACGAGCAGCGTGCTCAGTACGAAGCAGAAGGGCGAGTGCCATCCATTCACTTCCTCGTTCAGGATGATCGCGAGTATGTTGTGAACGACCTGATTCGTGGCCAGGTAACCTTCAACTCCAACGAGATGGGCGATTTCGTTATTTGCCGTCCTGATGGAATTCCTACATACAACTTTGCCGTTGTAGTGGACGACTATTTGATGAAAATTAGCCACGTCATTCGTGGTGAAGAGCATCTGTCCAACACGCCTCGTCAATTGATGATTTATGAAGCCTTAGGGTGGGAAGCGCCTGACTTCGCTCACTTGGCTCTGATCCTCAACCAAGATGGCAAAAAGATGTCCAAGCGCGATGAGAGCATCCTTCAGTTCATTGAACAGTACCGTGACCTCGGCTTCTTGCCAGAAGCAATCGTGAACTTCCTTGTTCTTTTGGGATGGTCTCCAGGTGGCGAAGAAGAGATTTTCTTAATGGAAGATTTGATCAAGCTGTTCTCGATGGACCGCGTGAACAAGTCGCCAGCGGTGTTTGATGCAACGAAGATGAACTGGATGAACAACTTCTATTTGAAGCGCCAACCGCTGGATATGATTACAGACATGTGTATCCCGCATCTGCAAAAAGCTGGCTTCATCGAAGAGAATTTGTCTGCTGAGAAGAGCGAATGGGTTCGCAGTATTGTTGGCTTGTACCAAGAGCAAATGTCCTACTGTGCGCAAATCGTTCCGCTGGCAGCTCTTTTCTTCCTCGACGAAGTGGTGTACGATGAAGAAGCAACTCTGGTGCTAAAAGAACCACAATTGCCGGAAGTACTTGCTTCCTTTGTGAAGCACCTTTCTGCCCATGATGCATATAATGTGGATGTTATTAAAGCGGTACTCAAAGACGTGCAAAAGGAAACGGGTCACAAAGGCAAGGCGTTGTTCATGCCAGTCCGTGTAGGAGCAACTGGCCAGGCACATGGTCGCGATTTAGCGGAGACGTTGTATCTGCTCGGACGCGACAAGGTGATTGCACGTGCAGAGCAAGTAATTGCAAACGGTCAGTAGACGATTGTCTGCTGCATGATTTTATACAAAGGAATGCGACGATCAGGAGAAGTACAACAGTTTGCACATCTACAGAGAGGATGGATAGGTGAGAGCCATCTGATGTGCCCTGTATGGAAATGCCCCTGTGAGCAATGAGCTGAACCTATCTTTTTGAAAAGATATCAGTAGGCGCCATCGGCTTCCCGCCGTTATCGGGATATGAGCGAGATTTGTTCATGACTGTTGTGCGTTCGAGAGACAGTGTGACGATCTAAGCAGAGTGGAACCACGGTAAACCCGTCTCTGTCCCTTCGTGTTTGAGGGGATAGGGACGTTTTTTATTTTTTTGAACCCTGACATTGAGGTTGAAAGTGAGCAGGTAAATCAGGCAGGAGGTGCCACCCAAAAATGTTAGCACAGATGAGAGATGACATTCATGCTGTTTTTGAACGAGACCCGGCTGCGCGCAGTACGCTGGAAGTCGTCATGACCTATTCCGGTTTGCACGCGATATGGGGGCACCGGATTGCCCACAGGCTCTGGAAGGCCGAACTATGTACACTCGCCCGAATTGTCTCTCAACTATCCCGCTTTTTCACGGGAATTGAGATTCATCCGGGCGCAACAATTGGCCGCGGCTTGTTCATTGACCATGGCATGGGTGTTGTGATCGGAGAGACGTGCGAAATTGGAGACAATGTAACGATTTATCAAGGGGTTACACTCGGGGGAACAGGTAAGGAAAAAGGAAAACGTCACCCTACAATCGGCAATGATGTCATTATTGCTACGGGAGCAAAGGTGTTGGGCTCCTTCAAAATTGGCGATAATTCAAAGATAGGGGCTAGTGCCGTTGTCTTGCAGGAGGTACCGCCTAACTCGACCGTAGTAGGAATCAAGGGACGCATCGTCATCCAGGATGGCAAGCGCGTCAAAAATGATTTGGACCATGTAAACATGCCAGACCCGGTAGCAGATACGATTCGTATGATGCAAAAGGAAATTGAGCAATTACGCAAAGAATTGGAGCTTTTGAGGGAGGATAAAAAGAACGATGGGCATTCAGCTGACTAACACGATGACGCGGCGAAAGGAACCGTTTCACACATTGGAGCCAGGGAAGGTAAAAATGTACGTGTGCGGCCCGACCGTGTACAACTACATCCACATTGGTAATGCGCGCCCTGCCATTGTATTTGATACGCTTCGCCGCTACTTGAAATATCGTGGCTATGAAGTGACATTCGTGCAAAACATTACGGATGTAGATGACAAACTGATACGTGTGGCGAATCAGGAAGGTGTCACCGTCAAAGAAGTGGCTGATCGATACACGGATGCGTACAATGCTGATCTGAAAGCACTGAACGTACTGCCACCTGATATTCAACCACGAGTGATGCAGACGATTCCGGAGATTATTGAATTCGTGCAAGGGTTGATTGAAAAAGGCTTTGCCTACGAGAGTGAGGGAGACGTCTATTTCCGCACGGGACGTTTTCAGGAATACGGAAAGCTCTCACATCAACCGTTGGATGATTTGCAGGCAGGTGCTCGTGTAGAAATCAACGAGAAAAAGGAACATCCCCTGGACTTTGTACTTTGGAAAGCGGCCAAAACCGGAGAAGTTACCTGGGACAGTCCGTGGGGCGAAGGAAGACCGGGATGGCATATTGAGTGCTCGGCAATGGCCCTGAAGTTTTTGGGTGAGGAAATCGATATCCATGCGGGCGGAACAGACCTTGTGTTCCCGCACCACGAAAACGAAATTGCCCAGTCGGAGTGCTTTACGGGTAAAGTCTTTGCTCGCTACTGGCTACACAACGGCATGCTCAATATCGATAACGAAAAAATGTCCAAATCCCTCGGGAATTTCTTGCTTGCGAGCGAGCTTTCGGAGAAGTTCGGCGGTCAATTAATTCGCTTCTTCATGCTTCAGGGGCATTATCGCAACCCGATCAATTTTAGCGAAGAGTTGATTGAACAGGCGGCCAATGGTCTAGAGAGAGTCAAGACCGCGTATACGAACCTGTCCCATCGTCTGGATACCGTGCGCGCAGAAGAGCCGAATGATCAGGCACAGGAGCAAGCACGAATCATTGGGGAGCTTCGTGAGCGATTCATTTCCGAGATGGATGATGATATCAATACAGCGAATGCTATTACCGTTATTTTTGACGTCGTGAAGGAAGCCAACCTGTATTTGCGTCATCAAAATGTAGGCGAAACTGAAGTTCGTGCGTACATGGATCTGTTGGGGGAGTTGACGGAGGTTCTTGGTCTTGAAATTGCAGAAGAGCAGGAGCTGGTGGATAGTGAGATCGATGCGTTGATCGAAGAGCGCACAGAAGCTCGCAAAGCAAGAAACTTTGCCCGTTCTGACGAAATCCGCGATCTGCTCGCAGCAAAAGGAATCGTGCTTGAGGACACGCCACAAGGTGTTCGCTGGCGTCGAAAATAAGGGGCCGAAGAAAATAGATGCAAAAAGAAGAACTGACCCGAGATCCTAATCTGACCAATCCACTCGTGCTTGCCTTCCTCGGGGATGCTACCTATTCGCATTGTGTCAGGTATCATTTGATCGCCAAGGGGCTGGTTAAACCAAACCAGCTCCACAAGGCGGCCAACCGCTATGTTTCAGCGAAAGCACAGGCCAATGTGTTGTTGACGTTAATGCCCACATTGCCAGAGGAAGAATTGAATGTAGTGAAGCGGGGGCGGAATGCCAAATCTGGCTCCAGTGCCAAAAACGCCGATATTATCGACTACCGTCACGCAACGGCTTTTGAAGCATTGATCGGGTACCTGTACTTGAGTGGAAAAGAAGAGCGGATCGCTGAAATTGTGCAGCAAGCTTTTGCCATAGTGGAAGGAGAATCATGAAATGAGTGAAGAATGGATTCTGGGGAAAAACCCCGTCATCGAGGCTTTGCGATCAGGCCGTACGATTAATAAGATTTGGGTTGCAGAGGGAACAAATAAAAATCTGATGGGACCTGTCTTTGCCTTGGCGAAAGAACAGGGTGTCATTGTGACGACAGCGAACCGCAAAAAGTTGGATCAGCTCGTGTCGACGGACAACCATCAGGGGGTAGTGGCTTCTGTTGCTGCTTATGATTATGTAGAAGTAGACGATATTTTGAAGCGGGCAGAGGAAAAAAACGAGGTGCCGTTCATTTTGCTGTTGGACGAGCTGGAAGATCCACATAACCTCGGTTCGATCATGCGGACAGCCGATGCAGTCGGTGCTCATGGTGTCATCATTCCAAAACGACGTTCTGTCAGTTTGACGGCAACAGTGGCAAAAGCTTCAGCAGGGGCGATCAACTACGTGCCGGTAGCGCGAGTGACGAACTTAGTTCGTACCATGGAAGAGCTCAAAGAACGCGGCGTTTGGATCGCAGGAACAGACGCGAGTGCTAAACAAGATTTCCGTCAGGGTGATTTTACGATGCCGCTCGCGATTGTCATTGGCAGCGAAGGAAAAGGCATGAGTCGCCTCGTTCGGGAGAACTGTGATTTTCTATACAGCCTTCCGATGGCGGGCAATGTTACCTCACTCAACGCCTCTGTAGCAGCTGCCTTGTTGATGTATGAAGTCTATCGCTCCAGGAGTCCAATTCCGACGCGGGTGAAATGATATGGCGAAAAAAAAAGCCAAGCAGCTGTTGATCGTAGATGGATACAATATCATCGGCGCCTGGCCCGATCTGCGCCTGCTGAAGGATCAAGAGCGGATGGACGAGGCGCGTGATCAGTTGATCGCAAAAATGGCAGAATACCAGAGCTACACAGGGACGAAGGTTATCATCGTTTTTGATGCGTACAACGTTCCTGGCATTGGCCGTCAAATGGAAGACTTCCAGGTTGAAGTCTATTTCACGAAGAAAAAGGAGACGGCTGACGAAAAAATCGAGCAGTTAGTCTCCGAATTTCACAATAAAAATCGACAAATTTATGTGGCAACTTCTGACTATACGTCGCAACGTGTCATATTTGGGCAGGGAGCTTTACGCAAATCTGCCCGGGAGTTGTTGCTCGATATGGAAAATGCGGGGAAAGAAATCAAGAAACAGGTCGAAAAAACGCAAGAAGAGGGCTTCTCCAGACGGATTACGCTGAATGATGAAATAGCGAAAATATTCGAAAAATGGAGAAGGGAATAACTTGGATTCGGTTGACGCTTTTTTACGGCATCATGTATAATAGCGCTATCTATTGGAGAAACCGGTTGGCGGAGGGATCATTTGTGAGTGTTGACCTCAAGGAGTTAAAGCATGCCCAATATGAACTAATGACCGACGAAGAAGTAGTCGACCTGGTTCGCGATAATGACGCCGAAGCTTTGGAGTATTTGATCAACAAATACAAGAACTTCGTCCGTGCCAAAGCGAGATCCTATTTTCTTATTGGGGCTGACCGCGAAGACATCGTGCAGGAAGGGATGATCGGACTGTACAAGTCTATTCGCGACTTCCGAGGAGACAAGCTCACGTCGTTCAAGGCATTTGCCGAACTGTGTATTACCCGTCAGATCATTACCGCGATCAAGACGGCGACACGCCAAAAGCACATCCCGCTCAATTCTTACGTCTCACTGGACAAGCCTATATACGATGAAGATTCTGACCGCACACTACTCGATGTGATTTCGGGAACCAAGGTGACCGATCCAGAGGAATTGTTTATCAATCGGGAAGAATTCGATGACATCGAGGGCAAGATGAGTGAAATCTTGAGTGACTTGGAGCGTCAGGTTCTCATGCTTTACTTGGACGGACGATCCTATCAGCAGATTGCTGTTGAACTGAAGCGTCACGTCAAATCTATTGATAATGCATTACAGAGAGTCAAGCGTAAGCTAGAGCGCTATCTAGAAGGAAGAGAGATTCATCTGTAAGAGAGAATCTCTCTTTTTATTTTGGAAGCAAAAGGACTTCCGGTTGTCAAGTCATTTTGTTTGACATGGGTATTTCGGTATGATAAATTTATTTAGGTAGCCATAGACTTTTATCTCTCTGTTCTATGGTTACTTAGGTGAATGAAATGGTCTGGAAAAAGTAGCGGTTTTCCCGTACTATTTATCATCGGGGTACTTTTAATTAATAGCAGGTTTGAAATGAGATGGAGGTGGCAATAAATGCGAGTAAACATCACGTTGGCGTGCACCGAGTGTGGCGAGCGTAACTATATCTCCACGAAGAACAAGCGCACCACTACTGAACGTGTTGAACTGAAAAAGTATTGCTCCCGTGACAAGAAGCAAACCCTTCATCGCGAGACGAAGTAATGGTTGATGCGACGAAGTCAGGGGGTGGCAAAGTGGGTTTTTTATCACGAATCGGAGCCAGTTTTCGCCGTACCGGTGGTTTTTTTAGTGACGTAATGTCCGAGCTAAAGAAAGTCCGTTGGCCCAACCGTAAAGAATTGACGACCTATACGCTTGTTGTTCTTGTTACGGTTGTGCTCCTGGCAGTATTCTTCTTCGTCGTTGATTTGGGTATCTCGCGCTTGATCGATTTGATTCTAGGAACGTAATTATGCAAGTCTTAGGAGGGACGGACGGTTATCGTCCTGTTGGATATGGAAAAAGCATGGTATGTACTTCATACGTACTCAGGTTACGAAAACAAGGTGAAAACCAATCTGGAGAAGCGACTCGAGTCGATGGGCATGGAAGACAAGATCTTTCGCGTTCTTGTTCCCACTGAAGAAGAGGTGGAAACCAAGGATGGTAAGAAGCGCACCGTCACGAAAAAAGTGTTTCCTGGATACGTCCTTGTTGAAATGGTGATGACGGACGACTCTTGGTATGTCGTGCGCAACACCCCTGGGGTTACCGGCTTTGTCGGATCCACGGGTGCTGGCTCTAAACCGACAGCGCTGCGTCCTGAAGAGGCCGATACGATTCTCAAGCAAATGGGAATCGAAATTCCCAAGATCAGAGTCGATTATGCTCTCCGCGATATGGTGCGCGTCATAGATGGTCCGTTTTCCAATCGCACCGGGGAGATTATCGAGATTCACCCGGACAGGCAGAAGGTTCGCGTATTGGTGGACATCTTCGGTCGCGAAACACCGGTAGAGCTAGACTTTACACAAGTTCAAAAATTGGATTAGGATTCAACTTGAAAAGTATCGCGCTATGTGTTACATTTCATTTTGTTTTAACAATCCCACAACACTAATTGGGGTTTCTTGCACTCTCACTATAGATCGAAAGTCTTTTACTAGACTTTCAAAAAACGGTGGGAGGGGGCATTCCCCCGTAATAACCACATGTGAAGTAAGGAGGTGTCTTACGTGGCTAAGAAGGTTATCCGCGTAATTAAATTACAAATTCCAGCAGGTAAAGCGAATCCTGCACCTCCAGTAGGTCCGGCTCTCGGTCAAGCTGGTGTAAACATCATGGGATTCTGTAAAGAATTCAATGCTCGCACTGAAAGCGAAGTAGGTATGATCATTCCGGTGGAAATCACTGTGTTTGAAGACCGTTCTTTCACTTTTATCACAAAAACTCCTCCAGCTGCAATTCTGTTGAAGAAAGCTGCTGGTATCGAGTCCGGTTCCGGCGTACCAAACAAAACAAAGGTTGCTACGCTGAAGCGTGATAAAGTTCGTGAAATCGCAGAACTGAAGCGTCCTGACCTGAATGCTGCATCCGTAGAAGCGGCTATGCGCATGGTAGAAGGTACAGCTCGTTCTATGGGTATCGTAATCGAAGACTAATTGTCTTGAGTGCAAGGGGGCACAGACGTTGTGCCCCCCTGTCTGTGGGAGGATCAACCGCTACGACCACATTGAAGGGAGATTTAATCATGGCGAAAAAAGGTAAGAAATATCAAGAGGCTGTAAAGCTCGTTGATAAAAACAAAGTATACGAAGTAGCAGAAGGTATTGAGCTGGTTAAAAAAGCAGCTACTGCTAAGTTCGATGAAACTGTTGAAGCAGCTTTCCGTTTGGGTGTAGACCCTAAGCGTGCTGACCAACAAATCCGTGGCGCTGTTGTATTGCCACGTGGTACTGGTAAAGTGCAACGTGTTCTCGTATTCGCTAAAGGCGAAAAAGCAAAAGATGCTGAAGCAGCTGGCGCAGACTTCGTAGGCGATGCAGACATGATCGCGAAAATTCAAGGTGGCTGGTTCGACTTTGACGTTGTAGTAGCTACTCCTGACATGATGGGTGAAGTAGGTAAATTGGGTCGTGTTCTCGGTCCAAAAGGCCTGATGCCAAACCCTAAGACCGGTACTGTTACTTTCGATGTAACAAAAGCGGTTAACGAAATCAAAGCAGGTAAAATTGAATACCGCGTAGACAAAGCTGGTAACATCCACGCTCCTATCGGTAAAGCATCCTTTGATGCTGACAAGCTGGCTGACAACTTGGCTGCTCTGACTGACGCACTGAACCGTGCGAAACCGGCTGCAGCAAAAGGTGTTTACATGAGAAATGTAACCCTGAGCTCTACTATGGGCCCTGGTGTACGTGTAGCTGTAAAATAATGACACTTGACTTCCTTTGTGGGAGTTGTTAAGATAGTCCCTGTTGATGAAAAGAATATGCCGTAGACAGAAGGCGCGGTGCTTGTGAAAGTAACGCTTAATATCCCTCCGAGGCGTGTAATGTACGAATGAGGAAACGCTGTTTTCCTTTGACGATATAGCATTATGCCCTCGTGAGTCTGCGAGGGCATTCTTCATTTTCTAGGATTAGAGCACGGGAGGTGTAAACAATGGCAGAAATTCGTCCAACCGTTATTCGTGAAGAAAAGGTACAAGCGATCAACGAAATCGCTACCAAACTCCGCGAAAGCCAAACCACAGTGGTGGCTGACTACCGCGGTCTGACTGTAGCCCAAGTAACCGAGCTCCGCAAACAATTGCGTGAAGCAGGTGTTGAGTTCCAAGTGTTGAAAAACTCCTTGACTCGTTTGGCTACTGAGAAGGAAGGCCTGACTGAACTGGATCAATATCTGACTGGACCGAACGCTTTGGCGTTCTGCACGGAAGATATCATCGCTCCAGCGAAAGTTATCGCTGAATTCGCGAAGAAAAACGACAAGCTGGAAATCAAGGGTGGCGTTATCGAAGGTAAAGTAGTTGGTGCTGATCAAATTAAAGAATTGGCGTCCCTACCAAACCGCGAAGGTCTCTTGTCCATGCTTCTCTCCGTCCTGCAAGCTCCAATGCGCAACGTTGCATTGGCAGTCAAAGCAGTGGCAGAACAAAAAGAAGGTCAAGGCGCGTAATCGCCTGATCGGTTAATGTTTTACAAATACGATTCCTTGAATGGAGGATTTTAAAATGGGTAAAGAGCAAATCTTGGAAGCCATTAAAGGCATGTCCGTTCTCGAACTGAACGACCTGGTAAAAGCAATCGAAGAAGAATTCGGCGTAACTGCTGCTGCTCCTGTAGCTGTAGTTGCTGGTGGCGGAGCAGAAGCTGCTGCTGAGCAAACTGAGTTCACTGTTAACCTGGTAAGCGGCGGCGCTTCCAAAATCAACGTAATCAAAGTTGTTCGCGAGCTGACTGGCTTGGGTCTGAAAGAAGCAAAAGACCTGGTAGACAACGCTCCAAAAACACTCAAAGAGGGCGTTTCCAAAGACGAAGCAGAAGCTCTCAAAGCAAAACTCGAAGAAGCTGGCGCACAAGTAGAAGTAAAGTAAGTTAGCTTCCTTAAGGAAATCCCCTTGCCTGCGGCAGGGGGTTTTTCTGTAAGGTTTTGATGAATGCATGTTGAAACGATGAGGAAGGGTGAATCACACGTGGCAGACCACTACTACACCAATCGACCGGGTGCTGCACATGACGAACAGCAATTTACGTTTATGCTTCGTGGCAATGAGCTTCGTTTCATTACGGATGCAGGCGTTTTTTCACGAGACCGGATTGACTTTGGAAGTGTATTGCTCATCGAGAACATGGAAATCGACAGTCATGCGCGTGTGCTCGATGTGGGCTGTGGGTATGGTCCGATGGGCTTGACGGCTGCCAGACTTGCTGAACATGGTCGGGTAACGATGATCGATGTGAACGAGCGTGCGGTGAACCTGGCTCGTCGTAATGCAGAAGCAAATGGATTAAAAAATGTCGAGGTTCGAGTGAGTGATGTTTATAGCGGCGTGCAAGGTGAGCAGTTTGACGTCATTCTGACCAACCCGCCGATTCGCGCGGGCAAGGAAATCGTTCATCGCATTTTCGCGGAAGGTTACGATCTGTTGGTTGATGGTGGAGAAATGTGGGTTGTCATTCAAAAGAAACAAGGCGCCCCATCTGCATTGAAGAAACTACAGGAAATGTACCGTGAAGTGATAGAAGTAGATCGGGAAAAGGGCTACCACATATTCCGTGCAATCAAATAAGCAAGAAGAAATCATTAGAAATCTTTTCTTGACGCGAATACTTCAATGTGGTAGCATTATAAAATGTCAATATGGGATAAATGTCTATTTTTCAGCGATTTCCTGTCCGTCAAGCGTTTCTACTTTTTTCCTTAGATAGGAATGTTTGCGTGAAAACATGGGAATTCTTTTAAAATAGAGTTTCTCTGGGTTAAAAATGGTTGAAACTGCTTTAACCCATTTTTATTTTTAGGCATTCGTCTGCGATTTTAAAGTTGCCGAATGCCGAGTTTCTATGTGTGAAAACACAACCTGAGGGGTGAATAAGTTGGCAGGTAAAGTGATTCAAAGTGGCCGACACCGCCAGCGTCGTACGTATTCACGTATTAACGAAGTGCTGGGCCTTCCAAATCTCATCGAGATTCAACAAAAGTCCTACCAGTGGTTCCTTGATGAGGGGCTCCGTGAGATGTTCCAAGACATTTCGCCAATCCAGGACTTCACAGGTAATCTCGTGCTGGAGTTTATCGACTACAGCTTGGGAGAGCCGAAGTACGATGTTGACGAGTCGAAAGAACGTGACGTCACCTATGCGGCGCCTCTGCGTGTGAAGGTACGTTTGTTGAACAAAGAGACGGGAGAAGTGAAGGAACAAGAAGTCTTCATGGGGGATTTCCCGCTCATGACCGAAACGGGAACCTTCATTATTAATGGTGCTGAGCGCGTTATTGTCAGCCAGCTTGTTCGTTCCCCCAGTGTATATTACAACACCAAAGTGGACAAAAACGGCAAGCAGACGTTTACAGCTACAGTAATCCCGAACCGGGGTGCTTGGCTGGAGCTGGAGACCGATGCGAAAGACGTAATTTATGTCCGCATCGACCGTACGCGAAAAATCCCGGTAACGGTTCTTTTGCGTGCGTTGGGCTTTGGTTCTGACATCGAGATTCTCAACTTGCTGGGTGAAGATGAATACATCAAGAACACGCTGGAAAAAGACAATACCGATTCTACGGAAAAAGCGCTCATCGAAATCTACGAGCGTCTTCGTCCGGGCGAGCCGCCAACAGTTGAAAATGCGAAGAGCCTCTTGATCTCTCGTTTCTTCGACCCTAAGCGCTATGACCTGGCTTCTGTTGGTCGTTACAAAATGAACAAGAAGCTTCATCTGAAAAACCGTCTGTACAACCAACGTTTGGCTGAAACATTGATCGATACCACTACAGGTGAAATTTTCGCCGAAGCCGGTCAAATGATTGACCGTCGTGTATTGGAACGCATTGTGCCAGCTCTGGAAGGCAGCATCGGATTTATTGACGTTCGCACGCATGGCGGCGTTCTGGAAGATGAAGCAATCCATCTACAATCTATTAATATTTTCTCTCCGATTGAAGACGGCAAGATCATCAAAGTAATCGGAAACGGAAATGTAGATAAGTCCTTCAAGCATATTACGCCGGCGGATATCGTATCGGCGATCAACTATTTCATGAACCTCCTGCACAGTGTTGGTTCCACTGACGACATTGACCACTTGGGTAACCGTCGTCTCCGTTCCGTGGGTGAGCTCTTGCAGAACCAGTTCCGTATCGGTTTGTCCCGTATGGAGCGTGTGGTTCGTGAGCGTATGTCCATCCAGGATCAAAATCAAATTACACCGCAGGCTCTCATTAACATCCGTCCAGTGATTGCATCACTGAAGGAGTTCTTTGGTAGCTCGCAGCTGTCTCAGTTTATGGACCAAACAAACCCATTGGCTGAGCTGACGCACAAACGCCGTCTGTCCGCACTCGGACCTGGTGGTTTGACGCGTGAGCGCGCAGGCTTTGAAGTGCGCGACGTTCACCATTCTCACTACGGTCGTATGTGTCCAATTGAGACGCCAGAGGGACCAAACATTGGTTTGATTAACTCTCTGTCTTCCTTTGCACGCATTAATGACTACGGATTTATCGAAACGCCTCGTCGTAAAGTAGATCCGGAAACAGGCTTCGTGTTGACTGACATCAGCTATTTGACGGCTGATGAGGAAGATGTGTTTAACGTGGCGCAGGCGAATCAGCCTCTCGATCAAGATGGCCGATTTGTTAACGACATGGTTATCTGCCGTCGTAAAGGTGAGATCTTGAGCGTACCTCGCGACAAGGTTGACTTCATGGACGTATCGCCGAAGCAGGTTGTATCTGTTGCGACAGCGCTGATTCCGTTCCTCGAGAACGATGACGCCAACCGCGCACTGATGGGTTCAAACATGCAGCGGCAGGCCGTTCCGCTTTTGATTCCACAAGCACCGTTTGTCGGTACGGGTATGGAGCATAAAGCAGCGCAAGACTCCGGCGTGGCGATCGTTGCCAAGCATCCGGGTCAAGTAGAGCGCGTAACGGCTCGCGAAATCTGGATTCGTCGTTACCAAGAAATCGACGGCAGAAAAGTTGCCGGCGATCTCGATAAATACAAAATGCACAAGTTTATCCGTTCCAACCAAGGTACCTGCATCAACCAGCGTCCAATCGTAAGTCGCGGAGACTGGATTGAAAAAGGCGATATCGTTGGGGACGGCCCATCCACTGAAAAAGGTGAATTGGCTCTCGGTCGTAACGTAATCGTTGCGTTTATGACGTGGGAAGGATACAACTACGAAGACGCGATTCTTCTGAGTGAAAAACTTGTAAAAGATGACGTGTATACGTCTATCCATATTGAAGAATACGAGTCCGAAGCTCGCGACACCAAGCTGGGTCCAGAGGAAATCACTCGCGATATTCCAAACGTCGGGGAAGATGCTCTGAAAAACCTGGACGAACGCGGTATCATCCGTGTTGGTGCAGAGATTCAGGACGGCGACATTCTCGTTGGTAAGGTTACGCCAAAAGGGGTTACTGAGCTGACAGCAGAAGAGCGCCTTCTGCATGCAATCTTCGGTGAAAAAGCTCGTGAAGTTCGTGATACATCCCTGCGCGTACCGCATGGTGGTTCCGGTATCATTGTAGACGTAAAAGTATTTACGCGTGAGAATGGCGACGAATTGCCACCAGGCGTAAATCAACTGGTTCGCGTTTACATCGCCCAAAAACGGAAAATTTCCGTAGGTGACAAAATGGCCGGTCGACATGGTAACAAAGGGGTTATCGCCCGCATCATGGCGGAAGAAGACATGCCGTTCCTGCCAGATGGCTCTCCAGTAGAGATCGTACTCAACCCGTTGGGCGTACCTTCGCGTATGAACATCGGTCAGGTATTGGAGACTCACTTGGGTATGGCAGCGAAGCTTCTGGGTATCCACGTAGCAACGCCAGTATTTGACGGTGCACGTCAGGCAGAAGTATTCGAAACGTTGGAAGAAGCAGGCCTGGATCGTGACGGAAAAACGATCTTGTTTGATGGTCGTACAGGTGAACCATTTGATCGCCGTGTAACGGTTGGTTGTGTTTACATGCTGAAACTGGCTCACTTGGTCGATGACAAAATCCATGCTCGTTCCACTGGTCCTTACTCTCTTGTTACGCAGCAGCCATTGGGTGGTAAAGCTCAATTTGGTGGACAGCGTTTCGGGGAGATGGAGGTTTGGGCATTGGAAGCATACGGTGCTGCCTACACCTTGCAAGAAATTCTCACTGTCAAGTCGGATGACGTCGTGGGCCGCGTGAAAACGTACGAAGCGATTGTTAAGGGCGAAAACGTTCCAGAACCAGGTGTACCAGAGTCCTTCAAGGTATTGATCAAGGAACTCCAGAGCTTGGGTATGGACGTGAAGATTCTGTCCGGTGATGAGAAGGAGATTGAAATGCGTGAAATGGAAGACGAGGATGAAGGTAACGGTGAAAAACTGAACCTTGTACTCGAAGGCGGAAGCTTGAACGAAGAGTAAGATTCCGGTACCAAGGGAGGTAACGCCCTGTGATTGACGTGAACAACTTCGAATATATGAAGATCGGCTTGGCTTCCCCCGATAAGATCCGTTCGTGGTCTTTCGGGGAAGTGAAGAAGCCAGAGACGATCAACTACCGCACATTGAAACCGGAAAAAGACGGCTTGTTTTGCGAACGCATCTTTGGACCAACCAAGGACTGGGAGTGTCATTGCGGTAAGTACAAGCGCGTTCGTTATAAAGGTGTAGTGTGCGATCGTTGTGGCGTGGAAGTGACCCGCGCCAAAGTACGGCGTGAGCGTATGGGGCACATTGAACTGGCTGCCCCAGTTTCTCACATCTGGTATTTCAAAGGGATTCCAAGCCGTATGGGCTTGGTGCTCGACATGTCCCCTCGTTCCCTGGAAGAAGTAATCTATTTTGCTTCTTATGTAGTTACCGATCCAGGTGATACTCCTCTCGATAAAAAGCAATTGCTCTCCGAAAAAGAGTACCGCAACTATCGTGAGAAATACGGCCACTCCTTCCAGGCGATGATGGGTGCAGAAGCGATCAAACGCCTGCTTGCTGAAATCGATCTGGATAAAGATGTGGAAACGTTAAAAGAAGACTTGAAAACGGCGCAAGGACAACGTCGCAACCGTGCGATCAAGCGTCTGGAAGTACTTGAGGCATTCCGCAACTCCGGTAACAACCCGGATTGGATGGTTCTCGACGTATTGCCGGTTATCCCGCCAGAGCTTCGTCCGATGGTTCAGTTGGATGGTGGACGCTTTGCCACTTCCGACCTGAATGACCTGTACCGTCGTGTAATCAACCGTAATAACCGTCTGAAGCGCCTGCTCGAACTGGGTGCTCCTGACATTATCGTACAAAACGAAAAGCGCATGCTGCAGGAAGCAGTAGACGCGCTCATCGACAACGGTCGTCGTGGACGTCCGGTAACAGGACCAGGTAACCGTCCTTTGAAATCTCTCAGCCACATGCTGAAAGGTAAACAAGGTCGTTTCCGTCAAAACCTGCTCGGTAAGCGTGTTGACTACTCCGGTCGTTCCGTTATCGTTGTAGGACCTAACTTGAAGATGTATCAGTGCGGTTTGCCAAAAGAAATGGCACTGGAACTCTTCAAACCGTTCGTGATGAAAGAGCTGGTTTCCAAAGGCCTCGCTCACAACATCAAGAGCGCAAAGCGCAAGGTTGAGCGCGTTCAGCCAGAGGTATGGGACGTTCTCGAAGATGTAATTCGCGAGCATCCGGTACTGTTGAACCGTGCCCCCACCTTGCACCGTCTGGGTATCCAGGCATTCGAACCAGTTCTGGTTGAAGGCCGTGCGATCCGTCTGCATCCGCTTGTTTGTACAGCGTACAACGCGGACTTTGACGGTGACCAAATGGCGGTTCACGTTCCGTTGTCTGCTGAGGCACAGGCAGAAGCCCGTATCCTCATGCTGGCAGCGCAAAACATCTTGAACCCGAAAGACGGTAAGCCGGTAGTAACTCCATCCCAGGACATGGTGCTTGGTTCTTACTACCTGACACTGGAACGCGAAGGCGACAAAGGCGAGGGTACGATTTATCGTGATCCTCACGATGCGATTGCCGCTTATCAGCAAGGCTTTATCAGCCTGCATACGCGCATCGCTCTGCCAGCGAAACGCCTGAACAAAACCAGCTTTACTGAGCGACAAGAGAACGCACTGATCGTAACGACAGTTGGGAAAGTGATCTTCAACGAAATCTTCCCTGCAGATATGCCGTTTATCAATGCACCGACTAGAGCTAACCTGCAAACGATTGTCCCAGATGAGTGCTTTGTCTTTGATAAAGGTACGAATGTTTCTGAGTTCATTAAGAACCTCCCGGACCCAGGCGCTGTAAAAAAAGGCTTCCTAGGAACCATTATTTCCGAGTGCTTCCGTCGCTTTGGTACGATGAAAACGTCCATGATCCTCGACAAGATCAAGGAACTGGGCTTCACGTACTCGACAAAAGCGGGTATCACGATTGCCGTAGCGGACATCGCAGTACCAGGAAAGAAAAAAGACATCCTTGATGCTGCAGATGAGAAAGTTGCAACTGTCATGACGCAATTCCGTCGCGGTTTAATTACCGAAGACGAGCGTTATGACCGTGTAATCTCCATCTGGTCCAAAGCGAAGGATGAAGTAACAGAAGTATTGATGAAGGCGATGGATAAGTTCAATGCGATCTACATGATGGCGAACTCCGGTGCCCGCGGTAACGTATCCCAGATCACTCAGCTGGCAGGTATGCGCGGTCTGATGGCCAACCCATCTGGTCGAATCATTGAGTTGCCGATTAAATCCAACTTCCGTGAAGGTCTGACTGTATTGGAGTACTTTATCTCCACGCATGGTGCGCGTAAAGGTCTTGCCGATACAGCATTGCGTACAGCCGACTCAGGTTACTTGACTCGTCGTCTGGTAGACGTTGCGCAAGACGTTATCGTTCGTGAAACGGATTGCGGAACAGATAAAGGTATTCGTGTAGCAGCGATCAAGGATGGTAAGGAAGAAATTGAGAAGCTGTCTGACCGTCTGACAGGACGTACTTGCTTCGAGACTTTGCGCCACCCTGAGACGAAAGAAATTATCGTGCACCGCAATGAGGAGATCTCTGAAGAGGTTGCCGAGTATATCGAAAAAGAAGGTATTACTTCCGTATATATCCGTAACGTACTTGCTTGCCGCACCAGCCATGGTGTCTGCAAACTGTGCTACGGACGTAACCTGGCGACAGGTGCCGAGGTGGAAGTGGGAGAAGCGGTTGGTATTATCGCTGCTCAGTCCATTGGTGAGCCGGGTACCCAGCTGACCATGCGTACCTTCCATACCGGTGGGGTTGCGGGAGACGATATTACCCAAGGTTTGCCGCGTATTCAGGAGTTGTTCGAAGCGCGTAATCCAAAAGGGCAAGCAGTCATCTCCGAGATCGATGGTGAAGTCATCGACATTCGCGAAGGGAAAGATCGTCGCGAAATCGAAGTTCGTGGCGAAGCGGAAAACAAAGTGTATGCAGCACCGTACGGCTCTCGCATCAAGGTTTCTGTTGGTGTCAAGCTGAATGCCGGTGATGAGCTCACGGAAGGTTCCGTAGACCCGAAAGAAATGCTCAAAGTTCGCGGCATGCGCGGCGTTTCCAACTATATCTTGCAAGAGGTACAAAAAGTTTACCGTATGCAAGGGGTAGAAATTAACGACAAGCACGTTGAGGTTATGATTCGCCAGATGCTGCGCAAACTGCGCGTCATCGACAGCGGAGATACTGACCTCTTGCCAGGCTCCTATGTTGAGGTACCAGAGTTTGAGGTAGCGAACACTAAAGCCCTCATGGAAGGCAGAAGTCCAGCAGTAGGTCGTCCGGTTCTTCTCGGGATCACCAAAGCATCCCTCGAAACCGACTCCTTCCTGTCGGCAGCTTCCTTCCAGGAGACGACTCGTGTTCTTACCGATGCAGCGATCAAAGGAAAAGTGGACCGCTTGCTAGGTTTGAAAGAGAACGTTATTATCGGGAAGCTGGTTCCAGCAGGTACCGGTATGTCACGTTACCGCAATGTAAAAGTTGCTAGTCAAGTAGATTACGAAGCAGAGCTGGAAGCAGCGAAGGCTGAGCAAGAAGCAGTTTCTGTAGAGTAATTACCGGGAAAAGCGCCCATCACCGATTGGTGGGCGCTTTCCTAAATAAAAATAGTAGATGGGCGTTGACAACAACTAGCCCACCTGATATTATATTCAAGTGTGCCTGACATCTGTACTTTGGAGGATATGAGGATCATGTCTTATGAAAAAGTAGAGCGGGCCAAGGACTTGACTATCGGCATTAAGCAGACGATCAAGGCTGTTGAAAACCAACAGGTAGAAGCAGTGTATATCGCTGTTGATGCAGATAAGCGTTTGACCCAAAAAGTCGAGCTCCTTTGCAAAGAGAAGGGTGTTCCAGTCATTCATGTAGATTCCATGCATCGCTTAGGCAAAGCGTGCGGAATTGAAGTGGGAGCGGCTACTGCTGCGATTAAAAAAAGTGGTTAACGATGTTTTTGTCTCTGGCTTACACGTTGCGTAATGCTGGACAAGGACTTTCTATTTGACCTAAAAATGACTCACCTGGATCTGTGGTCTTGAAGATTGGGTATTAAGAAGGGAGGTAACATCATGCCTACAATTAACCAATTGGTGCGTAAAGGTCGCGAGGATAAGGTTGTGAAGTCGAAGTCCCCAGCTCTTCAAAAGGGGTACAACAGCTTCAAGAAAAGCCAAACTAACCAAAGCTCTCCTCAAAAACGTGGTGTTTGCACTCGTGTAGGTACCATGACTCCGAAAAAACCGAACTCCGCGTTGCGTAAATACGCTCGTGTGCGTTTGACTAACGGAATCGAGGTAACAGCTTACATCGGTGGTATTGGCCACAACCTGCAAGAGCATAGCGTCGTGCTGGTGCGCGGCGGTCGTGTAAAAGACTTGCCAGGGGTACGCTACCATATCGTTCGTGGTGCACTTGACACTGCTGGTGTGAACAACCGTAAACAAGGTCGTTCCAAATACGGTACTAAGCGTCCGAAGCCAGGTCAAGCAGCAGCTGCAGCGAAAAAGAAATAAGAAAACGCCTGTGAAGTGGCGTGATTTTATAACGAAAAGAAGGAGGGAATACGATGCCTCGTAAAGGTCCTGTAACCCGTCGTGACGTGCTGCCTGATCCTATTCACAACAGCAAGTTGGTTACTCGCTTGATTAACCGCCTGATGTTGGATGGTAAGCGTGGTGTAGCTCAGAACATTCTCTACAACGCATTTGACATCATCCAGGAGCGCACAGGTCGCAACCCGATGGAAGTGTTTGAAGAAGCACTGAAAAACGTAATGCCAGTACTGGAAGTTAAAGCTCGCCGTGTAGGTGGTGCTAACTACCAAGTACCAATCGAAGTAAAACCGGAGCGCCGTACCACTCTTGGCCTGCGTTGGATGGTTAACTACTCCCGTAACCGTGGAGAGAAAACCATGGAACAACGTCTTGCTAACGAGATCATGGACGCTGCTAACAACACCGGTGCAGCAGTTAAAAAGCGTGAAGACACGCACAAGATGGCTGAAGCGAACAAAGCGTTTGCTCACTATCGCTGGTAGGAATTGAATCGGGTGTCCGTATTGGATACCCGTTTATTCTCAAACTCGAGTATGGAAGGAGCATACCTAATGGCTCGCGAGTTCTCTTTGCCGAATACGCGTAATATCGGTATCATGGCTCACATCGATGCTGGTAAGACGACAACGACTGAACGTATTCTGTTCTACACTGGTCGTGTACACAAAATTGGTGAGGTGCACGAAGGTGCAGCTACCATGGACTGGATGGAACAAGAGCAAGAGCGCGGTATTACCATTACTTCGGCTGCTACTACTGCTCAATGGGATGGCCATCGAATCAACATCATCGATACGCCAGGCCACGTAGACTTCACTGTAGAAGTTGAGCGCTCCCTGCGCGTTCTTGACGGTGCTGTAACCGTTTTTGACGCAAAAGGTGGCGTTGAGCCGCAAACCGAAACAGTATGGCGCCAAGCTGACCGCTACGGCGTACCGCGCATGTGCTACATCAACAAAATGGATATCATGGGTGCTAACTTTGATATGTGCTTGGGTCAGATCAAATCTCGACTGGGTGCAAATCCGGTAGCTATCCAATATCCAATCGGCGCAGAAGATCAATTCAAAGGTATGGTTGACCTGATCGAAATGAAGGCAATCGTATATACCGATGATTTGGGTAAAACTTCTGACTCCGCTGAAATCCCTGCTGACCTGCTCGCACGTTGCGAAGAACTTCGCATGGCGATGGTTGAGGCAGCTGCAGAACAAGACGAAGAGCTCATGATGAAGTACTTGGAAGGCGAAGAGCTGACCAACGACGAAATCCGTGCTGCTCTGCGTAAGGGTACTATCGAGTGCAAACTGACGCCGGTAATGTGCGGTTCTTCTTACAAGAACAAAGGTGTTCAGCCTATGCTGGACAACGTAGTTGCTTACCTGCCGTCTCCGGTAGATATCCCTGCAATTAAAGGTACATTGCCAGATACTGAAGATGAAGTTGATCGTCCAGCTGACGACAACGGTCCGTTCTCTGCTCTTGCGTTCAAGATCATGACTGACCCGTATGTTGGTCGTTTGACTTTCTTCCGCGTATACTCCGGTGTACTGAACTCCGGTTCTTACGTTCTCAACTCTACCAAGGGTAAACGTGAGCGCGTTGGCCGTATCCTGCAAATGCACGCAAACCACCGTGAAGAGATCACAACGGTTTACTCCGGTGACATTGCAGCAGCTGTAGGTTTGAAAGATACAACAACTGGTGATACTCTGTGTGATGAAAAGGCTCCTGTAATCCTCGAGTCTATGGACTTCCCAGAGCCAGTTATCTCTGTTGCGATCGAACCAAAATCCAAAGCAGACCAAGACAAGATGGGTATCGGCCTGTCCAAGCTGGCTGAAGAGGATCCAACGTTCAGAACTCGCACAGATGAAGAGACTGGTCAAACAATCATCTCCGGTATGGGTGAGCTTCACCTGGAGATTATCGTAGACCGTCTGAGACGCGAATTTAAAGTCGAGTCGAACGTAGGTGCTCCACAAGTTGCTTACCGTGAAACATTCCGTAACGCAGCAAAAGTGGAAGGTAAATTCGTTCGTCAGTCCGGTGGTCGTGGTCAATACGGTCACGTTTGGGTGGAATTCGCTCCACTCGAAGCTGGTCAAGGCTTCCAATTCGAAAACAAAATCGTTGGTGGTGTAGTACCACGCGAATACATCCCTGCTGTTCAAGCGGGTATCGAAGAAGCGATGAAAAATGGTGTTATTGCTGGCTTCCCGCTTGTTGACATTAAAGCGGCGATCGTTGACGGTAGCTACCATGATGTCGACTCCAACGAGATGGCATTTAAAGTAGCAGGTTCCCTCGCACTGAAGGAAGCTGCGAAAAAATGTGGCGCGGTATTGCTCGAGCCAATCATGAAAGTAGAAGTTACAATGCCTGAAGAGTACATGGGCGACGTAATGGGCGACCTGAACTCCCGCCGCGGTCGTATCGAAGGTATGGAAGCTCGTGCAAATGCACAAGTAATCCGTGCGATGGTACCACTGTCCGAGATGTTCGGATACTCCACAGTTCTTCGTTCCCGTACCCAAGGTCGTGGCGTTTACTCCATGGTGATCGACCACTACGAAGAAGTACCTAAATTCATCGCTGAAGAGATCATCAAGAAATCTAAAGGCGAATAATTACAGGTTACAGCTTTATCTTGCAATCAGAAAGGTTTACAATATTGAAGGGACAACCATTCGTAAGGTAAACCTTTCTTCAAACCATAAAACCCTTTTCTATAAGGAGGCTTTTCTCTCATGGCAAAAGCGAAATTTGAGCGTAATAAACCACACGTTAACATTGGTACTATCGGTCACGTTGACCATGGTAAAACTACCCTGACTGCTGCTATTACAACTGTATTGGCACAGAGCGGTAAAGCACAAGCTATGAACTATGCTGCGATTGACGCTGCTCCAGAAGAAAAAGAGCGCGGTATCACAATCAACACAGCACACGTTGAGTACGAAACTGACAACCGTCACTATGCTCACGTTGACTGCCCTGGTCACGCGGACTACGTGAAAAACATGATTACTGGTGCTGCTCAAATGGACGGCGCAATCCTGGTTGTATCCGCAGCTGATGGCCCTATGCCACAAACTCGCGAGCACATCCTGCTCTCCAAACAAGTAGGCGTACCTTACATCGTAGTATTCATGAACAAATGCGACATGGTAGACGATGAAGAGTTGTTGGAACTGGTTGAAATGGAAATCCGTGACCTGTTGTCTCAATATGAGTTCCCAGGTGACGACACTCCAGTAATCAAAGGTTCTGCTAAAGAAGCTTTGGATAACCCAACTGGTGACTGGGCTAAGAAAATTGTTGAGCTGATGGAAGCTGTAGATTCTTACATCCCAACTCCTGAGCGCGCAACTGACAAGCCGTTCCTGATGCCTGTAGAGGACGTGTTCACGATCACTGGTCGTGGTACTGTTGCTACTGGTCGCGTAGAGCGCGGTGTAGTAAAAGTTGGTGACCAAGTTGAGATCATCGGTTTGGCTGAAGAAACAAAAACTACTACTGTAACTGGTGTTGAGATGTTCCGCAAATTGCTGGATTCCGCTCAAGCTGGTGACAACATCGGTGCTCTTCTGCGCGGTGTAGACCGTAATGACATCGAGCGTGGACAATGCTTGGCGAAACCAGCTTCCGTTAAGCCTTACACTAAGTTCAAAGCAGAAGTTTACGTTCTGTCCAAAGAAGAAGGCGGACGTCACACTCCTTTCTTTGCTAACTACCGTCCACAATTCTACTTCCGTACAACTGACGTAACAGGTATCATCCAATTGCCAGAAGGCGTTGAAATGATCATGCCTGGCGACAACACTGAGTTCACTGTAGAACTGATCGCTCCAGTAGCGATGGAACAAGGTACTCGCTTCGCGATCCGCGAAGGTGGCCGTACAGTAGGCGCTGGCGTTGTAGCTTCTATCGACGCGTAAGATATACGGATACACAAAACCCGATAACTTTGGTTGTCGGGTTTTTTTATGCTCTTTTATCGAATTTTTAAATAACTCCCATCAAAATCATTCAATTTGCCTCTCGTAGCAATATGCTACAATACCATCAGGATTGGATGGGGGATATTAGAGATGAAAAATAATGAGCGATTATTGTTTCTTATGCTTGCAGGTGTTGTCACGCTGTGGGGCTTAAACGTCGTCATGGTCAAATATTTATCAACGTTTCCTCCGTTGTATGTCGCCGCTATACGCATGACTGTCGGTGGAATTTGTTTATCGCCTCTCATTTTCTTATACAGAAAGAGTTTGCGATTTAGCAAAACGGATTGGTTCTTGCTGGGTGGAGTCGGCGCTAGTTCTATCGCGCTTCATCAAATTACGCTTGCCGCGGGTGTTCAATATACAACAGCGGGAAATGCATCGCTTATTCTTGGATTAAATCCGTTAGCAACGGCACTCTTGGCGATGCTTTTCTTAGGGGAAGGCATGTCGTTGAAAAAAGGGCTTGGCATTGGAATGGGTTTTGCAGGAGTTTTGATTGTAGTCATCTCTCAGCACGGTGGCCTTCATATGAATGGCTGGGGAGATGCCATTATGTTTTTCTCCATGCTTATGTATGTAACGGGTGGTTTGCTCATACGGAAATTGGTCGTAAGAGGTGTACCAGTTCTTTTAATTACGGCTTTATCACAAATGTTTGGGGTCTTCTTCTTGTGGGGAGTAGCATTGACTGTCCAACCTGCATCCTATTATCTCTCTTTGGACGTTTCTTCTTTCCAGTGGCTTGTGATATTTGCTTCAGGTGCGCTATCAACTGCGGTCGGCTCGATCGGCTGGAACTATGGGATACGTCAGCTGGGGGCAAGTCGAACGGCTGTTTTCCTAAATGGAATGCCAATGGCCAGCTTGGTATTTGCGGCGATATTCCTGGGCGAAAGACTTCAACTCGTACACTTGCTGGCGTTGTGTATGATAGTCGGCGGTGTTTATTTGGGATCGCGTAGCCTGGTGAGACCGAAAGTTACAAGTACGGCAGCAACCTCTGATCTAACAACAAAAGCGTAGGACAGAAATTGTCCTACGCTTTTTCTTATTGTTCCCACTTATTGACCATATGGTGGGCGGTTAAACGCAAACGATCAAAGATTTGTTTCCGAATTTCTCCTTCGAGTCCTGTCAAATCCATGGCTTTATCCATACATGAGAGCCAAGCCTCTGCCTGTATAGGTCCAATAGGGAACGGCATATGTCGTGCTCGCAGCATCGGATGACCATGGGCGTCCGAATAAAGGCTTGGACCACCGAGAAACTGTGTCAAAAACTGATATTGACGCTCCTTCACTTCGGTTAAATCGTCAGGGAAGAGCTCGGTAATGTCGGGATGCTGCTTTACCAGATCGTAAAAGGAATCGACAAGACGGGCCAAGGTATCTGCACCGCCGATGATTTCATAAGGGGTTTGATTCACATCAGACACTGAGGAAAACCTCCATTTCTAAACGATTACAACCATAAGTATAACGTCTTCCTTCTATTATAGATAGATTACTCGGCGAGTTGGCAGGTAATCCCGCTTGCCTTTTTTCCCGGAAATCTGTAAGATGATCAAGGTGAGTCATTCAGTAGGCACACCGTGTACAAAAAAATATTCGGAAACCCAAGAAAAAACTTGCGTTGCCCAGATCTTTTTAGTACAATATTGAATGTTGGTCATGGACTTGCGATGATGTGGGAGGTTGCTGACACACCCGGGCCCTTTGCCATGACTGGGGTGCAGGATATTTCCACGGAGAAATGTCTGTTTAAAAAATGGGCGAAAAAGGAGGGACTTCAATGGCAAAGCAAAAGATTCGTATTCGTTTGAAGGCGTATGATCATAAAATCCTGGATCAGTCCGCAGAGAAAATCGTGGACACTGCGAAGCGTTCCGGTGCTAACGTATCCGGTCCAATTCCACTTCCTACGGAGAAAGCAATTTACACGATCCTGCGTGCGGTTCATAAGTACAAAGATTCTCGTGAGCAATTCGAGATGCGTACACATAAACGTTTGATCGATATCTTGAATCCTACACCACAAACAGTAGATGCTCTGATGCGTCTGGATCTGCCATCTGGTGTGGACATCGAGATTAAACTGTAAGGTCCCAAAAAGCGATACACGCGCAGACGTTGTCTTGATAAGCGTGTTATACCAAGCAACAAACCCTTAAATGGCACCCCTGCGCATCGATGGGGACTTGATACAACATAAAACGTTTTACTGAAATAAGCACAGGAGGTGGCACAAATGACCAAAGGAATCTTAGGGAAAAAACTTGGAATGAGTCAAGTTTTTGGTCCAAACGGAGCAGCGATTGCTGTAACGGTTATCGAAGCAGGTTCTAACGTAGTTCTTCAGAAGAAAGACGTTGCGAACGACGGTTATGAAGCGATTCAAATCGGCTTCGAAGACAAAAAAGAACAGCGCGCTAACAAGCCGGAAAAAGGCCATGCAGCAAAAGCTAACACTGCTCCTAAGCGCTTCGTTCGCGAAATTCGCGGAGTAAACCTCGCTGATTATGAGGTTGGTCAAGAGTTGAAGGCTGACATTTTTGCTGAGGGAGAATTCGTTGACGTTGCCGGCGTAACCAAGGGTAAAGGTTTCCAAGGTGCTATCAAACGTCACAATCAATCCCGCGGTCCTATGGCTCACGGTTCACGCTACCATCGCCGCCCAGGTTCTTTGGGTGCTGTCGATCCAGGTCGTGTATTTAAAGGCCAAACCCTGCCAGGTCAAATGGGTGGAGACAACGTTACCATTCAAAACCTGGAAGTGGTTAAAGTTATCGCAGAACGCAACTTGATTCTCGTGAAAGGCTCCGTGCCTGGTCCGAAAAACGGATGCGTACTGGTTTCCACGGCAGTCAAGAAGAACTAGTAAGGAAAGGAGGAACTGACATGCCGAAAGTAGCTCTTTATAACCAAAGCGGTTCTCAAGTTGGCGAAATCGATCTGGCAGACAGCGTATTTGGGATTGAGCCTAACAGCGCAGTTCTGTACGATGCGATCGTGATGCAACAAGCATCCCAACGCCAAGGTACACATGATGTAAAGAACCGTTCTGAAGTACGTGGTGGTGGCCGCAAGCCATGGCGCCAAAAAGGTACAGGACGTGCACGCCAAGGTTCCATTCGCTCTCCGCAATGGAAAGGTGGCGGTGTTGTATTCGGTCCAACTCCGCGCAAATACGGTTACAAACTGAACCGTAAAGTTCGCCGTTTGGCACTGAAATCCGCACTCTCCGCAAAAGTACAAAGCAATGAAATTTTGGTTTTGGAAGCTCTGAACATTGCAGCTCCTAAAACTAAAGAAATGACAGTTGTTCTGAACAACTTGAAAGCTGATCGCAAAGTTCTGATCGTTACTTCCGAGTACGACCAAAACGTAGCTCTTGCTTCCCGCAATATTCCAGGTGCAAAAATCGTAGATGCTGCTGGCATTAACGTTCTTGATCTGGTAGCGCATGACAAAGTAATCGTGACGAAAGAAGCGATTGCGAAAGTAGAGGAGGTGCTCGCCTAATGAAGAGCCTTCATGATGTCCTTAAACGCCCTGTCATTACCGAGCGCACCACTGATATGATGGCTGAGAAAAAGTACGTATTCGAAGTACCTCTCAAAGCCAACAAGACAGAAATCAAACAAGCAGTTGAAAAAGTATTTGGCGTAAAAGTAGAAGCAGTTAACACAGTTCGTGTACCTGCTAAACCAAAACGCTACGGAAAATACTCCGGTTACACATCCGAGTGGAAGAAAGCAATCGTTAAGCTGACTGATGACAGCAAAGAATTGGCCTTCTACGAGGGAGTATAACCTCGACGACTACCGAAAAGGAGGGTATTAACATGGGTATCAAAAAGTTTAAACCGACTTCTCCTGGTCGTCGCCAAATGACGGTTTCTACTTTCGAGGAGATCACCACGTCGACTCCCGAAAAATCCTTGTTGGCGCCTCTCAGCAAAAAAGCTGGTCGCAACAACCAAGGTAGAATTACCGTTCGTCATCAAGGTGGCGGTCACAAACGTAAATACCGTATTATCGACTTCAAACGTAACAAAGATGGTATCATTGGTCGCGTAGCAACCATTGAATACGATCCAAACCGTTCCGCTAACATCGCGCTGATCAACTATGCAGACGGTGAAAAGCGTTACATTATCGCTCCACAAAACCTGAAAGTGGGCGACCAGATTGTATCCGGAGCAGATGCCGACATCAAAATCGGTAACGCACTGCCAATGGAGAAAATCCCGGTAGGTACAACCATCCACAACATCGAGCTGAAACCTGGTAAAGGCGGCCAATTGGTTCGCGCTGCTGGTACTTCTGCTCAATTGCTTGGTCGTGATGGTGAATTCGTAATCGTACGCCTGTCTTCCGGTGAAACACGCCGCATTCATAACGTTTGCCGTGCTACTATCGGTCAAGTAGGTAACCAAGATCACGAATTGTTGAACATCGGTAAAGCAGGACGTTCCCGCTGGTTGGGTATTCGCCCGACAGTTCGCGGTAGCGTAATGAACCCTAACGATCACCCACACGGTGGTGGTGAAGGTCGCGCTCCAATCGGTCGTAAGGCTCCTGTTACTCCTTGGGGTAAACCAACCCTGGGTCTCAAGACTCGTAAGAAGAAGAACAAGTCCGACCAGTACATCATCCGCCGCCGTAAAAAGTAAGGTAGGCTGATACTATAACCGAACGCCTTTGGCGAAGGGAGGTTCACTAATGGGACGTAGCTTAAAAAAGGGTCCTTTCGTGGATGACCACTTGATGAAAAAAGTTGACGAGCAAAATGAAAAGAACGAGAAACGCGTGATCAAAACATGGTCTCGCCGTTCCACCATCTTCCCTGATTTCGTAGGACACACGTTTGCAGTTTACGATGGCCGCAAACATGTACCTGTATACGTATCGGAAGACATGGTTGGTCATAAATTGGGTGAATTCGCACCAACTCGTACCTTCAAGGGTCACGTCGACAACGACAAGAAGTCCAAGAAGCGCTAATTTTCTCTTGACAGAGAGGAGGTACAAAGATGGAAGCAAAAGCAGTTGCACGCAATATTCGTATCGCGTCTCGTAAAGTCCGCCTCGTGGCTGACTTGATCAGAGGCAAGCAAGTAGGTGAAGCTTTGGCGATCTTGAAACACACGCCAAAGGCATCTTCTCCAGTTGTTGAAAAGCTCCTGAAGTCGGCTATTGCAAACGCTGAGCACAACTATGAGCTGGATCCAAATAGCCTGGTAGTTGGCAAAATCTTCGTAGACCAAGGTCCTACGTTGAAGCGTTTCCGTCCGCGCGCTATGGGTCGCGCTAGCCGCATCCATAAACGCACGAGCCACATCACAGTGGTACTAAACGAGAAATAAGGAGGGATTACGTGTGGGTCAAAAGGTAAGCCCGGTAGGTCTTCGGATCGGTGTCATTCGTGACTGGGAGTCCAAATGGTACGCTGACAAGGACTTCGCAACTCTGTTGCACGAAGACTTGAAAATCCGTAAGTATGTAAAAGGGCGTCTGAAAGATGCTGCTGTATCCACGATCGAAATCGAACGCGCAGCTAATCGCGTGAACGTTACGATTCACACCGCTAAGCCTGGTATGGTAATTGGTAAAGGTGGTTCAGAGGTTGAAACTCTGCGCAAAACTTTGACCGAACTGACTGGCAAACGCGTTCATATCAACATCAACGAAGTAAAACGTCCGGATCTGGATGCTACTCTGGTAGCTGAAAATATTGCACGCCAATTGGAAAACCGCATTTCTTTCCGCCGTGCGCAAAAGCAATCGATCACTCGTTCGCTGCGCTCAGGTGCTAAAGGTATCAAAACCTTGGTAAGCGGTCGTCTTGGCGGCGCGGACATCGCACGTTCTGAAGGTTACAGCGAAGGTACTGTTCCGCTTCACACATTGCGCGCTGACATCGACTACGGTACTGCTGAAGCACATACCACTTATGGTCGCATCGGTGTTAAAGTGTGGATCTATCGTGGAGAAGTCCTTCCAGCGAGAAAGAACGTCGCTACTGAGGAAGGAGGCAAGTAATCATGTTGACGCCAAAACGCGTGAAACACCGTAAACAACACCGCGGGAAAATGGCAGGTAACGCAAAAGGCGGTACCACTGTTGCGTTCGGTGAATACGGATTGCAAGCAATGGAACCATCTTGGGTAACCAACCGTCAAATCGAGGCTGCCCGTATTGCAATGACCCGTTACATTAAACGTGGTGGTAAAGTCTGGATTAAAATTTTCCCTGACAAACCAGTTACACAAAAACCGCTCGAAGTACGGATGGGTTCCGGTAAAGGTTCTCCTGAGAAATGGGTAGCGGTAGTGAAGCCAGGCAAGATCATGTTTGAACTTGCTGGTGTTCCTGAAGAAGTCGCTCGCGAAGCTATGCGTCTGGCTATGCACAAACTGCCTATCAAGTGCAAGTTCGTGAAGCGTGAAGAAGTGGGTGGTGACGCACATGAAGGCTAATGAGTACCGTAATTTGACCACTGCCGAGCTAGAACAAAACGTTACTTCTTTGAAAGAAGAGTTGTTCAACCTTCGTTTCCAGTTGGCTACGGGTCAACTCGAAACCACATCTCGTATCAAACAAGTGCGTAAGGATATTGCTCGTGCGAAAACCGTCCTGCGCCAGAGAGAATTGGGAATCGGCTAATTATAGGAAGGAGGTTTGAACGATGACCGCAGATCGCAATATGCGTCGAACCGTTGTAGGTCGCGTCGTTTCCGACAAGATGGATAAAACCATTGTTGTTCTTGTTGAAACTTACAAGACACACCCATTGTACGGTAAACGCATGAAATTCTCCAAAAAGTTCAAGGCTCACGATGAGAACAACGCAGCAAAAGTTGGCGACATCGTAGAAATCATGGAAACTCGTCCATTGTCTAAAGACAAGCGTTTCCGTATGGTACGTATCGTTGAAGAGGCAGTAATCGTATAAGTCAGATTTTCGGATAGATAAATCCGAAAGGAGGAACAGTAAATGATCCAAACTCAAACGAGATTGGCTGTTGCTGACAACTCCGGTGCTAAGGAACTCATGTGCATCAAGGTTCTGGGTGGTTCCGGTCGCAAAACGGCGAACATCGGGGATGTTATCGTGTGCTCCGTAAAATCCGCTACACCCGGCGGCGTTGTCAAGAAAGGTCAAGTAGTTAAAGCGGTTGTAGTACGCACAGCAAGTGGCGTTCGTCGTAACGATGGTTCTTACATCAAGTTCGATGAGAATGCAGCTGTAGTTATCAAAGACGATCAATCCCCTCGTGGTACTCGTATCTTTGGACCTGTGGCTCGTGAGCTCCGCGATAAGGATTTCATGAAGATCATCTCTCTGGCTCCAGAGGTTATCTAATTGAACGGCAAAACTCAGGCAGTTTGTTCGATAGGAGGTGCACCAAGCGATGCACGTTAAAAAAGGCGACACTGTTATCGTAAATGCGGGCAAAGATAAAGGCAAAAAAGGTCGCGTTCTCGCTGCTTATCCGAAGAAAGAACGCGTTCTGGTTGAAGGTATCAACCTCGTGAAGAAACACAGCCGTCCGTCCCAAGCTAACCCGCAAGGTGGCATTGTGACTCAAGAAGCAGCTATTCACGTATCCAACGTATCTTTGATCGATCCGAAGTCCGGAAAAGCTACTCGCATCGGTTACAAAGTATTGGATAGCGGCAAGAAAGTTCGGTACGCGAAAAAGTCTGGCGAAGTACTCGACAAGTAGTCAGGTTGGAAAGGAGGATATCCTAAATGGCAACAAGATTGAAAGAAAAGTATACGAGCGAAATCGTGCCTGGTTTGATGAGCAAGTTCAACTACACTTCCATCATGCAAGTGCCGAAAGTAGAAAAGATCATCATCAATATGGGTGTTGGCGAAGCGGTAGCTAACGCTAAGTCCTTGGATACTGCAATTGAAGACCTGCAAATCATCGCTGGTCAAAAGCCTGTAGTAACAAAGGCTAAGAAATCCATCGCGGGTTTCAAATTGCGTGAAGGTATGCCAATCGGCGCGAAGGTTACCCTGCGTGGCGAGCGTATGTACCACTTCCTCGACAAATTGATGAACGTATCTCTCCCGCGTGTTCGTGACTTCCGTGGAATTTCTTCCAAGGCTTTTGACGGTCGCGGTAACTACACACTTGGTCTGAAGGAACAATTGATCTTCCCTGAGATCGAGTACGATAAAATTGATAAAGTTCGCGGTATGGACATCGTTATTGTTACTTCCGCGAAAACGGATGAGGAAGCTCGTGAGTTGCTGACTCAAATGGGTATGCCATTCCGTAAATAAACCCACTCGTAAGGAGGGAAGAATGTGGCAAAGAAATCAATGATCATCAAGCAACAGCGGCAGCCGAAGTTTGCAGTACGCGCGTACACTCGTTGCGAGCGTTGCGGACGTCCTCACTCCGTATTGCGCAAATTCAAACTCTGCCGTATTTGCTTCCGTGAACTTGCTTATAAAGGTCAAATTCCAGGCGTGAAAAAAGCAAGCTGGTAATTTGAAACGGGAAGGAGGTTTTCTCTCATGGTTATGACTGATCCAATCGCAGATATGTTGACACGAATTCGTAACGCCAACATGGTTCGCCACGAGAAAGTGGAAATCCCGGCGTCCACCATCAAGAAGGAAATCGCGCGCATTCTGAAAGAAGAAGGCTTCATCCGCGATGCGGAGTTTGTTGAAGACAACAAACAAGGAATCATCCGCGTATTCCTGAAATATGGTGCGAGCAACGAGCGCGTCATCACAGGTCTGAAACGTATCTCCAAGCCAGGACTTCGTGTTTATGCAAAGAACAATGAAGTACCTAAGGTTTTGGGTGGTCTCGGTTGCGCGATCATCTCTACATCCACTGGTGTAATGACTGACAAGCAAGCTCGTCAAGCACACGTTGGTGGAGAGGTTCTCGCATACATTTGGTAATTAATAGATTGTAAATAGCACAGGAGGTGCACCACATGTCTCGTGTCGGTAGAAAACCGATCGTGGTACCTGCAGGCGTTACCCTCACTCTGAACGGAACTGAGCTGACGGTAAAAGGCCCTAAGGGTCAACTCGTTCGTAGCTTCCATGAAGATATCAAAATCAACATCGCTGAAAACGAAGTAGTAGTAGAGCGTCCAAGCGATAACAAACTTCACCGTTCCCTGCATGGTACGACTCGTGCGCTGGTTGCCAACATGGTAAATGGCGTATCTGAAGGCTTCACTCGTACCCTGGAATTGGTCGGTGTAGGTTACCGTGCTGCCAAAACTGGCAACGGCGTTACTCTCTCTCTTGGTTTCTCCCACCCAGTGGAAGTTACTCCAGAAGAGGGTATCGAAATCGACGTACCTAACCAAACGACTCTGATTGTTAAAGGTATCAACAAAGAGCGTGTAGGCCAAGTTGCTGCTGAGATTCGTTCCCTGCGCAAACCTGAGCCATACAAAGGTAAAGGTATTCGTTACAACAACGAAGTGGTTCGTCGTAAAGAAGGTAAAAAAGGTAAATAAGCTTCTAGCTTCATGAGAAAGGAGGCCGCTTAATGTTTACGAAAGCTGATAAAAACAAAGCTCGGAAAAAACGTCATCTGCGAATCCGCAAACGCGTGATTGGTTCAACCATTCGCCCGCGTCTGAACGTATTCCGTTCTTCTAAGCACATCTACGCTCAATTGATCGACGATGCAACAGGCGCAACATTGGTATCTGCATCTTCTTTGGATAAAGAGCTGGGCCTGAAAAATGGCACTAACGTGGAAGCTGCTACAGCTGTTGGCACACTGATCGCTAAGCGTGCACAAGAAAAAGGTGCGACTGAAGTGATTTTTGACCGCGGTGGTTACATCTATCATGGACGTATTAAAGCACTGGCAGAAGCAGCTCGTGAAGCTGGTCTGCAATTCTAACAACAAGGAGGGTAAGGAATGCGTATCGACCCTAGCAAATTAGAGCTCGAAGAAAAAGTAGTCGCAGTTAACCGTGTAGCTAAGACGGTTAAAGGTGGACGTCGCATGAGCTTCAGCGCCTTGGTTGTTGTGGGAGACCGTAACGGCCACGTAGGTGCTGGTATGGGTAAAGCTCAAGAAGTTCCAGACGCCATTCGCAAAGCGATTGACGATGCTAAGAAAAAATTGATTCGTGTACCGATGAGAGGGACAACTGTCCCACACCAAGTACTGTGCCAATTTGGCGCAGGTAAGGTTCTCATCAAGCCTGCTGCCCCTGGTACAGGAGTTATCGCTGGTGGACCTGTTCGTGCCGTACTCGAACTGGCTGGTGTAGGCGATATTTTGAGTAAGTCTCTTGGTTCCAACAATCCTATCAACATGGTCAACGCTACGCTGGAAGGCCTCGGTCGTCTGAAAACAGCGGAAGATGTCGCGAAATTGCGCGGTAAGACTGTTGACGAGTTGTTGGGTTAATAAGGAGGGAATGAAAATGGCAAAATTGCAAATCACCCTCAAACGCAGCTTGATTGGTCGCACTGTTGACCAACAAGACACTGTAAAAGCTCTGGGTCTTCGCAAAATCAACTCCACTGTAGTGAAGGAAGATAACGCTGCAATCCGTGGAATGGTTTTCAAAGTGAAGCACTTGGTTGAAGTGAAAGAAGTAGAAGCTTAATTGATCATCTCAATTAGTTAGGAGGTGCAACGTATGAAATTGCATGAACTGCAACCTGCAGAAGGATCCCGTCACACTCGTAAGCGCATCGGTCGCGGTATTGGTAGCGGTACTGGCAAAACTGCTGGTAAAGGTCACAAAGGTCAAAACGCTCGTTCTGGTGGCGGTGTTCGCCCTGGTTTCGAGGGTGGTCAAAACCCATTGTACCGTCGTCTGCCTAAGCGTGGTTTCACTAACATCAGCCGCAAAGAATTTGCGATTGTTAGCTTGGACGCGCTGAACCGTTTCGAAGAGGGCACTGTAGTAACACCTGAACTGTTGAAAGAAACTGGTGTTATCAGTGCGCTGCGCGATGGTGTTAAGGTTCTTGCTAACGGTGAACTGACTGTGAAGCTGACTGTAAAAGCTCACAAGTTCTCCGGAGCTGCTGCTGAGAAGATCGCTCAAGTCGGTGGAACAACCGAGGTGATCTAATGTTAGCGTCCTTAACTAACATTTTTAAGATTAGCGACTTGCGTAGTAAGATCCTTTTTACGCTCATGATGCTGGTTGTTTTCCGGATCGGAAGCTTCGTGCCAGTTCCTAACGTAAACGTCGAGTTGTTTCAGCAGAACACAAACCAATTACTGGGCTTGTTGAACACCTTCTCTGGTGGAGCACTGCAAAACTTCTCGATTTTTGCCATGGGTATCATGCCGTACATTACGGCATCGATTATCATGCAGCTGATGTCCATGGATGTTGTGCCTAAGCTTACGCAATGGGCTCGTGAAGGGGAAGTTGGCCGTCGCAAGATTGCTACCGTTACCCGTTACGCTACCATCATCCTTGGTTTGATTCAGTCTGTAGGGATGACGATTGGATTCAACAATATGGCGCCTGGATTGCTAAACGACACGTCGGTTAGTAGCTATGCACTCATTGCGTTGACTTTGACAGCTGGGACCGCATTCATGATGTGGATGGGGGAACAGATTACGGAGAAGGGTATCGGTAACGGGATTTCGATCCTGATCGTTGCCGGGATCGTTGCTGGATTGCCTAATGCAGCTGCGACGATTTACACCACGATGTTTGGTGATCCATCTGTAAACATCTTTTTCAGCATCGTCAAAGTTCTGCTTATCCTATTGGTGGTCCTCGCCATTATTGTCGGGGTTATCTTTATGCAGCAAGGTCTTCGTAAGATTCCAGTGCAATATGCGAAACGAGTGGTTGGACGCAAAATGTACGGTGGTCAATCTACCCACATTCCACTGAAAATCAACTCTGCTGGTGTTATTCCTGTTATCTTTGCGGTATCGCTGGTAATGTTCCCGTCAACAATTGCTCAGTTCTGGGTGGATGCATCTGGACAAGGATTTGCCAACTGGATTTATGAGAACTTCCAAGTCAACAAACCATTAGGAATGACGCTCTACGCTATCTTGATTCTCGGATTCACCTACTTCTACACATTCGTACAGATCAATCCTGTACAAATGGCAGAGAACATGAGAAAAAATGGCGGTTACATTCCTGGTATCCGACCTGGTAAAAACACTGAGGTATTCATTACTCGTACGTTAAACCGGTTAACATTGGCGGGCGCTTTGTTCCTTATGACAATTGCCATTTTGCCATTCTTCTTCGGTAGTATTGCAAACTTGCCGCAATCCATTTTCATCGGCGGTACATCGCTCTTGATCGTGGTCGGGGTATGCTTGGATACAATGAAGCAGATTGAAAGTCAGATGATCAAACGCCACTACCAAGGGTTTATCAAGTAATGACTTAGATGTTTACAGAAAAGCTTCTGCTTTTTGATGGGACGGAGGGAATGGACTTGAATATAATTCTGATGGGACTGCCTGGAGCCGGTAAAGGGACACAGGCAGAACGTATCGTAAAAGAGTTTGACATTCCGCACATTTCGACTGGCGACATGTTCCGAGCTGCGGTCAAAAATGAAACGCCGCTCGGACTAGAGGCTAAATCCTACATGGATAAAGGTCATCTCGTCCCAGACGAGGTCGTCATTGGTATTGTGCGGGAGCGCCTTTCGATGGAAGACTGCGCAAAGGGATTCCTCTTAGATGGTTTTCCGCGCACAGTTCCTCAGGCGGAAGCGTTGACAGCTACCGTAAAAGAGCTGGGACGCGAAATTGACCATGTAATTAACATCAACGTTCAACGCGAGCAATTGATTGAACGTCTGACCGGTCGCTGGATCTGCCCTGTTTGTGGTGCTAGCTATCACACGATGTTCAATCCTCCAAAAGAGGCTGACGTATGTGATAAAGACGGTGGTAAGCTGTATCAGCGTGAAGACGACAAGATCGAAGTGGTAACACAACGTCTTGACGTGAATATCGCGCAAACACAGCCACTTATCGACTACTACTCCGCACAGGAGCTTCTGCGAGATATCGATGGAGAACAAGATATCCAGGTAGTGTTTGCGGAAATTAAGTCTTTGTTGCGAGGGTAATTGCGAATGATTATCCTAAAGTCGAAAGCAGAACTTGAGGTTATGCGCGAAGCTGGTCGTATCGTCGCACTCACCCATCAAGAACTGGCCAAGGCGATCAAGCCTGGTGTCACGACGAAGCAGCTAGACGAAATTGCCGAGACCTTTATTCGAAGCATGGGAGCAATTCCATCGTTTAAAGGCTATGGTGGCTTTCCAGGAAGTATCTGTGCTTCAGTCAATGAAGAACTCGTACACGGGATCCCAGGTAAACGGGCGTTGCAAGAAGGAGACATTATCAGTATCGACATTGGTGCCCAGTTTCAGGGTTACCATGGCGACTCCGCTTGGACGTATCCGGTCGGTAAGATTTCAACAGAAAACCAGAATCTGCTCAGAGTAACGGAAGAGTCGTTGTACAAGGGGCTTGAAAAAGCTGTTCCGGGTGGACGCTTATCTGATATCTCTCATGCAATTCAGGTTCATGCAGAAGCTGCCGGCTTCACACTCGTTCGCGAGTATGTGGGGCATGGGATCGGGCAAAACTTGCACGAAGATCCACAGGTTCCTAATTACGGCCCTCCTGATCGAGGACCGCGGTTAAAACCAGGCATGGTGTTGGCTATTGAGCCAATGGTAAATGCCGGCGAACGTTATGTCCGCACATTGGAGGACAATTGGACGGTAGTAACAGTGGATCGGAAAACTTGTGCTCATTTTGAACACACCATCGCGATTACGGAAGATGGCTATGAGATTTTTACACGGACATAAAAACGGTAGTTCCGAATGCTTCGGGATTGTCGTCCAACGTGTCGACGATAAGTTCGTTGTGTGATCATTTCGCAAAACTCATGGTCCGACTGAAGAGCAGAAGAAAGGAGAGTTTACCATGGCAAAAGATGATGTAATTGAGGTGGAAGGTACGGTAATCGAACCTTTGCCAAATGCTATGTTTCGAGTAGAATTAGAGAATGGACATAAAGTCCTCGCTCACGTCTCTGGAAAAATCCGCATGCACTTTATCCGTATCCTGCCGGGGGATAAAGTAACTGTTGAACTGTCGCCGTACGACTTAACCCGCGGACGTATTACGTACCGCTATAAATAGTTAGTAAAACCCCTAGAAAAGGGAGGCAAGAACCATGAAAGTGAGACCTTCGGTTAAACCGATCTGCGAGAAATGCAAGGTTATCCGTCGCAAAGGTAACGTAATGGTTATTTGTGAAAATCCGAAGCATAAGCAAAAACAAGGGTAAACAAGGAGGTGCTTTTGACACATGGCACGTATTGCAGGCGTAGACTTGCCGCGCGAAAAACGCGTTGAAGTTGCTCTTACCTACATTTTTGGTATTGGCCGCCCCACGTCTCAAAAAATTCTGTCCGCCGCTGGCGTAGACATGAACACTCGTGTTCGCGATCTGACAGAAGACGAAGTGAACAAACTTCGTGAGTACATCGATAAAACTGTGAAGGTGGAAGGTGACCTCCGTCGTGAGATCTCCCTCAACATCAAGCGTCTGATGGAAATCGGTTGCTTCCGTGGCATCCGTCATCGTCGTGGACTTCCAGTTCGCGGTCAACGTTCTAAAACAAATGCTCGTACGCGTAAAGGTCCACGCCGTACAGTAGCAAACAAGAAGAAGTAAAGGAGGGTAATCTGACATGGCGAAAAGAAAACAAGCTACAGCAACTCGTACCCGTCGTCGTGACCGTAAGAATGTTGAAGTCGGCGTAGCACACATCCGTTCTACTTTCAACAATACGATCGTCACTATCACGGATCCACACGGTAACGCGATCTCTTGGTCCAGTGCTGGTTCCCTCGGCTTCAAAGGCTCCCGTAAAAGCACTCCATTTGCTGCGCAAATGGCTGCTGAATCGGCTGCACGCGTTGCTATGGAACACGGTATGCGTTCCCTTGAAGTATCAGTAAAAGGCCCAGGTGCTGGTCGTGAAGCTGCGATCCGTTCCCTGCAAGCTACTGGTCTTGAAGTGAACATGATTAAAGACGTGACGCCAATTCCGCATAACGGTTGCCGTCCACCAAAACGTCGCCGCGTGTAACTGGTTTATATCGTTCAGAACATGTCCATACTAGAATGGTAAATTCTGATTTATAGCTTGTCATGCACGCAAACGGTAAACCGCCGGGGAAATTCCTGAGTGGGCACGTATGCGGCCCACCCCAGGATTTCGACGTTTTGAAGGAGGGTTTGTTTAATGATAGAAATAGAAAAACCAAAAATCGAGGTTGTGGAAGTTAGCGACGACAACTCGTATGGAAAGTTTGTTGTAGAACCTCTAGAGCGCGGATACGGAACTACCCTTGGCAACTCGCTGAGACGAATTCTTCTTTCGTCCTTGCCAGGCGCGGCAGTTCGTACTGTTCAAATCGATGGGGTTCTTCACGAATTCTCCACGATTGAAGGCGTCGTTGAAGATGTAACCGAGATCATCCTGAACATCAAAGGCTTGGCGCTGAAGATCCATTCCGATGAAGAAAAAGTAATCGAGATCGATGCAGAAGGCGAAGGCGTTGTCAAAGCGGGAGATATCCGTGCTGACAGTGATGTGGAGGTCTTAAACCCTGATCTTCATATTGCAACGTTGGCCAATGGCGGTCGTCTGCATATCCGCATGACAGCTGGACGTGGTCGTGGTTATGTTCAATCTGACGGAAACAAATCTGAGGATCTGCCTATTGGTGTGATTCCGATTGATTCCATCTACACGCCAATCAAGCGCGTTAACTATCAAGTGGAAAATACCCGTGTAGGGCAAATGACCAACTATGATAAGTTGACACTTGAGGTTTGGACTAACGGTAGCATCAGTCCGGAAGAAGCCGTGAGTCTCGGCGCTAAAATCATGACGGAGCACCTGAACCTGTTTGTCGGTCTGACTGACGAGGCGAAGGACGCAGAAATCATGGTAGAGAAGGAAGAGGACAAGAAAGAGAAAGTCTTGGAGATGACTATCGAAGAGCTGGATCTTTCTGTTCGTTCCTACAACTGCTTGAAGCGTGCCGGTATTAATACCGTGCAAGAGCTGACGCAGAAGACCGAAGAGGACATGATGAAGGTACGCAATCTGGGGCGCAAATCTCTTGAAGAAGTTCAAGAAAAGTTAGCTGAACTGGGCCTGTCCCTGCGCAGCGACGATTAGAATAGCAAACCAAGAAGCAAACTTTTGTTCTCTCGATTAAGAGGGAGGTAAACCACATGGCACAACGTAAATTGGGTCGTCGTAGCTCAGCTCGTAAAGCGCTGTTCCGCGACTTGGTAACAGACCTGATCATCAACGAGCGTATCGAAACTACAGAGATGAAGGCGAAAGAACTGCGCCCAATCGCTGAAAAAATCATCACGCTCGCGAAACGTGGCGATCTGCATGCTCGCCGTCAAGTTGCTGCTTTCGTTCGCAAAGAAGTTGCGAATGCAGAAGGCCGCGATGCAGTTCAAAAACTGTTCGATGAAATCGCTCCTCGCTTCAAAGAGCGCAACGGTGGATACACACGTATCCTGAAAACCGGCCCTCGCCGTGGCGACGCTGCTCCAATGGCGTACATCGAATTCGTTTAATACATGTAACAGGTCATTTACTCAGACTTTGGTCGAGTAGATTACCGCGAAAAGGGTGGGGGCAGATCTGGTCATAGGCTGGACTCTGATTCAACCCTTTTTTCCTTTCTCATCGAAATCCTGCTAGTCAGTTCCCTGTGAAGGCTGGGGAGGTTGTGAATGCCTCATGAATGAAGATAACCTGCTGGCATTGCGAGATGTTTCATATACCTACGATGGTGAGGATGGCCAACGGGTCCCTGTATTACAAGATGTTGACCTTACCATTCAAAAGGGTTCCTTTGTATCCATATTGGGTCACAACGGTTCCGGTAAGTCAACGATGGCAAAGCTGATGAATGCGTTGCTGCTCCCTGAGGACGGTACTGTACTCATCAGTGGAATGGATACGAAAAATGGTGAGATGCTTTGGGAGATTCGACGACATGTTGGCATGGTCTTTCAGAACCCGGACAATCAGATTGTTGGGGCTACAGTGGAAGATGATGTCGCCTTTGGCCTAGAAAACATGGGTGTGGACCCCAAAGAGATGCGAGATCGTATTGATGAAGCGCTCGTTTCCGTAGGGATGGAGTCTTATTTACAGGCACAACCACATCGTCTGTCTGGTGGGCAAAAGCAGCGAGTGGCAATCGCAGGGATTATGGCGATGCGTCCTTCTGTCATCATCTTGGATGAAGCGACTGCCATGCTTGATCCACAAGGGAGAATGGAAGTGCTGAATCTGGCTCGTCAACTGAACCGTAACGAGGGACTCACGATCATTAACATTACTCATTTTCCGGAAGAAGCCATCTATTCAGATAAGGTCATCGTCATGAATGCGGGTGAAGTCCTGATGGAGGGTCAGCCGAGTGAAGTGTTTAATGAGGTAGATCGATTGAAACAGGTGGGACTGGATGTACCATTTGCCGTTCGACTGCGACACGCACTTCATTCCAAAGGGATTGATTTACCGTTTGTCCTGCATCAAGAGGAGCTGGTGGAGCACGTATGCAAATTACTTTTGACCAAGTAAGCCACATCTACGCAAAGGGAACACCGTTCGAACGAGTTGCCTTACACAATATTTCGCTGACGATTCCATCCGGTTCGTTTGTCGGAATTATTGGCCACACGGGCTCGGGTAAGTCAACGCTTATTCAGCACTTGAACGGGTTGCTGATGCCTAGTACAGGGCAGATTACCCTGGGTGATGCGGTCATTACTCCAAAGCGGCGATTATCCCATTCTCAAAGGCGCGATATTGGGCTCGTCTTTCAATATCCTGAACATCAGTTGTTTGAAGAAACGGTTGCCAAGGATGTTGCTTTTGGACCGCTCAACTTTGACTTGCCAACGGAAATGGCGGAAGTGCGCGTAAAGGAGTCCCTTGAAATTGTCGGCCTGGATTATGCCACGATCAAGGATCGCTCGCCGTTTCATTTGAGTGGCGGGCAAATGCGACGTGTTGCTTTGGCTGGTGTTCTTGCCATGCAGCCGAAGGTTCTGGTATTGGATGAACCAACTGCGGGTCTTGATCCTGCGGGACGAGTAACGATTCTGGAAGGGATCTACCGGATTCATCGGGAACAAAACCTCACGACACTATTGGTAACGCACAGCATGGAAGAGGCAGCCCGCTATGCAGACTATTTGCTTGTGATGGCGCAAGGTCAAGTAGCTTTGCAGGGCAAGCCGGAGGAAGTATTCATGCAAGTGGATCGGCTCCGAGAGCTGTCTTTGGATGTACCGGAAACGGTTGCTCTCGTATCGCATATGAATCAAATGCTGCCGGACAAGGCTAGTCTGCCGAGCTCCCTTTATCGGGAGGAAGAGCTGATTGCCCATCTGCTGGAACGACTGTCCGTACCAAAGGAGGGCTAGGCATGCTGCAGAATATCGCAATTGGTCAATACGTACCAGGGCAATCTTTTTTACATCGTGCAGATCCGCGAAGCAAGCTTCTCTTCATCATTCTTTTTGCTACCCTGATTTTTCTGGCTAACAATACGATTACGTACGCCATACTCATTGGTTTTACCTTGTATGCTGCACTTCTTTCTAGGCTTTCATTGTCCTATATATTAAACAGCTTAAAGCCAGTCTGGATCCTGATTTTATTTACCGTCGTCTTGCATATCTTCATCACGAAAGGCGGAACGGTCTACTTTCAGTGGGGATGGTTTACAGTAGAAGAACAGGGGGTTCGCCAAGCGATCTTCATTTCTTTGCGCTTGGGACTTTTGATTCTCATTAGTTCCTTGCTAACACTGACAACCTCTCCAATCGATTTGACGGAAGGTTTGGAGCGTTTACTAGGACCACTAGGGAAGATCGGGATACCGGTTCATGATATAGCCCTGATGATGTCAATTGCACTCCGGTTCATTCCGACCCTGATGGAAGAAACGGATAAAATCATCAAGGCGCAGACCGCCAGAGGGGCCAATTTCACCAGTGGAAGTCTCGTGCGCAGAGCCAAGAACCTGATTCCGATCGCCATCCCATTGTTCGTCAGTGCGTTTCGGCGTGCAGAAGAGCTGGCTTTGGCGATGGAAGCACGTGGCTATCGCGGGGGAGTGGGAAGAACGCGGCTGAATAAGCTGACGTTTACCTGGCGTGATGTAGTTGTAGCTGTTGCGAGTGTGATCTTGGTAATCGTGATTGGATGGTGGCGTACATGAAGCGACTGCGATGTGTATTGGCATATGATGGGACTGACTTCAGCGGTTTTCAGGTACAGCCAGATCAAGTAACGGTCCAGGGTGAAATTGAGGCTGCATTGAAGAGGGTTACCGGAGAGGATATCCAAGTCTTCGGTTCAGGCCGGACAGATGCGGGTGTTCATGCGCGTGGTCAAGTGATTCATTTTGACACGTCGAGCAACATTCCGATGGATAAGTGGCGGTTTGTGTTGAACAATCAGTTACCTGATTCTATTGTCATTCGGACAGTCGAAGAGGTCGATGCCTCTTTTCATGCGCGTTTTGACGTGCAAGTAAAAGAATATCGATATTGCATCGACAACAATCCGGTGGCAGATGTATTTCGACATCGTTACGCCGATCATGTCCGGTTTCCGTTAGATGTGGACGCGATGCAGCAGGCTGCTCATTATTTGGTGGGTGAACATGATTTTACTTCCTTTTGCTCGGCAAAGACATACGTCGAGGACAAGGTTCGGACTGTGTACGGGCTCACCGTGGAAAAAAGCGGAGACGAGGTATGGGTGACATGTCGAGGCAACGGTTTTTTGTACAACATGGTTCGAATTATTGTGGGGACTTTGGTTGAAGTAGGGCAAGGAAAAAGAAAACCTGCTGAACTGAGGGAGATCCTCGCCGCATGTGATCGGGAAAAGGCAGGTAAGACAGCACCAGCCAAGGGTCTGACCATGTGGGAAGTTGTCTACTAGTTTTCTAATTTCCAACTATTAGACGAACGAGCAGCACTTGACTATAAGGCGTCTATGTAGTACGATATTCCTTGGTATTTTAACCCCGCCTAGCCCCACTCTAGCCCCGGGATTGAAAGACAAGATCGTGATTACATGGAACACCTGGAAGAGTTGCTCACCCGTAACAGCAATTATCTTCCATTGCAAGTTTCGGTTGTTTTGGTTATAAGTAGATGGATATGTGTTAGGTAAGATATTTAGGAGGGACAAAAATGCGTACCACATATATGGCGAAACCGCTCGAAGTTGAGCGCAAATGGTACATCGTTGACGCTGAAGGCCAAACGCTGGGTCGTCTGGCGAGCGAAGTAGCTTCTATCCTGCGCGGAAAATTGAAACCAGAATTCACTCCTCACGTTGACGCTGGCGATTTCGTAATCGTACTCAACGCTGACAAAGTGAAATTGACTGGTAACAAACTGAATGACAAAATTTACTACACTCACTCCCTGTATCCAGGTGGTTTGAAAAAGACCACTGCTGGCGCAATGCTGAACAAGAGACCAGATCGTATGTTCGAACTGGCGGTAAAAGGCATGCTGCCTAAAAACAGCCTGGGACGTCAAATGTTCACCAAGCTGAAAGTATACGCTGGAACTGAGCATCCACACGCAGCACAAAAACCAGAAGTTTGGCAAATTCGCGGTTAAGGTAAAGGGAGGAAATATACGTGGCACAAGTACAATACTACGGTACAGGTCGTCGTAAGCACTCCGTAGCACGCGTTCGCCTGGTTCCAGGTGAAGGTCGCATCGTGATCAACAAGCGTGAAATGGATACTTACTTTGGTTTGGAAACACTGAAATTGATCGTAAAACAACCACTCGTTCTGACTGAAACTCTTGGTCGTTACGATGTATTGGTTAACGTAAACGGCGGCGGAACCACTGGTCAAGCTGGTGCAATCCGTCACGGCGTTGCTCGCGCTCTGCTGAAAGCAGATCCGGAACTGCGCGGCGCTCTGAAACGCGCTGGCTTCCTGACTCGCGATCCTCGTATGAAAGAGCGTAAGAAATACGGCTTGAAAGCAGCTCGTCGCGCACCTCAATTCTCCAAGCGCTAATTGCTGTTCGATACAAACCCCTTGTCTGTTCGCAGGCAGGGGGTTTTTCCTTTTCATAAACGGGTATATTTGTCCATGTTTGTCCATATGATGGAACGAGAATGGGACAAAGGGGACGATACACTGTGACACGAAAAGGAGTAGGCTGGATATTGGCTTTTGCAGTACTCATGCTGTTGTTCACCTACGAATCACCGGATCGCTCTTCCTGGCAGGCATGGTCGCTACCGCTGACGGGAACGGTCATAGCCATTGACCCAGGGCATGGGGGAAAAGATGGGGGTGCTGTTTCCAAAGCCGGGGATGTGGTTGAAAAAGAAGTGACGTTGGCCATTAGCATGTATTTGAGGGATTTCCTTCAGCAGTCTGGAGCTTTTGTCGTCATGACCAGGGAAGAAGACAAGGATTTAGCTAGTCCGGATGCAGATCAGGCACGTAAACGAAAATCGGAGGATATTAGAAACCGGGTGAAGCTGGTCAATGATAGTACACCAGATTTTTTGGTTAGCATCCATGTCAATTCCATCCCTTCTCCGAAATGGTCGGGAGCGCAGACATTTTACTCTCCCACCTTCAAAAAGAGTGAAGAAGTTTCGTATCTGATACAAGATGAAATCAAACGAGTAATCGGTCATACAGATCGGGTTCCGAGTAAGACGAACAATGTGTTCTTGATTCGGGAGGTTAACTGCCCGGCCGTTTTGGTCGAAGTAGGCTTTGTCAGCAATACGGAGGAGGCAAAGCGACTTCAGAGCGTTGAATACCAAAAGGCTATGGCGAATGCCATATATCAGGGGATATTGCGTCAGTATTCGGGAGAAAAAGTGCCAATTACACCTTGAGAGGGCGGTGGTCGTGTCCCGACCGCCCGAATATGCTATAATGAACGCGCATACGCTCTTTTTATACTGGCATGAAAATGTTTCTAAAGATCATAGATGAGGTGAACCAGTATGTTGACCAGAGAACAGGTTCTCGAAGCATTACGCGATGTAAAAGACCCTGAAATTAATCGTAGCTTGGTCGAGCTCAACATGATTCGGGATATCCAAATTGAAGGCAAGACAGTAAGTCTCACGGTCGTTCTGACGATTTCGGGCTGTCCGCTCAAAGCCAAGATCGAGGACGATGTCATCTCAGCTGTAAAAGCGCTGGGAGCCGAAGAGGTACGCCTGCAATTCGGTTCGATGACAGATGAGGAACGCGCGGCTCTGTCTGCCCAGCTTCGCAATAACCAAGGTGGGCAAACACATAACATGACACCGGGACAAGCTCCCCTCTTGAACCCGATCTTGGCGAAGGATTCGAATACGACCTTTATCGCGGTCACTTCCGGAAAAGGTGGCGTCGGAAAATCGACAGTGACAGTGAACCTGGCTGTTGCCCTCGCGCGTTTAGGAAAAAAAGTGGGTATTATCGACGCAGACATTTACGGCTTTAGTGTGCCCGATATGATGAATATTGAACAACGTCCAACTGTGATTGGTGAAACCATTCTGCCTGTTGAAAAGCAAAACGTAAAGGTTATGTCCATGGGCTTTTTTGTGGAGGATAACTCTCCGATCATTTGGCGTGGCCCTATGTTGGGTAAAATGCTGCGTAACTTTTTCACGGAAGTGCACTGGGGTGAAGAATTGGATTACCTCTTGTTGGACTTGCCACCAGGAACGGGAGATATGGCCCTCGACGTGCATACCATGATTCCGCAAAGCATGGAGATTGTGGTAACGACTCCTCATGCTACTGCAGCGTTTGTAGCAGCCCGTGCAGGCGCTATGGCAAAACGGACCGGTCATGAAATCCTCGGTATTGTGGAAAATATGGCGTGGTACGAAGCAAAGGATGGTTCGAAAGAGTACGTATTCGGACGTGGTGGAGGAGCTAAGCTTGCCGAGACATTGACATGTGAGCTGCTCGCTCAAATTCCGCTGGGCCAACCGGAAAATCATCCATCTGAACCTGATTATTCCCCATCCATCTATGGAGAAAAGACGGAAATTGGTCAGTTGTACATCGATATGGCCAAACGTGTCATAGAAAAATGCGGGGAAGCTGTCAAACAATAATATCCGAGAAGATGAAAAAGGTGGGCTCTGCAATAGAGCTCACCTTTGTATTTTAGGAAGAAGGATTGCCGCCGCCGGAACCTCCTTCGCCACCTTCTTTTCCCTTTCCTTTTTTCTTCGACTTCAGTTCCTTGGGTTTTGTCATGTCCTCGGATACTTTGGTCATGATCTTCATGAGTTCAGCCTGGAATAATGGGCTCTGCAAGGAATCCTTCATCACTTGCATGGTTTGTTGACGATAAGCAGAGCTTTTCATCAGGTCCATCAAATTTTTCTCAAACTCAGGGTCTTTCATTACGCTTATGAGCTCTTTCTGGTATTCAGGGTCCTTCATCAGGTCCTTCATTAGCGTTTTTTGCTCGTTTTTCATGGATTTAGCCATGGCGCTTGCGAACTTGGGGTCCTTAAACGCTTCTTTGATGTGCGTGCTATTAGGATTCGTCATGCTTTGAATCAAAGTTGTCCGCACTGTCGACTCGTCCAGCAGCAGGCTTTGTTTGAACTTGTCATCCTTCATCATTTTACCTACAGATTGCTTCGCTTCGTCCGTCTGCAATATGTCCAGCACCATGTCTTTGACGCTTTTATAATCAGGCTGAGACGAACTTTGCGCTTGTCCGCCACCCCCGCAACTGGTGAGCACCAGACAGACAAGAGCGGTTAACCAAAAAGACATTGTCTTCTTTCTCATGGGGTGGACACCTCCTTCTTTACTCTGCCTACAAGTAACGTGTGCATTTTGTTTTGTTCTTACGCTAGTATTTTCTTGTATCCATTGGTACAATCATATTCGATGTGGATGGGAGGGAATACTTGGTGAGTTTGCGTAAGTATGGCTGGCTTTTTATTACCACGCTCTTGCTTGGGGGATTAGGTGGAATCCTGGTTGCCCTTGTTTTTGATTTGGACAAGCTGTTAGAAGGCGGTACAGGTAACTTTTTTGTTGGCTTGTTCATGTATTTATTGTACGGAATGACCATTAGTATTGTGGCGCAGATGGGCTTTTTTGCGTATATGACAATTAATTATTTCGCCAAAACGATATTTAAAACGGCTTCCATGTGGAAAAGCGTCCAAGTATTTCTTATTTTGTTTGTCTTTTTCGATATGATTTATCTTCGCTATACATCCTTCGGTGAAGGAAAAGGATTTGGCCCGTACCTTATTGAGCCAACGCTATTATTGATTGTTGCGCTTGTTACCGCATATGGAAAAGTGAGTCTGACCAATAAATCTGCATGGATACCGACGACGTTCTTTATGTTTGTTGTCACGGCACTGGAATGGATTCCAGCTTTGAAGGAAGATAATGTGCGTGCAACACTGTCCATGCTCGTTCCACTATTGTTTTGTAACGTCTGGCAAGTCATGCAATTGCATCGCCTGGTAAAAAGAGAAAGCTGACCCAATGAAGGTCAGCTTTTTGTTTTAGTGAATTTCTTTGCTGTCTACACTGGTACCCGAAATGAGTTCAGATACCGTAACGAATTCATATCCATTCTTGCGAAGTTGATCAATGATCACAGGGAGGGCAAGATGTGTATCTTTCGCAGAATCGCTCGCATGCATCAGGATGATGTCTCCTGGATGAGCTTTCGACAATACATTATTGATGATCAGATCTGTTCCCGGGTTGGTCCAATCTTTTGAGTCCGTATCCCATTGGATGACTGTATAACCCATGCGATTTGCGATTTCCAGCACTCGTTTGTCAAAATCACCATTTGGCATCCGAATGAGCGCTGGTTTTTTGCCAGTCATTTCGGTAAGAATGGAGTCGGCTTTGGCCATTTGGGAGCGAATCTCTTCATCGGAGTATTTGGTGTAGTTATCGTGCTTGTGACCGTGTGAACCAATTTCTAAGCCATCTTCTTTGATTCGTTTCAAGACGTCCGGATGTCGTTGGCTCCAAGGGGAGGAGAGGAAAAAGGTAGCTTTGTTAACCTTTTTTTCTTTCAACACATCCAAGATGGGTAATGCTCGTGTCTCACCCCAGCTAATATCAAAGGTCAGGGCGATTTTCTTTTCTTTGGTGTCGACCTTATAAATAGCTTGGGGGGCTTGCGCGCTGGCACCTTCAGCAAAGGCAGCAATGGAATCGCGTTCCGCATAACCAATTCCAGCTGTGAGTACGATGGCCGCGACGATAATTAAGATTTGCTTTAATCGTTTCGCGCTGATCACGTAAATGAATTTCATGGATAAGCACCTCCTTTGTCCGATAACAGTTTATGCAGGGAAGACAAGGATATTCTTTGGCCTGTTGGCTATTGTTGAGGTACAATGCATATAGTGAAATAAGAGGCAGTAAAGGGGTGTGGTGCATGGGCAATCGATTGCGGCATTTATGGCTTGATAACCGAAAATTTTTCTTCGCCGCATGCTTATTATTTTTGGGTGGCGCCTTGATTGGTTATTTTCAAGCACCGCTTGTCGAAGATATGGTCGATAAAATGATGGGCCAATTAAAGGAAATTGCTGAACGGATAAAAGATAATGGCGGCGGGCCTTTAGCGGTATTCTGGATGATTTTTTCCAATAATGTCTTTAGTGCATTGATGATGATGGCGCTGGGAATATTGTTTGCATTCTTTCCTATAATTGGATTGCTCACAAATGGAGTGCTGCTTGGATTTATCCTTTTCAAATACAGTGCGGCGGGAGTAAGCCCATGGCTTATTTTTAGTGCAGGTATTTTACCGCATGGAATATTTGAGCTTCCAGCTATCCTGTTTGCAGCGGGAATTGGTATTCGTTTAGGAGTACTGAGTTTACGGTCTGTGGGAGTTCTGGTCCAACCGCACAAGCTGGCACGATTGAAAAATGACTGGTACGATACACTCAAGCAATTTCCAATAGCGGTTCTTACTGTGGTCGTTTTGTTATTCGTCGCTGCCATTGTGGAGAGCACGATTACGCCAACCATTATCAAGGAAACAGTGGGCCCACAACTGCAGCAATTGAACTTACTGAAATAATTCAGATTTGCGAACAAATTGAAGCCTTCCTAAACGGGGGCTTTTTATTTTGAATAGGGCTGAATTTTGATGGAAAGGATAAAGGAGAGACTCGTAAGGCGGAGGGCGATATCGTTGCTAGGGTTTTTGTTCAATACGAAAGAAGTGCAGGAACTAGAATACTTGTTAAAACGTGAGCTGGAAGAGATGCTCCTTGATTTTAGCGATAAACGAATTGATCATCTAGTGAAGCGGGCCATGGAGGAGAGATACTCCATTATGTTTCGTATGTATGCAAGAATCGCCTCTCCTAATGAGTTATCCAAGTATGTCAGACGCAGAAAACTCGGGGAGGAACACTATACTTAAAAACTTTTTCAAAAAACCTATTGACTCAAATATAGGTAACATGATAGATTAATTCTTGTCCTTAAGACGCCATCACAAATAACGATGAACATTGAGGACAGGAAATTGCTCTTTGAAAACTGAACA
>NZ_PXZM01000043.1 GCF_003013395.1 Brevibacillus fortis | reverse complement strand
GAATACGCATGATTGCTAAGAATTTGTGGATAAGTCCTCGACCGATTAGTATTCGTCAGCTCCACGCGTTACCGCGCTTCCACACCGAACCTATCAACCTCATCGTCTATGAGGGGTCTTACCAGCTTGCGCTGTGGGAAGTCTCATCTTGGAGGGGGCTTCACGCTTAGATGCTTTCAGCGCTTATCCCGTCCGCACATAGCTACCCAGCTGTGCCACTGGCGTGACAACTGGTGCACCAGCGGTGCGTCCATCCCGGTCCTCTCGTACTAAGGACAGCTCTCCTCAAACTTCCTACGCCCGCGACAGATAGGGACCGAACTGTCTCACGACGTTCTGAACCCAGCTCGCGTACCGCTTTAATGGGCGAACAGCCCAACCCTTGGGACCTACTTCAGCCCCAGGATGCGATGAGCCGACATCGAGGTGCCAAACCTCCCCGTCGATGTGGACTCTTGGGGGAGATAAGCCTGTTATCCCCAGGGTAGCTTTTATCCGTTGAGCGATGGCCCTTCCATGCGGAACCACCGGATCACTAAGCCCGACTTTCGTCCCTGCTCGACTTGTAGGTCTCGCAGTCAAGCTCCCTTCTGCCTTTACACTCTACGAATGATTTCCGACCATTCTGAGGGAACCTTTGGGCGCCTCCGTTACCTTTTAGGAGGCGACCGCCCCAGTCAAACTGCCCACCTGGCATGGTCCTCTCGCCCGATAAGGGCGACGAGTTAGAAACTCCGTACATCAAGGGTGGTATCCCACCGACAGCTCCACAGAGGCTGGCGCCCCTGCTTCTCAGCTTCCCACCTATCCTGTACATGATGCACAAAGTTCCAATACCAGGCTACAGTAAAGCTCCATGGGGTCTTTCCGTCTTGTCGCGGGTAACCTGCATCTTCACAGGTATTATGATTTCACCGGGTCTCTTGCCGAGACAGCGCCCAAGTCGTTACGCCTTTCGTGCGGGTCGGAACTTACCCGACAAGGAATTTCGCTACCTTAGGACCGTTATAGTTACGGCCGCCGTTTACTGGGGCTTCGGTTCAAAGCTTCGCTTGCGCTAACTCATCCCCTTAACCTTCCAGCACCGGGCAGGCGTCAGCCCCTATACTTCGCCTTGCGGCTTCGCAGAGACCTGTGTTTTTGCTAAACAGTCGCTTGGGCCTTTTCACTGCGGCCCCCTCGGGCTATTAACCCTACCGAGGCGCCCCTTCTCCCGAAGTTACGGGGCCATTTTGCCGAGTTCCTTAGCAAGAGTTATCCCGCGCACCTTAGGATTCTCTCCTCGCCTACCTGTGTCGGTTTGCGGTACGGGCACCTTGTTCCTCGCTAGACGCTTTTCTTGGCAGTGTGAAATCAGGGACTTCGGTACTTAAATTTCCCTCGCCATCACAGCTCATGCTTAACGGTGTGCGGATTTGCCTACACACCACACTCACTGCTTGGACGGCCATCCAATAGGCCGCTCACCCTATCCTCCTGCGTCACGCCATTGCTCAAGCGGAACAGAGGTGGTACAGGAATATCAACCTGTTGTCCATCGCCTACGCCTTTCGGCCTCAGCTTAGGTCCCGACTAACCCTGGGAGGACGAGCCTTCCCCAGGAAACCTTAGGCTTTCGGTGGACAAGATTCTCACTTGTCTTTTCGCTACTTACACCGGCATTCTCACTTCCAAGCGCTCCACCGCTCTTTCCAGTACGGCTTCACTGCTGCTTGGAACGCTCCCCTACCCAGTCCGTAAGGACTGCCATAGCTTCGGTGATACGTTTAGCCCCGTTACATTTTCCGCGCAGAGTCACTCGACCAGTGAGCTATTACGCACTCTTTAAATGGTGGCTGCTTCTAAGCCAACATCCTGGTTGTCTGGGCAACTCCACATCGTTTCCCACTTAACGTATACTTGGGGACCTTAGCTGATGGTCTGGGCTGTTTCCCTTTTGACGATGGATCTTAGCACTCACCGTCTGACTCCCGGACATAAGTCATTGGCATTCGGAGTTTGACTGAATTCGGTAACCCGATGAGGGCCCCTAGTCCAATCAGTGCTCTACCTCCAAGACTCTAAATTCCGAGGCTAGCCCTAAAGCTATTTCGGGGAGAACCAGCTATCTCCGAGTTCGATTGGAATTTCACCGCTAGCCACACCTCATCCCCGCACTTTTCAACGTGCGTGGGTTCGGGCCTCCAGTAGGTGTTACCCTACCTTCACCCTGGACATGGCTAGATCACACGGTTTCGGGTCTACGGCAGCGTACTATCGCCCTATTCAGACTCGCTTTCGCTGCGGCTCCGTCTCTTCAACTTAACCTCGCACGCTACCGTAACTCGCCGGTTCATTCTACAAAAGGCACGCCGTCACCCTTTTAACGGGCTCCGACTATTTGTAAGCACACGGTTTCAGGTACTATTTCACTCCCCTCCCGGGGTGCTTTTCACCTTTCCCTCACGGTACTGGTTCACTATCGGTCGCTAGGTAGTATTTAGCCTTAGCAGATGGTCCTGCCAGATTCACACGGGATTTCACGTGTCCCGCGCTACTCGGGGTTGGTCTCGGAGAGACGCGCGTTTAGGTTACGCGACTATCACGCTCTATGGTCAGCTTTCCCAAGCTGTTCACCTACGCGCGTCTTTTGTAACTCCATGTGAGACGCCCCACAACCCCGCCAGGTAAACCTGACGGTTTAGGCTCTTCCGCGTTCGCTCGCCACTACTGACGGAATCACTATTGTTTTCTCTTCCTCCGGCTACTTAGATGTTTCAGTTCACCGGGTCTGCCTTCTCATCACCTATGTATTCAGTGAAGGATACCATCCCATTACAGATGGTGGGTTGCCCCATTCGGAGATCCCCGGATCAAAGCGTGCTTACCGCTCCCCGAGGCTTATCGCAGTTCGCTGCGTCCTTCTTCGGCTCCTAGCGCCAAGGCATCCACCGTGTGCCCTTAGTAACTTAACC
>NZ_PXZM01000042.1 GCF_003013395.1 Brevibacillus fortis | reverse complement strand
AACAGGAGAAATAAGCGAAGATCTTAGGGACACCGACCGAGACGGAATGCAAAAAGCGAAACACGCTTTTAAGCGTCCACCTCTGAAACACATCCTGAAAGGACTACTTTGGACGCGGTTTCGCTTTTTGCATGGAGTCGTGCAGTCAATCCCCCAGCGGGTGGCCCTAGAAGCTGAGCGTTTTCTCCTGTTTCCTCCCCAGCACTACAGCCACTTGAGGCTCCTGTTATGTGGCTACGGTGAAGAGAAGAATATTTCCAGTCTAGGCTCCAGGCTCCGTCCTGCTGAGGGCTAAGACTGTCCGCTCCGAAGGAATTCGCGGGGGAACGCAAAAGTGGTAGCCGCTTCGTAGCACGGGCACGTTGCGTTTCTGTTGCCCGCGAATCCCTTCTCCGCTCGGTAGGACTCCACAAGTCGCTACGTCTGGAAATATTCTTCTCTGTCGTAACTGATTACGTTCTTCAATCTTTTAAGGCTTTTAAAAGTCGGGTAACACTGAAAGCTCGTAGAGGAAACAGGAGAAATAAGCGAAGATCTTTGGTACACCGACCGAGACGTAATGCAAAAAGCGAAACACGCCCTTAAGCGTCCACCTCTGAAAAACATCCTGAGTGGACCACTTTGGACGCGGTTTCGCTTTTTGCATGGAGTCGTGCAGTCAATCCCACAGCGGGTGGGACAAGAAGCTGAGCGTTTTCTCCTGTTTCCTCCCCGGCACTACAGCAACGTACAAAGAAGTTTTTTAAAATCTCTGAAACTAGCATGAAAAGAGAAGGACCACTCATAGATATAGAAGAGAAAGAAGAGAAAGAAGAGAAAGAAGAGGAAAGGGTGACTTCCTAAGATGAGATTGGTGCACAATATTCTTCTATTTCTTGCGGGAGTGGTCCTCTATTCACTGGGGGGTCTTGCTTTTCCCGACGGTGGGGCCTGGTATGATTCCCTTGCCAAGCCCGGTGGAACACCGCCAATCTACTTGTTTCGTATCATCTGGCTCATTTTATACGCACTCATAGCATGGTCGTTACTGATCTTGATTCAAACGAGGCAGATAGACCGCGAGCTTTTGCTCCTATATGGAATCAATTGGTTCTTTCATCAACTTTTTTTCGTGTTGTTTATCGGTTATCAACTGCTCGTGTTGGCTGCGTTGGATACCATCCTGGTGATGTATTCGACATGGGTGATCATTCGCGCTATTCGTCCCCACCACAAAATCGCATCCTCGCTGCTCATTCCCTATTTCATGTGGAGCGTATTTGCGATGTGTCTCGCGATTGGCTTCTGCGTACTCAACCTGTGAGCACAAAAGAAATTACAGGCCCTCGACAAGTCGGCTGGCTCGCGCTGTTGCTTCTCTCTTTATTTCCTCCCATCGGAGCGTATGGAATTGGCGCTGATACATCAAAATTTCTCCATTAACGATGGTTGTATCCACATCCGCTCCCGTCGCGCTGTAGGCAAGCAGGGCAGGGATGTCATGGGCAGGCTGCAGGTGCGGTTTATCTAGATCGATCAGGATGAGATCAGCTCTCTTCCCGACTTCAAGAGTGCCGACCTCGTGATCGATCGCAAGCAGCTTCGCACTTTCGATGGTAGCCATGCGCAATGCGGCTTCGGCAGGAAGTACCGTCGGATCGCCGTGCTTGAGCTTTTGCACCCAAGTCGCGGCTTTGATCTCGGCAAATAGATCGAGAGTCGTAGCGCTGCCGGCACCATCTGTTCCCATCCCGACAGTGACCCCGGTCTCAATCAGCTCTCTGACAGGGGCGATGCCGCAGCCGAGCTTCAAATTGCTGACAGGGTTATGTGCGACGCCGCCTCTCATCCCGCGAAGAAGCGCGACATCGGACTCATTCATATGAACGGCATGGGCGAGCAAGACATGCGTGTCGTGGAACATGCCCAGTTCATGCAAATACTCCGTGGGAGTCTGATTGTACTTGGCACGGATTTTCTCTACTTCCTCAATCGTTTCAGCCAGATGGATGTGGAGCGGGATATGACGCTTGCGGGCAAGCTCGATGACTCCTTGCAGAGGTTTCGGCGGGCACGTATAAGGAGCATGCGGACCGAGCATCGTCGTGATTCTGCCATCGCCAGCCCCCGTCCAGTTGTCGATGAGGTCTAAGGCTTCGGCCATTCGTCGTCCCCCGTCATCCTCAAGAAAGACCATGCCGCGAGTCAAGGAAGCGCGTATTCCGGAATCAAGTACCGCTTGGGCAACAGCATCCATATGCACGTACATGTCGGCAAAAGCGGTCGTGCCAGAAGCGATCATTTCCGCGATCCCCAGTGTCGTTCCCCAGTAGACATCGTCTCTTGTCATCCGGGCTTCAGCGGGCAGCATCTTTTTGTCCAACCAATCCATCAGCTTGAGGTCATCAGAAAAAGCACGCAGCAAGGACATGCTGGCATGGTTGTGCGCGTTGATGAGACCGGGCATCGTTACCATATTTTTAGCCAATATGACACGGTCTGCTTCTTCTTCAAGGGATGGTCCGATTTTTGAAATTCGACCATCCTCGATCCAAATATCTCCCTGAAATGGCTTCTCTCCCTCGACCATCGTCAAAATCATGCAGCCTTTAATCAGTAACGTTCTCATGAAAAATCCTCCTTTTTATTCCTGTTAGCGATGCAAGCGTAAAGCTTGACGCCACGAGAAAGTCAAGGAGGGAATTTTTAGAAAAACAGAGAACAAATTCAGAAGAGCTGTGCTGAGCTTCGTGGTTTTGAAATATTGTTTATTAGATAACAATTGACGAGAGAAATAATGCTACATAAAATGTAGATAAGATTTGGGGGAAGAGAGCGATGTCACATATGTTAAATGGAGGGCTTGTCAGCCTGCAAGCAATCTTGGATCAATTGAAGCCTTCGGAGCGAAAAGTCGCCGATTTTATTCTGGCTCACCCTGAAGATGTCGTGAAGCTTTCTGTCCAGAAATTGGCAGAATATAGTGGGGTTTCCGAGGCGACGATCATCCGTTTGGCTCGCTCTCTTAATATGAAGGGATATCAAGAGCTAAAGCTACGCATTGCGGGAGATTTGACGAAACAGACGGCGATGGGCAGTTATCAGGAGATTATGATGGAGGGTTCAGTTGAATCGATTATGCAAGCGGTTAGCTGGAACAATATTCAGTCCATCCAGGATACACTCTCCGTCTTGTCCAACGAAGAAGTAAAGAAAGCAGTCGACGTGCTGTCGGTGGCAAGGAAGATCGATGTCTACGGCGTCGGTGCATCGGCAGTCATTGCTGACGATATCCGGCAAAAATTTTCGCGGATTAACCTGTGGTGCGAGGCTTATTCGGATTTTCACGCTCAATTGACGTCCGCAGTCACATTAACGGAAAAAGACGTGGTCATCGGCATATCTTATTCAGGACAGACCGAAGACATTATTCAATCGTTGACGGAGGCCAAGCAGCAGGGAGCGACCATCATTACACTGACCAAATTTGGTCCCTCGCCAGTAGCAGAACTAGCCAACATCCGGCTGTTCACAAGCTCGGTAGAAAAAAGCATTCGCAGCGGAGCCATGGCATCGCGTATTGCCCAATTGAACGTCATCGATATCTTGTTTATTACCATGATCAGCAGGATGCAAGAGCAAGTCATTCCCCTGTTGGAAAAATCAAGGCTTGCTGTCAGTCGGACGAAACGCTCATCAACGTAGGAAAAGGGAGGGAAGACATGGACGATCTGGAGCTGCTCTTGCAAGGATGGGTGGACAACGGTTTGCTGCCGGGAGCTGCCTTGCGAATCGTGCGTGATCGCCGTATCTGGTATGCGTGTGATGCCGGAACGACGAGTATTGGTAAAGACCAGCGGGTGACGCCGGATACCATGTTTGACCTGGCGTCGCTCACCAAAGTGACAGCGACGCTGCCCGCTGTTCTCTTGCTCGTGCAGGAGGGGGTGGTAGCGCTAGATGATCAGATTGGCCGATTTTTCCCCGATTGTCCCGCTGATAAAAAGCGGATCACACTCGCGCAGCTGCTTGCGCATACCTCAGGAATGCCGGCAGATTTGGCAGAGAGAAGACGCGATAGTGAGATCTGTTTGCCAGAGCTGTTGTATGAGCAAGAATTGATTCACAAGCCAGGGGCTCAGGTAGTTTACAGTGATTTGGGAATGATTTGGTTGGGCCTCGTTATCGAGCAAGTAACAGGAGAGCGCTTGGACCAGTTTGTAACCCGGCGCATCTTCACCCCATTGGGCATGACACATACCATTTACCGTCCGAATCAGCAAATTTATCCGAATATTTCGTCTACTGAATATTGCAGCCTCACCAACGCCTACATTACAGGTGAGGTTCATGATGAGAAAGCATTTGCGATGGGAGGGGTTGCCGGACATGCTGGACTTTTTTCAACGGCTGACGATCTGTGCCGATACGCGATGAGTTGGTTGTACCAAGATCCTCGAATACTTGCAAGCGAATGGTACGAACTGGCAATCCGCAATCATACGGAGCAAGCAGATGGCAGTAGAGGGTATGGCTGGGAACTCAATCAAGCATCCACTACGCTGAGCTGTGGAAGCGGCTTGCATCGGAAGAGCTTCGGACATACGGGCTTTACTGGAACAAGCATGTGGATCGACCCGGAGCAACAGTTTGCTGTTATCTTTCTCACCAACGCCGTTCATCTAGGCCGCACTCATCAGCTTCGGCAATTACGTCCGATTTTGCATGATGCTGTTACGGCCCAGCTTTTGCAGACCTAAGGGAAGAAAAAGGGGAGGGTTTCGCATGAAGCAATTTCGTTTTCGCTATGTAGGTTCTATCGTGTTGGCTGCGGTTATGGTGGTTACAGGATGTAGCAGTGGAGGAACCGAAACAGAGTCTGGTGGAGGACAGCAGGTAACACTCTCCATGCATAGCTGGCGTGTAGAAGACACGGAGGGCTACAAAGCAATCATCAAAGCTTTTGAGGCAGACAATCCGAATATCAAGATCGACTTCAAACCATTCAAAGCAACGGAGTACAATACCATCCTCAACACGGCGCTCCAAAGTGATAGTGGTCCAGATATTTTGCAGCTTCGTCCCTACGCTCCGGGGATTACCCTGGCTGAAGCTGGACATCTAGAGCCTCTCGACAATGTGCCAGGCATATCTACCATGCCCAAAGACGTCCTCGCAGCGGCTACAGGCAAAGATGGTAAAGTTTACGGTGTCCCACTATCCCTGAACTCCACACAATTTTACTACAACAAGAAAATCTTCGAGCAAAATGGCCTTCAGGCACCGAAAAGCTGGGATGAGTTGATCGCGACAGCCAAAGCATTGAAAGAGAAAGGAATCGTCCCGATCTCTTTTGGAGCAAAGGAAGGCTGGCTCCTCTCTCTCAGTCATGGTGTGATTGCTCCAGCTAGCTACAGCGGAACGGACTATCTCGATAAGCTGCTGAAAGGAGAAAGTGACCTAAAAAGCGCCGAGTTCCTCGAAACTGTGCAGCGTATGCAAGAGCTTATCCCTTATTTCCCGGAAAATTATGTAGGTCTCGAATTGAACGATATGCGGACGTTGTTCGCCATGGAAAAAGCAGCGATGTTCATCAATGGCAGCTTTGAACTGGAAGGAATCAAAAAGCTCAACCCGGATTTGCCGCTTGATTTCTTCCCAATGCCAACAGATGACGGAAAACAAGTCCTGACAACTTGGGTCGATGGCTCCTATGCCGTCAATGCCAAGTCCAAGCACAAAGCAGAGGCACTGAAGTTCATGGAATTCATGGCGACGAAAAAGTTTGGGGAGCTATTCGCCAACCAGTTCAAACGAATCAGCGCAGTGCCGGGAGTATCGACCGATGATCCGTTAGTAAACAAGATGGCAGAGCTGTCCCAAACCAGCGCCACACCATATTTGATGGTCGTCAACTTCGCGGAAGGAAAACCGACCACGAAGCAAACATTAGAAAACGCACTCCAAGGAATGTATTTAGGCAAACTCACCCCGGAGCAGGTTGTAGAAGAAGTACAAAAGTCGGCGGCTACCTGGTTCCCTCCCTTTAAAAAGTAGAAAATAGCAGACGGATTCGGGAGTGGACCCTCGTTGGATTCACTCCTGGCTTCTGAACAGGCCGCGATGATTTTCGAAAAAAAGGGGTGGGTATCATCGAGACGGTAAACAGGAAAGGCATTCGAACAAAGGGGCAAGCTCGCTGGCTGATTCACTTGTTTCCGCTGCCCGCGCTTGTTATTTACACGTTGTTTGTCGTGTATCCGATCTTTTCGGCATTCTTATACAGCTTGTACGACTGGAACGGCATCAAGCGCGGGGTTTTTGTCGGACTGCAAAATTTCATTACGCTGTTTACGGTGGAGCCTTTCAACGAAATGTTCTGGAATGCTTTTCGGCATAATGCCCTCTACTTTGTGGTCGAGATGATTATGCAAAATGGGATCGCTTTCGGACTGGCTTTTCTCATCTATCGCAAAATACGCGGTTCCGGGTTCCTCAAGATTGCTTATTTCATGCCAAGGCTGTTGTCAGTGATTGTAATTGGGTTTTTATGGAAGTTGATTTTAAATCCGAATTACGGTGCACTCAATACCATTTTGGAAAAAATTGGCCTAGAGGAGTGGGCCAGACCATGGCTCGGTGACCCAGATACAGCACTTCTCGCGATTATTTTGATTAACTGCTGGTTTGGCATAGGTTTTGCCATGCTGATCTTTTTGGCGGGACTTCAGTCGATCCCGGAGGATTTGATCGAGGCTGCGAGATTGGATGGGGCAACAGGCTGGCGGATGCTGTGGAAGATTATTTTGCCGCTTTGTATGCCAGCGATTACGATTATGACGATTTTTACGTTCATTCAGGCGTTTGAAGCGTTCGAGCTCGTCTACGCCATGCAAGGCTCGATGGGTGAGCCCTTTTATTCGACGGATACGCTGGCTGTATACTTTTATCGCATGGCGTTTAGCAGTGGCGCTGGGGATGTCACACTTGGACTCGGTTCGGCGTTGGCTGTCGTGTTGTTTTTCATCGTCGGGTCTGTGTCGGCGCTGTCACTCTATTTGATGAGGAAGCGGGAAGTCCAACACTAATTGCGTGTTCCTAAGTGGAAAGGAGGATGCGATGTGAAGATGACTGTGGGTGGGAGAACTGTATCTTATGTACTGGCGTATTTATTCGCGTTAGTCGCACTATATCCAATCGTACTGATGATTGCTTCTTCATTGAAAACGAATATGGAGATTTTTGCGAGTCCGCTTTCCCTTCCGACAACGTTTAGCCTGGATACGTACAAAAAGCTGTGGGAAGTCGTGCCTTTTGCGGACTTTTTATGGAACAGTGTATTCGTTAGTACCATGTCAGTATTGCTGATTACGGTTTTTTCAGCGATGGCGGCCTTTTACTTGTCGCGGTTTTCCTTTAAATGGACAGGGGGGCTATATTTCTTTTTCATTATTGGCCTGATGATTCCGATCAAGCTGGGGATCGTTCCCTTGTTTTTGCTGATGAAGAATCTCGGCCTCTTGAATTCACTGTGGTCGCTGATTTTGATTTATACGGCGAGTGGCATTCCGATCTCTGTATTTATTTTGACGGGCTTCTTTCGGACACTGCCGATTGAGTTGGAGGAAGCGGCGCGGATCGATGGGTGCAGCCATTTTCAGGTGTTTTGGCGCGTGCTCTTGCCGCTGATTCGTCCGGCCTTGGCTACCGTGATCATTATTAATTTCATCCATGCGTGGAACGACTTTTTCTTCCCGTTGATTTTCATTCAGGAGGAAGCGCTCAAGACGATTCCGGTAGGCATGATGGTGCTGTTTGGGGAGTATGAAACGGATTGGAGCCTGCTGTTTGCTGGGCTCACGTTGTCTGCCTTACCGATGATCGTCGTGTTTTTGATGGCATCGAAGCAGTTTATGGAGGGGTTGACGGCAGGTGCAGTCAAGTAATGGGAAAAAGTGGTTTATCGGGATCGATGGAGGCGGAAGCAAAACTAAGGCAGCCATCTGCAATGAGGCGGGACAGGTACAGGCAATTGTGGCGGGGGAATCATCAAACCCGCTTTCTAGAAGCTGGGGAGATGTGGAAGCTACTCTACGCCAACTCATTGATGCTGTGAGGATAAAGGCAGGGGCCAAAGAAGAGGAAGTAGCTGGTCTGTTTATCGGACTTGGCGGTGCAGACCGTCCGCAGATCAAGGAGAGATTACAGCATGCCTTTGCCGATGAGTGGGGAGAACGGCTGTTGATTGATAATGATGTAATCGCAGCCCTTTACGCTGGGACGTGGGGGCAGCCAGGCATCGTTCTCCTAGCCGGTACGGGCTCGATTGCCTGTGCCTTTTCAAAAGAGGGGGCGCGACACCGTGTAGGCGGATGGGGGTATCTGATAGGAGATGAGGGCAGCGGGTTTGATTTGGGCAAAAAAGCGGCAATCGCCGTCATGCGCGAATACGATGGGCGCGGTGAATCGACAGTGCTGACGCGACTGTTTATGGACTATTATGGCGTGGAGCGGCCTGATGAGCTGATCAGCCTGATCTACGAGGGAAGCAATCCGCGAATGGAGCTGGCAAAAACGAGTCAGCTCGTGGAACAAGCTGCCGCACTAGGCGATCCGGTGGCGAATGCATTGATCATGCAAGCAGTGGAAGATTTGTTAGAATTAGCAGATGCTTGCTTAAAAAAGGTCCAGAAGCCCGTACCAGTCGTTTTGGCAGGAGGATTGTTAACGGCCAGTACAATACTTCGGGAACAACTAGTTGCGAGAGCTTCGTTTCAAACAGTCATTCCCACCGTCCCCCCTGTCGTCGGAGCGCTGGTTGCGGCTGTTACACAGCTGGGCTTAGTTGTAGACGGGAAAATAGCAGATCAACTGCGTGTCAGCGCAGCGTTACTGGAAAAATAGTACATTTTAATTTTTCCGAGGGATGGAAACAACAGAACGAATAGGGTAAAATTGGATGAGAATAGGATTTGAGAACGTTGCAGGCTATTTCCTTAATTTGGAGTAGCCGTTTTCTCGTCCCAGGAGGGAGGGGCACGATGAAAAACTTATTGGACAGTGGATGGAGAAGTGGTCATCTCTATCGTTCCTTTTTTGATCAAATGATTCAGGCCACTTTTCTGCTAGATCAATATGGTAAAGTTTTTAAAGGGAATCCTGCCTGCCAAGTGTTGAATGGCTACTCTGTAGAAGAATGGGAAGGGTACTCATTTTGGAAGCTGGCTGTTTCGGAAGAACAGGAAATGGTACGTCTTCAAACCCAATTTGCGATGAATGGCGATCCGAGACCATTTTTCACCGCTTTTCGTCATAAGGATGGGACAAGTATTCCCGTGCATATTACATATGGAACCTTTTGGGAGGAAGGCACGTCTATTGGGTATTATGCGATGGTGCAGAAGCTTCCGACCGTATTTGGGGACAGTCATGGTCCCAAACAGTGCAGAGTATTGGATATTTCCGGGGAAGGTGCGTTCATCTACCATGCTGGGGAGCTTCAATACGTCAACCAAGCAGGGATTCAACTAGTTGGGGCATCCGGCTTTGACGAGCTGTTATGGTATCCGTTTCAGTCGTTTTTCCATCCGCGTGATGTATCGAAGATCAAGGGGCTTCTTCGCATTTTAGAAGAGGGGGAAACGGCCGCGCCGATAGAGGTCGAGCTGATCCGCTTGGATGGCAGTCGGACGGAGGTAGAAGTGTGTGGAACATCTGTGACGATTCAGGACAAGTCCTCCATGTATATACTGATCCGCGATATTACGGAACGCAAACGGGCGCAAGAATTTTTGCAAAACTCGGAAAAACTCGCGCTGGTCGGGCAATTGGCGGCAGGGATCGCACATGAGATACGCAATCCGCTGACCTCGCTAAAAGGCTTTGTGCAATTAATGCAAAAGGATGGCATGAGAAAGCCGGAGTACTTTTCGATTATGAGCTCGGAATTGGCGCGCATCGAGATGATTGTCACGGAGCTGTTGGTCTTGGCGAAGCCGCATACTGCGGTGTTTGAAGCCCGCGATCTGTCCAACCTAATCACGCATGTGGTTACGCTCTTGGAGACGGAGGCGATTTTGAATAAAGTCATGATTCAGGTCGTTTTCGAATCGGAAGTCCCCTTGATCCATTGCGATGAAAATCAATTGAAGCAAGCCTTCATTAACTTTTTGAAAAATGGGATCGAAGCGACTTCAGGGAATGGAGAAATTGTGATCCGCCTGCGCTGTGAAGATGACCGAGTCGTCATTCGGTTTGAAGACAATGGGGTGGGGATTCCGGCTAATCAGCTGGCGAGATTGGGAGAGGCCTTTTTCACGACGAAGGAAACGGGGACGGGGCTGGGATTGATGGTGAGCCGCAAAATCATCGAGAACCATCGGGGGACCCTGCGGTTGATAAGCACCCCAGGTAACGGAACGGCAGTCGAGGTATGCTTGCCGATCAGTAGCTAGGAGGACGACTAGATGAACAACAATACGGTACTGACAGCAGGTTTCGCCCAAATCCCCAAGGGAACTACCTTGTACGAGGTTTCTACTATGGTAGGCTGTGTACTCATCATCGATGTAGACGCCGAAGTGATTTGCGACGCCAGCTTTACCTTTGTCATGGACAAGACGAGCGAGTTTTTGGTGAGCTTGCTTGTAGGCAAGACGGTTGCAGATGGAATGCAGGATATCACGAAGGCGATCCAAGAACGTTTTCTAGCACCTGGTCAAGGAGCTGTCTTGCAAGCTATCCGTGCAGCTATTGAGCGATATCATGAAAAAAAAGCGTAAAGCTACCCAATAGCCGGAGGGTTGAATATGCATGAGAAGCATGTCGTTAGAGAAGCGTATGCAAGACAGCTGTTGGAGCGTTATAGCCAATGGCTTGGCAACATAGAAGAAGTCGAGCTTGGCGAGGTCGAAGCGTTATCTCGAGAGGTAGACAGTATGCTGTCGGAACAGGACAGTGTTTTGCATGCAGAATTGCTGAAGCAGATTGTGGAGCTGCGCAATAAGGTAACCGAAATGATGTGGATCTCCGAGCATATGAAAATTTTACACGATCTCAGCCACATTTTTGCCAAAACGTTTGAGGAAAGCAAAATTTTGTGGAAAGCATTCGAACTGGTCTCGCGCGTCATGCGTGCAGATGCTTTCTTTATTGCCTTTTATGATGAAGGAGACAGTGAGATCAAAATCCCGATCAGCATCGATAGTGAAGTCAATTACGGTCCGCTCACGATACCCTATGGGCAGGCGATGGTGTCCAAAGTGATTGATACACGGGAAACTATCCACATCAAGACGATGAAGAACGAGCCAAGCGAGCCAGAAATGATTCGCTGGGGAAGCCCGGAAATTGATACGAATACATGCATTTTCGTTCCACTCATGCTGGGGAATCAGATCAAAGGCGTTATTTCTGCCCAGTCTTATCGAGAATTCGCCTATAAAAAAGAGCACGAGGAACTACTGAAAATCATTGGTTTTCAGGTAGCAAGTGCTATCGAGACCGCGCGTTTGTATGAGCGAATGTACCAGATGTCGTTTCAGGATGAGCTGACTGGGATTGCAAACTATCGTGCTTTCCACCGTGATTTGGAAAAGCTGCTGAGTGAAGAGGATACGTCTGTCTCTTTGATCATGCTGGATTCAGACAGCTTGAAAGCGGTGAACGACCATTATGGTCATCATGCAGGGGACGCACTGATCAAGCAAATTGCCGAAGCGATGAAAGAAGTGGCTGGACCAGAGGATACTGCGTATCGTTATGCGGGAGACGAGTTCATGCTGCTCTGCCCAGGATCGTCCATGGAGTTGGCTGAGGAAAAAGCGCATGCCATTCGAGAATATTTGCGCTTGCGCCCCTTAACACAGGACGATTGCTGCATTTTGATTGCGGTCAGTGTTGGCATTGCGCGCTACCCCCAAGACGCAAACACGGCAGATAGCTTGAAGCGGGCAGCAGATGAGGCACTGTACCGCTCCAAGCGCAAAGGAAAAAATTGTACGACCGTGTATGCAGCCGGCTAAGCTTTCTGCTGACGCATGGCGAATAGAAACGTCAGTATGGGAGAGACCCACAGGTAAATGACATAAGGCAAGTATTCCAGTGTGGATACATGCAGGGTAGCTGTAAAGAATGCACCACTTACGCCCCATGGAATGAGTGGGTTGACGAGTGTCCCGCAGTCTTCGAGAGTACGAGACAGTCGTCTGGCCGCCATTCCCCGAGCTGCAAATGCTTCACGAAACATTTGCCCAGGGAGCAGGATGGACAAGTATTGTTCTCCTGTCAGAAGATTCACGAGAATAGAAGAAGATCCGGCAAGTCCGACCATCTCAGCATCCCGTTTGATTCGATTGATGAATCCGGAAAAGAGAGCATGAAACACACCGCTGTATTGCAGGATACCACCTAAAGACAAGGCAATCAGAATCAAGGCGAGGGACCAGGTCATCGACAACAGTCCACCGCGGTCAACAATCGATGCAACGGCTTCATTGGCGATATTGCTGACGAAGCCTTTTTGCATGACCGTCATCCATTCGACGGGAGAGGTAACTCCTTCCGAAAGCGCAGCTGTGACAATCCCACTCAAAATCCCGAATACCAATGTAGGCAAAATCGGCTTTCGCAGCGCTGAACATAACAGGACGACGAATGCTGGTAGCAGCGATAAAAGGCCAAGCGAGAAGTTTTGTTCCAGAGCAAGCTGGATTTCTTGAATGGCGTCTAGATTAACACTGGCACTTTGTCCTTGAATTCCGAAGAAAATCGCGGTAATGATAAGGGCAGGAATGGCAGTGCGTGACATGAACTTGACGTGCTCCGACAAAGTAACGCCCGCAATTGCTGCTGCAAAGTTGGTCGTATCGGAGAGCGGCGACATTTTATCCCCAAAGCATGCCCCACAAATAATGGCTCCGGCTGTAATTAACGGATCAAGTCCGAGTGCAGTGGAGACCCCCATCATAGCGACCCCTACTGTACTAATCGTGGTAAAAGAGCTTCCTGTAACGGAAGAAACGATTACCGTCAGAAACAGAGCAGAGAGTGTGAAGTACTCCGGTGAGATGATCGAAATGCCGAGATGCAGAATCATCGGAACGGTACCACTCATCATCCATACCCCAATCAAAATGCCGATTAAGGAAAGAATCAGCATGGGGGCAATCGCGGTTTGAATTCCTTTGATCAAGCCCTCCTCCATTTGCTTCCACGAAACGCCGAACAGGAAGAGAAGCGTGGCAGCTCCAATGGTTGCGAGGAAGAGCGGCATATGCGGCTCAACTTTGCCCCAGAAAAGGGCGGGAAACAAGATTCCGAATACGGTGACAAGCACCCAAATGCTTTGAGAAAAAGATAATGGCTTATTCATAATGGCAACTCCTTGTTAAATCAGGCTGAAGCAGTGAGAAGGTACATTTATACTTTCGTACTTTTGTGCTTTCTTGCTTTTTTGCTTTTGTGCGTTCAAGTGTTAGTGGTACTTTATCCTGATTTACTTGTTTCGTCAACGAAATGGATTGAATTCGGAATCGTAAAATAATACAGATAAGTATGTATGTGTAAGGGACAATCCCGTAAGTCTAGTATAGACGAAAGGAATTGTCCCTCTATCTTTATAAGCAAAGTCAACTACTCTGGAAATCTACAACACCATCCACATGATCGCCCCCATGTTTCTTGCCAGTAACACAGGTGACAAAAATCTGGAAATGGATTAGGACCAGGTGGACATTGTACCAAACGACCATTTATTTTCTTGAACTTCTTGGATTTTTTCTTTTTCAAAAGATATCACCTCTTTTCAGAAGATGTAAGGTAGCGTATTCGGCTTATTTCTTATTTGATTGGACTTGTTGTCTCAGATGCTGAAAATGGATGGCCTTCAAAAGTAGGGGAGTAGTTCTGGAAAATCCTTATTTAAAATAATTATAAAAAGATATTGACTTTCAAATTATATCAAGTACAATGATAATTGTTCCTAGTTGATAATAATTATAATTTGATAATAAGGAAAGGGGGCGCCGCTCATGTATGATGTCATCATTATCGGTGGAGGACCGGCTGGTACATCCGCTGCCATTTATACAGCTCGTGGAAATCTAAAGACGCTCGTCATCGATAAGGCACCCGGAACAGGGGCACTTGCCCTGACACATAAAATCGCCAACTACCCAGGAGTGGAAGGCGAGATGACTGGCAAGGAACTATTGGATAAAATGCGCAGACAAGCGGAGGGCTTCGGTGCAGAATTCATTCAGACTACGATTTCTGCGGTAGATGTAGAGGATGAAGAAAAAAGTATCTTTACGGCGCATGGTACTTTCGAAGCGAAGGCTGTGATCGTAGCGACTGGTTCCAAAGGACGTAACCGAATGCTCCCAGGAGATGAGCAATTGCTCGGGCGAGGCGTAAGCACTTGCGCGACATGCGACGGAGCTTTTTATGAAGGCAAGCACGTGGCGGTCATCGGTGATACCGAGGAAGCATTGGAAGAAGCGCATGCGCTAACCAAATTTACGGACAAAATCACTTTCTTGGTGCCACGCGCTGATCTTCAAGGCGTAGAAGAACTACCTGAGTTGCCAAACACAGAAATGCGTTTCCGTACACGCCCTCTGGAAATCGTGGGGGAGAAGGCGGTCGAAGGGTTGCGCATTCGCACGGCAGAAGGAACAGAAGAAATGCTGTCCGTAGACGGAGTCTTCGTCTTCCTGTCTGGCAGCAAGCCCGGTACCGATTTCTTGGATGGACAAGTCCCCCTCGATGATGAAGGATTTATGATTCTAGATGAGTTCATGCAGTCTTCTGTTCCAGGCGTATTTGGAGCGGGTGAGGTACGCAAAACAGCTGTGAAGCAAGCAGTAGTCGCTGCGGCAGACGGTGCCATTGCGGCCATGGCTGTAGACAAATACATCAACAAGCGATCTAAAGTCGTCCCACAATACAAATAGAAGAAAGGGAGAGAATCAAACATGGCACAAGCAATCGTATACTCCAGCACCAATTGCAACTTCTGCAAGCAATTAAAGACGTATTTGATAGAACAAGACATTTCTTTCGAAGAGCGAAACATCGATGAAAAAGAAGAGTACGGCCAAGAGCTAAGCCGTTTAGGTGTAATGTCTGTTCCATTGACAGTCATTGGTGAGAAGCAAATTTTGGGATTCAACCCGACACGTATCAAAAAAGCATTGGCAGCATTGGAAGAGACTGCGAAGTAATTTTCACCCGAAACCATAAAAAGGAGAGATTTATCATGACAACACAACAAACGGTACAACTTCAAGTAGGAAAACCGGCACCTGATTTTAACATGCTGACAACGAAAAACATCGAGACACTGGAAGAACGTGTGTCGCTGGCTGATTACAAAGGAAAATGGCTGATTTTGTTCTTCTGGCCCTTCGACTTCACATTTGTTTGCCCGACAGAGGTAACTTCGTTTAGTGACAACATGGAAGAGTTCGAAGATTTGGATTGCGAAGTGCTGGGCGTATCCACGGATAGCGTACATACGCACCGGGCATGGATCAAAACACCGCGAGATGAAAACGGCATCGGTGAAGTAAACTTCCCGCTCGCGAGCGACTTCAAAAAAGAGACGGCACGAGCTTATGGTGTCCTCGATGAAGAGACTGGTGCGGCTCATCGTGGCTTGTTCATCATCGATCCAGACGGCATTCTGCGCTACCAAGTGGTAACAGACATGAACGTAGGTCGCAGCGTGGCTGAGACGACTCGTATTTTGCAAGCCCTGCAAGCAGGCGGTCTGTGCCCGGCGAACTGGAAGCCAGGACAAAAGACGTTGTAATTAAAAAGGAGCTATTGCTTCTATAATATAGAAGAGGGACAATCCCACCCGTCAATTGCAGACGGAAGGATTGTCCCTTTTTTATGGAAGGAACTCGTGGAGAAGGAGCTAACTCTGACGATTCCATGCCTCTAAAATCAATTCATTGTTGATACTCATACCAGCTACAGAGCCAAGAGCCGCAGCAGTTATCACCTGGTACTGTGTAGTTGCTGCATCGCCTGCACTGTAGACACCCGGTACGCTCGTTTTCCCGAAGTTGTTGACGATGACCGTTCCTGCTTCCGTTACCTGGCAGCCTAATGCTTGTGGCAAGTCAGATCCAGCCGCGAGCTTGGGAGCAAAAAAGATCCCCTTGCACGAAATGCTGTTGCCATCTGTAAGATCAACGCGCTGCACGATCCCATCGATAGAGTCAATGCGCTCAATCGGGGAGTCAAAGACTGGAACGCGATGCTGCAACAGCTCCGACCTTTGTTCTTCTGTGAATTCATCTGGTCCATTGGTGCAAATGGTGTATTGATTGGTCCAACCAGACAGCGTTTTTGCCAAGTGCGATGCCTTCTCTCCGTTGGCGATCAAGACGAGTGGCTGGTCGCGTAATTCCCATCCATCGCAATAAGGGCAGACAAAAGCACTTTTTCCATACACGTCTGCTAATCCGCTAACAGGCAAAGGGAGATCCTTCATTCCCACTGCGAACAGCAGCTTTTTGCTCTGATAAGTCGTTCCCTGCGCAGTCGTAATGAGAAAATTTCCATCGTGTCCCGTGATTGTTACAACTGTATCCTCCACGAAATGGACGGAGGGGTAGGCACTGATTTGCTCCCTGGCAATGAGACGAAAATCGCTCGGAGTGATGCCGTCTCTCGTAAGAAATCCATGCGACTCACGTGTAACGCGATTGCGTGGACGGCCTTCATCGATCACTACTACACTTTTTCTTGCCCTGCCAAGTGCGAGAGCAGCACTCATGCCTGCTGGTCCGCCGCCAATAATCCCTACATCGATAGGATGATTCATGATCATATACCACCTTTATAGATAATTAATATCTGTAATACAAAAGCAAAAAGCCCATTCCTTCTAGTCTCTTGCATAAATAATGAATCTATTAAAGATATTTAATATCTATTATAAACAAACCTTTCTGAGAATCAAGCCGCGATACACTTTATTTTCTTTTTGTAAATAATCCCTTATTTCGACAAACTCCAGCACTTTCCAAATAGTAGCAACCTACCATTTTTACAAGCGAAAAGGAAAAAAAAGGAAGAGTAAATGTACCTAATTGAGAAAAAGTGTGGGTCAGAAGACCGTCCCGGTTGCAGGACTTCTCTCCAAAAAACGTAGGACGATGGAGCCGAATCCGTCCCAACATTACAATTTCATGACAAATCTGAAAAAGATACAATAGTGAATTTTATCTATGGGAACGATTTGCTCCCTATGTTTACAATGACTGTGATGTGGCAACATAGCGGAGGTTGACGAGAAATGGAGCCAACAAAGAAGAGAAGATGGCGCTGGATGAGCCTGACCATGCTGATCGTGGTGGGAGCAAGTGCCTTCTGGTGGTTTTGGGCAGCAGATCGTGTCGAAAGCATGGAGACGACTACAGGTGCTCAATTAAAATTTCGCGCGAATGGTGAGCTGTTCGAAGTCTATCAGGATCAGAAATGGCAGCCCTTTTTTGCGAAAGGCGTCAATCTGGGGGCATCGTTACCGGGTCATTATCCGGGTGAACTTCCCATAACAAGAGAGGATTACATGCGCTGGTTCGCGATGATCGACGAGATGGGAGCGAACGTCATTCGTGTGTATACCATCCATTCCCCGGTCTTTTATGAAGCATTGGTCGACTACAATCGGCGAAAAGCAGGGGACCCTCTCTATTTGATGCAAGGCATTTGGAGTCCAGAAGAGCTGTTGATTGAAAAGAAAGACGCTTATCTGCCAGAGATTCGCGAGCAGTTTCGACAGGAAATCAAGGATGCAGTCGGAGCTGTCTACGGGGACATCACCTTGCCGGAAAAACCGGGAAAGGCAAGTGGTACATACCGTGCTAATGCGGGCAAATACTTGATCGGCTGGCACACAGGGACCGAGTGGGACCCCGTGATGGTGCAAAACACCAACCGCCAGCATCAAAAAGTTGCTTCCTATCAAGGGAAGTACTTCCACGCGACACCGAATGCAACCGCTTTTGAGACATGGCTTGCTGAAATGGTAGATACCGTCGCAATGGAGGAGAGCAAGTACGGTTGGCAGCATCCGATGACCTTCACCAATTGGGTGACCACAGACCCCTTATCGCATCCTGGAGAGCCGATCCAACATGAGGATTTGGTCAGTGTCGATCCTACCCATATAGAGCCAACGGAGTGGGAGGCAGGTTACTTCGCTTCCTATCACGTGTACCCGTATTATCCGGATTTCTTCCGCTACGACACTACCCTGCAGCAGCTGAAGAACGACGCAGGGCAAATCGATACGTACAAAGCGTATTTGCGAAAACTGAAGCAGTATCACAAAAACATGCCGATCATGGTGACGGAATTCGGGGTCCCGGCATCGGTGGGAGTCGCCCATCTGGGCAATTTGGGGCGCAATCAGGGTGGTCATTCAGAAAAGCAGCAGGGAGAGATTGATGTCGATCTTTTGCAAGAGATCCATCAGGAAGGTTATGCGGGAGCAATCGTATTCGTCTGGCAGGACGAGTGGTTCAAAAAAACGTGGAATACGATGCGCTTTGAGCTGCCCGAAGATCGGCGCTCCCTGTGGATCAACGTTTTGACCAACGAATCTCTGTTTGGAGTCCTTGGCATGTACCCGAACAAAGAAGGCGTGCTGACCATCGATGGGGATCGCACAGATTGGGATCAGCTCGTGCCGGAAGAGAAGCAACGCCTCGATGTTCAAGTCCCAGGCATCGATGAAATCTGGATGACACATGATGAAGGGTACGTCTATTTCCTTGCTCAATTGCAGGAAGAGTTTGATCCGGCTAAAAAACAGCTCTATGTGGGCGCTGATACGCTACCTGGCGGGAACAAGCATGCAGGACAGCTTCCCGGCCTGACACTGGATGAGGGGCTGGAGACGCTGATTACGCTGGGAAAAGCAGACGAGAGCCAGATTCAGATCGCTGCCAATTACGACTTTCACGCACGCTTATACGGAAAGCGCTACGGCATGCTTGCGGTCAAGGAAGAGGAGCAAAAAGACAATTCCGGGATCTTCAAGCCGTGGAAGCTGGCCGTTAGCCTGGAGATGGAGCCGCCAGACAGCAAGAAGTACTATCCGTTGGAGGAAGTCGAGGTCGGCAAGCTGATCCGGGGAACGACAGATGCAAAAGACCCGCAGTACGACTCACGAACCGCCTGGCAAGCGAAGGGCAAAGTGGTAGAGCTGAGAGTACCGTGGATGCTGCTTGGATTTACTGACCCGAGCTCCTTGTCCGTCATGAGCTATGAAGATGATGGCAAAAGCTTCACGACGAAGACGACGAAAGGTATTCGTATCCTGCCGATCCTGGTGGACACAGCGACGAAACAAATCGTCGGTCAAAAGGCTTATGCAGTGACGAAGCTCCCAATGTATACGTGGCAAGGCTGGGAGCAGGTCGGCTATCACGAACGCAAAAAACAGAGCTATTCCATACTAAAAAAAGCATTCCATGAGATTGAGGCTCCGGTGAAGATTGGGACTCAACCTTGATTGGATAGGAGAGTGGCAAACGTGCAAACACCATTGGCGACGGCAATCGTTTTTCTGTACGCGCTATGTGGATTGACAGTACTAGGCTTGCTTGTCTTGTTCGCACTGAAGCTGCGCAACATTTCGGTGGAGAAACAGACCATGCGTTGTCTAGAAAAATATCGTGACTACTTCGTTTACCTGCAAGCACACGGGGAAGAAGAGGAGCGTTTGCAAGTGCCTTATGGCGATGTGACGCAAAAAGAAAAGCAAATCATTCAGAAAAAGCTGTTTGAGTTGATGGAGCGGGTCACAGGCATTCATCGGGACAAGCTGATCTGGCTCTGCGAGGATATGGGACTCGTGGAGCTGGACATGCAAAGACTAAATGGCAGGTGGAAATGGACGAGAGTGGATGCCGCATACAATCTGGGGATCATGCGCTCCAAGCTGGCCGTGCCTGCCCTCTTAACCTTCCTGCAAAAAAATACGAATGACACCAGTGTTTTTATCATTGCGCGCTCCGTCGCCAAATGTGCACGAAACACAGAAGATTTGCGGGAAATGGTGACCCGTGTAGTCGGAGCGAAGAAAAATGTCCACCAGCTTATCGTGGACATTATCAGTGATTCGCAGGTGGATACGGCACCGCTTTTTGCACAGTTTTTACAAGAATCCGATGCTGAACTGGTCCAAATTGGATTGATTGGCTACACGGTTCATGTCCAGCCCGGCATTGAGCCTGCCCTATACCAGCTCATTCAATCACCGGACAAGGAAGTTCGAATTAAGGCAGTCAAGCTCATGTGTCGGGATATCCGCTATATGAATGAGCAGACAGTCACTGATTTTATGAATCACAAGGATTGGGAAATTCGGGCAATGGCAGCGAAGGCAATTGGCTCACTGAAATTGCTTTCGTACATTCCCTTGCTGAAAAAGGCGGTGGGCGATGCGAACTGGTGGGTTCGTCATCACAGTGCACGCAGTCTGGCACAGCTAGAGGTCGAAGGCTTTGCGGCACTGTGTGAAATTTTGCAGGAAGAGAGAAACGGTCATAAGAGCGAGATGGCTCATCAAGTGATCCAGGAGGAGCTGGAAAAAGAGAAGCTAGTTTTACAGGGTGCGACAGCGACAGAGAAGCTCGTGCAGTACAACGAAAAGCTGCATCTGTACCGCAAGTCGTATCGCAAAACGATCTCCACGGTTCAGGCACTGGAAAGATAGAGCGAAAGGAGGCTGCCATGAGAGATTTTCTACTTTACTACGGAGTATTTGCGGTCTATTACGTCATCGCGATCAACTCTTTGTACTTCATCATCATGCTGTTCTCGTTCAAGAGCATCATGGGAATCTTAAAAAGCTCCATCTATTCGAGATTCCAGACACTTTCAGGCTCTGAGCACGTTCCGCCGATTTCGATTCTCGTGCCGGCTTACAATGAGGAGCTGACGATTATTGAAAATGTAAGGTCGCTCTTATCCTTGAACTATCCACGCTACGAGGTGCTCGTGGTCAACGATGGATCAAAGGATGATACCTTGCAGGTAATGATTAACGAGTTTTCACTGGTTTACTCCGAGCACATGCCGGTACAGCCGCTTCTGCATACGTCGAAGATCAGGGGAGTCTACCACAATCCGGCTTTTCCGAATCTGTATTTAATCGACAAAGACAACGGAGGAAAAGCTGACTCGCTCAATGCGGGGATCAATCTCTCCCACTATCCGTTGATCGCTTCTATTGATGCAGATTCCTTGCTGGAAAAAGACGCGCTGATTCGCCTTGCGAAGGTGTATATGGAAAACCCGGATGAAACAGTTGCCATCGGTGGAGATATCCGCATTGCCAACGGCTGCAAGATCGAAGACGGTGTCGTGAAAGACATTCGCTTGCCTGACAAGTTTTTGCCGATGATGCAATCCGTCGAGTACCTCAAGGCGTTTCTCGGGGGACGGATCGGCTGGAGCGCGATCAACGGATTGATTATCGTCTCAGGCGCGTTTGGTGTTTTTCGCAAGGATTACATTATCAAGGTCGGCGGTTACCGCGAAGGATATCCGGGTGAAGACATGAACATCATCATCAAGCTGCACAAGTACATGCTGGAAAACAAGCTGCCGTACCGAGTGGCATTTTGCCCCGATGCGGTCTGCTGGACGCAAGCACCGGACACGCTCAAAATCTTGGGCAGTCAACGGCGCAGATGGGGACGCGGTAATCTGAAAAACATGATTGAGTACGGCAGACACATGGCGTTTCGCCCCAAGTACAAGCTGTTCGGGATGCTCACGCTACCGTTCAATATCTTGTTTGAAACCTTGAATCCGTATTTTCGCATCACGGGTCTATTGGCCCTCATCGGTTATACCATGCTGGATATGACCAACGGCTACGTCCTCTTAATCTACGGCTTGCTCAATGTGCTGTATGGCATGCTGCTCGGTATTGGCTCCTTATTGCTGGAGGAAATCGCGTTTCGACGGTATCCGCGTTTTCAAGACATCGTCAAAATGCTTTTCTATACGATTCTGATGTTCTTCGGCTATCGGCAAATCGGCGTCATCTGGAGATTCCTCGGTCATATTGAATTTTTGCGCAACAACAACTCTTGGGGAACGATGACGCGAACGAGCTGGCAGACGAAGGGCAGTGAAAACATTTCAAGTTTGGAGGCTAGATCATGAGTAATCTCGTACCTGTTTTTTACGAGCATCTGAGCAAGATGGAAGAGAAGCAATTGGCGTGTGGGGTTATTCTGGCGGCTTGCAAAACCCTCACGAAAGAGTCATTGGAGCTGATCAAGGAAGATCTGGGCACTCGTTCAGGAGATGGCTCCGAGATCACCTTGCATTACGCGCATGACAAAAACAAGCAGCTCTTCGGAATCCTGCTGGAGGGACAGAAGCTTTCGAGTACCCATTTTTATGCATTGCGTGTAAAAGATTATTTGCAAGAGCACAAGCTGCTTGCGGGCAGCCTCTTGCTTGCGAGTTTTCCCGAAAGCTCGCGCTCGACCGGTCAAATGCTGATGCGGATGATCCAAGAGATGAAAGAACCAGGCGCACACGGGGAGATCAAGCTTTACGAGCAGACTCCCACTCAAAAAGAAGAGCCGGCAAGTATTTTGCTGGTCAACCATGATGAGACTGTCAACGAGTTTTTGAGCATCTACTTTCAGCGCAAAGGGTATCTCGTTACGGTAGCCAATGACGGGATGGATGGCATGGAAAAATATCAGGCGGTTGCCCCTGATCTTGTGATTACCGACCTGAATCTCCCTATCCTCAATGGATACCAGCTCATGGAAAAGATCAAGCATATCAGTGCTTCTATGAGCAAGATTATGGTGCTCACAGACAAACGGCTGGAAGAAGATGTACAAAAATCATTTGCGATGGGAGCATCTGACTACATTACCAAACCATTCTCCCCGGTAGAACTGGAAGCCAGGGTGAAAAGGCTGATTTCATAATTTTAGAAAGAGAAAGGGAGAGAAACGAGGATGGCGAGATTCGAGGAGTTGCAACAGAAGATTCAAAGAAAGACAGCGAGAGTAGGTGTCATTGGGCTTGGGTATGTAGGACTGCCGCTGGCGGTAGAGACGGTCAAGAGCGGTTATACCGTAATCGGAATCGATCTGCATGGCGGAAAAATCGAGAGCCTGAAAAGAGGAGAGTCTTACGTCCAGGATATTTCAAATGAAACCTTGCAGGAATGCCTCGCGACTAATCGCTTTTTTCCGACGACCGATTATAGCGTAATCGAAGAGCTGGATGCGATCAGCATTTGCGTTCCGACACCACTCAGTCCCAATCAGGACCCGGACACTTCTTACATTATAAACGTTGTCGAGCAAATCAAGCGATTCATGAAAAGAGGAATGCTCATTACGCTGGAGAGCACAACTTATCCGGGAACGACGGAGGAGCTGATCCAGCGCGAATTTGAAAAGCTGGGCTATCGGGCTGGCATCGACTTTTTCCTCTGCTACTCGCCGGAGAGGGTCGATCCGGGCAATCGCAAATACAGTACGTACAATACGCCAAAGGTGATCGGTGGGACGACAGAACGATGCATGGAGTTAGGCACACTCTTGTACGGTAACCTGGTCAAAACTGTCGTGCCAGTCTCCTCTCCAAAGGTGGCGGAGATGTCCAAGCTTTTGGAAAACACCTTCCGCAGCGTCAATATTGCCTTCATGAATGAGATGGCGATGATGTGCGACAGAATGGGCATCAATGTTTGGGAAGTAATCAAGGCCGCATCGACCAAGCCTTTCGGGTTCATGCCGTTTTACCCGGGACCCGGAATCGGTGGGCATTGCATACCGCTCGACCCGATGTATTTGTCGTGGAAGGCCAAGGGCTTTCGTTTTCATAGCCAGTTCATTGAGATCGCCCAATCGATTAACGATAACATGCCAGATTATGTGCGCAACAAGACAGCACAGGTGCTCAACATTTACGCCAAAGCAATCAACAGCTCACGCATCTTGATTCTCGGCATGGCCTACAAGCCGGAAGTCGATGACCTGAGGGAATCACCTGGGCTGGAAATTTACGAGCTGTTCAAAAATAGCGGAGCAACTGTCGACTATTACGACCCGTATGCGCAGAGCTTTGTGAATAAAAAAGGCGAGGTCGTCCATTCCATCGCCAATGACTACGAGGCGTTCAAGACTTACGATTGCATGGTGCTCATTACGAATCACCAATGCTTTGCCTATCAGGAACTGGCGGATTTGGGAGTGGCCATTATCGATACACGCAATGCGTTTGAGGGCATCACGAATCCGAATGTATATCGCATCGGAACCTCCGTCGCTATCAGACAGGAGAAGGAAGTCGTTAGCTTGCTCGCATAATACAAAGTCCGAACATTTTACGCAACAAGGGAGGAACCGAAAACATGTGCGGAATTATGGGATATATCGGGAACAGGGAAGCGCAGCCGATTCTGATCAATGGGCTGCGAAAGCTGGAATACAGAGGCTACGATTCGGCTGGTATTGCGATTTGTGACGGAGCAACCATCAGCATTCGCAAGGCAAAAGGCAGAATTGACGTACTGGAGAGCCAAACCCAACAGTCCGGCTTGCAGGGTTCCATCGGTATCGGTCATACGCGCTGGGCGACACACGGACGACCGTCTGACGAAAACTCTCATCCTCATTTTGATCAATCTGGCAAGTTCTCGATCGTGCATAACGGCATTATCGAAAACTATCTGGATCTCAAGCAGGAGTTGATCGAAAAAGGCGTGACGTTTACTTCGGAGACAGACACGGAGGTCATCGTACACCTTTTAGCGCAGGAATACGACAACAATCTGGTTGAGGCAGTGCAGAAGGTCGCTGGCAAAATTCGCGGAGCATTTGCCCTCGGTGTCATGACGGAGCATGAGCCAGACAAACTGATTGCGGTTCGTATGGCGAGCCCGTTGATTATCGGGGTAGGGGAGAATGAGAATTTCATCGGTTCCGATATCCCAGCGATCCTGGAGCATACGCGTGATGTGTACGTCCTAGAAGACGGAGACCTGGCGATCCTGACCAAAGATTCTGTTCACGTCATGCGTCTGGATACGACTGAGCCGATCGATCGAGAGCTGATGCGGATTGAGTGGGACAAGGAGCAAGCGGAAAAAGACGGCTTTGCTCACTATATGCAAAAGGAAATTTACGAGCAGCCGCGTGCCCTGCGCAATACAATGACAGGTCGAATCGATAATAGCGGGCAAAAGGTTATTTTTCCTAATCTTCAGTTATCAGAAGCGAGTGCCAAGCGTGTGGAGAAAATCTACATTGTCGCATGCGGTACCGCTTATCATGCGGGCTTGATCGGCAAGCATGTGATTGAGCGACTGGCACAGATTCCGGTAGAAGTAGATGTAGCATCGGAGTTTCGATACCGCCGCCCGCTCTTTCACCCCAATACGCTCACGATTGCCGTCAGTCAATCAGGAGAGACAGCAGATACATTGGCAGCTATGCGTGAAGCCAAACGAAACGGCTCAGCAGTACTCGCGATTACGAATGTAGTCGGAAGCTCGATTGCCCGTGACGCCGATGACGTGATTACGACAAATGCAGGTCCGGAAATCGCGGTTGCTTCGACGAAGGCATATACCTCACAGCTGATTGCGTTTTACTTGCTCGGTATTTATTTGGCGCAAGCGAAGGGGACGCTGGATGATAGCACGCGTGCATCCATGATTCAGCAACTGACCGCACTCCCGGATCAAGTCGAGCATATTCTCGAGCATGCGGATGAGATTCGTCATTTCGCTGAATCGATCAAGGACGAGCAGCATCTGTTTTTTATCGGACGAGGACTCGATCATGCCGTTTCTATGGAAGGCTCACTCAAGCTGAAGGAAATCTCGTATATTCACTCGGAGGCGTATGCGGCAGGGGAGCTAAAGCACGGCACGCTCGCGCTGATCGAAGAGGGAACGAGAGTCATCGCCTTGGCTACACAGGATGAGCTGCATGAGAAAATGATTAGCAATATTACAGAAGTAAAAGCCCGTGGAGCAAACGTTCTCGGTATTACATTAGACGGACATGTAGAGCTGCATCGCTCGGTTGATGATGTATGCCTGATTCCGCAGACAGATGCCTTGTTTACACCAGTTCTAGGCGTTATCCCCCTCCAGCTCATTTCCTATTACACTTCTGTTGCACTCGGTAATGACGTAGATCGTCCACGAAATCTGGCCAAAAGTGTAACAGTTGAGTAAACATAAACGTCAGTCGTTATGAAGTAAGAGAGGAATGAAAAAGGGGGAAAGATGAATGAACACCTCGAAGCGGACGTTGAATCAGGAGGTTTTACTGGAGATCATGCTCCAGGCCTATCAGCTGGGCGTGCAGAGGAAAGACATTGATTTGAGCATGATGATTGACACACTGACCTATGAATTAAAACCATACTTCGATCAGCAAATCCAACAAGGTCAGCTTGCAAAAGGCGAACTGACCAAGAAGGAGGCGATAGGATGAACATACATGCCGTAGTACTCGCAGCAGGAAAAGGAACCAGAATGAAATCTTCACTCTACAAAGTCATGCATCCAATCTGCGGGAAGCCGATGATTGAACATGTCGTAGAGACATTGAAAGCATTGTCACTTCATAACTTGGTCGTCGTTGTCGGTCACGGAGCCGAAGTGGTCAAAGAACAGCTGAAAAACCGCGTTCAGTATGCTTCTCAACCGGAACAGCTGGGTACTGCTCATGCCGTTTGGATGAGCCACGAAATTCTCGGGGCGCAGGAGGGCGTGACGATTGTCATGAATGGTGATACACCGCTCGTACAAGAACAGACGCTGCGAAGCTTGCTCGAGTATCACCAGCTCAAACAGGCAGCAGCTACGGTTTTGACTTCCATTGTGGACGAGCCTACAGGCTATGGCAGGATCATTCGCGACGAGAACGGCGATGTCCGAAAAATTATCGAGGAAAAAGACGCGACTTTGGGACAAAAAAAGGTGAACGAGATCAGCACGGGAATCTTTTGCTTCGACAATCAAAAGCTGTTTTCGATGCTGCCGATGGTCTCTAACGAAAACGCGCAAGGGGAATTTTACTTGCCGGACGTTCTGGGGCTATTGCAAGAGCAAGGTCATTTGGTAGCGGCGTTTGCAACGGATGATCCCGAAGAGGGCAATGGCGTCAATGATCGTGTGCAGCTTGCTGATTTGGAACAACTGATGCGCAAGCGAATCAACGATTTCCATATGCGCAACGGAGTTACGATGATAGACCCGAGCTCGACGTACATCGATTCTGACGTAATAATCGGGCGTGATACGGTACTTTATCCAGGAACTTGCCTTTTCGGAGAAACACAGATCGGTGAAGGCTGCCAGATCGGGCCGCACGCTTTGGTCAAAAACAAGAGCATCGAGGATTACACGAGAATTCAGCCGTTTTCAGCGGTTGACGGCAGTTTGTTTGGTGAGCGGGCTTTGGCGGGAGTGGGAGCGACGACACAACGGTACGGTATCGACCAGCACTGATGCAGGCACTTCGTCGATATAGCTGGCTTTGGATAGCACTGCTCCTTGTGACAGTGGTTTCGATCATCATGCTGTCGTTGGCAAGCACCCGCTCCGCCCTGACAAAAGCAACCTGGATATGGGATGCCAAGCAAATTGAGAAGCAAACCGATGAAATGATCGAGTTTGCCGAGAAAAATGACATCAACCTGATCTATCTTCATGTTGAGCCAACAGCAGTTGCGCCAGAGACGTATCGTACCTTTAATGAGAGAGCCAACCAAGCAGGAATCAAGGTAGAGGCGCTTGGCGGTGACCCAAATTGGGCGTTAACAGCGAATCGCCAGAGCATCGACGATCTCATCTCCTGGGTGAAGGCGTTCAATCGCAGTGCCAAGTCAGATGAACGATTCTCGGGGATTCACGTCGATATCGAGCCGTATTTGTTGCCTGCATGGAAGGAAGACCAGGAAAAAATCGTGAAGCAATGGCTAAAAAACGTCAGCTATCTGGCAGCAGAGACGAAGAAGGATACGGATCTCGCTGTCGGTGCCGACTTGCCTTTTTGGATCGACTCCGTAAACGTTCCTGACAGTGATGAGAAAGTGAGCAACTGGATGGTGCAGCGACTCGACAGTATTACACTAATGGCCTACCGCAATCAAGCCCTTGGGCAAAATGGGATCGTCGAAATCGTAGAAAAGATTGTCGATGATGCCAATGTACGAAAAAAAGGGTCGGTTATCGTGGGCGTCAACATCATGGAAACGATGGAAGGCGCTCATGTGAGCTTTTATGAAGAAGGCACAGAAGAGATGAACAACCAGTTGGCCATTTTACAGGAAGAGCTGTCAAACAATCCGGCGTTTGCAGGAAGTGCGATCCATGATTACGAGAGCTGGAAGCACGCAAGTCAACGAGAGGGGCAACTTTGACGAATGAAAGCTGCGCGCATCTATTTGAGTGTTCTCTGCCTGACAGTCGGCTTTCTGTTCGGCTTTTCCCCCGCGGAGAAGAAGAGTAAAGCAACGTGGATCTGGCAATCCGAAATGATTGGGAGAGAGAAACAAGAGATTCTCGATTTCTGCAAAAGTAACGAAATTAATCTCGTCTACTTGCGAATCGAGATGAACAAGCCCTATGAATACTACCGCGATTTTATCCGCGAAGCGACAGAGATGGGCATCGAGGTTCATGCGGTAGCTGGCCATCCGGCGTGGGCGCTCAAAAGCAATGAAAAGCGGATGATGAATATCGTCCACTGGGTAAAAAGCTACAACAGTGAAGCGCAGAAGAATGAGCGGATTCGCGGGATTCAGTTAGACATCGAACCTTATCTCCTGCCATTTTGGGAGACTGATCAGAAGCGGATTATCCGTGAGTGGCAAGCTAATGTGCAGGCGTTCACAGCAGAGGTGTCAAAAGACCAGGATTTGGTTGCCAGTGCAGCCATTCCATTTTGGCTGGACGATATTCCCGTTCCGGGACAAGAAGAGATGTCCTTGTCCAAATGGATGATAAGCCAGTTTGATACGGTATGTATCATGGCGTATCGTGACACACTTTCCGGTCAAAACGGCATCCTGAATTTGATTGATCAGGAAATGAAGGAAGCGGATGAATTAGAGACGCGTGTCTTGGTCGCTGTGAATATGAAGCCGCTACCAGATGAAGACCACTCTTCGTTTGCAGAGGAAGGCCCGGCTTACATGAAACAGCAATTGGAGCAATTGCCTGCACATTTGGCACAGCATCCGTCCTTCTCCGGTGTCGCGATTCACGATTACCGCTACTGGAAAGAGGCGAGCCCCCTGCCCCCTGTAACGAATCGACGCTACAAAGGCACCTACATATGGCGTGCAGAATTGATTGGCACAGAAAAGGAGGAAATTCTCTCCTTTGTGAAACAAAACGGGGTGAATCTCCTCTACGTTCGTCTAGATTTGGAGCAGCCGATTTCCTATTATCGTGATTTCGTGAGAGAGGCGCGTGAAGCGGGTATCGAGGTTCATGCCATGGGCGGTCATCCGATTTGGGCGATGTCTGAAAATCGGAGCAAGATCATGAAGCTCGTGAATTGGGTGAAAGCCTACAATGAGTCTGTCTCGACAGAAGAGCAGTTTCACGGCATTCACTTAGACATCGAGCCGTATGTCCTTCCTGTCTGGCGCGAGGATAAAGAGGCAGTCTTGCGCCAGTGGATGGGCAACATTGAAGCGTTTGTCGAGGAGACCAAGAACGAGACTTCCTTGGAAGCAAGCGTCGATCTCGCTGCATGGCTGGACAAGACACCGACTCCGGGTCAGCCCGAATTGCCGTTTTCGCATTGGATGATCAAACAGCTTGATCATACGACCTTGATGGCATTTCGCGATCAGGCTCCTCGCATCATCGGCTTGGTTGAAAATCAGATGAAGTACGCAGAGAGCATCCAGAAAAAGTTGGTCGTCGCCGTGGAGACGAAAGAGAGCCACGAAGGGAACGGCATCACCTTTTACGAGGAAGGTATGGGCGAAATGGATCGGCAGCTGGATCTCGTGACAAAAGCGCTGGATCGATACTCCTCTTATTGGGGGATCGCCATTCATGCTTATGACTATTGGAAAAACGGGAAAGAGTAGGCTGCCTGCATCGTACGCCATTGTTGTACAATAGAAGCGGTTGTTCAAAAAGTCGTCTGGAGGAGAACGAGCCATGCGAGATGTGCAAAACCGACATCGGAGTCTTCCACCGCGTACTCCAGAGATGTTGTACAACGTTGTGCGCAAGTTTTACCGCGGAGCAGTCAGTCATTTTGACCTGATTCAGGAGAAAAAGCAGGAAGCGCGTGCAGCATTGGAAGCTGGTGACCACAACAAAATTTGTGCAGCCGTTCACACGTTATTTTTGGAGTTCCATTTTTATGTGACTTGCTGGCTCCAGATTGAGCTTGCCCTGTATCGGCTGGCGCGTCAGGATGAACGTCTTGCCCAAGTGATGGAAAGATATCGACCATCGTTGGAAAAGCATGTAGCGGTACGGCAGCTGCTGGATCAGACAGAGGCGTGTGTGGAGGCGCAGTTTCAACCAACTGGGGATGGATGGTCCTGCGTGCAGAATGATGCCTACGTGTTTGGTAGTATCATTTTTACAGTGGATGAACAGAGTCTGCAAGATTTGCATGCTATGTATCAAGCGATTTGGGAAAATGCAGACCGCTGAACTATCACCTATAACAAAAAGCGTGACCGTCGCAATGGAGGGTCACGCTTTTCTTATTTAGAAAGTACCAGGGAAAATGGAGCCTGTGTGAGGAGCCATCTGGCCTGGGGTGTTCAATTGGCGAACCTCTTGTGTGTTCGTGCCCGCAAAGCCAGGAGAGAAGACCGATTGTGCTCCTGCGCCAGCCTGATTGCTGTACGCCTGATTGGCATATGCCTGGGGTTGCAGCTGGGATTGTTGCTGCTGACCTTGTTGCGCTTGCATGCCATAGCCAGTGTTATTCAACTGGCGAACTTCCTGGACATTGGTATTGGCAAAGCCCGGTGAAAAAATACTGCCAGTCATTGCTTGCGGATACGCTGATTGATTCGTATAGCCGGCTTGTCCTCCGTAGCCGCTATAGCCAACTTGATTGCGAGCTTGAACCTCTTGCACATTTGTCCCAGCAAAGCCCGGAGAGAAAATGGAGTTTCCGCCTTGCCCATACGATTGCTGGTAAGAAGGCTGTGCCTGCATGTAACCAGCTTGCTGGCCTTGTGCATAGCCGGTGAATTGGTTTTGCATGGACTGAAGCGCCTGATTTTGTCCATAGCCATATTGCTGCTGTTGTTGTTGTTGAGGATAGCCAGCCTGATTGAGTTGTCTTACTTCCTGGACATTGGTATTCGCAAAGCCAGGGGAAAAAACCGATTGTGCCCCACCGTAGGACATGCCCGTTATAGGGGTCCCGATGGATTGGGCATGACCGCCGTGGTTCCAATGCTGTACTTCCTGTACGTTTGTTCCAGCGTATCCTTGTTGGAACATCGCGCCTGTAGGGCTCATTGCTCCAAAAAATTGCGGTTGTTGTTGGGGTTGCAACATATAGTTCATTGTATGGGTCATGGTTAAGACCACCTCCATGGAGTATTTTTTCCAAGGTCGATCAGGTCATGCATCTAAAAACGAAAAAAACATGCCGGAGTCTAAACGGCATGTTCCTTTAGATCAAAACGTGAGACTTGCCTCATTGTTTAGTGCTACCCGCACGTACTGCCAGCATGCCGATTCACCTATTGCGGTAGCGGTTATCTACAACCAGGAAGGATTGACCCCATTTCCATCAGGAAACGGCGAAGTTTTTCTCGTTTCTGGGCTTTATGAGCCAACATCCTGGGGGTCAATCGCGTCAGCCAGTCGTTCGTTGGGTGATGCGCCGTTCCCCTTCCTGACGGGCAAATCGCACCAAGGTCGTCAGTGAATCAGCTAGTGCTGCTCGACTCCCTTATCCTGCGACAATCCCTCGCTTGTTTTGCAAGCGGGAGACATGTTGTGCATAGTGGATCAAATTTGCTAACGATAATCGTCTAATCGAAGGTTCATCGAATTTCTCCGGCTTTGCATTCGCTTCAAAGAACCAGAGCTTTCCTTCTTCTGTCAAGCCAAGGTCCATCGACATCTCAGCCAAATCCGTCCATTCTGCATTCAAAGACCGTGCGATGGCGAGCGCCGTTTCGTGAATGTGTCTTTCCATTTGCTCGGGATTATTATTGAACAAGGCTTGTAGAACGGTAGATAACGAGTGGATCGAGCCGCCTCGTGGCACATGAGTGGTGATGCTTTGCGAGCCAGACCTTCTGATGCCTACTCCGGTCACGCTCCACTCGCCGTCGCCATCTTTCTGTATGAGGACACGCACATCAAAAGGTTTGCCGTTGTAACGGGCACGACGGATACCTTGCTGCATGATGTACTTCTGCTGTTTGACATGAATTCTAATGTGCTTCCATACATCATTCAAATTGGAAAAGCGGCGAGTAATGGCCTTGTGCTCCTTTAACCGTTGCAGGAACCACTTATCGTTTTTGAAATCAATGCGCATAATTCCCTGACCAGCTTTACCGCGCACAGGTTTCAAGTAGACAAAGCGATGTTCTGTGCAAAAGCTTCGAAAGCGAGCCAAGGTGTCCAGCTGTTTCGTCTCCGGTAAAAAAGCTTGCACCTCAAGGTGGGACTCAAGCATCGAAAACAGCTGTTGCTTGTCAAAAAAGCGGCGATTAAACAATGTGACATTTGGCATCTCATGAATGCGGCTCAATGCTCTTCGGACTTCAGGTCGCCGTTCTGCTTTTCTCGTCGGAATTCGGTTGTAAACCACGTGGGGGAAAGGTAGAATCACTTCTTGCCACGAGTTTAGACGATTGTTGTACAAATAGCCGCGCACCTTTTTCTTCTCCCAATTGATTCCTTGTGGAGTGAACACAAATACGAGTGCACCCCATTGCTTCCCAGATTGTGTAATATCCTTGAAGTTCTCGCGATTTCCTAAAAATGTCGCCCCTTCGCCAACGGTGAGTATGCCAAATAAAGGGCCAAGCTTCAGGGAGTTGCCCGCCACTTTCCAGTTAATGCGTGTACGAATACGGCTTGCTTGCACGCGGGGTAAACCAGCGTATATCCGTTTCGTTTGAGAAAAGGGACCGAGACTGGCGACCAGTGGCTTTGGCGAGCGTTTAAGAACTAGCCGAGGTAACTGTACGAACCATCTACCGCTAGGGAGGATCGTCAGCCACCCGGAGCGCTGCTGAAGCATGGTGTTCCTCCTTCCTGAAAAACGGTACAGATCGCGTGCGACTAGAAATTAGCCAAGTAACAGCTATAATCGACGAGCAGCTTGCGTGATTCTTGATCAGCCTGCCTGAGTCGGGCATGCTTGAAAATGGAACGGCCAGGCTTGGAATTCGCTTCGAACATCCAGACATGGCCTTGCGTATCAATCCCCATGTCCAGCCCCAATTCTCCTAAATCAATCCCCTTTGCTAGTTCAATCGCGGTAGCGAGTCGGATCGACGCTTCGGAAATCCGCTGGGTCATGAGGTCTCTTTGTCTGCCAAACAGGTGCTGCAACAGGTCATCGCCGGGAATGACAGTACCACCTGTGCGCACATGGGTAGTTACGCTGCCAGAACCGGCAACCTTGGCTGCCGTGCAGGAGACGACCCACTCGTTTTGTTGATTTTTATGCAGGTGAACACGGAAATCAAACGGACGTCCATGGAATGTCATGAGCGAAATGCCTTGTTGTGCCAGATACGCACTGACGCGACGACTGCGGAAGACATGCTGATATAGGCTGGACAGCTTGGAAAATTGTTTTTTTACATTGCCGCTGCCTGTATGGTAGGAGGCAGTAAAGCCACCGCCTGCCTGGCGTACAACTTTGACAATTCCATATCCGAGACTTCCATTTTTGGGCTTCAAATAAACAATGGGGTATTTTCGTAGCAAATTTCGAACAGTCGTAAGGGAAGGAGAGGTGTACGTCTCTGGGATGTGCTCATTCACCTCTGGATTTGGGTACAGCAGTTGGTGCACGCCCCATTTGTTAAAAAAGCCCTGATTGAACATTGGTAGATCGGGGTAACTGGCGAGTCGATATTTGAATTCCCGAACGGCTTCATGTTTTTCCGCCGAACGAGAGGGAATACGATCATAAACGACATCGGGCATGGCAGTAACGTGCTTTTTCCAAAAGTATCCGCCTGACTTGCTTCTGCGCAAAAACCACGCTTTGACCGTATTGGATTCCCAGTTTACATCGGTTGGGGAAAATATATAGTAGAAAACGCCTTTCCCTTCTTGAGCCTGTAACAGATTGTAAAAAAACGAGGTGCGGGGGCCAATTGGCTGCTTGGGATCTCGGCGTATGCCAGTCGTGACGATCCCGATTGAAGGACCGATTCGGAGTGCGGAGCCCTCTAGTTTGAGCTGGATCAAGCCAGGGTGAGGAATGCCCAACTCCGTTTGCAAGAGAGTCGTCACTTTCATGACGTTCGCATCCGGATTTCGTTTATCTTGTAAGACAGTTGCGACTACTTCCTTTTTACCCAGTAAGACTCTAATTTTTTGGCGTTGCCGTAGCTGCAGCTGTTGGAAGAGTGTAGCTGGCAGGATAATCCCACTGATACGGGGGTTGGAAAGGAAGCGAAGCCGCATTCTGAACGTTTCCATGCTTTAACCTCCTACACGCTCTTTCATGAGATAGTGGGCGTAGCGAACAGGCTGAGTAATCGAATGCAGTTGAGCAGTCGGGTCGTCAATCATGCGAAAAACAGTTCGCCCCGGTCTGCTGTTTACCTCGATGATCCAAACATTACCTGCGGTGTCGATGCCAATATCGATTCCCAGCTCAACGAGTCTGCCGTGTGACTCTTCTAAAAAACGGGGAAGTTCTTCCGCCACTCGGTTGATTGTTTGCTCGATGCGTGCCGCTTTTGCGGATGTGAAGTGAAGGGGCAGGAAAGAGGCCAGAGGTGTTGCTTTCCCTCCTCCGTGCAAATTGGAGGTAATACTACGTTTGTCTCCCAGGCGCACAGCTTTGCCAGTTGTCGCCCATTTGCCCTGCCCGTTTTTTTGAACCAGAACACGGACATCGAATGGGGTGCCATCCGGGGTATGCAACTCCAAATAGGGCTGTACCAGGAACTTGCGGCCGGCAGTAAAAACAGACACAAAACTTTTTAATCCGGCAGTGTCAAGGATTCGCCTGGTGAAAGGCTTATTGTCTCGGTTTCGTCCAGAAGCTTCATATCCACTGCGCATTTCTTTGATTCTCACGACGCCAATACCGTGAGTTCCCGCCATCGGTTTGATGATAGCTGCCCCGTATTTTTGCAAGGTTGCATGGAGCACAGGATAAGAGAATATGGCAGTAGGCGGTAGCAGCGGGGCGAGGAGAGAGGACTTAGCGAGCATCTGGTGCACCTGCCATTTTCCAGACAGACCATGCCCCAAAAACGTAATGTTGTGATCGTTTTGCAACTTTTCCACAAATGGTTTATAGTGGCGATAAGATGGGCCCACAAAGCAACGATCATAGATAAAGGCGGGGATTGGAAAGTCTTTCGCGTACCAGGACCCATTGCGATACTCGAAGCCTTTTACCATTCGGGTGGAAAAGTTAACCTGACGTGGTGAAAAAACGAAGACGTGAATGCCGTGCTTGCGTCCATAGAGCGTAAGCTTTTTGTAGTACCCTTTGTCTACAAAGTGGGAGCCTTGGCATCGGGCCATGATGCCAAGACTTCTCTCGGTTGCTGTCATGTAGGTCACCTTCGCCTGTTTTTGTTGCTCTTCGGTCTTCTTTTTATCGTCTTTTGTGGTTGAATTGTTCGGGGAAAACCACTGAGAAAAGCGGAATAATCCAGCATGCGAATGGCAGAAGGGCGTGCACGCCGAGGCAGCTCTTCGGCACCCTCAGGCAATGGAACTGTTTTGGCTGACTTGGATGGCTTACTGTTGACCTCCAATAGCCACACCCGTCCATGGACATCGACTCCCAGATCAATTCCGAATTCTGCGTACTGCCCAGGCAGTGATTCTTCTAAAAGGATCGCGAGCTTAAGTGCTACTGCGCGTAACGTTTGAGGGGATGGGCGAATCGTGCTCGCCCGTGGTCCACAAACTCGCAGGGCTTGAAGGGGAGTCATCATCTGCCCGCCTCTGGATATATTGGAAACAATGCGGTTTAATCCCAGACGAGCAACCATGGAAGTGACAGACCATTCACCTTTTCGGTCTTTTTGTACCAATACACGAAAATCTGTCGGTCGTCCTTGGATGCCGATTAACGGTAACCCTTGTTGCAGCAAGTAGGATGTGCCTTTTTTCCTTTTTTGCAAATACTGATGTAAGCCTTGTATGGTGGCAAATGTTTTGCGCAATCCTCCGGGGAACGCGAGCTGGTATCCCTCGGGCGAACTGCGAATACGAATGATCCCGCGCCCCATGCTGCCGTTAGCTGGTTTTGCATAAACGGTGCGATGCGTAGATAGCATTTGCCGCAGGTCTTCCAGCTTCAGATAACGAACCATGCTGGGAAGATGTTCGGAGGCTGTCGGTTGATTTTCGAGAGCGGCGTGTACATGCCACTTATTCAAAAAACGCTCGTTAAAAAAGGGAATGGAAGCGTCCTTGCAGCGTTGAACCCAGTTGGCCATCTGTTCACTTCGTTCGCGTTGGCGGGATACGAGCCGGTTGTAAATGCATTGAGGTAGCGGAAGAACGGTTTGTCTCCAGACGCCTCCTCTTCGTACGAGGCCGCGCACGATTCCTGCATCCCAGTTGACATCCTGAAGTCGAAATGCGCAAAGGATACCTCCGCGGTTACGGGTGATATCAGACATCTCCTGGAAGAAAGAGTTTAGGTGTCCAAATGGTGCTTGCGAAAACGCTGCATTGTAGCTCGAAACAAGAACACCTACATACGGTCCGAAAACGATTGTTTTCTGACTCGCATCATAACGGATTAAGAGTGGAACGCCCCTGGGCAGATGTAGCGATTGAGCTAAAGATGGTCGTATGAAGGTTTTACCCGAGGTTTTGCCTCCCCGTTCCCAACCGCCTACGCGGGCAGAAACGGTCTTGCTTCCAAATTGGACCGCAATGGTGGACGGTGTTGAAAGATTCCATTTGCGCAAGTGCGCCTGGGGCAGGTAAAGGTCTACTTCCGATATTATCTCGTTTTCGACAACGATTGTTGGAACGTAGGACATGAGTATCCCCTTCCCATCAGGCAAAGTTAGTCTATGGTATGAGCATCTAAAACGTTTGGTGCCATGCAGAGAAGAGAGGTTGTAAGGATTTATGAACACTTGGATACTATTAGTGAATATTGCAGTAGGCTCTGTCATCGGTGGAGTGACGAATGAGTTAGCTATCAGAATGCTGTTTAAACCAGTGAAACCGTGGTATATAGGCAGGTGGAAAGTGCCATTTACCCCGGGATTGATCCCGAGAAGACGGGATGATATCGCGATACAAATGGGCAGACTCGTCGAAGAACATTTGCTGACGACAGAGGGGGTCAAGCGTGCGCTGAACCAGAGTGGTTTGGAGAGCACACTGACCGGATGGATGAACACCATCGCACGTGACTGGATGACTGATGAGCGCAGTCTACGTCAAGCATTGCTCACGGTGATGCCACAGTTGTTTAAGGAAGACGGCACATGGAGTGAGGGTGTCCGCGCGCCTATCGAGGTGAAATGGGGTACCTTTGTCGAACAGGTTCTTGCTCAATATGAGGAGAAAAAACTGCGAGAGTTAGTGACGGACAATGGACGCCAGCGTCTGGATGCTGCGCTTGGCAGTGTGAGCGAACTGCTCTTGAAACGTTTCCGCGAATATTTGCATTCCCCAGAAGGCCAGCAAACCTTGCAGAACATGGTTCGCGGATTGCTCGGTGGAGGCGGAGGCATGTTTGGTGGCTTGGTCGGGATGTTTCTTGGGGATGACAAAATTTTGGGCAAGATTCTCCCGTATCTCGATGAGCTTTTGCAAAGCAGAGAGCTTTCGGAGCGCGTACACTACTTTTTGCATAAGGAAGCGGACAAGCTCTTGGACAAAAATGTGGGCGAAGTGGTTGCCTGGATTGGGCGAGATCAAGTGGACGATTGGGCGCGGAAGCTTTTTGTCAAGCTGGAGAAGCAAAGCCTGCGCATCGTGGACGAGCCTTTGTCTCGTTTGACTGCGCCTATTTCCGAGACGGTGACAACGGAACTCATTCCTCGTTTGGCAAAGTGGATGGTGGAGACGCTGCAACAAAACGTAGAGAGAATATTTTCGCGCCTGGCCATTCGGGATATTGTTACACGGCAGGTAGAGGGCTTCCCGATTGAAAGAATTGAAGAGATGGTAGTTGGGATCTCAGGCAAGGAATTCCGCATGATTACCGTTCTCGGTTTTATTCTTGGCGGTATGATTGGGCTTATCCAAGGATTATTGGCGAACTTCATTGGTTAAGAAAAAGGAAGTTCAAAAAGTCGTCTTTTGATCACGTAGTATTTATGGAAGTCTGATCGACGTCGAAAGAGGTGTTCACCTTCAAAGTCCGGTGCTCATGTAGGTTCCCTACACTCCGCTCCTCCTTCTTCAGGTTCTCACCACTTTCTCGGTGCTGAAAAGCCGACTTTTTGAACACGTACTAAAACTGAAAAGAAACTGTAACTGTGTTGTAATAATCCTGTAATATTCCTTGGGTAAGATAAAAGCACGATGAAAACCCCCTTAATGATATACTTTCTGGTCGGTAGCTTTCGAAAAAGCTACCCTTTTTTTTTGCCCCGCCTTCGGGTATATTGGTCGAAGGAGCGCACGTACATGGAACGGGTGGGAGAAAAGGAAGGGGGAAAAGCAATATGGCAACGAAGCATGAACAAATCTTGCAGCATATTGATCGCCTTCCGATCGGTTCGAAGATTTCCGTGCGGCAGATCGCGAAAGACCTGGATGTGAGTGAAGGGACTGCATACCGTGCGATCAAGGAAGCGGAAACGCAAGGATACGTCAGCACGATAGAGCGTGTCGGTACGGTGAGAATCGAGAAGAAGCAAAAGGAAAATATTGAACGTTTGACCTTCGCGGAGGTTGTGAACATCGTCGATGGTCATGTGCAGGCCGGACGTGAAGGCTTACACAAGACCTTGAATAAATTTGTAATAGGGGCCATGCAGCTCGAAGCCATGATGCGCTATATCGATGCCGGGAGTCTCTTAATTGTCGGTAACCGCTATCAAGCGCACAAAATCGCTTTGCAGCAAGGGGCTGCTGTATTAATTACCGGGGGATTCGATACAAGCGAGGAAATCAAACAGCTAGCTGACCGTTTAGCGCTGCCGATCATCTCCTCCAGCTACGACTCCTTTACGGTAGCATCGATGATTAACCGGGCTATTTACGATCGCCTGATCAAAAAAGAAATCGTCATGGTAGAGGATATTTTGAAGCCGCTTGCAGAAACGCCTGTATTATTGACATCAGATTCTGTAGCCAAGTGGCACCAGTATACGGAGCTGTATCAGGACACAAGATTCCCCGTCGTTGACGAGCAGATGCGCCTGATTGGGATTGTTACCTCCAAAGACATTATCGGGCATGAGGAAACCGCGACGATCGACAAGGTCATGACGAAGAATCCGATTACGACCTCGCCGCGGGTATCCGTAGCGTCATCTGCGCACACCATGGTGTGGGAAGGAATCGAGCTATTGCCTGTCGTAGATAACCATCGTAAGTTCGTAGGGGTCTTAAGCCGCAACGACGTGTTAAAAGCGCTGCAATTTACAGCCAAGCAACCACAGATGAGTGAAACTTTCCCGAATCTGATCATGTCGCATTTCCGTGAGGAGCGACAGGCAGATGAGATGGTCTATCTGGGTGATGTGAGTCCACAAATGACCAACCATCTCGGTACGATTGCCAGCGGAATCATGACGACGGTCATGGTCGAGGCTGCTTGCAACCTGTTGCGACATCATCGTCGAGGCGATATGGTACCGGAAAATATCACCGTCTATTTCTTAAAGCCAGTCCAGATGGAAAGTCATATCGAAGTTAAGCCGCGCCTATTGGATATCAGCCGCCGCTTCGGAAAAGTCGAAGTATCCGTATTCCACGGAGATCAGCTCGTGGGGCAGGCCATGATTACTGCGCAAATTATTGAGCGTTAGAGGAAAGGAACAGTCTCTCATGGACTGTTCTTTTTTTGTTGCAAAGTGGCTGTAGTGGGAGAAGAAGCGTATTTCCAGTCTACGCTTCGGCCTCCGCCCCGCAAGGGGTGAAGACTGTCCGTTCCGGAATGAATGACGGGAGCGCTTCAAACGTAGAAGCTTCGAGGAAGTATTCCAGAAGTGAAGCTGAAATTCCCCGTCATTCATTCCTACACTGAGAAGGGCTCCAGAGGCGCTTGGACTGGAAATGCGCTTCTTCTACGCAACTTTAGCAAAAGCATCTTGAAAGTTATTTCATGAAGTTAATATCATCTTGATTCACTAACAAATCATCCACAACGAAACAGACAGCCGCTACAAGGAAAAAGGAGAAAAAAGCGAGGCTCTTTGGGACACCAGCCGAGGCTCCGTGGAAAAAGGGAA
>NZ_PXZM01000041.1 GCF_003013395.1 Brevibacillus fortis | reverse complement strand
CGACTTGTGGAGTCCTACCAAGCGGAGAAGGGATTAGCGGGCAACAGAAACGCAACGTGCCAAGCGACGAAGCGGCTACCACTTTTGCGTTTCCCCGCTAATCGCTTTGGAGCGGACAGTCTCAGCCCCCAGCAGGACGGAGCCTGGAGCCTAGACTGGAAATATTCTTCTCCCCACCGCAGCCACATTTATAAAACACGAAAAAAAGCTACCCGCATAACGGATAGCTTTCATGATTAACGTCTCGATTATTCTGGCATGGTGCCGATGTAATTGGATTGCGGGCGAATAATGCGGTTTTTGCCTGCCTGCTCCAGTACGTGCGCACTCCAACCGACCATACGGCTCACGGCAAATGTCGGTGTAAACAAATTGTCGTTCAAGCCCACCGCGCGCATGACAGCTGCGGCAAAAAACTCTACGTTTGTATTCAGTTTGCGGCCTGGTTTGTACTCTTCCAGCAGCTGCAAGCCTACTTTTTCTACGTGTGTCGCCAGATCGAACCACGGATCGTTGGACGACAGCTCGGATGCAACGACGCGCAGAGCAGTTGCACGCGGATCAATCGTTTTATAGACACGGTGTCCGAAGCCCATCAAGCGTCCGCCGCTCTCCAGCTTGTTGCGCAGCCATGGCTCAGCATTTTCTTTCGTACCGATAGCCTCGATCATTTCCGTCACTTCAGATGGAGCGCCGCCGTGCAAAGGACCTTTCAGGCTTCCGATTGCCGCCGTAATGGAAGAAATCAGATCGGATTCGGTCGAGCTGACGACACGACCGGAGAACGTGGATGCATTCATGCCATGCTCCTGCGTCAAAATCAGGTACGCATCCAGTGCGCGAACATGTGCCGCTTTCGGCTTTTCACCCTTGAGCATATACAGATAGTTCGCTGTATGATCCAGCTCCGGATTCGGTGCCAAGGGCTCGCGGCCCTCCAGACAAGCGAAGCGATAGGCAACGATTGTCGGCATCTTGGCAGCCAGCGAAATCACTTCATCCATAGTCGGCGGGAAGCCGTGCGAGGAACTGCCCAGTGCCGAAACACCTGTACGCAGTACACTCATCATATCTACATCTGCCGGGATCAGCTTCAGGATTCCCTTTACGTGCTCCGGCAGCTCACGATTTGCTTTGAGCTTATCTTTTAAATCAGTCAACTCCTGCTCGCTTGGCAAATGTCCGAACCAGAGCAGGTGTGCCACTTCCTCAAATGTGTGGTGAATAGCCAAATCACGTGCCCAATGACCACGATACACCAGCAGTCCATTAATCCCATCCACCAAACTAAGGTCTGTTTCTGCTACGGCGATACCATCCAAGCCGATAGCCAAAGGATGTTGTTTTGTCATCATCACCACTCCATTTTCGTCTCTTTTCTCTCCAGTATATCGATTCATAATCGTGAAGGGAAATAGAAGAAAACCGGGGTTTTGATCACGTTTTACAATCAGTTAGCAGGAGCTGGAACCGTCTTCTTTTTACGTCCGTACGTCAGAAAACGCCACAGCTTTTCCATCGGCCCCTGGTTAAAACGCTTCAGCCACAGCCAGCTTACGAGTAATTGAAACGCATAGATCGGCAGCGCGAGCAAAAACCAAGAAGAAAGCGGCATTGCCGTAATACCGAACAAAGCAATCAGGATGGTCATGATGACTGTCTGGCCCAAATAAGTCGTTAACCCCATTTGTCCCGTGTAGGCAAATGGCTGGAGAACCTTCCGTACCAGCTCACGATCAAGCAATAGAAACAAGCTGGCTATCAAACACAGCGCCATAGGCAGCGTACTCAGATCAACCAATATTTTGTTCACCGACTCAAGCTTTGGACCAAAGACGACACCGCTCGCCCAAACAATGCCTGCTGCGATTGGAAGACTGATTGTTAAGGTAGTAGCAGCGATTCTTTTCAACAACGGCTTATACTCGCGAATTTGAGCAATCAAACCACGTTTTCCCGCATACAAGCCAAACAGGAACATCACGAAAATCGGTATCATTGTCGACTGTAATGTTGCGATAAACGGATAGACCTCTTGACCATTGAGCGTCTGCACGAGCGCCACGCCTTGAGTGAGCATGTACACTCCTCCCAGACTGGCTGCCCATGCTAGAATCGTAGAAGGCTTTCTTCGATAAAAAGGCATGAGTAAAAAGCCGAGCAGTGCATACACCGTCAAAATATCTCCGAACCAAAGAATGACGTGAATCACACCAATGAAAAACATCGCGAACAACCGTCTGCTGAAGAGACGAAATACTTTTTGTCCACGCTGTTCAGCCCTTGACATGAAAATGTAAAAACCTAAGCCAAACAGAAACGAAAAAATCCCGAAAAATTTCGTCTGAATGAATAAATCATAGCTCAAGCGAAGCCATGCATCGATCCCTGCCTCCATTGGCATAGGAACGTCTTCCGAATACATGACAAAGCCTGGCAAGTTCACCAGCAAAATCCCGAACAAAGCTAATCCCCTTACAATATCAATAGAATAAATCCGATCCTTCTGTGCGATTGGTTCAGCCTGCATATTCGTCATTCCTCCCTGCTGTCTTCAAGCAGGGTTCAGTATAGGTTACATATACTGAGCAAAACTATCGATTCACCTTACATCTACCTTACAGGCTTGTTATCTTTTATGTCCGTCCCCCCGACTGAACAAGTGGCATCGGTGGATACAAAGACTGCAAAATATCTATAAAATGCTGCGCTGGCTCACTAATCCCTGCTTTGGGTACCAGCAAATAAGAAGCGACCTTCGGTAAAACAAGGCCAGGTGTAGGCAGTTCAATAAAACGGTTTTCAAACAAATCCCGATCGACAGCCGTCCGAGGCAAAAAGGAAACGCCCAATCCATCCTCGATGAATCGCTTTGTAATGTCTACCTGCGAAACAGCCATCGTACGCAAGGAAAGCCCCCTCTGACGCAAAAGCAACAGCAACTCATCCCAGTAGCCCGGGTGATTGTGGGTCAGCAAACGGTTCGATTGCACCTCCTGCTCCCAATCAGGCAAAGGTGCCTCCATATCTCCGCCACTGTGAGGAACTGCAAAAACAACAGGATCTTCGTACAAAAGATACGTAGACAACTGGAATTCTCCCGGCACCATCCGGGTTAAGCCCAGATCAGCCTGTCCATTTTGAACCAGCGGGCCGATTTCCACGGAGTCGACAATTTTAATCGAGATATCTACATCAGGATAGAGCTTGGTGTAACGGTGCAGCAAATGAGAAAAACGAGCACGGGCAATAATCGGCGAAACAGCCAGTTGAAGCTTTTCCCGATAGCCCTGTCTCCATGCCTGCAAGTCCTCCATACTGTTATGCCACTGTGCGAGAAGTCCTTTTGCATGTGGCAAGTAGCGTTTGCCCGCAGCCGTTAACCGAACGCGTTTGCCAACCCGTTCAAACAGCTTGATCCCCAATTCTTTTTCCAATTGTCGTATATGCTGGCTGACAGTAGGCTGCGCAATGAACAACGCTTCTGCTGTCTGGTGAAAATTTTCTGTCGTGGCCGCCACCATAAACGTTTGCAGTACCCGAAAATCCACGTGATCTCCCCCTGCTGTCGCTGTTTCTTTGTTCTATATGCATACAAAAGAAGGAAGAATGCAACCATTTGGGTCTTTCTTCCTCTTTTTTGAAGAATTTTACTGGAAATCGTTCCCCTCCATCCTCCTTATGGTACAATACAAAATCGAGTGCGCAAATTCATTACGCACATCGTACTCACCAAAGAGAGAGAGCAAAAAGGGGAGAGACAAGATGGAAACTGCAACAAACGTGAACCCACCGCGCAAAAGCAAGAAAAAAGTATGGCTGATCGCGGGGGCAGCGGCTGTCGTTGTGCTGGGTGGATTAGGAACCGCCTATGCCAAGTACGATTTGTTTAAGAGCGCAAAAACGATTTACCTGCAAGCGGAAGCGGAGAGCATGATGAAATTTTCAAGCGACGTATCCAAAGCTTACGGGGAATACCAAGACTACATGAAGCCATACCTGGAAAAACCAGTTCATTCCACCACTGAGTTGAGTGAAATTGCCCTAGATGCAACGATCCCGGACCCGCAAGCGCAAAAAATTCTCGACATGCTGGGCAAAGCGAAGCTCGTGATGCAAAGCAACATCGATGAACAGAAAAACCAGCAATCCGGTAACCTGGAGATTCACCTCCAAGATAAAAAGCTGGCTACCCTTGAGTACTTCATGAATGATTCCATCATGGGCTTCAAGGCTCCAGAGTTTTACTCCAAATACGCGTTTATGGACTTGAAAGATCGCGATGCTCTCAAGGAAAAGATGGGCGAGGAACTGCCGAAGCGCTTCGTGAGCTATAGTGATTTACATGAAGCTATCAATTTTAACCAAGATGAACTCAAAACAGTCATGACTCCGTATGCGATGCTCTATGCTGACAGCATCAAAGACAGCCAGGTAAGCATCAAAAAAGAGGTTTCCTTCTCCGAAGAAGGACTCAAGGAAGATGCACGGGAGATCACCGTTACTTTTAACTCCGCAGAAGGCGTGGCTCTGACGAAGCAAATTGCAGAGAAGGCAAAAGCAGACCAGAAGCTGTTTGACCTGATCTACAGCCGCTACCACAATGTGGCTACACTGATGCTCGACAGCGGCTACAAAGTAGAGGAAATCAGCAAAGAAGAATTCAAGAAAAATTACGAGCAAGCCTTCGATGACATCATCAAGGATACAGAAGATACAGACACCAAATCGACTGACCAATTGAGAATGGTCGTGCTCGTGGATAGCGACCACCAAATCTTGTCCCGCAAGCTCTTGTTCGACGGCAAAGAGCAAAAAGATCACCTGGTCTACAGCAGTGTTTCCTACGATAAAGGTGCAGAAACGTACTACCGCTACTCCCTGCACAACCTGTCTGATCTGCAACGTGGCGAAATGTCCTTCACGTACAGAACGACAGAAGAAAAAGACAAGACAAAGGGCAAGTTCAGCGTCCTGGCGAAAGAGACCGATCAGCCAATTCTGGACCTCTCGACTACTTTCGAGACAACCAAGCAAGACAAGAAAAAAACCGGAACTTATGACTTTGCCCTCGTGGTGGCAGACGAATATTCCTCCAACCCTGTTGCTCTGACTGGAAATGTTTCTGTGAACGAGACGAAGACAGACAATGGTGTAGATTCTGATGGTACGGTAAAAGTGAACTTCTCGAACCCTACTCCAGATATGCCAAAAGGTTTTAGCTTCAAGCTGAAGTCCAAGGCTGAATTCGGTAAAGCATTAGAAATTCCAGCTATGTCTGCTGACAACTCCATCAATTTCGCTAAGGTAACTGACCAACAGATGATGGAAGCGCAACAAGAAATCATGCAAAACACAGAAAAATTCATGACGGAAAACGCTGAACTCGTGCAACAGTTCATGACGCCTTAATTGTTTCGTGGTCAGAAGAATCCGCTCATAATCGTTACTAGCAAGCTGGCATCGGTCCTAAACCGGTGTCAGCTTTTTTATTAAAATCACCATTTGTTCTATTGAAAAAGGACCTCCTGAAGGGGGTTGTTGACAAATTTCCGTAGAGATAGGGGTTTCTGGGAATCGTGTAGAAATCATTTCTATACGGTTCTTTTTATTTTGGGGGGGCTATCTCATGATGGGAATCGATGGAGACAAACAGCACCAGTTTATGTTCTTAAATTTGGATGATCTCGTACCCGAGAATCATTTTTTACGAGTTGTTCGTAATAAGATTGATTTTTCTTTTATCTATGAGAAAGTGCAACATTTATATTCGCCTGTCGGTCGTCGCTCAGTTGATCCAGTTTTGTTAATGAAAATGATCCTTATAGGGTATCTTTACGGCATCCCTTCCGAAAGGAAGTTGGAACAAGAGATCCAAGTGAATTTGGCCTATCGATGGTTTTTAGGATTGGACTTAGCTGATACTGTTCCCGATCATTCCACACTGAGCCAGAACCGTCGTCGTAGATTTAAAGAAAGTCATATTTTTCAGGAGATCTTCGATCACATCGTCTCGGAATGTATTCGAACGGGTTTAGTTACTGGGGAAATAATTGTTGTTGATTCTACTCACGTCAAAGCGAATGCATCGATCAATAGGTCAGAAAAAGTTTTAGTGGAGAAGAAGCCTACTGAGTACCTTGAAGAGCTAGAAAAGGAAGCACGGAGAATTGAAAATGACAGAGATAACGACCCTACTAGGAAAAAACGAGGGAGAAAACCTAAATCCTCTCCTCCTGAAAAGGAAGTACAACAGAGCACAACAGACCCGGAGTCAGGTTTATTGAACCGTCCTAATAAACCCAAGGGATTTCACTATTTAGCGCATACGAGTGTGGACGTTAAGCATGGAATCATAACCGATATACACGTTACGGCTGCTAATGTGAATGACCACGAGCCATTTATAAAACGATTACAGGTACAAAAAGAGAAATATGGTTTACATATTGGCAAAGTAGGAGCAGATAAAGGATATGATCGCTCTGGAGTACACCATGAATTAGAAAATTTAAAGATAACCGGTTATATCTCTCCGATAAAAGGTGGTATTGATCAGACCGAAAGGTCAGTACGATTTACATTTGATGAAATGAACGATGCCTATTATTGCTCGAATGGCAAGGCACTTCAATTTACTCATGTTAAGTGGCACAGTTGGAAACAAAGTTATAGCAAAATTTATGCTGCCCAAACAAAGGACTGTAAGTCTTGTGAGTTACGCCAACAATGTTTTGGGCAAACCGCATCTCGCAAAACAATAGAAAGACCATTATTCCAAGAGGCTAAAGAACGCAACCAAGCAAGGAAGCAAAGCCAAGAGTACAGTGTTATCCAAAGGCAACGAAGAATATGGTGCGAGGGTACCTTCGGTACAATGAAAAGGCAGCATAACTTAAAAGAAACATACAAAAGAGGCATTCGAAATGTATCCGAACACTGCCTCTTTTCAGCAATGGCAATTAACATTAAACGAATGATAAAAGCGAACTAATCACAGGTTACGGAACAAAACAATCCAACAGCGTATAAGTGAAAAAACGGCAAAAGGGTTAGGGCATTGGTTCCCTAACCCTTTTTGTCAACACCCCCACTAGGCATCCCCTTTATAAAAATCAAAGAAACTCAGCATCGCCACTATCAGTTGGTCCCACTCATTATCTTCTGGATAGATGGCTTCACACGGCTTGCTTCCGAGTAGAAATACACATGTTTTTTTCCTGTAATAGGATGGGTCGTCACTTCTGTCTCTACGCCGAAAACATCCCGAATCAGATTGGGTGTCAAGACTTCTTCGGGAGTCCCTGACGTAACGATTTCCCCCTCACCGATCACGTACAGACGATCACAGTACATCGCAGCGATATTGAGATCATGCAACGAGGACAGGACCGTAATCCCCAACGTTTTGACCAGATCCATGACCTGCAACTGGTATCGAACATCCAAATGATTCGTCGGTTCATCCAGGACAAGAAACTGGGCTTGCTGCACCAATGCTCTGGCAATCAGCACTCGCTGCTTCTCCCCGCCTGATAAGCTGAAAAAGCTGCGATCGGCGTATGTATGCATCCCTACCCGTTGTAGTGCTTCTTCACAAATCCGAAAGTCTTCTGCGTTATCAGACTGAAATAGCCGTTTATGTGGAGCACGTCCCATATTCACGATCTCCGTGACAGAAAAATCGAATTCAACCGAGGACTCCTGCCGAACTGCCGCCATTCGCTGAGCGTTTTGACGCGAGGTTAGCTTGTATACATCGTCACCATCGAGCGAAATCCATCCCGAGCGTGGCTTCAGTACGCGATAAATGCTTTTTAACAATGTGGACTTCCCACTGCCATTCGGCCCGATCAGCCCCACAAACTCACCGGAGCGCACCTCCAGACTAACGTTGCGCAGGATTCCCTTTTTTTCCAGCTCGACCGATATATTCTCAACCAGTAAATTCATCGTCCGCTACCTCCAAAGGAATAAGAACTCCGCAGCATCAGCCAGATAAAGAAAGGCCCTCCACACAGCGCTGTCAAAATACCAATCGGCAGCTCTTCCGGTGCAAATGCGAGCCTGGCGACTACATCAACCCAGATGAGAAATATCGCGCCAAACAAAGCGCTGACAGGCAGAACACGTCGGTGATCTGACCCGACCATCACACGGACAATATGGGGCATCATTAATCCGACAAAACCGATTGATCCCGCGATAGAAACGATTACTCCCGTAAGCAAGGCCGTGATCACGAGGAGAAACTTGCGGAACTGCACTGTATTTACCCCCAGTGTCCCTGCTGATTCCTCGCCCATCAGCATCGCATTTAGCGAACGATACTGGGCCATTAATACAATCAGACAAATAACCACAATCAACGAAGGAATGGTCAGATACTCCCATTTACCGCCAGCCAGACTGCCACTTAACCAGAACAGGACGGTACCAATCCCGTGTTCATTCGGCGCCGAAAAAACAAGGAGACTGGTGATGGCCGACAAGATCGCAGATATGGCAATTCCAGCCATAAGCAGCCGTACTGTTGAATTTTGCCCACCGATACGGGATAGCGTAAAAATGAGAATAATCGACACAAGCGAGCCCGTAAAAGCACCAAAGGATAGCGCGTACTGCCCGTACATACTAAATGCGCCGAATATAATGACCGAGGTAGCTCCAACCGAAGCACCTGAAGAAACACCTAACACGTACGGGTCCGCCAGGGAGTTGCGTACCAAGGATTGGATCGCTACTCCCACGACAGATAGACCTGCACCTACAATCGCTCCCAAGAGCACACGCGGAAAGCGAATATCCCAAATGATAGTCTGCTCGCCTTTGGACCAGTCTACCTCAATCCATTGGGTGAACATCGGGATTTTGGACAAAGCAATTTTCCATACGGTGGTCGGTTTGATCTCAACCGATCCCAATGTAATTGCAAACGTAATCGAAAGAAAGAGCCCGACCAGTAACGTAATAATGATATAGGGTAATTTGATCTGCTGCAGTGCCATTCCCTCCCTTAAAAGGGGCGTACTTTATTTGAAGTTCTCCGGATAGAGACCTTCCGCCAAAATTTTCAGCGCAATCGGTGCTCGAACGCCCTCAGAAGCAGCAGACAATGGCAATACGATCAGGTGTTGATTTTTAATAGCCGGTATATCTGCTAATTCCTTTTTGTTCAAAAGATAATTGCGTTTTTGATCAACTGTTCTGTCACCGTAGTCTACGATAATAATAACGTCTGGATTGCGACTCAATACTTCTTCCCAGCTAACTTCTGCCCAACCCTTTTGAATGTCGTCAAAAATATTTTTGCCACCCGCTGTTTTGATTAAGGACGTCATGTAATTGTTTGCTGCTGTGAAAGGCTTGTCTTCCCCATTGTCGTACACGAACACCTTGAGCGGCTTTTCCACTTTCCCTATTTTACTAATCGTTTGATCCATTTCATTCTTCATTTTGTTGATCAAATCGTTGGCTTTGTCTTCCACACGGAAAATGCGTCCAATGTTCGTAATGTCCGCAAATACATCGTCGATTGTCGGGCCAGGCATGCTAGATGACGTTTGTAGATACGATTTGATGCCGACCTTTTCCAAATCCTGCATCGATCCTACGCCCTTTTCACCGAATCCGCTTTTCCATCCGGCGTACACGAAGTCTGGGTTCGCTGCCAACAGCACTTCTTTGGTTGGATACTTGTCAGAAAGTACCGGAACTTTGTCGTAATCCGCTTTTAACTCTGGAAGGATTTGATCGTCTAGGTAAGCGGTTCCGACCATTTTATCAGCAAGGCCCAATGCCAGCATGATTTCGGTGACGTGTTGGTTCAATGTCACTGCACGCTCGGGTGCTTTTGGATAGGTCATTTCGATGCCATTATTAACGAGTGTTACAGGCTTGCTCTCTACTGCTGGTGCAGCCGTTTGTTCTGTTTGGGCTGGAGCCGGTGTTGGCGTAGTGGAGCCGCATGCCGAAACCAAAAGCATGGCAGCTGTCATGATACCGAGTCCTAGTCCTTTCATAACGGAATTTGTCTTGTTTGTCTTAAACATCTGTAATCCCCTTTTCTTTATGTAAATTGTGAAGTGAAACCAAATGCTCCCACAAAAAAAGCACCCCCCATTTCCAATCGGGAGGTGCATGACAAATGCAGGTATAGCTATAGGAGAGCACAAACGCGCCCTTTATAGACTACTTCCACATCTGCCCCATCCTCGTGGGTCGATTGTATATGATCGCATGGCAGGTCTCCTGGCTTACGGATCAACACCCCCAGCTACCTTCCCGTTTTTTGTCTCGCAAAAAACAGTGGCTATTCGCTAGGCGCTCCTCGTTACAGTGGCGGGACCGCGCCGGTTTCTCACCGGACTTCCCTTTTAAGCTGATGGCATATACCATCCAGCACCATTCGATACTTATTCAATTGTTGCGATTCATCTGTCAGTTGATAGAAGTCAGTTTTTTCGGGAACTGCGTCAAAATTTCAACGCCCGTTTCTGTAACCAATACATCGTCTTCAATCCGTACGCCGCCTATACCTGGCAGATAGATGCCCGGCTCGATCGTAAAGACCATCCCTGAACGGAGTACTTCTTGGTTCTGGCTGTGAACAGATGGATATTCATGGACATCCATGCCAAGTCCATGCCCAAGACGGTGCATGAAGTATTCTCCGTAACCTTTTGCAGCAATGACATCACGAGCGGTTTTATCCAAATGCGCAAAAGTCACACCCGGACGAATCTCAGCAATCGCCGCTTCGTTTGCAGCCAATACCGTTTCGTAAATTTCTTGCAGCTGGGTACTGATTTCGCCTACAGCAAAGGTACGAGTAATATCGGATACATATCCGTTCGCTGCTACCCCGATATCAAACAAAAGCAAGTCGCCTTCTTGAACCTGGCGCGTTCCTGGTTTTCCGTGTGGCAGTGCCGACTTCTCCCCTGCCAATACCATGGACGTAAAGGATGGACCTTCCGCACCTAAGCGCTTCATCTGGAATTCCAGCTCAGCTACGATTTCTGTCTCGGTCATGCCTGTCTTGACTTTTTTCAGGGTCTCCCGCAAGGAATCCTCGACCAATTGAACGGCATGCTTCAAACGATCTACTTCATCTGCGGATTTGATCAAACGCATTTCACGCAGCGGCTCTTCTACATCCACATAGCTCGACGCCAGAACAACTTGTCCAAGTGCTTCATAGCGCTCGACAGTCATATGACTTTTCTCAATGCCGAGCTTCGTCAAGTTCGCTGGCAACACTTGCTTGAGGATTTCATACGGGTTTTGGATATCTGTATGTGTATGGATATCTTGAACGAACGAAGCCTCTGCTGCCGCCTCACGATCAAGAGCAGGTACAATTAAAGCAGGTTTTCCCTCAGCAGGAATAACGAGACCCATAAAACGTTCATGCGGGTCTGTAAAAAATCCGGTCAAATAGTAGACGTGCTTGGGAGAGGTAATCAACACCGCGTTCAGCTCTTGCTCTGTCAAAAACGTGTGGAGCTTCGATATGCGCTCTTGAAACAACTTCTTCACCCTGCTTTCACGAATTATTCTATTGCGAGAATACCACTTCCCCATCAAAAAAAGAAGAGTTCAGTTGAAAAATCTACCTCGATTCGGACAACCTAAGGGTGGGGTGAAACAGAAAATGGAACAAATACTCGTCCATCAGGATGGCAAGCAGTTTGCTTTTCACATTTCGGGAAAAGGCACACCGTTATTGTGTATCCATGCGCCATGTATCGGCTCTGTCAATTTTGTTTATCAGCAAACTCTCGCGGATACGTATCAGCTCATTGTCCCTGATTTGCCTGGACATGGCGACAGTTCCCCGATGGAGAAGCCCTATACCATTGGAGAAATGGCAGAACAGCTCCATAAGCTGATCCCGTCGCTCGGCATTGAGCGTCCCTTTATTTTGGGGTACTCCCAAGGAGCTTCTATCGCTCTTGAATATTGTCTTCGTTATCCGGATCATGTACAAGGCGGCATACTCGTGAGCGGTTTTTCCGAAGTGAATGATCTGTATTTACATGGACGATTTTGGATGGGGCAGGCATTGTCGATGCTTCACGGAGTCCCCCTTCTTGCCCGTTCGATTGCTTCCTCACATGTCGATGACCCAGAATTGCGGGCGAAATGGACGCTGCACGGTTCCAAAACAGATCCCGCCAGCCTGAAATACCTGTACGCTGCCGGACATCGTTATCAATGTACGGGGCGTCTGGGCAACATCCAGCTTCCGATTTTACTTGCCTATGGCGAACAAGATCAACGGATGCACCATTATGCGCAGATGCTTACCATGAAATTGCCAAAAGTAAAACTCGAGATGATCCCTAACGTGAAGCATCAAATCATCACGAAAGCTGCTCCTACTTTCAATCAGTTGTGTCGCACCTTCATGGAAGAAGGCTAACTAATAAAAGACAGAAGGACGGTACCTCTAGCCCCTTCTGTCTTTTTGCAATTTGACTAGCTCTTCATCCGCGGATCGAGTGCATCGCGCAAGCCGTCCCCGATTAAGTTAAAGCCGAGAACAGTCAGCATGATAGAGAGCCCTGGAAAAATAACGGTCCATGGTGCTTTCTGAATGTACTGACGTGAATCAGCGAGCATTTTTCCCCATTCCGGTTCTGGTGCTTGTGCTCCCAGTCCAAGAAAACCAAGTGCTGCTGCTTCAATAATCGCTGTTGCGATCCCCATCGTCCCGGTCACAATGATAGGTGCGAGGCTGTTCGGCAAAATATGCTGCATGATAATCCGGGAATCTTTCATCCCGATTGCCCGTGCGGCCATGACGAATTCTTCTTCCTTCAAGCTCAATACGCGTGCGCGTACCAAGCGTCCAAATGTCGGAATGTTAATGATGGCAATCGCAATCAAGGCGTTTTGCAAGGAAGGCCCCAAGATGGCAACAACGGCAATCGCCAGAAGAATGCTTGGAAAGGCAAGCATAATATCAAAGATACGCGAAATGATCGTATCGATCCACCTGCCATAGTATCCTGCCATAAGACCGAGCAAGGTCCCTGCGAGAACGGAGCCAATGACAGAGAACGTCCCTACCCACAAGGAGATTTGTGCCCCATAAATCACACGACTGAACACATCGCGACCATTGTAATCTGTCCCAAACCAATGCTCTTCGGAAGGTGGCTTGTTTTTCATCACGAGCTTGCCTTCGTCGTACGGATACGGGGCAATCCATGGTGCTAAAACCGCCACAGCAATGAAAAACAAAATAATCCCGAAGCCCACCAATGCCAGCTTGTTTTTACGTAGCGTCCTCCATGCATCCTTCCAAGGAGAGACTACTTCTTCTTGCTTCACTTTTAAAGGTACTGCCTGATCTCGTGGTTGTAATTGTGGTTGTGCCATGTCTCTTCGTCCCTCCTTAGCGATATTTGATACGCGGATCGATATAGGCGTACAGAAGGTCGACCAAGAGATTGATCAGAACGAAAATCGTCGCGATCACAAGGATACCGGATTGGATAACCGGATAGTCACGGTTTCCAATGGCGGTCACAATATAACGACCGACACCTGGCCATCCGAAGATTGTCTCTGTCAAAACTGCTCCACCCAACAGCAACCCTGTTTGCAAACCAATTACCGTCAAGACAGGGATCATCGCATTTTTCAGAGCATGCTTGTACACGACCCAAAACTGGGCCAGCCCTTTTGCACGAGCGGTTCTGACATAGTCGGCACGCATGACTTCCAGCATGCTCGAACGAGTAATGCGTGCAATGATCGCCATCGGGATCGTACCTAACGCGATCCCTGGCAGGATCAAATGCTTGATGACTTCCCATAGCTGATCCCAACGACCAGCGATCATCGTGTCCAGTATATTAAAGTGCGTAATGGCCTCTACGGGATTACGCGAATTGTCGCGACCAACTGATGGCAGCCATTTCAGTTCTTGGGCAAACACCCATTGCTCCATCAAACCTAGCCAAAAAATTGGCATGGATACACCAACCAATGCGATCAACATCGCACAGTAGTCAAACCAGGAGTTTTGCTTCCACGCAGAAAGAATCCCTGCATTTACACCGATAAACACCGCAATCAGCATACTCACAATTGTAAGTTCAGTCGTCGCCGCCAAATAAGGCATGATTTCATCTGAAATTGGCGCATTCGTTTGCAATGATTCCCCAAGATTCCCGCTCAAAATATTTTTCATGTAATCGAAATACTGTATGTACCACGGATTATTCAAACCCAATGCTTCTCGTATGTCTGCAATCGCTTGTGGTGTCGCCTTTTCTCCCAAAATCGTTAAAGCCGGATCACCAGGGATGGCACGAATAATGGAAAAAACGATGATTGACATGCCCACTAAGACAGGAATGAGCATTAAAATTCTTCGAATGCTGTAAGCTAGCAATGCCATCTCCTCGCCTTCCTGCATAAAATAATCGCTTAATAATGAAAGGAGGGTAAGAAGAGGTATGCACTCCTCTTACCCTTTTGCTATCAACCAGCTTACTTGAAATCTACCTTTTCCAAACTTTCAGTTCCTTTTGGATGCGGGTTGTAATCTACGATATTTGCTTTTCCTGCCAATGCTGGCGTAGAGTGTGCCAGCGGAACCATCGGCACGTCTTTGAAGATGATCTCTTGTACTTGTTTGTACAGTTTTTCACGCTCAGCTTGCACTGGAGTGGATTGAGCTTTCATCATCAATTGAGAAGCTTCATCGTTTGCCCAGCGTGTATAGTTGTTGCTGCCGATGCTGTTTTTGTCGAGCAATACAGCCAGGAAGTTGTCAGGGTCACCGTTGTCACCCGTCCAACCAAGCATGAACATTTCTTGCTCACCCAAGCGAGTCTTTTCCAAATAAGTTGCCCATTCCATCGTCACGATCTCAGCATCAATCCCGATTTTCTTCAGGTCTTGCTGGATTGCTTCTGCAATCTTCACACCTTCTGGCATGTAAGGACGCGGAACTGGCATTGCCCAGAACTTGATTTTGAAACCGTTTGGATGTCCTGCTTCTGCGAGCAATTGTTTTGCTTTATCGAGATTGAACTCACGATCTTTAATGTCGTTGTTATGTCCCCACATGGTTTTTGGCATTGGGTTGACTGCCGGTTGTCCAACGCCATCGAAGAAGGCTGTTACGATTTCAGGTTTGTTAATCGCATAGGCAATGGCTTCACGAACTTTTGGATTGTCGAGTGGCTTTTTCTCTACGTTAAAGCCAATGTATCCAATGTTATTGGTAGGACGAAGGAAGAGTTGCAGGTCTTTGTTGTCTTTTACTGCCGGCATATCATCTGTGTTCAGACCATCCATCAAGTCGATCTCACCAGACGCCAAAGCAGTCAGACGTGCCGTGTTTTCAGGAATGACCTTGAACACGAGTTTATCCAGCTTGGGATATCCTTTGCTCCAGTAATCAGGGTTTTTCTCGAGTGTGATCGTGTCGTTGCGCTTCCACTCTACGAATTTGAAAGGTCCTGTACCAATTGGGTGCTCATTGAATTTTTTAACATCCTTTTTCAATGCTTCAGGAGAACCAATCGCGAAAGGAGACATCGCAAGGTTAGCAAGGAATGGAGCCAATGGACGAGTCAAGGTGAATTTTACAGTGGTTGGATCGACTGCTTCCACAGATTTGATGACATGATTCGCGTCACCCTTATATCCACCGAATTGGCTGATGTAATACTCGAAGCCCTCTGGTGAATGTTGTGGATGACTCTTGTCACTCCAGCGTTCAAAGTTGTATTTGACCGCCTCTGCATTAAAATCAGTTCCATCATGGAATTTCACGCCTGATCTTAGTGTAAGGGTATAAACGAGACCATCAGGAGATACTTCCCACTTTTCAGCCAATGATGGAGCCAGCTCTGTTGAGCCATCGGCGAAGCCAATCAAAGTATCCATGACGTTCTCAGTTACTTTGAATGTTTCACCATCTGTTTGGGTGATTGGGTCAAGCCCCTTTGTGTCTGCACCGCGACCGACGATTAACTGCTTCGGTCCAGTTTTTGCAGGCTCAGCTGCAGGTGCCGGAGTTTCTGTCTTTGGTTGTTCTGCCGGCGCTTGTGTCGTTGGAGTGCTAGCGCATCCAGCAATCAGCATGGCCAGGGCCACTAGGCTGGTCATGGTTGCGGAGAGAACTCTCTTCTTCATGAAAACATCCCCCTTTTTCTAATAATGTTCGCATGTTCCTTTTTGGTAGATGGTCGATACAATACCTATTGCTTTGCATCCCCCCTTTACAAGACTTCCTATTCGGCAGGCAGACTCCCTTTTGTCGATTAGGACTTGTATAAGTGACAAGCAACAAAGTGTCCGTCGCCTGCGTCCATAAATTCTGGTCGCACAGTACGGCACTCCTCTGTTACATGGGGGCACCTCGTATGGAATGTACAGCCACTTGGAGGTTTTGCAGGGCTCGGCACATCTCCCTGGAGGATGACTCTTTCTCGTACCGCATCAGGATCCGGCGAAGGTACCGCCGACAGTAGTGCTTTCGTGTATGGATGAAGCGGATTGGAATACAATTGGCTACTCGTCGTCAGCTCGACAATTCTGCCAAGGTACATCACGCCTACCCGATCACTGATGTGCCGCACTACACTCAAATCGTGAGCAATGAACAAGTATGTAAGGCCGAACTCGCGTTGCAAATCCTGCATGAGATTGAGCACTTGCGACTGAATGGATACGTCCAGTGCAGACACAGGCTCATCCGCAACGATCAATTTGGGCTTGAGCATCAGCGCTCTCGCAATGCCGATCCGCTGTCTCTGTCCTCCGCTGAATTGATGTGGATAGCGGCTCGCGTGATAACTGCTCAGACCAACGATCTCCAGCATTTCCTGCACGCGCTTTTTTCGCTCTGCCGAAGAACCCAAACCATGTACAATCAAGGGCTCTTCCAAAATTTTTTCAATATTATGTCTAGGGTTAAGCGAAGCAAACGGGTCCTGAAAGACAATTTGCATGTCACGTCTCATCTTTCTCATCGCATCTGTGGAAAGCGACATGACATCTATCCCGTCAAAGTTAATTGCACCGGAGGTTGGTTCAATCAGTCGCAGCAAGGAACGACCTGTGGTTGACTTTCCGCAGCCACTCTCGCCTACCAGCCCCAATGTTTCTCCACTCTTAACGGTAAACGATACATCATCTACTGCCTTTACTACACCTACTTCCCCTCCAAGAACACCGCCTGTGATTGGGTAGTATTTTTTCAAATTTTTTACGATCAGAAGATCTTCAGCCACCTGCATGCTCCTCTCGGGTTATTCGGTCAGCCAGCAGCGGGAAAGGTGATTGTCCCCTACTACTTTTAGTTCTGGCATCTCACTGCGGCATCTGTCTGATACCTTATCGCATCTAGGTGCAAAACGGCATCCGACAGTAAGCGAACCCGGAATCGGGACGTTGCCTGGAATCGAATAGAGACGCTCCTGTGATCCTTCCAGCTTCGGCAACGAATTCAGCAAGCCGATCGTATAAGGATGCTTCGGACTTTTTAAAATGGTACGGACATCGCCTTGTTCAATCACGTTGCCCGCGTACATCACCACGACGCGGTGACACATTTCCGCAACGACCCCAAGATCGTGGGTAATGAGTAGGATTGCTGTGTCTGCTTCCCGGTTGAGTTGGCGCATCAGGTCCAAAATCTGCGCTTGAATCGTCACGTCGAGCGCCGTAGTCGGCTCGTCTGCAATCAATAGCTCTGGATTGCATGCCATGGCCATCGCAATCATGACGCGTTGTCGCATGCCCCCCGAAAGCTGGTGCGGATATTCATCGACGATGGCTTCTGCTCGAGGAATTCCGACTTTTTTCAACATCTCAATTGCCCGTGCTCTTGCTTCCTTTTTGCTCGCCTTCGTATGTAATCGGACTGATTCTCCTATCTGGTCTCCAATCGTAAACACCGGATTTAAAGACGTCATCGGCTCCTGAAAGATCATCGCAATTTCATTTCCGCGGATGTCTCTCATTCGCTTTTCGTCAACAGATACGAGGTCCTCCCCCTTGAATTTAATCGAGCCTCCCACGATTTTCCCTGGGGGATTGGGTACTAGCTTCATAACGGATAGGGAGGTAACGCTCTTTCCGCAGCCGGATTCACCTACGATACCGACTACTTCTCCTTTTTGTACCGTGATCGTCACGCCATCAACGGCAGGGATTTGGCCGCGGTCCGTGAAAAAGTGCGTTTGCAGGTTTTCGATTTGTAGGACAGGATGTGACACGTGGCTCACCTCTCTCACCGATATATACTTCCAAAATAGACCTATCAGTAGACATTATGCCATTTATTCAATTTTTTCGCAACACAATAAATTCAAACTATTATCTCTATACTGACTAAAAAGAATATTTTCTTCACGCTTGGAAATTATGTAAATGAATTTTATGATAGCCCTTTCATTGTAGATGTAGCCTCACTTGCACAGTTTAAGCCAATTGAATAGAACATCCGTGGGCGCATGCAAAAGACCCGCTAGTACGGGTCTTTTGTCACTGGGGCTTTCTGCACCCCTTCTTTTTGCGCGTAAACCATTTTCACGGTTCAAAGAAACTCCCTACCCAATCGACAAAACTCTGCGCCCCACTTTTAATGCTTCCGCCCAAAGTCAAACCGATCCGACTGACGTAGTTGACCATTTCCTTCGGGTTGGCTGTCTGAACCTGTTTGCCCATTACCGCGATCTCCACTTGCCCTTGATCCACTTTTTTGATGGAAAAGGTTTGAGCCTGCCCTTCAGGCACTCCACTCACCTTGGATATTCCACGCTCAGCCGTTTGCAATCCCAAGACCACCCCGACCAGCAAGATGATTAACAATCCAGTCAGCTTCATCGTCACGTTCATGCCCGTCACCTCTTTGCAGGCTCGTCAGAAACTGTTTTGCCTACTTTTTCAGCTTGCTGATAATAGGCCGCGAAAACATCAGCCAATGCTTCTGCCGTATTTATGCTTTCCTGCACGCTGTTTTCCGTACCACCTATTTCTATTAACAGGCTTCCCGGGGAGAGGGACTGATTATACTCGCCGTGATCCGTTTTTGCGCCTTTTTCCATCACGCCACGGGAAAGCTCCGGGTACATTTTTTCCATCAGCTCATGAAGCTCCGTCGCAAATGCTTCATTTTTCTCGTAGCTTTTGTTTCTTTTTCCGATGACGAACAATATTCTACCGTACGTTTTTCCCTTGATCGTGACCGTCGTACGTTCGCGTGGCGCTGTGTCTCGGTGGAGATCGAAAAAGTAGTACAGTTCTTTGTTTTTCTCCGTTGCTCCTTTGACCACTTGCAGAGATTCCGCGTAGGAGAAGGAGTAATGCACTTTTTTGTTCAACAGCTGCTGATAGATGTCGTCGGTGCTCACGTCCGAACCAATTCCTCTGTCATTCAACGCTTCTGATAAATGCTTGCTGATTAACGATATATTTCTCGTAGGATGATCGACGGAGGTTCCCACTGGCTTCGTCTCACTAAACCACGATTCCCGATTGTGCGAGTTGTAGACGTAAACGATTTTTTTACCGTTCGTGATTGAATTGGGTACAGGAGCTGGCTTCGTTTCGCCCGACTTCGTGGCGTCCTCTGGCTTTGGCTCTACGATCGGAACAACTTGCGAATGATCCGCTACCTGTCTCGGATGTGCGGGATACTCCAAATAAAAATCTGCGAGAGAAGCTCCTTTTCCCTGTACGACAAACCTGGCATCTTCGGTCGTCACCATCCCTGGGAGCTCCCTGCCTAGCAAGCTGCGCAAGTCTCCCGGTTGTATATTCGTTGCCAAGCGAAAGAGAAAACCCGTTACGCTATTCGTGCGATCATCAGCCTGTGCTTGCACCGTTTCGGACAAAACCGGAATTTCTTGCCCCATCCACCCCAAAATCGCCAGACTGGAAATATGCGAAGCGGCCTGTTGTATAGCGGAGGAAGAAATTGCGATTCGGTTCCCGCCTAACGAAAGCACTCCTGTCATGACAAACAGGAAGGCGGTTATAAAGGAAAGAACAACGAATTGGCGTTGAATGAGGGTCGCCATCTGTCTCACTCCTCTAGCTGTAGCATGGTTGCACGTCGGGAGAACTTCCCCTCGTGCTTGTCTATGCTTTAGCTTATGAGGCTCATAGAGACGATAGAACCCTTTTCTAGCTTTTCTCTCTCACTCTAGCTTTTCACGGCTTAGTGGGTATACGAGCCGCTATTTTCTTCATTTACAGCACTGTGTAAGGCGCGATTCAGCCCTGTTGCGATCACATTCGCTACGCCTTCAATGAAATCGTCCACTTCTTTTGGGGTGACGACCAGATCCTGTCCCAGCGGTCGGAGGACCTCATGAATCAATTGCCGTTTCTCTTCTTCTGGCAGTGAACCTACCAATCCCATGAATGTCTTGCGTGATTCCATGTCGGGCATGTCCTCTTCCGAATACGGTTCCTTGCGCTCTGGCAAAGTACTTAATGCCAGCTTGTTAAACGCCCGCTTACTCTCTACCATCGATTGTCCAAAATGCCCCAGCAAATACGTAATCGCATCATTTACTATCGTGGAGGCAAAAACGACCGTAGGCACTCCTATCGCAATCACCGGCACACCAAGTGTCGCCTGATCAATCGCTTTGCGCTTGTTTCCAACCCCAGATCCGGGATGAATCCCTGTGTCCGATATTTGAATGGTCGTGTTGACCCGATGCAGAGCTCGGGACGCAAGCGCATCAATACAAATGACAAAATCGGGTTTGCTTTTTTCCACGACTCCAAAAATGATCTCACTTGTTTCAATACCCGTAATCCCAAGGACACCCGGTGATAGCGCACTGACTTCCCGATACCCTTCTCCAACGGTTTCAGGCGCCAGCGTGTACAGATGGCGTGTAATCAACAGATTTTCCACGACCATCGGCCCCAACGCATCCGGGGTCACATTCCAGTTGCCGAGACCAACGACGAGAGCCTTTTTGTCCTCGGTGATTCCTAGTTGTTTGAGGAACATCGCAAATTCTAAGGAGAATCGCTTCGCCACCTGCTCCTCGATTGATGTATCATTATCCCGCAGCTTAGGCACTTCAATCGTTAGGTAATGCCCCGGAAGCTTGCCGATTTCCTTCCCCGCTTCCTCAGATTCCACATGTACTCTCGTTACTTTTATATTGGGCTCGCTGTCGTCAGCTTGCAGCCAAACGCCCTCAATGCTGCTCTGGTTTTGCTGTTGGGCAAGCTCATGTGCCTCCAAGGCAAGATCCGTACGAATCGAATAGCCTGACAAATCGATGTTATGTGCCATGTTCATCAGCTCCTGTCATTCAATGTAAAAAAGTACTGACCATTTTGTTCCTGCTACTAGCTTGCTTGAATCCTTCATTTTTATTCCGAATCCTTTCTTGCAAATGGGTTCGCCCCATGCTAGAATTACTTTGTTGTATGACTGTATGTCTATGGTCGTCTAAGGAGGTGACACACATGCCAAACATTAAATCCGCGATTAAACGCACCAAAACAATCGAAAAGCGACGCGCACACCGTGCTTCTCAAAAGTCTGATCTGCGTACTTCCATCAAGAACTTTGAGAAAGCTGTCGCTGCTTCCGATGTAGCATTGGCGAATTCTACTCTTCTGGTGGCTGTGAAAAAGCTGGACAAGGCCGCTTCGAAAGGTCTCATTCATAAAAACGCAGCAAACCGTCAAAAGTCTCGTTTGATGAAAAAGCTTAACGTTCTGAGCGCTCCTGTAGCGTAAGAGACCAAGCGCAAAAAACCCCGCGAACATCTTTGTTCTAGGGGTTTTTTACTGTAAAAAAACGTCACGACCGTTTTGATCGTTCGTCGTGTGCACGTGCAACGAATAATTCGAGGGCGAGACGCTTGTCCACCTGCCCTGACTTCATACGAAAATCTTCTTCCGCCAGAATGCCCAGCAGTTTTTTCAACGACTCCTCGGAAAAATGAAGCGCTTGTTCCATTGCTTTTTTCACCGCGTAGGGATGCATTTTTATCATTCCTGCCATCTGTTGCTGTGAATAACCGCGCGGAGCTAATTGCTTGACATGCAACAGCATGCGGAACTGCCTCGCCAAGAGAGCCAGCAGCTTGATCGGCTCCTCTCCTGTTTTCATGCAGTCGTACATCATCCTGAGTGCCTTGTCCAATCGCCCTGAAGCTACCTGTTCGATCAGCGCGAATACGTCCTGCTCCAGCGTACGTGCACCGAGGAGCTCAATGACGTCCTCCGTGATCGTTTCTCCCGCCCCGACAAACAGAGCCATCTTTTCGATTTCCTTGTCCAGAAGACGCAGCTCGGCGCCCACTCGCTCCACAAGCTTCATGGCTTGCTGACGATTGATCTTCGCCTCGTACTTACCCGCTTGTCGCTCTATCCAGCCGTACAAATCTCCGTCCTTTAACAACGGAAAAGGCATCACTTTTGCTTTTTGCTGAAGCGTTTTGACCAGCTTTTTTCGTTCATCGAGCTTGTCAGCTTCTGTATGTAGAATAAGTGTGGTATAGGAAGGCGGGTTTTGCAAATAATCGAGCAGAGCATCCGGGTCACTTTCTACCTTAGTCGAAGGCTTACTTCCCGTTAAAAAGTAGGCTTGTCTGGCAATCACCAATCGATGCTCACCCAAAAACGGCAAGGTTTCCGCATCCTGCAGGATTTCACTCAATCCCGTTTCGGTACAATCATACACACTCATATTCAGATCCGTAAATTCTGGATCAATCATTTCTTTACGAGCCAACGCCAAAAAATCTTCGGCCAGAAAAGACTCCGGACCGTATAAGACGTAGATCGGCGAGAATTGTTTTTGCCTTATTTCGCGAATAGCCGATAGGAGTGGCATACGTTTTCTCCCCTTTCCTTCTTCTTACCTGCGTTATTATAGCACATGTTGATCAGAGCAAAGCGAAAAAAAACCGCCACCAGTGAATCGGTAGCGGTTTTTTCATCCGTTGGCACCTCTATGTAAACGTTTAGGGAAAAGCCCCGGGATTCCTCCTCCCCAAACGGTAAGCAGGGGGTGCTTGATAATGTACTATACGCAAAATCCCCGCAAGCGGTGCCGGTCCATACGTGGAAAAAAGTTAGTCATTATCTTTATCTTTTTTCTTCTCTTTATTTTTTCTCTTGTCTTTCTCCTCTTGCTTGTCCCCGCCGTCGTCCTTATCGTCATTAGCAGGTTCTTTGTCTTCTCTGTCCGGATTTTCGTCCAGTCCGATCGGCCATCCCGATGGTTGATCATCTGTAATTACTGGAGTTGGAGGTACAGCTTTCTTTGGTGGCGGTGTCGGATTCGTTTTCTTCGGTGGCGGTGTTTGCTTTTTAACGGTCTTAGCCGGTGGCTTTTTACTCTTCGTCTGAGTAGCCGCTCCAGAAGTCTTTTTTGACTTGTCCTCGTCCTCTTTTGAATTCGATGGTATTGGATTAGTGCTTGAAGGAGTAGGATCTTTTGGATCAACGTTTTTGGGTTGTTCCGCGACCGCTGGCGTCATGTCCGTTCCGTTCTGGAACGAATCGACGTCATGTTTCTTACCATCACCGCCTGAAAACAACATGCCAACCAATAAGCTAGCAGCGACGGCCGTACTACCAAGACTAGCCGTCCATACTTTCATCCGCTTCCACTTTTTTGTTTCCGGCAGCGAAGACGACTCGCGCTTAACTTCCAGAGTGGGCAGGATTTCCTCGTTCACCGTAGATTTCACCGCAGCAGGCTTTGCAGCGGCTGATTCCAGCTTCGGCAGAATAGAATCTACGATGCTGAACGGAGGTACGACAGGGGGCAGATGTTCTAATTGTTGTGACACATCTTTCAAACGGTTGTACATAAGCTGCAGTTCAGCATCTTTTTGAATCAAACGATGGAGCGTTTGCTGCTCTGACTCCAACAGATCTCCATCCAGATCCCGCTGCATGAGTTCAAAAATCTCTTCGTTGGTCATCAACCGATCCCCCCTTTCTGGTAGTCGTACAACAGCTCCTGTAACTGTTGCCTAGCCCGAAACAAATACGACTTTACCGTGTTAAGCGGCAAATCTAATGCCTCCGCTATTTCTTGATAGGACAAATCCTCTATATAGCGGAGTACTACAACCATCCGATATTGCTTGGGCAATCTTCCGATGGCTTCCTGAATGTCATTCGACAGCCCGGTGAGAAGGATTTCTTCTTCTACGTTGTTACGATCAGGAATGATCAACTCGTGCTCGTCAATTGAGACCGTTTCCTTCTTCGCGCGAAATTTATCCATACAGACGTTGCTGACGATGCGTTGTACCCAGGTAGAGAACTTTGCTTTTTCCTGATAGGTGTCCAATTTTCGATAAATTCGAATGAGGACTTCCTGGGAGGCGTCAAGCGCGTCTTGTTCGTTCCCTAGAATATAATAAGCGCTACGGTAAACGGAGGTCTCAATGGATCGAAGCAGTTCGACTAGCGCGTCATGATCCCCGGATTGCGCCATCCTGATCAACTCTGCTTCATGCATATTCTCTTCTCCCCCCTACAGACGGTTCGCTCATTGAAAAAGTTGCAAACAGATTATGTATCCAATATTTGGGCCTGCCAATATAATCCCTCTGGTGTAATAACCAGCGTAATCGCTCCATGAGCATCAGTCCTGTAAACAACGGAACCCAATTTTTTTAAGCGATGCAGTACTTCGGACGATGGATGCCCGTACCGATTTTTCACCCCGGCAGAGATGACAGCAACTTTTGGTGCTGTGACTGCAAGGAGCTCTTCGGTGCTCGAGGTATTGCTTCCATGATGGGCTACTTTCAAAACATCCACAGAAGTCAAACCGTTTTGAACAAGCTGACTTTCCCCATCCTTTTCAATGTCACCCGTAAACAATACAGTCTTATTGAAAGCTGTCAGCTGGAGTACTACGGATGCATCATTTCCTGAGAAGGTCGATTCACCTGGATGCAGCCACTTCCACTCGATTCCCGGCCCATCTGACCAAGATTGACCCGGGAGCCCGGTTAGAATCGGAACTCCTTCTTGTTGGAAAAGCCGGACGATCTCGCCCTCCAATTTGGACGGTGCTGTTCCATTCACCAATACCTCTCCAAAAGAAAAATGAGGAACAAGCGCTTTTAATCCACCGATGTGATCCAGATCGCCATGCGTCATGACGACGCGATCGATTTCCTCGATTCCTCTCGCCATCAGAAACGGCAGAACGACATCTTTCCCCACCTCAAATGGGTCTCGCTTTTCCATCCATGGTTCAGCAGCTGGGAACCGCATTGTCCCACCCGCATCCATTAAGTATACCTTCTGATCACCAATTTCGACAACGATGGAATCCCCTTGTCCGACATCAAGGAAGGTAATTCGCACTTCTTCGACTCCAGAAAACGGCTGTCTGGCCGCGACAATTAACAAGAGAAATATAACGAAAGTAAGCATTATATCACGCTTTCGATGATAGCCCAACTTCCATGAAATGGGCAGAACAACTAGAAAGCAGGTATACAAAACAAGCCACCACCACGAAGGATGCGGCCAATAGGTGAAGGGGAGCCTCATTTTTTCAATAGCAAACAACGGGAGATGAATCCATTTCAATGATTCCGTCGAAATCCAGACAGGGATTACGGCCAAAAACGGGTGAAAGAAATCGAGGACAACCGCGATATACCCGAACGGTAGCGCTAGTACCGAGAGAATCGGTGTTACTACCAAATTAACGAGCCAGGACACAGGTGAAAACAAATGAAAATGGTAGATGAGAAACGGAAAGGAAACGAGCTGGGCCGACAAGGTGACTGCCACCAGTGTACGAATCCAAACGGGTACCCGAACAAACACATGCAAGCTGAATGGCACAAAAATAATGAGACCAAGCGTGACCGCAAAGGAAAGCTGAAAACCGACATGCCACAGCTGATACGGATTCACCATCAGCATCAGAATGAGTGCACCTGCCCAGACGTCTTTGCCGTCCAACCTCTTTCCAAATACCTGACATAGAAGACCCACACTCCCCATCAGCCCAGATCGGATCGCAGACGCGCTGGCTCCTACCAAAAGCACATACCCGATCAAAAAGAAAATGGTTACGACAAATGCCAGTCTGCGTCTGATACCAATCCGTTCCAAACACCACATAAACATGGAGCTGACCAAGGTCACGTGCAAACCGGAGATCGCGAGAATATGACTTAAACCCAAATTCGAATACATCGATTCAAGCTCAGGGTTCACCTCTTGTCCAAGACCAAGCAGCAGCGACTTCATGTAACCCGCTGTTTCTGGATCTGGAAATAATGATTCAATTCGCTTTGCACCCGAGTCCTGCCATTCTTGAAAGCTCGCCCACACGGAAAAAGCAGGTGTCATATCAACTGTTTGATAGTTTGTTTCCCCAGTCACATGGACACCTTGCCTGTACAAATAGCTGGCATAGTCGAAGGAATGAGGATTGCGCGCACGAGCTGGTAAGGATAGTCGGATCGGAGCCACAATAACACCGCCACGTCTCCATTGCTCTATTTGTGCAGCTTCCTGGAAAGAAGCAAGTTTAACACGAAGCGCGATTTTTTCGAGAGACCGATGCTCATTCTGATCACGCTGATTTTCACCCCAGGATGTTATCGTGATAAAAAATCGTGCTACATCCCCGTCCCGTCTCACGGGTGAATCAATGACACCTTCTACCCAGATCCTCTGCTCCCTTTCTGCCACTGGTTTCACTTCAGAGCTGTGGAGATTCTCGTACCCATAAAAAAAGAGGCCTGCTAGAATAGAAATCAGTGAGTAGCATGCAACGTATTTGCGGTACGTAAACGGGATCCATGCAACGAGTGCCCATGATACGCCTGTAGCCAACAGCAGCCAAGCAGGATGCAAATAGGCTGACAGAATAAGGCCGATCATCATCGCTAGGCTTGCTCTCCATACTGACACTGCAATCCCCCCGTCTTGTTCTATCCATGAAACCGTTTTGTCGAACGATAAATGGTCTCCTAAGGGAGTATATCTAACAGAATGGGGACAAAAATAGAAAAGATGAAAGGCTAATTCCCTTGTAGAATCAGCGTTTTCGAGGTCAATCACTGGCACTCATAAGAGATTGCGCTGATGGTCGATACATGATAGAGTTAGCAGGAGCAATCCAGTGAGAGGAAGAGTCATTTCTTATGTGCGGAATCGTATCACTCTATAACAAGCGGCAAAAGCCTGTTCAACAAGAAGCGATTAGTGCAATGACGGGTGTCATCCTGCACCGTGGTCCAGATGACGATGGTTTTCACCTTGAAGACAACATCGCCCTGGGCTTTCGTCGTTTAAGCATCATTGACGTGGAAGGCGGACATCAACCGCTGTTTAACGAAACACGTGACATCTGGATTATTGGTAACGGTGAAATCTACAATTACAAAGAGTTACAACAATGGTTAAAGGACATCGGTCACGTTTTCCATACCGATTCTGATATTGAAACCATCCTCCACCTTTATGAAGAGGTAGGAACAGATGCACCTAAGCATTTGCGCGGGATGTTTGGCTTTACGATCTACGACTCCCGTAAAAAACGTCTGTTTGGGGCACGCGACCATTTTGGAATCAAGCCGCTCTACTATGTCGAGACAAATGATTCAATCGGGGTTGCCAGCGAGCTTAAAAGCTTGCTGGAGTTGCCAGGATTCAAGCGTGAAGTGAATCCAACCGCTTTTTATCACTATTTGACATTCCAATATGTTCCTGATCCTGACACGATGTTTGCTGGCATTTACCGTATACCGCCTGCGCACTCGTTCATTATTGAAAACGACCAGATCAAACTCGAAAGATACTGGGATGTAGAATTCAAGCCCGATGAAAGCAAACCGTTCTCTTATTTTGTTGAGGGTACGCGCAGTGTCATGCTTGAATCTGTCGACAAACACCGGATTAGCGAAGTTTCTCGTGGAGCCTTCCTATCTAGTGGTGTTGACTCTAGCAGTATCGTTGGTATGCTGCGTACTTTCGAGCCAGTCAAATCTTTTTCTGTCGGCTCGGATATTCCTGGATACAGCGAACTCGATTATGCAAAGCGAACCGCCGCGTATTTGGGATCAGAGCATTTCGAGCGCGTGATAAACGCCAAGCAGTACATGGATGAATTGCCACGACTCATCTGGCATCAGGACGAACCGGTAGCGGACCCATCTGCTATTCTGCTCTATTTCGTAGCGCAGATGGCGAGTGAACACGTAACCGTCGTATTGTCCGGTGAAGGTGCAGATGAATTTTTTGGCGGATACAATATTTACAGAGAGCCTCATTCTCTCAAAATGTTTTCCGGGATGCCTGGCTGGATGCGCCAATCCATCGGATACATGGCAGAACGCCTCCCCGACCAGGTAAAAGGGAAAAACTTCCTCATCCGCGGATCGAAAACGGTTGAGCAACGCTTCTTCGGAAACGCACTGATTTTCAGTGAAGAGATGAAAAAGCGTGTCGTCATGGATGATATTACCCGCTCGGAATCGTACGTATCTCCTTTCTCCATTACAGAAGAGATTTACAAACGCGCTTCCGAATATGACGATGTGACCAAGATGCAGTACTTGGATATTCACACTTGGCTCAGAGGCAACATTTTGATGAAGGCTGACAAGATGACGATGGCCAATTCTTTGGAGCTGCGTGTGCCATTCATTGATCTGAAGGTATTTGAATTCGCCGCTACCATTCCAACGAAGTACAAAATTGCCAACGGCACGACCAAGCACGTGCTTCGGGAAGCGATGAAAGACTTCCTACCACCTGAGATCCAAACGAGAAAGAAGCTGGGCTTCCCTGTTCCGACTCGTCATTGGCTCAAAAACGAATTTTACAAATGGGCAAAAGAGATCATTTTCGAATCCAAGGTGGATAATTTGATCAATAAGGCCTATGTGCTTTACATGCTCGATGAACACCGCGAAGGCAATGCCGATTACAGTCGCAAAATCTGGACGATCCTGGTCTTCATGCTGTGGCATCAAATCTTCATTGAGCAAAAGCATAATTTCGAGCCTTATGTCAGCCCGAATGTAGAACTTCGCCGCAAAAAAAATTCGCTGCTGCATATCGGCTAACAGCGAAAACGCGATAAATAGATTTGCAGACCCTCTCTTACTTTTCGTAGCATCGTTGATAGAGAACAAGTTCTCTCTATGAACGTATCGCTATGTGAAGGACGGGAGGGCTTTTTGTTATGGTGCTGGAATGGTGGGAGCGTTATCGTCGTTTTATCTTGCTAACTGCGGCTGTTCTATTTGTCGGTTGTAGCTATTGGCTATATCAACGCGACCAATCGCATAAGACTGATGAACTACCATTGCATTCTCCTGCTTATGCAGCATCGAATTTGGAAACAAAAGAACTGAAAGAAGATTCAGCAGCTGCTCAACCTGCCAAGCCTGTAAAATCGATACCGGAAAGAGATCAGGATAAAGAGAAGAATAAGGAAGCACTCCCCCCTCCGCTCTATGTCGATGTAAAAGGGCAAGTGAAAAATCCCGGTTTATACCAATTTGAACCAGGTACGCGTGTCGCAAATGCCATCGAAAAAGCAGGAGGAGCACTGCCTGATGCCGACCTTGTACAGATCAATTTGGCAGAGCCGCTCACAGATGGATCTGCTGTTGTCATACCGCCAAAAGGGGTAAAGCCCCCCGTCTCTACATCCATTGGACTTGTACAATCTGCTGCCCGCGTATCGGCCACTGGTGCCTCCACAGCCATTAATCTCAACACGGCAACTGTAGAAGAGCTCATGAGCCTTCCCGGGATTGGAGAAGCACGTGCCAAAGCAATCGTGGATTACCGGTCAAAACAAGGGCCTTTTCGTTCAGCGGATGACCTGAAACAGATTGAAGGAATTGGCGAGAAGATGTTCTCACGGATAAAGGATCGGCTGATCGTACAATGAGTTACTCAGCATCCGGTCATGATCATAGGCACTCCTACATAGAATGGGAAAAGAATATTGGAGGGAGGTATGCCCATGAATAGAATCGGGTTCATTGGTACGGGCAGCATGGGCAGTATCTTGATTGAATCATTACTGTCAGCCAAGGCGCTGACTCCTGGTCATGTCACTATCAGCAACAGAACCCCAGCAAAGGCGCAGCAACTAGCAGAAAAACATCCCGGGCTCATTGTCGCGCCCAGCAATGCCGATCTGGTCAAAGAAACGACAACGATCGTGCTGTGCGTCAAGCCACTGGAATATAGCGTGATGCTCGAACAAATTGCTCCTGCCTTAACGCCAGACCACTTATTGATTACGATCACCAGTCCGATCAAGCTTGCGGATTTAGAATCTCAAGTTCCATGCGCGGTTGCCAGAGTCGTTCCTTCTATAACAAATGCCGTAATGAGTGGTGTCAGCTTATGTGAATTTGGATCACGCATCCAAGAGGAGCAACGTCAAATTATACGTAGCCTGTTTGCCCATATTAGCTCCCCTATTGAGATTTCGGAGCCTTTTTTACGAATTACTTCTGACATTGTCAGTTGCGGGCCAGCGTTTATTAGCTATATTTTGCAGCAAATGATTCACGAAGCTGTTGAAGAAACTGGCATTTCCGAAGATGCTGCTACCTACATGACCACGCAAATGCTAATTGGGATCGCAGATCTTTTACGCGAAGAAGCTTTCACCCTTCCTACTCTACAAAAGAGGGTCTGCGTGCCCGGTGGAATTACTGGGGAAGGACTGATTCCTTTGCAAGACGGTATTCCTGGTCTTTTCGCCCAAGTATTTCGTCGTACACAAGCAAAGTTTGCCGAGGATCAGGAACTGGTTGCACGAAATTTGAACAATCAGCCACTTTAGCGCAAGACGAAGAAGCGTTGCTCTACGAAAAAAGGAGTGGATACCTGTCACTCACAGGCTCCACTCCTCTTCTCATTTCTCACTGTCCTTTACTTAACGAATGACGATATTTACCAGCTTGCCCGGAACAGCGATGACTTTGACGATCGTTTTTCCTTCGATCATTTCTTTAATCATCTCGTTGTTTTTCGCCATCTCTTCCATCTGTTCTTTGGTGGAATCAGAAGCGATGAGCAGCTTCTCTTTGTTTTTGCCGTTAATTTGCAGGACGATTTCTACCTCGTCTTCGACCAGCTTCGCTTCGTCATGCGTAGGCCATGCTTCGTATGCCAGGCTTTCGCTGTGGCCCAGTTTCGCCCACAGCTCTTCACCCAAGTGCGGAGCGATTGGAGACAGCATTTTCACAAAGTCCTCCATGAATTTCTTCGGCAGAACTTCTGCTTTGTATGCTTCGTTAACGAATACCATCAACTGAGAGATACCTGTATTGAAACGCAGGCCCTCGTAGTCTTCGGTTACTTTTTTCACGGTCTGGTGGTAAACGCGCTCCATGCCAGCCACTTTGGACGTATCCACGATTTTTTCGTTCAGCTCACCGTTGTCATTTACGAACAGGCGATAGACACGATCCAGGAAGCGACGTGCGCCATCCAAACCTTTTGTCGACCAAGCGATCGAAGCATCCAGTGGTCCCATGAACATTTCGTACATGCGCAGCGTGTCGGCACCATGGCTGTCGATGATATCGTCTGGGTTTACGACGTTGCCTTTGGACTTACTCATTTTCTCGTTGTTTTCACCCAGAATCATCCCTTGGTTAAACAGCTTTTGGAATGGTTCCTTGGTTGGTACGACACCGATATCATACAGGAACTTGTGCCAGAAGCGAGAGTAGAGCAAGTGCAGTACTGCGTGCTCAGCACCACCAATGTAAATGTCGATTGGCAACCATTCTTTCAGCTTGTCAGGATCAGCCAATGCTTTGTCATTGTGTGGATCGATGAAGCGTAGGAAGTACCAGCAGCTACCCGCCCATTGCGGCATCGTGTTTGTCTCACGTCGTGCTTTCATGCCTGTTTCCGGATCGACGATGTTTACCCAATCCGTAATGTTTGCCAATGGCGATTCACCTGTACCGGATGGTTTGATTTCTTTTGTTTTTGGCAACACGATTGGCAGTTCGGATTCTGGAACGACCTTCATCGTGCCATCTTCCAGATGGAGAATCGGAATTGGCTCACCCCAGTAGCGTTGACGGCTGAACAACCAGTCGCGCAGACGGTACGTTACCTTGCGATTTCCTTTTCCTTCCGCGTCCAGCCACTCGATCATTTTGCTGATAGCCTGTTCTTTGTTCAAACCATCGAGCATGCCGGAGTTGATGTGCTCTCCGTCGCCTGCATACGCTTCTTTGGAGATATCTCCGCCAGCGATTACTTGCTTGATTGGCAGATCGAATGTTTTCGCGAACTCATAGTCGCGTTCATCATGCGCTGGAACCGCCATGATAGAGCCTGTTCCGTAGCTGATCAGTACGTAATCTGCAATCCAGATTGGCAGACGCTCGCCGTTCACCGGGTTGATCGCATACGCTCCGGTAAATACCCCTGTTTTTTCTTTCGCCAGATCGGTACGCTCCAGGTCGCTTTTGCGTTTTGCTTGATCCAGGTACGCTTCCACTGCTTCTCTTTGAGCTGGTACGGTAATTTGCTCAACCAGCTTGTGCTCAGGAGCCAGTACCGCATAGGTTGCGCCGTAGAGAGTGTCTGGACGAGTCGTAAAGACGGTGAAGGTTTCGTCGTGACCTTCGATACCAAAGGTTACTTCTGCCCCTTCAGAACGACCGATCCAGTTGCGCTGCATTTCCTTGATGCTCTCTGGCCAATCCAGTTCATCCAGGTCAGCGATCAGTCTTTCAGCATACGCTGTAATTTTCAGAACCCATTGTTTCATCGGGCGGCGTTCTACTGGATGTCCGCCACGCTCACTTTTCCCGTCAATGACTTCTTCATTTGCCAAAACCGTTCCCAGAGCAGGGCACCAGTTTACAGCTACCTCGTCAATATAAGCCAAGCCGTGCTCATACAGCTTCGTAAAAATCCATTGTGTCCACTTGTAGTAATGCGGATCGGTCGTATTGATTTCGCGATCCCAGTCGTAAGAAAATCCGAGCGACTTGATCTGGCGACGGAAGGTGTTGATATTGTGCTCGGTGAATTCTGCCGGATCGTTTCCGGTATCGAGCGCGTATTGCTCCGCTGGCAGGCCAAACGCATCCCAACCCATTGGATGGAGAACGTTATATCCTTGCATCCGCTTCATGCGGGACAAAATATCAGTAGCCGTATAGCCTTCCGGATGTCCTACGTGCAGTCCGGCACCGGATGGATACGGGAACATGTCGAGTGCGTAAAACTTTTTCTTGCCCTCATCCTCTGAGGTTTTGAAGGTCTTGTTCTGCTCCCAATATTGCTGCCACTTCTTTTCGACATTTTGATGACTGAATACCATGGTAAAGCACTCCCATCTTAAAATAGGTGAAAATAATAAAGAAAACCCCACATCCCAGATCGCTCTTGCGAAAGGGACGAGAGGTTATTTAACATTCCCGCGGTACCACCCAGATTGGCAAATGACATGCATTCACCCACTTGTTTCATCCGTATCGGGGATAAGCCGCTCACCCTTACGCAATCATTGCTTGAATGACCTTGGGGGCAAGTGCTGGGAGGTGAGTTCAGATAGATCCGGGTTGACTTGCACCATCCGTCAACTCTCTGTGAATGCTCGAATCCTATTCTTACTACTCCTCTTAAACGCGTCGAAATCTGTAGTTATAACGCCATTATAGTCAATCCGAACCAATCATGTCAAACTTTTCGGCTTGCGGGCTGAAAAAAATAGGCGCTCACTCGCTTCTTGTGGCGGCATATCCGAGTAATCAGCGGTGATGACAATGTCTGTGAAGCCGGCATCTGTCAGCCAGCGCATCAGTTGGACAGGCTGATAAGCCCGTTGCCAATGCTCTTCTTCCATCCGCTCATACAAACCGTTTGGCTGACGAATGAAAAACGTTAGCTGATGCTCTACCTCCAGTCGCAGCGGGTCGCAAAAACATTGCCAAATGTACGAAACTTCATCTTCTACGTGTGTGAACGTCTCATCTCCGAAAATGTGCAGCATCTTGTATGGACTGTGCACATCAAACAGAAAGCTCCCACCAGGCGCGAGATGAGCGAAAACGCGCTTGAACGTTTCCTGCACATCCGCTTCCTCCGTCAGGTAGCTCAATGAATCACACAAGGAGATGACCGCATCCGCTTCTGGCAACGAAAGCTCCCGCATATCCTGTTCGACCCACGACACATCCACTTGCTCTTGCCTCATTTTGTCATAGGCAATTGCAAGCATTTCTGTGGAGAGATCCACACCCGAAACACGGTATCCCCGCTTGGCGAGTGGGATTGCAATCGTGCCCGTCCCACAGCCCAGATCAATGACCCGCACAGGCTTCTCTCCCTTTCCCCAATTGCGCTCAACCCAATCGAGCCATTGGTCATAAGGGGTATCGGCCATCAGTCTGTCATATACAGCGGCCATGTGTGCATATGCCATCTGACCTTACCCTTGCGCGCTGAAGGAAACTTCCTCTGCGTCCTTCCACAGGCGCTCCAGGTTGTAAAACTCGCGATCTTCGCGATGGAAGACGTGAATGACGATATCGCCCAGATCAACCAGTACCCAGCGACCTTCGTCCGCTCCCTCGATACCGCGAACGTCAAAGCCGTTTTTGTGGGCTTGATCACGAATTTCGCGAACAATTGCCTGTACTTGACGTTCATTGTTACCGTGGCAAATCATGAAGTAGTCTGCGATCACGGAAAGCTTTCTAATATCGAGCACCTTCAAATTCTCTGCCTTCTTGTCCTCTGCTGCCTTCACTACCAATTGTGCCAAATCTTCTACTGTTTTAACCATCAAAACCTCCTTCTCTCCCTTTGCGGGAAATCAAATCGTTATATGCGGTCAATGTCAACGGGAAAACCGTCTTCTGCTTCTCTATCAAAAATTGAATCGTGCCTCCCAAGGCAAGTGCCAGGGCGGCATCCAAATCATGCATGGCTTTGGCGCGAATAAAATCGACACCAGGGTAAACCCGGTTTGGTTCTATATAGTCTGCCACACAAACGACTTTTTCTAACAGGGACATGCCAGCCCGACCTGTTGTATGGTAGCGAACGGCTTGTAAAATATCTGTATCCGTCACACCCAGATCAGTCTGTATCACAATAGCTGCTGCAAAGGCGTGCCACAGCTCTTTTTCCCCTTCCAAAAGCTCTGTAGGCATATCGTGGCGCACGAGAATCTCGAACATTTTTTCCACAGGCCAGCACTTACAGTAATCGTGCAAGAGACCAGCAAGCTCGGCTTTGTCAGGATCCGCACCGAATCTCTCTGCCAGCTCGCGAGCTGACGCAGCCACCCCGAGCGTGTGCTTGTAGCGTTTCTCATGCATTTGTTGCCGTACGCGAACGAGAAGCTCTTCCCGATTATCCAAAAGTTTCATAGATTCGGTTCTCCTTTATATAACGCTCCACGGCATCAGGCACAAGATAACGGATGCTTTTCCCGGCAGCTGCCTTCTCGCGAATCATCGTAGAGGAAATGTCCCAAACAGGCATTTCCACAAATGTGACGTCCTCGCTCGATTCCCGATCCAGTTCGGTTCCTGGCCTCGCCAGACCTATAAAGCGTACCATATGAATCAGCTCTTGGTACTGGTACCATTTGGGCAAGATTTTTACCATATCTCCTCCCATGATAAAGGAAAACCGGCAATCCGGAAACTGCCTGATGAGCTGAACCATCGTTTCATAGGTGTACGATGGACCTTCTCTTTCGAACTCTACATCTGTAACACGAAACACCTCGTGATCAGACACGGCGAGCTGAGCCATTTGCAAGCGGTGATGCGCCAGCGTCAGACTCTCTCTCTTTTTGTGCGGTGGAACGTGTGTTGGCATAAACCAGACTTCATCCAGGTCCGCTTGCTCTCTGGCTTGTTCGGCCGCCAGCAAGTGCCCGCAATGAATCGGGTCGAACGTTCCACCCATGATCCCTACTTGCTTGATTGGCTGTCTCATCGCATGCAGGTCACTTATGGCAGCTTGATCGTCTTGTTCTCCCGGGACTCTTTGTACAAGACAACCGTATGGCCAATCAACTGCACGAGCTCTGCTCCTGCACCTGCTGCCAAATCTTCTGCTACTTGATGTTTATCGTCATTATTGTTTTGCAAAATCGCTACCTTGATCAATTCACGTACTTCCAACGCTTCTTTGATCTGCGTGATCATATTTTCGTTTACGCCGCCTTTTCCTACTTGGAAAATGGGGGTGAGATGATGTGCTTCTGCGCGCAAAAAGCGCTTTTGCTTGCCAGTCAACATCGGCAATGCCTCCTTTTACATCCTGCAATCAGGTTGTTTTCTTTAATTGTTGCAAGACGACCTCACGCATAACCCCAGTTGGTGCTCGTTCGCCCGTCCACAGCTCGAAAGCCAGTGCACCTTGATTCACGAACATGCCGATGCCGGAATGAACAGTGGCTCCGATGGCACGCGCTTCTTTGAGCAGACGTGTCTCGAGCGGGTTATAAATCAGATCGCTTACCGTTAATCCAGAATGAAGCCATTCTGCTGGCACAGGTGTCTCCTGTACGTTTGGCAGCATTCCGATCGATGTCGTATTGATCAACAGCGAAGAGTCTGCAATGGCAGCTTCACCTTCGCCTTGTTCTACGATTTTCGTAGGTACAATCGTACCAACATGCTCAGCCAATACTGCGGCTCTTTCACGGGAACGATTGATGATGCGAATTTCCTTGACTCCTTGTTCAGCCAAGGTAAACGCCACTGCACGCGCAGCGCCTCCAGCCCCTACCATGGTGACTACTTGCTTTTCAAGAACGATTCCCGTCTCTTCCACAAGCGAACGAACATAGCCCATCCCATCTGTGTTGTAGCCGATCAAGCGTCCATCACGAGAAACGACGGTATTGACGGCACCAATTCGTTTGGCAAGCGGATCGATTTCATCCAGCATCGGCATGATAGCAACCTTGTGGGGGATCGTGACGTTAATCCCTTTCAAGCCTAATGCGCGAATACCCGCGACTGCATCTTCCAGATTTTCCGGTTCAACGTCGAACGCAGCATAGGCAAATCCCAACCCGGTCTCTGAAAAAGCTGTATTGTGCATCATCGGTGATTGCGAGTGGGAAACTGGATGCCCAAACAGGCCAACCAGCTGTGTTTTGCTTGTAATCATGGAGCTTTTCCTCCCCGGACGTCTCTCTATAGCATATGGCAAGGGGCAAGGCTAACTCGACTTTTATTGCTTACGCTAGATCAGCCCTTTGCGCATCCCAACACTTACGCCTTTAGGTGCATGAACGACAACACTCGCTTCGTGTTTTCCTTGGATGCTGACCCAGCCCAAACCGGAGATCACGATGTCAGTCGTCGTGGTGGACTTGTTGATTTTAAAGGTGTGCTTTACAAATGGCGGAAGTGCCTTCGCAGCCTCCTCCCCTGTTGGTGGTACCAGCAAGGTTCCGTGATGCTTTTCCATCACTTCATCCGCTTTTTCCAGTTTCGTCCGATGAATGTACAGGTCGTTATCCGCATAGACGATTAACGGCTGTCTCTCTCCGCGTACAAAGTCGATACGAGCTAGGCCACCCAAAAAGAGTGATTGACCATCGTCAAGCTGATATACCTTGGAGTTGATACGGCTGGTCGGTGTAATCTTTCGGAGGTCAGTCGGGGATACCATGTGTCCGATCTGATCGCGATTAATAATTCCTGGCGTATCGAAAATGGAGCGGCCGTCCTCGAGTGGAATCTCGATTTTGTCCAGCGTCGTACCTGGGAATGGCGATGTGGTAATCTCCAGCTCAGCCGCACCGTAGTCATGCAAGATGCGGTTGATCATTGTCGATTTCCCTACGTTGGTCACACCTACAATGTAAACATCGCGTCCTTTGCGCAGCTCCCCGATGCGATTTAACAGCTCATCGATGTGAAGCCCTTTTTGCGCGCTGATGAGCACGACATCCTCCGGGCGCAATCCGCGTTCCTTCGCTTCGTGCTGCATCCAGTTGCGTACGCGGTTTAAATTGATATTTTTTGGCAGCAGATCAACCTTGTTACCCACGAGCAAGATCGGGTTTTTCCCGACAAAGCGTGGCAATCCTTTGAGCCAGGAGCCTTGGAAATCAAAAATATCGACAACCATCACAACAAGCGCCTGCGTAGAGCCGATGCCGTCCAAAATCTTAAGGAAGTCGTCATCGCCCATTCCTACGGGAGCTACTTCATTATAATGCTTGATGCGATAACAACGCTGGCAAATGACTACCTTTCTGCCAAGCGCGGATTCAGGTGCATAGCCAGGCTTTTTCGCGTCTGTAATCTGAATGGTAATCCCACATCCAGCACAAGAGCCATGCGTTTGTTCCGTCATGCTTTTCTCCTCCACGAAACCATTCCTTTCCTCTCCATCCAAATAAGGGCCACACGCTCCATCTGACGATTAAAGCGCGTCCAAAAACCATCCGTCTGGGCCACAGGAACAACCAGGATCGTATGAAATCCCAATCGATTCCCCCCCAGCACATCGGTAAACAATTGATCGCCAATGACAACAGTCTCAGCGATGGTTACATTCATCTGCCGCACTGCCTGCAAAAAGGCACGGTTTGTCGGCTTTTTGGCCGCACAAATAAATCCGAGGTCGAGTGGTGAACAGAAGCGGTCTACACGCTCCTTGTTGTTGTTGGATACAACAGTGACCTGTATACCTGCCTCATCCAAGCGAGCAAGCCAATTAATGACCTCTTGGGTTGCATGTGGCCTGTCCCATTCCACCAAGGTATTATCCAAGTCTGTAATCACCGCACGGATGTTATTTCGTTTCAATTGATCTATGTCAATGTGATGGATCGATTCGACGAACTGACTAGGCATCAGCTTCTCTAAAAACACGGGGCACCTCCAAATGATGTGAAGCAATCAACCGCGATTTCGGCACCTACTATACCATAATCGACCACTTGGTTGCAAAACAAAAAGCACTGACCCCTCTTGCATTGATCCATAATCCTGTGTAAAATGACGTTACCAAGAAAACTGTTTTTGTTTTTATAGTTTTCTCTTACGCTGTTTTGGCTGGGGGTCGATTGCTATTAAAAACCGGATCATGAAAGGTTTTATTGAAGAGATTCACGATAAAGGCATGAAATTTTCCATGGATGATTTGGCGAAGCGGCTCGGGATCAGCAAACGCACGCTATACGAGCACTTCTCATCCAAGGTAGAAATTCTGGAAACAATCATTCGGCAGTCCTTTGAAGAGGGCGATGAAAAAACAAATAAAATACTCGCAGACGACAGTCTCTCGCTTATCGATAAAATCAAAGGCGTCATGATGGTTTTACCGACACACTATGAATTTTATGATTTACGCATCATCGAACAGATGAAGCGATATTATCCTGAGCAATATGCCCAGGTCGAGGCTTCTCTATCCGAGGATTGGCAGACACTTCGCGTACTGATCGAGCAAGGGATTCGAGAAGGACTCATCGTCAATATGAACGTCACGCTCATGCTAAAAGTAATTGTCGATGCTCTGAATTCCACACTTGACCAGCGTTTTTACATGAAAAACCAGATTACAGTCTCAGAGGCGCTTTCCGCTATTGTAGATGTCCTCTTGTTTGGATTGGTACCAGCGGATAAAAGGTAGCAAATGAATCGTGGTCGTTCCAATAGTGTTGGGAGACCACAAAATCGTTTTTTGTAAGAAAACCAATAAAACAAAAATAGTTTTTATAGTTAAGAGGTGTTCCATCATGTCAATTTTTACACAAATGACCAAACAACAACGTACAGGACTTTTGTTTGTCATCCTTATCCTTTTCATCGACATGCTTTTGTATAGCTTGTTGATTCCGATTGTTCCTTATTTTACTGAAACGTTGCAGCCCTCCTCCACCATGATGGGCGTGCTATTTAGCAGCTATGCCGTCGCGATGCTCATTGCCACCCCCATTTTCGGGCCGATATCCGATCGAGTCGGCAGACGGACCATGTTATTAGTTGGCTTGCTTGGTCTCGCCGCTTCCACCTTATTGTTTGCATTCTCTGAGACGATGACCTTGTTGATTACCGCTCGTTTTGTCCAAGGTATAGCTGCTGCGGCTACATGGCCAACTGCCCTTGCCCTGTTGGCGGATTTGTTCCCGTCCAAAATGCGCGGAGCTGTTATGGGAATAGCCTTGACGGCGATTTCGACCGGAACATTGCTAGGTGCGCCGATTGGAGGTTGGTTGTTTGAAATCAGTGACCATCGCATGCCTTTCCTGGCAGCAGCAGCCTTTACCGTGATCAACATTGTACTGGTCTACTTGTTCTTGAAGGAAGACGCGACGAGAACCGTCAGTGAAAAGCTTCATGTCGGCGGATTCATCCGCAATCCACAAGTCATCTTTATCGCTGGAATCGTCCTGTTAGCTGAGATTTCTCTTTGTTTGCTCGAACCGACTCTGCCCGTATTTTTTACAGAGAAGCTCAGCATGACGCCGACAACGATTGGTCTTTTGTTTGGAGTCATGACACTTGCCTATGGACTGATCGCCCCGGTTGCCGGCTCACTCTCCAGTCGATTTAATCCGTATAAACTAATGTTTGGCGGGATCATGACGTTGGCTGTCTTCATGCCATTCTTGGCGTGGGCCGACTCCCTCTGGCAGGCAATGATCGTTATGGCCTTGGTCGGGGCTAGCATCGGCTTCACCTTATCGCCAACCTTGCCTACGTTAGGAGCCATTATCGATCAGGGAGGCAGCGGCGCATATGGGACTGCCTATTCTCTCTTCAACATGTTTCATGGGATCGGCATGGTTGCAGGTCCATTGGCTGGGGGAATTCTGACGGATTTACTGCCTGTATCCTCTGCCTTCCTGATCGTGGCAGCGTCTATCCTTGGTTTTAGCATTCTGCTGTTTGTCCAGTTGAAAACAAGCAAAGTCTCCCGTTTCACCACCCATGAAAGCGAGATGAAATTTTGAGCTTGTCTATTCGTGAAATTACGAAAGAAAATTGGCGCCAAATTGCCTGCTTGACTGTAGCGGAAGGCCAATACTCCTTCATCGAGAGCAACGCTTTTTCCATCGCCCAATCGGGATTTGAACCGGAATGGATATCATGTGGTCTGTATGACCATGACATCGCTGTCGGTTATGCCATGCACGGAATCGATGTAGAGAATGGCCGAATTTGGTTGGATCGCTTTATGATTGACGTTGGTCATCAGGGGAAGGGCTACGCCAAAAAGTTCCTGCGCATGCTGGTCGAAGAAATGTCCAGACGCTACAGCTGTACGCGCATTTACTTGAGTATTCATCCTGAAAACGAGTTCGCTCGCAAGCTGTATGAGTCGTTCGGTTTTACCTCAAATGGCGAAATGGATGGTCCAGAGGAAGTGATGGTCCTCAACCTGACAAATGAATAGAAAAGGCACTCCCTCTGTCGATTATGACGAAGGGGGGTGCCTCTTTTTGTAGCTATGGTTGGCTTTTACGCGCTTCCATCAGTCGCTTGACCTTCTCTGTCGGGGTCCAGCATTGGAAGCGATAGTCAGGACGTGTCTCGTAAGTAAGGCGAGAACATCGATAGCTGACTCCTCCCGTACCTTTCTCCACGCGAAAATGAATACAGGTCGCACAGCAATGATAGGCACTCTCTGTCTCCACTACTCTCCCTCCCTTACTTCCCCAGCTTCCACGAAAACATCGAGAGCTGTTCGTACCGCTCCCCTTGTTGCTCGGCAAAATTCGAAAAGCCTACGCCTACCAATCGAACGCCCGCTGTATAGTCAAAAGCGTCGAGCAAATCGTCCAATAACTCCTGCCAGTTGGCCCCGGCCACTGCCTTGTGCTGCTTGGTCCGCTGGGTAAAGTCCGCGTACTTGATTTTTAACGTAATCGTCTGGGGCTCGACCCCTTCTTCGCGGATGTCCTCTTCGACCTCACGCAAAAGTGAGGTGGCAATCGGAGTAATCGCATCCCTGTCAAACAAATCAAAGGGCAGTGTCGTTTCGCGACTCATTGATTTCGGCGCACGATCCATTTCGATTTCGCGATTGTCTTCTCCTCGCGCCCGATAATAAAGGGAACGACCGAACTTCCCAATTAATGTGGTGGCCTCATCCAGTGAAAGCCGCCAAAAATCCTCTACCGTCTCAATGCCCTTCTTCGCTAGCAGCTCTTGCGACTTTTTGCCGACCCCATGCAAGGTGCCAATCGGCAGCAACCGCAGCACATCCAAAGCCTGCTCAGGTCGGATGATCACAAAAGCATCCGGCTTTTTCAAATCACTGGCAATCTTAGCCAACGACATATTGTAGGAAAGTCCGATGCTGCAAGTAAGTCCGGTCTCCCGTTTAATTCGCCTCTTAATATCGCGGGCGATGGGAACCGCATTCTCATAATGGGACACGTCTAAATAAGCCTCGTCTAGCCCAACTGTTTGATAGCGCTCTGTATAAGAAGTAAATATTTGTCTTACTTCAGCAGATTTTTCGATATATCGGCTATAGCGGACAGGCAAATAAAAGCCTTGCGGACATTTTTTTCTCGCCATCGCTACAGGCATTGCGGAGCGAACACCGTATTTTCGTGCCTCGTAGCTGCAGGTCGATACAACACCGCGATTGCCAGTTCCACCGACAATGACCGGCTTCCCCCGCAATTCGGGACGATCTAACTGCTCTACACTCGCGAAAAATGCGTCAATATCCAAGTGAAGAATTTTTTTCATAGGGATACCCACCAAACATACATTCTCATTTCTATTATCCCTTTTTTGTTCCATTGACGCAAGCAAGAACGTCCTAAGCTTGGCTTTCGATGACCTGCATCAGCTCAGGTACTGGCGGATTTCCTTTTTTGGCATAGATGATTCTTCCGTTTTTACCGATGATGTACACGATGCGTTGCTGGAAAAACAATCCGAGAACCTTTCCTACATCATATGCTTTTCGAATGGATTCGTCTTCGTCCACGATCAATGGAAATTCAAAATGGAACTTATCAGCAAACGTGCGTTTCTTGTCCATGCCGCCTGGATTGATGCCAAAAACGACTGTATTTGCTTGTTCGATTTTCGTGTAGTGATCCTGCACCGCACACAGCTGCTTCGTACAAATCGGGGTATCATCTCCCGGATAGAAGATGAGGACGATATTTGCTTTGCCGATATGCGCATTAAGATCAATGGTTCCTTTCGTGCTCGCCGCTGTAAAGACGGGCGCCGAATCTCCGACCTTTAACATTTCTCTCACCTCTATGCTCATTTTGAAGGGGCTACCGGAATATCAAAATTCATTCTCCCATCCCGATACTTTCTGAACGGATCTTCCTCCTCCTAGTACTGCAGAATCTTGGCAAAACGAGTAAAAAAATCACAATGACGACATATCTTTTCTTCAAAAACTCACCTCACGGAAATACATCCTCTCCGTGAAGTTCGATTCTACCAGTCCTTTATCCTTGTTTCGCCACATGACAGTGAATAATGGAAAACACCCACGTATCCGTTGAGATTCGTGAGGCTTTTGTGTGGAGGCCGTTTCCTTTATCACTAGATTAGGAAGCCCTCCTGCATGCAAAAAACCGCTCTGGGCAATCCCAGAACGGTTTCTCTCTTCTCTATTCTATTTCGCCGCTTGCAGCTTCTGCTGCTTTACCCGGGCAACAAATGCCTCGGCTATCTTCAACATGTCGTCGTCGTGTGCCCACATCCGTTCTGGATGCCACTGTACGCCTACATGTAGCCCGTCGAGGCTTTCCATCGCCTCAATCACACCGTCAGCCGCGCATCCTGTGACTTTGAAGCCCGGTGCTATGTCTTTGACTGCTTGGTGGTGAGAGGTGTTCACGAGCACCTCTGTCTTTCCAAGGGCATCCGCTACAAAGCCAGGTTGCAGCGTAATCTTGTGCGCCCCGTATTGTCGGGAACCCTTCTGTGCATGCTGCAGGGCTCCTGGTACTTGGCTCGGGATATCTTGAACGAGGGTGCCGCCACACGCCACATTCAAAATTTGCATCCCGCGGCAAATGCCCAAGATCGGTTTTTTCAGCTCCAGTGCAATCTTGATAATCTCAAGCTCTGTGATGTCTCTTTCGTAATTGATATCGCCCAGCCCTTGCAGCGGGTCTTCGCCGTACAAATGCGGCGAAGGATCTTCACCGCCGGACAAAATCAAGCCGTCCAGCGATTCGATCATCTCACGAAACGGAGCATCCTGAATCGTCAGCAGTGGCAAGATCAGTGGAGTACCACCACTGCGGGCAATTCCGTTCACATAGCCTGAACCTACATAGAAAAACTGGTCGAGATCGTTCTTCGGAAAATACATTTTCGTACATGCCACACCAATGATCGGACGCACGCCAGTCACTCCCTCATAGACTCGTGATTACTTTTGATTGGAAGCGTACTTGAAGTCGATAAACCCGAGTGCATCTACCACTACATCTTTTACGCTATCCTGCTTCACCCACGCATAGGTGAAATAGTAGATCGGCAACGCAGGCATTTCATCCATGACGATTTGTTCAGCTTTCTTGAGGATTTCCTTACGCTTCGCTACATCCCCTTCTTTGGCAGACTGCGCGAGCAAATCGAGGAACTCCTGGTTTTCCCATTTGGATGTATTCAGTCCACCCTTGAAAACTTCCAGGAAGTTGATCGGATCGTTGAAATCGCCAATCCAGCTACCACGACCGATTGTGAAATTCCCTTGCTTCATGTCTTCACGGTGAACCTTGTTCTCTTTATTGACCAGTTTGACTTCGATGCCAAATGCTTTGCGCCATTGATCCTGAATGACTGTTGCAATACGCGAATTGACCTCTGACGTATTGTATGCAATCGTGATCGGTGGCAACTCTTTGATCCCCGCTTCTTTCATGCCTTCTGCCAAGAGCTTCTTCGCGGTCTCTACATCGCCATCTTTGATGTAGCCCTCTGGTGTGAGTGCCATGGTTGGCGGGAGAATACCCGTCGCTGGCGTACTCTTGTATGGTACGACATTATCGGAGATTTCCTTGCGACCTACTGCCGTAGCAAATGCCTGACGAATCTTTTTGTTGTCAAATGGCTTTTGCGTCGTATTGAAAATGTACCAGTACGTACCCGCTGTCGCCTGTGATTGCATCTTTCCGGATTCTTTCAAAGCATCCAGCGCATCCAGTGGCAAATCGCCCAGTGGTGAGCCTGCCCAATCTAGGTCACCTTTTTCAAACATCGACAACTCCGTATTCGCATCCTCGATCATGTTCAAGGTCAACTTGGACAATTTGACAACGTCCTTATCCCAATAGGAGTCGCTCTTCTCGAATTCGATCTTTGATTTGTGCTCCCAATTTTTCAAGCTGAATGGTCCGTTTGTAATGTACGTCTCTGGCTTAGCAGCCCACTCTTTGTTGCCCTCAACCGCTTTTTTGTTGACCGGGAAATAGGTGATAGACGCAACCAGTTCCGGGAAAAACGGTGCTGGGTTTTCCAGCGTAACAACCAGTGTCTTGTCGTCTGTTGCCTTCACGCCGACATCTTCTGCCTTTGCCTTGTTGGCGTTAAAGGCTTGCCCATTTTTCAAATAGTACATCTGGTACGCGTAACCGGAAGCGGTTTTCGGGTCGAGAACCCGTTTCCATGCGTACTCGAAGTCATGCGCTGTTACCGGATCTCCATTGGTCCATTTGGACTCCCGCAGATGGAAGGTGTACGTGAGACCATCAGCGGAAACCTCGTACTTCTCTGCGACCGCCTCTTTCAGCTCGCCTTTTTCATTCAAGCGCAGGAGGCCATCAAATGCTGCACGGGCAACAGACATCGAAGGGATATCTTCTGCCAGTCCAGGGTCGATTGTACTTGGCTCACCAGAATTCAGGTTGACCTGCATCGTTTGGGGGGCGCTACTTTGCTCCTGCTTCGCACCTGTCGACTCCCCCGTGGTGCCTGCTTGCGGCGTTCCACAACCAGCGAATGCTAAACTGGTTAACAGAACGGCACAAAATGATAGTTTCTTCCACTTATGCACAGCAAAACCCCCATCTTAGGAATAATTCTTCTTGATTGTTAGGAGCATGACTAAATAATATTATCTTGAGAAAATTTTGTCTACATCGAAACAAAAGGAGATGGGTCTACATGTTATCCAGTCTTTTTGCCCAAATATCCAGTCTGATCAAGGATGCTGGAGGGGAATGGGGAATCTTTTTTGAAGATTTGCAAACCGGTGAAACATTATCCTTCAACGAAGATCAGCGCTTTTATGCAGCAAGTGTGATCAAAGTCCCAATCATGACAGCCGTTTTTGCAGAGGCGTACGCAGGCAAGTTTGCCTTAGAGGACAAGATCAAGCTGCGTGCAGAAGAACTCGTTGGCGGTGCAGGTGTTCTTCAGCATATGACTCCTGGCACTGAATTTACGATTCGCGACCTGGTTACCCTGATGATCATCCAAAGCGACAATACAGCGACGAACATGATGATTGATCTCGTCGGAACAGAGAGCATCCGCAACACGATGCAAAAAACAGAAATGTCAAACAGTCACTTCTACAACAAGCTCATGGTCGTCCCAGCCGAATTGGAAGGCTACAATGAGGTGACGGCAAAAGACATGGGAAGTCACCTCCGATACTTGGCAACAGGAAAAGTGATCTCCTACGACAGCTGTTTGAAAATGGTCGACATCTTGAAGACTCAGCAGCACCGTGACCGCATTCCCTTCCTTTTGCCTGACCCAGACGGTGATGTGATCGGAATGATTCCAAAATGGGAATTCGCCAACAAGACTGGCTCTGTGACCAAAATCACGCATGATGTTGGCATCCTCTACATCGGTTCTCATGCTGTCACGCTGTCCATTTTAAACAAGGGACTCGAACAAAAGGATGCTGCCATCTTCATGGCGCAAATTGGCAACCTCGTGTACCACGTGTATAGTCAGAAAGCGTAATCCATTTGGCCTGCCAACTCGATTGGCGAGCCTTTTTCTTTGAAACGTTGAATGAGAAAAAACAAGCAGGCATTCCTTTCGTCAAGGAACACCCGCTCGTGATTGACTTATTCTTTTTCCAAAATCAGTTTGGCAACGTTCATCGCGCTAGAGAAAGACAGCTCAGACAGCTGGCCTTGCCCTTCACACCAGTCACCCGCGAAGAACAGGTTGCGGTAATCTGGCATAAAAATCGGCATTGGCTTCTGATTCATGGTCCACTTGATCTCCTGTACGATCGCACGAGCAGAAACGCGCGGCACAACCAGTTGCTCACGCCAGCCTGGGAAATGCTTGTCATACAGGTTTTCAATCTCTTGTTTGCGGATTTCGGCCGCTTCCTTGTTTCCTACTTCGTCCTGACGCATGTAAGCAGTCGCCTGCAGCAACTGCCCGCCTTCAGGTACACAAGTGCGGTCATAATACGAGATATCGGTAATGAAAATATTGTTTGCTTTTTCGTAGATGTAGGAGAACGGTACGTCAATACGCTCTTTCAAGCCAATGTCATACACCATAACAACAGTTGGCTCGTATTCAGCATGCTGGGCAACCGCATGTTCCAGGCGAGTCTCCGCGAAGACCTTCGCCATCTCCTTTGGCGGAATACAGCAAATAAATTCATCCGCCGTAAATTCGCCCTCCGGTGTCACCACTCCAACCACGCGATCATTCTCTACTTGGAACTTTTCTACTTTGGTTTTGATCAGAATCGTACCCTGATTTGCTTCAATCACACGCACGAATTCATTGATCAACGCTTGCCAGCCACCACCGATATACGATACCGGTTTATTCGTTGTAAACAAACGGCTGTAGTAAGAAAAGAAAACGTCAGAAGGAATCTTTTCAGGCTCACGCGTGAAGAAGTTGGAAGATGCAAGCGTCAACATCATTTCTCGCACTTCTTCGTTGACTTGCTTTTTCTCCATCCACTTTTGAATCGACATATGTGGATGGCCCTTCTCCATTTTTAGCATCGTTTTCAAGATCTCAAATGTGAACAATACTTTGTCCATGCCTTTTAAGAGCTTCGTTTGGAAAAGTCCTTGTACATTCGCCGGAACTGCAGTCAGATCGCTACCAATATCGTACTTGGCTTTTGTCGGATTGAAATCCTGCCAATCGATGTTCAGACCCAATTCTTTTTCAAACGTTCTCAAAACGGAGCTGTCGCGAGCATAAATGGCGTGGGCACCGAAGTTGAAGTTAAATCCTTTGATCTTCAGTGTAACGGCACGTCCACCCAATTGACCGCGTTCCAAAACTGCAACTTTTTTGCCTTTCGACGACAGGTAGGCGGCGCTGGAAAGTCCAGCAAGTCCTGCACCTACAATAACAACGTCATAGTGATTGGTTGTCATACACAATCTCCCCTACGCGCTAGCGATGTTGAATACATAAGCTAAACCCTATCCTAGTCTAAGGGATGGATAAGGTGGAAGTCAACCATTATTGAACTGTGTCTATTTTTATACTGCCGCATACCAATATTTACCTAATGAACCAACTTGTTTCCCGGTCTTCTTGAAGCAGTATGCCCCGCTATTCGCCGTATATCCAGCGCACGAAACCACGACAAAAAAGCCCTCTATAGCAGTAATCTGCTTGATAGAGGACTCTTACGCTACTGAAGCAGCGACCTAATCGTTTCGGCGAGTCATTTGCTGCCAAACGGTACCGCTAGCCGCCTCTCCACTTTCAATGCGCTGCACGGCCATTTGGACTTGCAAGCTGACTTCGAACTCAGGATCGTTCTGTGCGGCACGTAAAGCGTCCAAGGCGGTTTCATCCCCCACCTCAAACAGGTAGCGAGCAGCACGCCAACGTACCAGCTTGTTTTTATCCTTCAACGCTTCACACATCGGTAGAATCGCACGTGTGTCGCCTAAGTCAGACAAGGTATCCCCCGCTGTGCGTCTTTCAGAAACGGAATCATCGCGGAGCGCTTCAAACAGCAGCGGGAAAACATCATCGCCACCGATCATACCCAGATACACAACCGCCAGCCTGCGAATCGACGGCTTGCCATCACGAAGCGCTTTTTCCAAAACAGGCAAATCCTCTTCGGTAGGCTCCATTCGATCCAGCGCTTCATATCTTTTTTGCCAATCTGGATCATCGAGCATTTCCAGCGTAACGACTTTCTTTTCACGCACGACTGGCTCTGGAGTTTCCCCAGGACCAAGCGCCATGGCCTGTTGCACGATCTCTTCCACACGGCTCTCCGGATAGGAGGCATCGACTTCCAATGCGACCTCCTCGCCAATCTCGCGCAAATCGCCGTAGCGCACGCCATGCTCGATCCATTTTCGCTCCATAATGAGGTTGGGCGAAGCAGAGCCAGCACGCACAGCTGCCTGTCCAAAACGCTCTGGCAGCGCTGCACGAATCTGTTCCGTTCCCATGGTCACCTTGACCTGTATCGGCACACCGCGGAACATTTGAATGTACACTTGCGCCTCTCCAAATGCCCCAGCTTCCTCCGCAGACATGACAGGAACAGCCGCTCCTCCACCTACTTGCAAAACCTCGCGCGCGACCGTCAAAATACGCTGCCAATCTGCATTGGACTTTCGCTCAAGCGCGAGAAAATCTGCCGTATGAAAAATGGAGGTAACCCCTTCGATTTCCAAGAGCTTGTTCATGAGTTCTGGTGCTTTACTCGCATCTTTCTTTGTATAGACATGTTGGACCCCATCCGGCAAACGCTCGTCTACATTCAGCTTCATCACATTTGGACTCGGCGTCGGTTCGATGGACAACAGTTTCATAGTAAGTCACTCCTTTTTACAACGCTCCTTGCCTTCTCTTCTATCCTAGCATGGAAGCTATTACGTTTTCCAACCTGAGAGAAGGTCAAAAGCAGTTTGCCCGCTACAACGCCAGCTTGTAGTAATCATTGGCTGACTTTACAAAAAAGCCGCATGATTCGTATAGCCCTAAAGCATTGCTGTTTTCACATGCTACCTCAAGTGATACATCTTGATATCCTTCTTCCACCAGCATCTCAATCGTTTGTGCCAAAGCCTGGCGTCCATATCCTTTCCCTTGGTAATCTGGGTGGACACAAAATCCATAAATAAACGCCTTGCCTTCATTCTTGTTCACGCTTATTTTGCCAATAACCTTATCTTCGACCGTCATCAAATGCGTGGTAGCCTTGGGATCCCCCGCCATTCTCTCGACCATTTCCCTTGCGCGTTCTTCCTCCATTTGAAAGCCATGGACGTTCAGCCAAATCACTGTTTCGTAGTCACTGGCGGTCTCCGGTCGAAGCAGCACGTTTCCAGAAACCGTTGCTCTTTTCTTCTCTCCTAAATCCATCCAATATTCCGAGAATTGATAATCCCCACCGATTCTCTCCATATATGACTTGCCACTAGCGGAATCTCGCTGAACGATAAACAACTGCGCTGGAATTCCTCTTCGTCTGCATGCGTCTGCGGCTTGTGCTTGCAAGTCGGTGAAAATGCCTTTTCTTCTGTAGGCTGGATGGACCATGCCGCTCACTTCTGCCTCACCGCCATGAAACACGTAGAGCCCCAGAAAACCGACCAGCTTTCCGTCCGCATAACATACAAAATCTTCTTCATGCTCTCCCGAACGCTTTTCCAGCATACCCGGGTTTACTTTAAGATCAATCCCATCCTGCTCATTACAAATCGCAACCAACTCTTTAATCTGTGCCAGTTCCTCTCGGGTGAGTGTTTTTCTTGCCGTGATCGTATACGTCAAAGCGTAAGCACCCTTTCTATGGTTAGAAGTAACGTCGTTGCAATTCAGCGACCATCTCTTCCAAATTATTGGCTACCTGTGGGATGGAATAACCTACGTAAAGAGGAGAGGTAACAAACCTGGGAACCACTTTGGCGATCAGTTTTTCTCCCCAATGGTAGAAGAAAAAATTATAGCTTTGGTTACGTGGATTGACATGAGTCAGTATCCAATGTGCTAAAATTTGTAAGTAGTCTGCCATTTTCGGCAATCGATCAAAGTCGGATAGAATGACATTGTATTCAAAAAAACCTGCACGCGGATGCGTAGACAGATTGCATTCAATCCCCGCCTCTTGATCGATGGTCATACCAGTAAAATCACTGTCTTTTACCTGATCCAGATAGTTGTAGTCATTTAATCCGACGATCTGCATATGCGGATGACGGATACTCCCCCCTGAATAAGGCCCGTGGTTTTTAAAAAATAGAACGGAACGATAAGACTTGCTTTGCTCCATTTCAAGCCACTTCTCCACTCCAAATGCCAGCAATGCTCGTACATGTTCTTTTGAATAGTCAGACCAATCCCCTTGGCATTCATCCGACTCAATCAAAACTGTCTGATGCGTATCCTCCAGAACAGGGAATTTGTTTTTGAGCCAAATCATGGAGCCCCGCTGCTCCAAAACATCTGTGAGACTGTTTCGATCACAAAAAGGACAGGCCGTTTCTGTGTTGTTTACACTCACTGGCTTTTTTCTGCCTATTTGCATGTTAAAGTGCAAGTGCGTCTGCTTCATCCCCGTGTCCCTCCAGTTTGTGCTTACTTCCACTTTACACGCATTTCCTGGGAAAATCATGACGTTTTTTATCCGGACGACACTTTTGAAACCTCAACTGGACTGCCTATTTTTCAATGCTTGTGGCGTTTGGTTCTTTTTTTATCTCAAATGTTTTTCATACAATGGGAAGCAGTGAAACCTGGAAAGGTGTTGGAAATGAATGGAGAAATCATTTTATTATCCTGTTAGCTGGAGTGAGGCCCAACATTACAAAACGTTGCTTGATCAAGAAGGAGTCCCATATGAAATTCAATCCCCGCTCGATTTGCCTGTCTTGGAGGAAGGTAAGCTGGCCATTGTCTTTCCTTCCATTCCTTTACGGATGTACGTCTGGGTGAGAACCTTGTTCTATCGTGACGGCCTGCGCTATCCGGATACGTTTTCGTTAGATTTCAAACTACATTAATCACGAGGAGAATGGTACCGGTTTCGGTGGTTTTCATAAGATAGTAGCAGCGGCATTTCGTATCGTTTGTAGGGGAGGTGAAGAAGCTGCCGTCCTACAACATCCGCATCTCGATTGCGAAGCTACGTCTCGATCTGTTCGATGGGAACCGACTCATCCGCTCTTATCCTGTTGCCTTGGGCAAAATTGCCACATCGACGCCACGAGGGGATTTTACCATCATCAACAAAGTCCCCTATCCGAATTCCTATCCGGGAGGGCCTTTGAGTGTATTCGGCACATTCTGGATGGGACTAAGCAAGCCACACTATGGCATTCACGGCACGAACGATCCTTCCTCTATCGGCAAGTACGTATCTCGCGGCTGTATTCGTATGTACAATGAGGACGTGAACGCTCTCGCAAAAATCGTGCCCATTGGTACGCCCGTTCGAATTAGACAGCAATAAGAAAGACCCGCCTCTCTCAAACCAAGGCGGGTCTTCTTTACATAAGATGAGTCTTTTTCGTTCTTTCTGCTTCCGTTTCATCCGATTGCAAGTATACAAGAAATCTTCTCGCTTGCTTGTACATGATCGATAACGTCATTTCCCTGATCTTGTTCATGATCACTTCTTTATCCTCTGGATGCACTTCGGAAGAGAGCTCCTGTTCTTGCAGCTCTAGGTAAGACATCACCCATTCCGGGTCTAACTTATAGGCAGGCAACGACAGCGACTCCTCTACTCTAGTAATCTCTTCTAGTCTACAGGTGGAGGCGTCGCTTTCCCAACCCTCAATTACTGGCTATACAAACAGAGATTGGTACGCAACTAATTATTTCCCTTGCTCCAATTCCTCTACCAATGCAGTTAATTCCGCCCAACGCTCAATGGTTGCTTCCAGCTCTGCCGTCACTTGCTGTTCTTCTGCATAGAGCTTCTCTATTTTGCCGTAATCGCTGCCAGACGCAGCAATCTCTTGCTTTAGTTTGACGCTGCGCTCTTCCAAAGCCGCGATCTTGCCTTCAATCGCATCCCATTCCTTCTGATCCTTGTAGGACAGCTTGCGCGTGCGGTTGTTTCCGCGATTGGCCCCGCTGTTGCTTTGCGCCTTTTGTGCCTGTTGATCCGCTTCTTGCACCTGTGCTGCTTTTTCCTGACGTCTTTCTTCCAGATACTCGGAGTAATTGCCGTAGTAATGACGAATGTTTCCTTGCCCTTCAAAAGCAAACAAATGGTCAACGGTGCGATCGAGGAAATAGCGGTCATGCGATACCGTGATGACTGCGCCTGGGAACTGCTCGAGATAGTCCTCCAAAATACTGAGCGTTTGAATATCCAAATCATTCGTAGGCTCATCTAAAAACAGGACATTCGGCTCTCCCATCAGCGTACGGAGCAGATAGAGACGTCTGCGCTCTCCCCCAGACAGGCGGGAAATCGGCGTCCATTGCATATGCGGCGAAAACAGGAACCGCTCCAGCATTTGCGAAGCCGTGATCGACTCTCCATCGCTCGTTTGAATTACCTCTGCTGCTTCCTTTACATATTCAATGACGCGCAGCTTTTCATCCATCTCGATATTATCCTGAGTGTAGTAGGCGATTTTAACGGTCGTCCCGATTTCCAATGAACCGCTATCCGGTTGAATTCTTCCAGCCAGCATGTTCAAGAGTGTCGTTTTCCCGCTTCCGTTTGGCCCGATAATTCCTACACGGTCACCCGGCAGGACGATATAGTTGAAATCGTTGATGAGTTTTCGCTCACCGTACGCTTTATTGATGTTTGTAAGCTCGATCACCTTTTTGCCGAGCCGACTGGCGCCGAGTGCCATTTCCATCTTGGCAGCAGGTCCATCTACGACTTTATCTCGTAACTCCTCAGCACGTTGCACACGAGCCTTTTGTTTGGTCGTACGCGCTTTTGCTCCACGACGAAGCCATGCCAACTCTCGACGAAGCAGATTTTGCCGCTTGCTCTCTACGGCCGCTTCATTTTCTTCACGCTCTGCCTTTTTCTCCAGGAACATCGCGTAGTTGCCTTCATAGCTGTACAGCTTGCCGCGATCCAGCTCAAACGTGCGGTTCGTCACACGATCTAGGAAGTAACGATCATGGGTAACGAGCAACAAAGCACCCTTGTAACGAGACAAATACTCTTCCAGCCACTCGACTGTCTCATTATCAATATGGTTCGTAGGCTCATCCAAAATGAGCAGGTCTGCTGGTTGGATCAAAGCACGTGCCATTGCTACCCGCTTTTTTTGTCCACCAGAGAGCTCGCCTACCTTTTGCGAGAAATTGTGCAGTCCAAGCTTGGTCAAGATCATTTTGGCTTGCGTATTGCTCTCCCACGCATCAGCCGCATCCATCCTGTTTTGAACAGCAAACAATCGCGCCTGCTTTTTCTCGTCGTCAGGCGATTCGGAAACAGCCTCTAGCGCTGTTTCATAATCACGCAAAAGCTGAATGAGCAAAGAATCGCCGTAAAATACTTGTTCAAGCACGGAGGAGTTTTCGTCAAAATCGGGATTTTGCGGCAAATACTCCACATGGAAATGATTCGCGTGAACAATTTTCCCGCTATCCGCTGCATCCAAGCCCGCCACGATTTTCAACAAAGAGGATTTTCCCGTACCATTTACACCAATCAGACCAATGCGCTCTTGCTCGGCAATATGAAAGGAAATGTCATCAAACAATACTTTTTCTCCATAGTCTTTGGAGAGATTTTCTACTGATAATATTTGCATGAACGTCACCTGTACTTTTCTATTTGCTTATCCAGAAGCCATATGAATCTTACACTCGATGGTATCATGTTTTTCGCGCAAGCTCTAGGGTGATTCACATAGATCGCACAAATATTGGAACTTTATCTCATTAATGGTAAAATTTTGAATACACATAATCATGTCCATGTACAAAAATAAAAGCAGGAAGAGCACTCGTCGATTCACGTCACCGACCCAAAACAGAAGAGGCGTACTCTTTTCATCGAGCACGCCAGCTTTTATTCTCCTACGGACTGTCCTACTCTTTGCAGCACGTCGCCAATCTGTTCATTTTGGATGACCAAATCTGCCCACGCATCCAATGGGGTTGGTTCCTGATTGACAATGACCAGTTTGGCTCCTCTTTCTTTTGCATGCTGCGGGAACCAATTGGCTGGACTCACGGTAAGTGAAGAGCCTAATACGATAAATAAATCGGCTTCTTCCGTCCACGAGATGGCTTGATCGACTTGCGATTGCGGCAAAGATTCTCCAAACAGGACTACCCCTGGACGCAAAAATCCTCCACATGCGCAGATCGTTCCTTGTTCCTCCAGATAACGTGTGTTGGCATACTCGGTCCCGCAGGCGAGACAACGGATTTTCGCAAGAGAGCCGTGCAGTTCGGCTACAGCCAAGTTTCCTGCCTCTTGATGAAAGCCATCTACATTTTGTGTAATGATCCCATGAATCAAGCCACGCCGTTCCCAATCCGCCAAGCACTCGTGTCCGGCATGTGGCTTGCAAGAGATCAGTCCTTGAATGCGCATTTGATAAAATTCCACAAACGCTTCCCGATTCTCCATCATCGCACGTGTACTCGCGAGCTGCATCGGATCTTTGCCGCGCCATAGCCCAGACTGTGAACGAAAATCAGGCAAGCCACTCTCTGTCGACATGCCTGCTCCGGTAAATACAACTGTATAGGAAGATGTCCGCAACCAGTGTGCCAGATGATCCATCATGGTCTCCCCTTCTTCTTTGAAAATGTTCTACTCCTGATTGTAATAGAAGAATGCCGGATTTGGGAGACCTGCTCATCATCAGAACGCCATCTGTCTTATCATTCAATAAGATGGATAAACGGGCTGTGGCATATATCCGGTATGGTAGGGGCTCGTGCCATATTGCGGATAACCAGTCACTGTGTGCTGTCCATATCCACCCTGCTGCACATAGTTGGCATCGTAATAACCGTAACTGTCTGGCAGTTGGCTCGAGTAACCATAGTACGGATACTGACTTGAGGCAGCTCTATCTGGTAACTGCCCTTGCTGCTGACATCCTACTGGCGGTCCAATCACGACTGTTTTGGTGAGAGGCGCAAATGTTTCTTTTACCTTTGCTTCGTCTAAACAATACGTATGTGCCCACACACTCGCTGGAGTCAAACGCAAAATATCCGAGCCAAAGATCACCTCAGGAGTAGGCGCATCAAAAATAGCCAGTAAGTGCGTATCGTCAGTCAAGGCCATTTCATAGTGCCACCAGCCCTGCGGGATATTGGCAACTTGTCTCGGTTTAATATTGTAATTGAGCAATTGATTGGTAAAAGGATTGATTAAGGACACAATGGCCTCACCCGCGATGCAGTATACCAGCTCCGATGCATTTTGATGGATGTGTGGCTCGACAACATTTCCGGTTGTCAGAAAAATATCTAGCAACGAACTGTTTCCTAATGTATTTAATTGTGCGATCCCTAGGGAATCGATGAAGTTCCGATCGTCCTTTTTGAAAAACAGATTATTTCTCATATCGTACGTGAACTGAGTATTTGGCGATGTGTAGTCGCGATAGGAAGTAGCCATCTGTCGTTTGATCCTCCCACCGTATGGGTATTTGACTCATTTTTGTATCTCTATTCCCGTTCACAAAATATGTGCACCCATCTATACAAACGAGCAAGAGACACCCCTTTCACCCTCCACTTTGCACAAACATATCCTACTAAAAGGCATAACGGGTAATCGAGGAGGATGATCTTGTTTGGCTACTTATTTGGTCTCGGACATACATGGTCAGAATCAGGCTTTTCAAAAGGCGCTGCGGGACGTTTCCTTCTCCCCTCAGGCTGGTAATCGGCTGTACGTATTGGGGGACATGATCGATCGGGGTCCTGAATCAAAGGAAGTTTTGCTCGATCTACTCGCTCTTCGGCAGGCGTACCCGAACCAAATCTATCTCTTAAAAGGCAACCACGAGCAAATGCTTGAGGATTGGCTGTCTGGCAACGGCAATCCGGAGTTATACCTGCGCTACAATGGCGGCGATGCCACCATACGCTCTTTCTTAGGGAATCACCCGCTGCGGCGAGCTTTTCTTAACCGGATGCCTTCTTTGCAGGAACAAGAAGAAGCGCGGCAATTCATCCTTTCTCGCTATCCAACAATTTTACCGGCCTTGTCCTCTCTTCCTTTGTATATAGAGCTGCCAGCCGATCCGAGAACAGGCGCTCCAGCCGTACTTTTGGTCCACGCAGGAATTCGACCCGGCATCCCCTTGCAGGAACAAAATCCGCATGATTTACTATGGATTCGCGAGCCTTTTTACCTTTATTATGATGGAGAGCTCCCTGTCATCTTTGGCCATACACCTGTTCCAGGATTACCTCAATACACAGGCAACGGTCCTTGGCGCAGAGACAATATAGTCGGCATTGATGGTGGTGCAGGATATTGGCGAGGCGTCATGCTTGTCGAATGGCCTTCTCTCCAATCCATTTTCGTACCGATTCGGGATAGGCAATCCTCCCCACAAGTTCGGGTCTACTGATCATGCTCGGAAAAACTGGGAGCTTACGCACGGGTGCTCCTACCTGCTGCAAGCGCATCGGGTAGTGCATCCAGTATGATGCAGGAGACAAGCCCATTCATTCAATAAATTATTACTTTTTATAATCAACTTTCGATTTGTAATATGTTAAGATATGAACGAGGTGTTTATATGAAACGTCAGCAAATCGTGGAACAAGCCATGTTTGCCGCATGGGGAGTCTCCTTAATCGCCACAGGAGGCAGTTTGTTTTTTTCAGAGGTGTTAAAGTACATACCGTGTGACCTGTGCTGGTACCAGCGAATCTTGATGTACCCGCTCGTCATCTTACTCGGGGTCGCCTCCGCGAAAAAAGATGACAAGATCGCGTCGTACGCCTTGATTCTCTCCATCATAGGAGGACTCACATCTCTGTATCATTACTCGATTCAAAAAATACCTGCCCTGCAAGATCTGGGTAGTGCTTGCGGCATTGTGCCATGCAACACGGACTATATTAACTGGCTTGGGTTTATCACCATTCCGTTCCTTGCTCTCATTGCCTTCACCTTGATCAGTATCCTGCTTGTCATCGTTATGAAAAATGCAAAGGAGAAATGATTCATGAAGAAAATCATCTTTCTATCCATCCTTGTTGCTGCTATCCTGATCGGTGCGATCGTGTACGCTGATATTTCGAACCGACAGCTTGCGGAAGGAAACCCTTATGGTAAAGCCAATTTGCACCCCGCCACTCTCGAACAATTGAGTGACCCGCTGTACGATAATCTCATCATGCCTGATGAGCTCAAAACCAAGCTCGATAATCAGGAGGACATGTTTGTATACTACTTCAGTCCACTCTGCGAGCATTGCAAAGCGACCACGCCTGTCTTGGTGCCGATTGTCAAAAGCTTGGATATCGACATGAAAAAGCACAACCTGCTTGAATTCAATGGCAGCTACAACAATTACCAGATCGAGTTTACCCCGACCCTTGTTCATTACAAGGGCGGCAAGGAAGTGGCTCGACTCGTCGGCGGACGCGATGCAAGCGAATGGAAAACTTGGTTGGAAGAACAGAAAAAATCATAACGTGTGGTAGCCTCCCTCGATTCTTTGCGGGAGGCTCTTTTCATTTGGACATACGTGACAAATATGTGAAGATTTCCGTTCCCTTGGAAGAAATAGCCCGAACGAGTCATTAGGCTTTTCCAGTTATTTGCCTATAATGAGTACTGGGGATAATCCTTGAAAACGGAGGTAATCGCATGACCCTCACTTATTTCACTGAAACCTTTGGCTTTCGAGCGACATGGAATCCAGAGCTGATTCTTCTGACCTTCTTGATCGGTCTGGCTTATTTCGCGCTGATCGGACCATTACGCCAAACTTTTCAAGATTCCACACCTGTTACTCGCAAGCAAAAGACTTTTTTCACTCTCGGCTTAATCGGTTTTTACTTTAGTATGGGGAGTCCCTTGAACGTAGCTGGGCATTTTTTGTTTAGCGCCCACATGCTGCAGCAGTCGCTGCTCTATCTCGCGATGCCCTTGCTGCTCTTGGCAGGGACTCCGTCATGGCTGATCCGCTCCCTGTTCTATCGCCGGGGGCTCAAGACTTTCATGCGTATAGCGAGTCACCCGATACCCGCTATTCTCATGTTCAATGCCCTGTTCTCGTTTTACCATATGCCAGTTATTTTAGACTTGGCGATGAACAACCTGGCCCTCCATAATTTGATTCATTTACTGCTGCTGGTAACAGCGATTTTGATGTGGATGCCTGTTATCGCACCGATACCGGAAATTCATCGTCTGTCGGAACTACAAAAGCTTGCCTACATCTTTGCTAACGGTGTTTTGATTACACCTGCGTGCGCACTGATTATTTTTTCAGCAACACCATTGTATACGACATATGTAGACGGTCCTTCCATGCTCTGCGCTCCATTCTTTTCCACGCCGATCGACAAATCGATGTTCGCCGTTCCACTGCCCCCTCTGGAAGATCAACGGCTGGGCGGAATTGTGATGAAGCTCATGCAGGAGCTAACGTACGGGGTCGTCTTGGCTTACATCTTCGCTACCTGGTATCGAAAAGAAAAGAATCAGGAAGAGGACGGACTCATGACGCCATAGCCAAAAAGAATCAGAAAGGAGGCGACACACACACGTGAATATCGCCCCTGCTACCGCTATCCGAATCAGACGGTTGCTCTTGCTATTACCCATCCTTGTCCTAATTGTTCTTGTCGCTTCTTGGGTTTGGTTCGGACCCAAAAACGCCCAGGCGAAATTACCAGATGATGTGACTTTGCAAACAATCGATGGACAATCCTATTCGTTAGCACCGCAAAAGAAAACGTTTCGTTTGGTGGAGCTGATTTATACTCGTTGCCCGGATATTTGTCCTACGACAACGGTAAAAATGGTTCAGCTGCAAAAACGCTTGCTTGAAGCAAACTTGATGGGGCAAAACGTTGAGTTTTTGACCATCACGATTGATCCGCAAAACGATACCCCTGATGTCATGCGTTACTACGCCAAGCAGTTGGGGATTCAAGAGCAAGGCTGGACCCTGCTTAGGGGTGATGACGAAACGATCAAAACGGTTACAAATTCACTTGGCTTTTTGGCCAATAAGATGGAAGATGGATTTATCTCTCATACAACGAGTACGTATCTTGTGGATGATAACAATACCGTCATTCAAAAATTCGGCATGGGAGACGATTTCGATCCCGAACAAATTTATCAGGAACTGTTGAAATTGAAGAAGGAAGGGTAATCCAACATGAAACGTACAATGATTCTGCTCTTATCCATGCTCATGCTCCTTTTAGCCGCTTGTGGAAAAGAGAACGATCAACAAGCCTTGCTACCCGGATCTCCCGTCGAGGCTGCCTTTACATTGGAACCAAAGGAACTTGTAGCCGGCGACACGGTTACCTTCTCGGTTAAAGTCACACAAGATGGACAACCCGTGGACGATGCCAAGGAAGTGAAGTTCGAATGGTGGAAGGATGGACAAGAAAAACATGAAACGATCCCGGCTGCGCTGCAAGGAGACGGTGTCTACACGGCCCAACAAACCATTAGCGAGCCAGGTTCCTATTTTGTCTACTACCATGTAACGGCACGTGATTTCCACAACATGCAGAAGACACCGTTTACCGTAAACAGCAAGGCTGGCGATACTCCTGGGGCAACGTCATCCGCTCCTCAAGCTGGCACAGGTCAGTCACACGATCATGGGGCGGCAGGTCACGCGAATGCGGAAACAGTGGATTATCATTTCTCCCCAGCCGACAATATTCAAGTAGTAACACCAGCTGCTCTCACGGTTCATCTCATGAAAGACAACAAAGCATTGGACAAAGCGACAGTCAAATTCGAGTTCTGGCAGGGAAATGACGTGAAGCACAGCTTCGCCGATGCAACGGAAACTGCGGCAGGACAGTATGTAGGTAACGTACAGTTCCCTACCGCCGGGGATTATACCGTGAAGGTCCATGTGGAAAAAGGAGACATACATGATCACAAGGATTTTTCACTCTCAATAAAATAAGTACTTCAAAATAAAAAGGCCATCCTCCCAGGGAATGGCCTTTTTGCTGATAAAGGTAGTCAGCAGGTAAAATAGGAAATTCGATTCAAGTCTGTCCCGTAATACTCCCACCGATTTCTTCTCCAGCGGTATCCGGCTACAGAGTTACGACTGACATAGACGGGGTAAAACCAGAAAGACCTACCATTGCGCAGCCAAACGTATGTGTAGCGATATAAACAGGGATAGAAACCGCCTGCATCAATCCTGCGTGTCCCCCCGTAGCCTCTTGCTCCCGGTGCACTTGGCGTCCTGCCCGGCGGAGGACCCGGTGGTGGCGGAGGGAAACCTCCCGGCGCACCGGAGGAACCTGGATAGCCTGGGGAACCAGGTGGAAATTGATATGACATGACATGTCACCTCCTACAAGTCTCCCTATAGGAGATGCAGCAAACGCACAGATGGTATGTGCGTTTGCCCGCCGTCATTCACCTATTTTTTCCGCAATTGCCTGTAGGCAAATCCCTTGTCCGCCACCCCGCAGGTGTCCCCACTCTTTCATCCATTCTGCAGGTTTCGATTGGCTGTTACCCTGCACAAAAATTGTACAGTCTCTCCCATTTTCAACCGATTCGATCCTTTTACGAGGAATGCTGTATTTGGCTTCAACTGTTTTGCTAGACACCGATGCAAGCCTGCCTTACTCAAGCAATGTCTGACCCGATTTGCTGGAAATCCGGAGCGAATCGCTGCTCTGGCAATATACCTAGCACTTCTTCCCAGTGTATATAAGAAGTCTACATTTTTTTGACTCAAATATTTTCCGACATCCTCATGACCTTTCACGTCATATTTGCCCATTTCCAGCATACTGGCGAGCACCGCAATCTTTGTGGTATGCCCTACCTGGCTTAACACATCAATTGCTGCCTTGGCCGCATCCGGATTCGAGCTGTAGGTATCATCCAGCACCTGAATGTTATCCGCGAGGCGATAGCAAGTTAGTCGTTTGCGCTGTCCGCGAAACTGACTTAATCCGCGACGAATAACATCGACGGGAATCCCCATCGTATGCGCGACAGCAATAGCAGCCAAAGCGTTGGACAAATTATGCTCTCCCGGAATAGGGACAAAAAATGACTCCTTCTCTCCGCGTAAAGAACATTCGAATCGAAACCCATTGTCCTCTAATTTCGTTCGGCCCGCCTTATAGTCCGCCTCCTGCCCCTTGCCAAATGTCACGATTTTTCCTAAGAACGACCCCAGGTAAGGCTGTTGAATAAACTCGCGAGAAAAGGGACAGTCCCAATTGAGAAAAATGGTTCCCGTGGATTTCAAATGACGAATTAACTCCGTTTTGGCTAACGCCAGCAGCCTGACATCCCCGCCAAAATTGCCGATATGAGCCGTGCCAATATTCGTGATAACTCCCATCGACGGCTGTATGATTTTGCAATGTTGCCGCAAATGGCCGCTTCGATAAATACCATACTCAAGCACTACGGCCTTGTGCTCGTCCCGAATTCTTTTGGTATGCGCTCGTGTATTTCCCAGGAAGTTCTTGTTGTACATCGATTTATATGTGGGCATGCGTAGATTCAGGATGGAATAGATCATTTCCTTTGTTGTGGTCTTCCCTGCACTTCCCGTCACAGCGATAACCGGCTTGTCGAGAATCAGTGTCTTTACAGGTACAACAGCTCTTCTCTTCTTTTTCACGGGCATCACCCCTTTGCCTCGTTCTTCTCTCGATCAGCTTTCCTATTGTATGAACGGCATAGACAGCCTGTATAGACCATTATCTATGAAAACGTTCCGCTACTATCCAAATCAGACGGACGACTTCTGGAATAGAGTAGGAGGGGAGGTGAAGCGCATGAAAAAAAAGGCCACCATTGCCGCTGTAGGCGACATCCTGATGTGGAAAGAACAGGTGGCAACTGCCAGCCTGCCAGGAGGCAATCAATTTTCTTTTACGAATATGTTTCTTCCCGTGGCACCGATTCTCTCAGCGGCGGATCTCACGATTGGCAATTTAGAAACCACCTTTTCCGGGAAAACACAGCCCTATCAAATCGGTTCGGCACGAACCGGTTACCCCCGCTTCAACTGTCCAGATGAACTGGCTCGGGACTTGAAAACATCTGGATTTGACGTATTGACTACAGTGAATAACCACTGTTTGGATGGCGGGGTAACCGGACTATGCCGAACCCTTGATGTTTTGGATCGATACAAGCTTGCTCATACCGGAACCTATCGAAGCCCCGAGGAGGCGAATACCTACCTGATCAAGGAAGTAAACGGCATTCGCATCGCCCTGCTTGCTTACACCTACGGGACAAACAAGCAGGTAATCCCCGCTCAAACACCATGGATTGTCCGACTCCTGCAGCTTGACACGATATTATCCGACTTAAGAAAAGTCCGTCCTCTCGTCGATCTTGTGATCATCTCTCTTCACTTTGGGATTGAATTCCGTTATACACCGACGACTCGTCAGCGACAGCTCGTACAAAGCCTGCTCGACAACGGTGCTGATGTCATCCTCGGGGCTCATCCACATGTTCTGCAACCCGTTGTCACCCCGAGTATCACGACGGCTCAAGGAACAAAGAAACAAACCCTCGTCGCTTACTCTTTGGGCAATTTCACATCTGAGAAAATGCTCTCGTTTGATCAATCCCAGTGCGGGGCAATCCTGCGATTTACTGTCGAAAAGGATGAGAGGAATCAGATTTCACTCGAGCAAATTTCGGTCATCCCGACGTATTCGCAACGATATGTAAGTCAAGGGCGTATATGCTTTCGTGTCATCCCCATGCGTTCGTATCTGAAAAGCCCTGATCTATATTTGCGACCTTTGCATAGAAAAAAGCTCCAGTTGCTGTGGAATCGCGCCATCCGCATCATAGGTAGGTCGCGGGGGGTATTGATTGAATAACACTGGAGCAAACGAGGGAGCGGGCATTTTGCTCCCTACCCTCCCTATTTTTCTACATAGACGACGATTGACGATTCGCAGAACATTTTGGTAAAATCCAATTGTAACTAACAAAAATACTTTAGATGGTTACAAAGGAGAGATTACTTGCATGATCACCGTTCGCCGTATCCACTCGGAGGATTTACCTGCATTTATTGCATTCCCGGACCACCCTGCGTCAGTTCGAGATGATATTGCCGCTTACCTCGATAAAATGTTCACACAAGGAGCTATGCGCAAGGACTGGTGCTTCGTTCTGGAGGTACATGGTAAGATAACTGGTCGTCTCGCCTTCTGGACATTGCCTGGAAGTAAGCAAGCGTCTGATTTGGTATTGTGGGAGCTACCATGGAAAGAAACAGAATGTCATTCACTCGGAGCTCATTTCTTACGCGAAGTCTTCACACTCATGGCGGGAAATCTTACGGAGAAAATCGGCTATGTTCTGGATTCACCTTCCTCCTCTCCTCAATGGCAAACGGATCACCAAGAGCGAAGAAATGTTCTGGAAGGGCTCGGCTTTCGGATCAGCCGGGAAACAAACCGATTCGAATGGCATACTCCGATTGAGGCAACTGCAATACCGTCACAAGAAACGAATGACAGAATCGTGTACCGCAGTCTTTCTGAGGTTGGCGAGGCTGCATTTGTGGATGCCATCCTGCGTGTCTCGCAATTCACGCATGATCAACAAATTACAGAGGAGCGCTTGGAAAAAGGCCCTCTAGCCCAAGCACAGGAAATGTTCCAAGATTTGCAACAAATGAAATACGAACCGGAATGGTGGCAGCTTGCCTATACAGCCAATAATGAGCTCATTGGTTTTTTGATGCCTACGGTCAGCCCTACCTTTGCTACGATTGGATACATCGGTGTTCTCCCCGAGCAAAGAGGACACGGCTATATTGATCGATTGCTGAAGCAGGCCACAGAAGTTCTGGTACAAGCAGGCAAAACATACATCCGTGCAGATACCGATGTAAAAAACACGCCAATGGCCAAAGCCTTTTTACGTGCTGGATATTACCAGTTTGCCAGTCGCCAAGAATTTTCCCTAGATCATGACTCGTTGCTCTAACGGACAAACAAAAAAGGGGGCGATTGCAATAACAATCACTCCCCTTGCTTACCTTGTATAGACAATATTTATGGCACAATCTCAGACATTTCTTCTGGGCATACAGCTTGCTTTAGCATCTCTGTTGCCTGTTCCGTATCTACGTCTTTTACAAGTTCAATCTCGCTAACGAGAAGCTGCTGCGCAGTATCCAGCATCATTTTGTCGCTCGTTCCCAATACTTTTTCTTTACTCATGCTAACCAAATCGCGAATGACCTCAGATTGCTCATAAATATCGCCACTCTTCATTTTTTCTGTATGAAGCTTGTAGCGCTGCGCTGCATTCAAGGTGGTGTCGCGCTGCCCCTCTCGTATGGCGGCCAAAACATTCTCCAGAATGTCTGCTTCGACCACCTTTCGGATACCAAGAGCGGACATCTTTTCAACCGGGACCATGATGTTTAACTCTTTCAGCAGCATGTTGAGCACATAATAGAGGTGTTTTTCACCCAGAAATTCTTTATCCTCCATCGCCTCGATTACGCCTGCTCCGTGCATCGGATAAAAAACCTTGTCTCCAACTTGAAACATACGTCCACCTCCTTCAAAGCAATCTATATCCATTATAGCACACTTATCGAATTAAAAAATTTTTATTTTATCATGACGTATAAAATTAAGTCAACAAAAAATTTACATCTTACTGATTGAGCGTTTCTGTTGCCATTCGCCACCTAATTTAAATACGATCACACCCCCGACAATGACCAGAACACCAAACCATTGCGTAAAAGTAATCGGCACTTGAACCAGCCCTAACCAGCCGATTGAATCCGACCATAAAGCAAAGCCGAGCTGAGCAGTGAGAACGATGGAGATGGCGTACGTTGGGCCAAGCAGTCTCATCCCTTGCACCAGACAAAAGACCACCCCAACGCCGACCATGCCGCTGAACCAGTACCACGGCTGCATAGATGGAAGCGAGAACAACTGATTTCCTTCCAAAATGAGCCCCATCGCCAAAGACGACAGAAACCCCATCCCAAGAACAAGTGTCGTCGTAGACCATGTTCCTGCCTGTTCACTTACTTTCCTGTTGAAAATATTTTGCAGGCTAACCAGCAAGCCAGCCAGTAACGCGAAGAATAACCCGACTACCATGATTTTGACACTCCTGTCCCATTATTCGTTCAGAATCTCGCTCGCCATTTCAGCTAAACCTTCCCTATCCTTAATCAGGAGGAATCCATTGGCACGCTCAATCAGTCCCTCTTTGCAGAACTGCTGGATGACCCGATTCAAATGTCTGTAGCTCGTTCCAATCATATTCGCTGCATCCAAGAGATTGCTCGTACTGATTTGTTCTCTGTTTTCAGGATTCCACTCTTCTATAGAAACGGATAACAAATAACGAGCGAAACGTACTTCTACGGGGTACAGAAGGTTAAAGCTTAATGAGTTGGACTTTACACAAAATTTTTGCGTAATGATTTGCAGTAAAAATTGCAGGAGGGGAGCGTAGTCTGTTCCGTATTTTTTCAGCCAGCGATAATGAATCCCGATCATCTGAACAGACGAGGCCGCTTCCACCGAATTCATATAAGAAATTCCCCTTACATATTCAATATCTCCGATCACTTCAAGCGGCTTTTTAAAGGAAAGGATCAGTGTTTTTCCTTCGGGAGATGTCGTAAAAACTTTTACTTTTCCCTTCACTAATACATACAGATGATAGGCAGATTCACCCTGGGCACAAATCGGTTCTCCTTGATCAAATTGATACAAGGACAGGTGTGGCAGAAAAGGCTCATGAAAGACAGACGCTAACTGGTGATCATGGAGATATTGTTGCAAAAGCTCACGATTTTCGATTTCCTTCATTCCTCGGTTTCACCCTTTCGCCATCAGGCTCTCAGTATCAGCACGCCTAGAATCATCATCCCGATCCCAATAAAATGCGGCAGCTTCATCTTTTGTTTTTTAACACCAAACCACCCATTACTGTCAATGAGAAAAGTCAGGCTTAGCTGCGCAATTAAGAGGGCTGAAATCGTCATGGTTACCCCGATATGCTGGATGGCCGTCACATTGCTAAAAATGATAAATGCGGCGAATGCCCCACCTGTCAAATATAACGGCCTCACTCGCCTGTATGCCTGCCATTTTCCATCCCGAAAAAACAACAGGAGTAAAAAAGCTGTGAGGAAGCCCGTTAACTGCGTGAGTGTCGCGGTTTGCCAAGTACCAATATCTTGACTAATTCTTGAATTCGCTACACCTTGCACGGTAATGAAAACGCCGCCCAAAATTGCAAAAATTATTCCTTTCATCCTCTCACCTCACACTGATCTGTTCCTAATTAAAAGGGATGGCAAGGTAGATAGGGAAGGACATATGTCCTTTTGATTTTCATTCCCATAAAACAAAGGAGAGGCCCTTCCTGTTAGAAGGACCTCTCGCGCTTCTCATTGAATCTTTTTTTGTTTCACGATCCCTATCACAAGCAGAACGATCATCCCAATGATCGTGATAGGCAGAAACCACTTTCCAATACCGCCTCCCCATCCTAAAGCTATAGAAACCGACTCCAATAAGATGACGGAAAAAATAATTAAGCAGCTATTTTTTATTTGGTTCACGATTTTTCGACTGTGCAAATAAAACTGCTTGGCATTCGATTCTTGGAAGCGTGCCGGATAATTATGCAGCTCCGGATGCTTTTCGAGTACCTGCATGAGGAAAATGATAAAAACACCAATCCCAGCTAAAAGAAGCAGTTCCCATTTTGAGCCCCAGCGATCTACTTCCCCCAAAGCATTGTAATGGGCAGGGACCTCGTCAGGAAGCTTATTCCATGCAAAGACTAAAAAGAGTATCGATCCCACGAAAAATAAAAAACCAACTACATCCCACAACCATTCGCTGCCTGTCTTTGGTATTTTTATGATAGGTCTCTTCATAATCTCCCCCCTTACTGCTGCTCCTCCTACAAGCATTTTACCATTTATGTCCATTTGGGAGTCAAGGTCCATCCGTTACACACTTCTGGGCGAAAGCTAAAGGCTATACGCCTCTTTTCCATTCACTCTTTGCGGTATCCACTCATGCATAAGCAAGCAAGAAGCTGTCCTCATAGCATATAAAGTACCATCGTTAAGGGGAACGTGTCATGGATCCGATTGAGCATCATAGACAGAGAATGCGTCATCACTTACGGTAAGCAGATCGTTATCGCTCTTTAGCTTTTGAACATCGCCATGATCGCATGCGTCATCATACCTTTAGAGAAAGAGAACACTTCCATCGCATGCGGGCACATCACCACAGAATGCAAATGCATTCGATGCGTCGCTAATGACTTCGAAGACTCCCATTACAGGGAGTTTTTTTGTGGGACAAGCCAATTTAACCCCCCGCGACAATCGTATAAAGAAATAGGCTTCTCTCTTATGTTGATTCTGTGCTCATGCCCACTCACGGAACTGGGTAAACACATAGAAATACAATGATCCATCCAAATTCTTAATCGGAGGTCCATATGACAGATGTATTTGTTGATCGATCATTAGAGGAAATACGTTTTTGGTCTCGCATCATGAAAGAACATTCCCTGTTTCTCAAATTAGGCTTTAACTGCGAAGACACAAAATTGATTGAAGAAGCCAATCGCTTTTACAGTATTTTTGAAGAAATTGAAAGTCAGGCACTTGCCTTTTCTTCTGATGTAGATCCTCAACGAATCTATGACTTTAATCGAGTCGTTCACAATGCCGTTTCGTATATTTGGGCTTTCAAACGCAAAGTACTCGGACTCATTATCCGTTGTAAAATCGGTGGTAACAACTTTCCGCTGTTAGTCGATCACGTGAGCAGGGAAGCCAACTATTTTCGAAATCGATTAGAACAATTGAATACGGGAAACCTTGATCCCTTACCTGATGCGGTGATTAATGAGAATGTCTTCTTTCTACGAATCATGGCTGACCATGCCAAATTTATTAACCATTTGCTCGATCCTTCCGAAAGAAAGCTAGTGGAACAAGCTAGGGAATTTAGTCATGACTTTGATCAATTATTGTTCCAAGCTCAGGATCTTGATTCCATGCGCCCCCAGTCACAAACGAAACCACTACTGAATCAGTTCGTGGATCAAAATCGCGTATCAGTCCGTCAATTGCGTGACTTCAAAAAAACAGCTCATGATCTGATTGAGGAATGCAAAGTGAAAAGCATTATCCCCCCATTGCTCGCTGATCATGTATTTAGAGAAGCCTCGCATTTTCTAGAGATTTTAGATGCCTTTGAGGTGTCCCTTTCACACGGAAAGTAGCGAATCTGGAGGAACATCCTCTATCTAACAAAATTCACAATACCAATTCTCAGAATAAGAATAACCCGTCTCCTAAAATCAGGGACGGGTTTTGTATTTCTTGAACTAACTAAATAAAATCCCAGATTCCTCCTTCAATTTGTAATTTATCCCTTTTTATGTTTTGCTCAAACGAAAGAACTATACTATATTTTTATTGGAAATAGACCGATTATCCATTTTTAACAATTCAAGGAGGTTATTGATGTTTTTAGCAAAAAGGTATCGTAAGCAAATTTTTAGTTTGGCATTCATGTTTTCTGTTATATTTTCTGGTCAAAGCATTGGGCATGCCGAAGATCAAAACTCAGTTGATTTAGTTCCAACTATGACGAGTAACACATCACCTACAGGCATCGCAAGTGCGAATAACATTTGGAGTACAGAAACTGATGCATATAAAGCCTTCGACGATGATGAGAAAACCTATTGGCATCCGGCTAATATTAGTCACTTCCCCTATTATTTGGGGTATGAATTCCCAACTGAAACAGCAGTAGGAAAGTATACGATAAAATTAGCCTCTGACATGACATATAGACATTTAGAAGCTCCTACCACTTGGATGTTGGAAGGATGGAATGGTACTAACTGGATTAGCCTAGACGTAAAAACGAATATAACAGGATGGAAACTTGGTGAGAAAAGAGAATTTACATTTAATAACTCCAAGCCCTATAAAGCGTATCGTTTAAATATTACTGCCAATAATGGGCATGGCAATACTCATACTGTAATAAGTGAAATTGAATTCATGGAAGGAAATGCTGAGATACCAAATCCAGATCCAGACCCAGATCCAGATCCAGATCCAGATCCAAAACCTCAGCCATCTGGTGATAACGCACTTCTTGTTATCAAGATGATCAGTGGACTCGAGAAAGAGTTTGAATTAACTGCATCCGAAGTGCAGAACTTCATCGACTGGTATAATGATCGTGCAGACGGACGTGGAAAAGAAACCTATATGTTCGATAAGGACTTTAACAAGGGACCATTTACTGCTAGAAAAGATTATATAGCATTCAGTAAGATCCAATCCTTTGAAGTCATGGAATATACCAAATAACACGAAGAGGCACCTCCTATAAGACAGGTTGGAGTCTGTAAAATATTCT
>NZ_PXZM01000040.1 GCF_003013395.1 Brevibacillus fortis | reverse complement strand
AAACTCTCCAATAAAGTTTGAAGATGAATCTGACTTCAAGTAAAACACAAGCTTAATTTCACAGATTAATTCTATTCCGGTTTTCAAGGAGCATTTTATTCCATCCGCCCCTCAAGCAGAGGCGACGTTTTTTAATATAGCATAGACTAAAACCTAATGCAATAGGGAAAACTAAATAAGTTTAAAAAATGACGTCAAAACATAAGGAAGTGAACGAGGGTGCGTGTAGTCAGCTACAACATTCATAGCGGCCGTGACCTCTGGTGGCGAAAACGTTTAAACGAAATGACTCTTACTTTAAAGGACTTGCAACCAGACATCATTGGTCTTCAGGAAGTCCATCAAAACGGGAAATATGGATATCAAGCGAACTACCTCGCTGATCAATTACAGTATCACCTGGCCTTCTCCCCTTCGATCGCGATAGGTGACGGATATTACGGCAATGCACTACTATCGAAGTACGCGCTTAAAAATGTCGAGGCCATCGTTTTGCCAGCCAGAAAAGAGCAACGAACCCTCCTGTATGCATCCTTCCAAGGATACGGTCGTACGATTACACTTTGCGTTACGCATTGCAGCTTAAATCAAGTAAGCAGACTGGCCCAGCTACAGCTCATGTCGGCATTGATACAGCAACACGCAAAAGACCCACTACTCCTAATGGGGGATTTCAACGCGAGTAATGTGTCTTTTACTCCACACCTTATGGACTGTGCTCTTGTCTCAGGTCAGGAAAAAAGACCGACGCTTCCTGCCTTCCGCCGACGTCTGGACTATATTTTCGCTTCTCATCACTGGAATATTGAGCGCTATGAGCTGCTACCTGTCAATTGGTCTGATCATGTCCCGGTAATTGCAGACTTGAGGCTGTCGGAATTCCCAGCTCACGAAGAATAAAGGCTTTGACATCGACCAATCTTGCTGGGAGTGGAAACATCTCCGAAGCACCTGCAATCACTAACGGGATCAGCGAATCTTGCTTATGCAGTGATCCGTGACTTCCGCCACCTAAATGCGTGGGTGCACATTCCGATAAAAATTCATAGCTCTTGGCAGCAGTAACAGCTACCACCTCAGCTGTCTGCGAGAACAACGACCCGTATAGTCGCGAAAAAGCATCCGGGTATGTATCAAATGATAGACGCTCTCCATCATATTGCACATCCAGCACTGAAACGTCCCCTTCAACTGACCAAGAAGAACCATACGCATCTTGATACTCCCCATTTCGCCAAAAACACATCTCCTGTTGTGTTCCGCCCCGACGCACCTTTACCTTCTGACCCTCTTTCCATGCAATCAAATCAATTCTTTCTTCCATACTAACCGCATCGACAATAGAAAGTTGCTCCGTTCCATTCACTGGATACAAGAAAGTCATACGCTCATTATTGCAAATGACCACCTCCACTTCTGGTGTTACGTCAGTACCAAGCATATGGATCGAAAAATTCGCCAGGAGATGATCCAGCGAAATATTGTGGTCTTCACTTTCTCCGATGACGGTTTGTCCATGATCACTAATCAAAATGCATACGTTTCTCTCCAGCATTTGCTCCCATGATGCGAAGCTATCCAGCAAACGGGCCAATTGCTTGTCCACATCTGCCAAGTGCTGTATGGCATCCTCAGGGTTATTGTGGAGCTTATGATCGTTCTCTGGCAGATAGACTAGCGTAAAATGTGGCTGCTGACCGCTGCGTATCACCTCGATCATGACATTGATTGCATAGGTATCATTAATTCCGAAACCCTCCAGAGCGGATTGGGAGAAATCCCACGGGACAGTTCGAAATAACGCCGGGCGCACCAGTGTCCCCATACTCATGATCGTTGGACCACTCACATGCTCTCTCAGGGAAAAAGATGTGATGGCATCAAGCAAGGGAGGCATTTTCACCTTATGCTGCTTATGTCCGCGATGGGCAATGACATTGATGGAACCGGATACAAGATTGTTTTCTTCCAGTACCTCATGAATGGTTTTGACATCCTTGCTAAGATGACGTTCATTCATATCAAAAAGGACATTTCCGCCACAGCTTGAAATCCCTATTTTTCGTACGGGAGTGGCGCCATTAATATAATTCACCATCTTTTTGCGTTCTGCATCATACCACACTAACCCCGGTACTTTATGCTGATCGGGGTAAACTCCCGTAATGAGGGAACAATCTATCGAAGCCGTCATCGTAGGGAAAACGGTGACACAATCGGGTATGTACTGGCTATGCTCCATGAAAAACCGAAGCGCCGGTGCTTTATTGGCAGCAATGCATCGCTCCAAAACATCGGGCATCATGGAGTCGATCAGGAAAAGTATAACCTTTTTCATCCGGCTGCCACCCTTCTCGTCGTGTAATGGTCATAGTCGCACCTGATAGTGTTCTATTATCCATTGCCGAGTATACGCCTGAAAAAGAAAAAGCCCCTGTTCGCCAGAAGCGCCAGGGGACCATGCTTATGAAGTAAATGTGAGGGTGTTGACACCATTTTTCGTAAGTAGTTTTAGTGTTGGGTACTTTTTCAAATAAGGAGCAAGTACCACGTAATCTTTTTCGCCAATGGACAGATCACCCAGCAAATGCGAAAGTACAGCAGCTCGTATTTGCAGCCCATGAGGCGTTTGTTTAAAGAGAGGATCCACCGTAGGGAAAGGAATTCCATTGATGACTGTATCACCTTCTGCATCACTCAGTTCCCACGTATTGACCTTCAATGAATGGAGAGCTTCAACTACTTGTGCGCCATAATCCTCCACAACCATATCCGGTTGAAGTCCTACGTGATTCACCACTGTATGCTTAGGCGTAAAATATTCATTCAGTGTAAGCTTGAGAGCGTCACCGTCTGACAGCGGAATAACTTGTTGGGCACTTCCTTTTCCAAATGTTTTGGTACCAACAAGTTTAGCGATGTCATGATCACGTAGCGCACCTGCCAGCAACTCAGATGCAGAAGCTGTTCCGCCGTTTACCAAAATTCGCACAGGAATGCCGATATCTTGCCCATTTCTCACCCACGTCTCAACCTCTACCCCATTGCGATTTGTGGTGTACATGAGCAAGCCTTCTTCCATAAAGAGACTCGCGATGTCCCGCGCTGTGGACAAGTATCCCCCGCCATTATCCCGCAGGTCTAACACCAATCCGGACAACGGTTTTTGCAAACGGGAAAGTTCAGCGAGCTTATCTCTTACCTGGATGGCTCCTTCAGATCCGAATGTTTCAAGACTGATATAGCCAATCGAGCCTGTAAACATCTGTCCTTCCGCTTCCGGCAGGGTCATGAAAGCACGCTTCAGCTTCACCTGGTGCTCCCGTTTGTCGGATGGACGATACACGGTAAGAACGGCTTCGGTCCCTTCGTTGCCTTTCAAATATGCATATGCTTCTTCAAAAGTCTTTCCGACCATCGAGGTCTCATTGACTTTGATCAATTGATCACCTCGTTGCAAGGAAGATGCTGCTGCTGGAGAGTTCGGAACGATTTCACGGATGATAATATGATCTTTTTGCAGCCGCAGCCGAAAGCCAAATCCAACAAATTGATTTTCAACGTCAGATTGGAACAGACGCAATTCATCTTGAGTAAAAAATACGCTGTGCGGGTCATTGAGCGTGGAGAGCATTCCATCAATCGCCCAAGTGTTCATCGTCGGCGTATCAAACCCGCCTTTCTTCTGCCATTCTGCCAGCCTCAATTCCAACTCGTCCCAAGTATCATCTTCTTCTGAAACTTTGAACTGAAGCTGTTTTTTCTGTTCGGCCTGCTCACTGATCTCCTCTAGAGCTCCTTTTACCAATTGTTTGGCAGCAGGCTTGCTCAAGTGGCTCTCCATGACGTGCAGGAACACTTCTTCTGTTTCCTCATAAGGATACTCTGCAGCTTGTACGGGAAGAACAGCTGTGAGTAGCAGGACAGTTGCTATTGCCCATTGACTAATTCGTTTCATGGCGCCACCCCTTTTCGAACATCATCAGGTATCGAGAATGTAACATTGCTTGTAAAGTCGTAATTGTCGGTACCCGAATAGGCTACATAGCTGTCGCCTTCATAAATTTCTTCATAACGCCACGTATGCTTAACAATTTGGTCGCTAGCCCGATCAATATAGTACTTGTTCATAAACAGAGGAACGTCCTTTACTTTTCCTTGTCCGAGCGCAACCTTCTTTGATTTCTCTACCAGCATAGAACCCGGAATCCACTCCGTAATGACATCGTACTTCCCGTATGATTGCTTATAGTAGCGTGCATGAAGCTCCTTGGCACGATCGGCTACCTTGACACCACCAACCCACTCGTGCAAAAAGTCAACTTTGTCAGTTCTATTCTTATCCCATGTCTGCCGATCCGTATCGTATGAGTATTGCGTGTTTGTTTTCCCATCTGTATAGGAGAGCAGCTTGTCTGATATTAGTTTTTGCGGAGATTGATAAAAGCCGGATATTCTGCTTATTTGTTTTTCCTTATTAATATCCTGCGTGTAAGAGAACGTCAATCCACTCAACACCGCTTCACCTTTCACTTGGTAGGTGGCGGCATTGTCCAACTGGCGCAACGAGTATCCCAAATCAGAAATAATAGCTGGCTGATCTTTTAAAGATGCAAACTCTTGACGCAACAATTTGTGCAGCTGATTCATTCTGCTGTCTGACGCCTTCGGTTTCATCGCAGCAAGAACTTCTTCTGCTTCCTGCATTCGTCCTTCCTGCAAATAATAATAAGATGTATTCAACAATGCTTCTGGACTCCTGTCTGCAAATCGCTTGTAACGTGCTAACGCCAGGTCTACCTGATCACTCCTGATTTCCAGTGCCCCCAGATATGTGGCGAGCGATTCCCATTCTTTGGAGTCTTGCTTCACTTTTTGTTCATACGCACTGAGTCGGTCGAGCACTTTTTCATATTGGCTTTGATCCTTGTTCCCTAGCTGCAAGGCAATATCGTACACATTGGCACTCAATAGCCCGAGTGTGTCTGGGAGAATGATTTTGTCTTCGAAGTAAGCGTCGATAGCAAGAATTGCTTCCTCCAGATTGGTTTCAATCGGTGTTTCAGGATTCCAGCTCAATAAATAGTGAACACCGACTTGATTGGGGAAGGAGGAATCCGCCAGCTTGCGTAACTGTTCAAATGTCTCTTCACTATCATTTCTACTGCGAATAGCGGCAGCCGCATCTACATAAATCTGTTCATCTGTTGTTTTGGGATCTGTATAGGTTGCGAATAAAGGCAATACCTCTTCGACATCCGGAACCATCGGGAACTTTTTCCCATCGTAATCCAAGAGAGGCATGATTCCATCCTGAAGGAAATAGCTCACCATGCGATCAGCTGCGACAGCAGCATCTCCCCGCTTCACCCGATCCGCTTTTTCTCCCTCTAGCCATCCCCAGGAACGTACTTCTTCCCAAGCATTTTTACTATCTGGAGACATAGTGAACATTTGCAATATCTTGGCAGCTTCTTCGTTGGTGATCGGCTGATTCGGCTTCATCATCTCACCAGGAAAAATGTACTGAATCGCATTCGGGCCGTACAGTCTGTCCAAGATTGTAGAGATGCGCAGCGTTGGCTTGTACATCCACGTCAGACGATCGACATCTTTATAAGGCAAATACGGTTCCTGAAAACCTTCTGCTCGCGACCACTCCGAGTGCTCAGATAGGAAGGTAAGCGGATAAATATGATACTGCCCACCGTAATAGAGACGATCGATCATGACGAGAAATTCCGCACGCGTCATGTCACGATTTGGGTAAAACTTTGGAACATTTGGACCTGCCTCAAACAAACCAAGCTGCACACCTTGAACGATTGCGTTTTTCGCCCAGTGCTTGTTGATGTCATTGTATGGCAATAAGCCCCCAGCTGCTGATGCGACGCCGGGGGTGAGTAAGCTTAACGTCAGTAATCCACAAGAAATCGTCCGGATTAGTTTTTGCACATAAAATCCTCCTACACTTCATCTGCCAGCCAACATAAAGGTGAACCGGCTACGTTTTAAACAAACTGGAATGGATCTGTGTGCATGCGCGAAGGAATAACCTCTGTTTCGTAACCATTTGCCTGCAATTGTTCCAGCAAGATGGTTGCTAGCTTTTCCTTCATGATTTTTTCGATATTGTGACCAGCATCTACGATCGACAAGCCTTCTGCCTGCGCATCGTGTGCGGTGTGATATCCAATATCTCCAGTCAAATAAACATCCGCGCCTTTAAAAATAGCTTTGGAAACAAAAGAGCTACCGTCTCCACCTACTACCGCTACTTTTTTGACTGTCGCATCCAGGTCACCAACCACGCGAAGACCTTGGAGGGAAAATCGTTCTTTTACGAGTAAAGCAAACTCACGCAGCGTCAGTGGCGCGGGCAGCTTACCGATTCGCCCAATTCCGTATACAGTACCAGACTGCTCCAGAAGAATGATGTCATACGCGACTTCTTCATAGGGATGGGCAGCAAGCATTGCTTTGACCACAGCCGATTGCCTTGATGCGGGAACAATCATCTCGATGCGAACTTCCTTCGCTTTTTCTAGCTTGCCAGTCGAACCGATATGGGGATTCGTTCCTTCCCCTGGCAAAAAGGTTCCCGTGCCTTCGCTCTGAAAAGAACAGTGGCTATAGTTGCCTACATGCCCAGCCCCCGCTTCTGCAAGAGCGGAAAACACTGCTTCCTTATGGGTAGCGGGAACGAATACGACGAGCTTCTTCCAAGCCTCTTGGGAAAGAACATCCAGTATATCTACGTCCGTGAGTCCAACCGCTTCTGCAAGCCAATCGTTCATTCCTCCATACGCAACATCCAAATTGGTATGGGCAGTGTATACCGCAATGTCGTGCTTAATCAGCTTTTCGAACACACGTCCTGCGGCGATATCCGTCCGGAGGTGTTTGAGCGGTCGATAGATGACGGCGTGGTGAGCCACAATCAGATCTACACCCTCGGCAATGGCTTCATCGACCACAGATTCCAGCACATCTAATGCTACCATTACTTTTTTTACCTTTTTTTGCAAGGTGCCTACATGAAGGCCAATCTTGTCGCCTTCCATCGCCAACGATTTTGGCGCCAGTCGTTCTACATATTGAATTACTGTTTGTCCGTGCGCAAGCATGCAATCACCTCATCCATCCAGTTTACTTCTGCTTCGATTTCTTTAATTCGTTCTGCTGCTTCCGGCTTGTCCGAACGATTTAATTGAACAATAACCTTTTGCCATTTTTCTTGTTCGTGCAGCCACTTCTCTTGTAAAACCTCTGATTTTTCATCCCAAAGAAATGGACCAATTCGCAAAAGCTCTTCCTGTGTACGCTCTTTGCCCTCATATGGCAAGGTAGGATTGCCTCGTTCTGCGACAAGAATCTCATATATCACGCCGTCCTCTTGCAAAATGGACTCCGCGATTAACTGCCAATCATTTTCTATCATCCACAAGCGAACCGCTTCTTCCCCTACGTTTGGTTGCAGAATCAAGCGTTGCACACCTTCCAGCTTGTCTTTTCCTGCTTCCAAAATGGAAACGATTAATTGTCCGCCCATCCCTGCAATGCAGATCACATCTGCTTCGCCAGGTTGTAAAACTGCAAGCCCGTTTCCTTTACGCACTGAAGCGCGATCTTTCACCTGCAATGTATGTATTTGTTTTTGTGCTGCTTGAAACGGCCCTTCATTCAATTCGCCTGCGATCACGAAGGAAGCCATTCCTTTTACAAGCAAATAAGAAGCCAACAACGCATGATCCGACCCGATGTCGGCGACGCGGGCTCCTTGTGGACAATAGCGGGCTATCTTTTGTAGCCGCTTGGATATTGATACTGATGTCATCTGTATATTCACCTTCCGTTGCCTCTATTCTACCCTATTTGGCAGCAATTGCGAAATGCTAATTCCTTAACAGATGATCAGCAAAGAACGACAAAATCCCCGCTGTTACGCCCAGCAGGGACAATGCAACTAAGGGGGACCCTTGGCTAGTAGTCGGGAGGCTTACGAGTGGCCATTTCGTTGGATGGAGTGTTCGGAATAACAAGCAAAGTTTTTTAAGTATGACATTGTTTTTGGTATTTCATGTAATTTAACTTAATTTTTACCAAATTGTGAACTTTATTTTAATAAATAAATATTTACAAATTTTTTACAAATATGTATATTAACTCCATGCACATCATGAACTACACAAACTAAATATATTTAAGGAGGAGAACAGTTTGAAAAAAAGAACCGGCAAGTGGTGGGCAATGGGTTTACTCTCTTCGGCGCTAGTGATGAGTGTCTTCACAGGTGTAGGGACAGCCAGTAATGATTCAACCAATGAATTCAGTGAATTGGGTACTGCACGGGTATTAATTCAGTCAGATTCAGATGTGCGGAACGGTTTTTTTGCTGAACCTCTGGAAGTGCGTCATGATTTTGGTGAAGACGGCTTTACCCTCGATGTAAATAGTGATCAACTTGACCAACTGAAAAGCGATCCCAATGTAAAAATTACCGTGTTGCAAAAATTAAAGATCGCTGAGTATATAGAAGAAGATCAGGCAAACGAGCTAGAGTTCTCTCCTGCAGCAGTCGTTCCATGGGGAATTAAAGCGATCTATAAGAACCAGTCCCTCTCCGCTACGACTGGAGGTTCAGATGTTCGTGTTGCAGTCTTAGATACTGGCGTGTTTACGCAGCACCCGGACCTAGTCGCTAACGCAGAGCAGTGCAACGATTTCACGCAAGCTTCTCCTGTTGTTACCGGTGCTTGCAATGATGCGCATGGCCATGGAACACACGTCGCTGGAACTGTTCTCGCTAACGGCGGCGATGGCGCAGGTATTTATGGTGTAGCACCAGATTCAAAGCTATGGGCATATAAAGTATTGGATGACTCAGGCTCCGGCTATGAGGATGACATTGCCTATGCAATTCGTTACGCTGCTGACCAGTCCGCTCAATTGGGCGTGAAAACGATCGTCTCTATGTCCCTTGGCTCTAGCAGAAAGAGTGCCCTAATGGATAGTGCCATCACTTATGCAAACCAAAACGGTGTATTAGTCGTGGCTGCAGCAGGTAACTCTGGACCGACAGTGAATAGCATTGGCTTCCCTGGGGCATTAGTGAATACAGTAGCCGTTGCAGCGTTAGAGAATGTTCAACAAAACGGAACTTACCGGGTGGCTGACTTCTCTTCTCGTGGCAAGAGCGGGCAAGCGGGAGACTACGTGATTCAAGAGCGCGATGTGGAAGTATCAGCACCAGGACGCGCTATTCAGTCTACATGGAATAACGGAGGCTATAATTCCATCAGCGGAACCTCCATGGCAACACCACACATCTCAGGTTTGGCTGCAAAAATCTGGGCATCCAATCCATCTTGGAGCTATCAAGATGTTCGCGTAGAATTACAAAATCGTGCGACATCAAATGACATCAAAGGTGGCTCTAACTCTACTACAGGAGACGATATCTCTAGTGGATTTGGATTCCCAACTGTGCAACCTGGCGATCAATAAAAAGTAAGAAACAAAAAAAGAGCCATGGCTGTCAGTTTTCGCTGGCAGTCATGCTCTTTCTTATCCAACATGGAAAGGCTAGCACCCGATTTCTCTTGCGATGACATTACGTAAAATCTCTGAGGTACCCTCGCCGATCTCCAGCAACCGAGCATCGCGGAAAAATCGTTCCACCTGATACTCCCGCATATACCCATAGCCACCGTGAATCTGAATGGCCTGATGTGTAGCAGACATGGCAATCTCCGAAGCATACAATTTTGCCATTGCTGCTTCTTTCGTAAATTTGCGACCATGATCCTTCAGCCAAGCTGCTTTATACACCATCGTTCTCGCCAGCTCTATTTGCATCGCCATATCCGCCAGCTTGTGCTGGATCGCTTGAAAATGACTCAAGGAATTACCAAAAGCTGTACGCTGCTTGGAGTATTGCAGCGCTTTGTCGTAGGCAGCCTGTGCAATTCCTACTGCCATAGCTCCGATCCCGATTCGCCCACCATCAAGTGTAATGAGGAACTGTTTGAAGCCCTCGCCCCGCTTCCCAAGGATGTCTTCCTCTGGCACCCGGACATTTTCAAGAACGAGCTCGGTCGTATTGGAGCTGTGCAAGCCGAGCTTTTCATAGTTCGCCAGCACTTGAAAGCCAGGTGCATCTGTAGGAACGATAAAAGCAGTAATACCGCGTGACCCCTGCTCTTTGTCAGTAACAGCTGTCAAAGCGAGAAACGAAGCATAGGAGGCATTTGTAATGAAGCATTTGGAGCCGTTAATCGTCCACTCCCCGTCAGCCAGAACCGCATTTGTCCTCGTACCACCTGCGTCAGAGCCTGCATTCGGTTCCGTCAAGCCAAATGCGCCAAAGCTTTCGCCTGAACAGATTTTGCTTAAATAGTTCAGTTTTTGCTCTTCTGTACCAAACAAAGCCAGCGGAGCACCACCTAACGAAATATGCGCCGAATACGTGATTCCTGTAGAGCCACATGCACGACTAAGCTCTTCTACGACGATCGCAAAACTTGTGGAATCAGCTCCCGCACCTCCGTAATTCTCAGAGAAGGGAAGACCCATCAAATTCAGCTCGCTCATCTGCTTGAATATTTCGACAGGGAATTGTTTGGTTTGATCGCGTTCATCTGCTCCTGGCGCTACTACCTCATCAGCGAATTCGCGTATCATTTTTTTCAACATTTGTTGTTCTGAAGTCAAATCGAAGTTCATAATCGTCGCCCCCTTGAAAACGCTTTAGTAAAGAACTATCAAGAAACACACAATTTTGACTGAGCGTTTGTTCAGAATACTCTTACCATTATACACCACGATTTTGGACTCATGTGGGAATTTCTCAAAAAAAAAACACACGCCTATGATCGGCGTGTTCCTAATAAAATGGCTCCCAAAAAAGATACGGAGGCTGCTATGTATCCGATGCTGTATGTATTTACTCCCATGAGCTTCGCTGCTGTTTCTCCACCCAGAAAAATAGCCGCCAGCAAAATACCGATTAATACTTTCCACTTGTTGTCCATTTATTCACCCCGTTTACTCTCTTCTGAAATTGTAACAGATAAAGAGGGAGAGGAAAACGAGAAGTCAGGCAAGCGTTCTACAGTCGCAACCACGCATACCAGTATCCACGCGTGAAGAAGAACAAAGCTGACGCGATGAACACCTTAATGAACAACAGCAATTGAATCATATCCCTCTTCGCTGCTGGAATATATAGAGCCTGTATCTCTGCACCAAAGAAAAAGGCAAGTCCGCATACGGCAAATACTCCTGCCCATTTCGTATTAGCCTTGTTCATCAAGAAGCCCATACCTGTGAGTAAGCACGCCAGTGGAACCCAGTACAACTCTGACGTCCACCATGTATAATCCATCCCTACCCGATGAACGGTTGTAATTCCGTACAAGATGGCCAATCCGAGCAACCCTGCATAAAGCAAATAAGCATAACCGAAAACAATTGCACTGATGCACAGTAACATGCAAACGAAGCCTAAATAAAACAGGACAAACGGCAAGCTTCCATCCAATTTTTGGATACAATAAACGCCTCCCGCTATCAAGATCACAAAAGACAAAGCCAAGAATAAATGCGTCAATGGCGGGGCTGATCTCCGATAAGCGAATCCCATAATATAGAAAACAAGAGCGAAACAGGCAAAGATGGTAATTTGCATTGGGATTTGAAAACGGTTAAAATGAAAAGCAAGTAAGATCAAACCAGCAATGACAAAGGCACCAAGGAGCCATGCCACTACCATTTTCCCCGTCACTGGAGAGACAGTTCTAGGTGCATATGTATTCTTGACTGATGATGAATTAACTTTTCCTGACAGCACACCCGGTGCCGTTCCCATTCGCTCATTCCCGCCTGCGGACGCCGGTGTATTTGGCCGATCCCCTTCTGTATATAGATTTAACAAGAAGATGCAGTAATGTTCAGGCAGTAAATGGTTGCGCCGCCAGTTTTCAATTTCGGCGATGATCGTGCGCTTGCGCTGGTCGTCCAACGCGGCCCCTCCTAACTACGGCAAAAAATGTTTACCTTCATGAATAAGAAAAGCCTACGTCGGCTAACGTAGGCCACATACTTCTTATATCGGTTATTCCAAGAAATCTTTTAAGCGTTTACTTCTACTCGGATGACGCAATTTGCGAAGAGCTTTTGCTTCGATCTGACGAATCCGTTCACGGGTTACGCCAAACACTTTTCCTACCTCTTCTAACGTCCGAGTACGTCCGTCATCTAATCCAAAACGCAGACGCAGTACGTTTTCTTCCCGGTCTGTTAATGTATCCAAAACGTCTTCCAGCTGTTCTTTCAAAAGTTCATAAGCAGCTGCATCAGATGGCTCCAATGCATCCTGATCCTCAATGAAATCACCTAAGTGGGAATCGTCTTCTTCCCCAATTGGAGTCTCTAGGGATACTGGTTCTTGGGCAATCTTCATGATTTCTCGAACTTTTTCAGGAGTGAGATCCATTTTTTCAGCGATTTCTTCTGGCATAGGCTCACGGCCTAGTTCTTGGAGAAGCTGACGGGAAACACGGATTAACTTATTGATCGTTTCCACCATATGAACCGGGATCCGGATCGTTCTAGCTTGGTCTGCAATTGCACGGGTAATCGCTTGGCGAATCCACCAGGTTGCATACGTACTGAACTTATAGCCCTTGCGATAGTCAAACTTTTCCACCGCTTTAATCAGACCCATGTTCCCTTCTTGAATCAAGTCGAGGAACAGCATACCGCGTCCTACATAACGCTTCGCAATCGATACCACCAATCGCAAGTTCGCCTCTGCCAGACGTCTTTTTGCTTCCTCATCACCTTGTTCAATTCGCTGTGCCAGTTTAATCTCCTCTTCTGCGGAGAGCAGAGGAACTCGACCAATTTCCTTCAGATACATCCGTACAGGGTCATTGATCTTGATTCCAGGCGGAACGGAGAGATCGTCAAAATCAAATTCTTCGTTGTCCTCATCCTTGATGATCATTTGATCGACTTCATCATCGTCATCTTCATTCTCATTGTTGTTAATTTCAATGCCTTGATCACCAAGATATTCAAAAAACTCATCCATTTGATCAGAATCCTGCTCGAAACCTGCCAGGCGAGCAGTAATCTCCTTATACGACAGTGCGCCGCGTTTCTTGCCTAATTCGACCAACTGTTCCTTCACTTGTTCGATGGACGTTGCTTCCATGTCGGAAGTGATATTTTGCTTGTTCATCTGCTTTCCCTCCTTCCCCGGGAATGATCTGAAGCTACCCTTCTTTTAAAGCATTTTCCAATTCAAGAATCTTCATCCCTGTAACGGCTGCTTGAAGTTCAAGTTGTTTGCGCGCATCCTCGCTGTCCGCTGCGGCCGCTTGGAGGTGTAAGCTCCGCTGCTCATCGCGCAATCGTTCCAACTCGGCACGCTTCGGGTAGTTATTCACTTGTTTGATGTAGTCACCGATCTCTAATTCAGATACGTCGTTGTTGCACTCCATCATGGCCAATCCCGAGGCTAATTGCTTTAACAAATCGTCTTGCACATAATGTATAAACTTTCCAGGGTCTTCCGGGTTTCCCTCTGCATAGTAGGCGTACAAGTAGGCAGCTAACGCAACGTGTTCATCCACCTGAAAGTGGGCGCTGCATTCCTGTTGGACGCGGGCGGCTATTTCTTCATTCCGCATCATGTAATAAAGTAGCATGCGCTCAGCCGTGTGATAAGCGGGTGGCAGTGTTTTCGCGAGCGTAACTTTGCCATTATTTATACTATTATTCCATGCTGGCGTCACTTTATCCCTTTGGCGCTCACTTTTTTGCTGATTGTATGCGCGCTTGGACTCCCATTTGAGATCACCGAGAGTCAGGGAGTATTCTTCTGCCAATTGCCGTTGATACATGTCCCGTTCCACAGGGCTGCCGAGCTCGTTGATGATCTCGACCGCCTTTGCGATTAAGCGAGCTTTGTCCGTCTCATCTTTTATTACGAACTGACTGCGTAAATGTTTCAGACGGAAAGCCGTAATTGGCATCGCCTGTAACAATACTTGCTGGGAAAATGCTTCAGCCCCATGCTGGCGGATGTAATCATCCGGGTCCACTCCTTGTGGAAGTGGAGCGACTCGAACGATCAAACCGGCTTGCTGCAAAACGTGAATCGCTTTGCTCGTTGCTTCTTGTCCTGCAGCATCTCCGTCATAACAAAGTACGACTGACTCCGTATTGCGACGAAGAATTCTGGCCTGCTGCTCCGTCAAGGCTGTTCCCAAAGTGGCAATACCTTGCATAAAACCCGCCTGCCATGCCGATATGACATCGACATACCCTTCAAACAACAGCGCCTCTTTTCTCTTTCTAATAATGGGGCGCGCACGATGAAGATTAAACAGCGTAGCGCTTTTGTTGAACAAAAGGCTTTCCGGGCTATTCAGATACTTGGGTTGAGACTTTTGGTTGGAATTGGGTTTCGATCCTTGCAGTAAACGCCCACCAAATCCGATGACGTTACCTTGGGAATCTTGGATCGGAAACATGATACGACCTCGAAAGCGATCAAAGATTTTCCCTGCATCGCTTTTGGCCAAAAGCCCTGCTTCCACCATCAATTCCTGTGAAAATCCCCGCTTTGTCAACTGCTGCGTTACGAAATCCCAGGAATCAGGGGCGAATCCGATTTGGTATTCGGCTATTGTCGCCTCAGATATTCCGCGCTTGGCGAGATACTTCATCGCTTCTGCGCCATAAGGGGTTTTCGTAAGCACGTAGTGGTAGAGGCGTGAAACGAACGTATGCGCTTCCTGCATCGCATGCTTCATCCGTTTTTCAGGTGAGTCCTCTACTTGCTGCGGCTGGGGCACAGATATCCCGGCACGCTCCGCCAATTTGTGCAGTGCCTCTGGAAAAGTCAATTGCTCCAGTTTCATTAAAAAGGAAAAGATATCCCCACCTGCTCCACAGCCAAAGCAATGAAAAAACTGTCGCTCTGCATTTACGTTGAAGGAAGGGCTCTTTTCAGAGTGAAACGGACATAGACCGAGAAAGGCACGACCGCTTTTTCTCAGTTGAACGTACTCTCCTACAACGTCTACGATGTCGACAGCGGCACGCACTTGATTTACAAATTCATCTGAAGTGGGACCAGTCATGTCTTTCCACCTTTATAAGGAGAATCGCACGTGAGAATATTTAGTTCGTCAAAATTCGTCAATTTCCTTCTTTACATCAAACTTCTTTTCTTCTTTTCTACTTTTCCACATTTCTAAGTGCAATAAACGCTGAGAAACTCAGTATGATAAGTACCTCGGCTAATTGATTTTCTACAAAAAACGTCAAAATCCTTCTTTCGGCCTATTTCCTTTCATTACGGAGATTGTTTTTTCGAATCATCTCCAAAATGATGTTTGCCGTTTCTTCCACTGCCTTGTTGGATACATCGATAACTGTACATCCGAGTCGCTCAATAATGCGCTTGGAATAAGCCAGTTCGTCGGCAATCCGTTCGAGATTGGCGTAGTTCGCTTGTGCAGTCAATCCCAGCGCCTTCAGACGCTCTGTTCGAATTCCGTTCAGTTGCTCCGGATTGATGGTAAGCCCAATGCAGCGTTCTATTGGCAGTTGGAACAATTCTTCTGGTGGCTCTACCTCCGGGACAAGCGGAACATTGGCAACCTTAAGTCGCTTGTTAGCCAAATACATGGAAAGAGGCGTCTTGGAAGTACGCGAAACGCCGATCAAAACCACATCTGCTCGCAACAGGCCGCGTGGGTCCCGTCCATCGTCGTATTTGACGGCAAACTCGATGGCGTCTACTTTGCGGAAATACTCTTCATCCAGTCGACGTACCAAGCCCGGTTTTCCTGTTGGCGGCTCTTTCAACATGCCCTGCAAGGTATTCATCAGAGGCCCCATTACATCAAGAGCTGGAATCCCGTGAAGAGCAGCTTGTTGTGTAATATACGCATTCAGCTCCGAAATGACCAGAGTGAACACGATCATTGCCCGCGATTCTTTTGCCGAAGCAATAATTTCGTCAATAGATTCCTTGTCTTCTATATACGGATACTTTTGTACGTCAAACAAAAAACGATCAAACTGACTAGCTCCTGCGCGAACGACAAGTTCGGCCGTTTCGCCGATGGAGTCTGAGACTACATAGATGAGCTGTCCTTGCTGATTACCTTGCATCGCTTCTCCTCCTACACTTTCGGTTCGCTACCCAATTCTACAAATGCTTTCGCGATCGTCGTCTTGGTGACGCGCCCCAACAGCTCCATTTGCTTCGGATCTTCCTCGCCAGGCCTTACGACAGGCAGAGAATCGATCTGAAAATCAATCAGCTTTTTGGCGGCTGCGAACAAGGTCTCATCAGGTGCGCATGTAATGATATTCGGCATCCTAGACATGATAATGCTGACCGGCACATCCTCCAACGTCTTATTGCCTAAAGAAGCACGCAGGAGATCTTTTCGTGAGATCACGCCAGCCAAATATCCTTTTTGATTGACGACAAATAACGTACCAACATCCTCCAAAAAGAGGGTAACGATGGCGTCATAAGCCGATGCGGATTCGGATACCACGATCGGTACCGCCTTGTAGTCATTGACGAGAAGCTTGTGAAGCCGTTCACTTATGACTGAGCTTGCGGGTCTGCCGGCATAAAAATACCCGACCCGAGGTCTGGCTTCTAGATATCCTGACATCGTGAGGATGGATAAATCAGGGCGCAGCGTCGCGCGAGTCAAATTCAGTCGCTCCGCGATATGCTCTCCTGTTATCGGTCCGTCATCCTTCACTATCTGTAAGATGTGCTCTTGTCGTTTGGTAAGCTCGATGACCAATCACCCCGGTTCTGTCTTTACCTCTTCCTAGTATTACTCTATTCGACGGGATATTCCTTCTTTCACGGGGAAAAAAGGTGCCCCCGCCTGATTTTCAGACGAAGGCACCGGTTTTATTTTGTTTATGCGAAGACAATTTTGGAATAATCTGCGTAGCGATAAAGCACACGAGAAAGCTGCAAGAGAAGCCCCAGACGATTCGCACGAACAGCCTGATCTTCGGCCATGACCATTACCTTATCGAAGAATGCGTTGATCGGCTGACGCAGGGTTGACAAGGTTGCGAGTACCTTCTCTTGATCCTTCAGACCTTCTACATCCTTCTGAACAGCTTGGAATGCCTGATACAAGGCACGTTCCACATCTTCTGCGAACAAAGCCTCACTGACTTGATCTGCTTCTGCTTTTTGTGCCAGATTGTTCACCCGGTTAAACTGCTCCACAATCAGCTTGAACTCTTCTGTTTGTACAGCTGCCATCAGTGCTTTTGCTTTTGCTACCACCTCTGGAACCAGTGTCAGGTCAGCAGCAAGAACCGCGTCGATGACATCGTAGCGAACACCATGATCCTGCAAGACATTTTTCAGGCGGAGTGCGAAGAAGTCTACCAGGTCCTTTTTCACGTCTTCTGCCGCTCTCTTGTTTACGCCTTGCGCTACATAGCCTTCCATTGCCGCATTCCACAGATCGGCAAGAGAAATTTGCCAGTCGCGCTCCACCAAAACAGAAACGATCCCCGCTGCCATACGGCGCAGACCATACGGGTCCTGTGAGCCAGTAGGCACAATACCGATCGAGAAGCAACCTACGATCGTGTCCATCTTGTCAGCTATGCTGACGATAGCGCCTTGGGCGGAAGCAGGCATTTTGTCCCCTGCAAAACGCGGGAGGTAATGCTCGAATACACCACTTGCGACGAGGTCGGACTCACCCGCTTTGCGCGCGTAATCTTCACCCATAATCCCTTGCAGTTCAGGGAATTCGCCTACCATGTTGGTAACGAGGTCAAATTTTGCGATTTCTGCAATGCGGTCTACTTGTTTGGTTTCTTCCGCGCTTACACCCAGCTTGCTTGCAATTTGCCCAGCTGTCTTGCGTACACGGCGAACTTTATCACCGATTGTTCCCAGCTCTTCATGGTAAACGATTGTCTCCAAACGTTTCAGGCAGCTCTCAATGGATAGCTTTTGGTCCTCCACGTAGAAGAAACGAGCATCAGACAGGCGTGCGCGAAGAACTTTTTCATTCCCTTTCGCTACGTTTTCCAGCGCGCGGCTGTCTCCATTACGCACGGTCACAAAATGATTCAGCAATTGACCCTGTGCGTTTTCAACAGGGAAATAACGCTGGTGCTCCCGCATAGAAGTAACCAAAACCTCACGTGGAATGGAAAGGAATTCTTGCTCGAACGTACCGTAAAGAGCGGTTGGATATTCTACAAGATGGACTACCTCATCCAGAAGTCCTTCGTCCATTGGAATCGTCCAGCCATTTTCCTTCTCCAAGCGATGAATCTGCTCTACAATTGCTGCTCTGCGCTCGTCGGGATTCACCATGACATATTGCTCAGCTAGCTTGCTCACGTATTCGCTTGGGTGATTCAATGTAACCTCTGTTCCCAAGAAGCGGTGTCCACGAGAAATGCGTCCGCTTGTTACGCCTGCAATTTCCAGATCGATCAATTCATCGCCGAACAAAGCAACCAACCAACGAATAGGACGAACGTATTTCAATTCGCGTGCGCCCCAGCGCATGTTTTTCGGGAAGCTCATTCCGGTGATCACTTCAGCCAGTTGCGGCAAAAGCTCGGTAGTCGGTTTTCCCGCTTCGGATTTGCGAGCATGCACATACTCGATCCCGTTTACTTCTTTATAATACAGTTGGTCTGGCTCAACATTGTTGCTTCGTGCAAATCCGAGTGCCGCCTTGGACCAGTTACCCGCTTCATCTTGTGCGATTTTGCGTGCAGGGCCTTTCGCTTCATCATTGCGATCAGGCTGCTTTTCTGCCAGTCCATTGATCAACAGGGCAAAACGACGAGGTGTCTCTAATGCCGTAATTTGATCAAACGGCACGCGCTCAGCAGTCAGCCACTTTTCTACTTTTTCCTTGAATTGTGCCGCTGCTTGTGCGACAAAACGAGCAGGCATTTCTTCCAAACCAACCTCTACGAGTAGATCGCGCTTACTCATTTGTATCCTCTCCCTTCACCTGATTCACTTGATCCGCAGCGACTGCGTTGCCTTTTTGCAAAAGCGGGAAACCGAGGCGCTCACGCTCTTTATAGTAGGTTTGTGCTACTTCACGAGACAGATTGCGCACACGAGCGATGTAGCCTGTACGCTCCGTCACACTGATGGCTCCACGCGCATCAAGCAAGTTGAAGGTGTGGGAGCATTTCAGGACGTAGTCATAAGCTGGGTAAACCAGTCGCTCCGACATCAGTCTCTTTGCTTCTGCCTCATACGTATTGTAGAGAGAGAACAGCATGTCGACATCAGACAGCTCGAATGTGTATTTGGAATGCTCGTATTCTGGTTGCAGGAATACGTCTCCGTACGTATACCCGTTGCACCATTCCAGATCGAATACATTTTCTTTTTCCTGAATATACGAAGCCAAACGCTCCAGTCCGTAAGTCAGCTCGACTGCCACTGGTTTACATTCCAGACCGCCCACCTGCTGGAAGTACGTGAACTGGGTGATCTCCATTCCGTCCAGCCAAACTTCCCAGCCTAAGCCCCATGCGCCAAGCCCCGGGTGCTCCCAGTTGTCCTCTACAAATCGGATATCATGCTCTAGTGGCTCGATTCCGAGTTCGCGCAAGCTCTCCAGGTACAGCTCCTGAATGTTGTCCGGCGATGGCTTCATGATCACTTGGAACTGGTGATGCTGATACAAACGGTTCGGGTTTTCCCCATAACGTCCGTCTGCTGGGCGACGGGAAGGCTCTACATATGCCACATTCCACGGTTCAGGTCCGATGGAACGAAGGAAAGTCATCGGGTTTAGCGTACCTGCCCCTTTTTCAACGTCATATGGTTGGACAATGAGACAGTTTTGCTTTGCCCAAAAGTTTTGCAGCGTCAAAATGATATCTTGAAATGTCATTTTCATGCTTTATCCTCCTCATAAACTTATTAGAACTTGGCTTTAAGTCGAAACTAAAAAACCTCCCGCCTCTACACTGTCTGATGTGACAGTGTAGGGACGAGAGGATTCTCGCGGTTCCACCCTACTTGGCGAATGACTTCTTCGCCCACCTTACAATCAAATTGCTCCAGAACGCCCTTCATCAGCATGGTGACCGGGCTCACACTATCCCCGATTCGCTATTCACAGCCAGCGGCCGACTACTCTTTTCCTTCATGGCAACATTCGGTATACAAGTTTGGTTCTTATCATAACGAAAACAAATTCGTATGTCAATTAGTCCTGATCGGATTGCGTCATTCTTTCCATACGCTCCAGTTGTTCCAGAAATGCTCGACTTTTCAGCCTGATATCCAGATACTCGTCCATGAAGCTCCGCAGCACATGCTTGAGCTGGTTACGTGTAGCTGGTTTTACTTCAATGTCACCAAGCCGCTCCAAATCAAATACCTGGAACAGCCGTAACAGCTTCCAGGTCGAGGGTGTAACCGCCATGGCATACGGATCGGAAGGCTGGCAAACTGGGCACAACAGTCCACCCTGTCCTACGCTGATCGCATAGGGCTCGCGCTGTTCGCCACAGTTTACACACGCCGTGAGCTGCGGGGAGATCCCCGCCACAATTAGCATCTTGGTCTCAAAAATACGACAGAGGATCTCAGCATCTCGTCCTTCATCCAAGTAGCGAAACGTATGAAGGAGAAGCTGAAACAAGTAGGGATTCGGTTCCCTTTCCTGCGTCAGTCGATCCAAAAGCTCTGCTATGTAAGCGGCATAAGCCGTAGCAGTCAGGCTTTGCCGCATATCCCGGAACGAATCCAGCATATCTCCCTGAGAGAGATCGGGCATTCCCGTACCGGGTCCTGTCTTGCATAGATAATAACTATGCGAAAACAACTGGGAGACGGCGGCAAGACGGCTTTTGGTCTTTTTGGCACCACGGGCCATCACACCTAATTTGCCGTTCTCCCGGGTAAACAATGTCACCACTTTACTGGACTCACCATAGTCCACACTGCGAATGACAATCCCTTCCCACTTTACAAGCATGCCTGCGTGTCACCCAATTCTTCCTGGGCGAGATCAAACGAGGTTTCCTCGCTGGAAACATCCGTTTGATGGTGATCACGGTAGAGAAGGTAAGCATGGATGTCACCGGTTGAAGCGAAAACTCTCCAAGAAAAGTCACGAAGCATGGAGCATCATCCTTTCCTATATCGGGTCTATCCACTTCCTTCTTAGAATCACCTTTGCCCGTTATTCTATGCCTTGGAAAAATTAACACATCGCGTTGGGAATATTATTGCTCGTCGTAGAAACCGAAGTTACGCAGCATCCGGTCTTGGTTGCGCCAATCCTTTTTCACTTTGATCCATAGCTCCAAAAATACTTGGTCCCCCATCAGCCGCTCGATATCCTTGCGCGCGCGTTGACCGATTTCTTTGAGCATCTGGCCTTTTTGCCCAATCAAAATTCCGCGCTGAGAATCCCGCTCTACGTAAATGGCCGCGTAAATGTAAAGCGTTTTGCCATTTTCGCCCCGTTTCATCTCTTCAATCACGACAGCGATAGAGTGAGGTACTTCTTCTCTTGTCAAATGCAGAACTTTTTCCCGAATCAACTCGGCTGCAACAAAGCGTTCCGGATGGTCTGTCACCTGATCTGCAGGGTAATACATCGGGCCTTCTTCCATTTCACCCAAAATAGCCTGCTGCAATGATCCTGTATTGTTACCTTCCAGCGCAGAGATTGGAACAATTTGCTTGAAATCATACAATTTGCGGTAATCGTCAATAATCGGCAGCAGTGCTTCCGGGTGCACTTTGTCAATTTTGTTGATGACCAAAAATACTGGCGTTTTGACCTGCTTCAACCGCTCGATGATGTAGTCGTCCCCGGCTCCGCGTTTTTCTGTTGCATCGACAACAAACAAAACGAGGTCTACTTCGTTCAATGTATTTTCGGCAACCGAAACCATGTAGTTTCCGAGTTTGGATTGAGGCTTGTGAATCCCCGGTGTATCCAAGAAAATAATTTGTCCTTCTTCTGTCGTATGCACAGCCGTAATTTTGTTACGTGTGGTTTGCGGCTTATTCGACATGATCGCGATTTTATGTCCGACAATATGATTCAACAGTGTTGACTTTCCAACGTTTGGCCTTCCCACAATGGAGACAAACCCTGATTTAAACGATTGCTTGGTCTTGCGATTATCCACGTAAATCCTCCTTGGTGAATGCGCCTGGCAGCAGGGCAGATACTGTCGTTTCCCAAATGTCGCCTTTGAGATTCGTCAAAAATACAGGCATGTCCGGCGGGCACAGCTCTGCGATAACTTGTCGGCAAGCCCCGCACGGTGATACAGCTTGCGGCGTATCGGCAGCGACGGCTAATGCCTTGTAAGTCTTATCGCCTTCCGAGTACGCTTTGAAAAGAGCCGTACGCTCTGCGCAGTTGCACAGCGAGTACGCTGCATTTTCAATATTGCCTCCCAAATAAACCTTGCCGTTATCAGCCAACAGAGCTGCTCCTACCTGAAACTTGGAGTACGGTACATAAGCGAGCTTTCTGGCTTCAATTGCTTGTGCTAATAATGCTTGTTTATCCATTCTCATCATTCCTCATATGATTGGTATTTAACATCCATTCACAACAAAATGTGTCCAAAGAGACACGAAGAAACCAGACTGAATGGTCAACTGCAATGACCCGTCCGGTACCTCATTTGACTTATGAAAAAATTTCTTCTTCTCTACTAGTAAAAACTATCCCCATACTTTTTGCAACAGTGGCTGTCCAAATACGAGGACTCCGACGATAAAGGACAGGATCGCCGCCACAAGTACAGCTCCTGCTCCCACATCTTTGGCAATCTTCGCCTTGGCGTGCCATTCCGGGGAAGCTAAATCAACGACTGCTTCGATCGCGGTATTAACCAGCTCAAGGGAAGTGACCAGACCGATAGAAAAAAGGACCAGCAAAACATCGCTGCGGGGTATCTGCAGCCACCACGCTGCCGCCAGCACCATGATGGCAGCGGCTACGTGGATTTGCATGTTTCGCTGTGTCCGTACGGTATAGGAAATTCCCTGCAGAGCGTAGGTGAAGCTGCGAGTCAATCGTCGCCATTCCTTCAACGTAATCTCCTACCTCGTCAAGCCGATTTGTTCCAGCACCTTTTCTTGACGTGAAAACATTTCCTTTTCTTCTTCTGGTGTTCCATGATCATAGCCCAGAAGGTGAAGAAAACCATGAACCGTGAGAAATCCGAGTTCGCGCTCGAATGAATGGCCATAGTCTTCGGCCTGCTCATGTGCTTTTGGCACCGAGATGATGATATCGCCAAGCATATTCGGAAACTCGCCGGCCTCTTCCTCATCAATGAAGATTTCCATTTCCCCTTCACCCGGCTCGTTCATCGCAAAGGACAGAACATCCGTAGGCCGATCAACGCCACGATAGTCCCGATTCAGCTCGTGAATGCGCTCGTTGTTCACCAACGTGACAACTACTTCTCCTTGTACGTCTTCCAGCTTTGCCGCCGCTTCTAGGCAACGGACAAGCAGGTTTTGTAAATTCTCATCGATCGGTTCGATTTCTTCATGAAGGATTTCTACAGATAACACAGGTAAACGATCTCCTTTTTGTAAAGCCATTTATCAATAGCCGTGATCTACTTCTTCTTTGGCATAGGCAGCGATGATTTTTTGTACCAGACTGTGGCGAACGACGTCTCCCTCTTGGAAATGAATAAAGGCTACATCAGAAATCGGATTTAGGATACGCTGTGCTTCGCGCAATCCAGATTTCTTGCCTTTTGGCAAATCCACCTGGGTCACATCACCCGTAATGACCATTTTGGAACCAAAACCAAGTCGGGTCAAAAACATTTTCATTTGCTCCGGAGTGGTGTTCTGGGCTTCATCCAAAATGACAAACGAATCTTCGAGCGTACGACCACGCATGTACGCCAAAGGTGCAACCTCAATGAGTCCGCGTTCCATCATTTTGGCGACTTGTTCATTGCCCAGCATGTCGTACAAGGCATCATAGAGCGGACGCAGGTAAGGATCTACTTTTTCCTGCAAATCTCCTGGCAAAAATCCAAGGCTCTCTCCCGCTTCTACGGCCGGTCTGGTAAGAACGATCCGTTTGACGCGTGCATTTTTCAACGCATTTACTGCTGTGACAACAGCCAAATACGTTTTTCCGGTACCAGCTGGTCCAATTCCAAACACAATGTCATGCTTCTTGATCGCAGATAAGTAATGACGCTGACCCAAAGTTTTTGCCCTGATTACTTTGCCACGTTGGGTACGAGCGACTTCTTCATCATACACATCGAGCAACTGGGCACCTTCTCCCCGCTCAATCAACGACATCGCATACGAGATATCTCGTTCGGACAGGGCAATCCCTCTGCGAATCAACTGTAACAGAATTTCAATCAACTCTGTCAGTTTGTCCACTTCCGGCTTATCCCCGCTAATAACCAGTTCGCCTTCTCGGGTCATAATTTTGGCGGAACTTCTTTGCTCGATCAGTGTTAGATACGCGTCATGTGGTCCGAACAACAGCAAGGCCTCAGATGCGTCTGAAAACGGGATTCTTACCTCATCTTGTACGTGCAACAGGCTTCCATCTCCTTGCAACGGTAATCAGCAATGCGTCATTTGCTTGCCGTCCCTCACTGGCCCACGAGAGGCTGTTCAATGGCAATATCTTCAATGACGGAAAAATGAATGCTTACGTAAACTTTACCATTCTCTGTTGTGACGTGCAAAACTTTTTCGTCCTGAATGAACGCATCTTTCCCAGCTTTTTGCAAGATATCCTCCCTGGCGAATTTTTTAGCCAGTTCCGTCGCTGCCTCCACGCTCATCTCTGTTTGAACGGGTTCTGATTGCGCGTACGTTACTGTCTTCCAACCAAGCGGTGAGGTATATCCCGCATACGAGGGTAAAAAACGTTGTTCTGCAATTTCTGCTTGTGCAAAGGACTGTTTCTCAAATGGCCACACGTATATCGCATAGGGGCCTACCAGCAGGTATTGATGCTCCAGCTTTTCTCCCGTCAGACGGTGCGTCGTTTGTTTTAACGGGACCGATGTGTTGCTCGTATACCACACTTCCCCTTGCACCTTGCCTCGCGCCGATACAGCTTGTTGACGGGCATCGTTGCCAATAATCCCGGAAATGAGCACTTGTCCTTTTTCTACCAATTGATTGCTCACAACCTGGCTGCGACCAACCTCCGGGAGAATTTTATGGACGACCGCCCTCTTTTTCGCTACAAGATGACGAGGACCTGTTGCAAGCGGCTTTACGGGAGCGTCTTTTTCAACCACCTGAAGCATAACCTTGGTTCCTTGAATCTCAATTCCAACCCAGGATGCTTCAGGCAGCAGACTCAACAGCTCTTTTTGCAAAACCAACGGTTCTTTTAGTTTGACCTTCCATGCCCCTTCTTTAATCCCCACTTGCTCGGCAGCTTGAATCACTCGACGTGGATCAACCATTTTTGTCCCACTCACTTCGACACTCCAGACAAAAGAGGAGAGCATGTACAATCCAATGAAAAAAAGAGCAGCACCTATTGCCAATCCAGATCGTCTGCGTATACGCAGCAGCCAGAAAGGAAGACCGTCTCTTGCCTCGACGTGGCTACGACAGCCTGTCTCTTTTAAGAGTGGCCGCAAACGAAAATAATCTCGAATCAAAATATCGCAGCGAGTCACCTCTTCTCCAACCCTGCGAATATTCCAGATTCGAATTCCATCCCGTACAGCCATATTCAGCATCCGCTCAAACCGTTTTCCCCGAACGGTAATGGTTACATGTCCATCCACCCACTCCTTGATTCCATTCCGCATACGTACCGCCCCCCTACCTCTGACAAAAGTTATGAGCTCTGTGGTCCCGTCTCCAAAAATTTCACGCCACCGATTCTACCTTCTAAGAGAACCTCCTCAGGCAAAATCGCTCGGATGACAAGCTGTTCACCTGAAACAATCATTTGTCCGTTCGTCAACAACAGACGAAGTTCTTTTTCGCTAAAATGCAAGACTCCTCGATGATTCTCTATATACATTTGCAAATGACCGATCATCGTAATGCGCGGGACTTCCAGGACTACATCTTGCGGCAGATCCAACACACCTCCGGCCAACTGGCGCAGACGGCGGCTCCAACGCTTCATGGATTAGCCCCCCTTCTCGTTCTATATATTGGCGAATATGACGATCTCATCTGTTTTCAGGTGCAAAACCATTCTTATCTATGCGTATGCGCGAGCATAAAGAGGCATTCATCAAAAACAGTCACAAAAAAAGAGTCCTCAGCGCTCACGATTTAGCAAGCAGTTGAGAACTCAATCTTTGAAATGCATTCCACAAAACCCATCGCTTATTGGCTTTCTTTTGCAATAGAAACTAGCTCTTTTTCTTTTGTAAGCGCCTTCCATTTTTTCATGATTCGTTTTACTTTCTCAACTGAACACCCGCACGCGATCGCCGTTTCATATACTGATTTGTTTTCGAAGATGGCAAGCCGAATCACTTTTTGACGAAACCGTCCCATTTGTTCAAAAATTTGTTGATTCATCGCTTGACCTCTACCCCTTCTTCTATTCGGGAGAATTTTCTTTACATTCAGGATAGTCAACCAGGATACGAGAAACAAGACAAGTTGTTCGATATATTTCGACACGAAAGCATTGCGTATCAAGAAAAAAAACAGGCGAACCGAAGTTCACCTGTTTGACTAGCTGCTGTTATCATATTTTCCTTTGTCGCACCTGCTGGGCGTACGGAGCTTTTGAGCGCGGCTCTCCAAAAATGAGTGCCCATTTCATCCCATCACGCGGATTGCCGTGTTTCGATGTGAGTGTTCTCGCTTGTTCCAAATCAGCGACCTTCATCGGCTCCGATTGCTTCACTGTGATAGTTGGACCCGTTGAAGCACGAGCTGTACTGGAGAATGCCCATTCCTGCTCAACTCCAATACCCTCCATCGATTCAGGCTGGATAGGCTCGTATTTGGTGGATGCCCGCACCGTCTTTCTTCCGTAATCCTCAGTATCCATAGGGATATCTGACGTACTTGCCGGGGTAAGCGGAGGCATTTTTTTGCCTTGTGACATCTTCTTCTTTCCGGCTTTGCCAAGAGCTTTATATCCTAAGTAACCAAGGATGACAAACCAGAACTTGCCGATAAGAGGGATGATCCACTCAACTAAACCCAGTAAATCTACGACGAGATCCATGAGATCTTCCATGGCAATCGCCCTTATTCTTTCTCATCTGGCAAAGCAGGATCTTGTTTGTCACCTGCATGCCCGAAGGATTGACGCATTTGTGTATCAGCAGCAATGTTTTGCATGTTGTAATAATCCATTACGCCCATTTTGCCACTTTTCAATGCTTCGGACAAAGCAAGTGGTACCTGTGCTTCAGCTTCTACTACTTTTGCCTTCATTTCTTGTACGCGTGCAATCATTTCCTGCTCTTGGGCTACCGCCATGGCACGACGCTCTTCCGCTTTCGCTTGGGCAATACGTTTATCTGCTTCCGCTTGATCGGTTTGCAATTGTGCTCCGATGTTCTTCCCTACATCCACGTCGGCAATATCAATCGAGAGAATTTCAAAAGCAGTTCCGGCATCCAGCCCTTTGTTCAATACGGTTTTCGAGATCAGGTCCGGATTTTCCAATACGTCTTTATGTCCTTTTGACGAACCAATTGTGGATACGATCCCCTCACCTACGCGGGCGATAATCGTTTCTTCACCAGCACCACCGACCAATCGATCGATGTTGGCACGAACCGTTACTTTTGCACGAGTGCGCAGCTCAATACCGTCTTTTGCCATTGCTGCTACAACAGGTGTTTCAATCACTTTCGGGTTAACACTCATTTGTACCGCTTCCAATACATCACGACCAGCCAGATCAATGGCTGCTGCTCGTTCAAAGCCAAGTGGAATATCTGCGCGTTGTGCTGCTACGAGCGCATCTACTACACGGTCTACGTTACCGCCTGCGAGATAATGGCTCTCCAATTGGTTTGTATCCAACTGCAAGCCGGCTTTACGCGCTTTAATCAACGGATTCACGATACGAGATGGTACAACGCGACGCAAGCGCATAGCGACGAGGGTAATAATCCCGATATTCACACCGGAAGCCAGTGCAGAAATCCAGAGCATAACTGGTACGAACGAGAAGAAAACAGAAAGTACGACGATGGCTACTGCCACCATAAAAATAAGGGGAATCAAACCGCCTTCAAACATGAAGAGCTCACTCCTTTTGTTCTAGTTCGGCAACGACGATACGCGTGCCTTCTACTTGCACAACGGTGATGGCGGTACCCGCTTCAATGAAACCACCAACCGATACTGCATCCACACGTTTCCCTTCCACCTTGACGACCCCTGCCGGGCGCAATGTTGTAAGGGTAATACCTGATTTTCCTTCCAGCTCACGCTGATCGCGCGGTGCTACGTAGCCTTCTTCATTGCGCTGCGTGTCACCCAAGACAAACTTGTTGAATAGACCTTTGACCCCGTATTTCTTCACTAACAGGAACGTTACAATTGCCGTGATCAAAGCAGCTACACCCAGCGATGCGAGTCCTTGCTGCGTGTCGTAAGCTGCCATAACGAGGCCTGTCACAATACTCACGAAGCCAATCGCTCCAACAATGCCACCCGGAAGAAAAATTTCCAGAAGCATCAGTAAGATTCCGATGGCAAACAGTCCGATGTGCAACCAGTTGGCAAAGCCCGCTACATAATGCCCGAAGAAATAGAGACTGAACGCGACAAACGAAATCGTCCCTGCGACACCAAAGCCAGGGGCAAACAGTTCTACGACAATTCCTCCCAATCCAATGATGAGCAGAAGACTCATCACAATGGGACTCGTCACCCATCTGGCGACTAGCTCTCCACCTGTTGGCTCAATCGCCTCAAGGGAATCCGGCTGAATACCGAGCTTTTTGAGCAGCTCTTCCTTATTGGATACCACATCATCCGCATAACCCACCTGCTTCGCTTGTTGGGCATCGAGAGAAAGCACCGTGCCTTTTGGCTTTAATCCTGGGAATTCTGTATCGATTTCCACCATCGCGCGAGCAACGTCAGGATTGCGATTGTTCAGCTCAGCTGCCGCCTTCATTTTATTGCTCCAACCGGAAATGAACTTGATATCTGCTGCATTGCCTGCCAAGTCAATCGGTGCCGCTGCCCCCATGCTACTGCCTGGAGTCATAATAATTTCATTTGCATTCAGGGCGATGTAAGTTCCCGCTGAAAAAGCCTGGTTATCAATATAGGCTATCACATGCATGGGAGCCTGACGGATCAACTGCCCGATCTGGTCGGCAGCGTTCACTTCTCCACCTGGCGTATTGATATGCAAGATAACAAGGTCTGCCTGCTGCTCCTGTGCGTCAGCAAATGCTCTTTCTAAAAAGCTCTCCAGCCCTCGCTCGATCGTGCTATCTACTGGAATCCAGACAGCTTTTTGATAGGTCTGAGCTGTGGTGGTTGCGGGAGCAAGAAGCATCGTCATTCCCATAATCAGGCAAAGAAGTGAAAAAAGCAATCGCACGCGGCTTTTTACTAGCCTTGTTGCACTCATTGCATGTACCTCCTTCCTTCTATCAGCTTCAACGTATGTGCTATAAGGTATACGAAAGAGGGGGGCAATCGTTTCATATTTATTTCACATCTGGAAAAAAAGAAAAAACCCAACCTTAACAGGTTGGGTTTTTCTGTTCGTATCTATATGAGGTGTTACTCTCGTCTACGATGGTAGTTCCTCAGATACAATCTTTTGCACGAGGTTTCCGTCTGCTCTGCCTTTCACTTTCGGCATGATCGCACCCATCACTTTGCCCATCTCCTTTTTAGAGGAGGCATTGGTAGCTGCGATACCTTCCCGAACGATATCGCGAATTTCGTCTTCGCTAAGCTGAGCGGGTAAGTAAGCGGAGAGCACGTCGATCTCTTCGCGCGTTTTCGAGGCAAGTTCCACGCGGCCTGCCTTCTCAAATTCATGGAGGGATTCACGGCGTTGTTTTAACTCACGAGTCAAGATGGTCAGCACTTCGTCTTCAGACAAAAGTCTGCCCTTGTTAATCTCTTCGTTCTTTAATGCGGCTTTCACCATGCGAATAACAGAGAGTTTTAGAGCAGCTCTGTCCTTCATTGCTTGCTTCATATCTTGATCGAGTCGCTCCATTACACTCATGATGAGCCCTCCGTCAATTAAAACTTGCGTTTGCGAGCTGCTTCGGATTTCTTCTTGCGCTTAATGCTAGGCTTCTCAAAGTGGCGACGTTTACGCAGTTCCGCCATCACCCCGGATTTTGCGCTTTCACGCTTGAAGCGGCGAAGTGCGCTATCCAAAGACTCGTTTTTCTTGACTCGAATTTCTGCCATTTGTCTTCCCTCCCTCCGCTAAAACCGTGGGACGCCTGAGTCGAACGTACGAACAGACTGTCACACTTCATTATAGGATAGATGACTAAAGAAGGTCAACCTTTAGTTGAATTTTATTCGTAAAAACCGGACAACAGGTGATAATGAATGTGGAAAACCTCTTGTCCACCCTCTTTCCCGCAGTTGTTAATCAGGCGAAAACCTGGCAACTCCAGCTTTTTCGCCAAGAGTTGTGCTACATGGTGGATATGCCCGATTAGCGGCAGGTCCTCGGCGCTTACATCCATGAGAGTCGGAATTGGCTTACGCGGGATAATCAACAAGTGAACACTTGCTTTTGGTGCAATATCGTGAATGACAATGACGTGCTCGTCCTCATACTCGATACGAGCAGGGATTTCGCCGTCCATGATTTTGGTAAAGATACTTTTTTCCATGGGAGACTCCTTTCCTTCTTATGTAGATGAATCGTCATTATGTAAGAATCGATCGTATCACATTGCCTCACTTTTGTCTTGCGGCGCTACCTAACGCATGGTAGCATGACTTCGAGGTTACTTCTGGATCATTAGAAAACTTGGCTTGTCCAAGCTTTTTGGTGAAGCCTTAGTTGCACTTATGTCGATAAGAATTTCTATAAATTCTTATCTACCAAGAAAAAGGAGTTCGTGCAGATGAAACCAATTGCACTGGATCAGGCAGCAATCAAAGCAGAAGGGCTTTTGCTCGCTGGTTCCCCAGGGCTTGCCTTGTCATCCGTTCACTTTGATACCCGCGAGCTGACTGCGGGATCTTTGTTTGTAGCGCTGACAGGCGGTGCACGGGATGGACATGATTTTCTTTTACAAGCCGCTGAACAAGGAGCTGTAGCTGCACTCGTTTCGAATCAGGAGAAAATTCCTGCGAACTTGCCCAACGATTTTGGGTTAATTCTCGTCAATGATACACTACGTGGCTTTCAAAAGCTGGCTGCCGCTTATCGGAAAAGCTTTTCGTTCCCTCGCATCGCTATTACAGGAAGTATCGGGAAAACAACCGTGAAGGACATCGTGGCTCACGTACTTACGAGCCGCTCTCCCGTATACAAGACGTATAAAAACTTCAACAATCACATCGGCGTACCTTTGTCGTTATTACAGATGGAGGAAAAGCATCAAACTGCTGTACTGGAGCTCGGGATGAACCACGCTGGGGAAATCGATCTTCTCGCTTCGCTGGTGCAGCCTGATATTAGCGTGATTACATTTATCGGCGAGTCCCATATTGAGCATTTTGGCACGCGTGAAAAAATCGCCCTTGCGAAGGCGGAGCTCCTTCCACATACCGCTACTGACGGGCTCGTGCTGCTCAACAAAGATAACGAATATCTACGGTTGGTCGCCCATCTGTATCCGGGTGAAATCATGTACTACTCTGTTAATGAGAAGGCGGATATTTGGGCGGAGCAAATCGAAACGGTTGAGGGTGGGACCCGCTTCAAAGTGTGCTTTGCCTCCGGCGAACATTTCGAAGCATCCCTTCCGCTGCATGGCCGCCACAGTGTCCTGAATGCACTTCCTGCTGTCGCGATTGCCAAAAGGCTCGGGATGGATACGGTGCAAATCATTCACGCACTGTCCACCGTCCAGCTCTCCGCCATGCGCTTTGAGCAGATCAACTCCAAGCACGGTACTGTGTATATCAGTGATGCGTACAATGCCAGCCCCGTCTCCATGGAGGCTTCCGTACGGACGTTTGCTGAGCTGTACCCTGAGCACGCAAGAGTCGTCGTGTTAGGTGACATGTTTGAGCTTGGTCCAGAAAGTGCGGCTATGCACGCGGGCGTCGGAGCCTTGATTCAAGACATCGCTGAGCGCTTCGAGCTGCTCGTGACAGTCGGTGAGAATTCACGCCATCTCCATGATTCTTATACGGGGAATAAGCTACATTTCGCGACCAAAGCAGAGGCAATGGCTGCTCTACTGCCGCTGCGGGATGAAAAACATGCATTTTTGTTCAAGGCTTCCAAAGGTATGTCATTATGGACGCTTATTACTGATCTGGAAGGTCACGAATAAAAGATCGAGAACAGCCGCCTCTCGTATTAAACGGGAGACGGCTTCTTTATTTACTGCTTGTCATTGTCATTCCACAGACGTTCTACCTGGATCAATTGATCTTCCTTAAAGCTTAGTTTATATATATCGGGCATCGAACTCTTTTTCCAAAAGGAGAAATCGTACGATGGGTCGTAGTGATTCATGATGATCGTCATGATGTTTCCGTGGATGCCAATCGCGACTTTTTTGCCTCGATGGTGATCCAAAACTTCCTGCAAGGCAGCGATTCCTCTTTCCCCCGCTACTGCATTCGATTCTCCACCTGAGAAAGCAAACTCACGGTTTGCAAACACGTACTCGACTGCCTGTACAAAATGCTCGAACGCCACTCCCCAAGCGCCTATCTCCCGCTCGTGAAAGCCCGGTTCCAACTTGATTTCCTGATTCGTCTGCTTCGCCGCAGCTTCCATAGTCTGGATAGCTCTGGCATAAGCACTGGAGATAAATACGTCAATCTGCTCTGCTTGCAGGATTTCTGCTACACGCTGCGCATCTTGCCACCCTTTTTCAGACAATCCGCGTGTTTCTTCCTGGCCATGAATGTACGGCGAATCTGCGTGACGGATCATGTAAATATATGTGAGCATCCTTGTTCACCTTCTTTTGAGCCGATTTCGAATAAGAAATCATCGCAGTTCAATAACACCGTTGGAGGGACTCAACTTTTCAAGCGGAAAATCGCTATGGTGAGTAGACGCCAGATCAGCTACATAGTACGACTTCCCATCCTTCGCCCAGCCGATGATGCGATGATTGTCACTTAAATCATAATAACCACCAACTCCCTGATCAGGACCACCAAATGGATAGCTGGATTTCGTGATTTGCTTGTAAGTTTGAATGTACATATACGAATCTTGGGAGTTGGAAGTTCTATAGTGCTGTTCTACCGCCATTTGATGTCCTGAAGGCGACCAAACAATCTTGCCCAAGGAGCTCTCAGTGACAACGGGATCTTTCAAATTGATCTTGTTCCCCGTCTGCAAATCCAGCATATACTCTTCCGTAAAAGTCCGTATATAACGGTACTTCATATCATTCGAGTAAGATGGAAATTCAGTCATTTTATGCTCGTATTTCAGGCCAGTCGGTAAGTCCAGTTCCTTGATTGCGGTCTGGGTTTTGTAAAACAGCTTTTTCGAATTCGGCACCCAGTAATACATTTCTTCAACTGTACCAGTACGCCACTCATACTGGTCATTCTTTTTCATTTTGAGAGTCGGCAAATGCTGCAAGATCAGGTGAGCGTTTACCTTGGTATTGGATGAGAGCATATCCATTCGGGTAAAAGCCATGTACTGTTCATCCGGTGAAACGGAGAAATCACGAACGGGATAACTAGCTGAACCTGCGACCAGTACTGTTTTTTTGCCGTCTGGTAGACTCAGCTTCGCGATCCCGTTATTTTCTTGGATGTAGAGCAAGTCTTGCTTTGACGACCATTTGCCATAGCCGGATAATTGCGTCATTTTTTTGGTTTGCATGTCGTAGAGGTACGGAATGTTTCGGTCTTCCTTTCCGTATCCGATTCGCTCCCCGTATACGAATCTTCCCGATGGCGACATGCTAGCATGGTGCATCAAAGGCATGTTTGTAACGGTTTTGGTGATCTTACCTTCTACTCCTACTTGATAGATGATAACTGGTTCTGGCTGACGAGGGTCTGCTTTCGCTGGCGTAGCGGCATTGATTTGTCCAGGGACAAGGATGCCGATCATCGTAATCAGCAAGCATGAGAGCAAGAAGCGTTTTTTCATTCAAGGGTCCTCCCAAATAAGTGGTCGATAATTAGACGCTTACTGGAAGCACTTGGTTTCCGCAAAAGAAAAAAAGATCGGAAGCAATACCCGCTCCCGACCGTTTTTATCACTTACGCACTAACATCATAGCTTTCCGCAACCATTCTACCTCATCTACCAAAACATGCTGCGGACTGTGACCAAACCATTCAATCGAAGCAAACAAATCTGTATCTGCAATCTTCTCTACAATCGGACCATAATCTACAGCACCTTCACTGAGTGGTACCATGCCCTCGCGATCGCCATTCGGAGCGTATACATTATGCGGAGCAAATACCGGCAGATGATCGGATGAAATGATATTTTTCAAATGATAATGAGCTACCCAAGGCTTCAATTGGTCGTAGCTGTCGAGTGGATCCGCACCCGATTCCCAAACATGAAGAAAATCAAGGTTAACTTTAAGCGCAGGGTGATTTACCTCCTGTAACAGAGCAAGCGTAGAACTCATCTGATCCGTGAGCGTGTTTGGATGTGTTTCGACCAAGAGCTGAATGCCGTGCTCCTGACACATCTCACATAAGATTTGCAAATGATGTACATAGCGCACACGCTCTTCTGGCCCAACGTCTTTGCTCGCCTTCTGTCCAGCAAATGTCCTGATTTGTTTTACATTCAGCCATTTCGCCAGCGCAATCAGTCTTTTTGCTTTTTCCAGCGAACGGGCAAATCCAGATGAAGTCGCAATATCCAGATAATCACTTAGCATGGAGATACTCATGCCTTGAGTCTGGAGCAACTGCAACTGTTCCTCCACCTCTACGCGATCATGATCGTACAGATGTTGGGCGTGGATTCCCCACAACTCAATTCCATCAAAATGATGACGATGAGCAAAACGAACGATCTGCGCAAAAGAAATCAACTGGTGGCGAAAAGAAATGGTGCACACTGAGAGTTTCATTTCAGCTCTACCTCCACCCTTTTTCGTCTACAGTGACGAGATTTTTATCCATTTCGGTCCACAGAACAAACTGACGTTCCAACTCTCTCTTCACTTCAAGTTCAATCAGATCAATCTCTTCTAACGCCTCGATAATCGGAGGTAACAACGCCATGTTCTTGGTCATCGCCATTTTGACAGACAAGTACTGAGCTGTCGTAAATCCTTGATAGATGTCTTCCACTTTATAAGCGATTCGCAAAAACTCATCACGATGGTATTGCAAGTAATCTTGAAGATATTGGAATGCATACTCGTAGCTGTATTTACGGATCGCAATCACCTTAACTTGGGTCACTGCTGGGAGTAACATGTCTAAGTTGTATCCATTTCGTCCCTCAGCCATGTCCGTAATCAACTGCTTCAACTCCTGAGTAAACGGATTATGATCACGTTTAAGAGTCGTGTAGAAATAGTCGTGGATCATCTCATAGGTTGGTTCCTTAATTTCACTTGCATCCACCATAAAGCCGCCACCAAACGGATTTTCTAAGAAGGCTTTGATCACCGTCTCCTTCTTCACATTGCCTTCCCAACGAAAATCCGGGTCAAACATAAACCACTCATCTTCGTTCTCAGTCTTGGTAATCATCAAGAAATGCGGGAATGGCTTCAATGCAAATTTATTATCTCGTTCGGGAACCAGCGACATGTCAATCTGAACAAGGACAAACTGATCCTCGGTACGCTGATCAATAAGCTGTAGGAACCTGTCCAGATTGGAGGCTTTATCTTGGGAATGATCATACCATTCCGTTACTTTCGCTCGGAAAAGTCGTTCATATCCCTTGATAATCTCCTCATGGTTATCGATGTAATACGTAACCACTCCCTGATCCGTAATGGAATACTCGGCATCCCAGATGCCAAAGTAATAGGGACGGTAATCTATTTTTGTGTAACGTTTAATCACTTCACACAGGCATGAAATAATGCAATGAACCTTAATCATCTGTATCCCCCACTCGGTGTTTGTATAGATCTAATTAGAGACATGCTGAGGTTCCAACTGTTCAACAAAAGTAAGGAGTGATCCGACAGTTTGGAAGATTCGTGGATCTAACTCATGAGCAGGTACTACCAATTGTAAATCTTCCTCGATATAAACAATCAGTTGTAATAGCATAATCGAATCAATATGTAAATCTTCGTTCAAACGCATGGACTCCTCTAGCGTGAGGATATGCGATAACTTTAATTTTTCAGTCATGATCGTATGGATTTGCTCCAGTCGTTCTTTACGTGTCATTCGTTGATCGTCTCCATTTCTAGTAATCGACGGCTGATTTTTCCTGTGGCTGTCTTAGGAATGCTTGTCACACACTGGATGTCGAATGGGACCTTATAAGCCGGCAAACGATCTTGGCACCATTCCCTAATTTGCTCAGGAGTAGTCCCTCCCTCTGTAATGACCTGCGCCCTCACAATCTCTCCCATGACCGGATGACGACCACGATACACGACCACTTCTTTTATTCCGTTCATTTTCAAAATGACATCCTCGACCTCTAGAGGATATACCTTTAAGCCAGAGACGTTTATCACATCATCCATTCTGGACACAAATTGAATATGACCCTGTTCTGTCCAGAAACCTAAATCCTGCGTCGCTATCTCAATCTGTCCGCTCCGAATCATGATTTCCGCGGGGTGTTCTTCATTTTCACCTGCTGTCATTGTTACATGGGAAAGAGGAACCCCCAGATCTGTATGCGTTCTCATCTGCTTACTCACACTGACGCACCCTGCCTCCGAGCATCCATATTGTTGCATTAGGATGTCGCTCATGCCTTGTAGCTTTTGAAACAAGCCTTCTGGCATTGGGGCCCCAGATGTCATTATCCGGTGAAAACGTACTTGCTCCCGCGTAAAGCTTGTCAGGATGTGATAAAAAATTGGCAGACCATAGACAATATGCTGTGGAGTATCTTGAATCACTTGCAAAGCAAACTTTGGATTTTTGTGCGTCACAATAGATGGCTTACTTCCACGTTCCAAAGCTGACAAAACCCCGCAAATCAATCCGTACGAATGTGTCACCGACGCCAGTACGATCGGAGTTAACGCTTCCTCTCCCTGAAACAACTCGTTGTAGGCATGAATTTCCGTTTGGATGTCATCCCAGCTTCTCCCGATTAGCTTCGCGTCCCCCGTAGTACCTGAGCTATATTGGTAGATTGATGGTTTTTCGCTCTGTTGTTTATCTGCGATAGACAAGAAGTGCTTCGTCTCCTGATAAACAAGCCCGTAACAACTTGCCTTCACGGCCATTTGATAGGCTGTTTCCATTGGTGTTTCACCATGAATTAACAACACTGATGCATTGTGTTCACGTAAATATTGAACAAGACTAATTAGGTCAAGTGGGTCAGCTATGCAGACTGCGTACCTCTTTCCTTCTGGCTGTCGAAAATGATCCATTTCTCGAAATTTTTGTTTCTGTCTATCCATTTCATACACAGAAATCTCATTTTGATTCACAATTAACATGCGATTAACCTCCCACAGCCATGGAATGAAGCCTTTTCCTTGCTTCGAACAAAGGATTGGGAACTTCATGTAAATGATAGTTCTCGTTCGTTGTATATAGCTTTTTCTTGGTTAATTTCTCTACCTGGACGCTTGGAACAAACAGATCAAATCGCTTAAATCGCTCGGCCATGTCCGGTAATCGCTGCTGGTGAGCCTCTAATACCTTAACGGTCAACTCCCAGAAGTGCTCTTCGGCATATCCGTAATGTTCCTCTAATAACCGTGCTAATTGCCCCAGATTGATCAGAAATAAAGTCTCCAACGTCAAATCTCTGACTGTCGAAGTTTCATTCATGTGAAACATCACATCATCTGGCTTCGTTGCGTAATATTCATGCACTTCCGCAAAGTTCGGGCATTTGTCTGGCTCACTCAAGAACGGTTGGCAAAAAATCAAATCTTCATGGAAATCCTTCAATGCTACCCGAGAAGGGACACCATCCCGATGCACCAGGACCATATTCTGCGCATGGGTTTCCATTGCAATTCCGTGTTTCACCAGAATATGAACGACCGGCAACACACTACTTTCCAATAATCGCGCAAGCCAATTCTCTAGCCCTTGCTCACGAATCCAACGATCAATGAATGGCACCCCATCCACTTCTACTGCCGCTAACACGTTATAAGGAACCGCATCTTCTCCCGCTTCGAGATGAGGGATGAGGCTTTCCCTCCACATGCACCCAATTACCCCGAAAGTAACCATTTCCACCAAGTCAGAAGCAGGGGGAGGATCGTATGCCACTGCAGCAAACTCTTGGAGCATGATCACCTTTTGCACGTCTCGTAAATACGAATCTCCGTCCGTAATCCCCTTGAGCCACCTCGAAACAATGGGGGCACTTGCCAGTGAATGGGGGGTGAGATGACGTGCCGCTGAGGTATTCACCACGTTGATCGAGAGTTTTAGATACGGTTTATGCGGATTACTTTTGTTAGCAAACGTTCGGATGGATTGTTGCGGACGATGACCATCAGAGCCTGCACCTAGCACAATGATCTGTTTACGATGGATATCGTCCAGGAATCCAGGCACGATATGAGTTCGCCATTGCCATGGATGGACAGGCACGAGGGCATACTGATCAGGATCGCATCCATGATTTACGATGATTTGCTGAAAAGCCGCTTTTTGTTCCCTACCTATTTCCTCTATGAGAAGATCATCAAAATTTCTCCCTTGATCAATGGACACTAGGGAATATTGCTTATGTATCGCTAACCAAAGAAAATGAACTTCCTGTTTGAATTCAGGACCATAGGCAAAATGATCCACATAAGTAAATCCAACACGTGATTTATAACTAGGGTGGTATGGGTGACCGTCCATCAGATCACCTTCCAGCTCATCATACGATTTGCCCTGCATCCGAATATCATTTTGGACCCGATAGTATTGGGATAAAGTATCCTTTAATAACGTTTGCTCCAGATCATTGGCAAATTGCTTCAGTCTGTGTTCGTCTACTGTATTCATCCGGAACAGTTCCATTAAAAAACGAGTGAGGGATATCGCTTCTGATTCTTGCTGGGCAACTCCGCTTTGATCGTAAACAACACGAGTAACGGGTGCCTGCCCTAAACGAACAAGTCCAAAACTAGTGCTCCTCCGCCCTCGGCAACGATAGCTAACAGGCAGATCACCCTCATCAAGCCCACGTAAGGTGTAAATCGTCTCTTCACCCTCTTGCACGGTCTCAGGAATCACGATTCCCTCATATAACAAAGACTCTATGCATTGTCGAAACACCCTTCTTCTCACCTGCACGTACTGTGTCGAGTGAAGTGCCTCTTCAATCGCGAAATCTTGTAAAGTTAACTCCATACCTTACCCTCCAAATCTCTTCAGTCAAGATGCAAGTAAGCTATCCAAAAGCATGCAGCCCTGCTTTTTCAGTATGCTTTACTTTCGCTATTGGATTATCTATGTAAACAAAAACGGATGATCTCTCTTCTGCTTGGGCTAATTCATCAAGATCATAGAAGCGCGTGAGCAGATTCGCTTTACACGGAAGCTTTTCACGAGTAAGTAAATTCTCTAGGAACTTCGACGACTCTCGATTCATCGGTAAAAACTCTGTCAAAACCTCATGCATCTCTGCCAATAAGATTTGTTCATCAATTAATCCTTCCGTTCCAAATCCATTAATGAGTCCAAACATATGGTTGAAAATCATATAATAAGTGATTCGGTCATCCACCAGATGGTCTTTGTAGATGTTCCCACTTGCTTTGCCAATACCAGGCAATTCTGCCTCTAATACTTCTTGCATCGACTCTGAGAAATAGTAGCCTTGGTTGTCACGATAATAGAACTGGTACGGGTATCCGTCTTGGAGCGTAACAACGCTGTTTTGTTGATGGGCTTCCAAGCCGATTCCGTACGTAAGGTAGAGCCATACCATTGGTTTCAATGAAATATCTACATATCGCTTGAACCAGTCCAAGCTAACTGCCTCGACAGGCCGTCCTTCCTTTTGCGCCAAATGGTGAATGATTGTTGCCAACCTGCTCTTATGCCCAGGAAGTGGATCTTGCACGAGCGCAGTGATTTGCGTGACCTGCCGAACATTGCTCCCCATAAATGGATTCTCACGCACGATCACTTCAAATCCCGTTTCTTCTGTCTGATCTAACGTGATCGTGATATAAGCAGGATCAGAGATAAATCCAAAGCCTGGATACTTGTGGCTTACCTCACCGATCCTTGTTTCCAAAAGCTGCTTCGCCTCTAAACCAATCTCCATCTCACTTAACTTGTTGATCCGTAAAGAATTCGTAACTTTGATTGGGACGGACAGCTTAAGCATATATTTCTTCTCCGGATGATAAACGGTTCTGAGTGAAGAGGTCGCCATATACTCCTCACCTGCTGGTCCTAGGTAAAGAAGTAAACCTTTCTCGATTAAGGATTGTATAGCTACCTGTTCAAGCAACCATTCTGCTTGAAGCGGATGAATCGGGACGATTGAAAATGATGGGTCGACATCAGATATCGAAGGAAACTCACCCTTCAGTAATTGCGTAGCAGATTCTGTCAGCCCAGATCTTTCGTGAACAATTGACGGATGGGCAGCAAATAAGTGAAGTTGAAACTTCCCACAACACTCCGGTGCATACATCGCTTGCTTTGACTCAGGAATGCCTTGCTGGCTCTTCGGTGTTGGATGGAACAAATGCCCGAACAAAAGTGCCTGTTCTGCTTCAATGAAGCTTTGTTCCACTCCATATAAAATCTGCGTATCACTTTGGCGAGTCTTGATAAATTTCTCAATGCTTTGGCAGCTTTGAATCATTCTCAAGACTAATTCATCTGGAACTGCATTTTCCCCATATTGAAGCGTTAATTCCTTAATCAACAGCACCGCCAATGTCAAATAATCCGCCTGAACAAAACGAGTACAGTCACCACTTCGGTAGCAAGCTGGATAATGAAACAAATGCCTACCTGTCACCGAATGATATTTGACACCAACATACAGAGAAATCCCCTGATGCGGGAGTTCGCAATGAAGGTACGTACCTGTTGAACTCGGCTGTATGATTTTCGTTAGATGCTTAGTAATCTCGTCTTTCCGATTGATCCACTCGCCCCTACCTGTTTCTCGGAGATAACAATTGAGAAAGCTCTGCATCGTTGCATGCTCTGCGATATGCTTGACTACGAACATGTTACCTCTCCTCTTGCTTGATCCAATTTTTTATCCAAGCATTGTGACTGACATAACTGGTAAAACGTCCCATAAATAATGTAAACGATTATCATTCTCATTTCAAGCAATAATATTCATGTTGTACAGTTAGAAGAGATGAGCTAACAGAAATTAGTTCCTCCCTCCTAGATAAAAGAAAAAAGATGCCGATTCATCAGCATCTTTTTTCTCATGATTAGTCCATCTGTTTTGCATTGACAAAGACTATCTCCCGGCGTGCTTACAAGCTAACGTTTTTCATAAAATTCATACGTTTCCCAGTTAATCTTGCCCGGACCAAAATCGTAAATATGAGTAGAAGCAAGATCAGCAAAATAAAACGATTTACCATCACCTGCCCACCCAATCAGTTGATAATTGTCCTGATCCTTCATGTAGGTGCTCAATAGCCCGGGATTTACATGATTGCCGAAAGGATTTCCAAATTTGTTCGGTGCATGGAAGACGAACATCAACATGTAATTATCCTGGGAACTGGACCAGTTCAAAAGTTGTTCAGCAGCAAACTGATGGCCAATTGGCGACCATAGGACTCTTAGCAGGTATGCTGTGTACCCCTCTTTGTCCTTTAAAAAGTTCTTTTTCCCCGTTTGCAAATCCAGCACATATTCTTCTTGTTCTGTCTTGATATACTGATACTTCATATCGCTGGAGTATGAGGGAAGAACGGTCGTTTTGTGATCCGTTTTCATCCCTGTGGGCATGTCCAATTCTTTGGAAGCTTCTTTCGTTACATAAAACAGCTTTTTGGAATTGGGCATCCAATAATACTTCTCTTCAAGTGCAGTTTTGTCTTTTCTCCACTCATATTGATCATGCTTTTTGATTTGGAGCGTTGGCAGATGCTGAATGTAGAGATGAGCACTTCCTTTTGAATCAGCAGCTTTTACATCTTTGCGGGTAAATGCCAAGTACTGTTCATCCGGTGAAATCGCAAAATCGAGCACTGGATATTGGACAATGCCCGGAACGAGCACGGTCTTTTTACCGTCTGTCGTTGTGAGCCTGACGATTCCGTCATTTTCACGGATGTAGAGTACGTCCTGCTTGTTTGACCACTTGGCAATGCCCGACAGTTGCATCAGCTTTTTCGTCTGAATGTCGTAAAGGAAAGGGATTGTCGGATCTTCCTTACCATACCCGATTCGTTCTCCGTACACAAATCTCCCTGAGGGTGAAATGCTGGCGCGATGAATCAAGGGCATGTTCGTTTGGATTTTTTTCGTCTTTCCATCCGGGGTCGCATGATAAATCGTCACCATGTCAGGTTTTCGCGGGTCCTGTGATGCAGGAATGGCTGCACCCGTCTGTCCAGGAAAAAAGGAACTTAGCAGTGTAACTAGCAAACATGAGAGCAAGAACTGTTTTTTCATGAAGATCCTCCTAATCAGTTATCAATACTCAGACGTGCCCCATTACAATTTGGTTACCTAATTTTGTACAAAAAGAAAAAAGATGCCGATTCATCAGCATCTTCCTCTCATTATTAGTCCAACTCTTCCGCATCCACGACGTTGCGGCCTTTATCCGCATGTCGTTCGATCCCGAGTTGCACCAGACGATCGATCAGCTCGCTGTAGCTCACACCCGCAGCTTGGAAGAGCATTGGATACATGCTAAACGGAGTAAAGCCTGGCATCGTATTCACTTCGTTGATATAGAGCTTGTCGTTTTTCTCATCCCAGAAAAAGTCTATACGGGAAAGGCCGGAGCCATCGAGTGCTTGGAATGCCTGCTTGGCTATATCCGCGATTTGTTCGGATACATGCTCGGGAACGATGGCAGGAATGGAGAGCTCTGTTCCCGCCCCTTTGTACTTGGCTTCGTAATCGTAAAATTCTTTAGCGGCAATGACTTCCCCAACGACAGACGTCATCAGCTCTTCATTCCCCAAAACGCCAATCTCCAACTCACGTGCTTGAACGAACTCTTCCACAATCAATCTGCGGTCAAATTTGGCAGCTACCTCTAATGCGTGCTTGAGCTCTTCACGATTTTTCGCTTTGTTAATCCCTACACTGGAACCCATATTCGCTGGTTTGACGAAACACGGATAGCCGAGTTCACGCTCGATTCGATCCATGACATCGTCCTGGCCTTTTTCCCATTGCGAGCGCAGAAAACCTACATATTTCACTTGCGGAAGTCCAGCTTGTGCAAATACGGTCTTCATCATCCATTTATCCATTCCGATAGCGGAAGCCATTACTCCGGTTCCCACGTACGGGATATTCGCCAATTCCAACAATCCCTGGATCGTCCCATCTTCGCCAAATGGTCCGTGAACCACAGGGAAAACAACATCCAATTGCTCATTCATAGCAAACAGCGGCCCTGGCTTGCTTGCGACTGCCAGCTCTTTACCTGTCTCTGTTGCCTCGGTAATGGCTGGCGTTTTTGCCGATAAGCGCAACGCTTCGATCTTATCCGGCAGTTGACCGGCCAGTGTATCTCGAGTCACCCAAGAGCCATCCAATTGAACGTACACAGGGGTTACCTCATATTTATTTGCATCCACGGCCTGCATAATGGACATGGCCGTACGCAATGAAACTTCGTGCTCTGAGGATTTTCCTCCATAAATAATGCCCAGTCGAATCTTTTGATTTCCCATCTGTGTCATGCTCCTTTCCCCTCCGTATGAAACCGGAGAGTCTACCCAGTTTCTACTCTCTCCTATGCTATGCAAAAGCCCATCATCTGCTCTATTTACCGGGCCGAGCCCGTCATTTAGCATACACAAACCAAACGCCAAAAACAAGAGAAGCAAGTATCACCTGCTCACGTTTTTTCTCATACCATATAAATAAAATTCCTGTCATGGAGCTATTTTTTGGAGGGATTTCCATGAGAGATTATTTGTTGTACTGCACGTACTGCTCTTCTTACACATTATTGCACAGCTATGATAAGGACAGCGGCTCTTTTTTGGGGGAATATTCCCTGCTGCATAACAACTACACCCGAGACTCAATTGTCTTGAACAAATTTCTCCTCGCCCATCTCGGTCACACCATCCGTACCATTCCCTCTAAGACGGATGACTACCGCCATATCATCTGCAATGCCTCCCATTTTTTGGAGGATGATATTGACAAGTATGTGGAAGAAAGTCAGCAGCGGGCTAAGTTCAAGGAGCGTGATCGGAAAAGCGAACGGGAAATTGGTCAGGTACAGCTATATCTGGTCGAACATCTCTTGACCCACGAGCTTCAGAACTTAAGCCAGGCCCGCGCTTCTACCCCCGCCGAAGGACAAGTCTTTTTAGGCAAGGAACTAGGGTTCAAGCAGGCTCTCGATCTCGTCAGGCGTGTAAAAAATGACAAGCAATGGTCATGAGCACTTATTTCTTTATTCGAAATGATTCACATTCTTTTGCAACTCTTTCCGCTCATCGCGCGTATAAAAAGAGAGACGATGATACAAGCGGGGGGAAAGAACATGTTTGAATACAAATTCGTCCGAGTTGAGCTGTCCTCTTTTCGACGCCAACCAAAAGAAGATTATCAGACCGTTGTCCACGAGCATGCCAAGGAAGGCTGGCGTTTAGTGCAAATCTTTGCTCCAAGCATCGGGGGAGACGGTATGGCTAAATACTTCGAATTGATTTTTGAAAAACCAAAGTCTTAAATCAGAATGAAGCCGAAAAGAAAACAGCGCCGTATGAAAGCGGACGCTGTTTTTCTTTTTCTCTATCGACGATCTCTTACTTCAAAGATGGCAAATTTCAAGTAATGAGCCTCATCAGCCCCACTAATTTGCGGATGATCCTTGCCCGCGCCTCGCCATTCAATCAGGCGCAATATCTTTTTCGCATCGACCGCTGCCTCTTGAATCGTTTGCAGGAACAACTCAGGTGACATATGGTATGAGCAAGACGCGGTAACGAGAAATCCACCTGGACGAACGAGCTTCATCCCGTTTAAGTTAATATCTTTGTAACCGCGGCAAGCGCCTTTCACTGCTCCACGCGATTTCGCGAACGCTGGTGGATCAAGAATGACTACATCCCAGTTCTTACCTACCTCTACATTTTCACGCAAGTAATCAAACGCATTGGCCACAACAAAATCAACGCGATGCAGGAAGCCATTGAGTGTAATGTTTCGCTTCGCTGTTTCGATAGCGTGATCGGAAATATCGAGGGCTGTCACTTTTTTAGCACCGTGCTTGCAAGCATTCAGGGTAAAGGAACCCGTGTGTGTAAAGCACTCTAATACCTCTGCGCCATCCCAAAACGGATTTTTGACAGCTTTACCGCGCTTGTCTACAGGGACCTGCTTTGTCTCGCCGTCTACTTCCATCGTCGTCAGGGTAATGCCGTGCTTTTCGCCCCAGCCTTTCATCAAAGGCGCGATGGAAGCACGATTTTCCCTCTGATCATAGAAAAAGCCCGTCTTTTGCCCCTCTACGATATCCACATAGTATTTCAATCCGTTTTCTTCGATCAATACCTCACGTGGGCACTCTCCGTACAGGACTTCTTTGCCCTGTGTCAGTCCTTCCAGTTCACGGACATGTACATCATTGCGCAAATAAATACCGGTCGGTGCAAATACCTCTACGAGTGCATCCCGAATCCAATCGATGCGTTTCTCCATCCCCAATGAGAGGACTTGGACAACCAATGTGTCTTCGTAGCGGTCGACGATGAGTCCTGGCAAAAAGTCGGCTTCCCCGTAAATGACGCGGCAAGCCCGTGGGTTGTCCACAAATCTCGTCCGGAATTCTGCCGCCTGCTTGATTTTGCGCAAGAAAAAGTCATAGTCGATCTCTTCCTTTTGGTCATAACTCAGAATGCGCACGATCATTTGTGAAGCTGGGTTGATGTAGCCCTTTGCCAAAAAATACCCTTTATGATTGGTGACCTCGACGATTTCACCTGGTTCTACATCCCCTTGAATTTCTAATACCTCCGATTGAAAAACCCACGGATGTCCTACTTCTAGCCGCTTTTTCCGATGTTGATTCAATAGCACACGTGCCATGCAGCTATTCCTCCTCTTGTCATGCTTGCCCTTGTACAGGCATAGCGTTATAGTAACTTGCTAAAAATGGACAGGGAGGAACGTATCTTGTGATAGTCTCCATCCTCGCCCCTTTTACCTTTGGGCTCACTTTTTTTCTTTTCGGTATGTACGCCATGCGCTCCGGCTTTCAAAACCTCGCCGGCAAAAAAATGGAAGAATGGATGGGGCGATTTACGCGTACCCCGCTCCATAGCTTCTGGATTGGTCTCTTTGCCACTTTTGTCTTGCAAAGCTCCAGTGCGGTAACTGTCCTAACGATTGGGCTGACGAACGCTGGCATCATCCAGTTCACACAAACCGTTGGCATCATATTGGGAACCAATCTGGGCACGACAGTGACAACGGAACTGGTTGCACTCAAGCTCGAGTCCTTTGCCATTCCCATGCTCCTCATCGGAGTGGCTCTTTGGCTGATGCCGCGCCGAAACATTCGTTGCATTGGCCTCGTCGTCGCAGGCTTCGGACTGATCTTCCTCGGAATTGATACATTGAAAGTCATGGCGAAGCCGTTGGAGCAGTCTGAGACGTTTCGTTCGCTTTTTCTGGAGAGCAGTCATTCCATCTGGATTGGACTGATTACCGGGATCATTTTCACTGCGCTCATCCATAGTGGTTCAGCTACGACCGTGATCACGATGGGCCTGCTCAGTCATCAAATTCTTTCGATGGAAACGGCTCTCGCCATCGTACTCGGCGCGAACGTCGGAACTTGTTTTACCGCTGTTATCGCTGCTATTGGCACGAACACGGCTTCCAAGCAGGTCGCATGGTGCCATACGCTCTTCAACGTCGCAGGCGCAATTGTATTTTTACCGTTTCTTTCCCAGCTTGCCCTCGTCAGTGCATTTTTAACGGATAGCCCTTCGATGCAGATCGCCCATTCTCAGACCATCTTCAATCTCGTCTGCTCTCTGGTCGCACTGCCATTCGTACCGCAGATTGCCCGCTTCATTCAATGGCTGATCCCGGATAAACGTCGCCCTAGGGATCTCACCTTCAGAAAGAAAATGGTATCAAGTAGATGGAAGTAATGACGCCTGCCACGATCATTGCGACACTCGACGCTGCTGTTTGAACTGGAGAAACGCGGTTCAAGCTAGCCGTACCAATGGCGTGTGCACTCGTACCGATAGCGATCCCGATTGCCCAATCATCAGTGATTTTACCCCATTTGAGAACAGGACGGGCAATCAACACACCAACCATCCCTGTCAACGCAGTAAAGAACGCCGCTAACGCAGGCTCCCCGCCAATAGAACGACTCAGCTCCAAGGCAATCGGGGTGGTCACGGATTTGCTAAGCATGCTTTTGAATACGAGCTCATCTGAACCCAGACACCAATGAATGGCGATAACGACGATGATCGCGACTGCACAGCCTGCGCATACACCTAGCAAAACACCACGCCAAATATGAGCAAACTCCTTTATCTGTTTAGCCAAAGGAATAGCCAGTGCCACCGTTGCGGGACCAAGCCAAAAGGAAATCCACTGGCCTCCAGCAGCAAACGCCTCCCAATCGCCGCTGAACACCCACCACATGGTCCAAACCAAGATCACTGCCACCAAAAGAGGCTGCAAGCGTTGGAATCGAGCGTTGATCATAGTTGCGCCTTTGTACCCTGCTATCGATACCAAAATAGCGAAAAATTGACTAAGCATCCAGAGTCCTCCCCTCTTGCTGCAAGGACGGCTCTGCCTTTTGTTTTTGATGCTTCAAATACCATTGCACCACCACACCTGTCACAAGCATAACCAAAAATGGTCCAAGAACCATGGATAGTATGATTGGCAATGGATTTTGGGTAAACACGTTTAAATAGGAAGCCACCCCGACGATAATCGGGACGAAAAAGAGCAACATGTGACGGATCAGAAAAGTGCCCGCTTGTTCAACCCAATCCATCCGAATCCATCCCATGCACAGTCCCAGTGTTAACAGCAGCATTCCCACCAAGTTACCAGGTAGGGGAATATGCAACCATTTGCTCGCAGCTACGCCTACTCCATAAAAAGCCAACAGGATGACGATTCCCTTAACAAATTTCATTTTGCTAATCTCCTCCCCGCTCCCTATCCTCTCTCTATAGGAACAACAGCACGCAGGACGGAAAAAGCCCGGCCTTACCTCGGCCAGGCTTTTCTTTCGTATTAGTATCCGCTGCCTGTTGTTTTTGCTCCAGTTACAATGGAAACACCGGAGCTTGTACCGACACGGCTCGCGCCTGCTTCGATCATCGCAACCGCTGTTTCGCCGTCACGAACGCCACCAGATGCTTTTACGCCTACATTTGGTCCTACGGTTTTACGCATCAGGGCGATATCTTCAACCGTTGCTCCACCTGTTGAAAATCCTGTGGAGGTTTTTACGTAATCAGCACCAGCCTCTACGGAGAGCTTGCACGCAACTACTTTTTCTTCTTCGGTCAAGAGGCAAGTCTCCAGAATCACTTTCAAGAGAATATCGCCAGCAGCTTGCTTCACAGCAACGATGTCTTTTTTGACAGTTTCCAGGTCGCCGGATTTCAGGGCACCCACGTTCAGTACCATATCTACCTCAGTCGCTCCGTTTGCAATTGCATCGCGGGTTTCAGCTGCTTTGGATTCGATGGTGCTCGCTCCCAGAGGGAATCCGATCACGGTGCACACTTTTACATCAGAGCCTGCCAAGAGTTCAGCAGAGCGTTTTACCCAGTAAGGGTTTACGCATACAGACATGAAATCGTGCTCTCTTGCTTCCGCGCACAGCTTGTCAATCATCTCTTGTGTAGCATCAGGCTTCAACAGCGTGTGATCGATAAATTTGTTCATGTTCATAGAACTACACCTCTATCCCTAATTGTTCGAATGCAAGGCGAAAAATGCTGTCATTGTTACGGTATCCTCGTTGCAATTGCAATTCCCAAGCTTCTCTTGCCGGATGCCAATGGACATCATTGATTTCTTCCAGCTGTACGGTGATCTCTGTGTTGTATGCTTCCACCAAATAGTAATGCACTTCTTTGTCGACGGATTCGCCCGTCACCGGGTGTGTATACACATAGGTGATCATGTCGAGCTTTGAACCCAATCGTCCTGCCACGCCTGTTTCTTCCAAAACTTCGCGCAAAGCGGTTTCTTCGATGGTCTCGCCAATCTCTTGCTTACCTTTTGCGAGTGTTACTTTGCCATAGCGGTCTTCAATCAATAGGAGCATGTACGCTGTGTCTTGCTTCTGGTATACAACGCCTCCTGCCGATATCTCCCTCATATAGCACGCTCCTTCAGGTAAGGCAGCGCCTCTGTTTCCAGTACACGTACAAAAGTCCCTTTGCAGTATTCCGAGCCTGGTTCGTCCAGTCTGACCTTGCAAATCTTGCCGATCATGCTCTCATCGCCAGGGAATACGACGTTCAGGTAGTTATCGGAGTAGCCCATTAGAAGACCGCTGTCAGGTGCTTCTTTAAACGGACGCTCCGGAATGACTTCCAGTACATCGCCTACGAATTTCTTGGAGTATGCCAAGGTCAATTCCTGATTGAGCTCAAGCAACTTCGCTACCCGCTCGTTTTTTTCTTCCTCAGGAATCTGATCCGTCATACGTGCTGCTGGTGTACCGGTACGCATGGAATACGGGAATACGTGCATCTCGGCAAAACCGATTTTCTTCATAAACTCGTATCCGGTCCAAAATTGTTCTTCGGTCTCACCCGGGAAGCCTACGATGACGTCTGTTGTAATCGCTGCTCCTGGCAATGCCTCGCGTACTTTGACCATTCTTTCGTAAAACTCAGCCGTCGTATACTTGCGACGCATGCGTTTCAACACTTCGTCATCGCCCGCTTGCAGCGGTACATGCAGATGGCGCACGACACGATCGGAGTTGTTGATGACCTCGATCACTTCATCGGTGATTTGGCTCGCTTCAATCGAACTGATGCGGATGCGCTTGAGGCCTTCCACTTGATGAAGGTCAACCAACAGCTTGGCCAAATTGTAGTCTTCCAGATCCTCGCCGTATCCACCCGTATGAATACCAGTCAAAACGATTTCCAGATAGCCCGCTTCCACCAGCTTTTGGGCCTGTTCGACGACGCTTTCCGGTTTGCGGGAACGCATCAGACCGCGCGCCCAAGGAATAATACAAAACGTACAAAAGTTGTTGCAACCCTCTTGAATCTTGAGGGAAGCACGTGTGCGATCCGTAAAGTTAGGAACATCCAGCTCTTCGAATTCGCGCGCTTTCATGATGTTGCCAACTGCATTGATCGGCTGGCGCTCTGTACGAATTTGATCCACGTACTCGATCAGCTTCTCGCGCCCTTGTGTACCTACTACGATATCCACACCGGGAATTTGCGCAATTTCACTTGGAGAGGTTTGCGCATAGCAGCCCGTTACGGCTACGATCGCCTCAGGATTACGACGAATCGCACGACGAATCACTTGGCGACTCTTCTTATCTCCCGTGTTCGTCACGGTACAAGTATTAATGACGTAAACATCTGCATCATCTTGTTCAAAGTCAACTCTCTCGTAGCCGTCTGCCTTGAACAATTGCCAGATGGCTTCTGTCTCATAGCTGTTTACTTTGCAGCCCAATGTATGAAAAGCAACGGTAGACATTGCCATTCCTCCTTTTCCGTGAAAAACGCCTCGACGTTTTTCATAAAAGTGGATTGTGACCGCTTGCGGTCAACCAACCGGTCATAACCGTTTGGTTCCTGCTCATCCTTCGCGAAGTGATGAAGCCTTTCGTTCAAACTGATAGGAAGCGCAGGCCAAAACGTACTGGCTTGCCGTTTCCGTGCGCAAAATGCGCGGGCCTAAGGAAACCGTCAGGAATCCTTTGCTCTCTGCTTGCGCCACTTCCTCAGGAGAGAAGCCTCCCTCCGGTCCAACGAGGACCAGAAGTGTATCGCCCGCAGTCATCTCTTCTAGCACTTGATGAATCGTGGTACTGCCTTCTTTTTCATAAGCAATTACGCAATGCGTATACGCCTGGCCAGCTTGAAGTATCTCACGAAACGAAACAGGAGACAAAAGCTCTGGCAAAACAGCACGATGCGACTGTTCCGCTGCCTCCTTGACAATCTTGCGCCAACGCTCCAGTTTTTTCGCTTCTTTTTTGGCGTCCAGCTTTACAATGGTTCGCTCAGAAGAAAACGGAAAAAAAGAGTACGCCCCAAGTTCCGTCCCCTTTTGCAAAATCCACTCCAGCTTCTCGCCTTTTGGAAGCCCCTGACCAATTGTGACTCGGATCGGCAATTCTCGTTCTTCTTGAAGCATTTCTATGACTTCTGCTCGTACTTCCTTCGCAGAAAGATAAACAAGCTTGGCCCGTGCAGACCTACCCGCTCCATCAGAAACGATGATTTCTTCGCCTTCCCGAGCACGCATTACATTTACGATATGGTGTACATCGTCTCCGACAATCGTTAGCTCATTCTCACTAAAGGAATGTGGCTCGACAAAATATCGTTGCATCTCGCCAACCCCACTATTCTATCGTTTTTTTGCTACAATTGCTACCCAGTCATCGATGAAAATGGTTTCCACGACCTCAAGGCCAGAAGCTGCCAAAGCTGCTTTCACATCTGCTTCCCGTGCAGCAATAATTCCGGAAGCGATGAAGGTACCATCTGGCTTCAACACGCGGAATACATCATCGGTGAATCGCAGAATAACTTCCGCCAAAATGTTGGCGACAACCACTTCCACCTGCTCCTCGATGCCGTCGAGCAAGTTGTTTTGTCTCACGTTAATATGCTCATGCACACCGTTCAGTTCGGTATTGGCTTGAGCGGATCGTACAGCCACTTCATCCAAGTCCATCGCAAGCACATCTTTAGCTCCGAGCTTGATGGCAGCAATACTCAAAATAGCAGTGCCTGTCCCAACATCATACACCTGATCGCCTTTCGCCAGATACTTTTCGAGTGCACGTAGACAGAGAATGGTCGTCGGATGCGTACCTGTTCCAAATGCCATGCCTGGGTCCATCTCGATAATGATCTCATCTGGATGCTTCAGCTCGTACTCTTCCCATACTGGCTTGATGGTCATGCGATCAGACACATGAACAGGCTTGTAATATTTTTTCCAGGCGTGGGCCCATTCATCTTCGTGGACATCGTTTACAGCAATTGATGCCTTACCGATGTCCAAACCGTACTCGATCAGCTGTGCCAGTTGCTCTTTCAACTCTTCTACAACATCAAGCAACTCGCTGCTGTCAACCGGCAGGTAAGCTTTAACGAATACGCCCTCGGCCGGAAAATCATCAGGAGAAAGCTGGTAGATTTCGCCAAAGGGGGTATCCCACTCACGATAGAGCACCTCCGGGTCTTCAATTACGACACCATTGGCACCCATTTCATACAAGAGGTTTGACACCGCCTCCGTAGCCTCCGCTGTAGTATGGATACTGATTTCTGACCATTTCACGAATCTACCACTCCCCACATAAGCTCCCAATCGGGCTTTTCATTTGATCGACTTCACTACACGAAGCATTAGGCAAAAAGCGGACAAAACCGCGACGGATTACTCGCCGCGGAATGCCCGTTTCATTTTTTCGAAAAAGCTTTCGTCTTCTCCCCCATGCTGTCCTGGCTTTTCTCCAGACAGTTCGGCGAGCTCACGCAACAGTTCTTTTTGTTTATCACTCAGCTTGGTCGGTGTAATGACGCGCACTTTGACATGCTGATCTCCACGACCGTTTCCTCGCAGATGCGGAACACCTTTTCCACGCAAGCGGAAGAATGTCTCCGTTTGAGTACCCGCTGGGATTTTCAGCTTCACGCGACCATCAACCGTCGGCACTTCAATCTCATCTCCGAGTGCCGCCTGTGCGTAAGTAAGGGGAACCTCACAGTAAATATCATTTCCTTCACGCTCAAAAAACTCATGACTCTTGACGCGCAATACGACGTACAAATCTCCAGGAGGTCCACCGTTTGCGCCCGGTTCTCCCTCGCCTGTTACGCGCAGTTGTGCTCCATCGTCCACACCTGCTGGGATGTTGAGATGAATTTTGCGGCGTACCTTTACACGTCCATTGCCACGGCAGGTCGAGCATTTTTCTTTGACAACTTTACCTTTACCTTCACAAGTAGAGCACACACGGCGATTGACAATTCGCCCGAATGGCGTGTTTGCTACCACCTCTTGTTGCCCAGTACCGCTACAAGTCTTACACGTATCTACACCGGAACCAGGCTTCGCACCAGAACCAAGGCACGTATCGCATTCTGCTTCCTTTGGAATTTCCACGTCGGTTTCTTTCCCAAAAATCGCATCGATAAAATCAATGCTGAGGCCAAATTGCAGGTCTGATCCTTTGCGCGGCGCATTCGGATTCGAACGTCTGCCGCCGCCACCGAAGAACATATCAAAAATGTCTCCGAAGCCGCCCATGCCCGATCCGTCAAAACCTCCACCACCGAAGCCCTGATTCGGGTCTTGGTGACCGAAACGGTCATATTGCGCACGCTTTTGTGGCTCGGACAGGATGTCGTACGCATCCTTTACTTCTTTGAACTTTTCTTCCGCGTCAGCCTCTTTATTTACATCCGGATGGTACTGGCGAGCTAGCTTGCGATACGCTTTTTTGATTTCATCAGCGTCCGCGTCCTTTGCAACGCCCAGAACCTCGTATAAATCACGTTTCATCTCCTACATCACTCCCATGACAGTCAACTGTTATCATAGCATGTGACAGACTTGAAAAAAAGTCAAAGTCAGCATTCCGTGACTTTGACTTTCATGGGTCACATCGTGGGAAGTGAGGGAAGAAAACTCTCCCCTCACAGTTCCAGCGTGTTACTTTTTATCGTCTACCACTTCGTAGTCAGCATCTACAACATTGTCTTTCTTCGGCTCTTGACCTTCAGCGCCACCTTGTGCAGCTTGCGCTTGAGCAGCCTGCTCATAGAGCTTCACCGAAATTTGTTGGATGATCTCGGACAGTTCATCTTTCGCTGTCTTGATCTCTTCGATGTTGCCGCCTTCCAGAGCAGCTTTCACTTTATCTTTCGCAGCGTTAGCGCGGTCGATTTCAGCTTGGTCGACCTTGCCTTCTACTTCTTTCAGTGTTTTCTCGGTAGTGAATACAAGTTGGTCAGCTTCGTTGCGAACTTCTACTTGCTCTTTGCGTTGTTTGTCCGCTTCTGCATTCAACTCAGCATCTTTTACCATGCGATTGATATCATCGTCGGACAGACCGGAGTTGGAAGTAATGGTGATGCGTTGCTCTTTTCCGGTACCCAAGTCTTTTGCACGTACGTTTACGATACCGTTCGCGTCAATATCGAAGGAAACTTCGATTTGCGGGATGCCGCGTGGCGCTGGCGGGATATCGGACAGGTTGAAGCGACCGAGAGATTTATTGTCGTTCGCCATTTGACGCTCACCTTGGAGAACGTGGATTTCTACAGATGTTTGGTTGTCAGCAGCTGTAGAGAACACTTGGGATTTGCTTGTTGGGATCGTCGTGTTGCGATCGATCAACTTGGTGAATACGCCACCCAATGTTTCGATACCGAGGGACAGTGGAGTTACGTCAAGAAGTACGACGTCTTTCACATCACCAGTCAGTACGCCTGCTTGCACAGCAGCCCCGAGTGCTACTACTTCGTCTGGGTTTACACCTTTATGTGGTTCTTTACCTGTAAATTTCTTAATTGCTTCTTGTACCGCTGGGATACGAGTAGAACCACCGACCAGAATCACGCGATCCAGTTCGCTAGGAGTCAGTCCAGCATCTTTCAGTGCTTGACGAGTTGGGCCCATTGTACGCTCTACCAAATCAGCGGAGATCTCTTCGAATTTTGCGCGAGTCAGGTTCATCTCCAAGTGTTTTGGACCGGTTGCATCTGCTGTGATGAACGGCAGAGAAATGGTCGTAGTCAGAACACCGGACAGGTCTTTCTTCGCTTTTTCAGCAGCGTCTTTCAAACGTTGTTGTGCCATACGATCCTTGGACAGATCGATGCCATGTTCTTTTTTGAATTCACTCACCAGGTAGTTCATAACTACATCGTCGAAGTCGTCTCCACCCAGCTTGTTATCACCGGAGGTCGCTTTTACTTCGAAGAAGCCGTCGGACAATTCGAGAATGGATACGTCAAAGGTACCGCCGCCCAAGTCGAATACGAGAACAGTTTGATCTTCTGTTTTCTCCATACCGTATGCAAGAGCAGCTGCCGTTGGTTCATTCACGATACGCAGTACTTCCAGACCAGCGATTTTGCCAGCGTCTTTTGTCGCTTGGCGTTGGCTGTCATTGAAGTATGCTGGAACCGTAATCACTGCCTGCGTCACAGGTTGACCAAGGTAGCTTTCCGCGTCTGCTTTCAGCTTTTGCAGAATCATAGCAGAAATCTGCTCAGGCGAGTATGCATTGCCTTCAAGCGTTTCTTTATGAGCAGTACCCATGTGGCGCTTGATGGAAATTACGGTATTGTCTGGATTCGTGATGGCTTGGCGTTTTGCCGCTTCCCCAACGATGCGCTCGCCGTTTTTAAATGCTACTACGGATGGTGTGGTACGGTTTCCTTCTGCATTGGCAATAACGACAGGCTCTCCACCTTCCATTACTGCTACACAAGAGTTGGTTGTTCCCAAGTCAATTCCGATTACGCGACTCATACAAAATGTCCTCCTAACACTATACGTCTAGTGATTTTTAGTACTTTGGGTTTACTCGTTTACTTGAACCATCGCCGGACGAACGACGCGGTCTTTGAACATATATCCTTTTTGCAGCTCGTTTACTACGACACCTGAATCAAATTCAGGGTCTTGTGTTTGCATTACCGCCTGATGAATGTGCGGATCAAACGGTTTTCCTTTTGCCTCAATCGCGATCAAGCCTTCTTTATCGAAAACTTGAACCATCTGACGATATACCATGTTTACACCCTCCAAGAGGGAATCTACTGTCATGGATTCCTTGTCAGTGGCAAGTGCTCGCTCGAAATTATCGAGAACCGGCAAAAGCTCTTCCACGATTTTCAGAGAAGCGTATTTAGCCAAATCTTCCTGCTCTTTGCGAACACGGCGGCGGAGGTTATCCATATCAGCCATGGCACGCAGCATGCGGTTTTGATGCTCTTCGGCCTGAGCCTTCCAGTGAGCAGCTTCCTGCTCCCCGTTCATTTCGGTTGCAGTCGTTTGGTCTGCATCCTGTTCTACTTGTTCTTCTTCGAGAGTTGGGTCTTGCGTTACTTTTTCCTCGCTCAACGTCACTACCTCCTGGCGGCTTTTTCCAGTCAAAAGACTGTTTAGCCATTCACTCCATTTATTTCTCAAACTGCGAAGTCAGCATGCGCGATAAGCCTTCCGCCAAATGGTTGAGTACGGTAATGACCTTGCCGTATTCCATTCGCGTCGGGCCAAGTATCCCCACCATTCCCACCGGCTTGCCTCCAAGCGAATAAGAAGTGGTAATAATACTGCATTGCTTAATCGCGTCTAGCTGGTTTTCCTGTCCGATGCGCACCGTCAGACCATCACCCTGCATGCCGATCACACTCAGCAATTGATCGTGCTGCTCTAGTAGCTCCAGAATATCCTTGACTTTATCTACATCTCGGAATTCCGGCTGGTTCAAGATCTTGGTCGCACCGCGTAAGTATACTCGTTCTTCTTCTTGCGTCAGCGAGTTGTTGAGGAGCTGAAGAATTTCTTCATACTGCTCTGTATGACGTTGCATTTCACCGGAAATCTCTTGATAAAGCCGTTGCCGCAGCTGCCATAGTGGCACATCGGTCAGCTTTCCATTCAATAGATTGACGAGTCTCTCGATTTCCCCGGCACCAATGCCTTCTGGAAGATCGATCAGCTTGTTCTCCACTCGTCCGGTATGCGTCACCACAATCGCCACTGCCTGTGTTTCATTAAGAGGAACGATTTGGATATGTTTTAACCGATGCTCAAAAATCTCAGGTCCCAAGACAATTGCCGTGTAATTTGTCAGTTGAGAGAGAATCTGGGCAGTGTACTCTACCACTTGTTCAGAATGGAGAATACGCTCGGCAAACAACTGCTTTAGTTTACCCAATTCAGCTTCCTCCAAAAGATGAGGCTGAATCAAGTTATCGACGTAGAAGCGGTATCCTTTTGTAGAAGGCACACGTCCCGCCGATGTGTGGGGCTGTTCTAAGTATCCCAGCTCCTCCAAGTCAGACATCTCGTTGCGTATCGTTGCCGAAGAGAATCCGATGTCCTCCCGCTTGGAAATAGTCCGGGAGCCAACAGGTTCGGCAGAATGAATGTAATTATCGACAATCGCGTTTAAAATCATTTGTTGACGGTCTGATAACATGGATGTCGCTCGCCTCCTGTTGGATTGTTAGCACTCATGCTTATCGAGTGCTAAATCTATATACTAAGGTATCAATAGTAGAAGGATTTGTCAACGAGCTTGCGCTAGTTCCTGAGACAAAAAATCTCATATTTCGCCACTTCTCCTTACACTCAGCGAAGAAAGCGTGCAAATACCTCATTTCCGAGCGGAAGCCCCTGATTCGTCAGCTTCAAAAACCCGTCCTGTTCTTCCAGCATTCCTTTGGCAATCTCTTCTTCTATTATTGTCCCAAAAACATCATATACAGTTGCACCAAAGCGGGATGCAAACGCCGAAAGGTCAACGCCTTCTCTCAAGCGCAGCCCCAAAATCATCTGCTCCTCCATGGCATCCTCGCGCGGCACCTCGAATTGTTCTACACGCGGCAGCCCTTCCTTGCACTTCTGCATGTATATCGCAAGTGGACCTGCATTCACATGCCGCTGGCCGCACACATAGCCGTGGGCACCTGCACCCACCCCATAGTATTCACGATTGAGCCAATAGGTTTTATTATGTTTGCTCTCGAAACCCAGTTTTGCAAAATTGCTGATTTCATACTGCTTGTACCCGTGACGCTCCATCTCTTCTATTAGTACCATGTACATCTCAAGCTCTGTCTCTTCAGAAGGCAGTGGTAGCTGATCCTTCTGGTAGAGCGTGTGGAACAGCGTGTTCTCCTCCACCTTGAGACTGTATGCAGAGAAATGCGTCGTACCCAGCCCAAACGCCTTGTCCAATGTCTGGCGGAAAATATCCAGTGTCTGATCCGGCAACCCAAACATCAGGTCGATGCTAAAGTTGTCAAAGCCTACTTTTTTCGCATTATCGATGCTGCGGTACACGGCTTCCTGGTCGTGAATACGTCCCAATCGCTTTAAGAGCGCGTCGTCAAAGGACTGCACACCAAAGCTTAGACGATTGACGCCAAGCTCACGCATGATGCGAAGCTTTTCCACGTCTGTCGTTCCCGGATTCGCTTCCATCGAAAATTCGATATCAGCCGCCCAGTACTTGCCCAATTGCTTTTGTACTATTTCCAAAAACGCGCGCATTTGGGCGTGATCGAGAAACGTAGGCGTCCCTCCGCCGACAAAGATCGTCTTCACCTGCTCGATTGGTTGCTGACTGAATGTGAGCTCCATTTCACTTTTCAACGCGTCTAAGTAATCCCAAATGAGCTGCGGATTGTTCGTCACAAATGAGTTGAAGTCACAGTAGTAGCATTTATTCGTACAAAAGGGAATGTGAATGTAAACCGATTGTGGCATCATGTCCCTTTCCCTCCTTATAATAACGACTTTTGGATTACCTTTTTCAATAAAAGTCAAAAAGTCGGCTTTTCAGCACCGAGAAAATGGCGAGAACCTGAAGAAGGAGGAGCGGAGTGTAGGGGACCTACATGAGCACCGGACTTCGAAGGTGAACGCCATTTTCGATGCCGAATAAGCTTTCTTAACTACTTCGTGATCAAAAGCTGACTTTTTGACCTCCGCTTTTAATGGAAAAGACCTGACACAAGGTCAGGCCTACTTCTTATCATCCATGCGCAATACAGCCATAAATGCTTCTTGTGGTACCTCTACGGAACCGACAGACTTCATGCGCTTCTTTCCTTCTTTTTGCTTTTCGAGCAGTTTGCGCTTACGTGAGATGTCCCCGCCGTAACATTTGGCAAGAACGTTTTTACGCAAGGCACTGATCGTTTCACGAGCTACAACCTTGTGTCCGATGGTCGCTTGAATCGGCACCTCGAATTGCTGACGTGGAATCAATTCCTTCAGCTTTTCGCAAATGACCTTACCGCGAGCATAGGCTGTATCTTTGTGTACGATAAACGACAGAGCATCCACCACTTCGCTGTTGAGGAGAATATCCATTTTCACCAGCTTGGAAGCCTTGTAGCCCCCTAACTCATAGTCAAAGGACGCATACCCTTTAGTCCCCGACTTCAGCATATCAAAGAAATCGTAGACAATCTCGGACAATGGCATGTCGTATTTCAGCTGCACGCGATTCTCGCCCAAGTATTGCATGTCAAGAAACTCGCCGCGCTTACCTTGGCACAACTGCATAACATCGCCGACGTATTCTTTTGGCACCATAACCGTCGCGGTAACATAAGGCTCCTCGACCATTTCGATCTTTTGCGCTTCCGGCATTTTGGACGGGTTGTCGATTTCGAAAACCTCTCCGTTCGTTCTGGTAATCCGGTAAATAACGCTTGGTGCTGTTGTAATCAAGTTAATATTAAATTCCCGTTCGATCCGCTCCTGGATGATCTCCATGTGCAAAAGTCCCAAGAATCCGCAACGGAAACCAAAGCCGAGTGCTTGGGATGTCTCCGGTTCAAACTGCAGAGACGCATCGTTGAGCTGGAGCTTTTCCAACGCATCACGCAGATCGTTGTACTCGTTTGTTTCGATTGGGTACAGGCCGCAGAATACCATCGGGTTGATCTTGCGGTATCCAGGCAGCGGTTCAGTAGCAGGGCGATTCGCATCTGTAATGGTATCCCCCACACTGGTGTCTCCCACTGTTTTAATGGAAGCGGCTACGTAGCCTACATCTCCAACCGTCAATTCATCAACTTGCGTTTGGCGTGGAGTAGATGTACCGATTTCTGTTACCTCAAACGACTTGCCTGTCGCCATCATCTTGATTTTCATACCCTTTTTCAAGGTTCCGTTGATGACACGGATGGAGGCAATAACGCCGCGATACGCATCAAAATAGGAGTCGAAAATCAACGCTTGCAGAGGTGCATCCGGATCTCCCTCTGGAGCCGGTACTTTTTGCACAACCGCTTCCAGAACTTCTTTAATCCCGATACCCGCTTTGGCAGAAGTCAAAACCGCGTCGCTGGCATCCAGACCGATAACGTCCTCAACCTCTTGCTTCACGCGTTCAGGCTCTGCGCTCGGCAGGTCGATTTTGTTGATAACCGGAATGATCTCCAGGTCGCTGTCCAACGCCAAATAGACGTTCGCCAATGTCTGGGCTTCGATTCCTTGTGCGGCATCCACTACGAGAATAGCCCCTTCACAGGCAGCCAAACTACGGGATACCTCATAAGTAAAGTCGACGTGTCCAGGGGTGTCGATCAGGTGGAGAATGTACTCCTCACCGTCATCTGCTTTATAGTTCAAACGCACGGCATTTAGCTTAATCGTAATCCCGCGCTCTTTTTCCAGCTCCATCGTGTCAAGAAACTGGGCTTCCATCTCACGGGCAGTCAAGGCACCGGTCAGCTCCAAAATACGGTCTGCCAGCGTCGACTTTCCATGGTCAATGTGGGCGATGATGGAAAAATTTCGTATCCTTTTTTGTCTTTCACGACGATCCATGTGTTGTTCGTTCCCTCCCACGCGAATCCATTCAAACGTTCAGATTGCGCCTCGCAAAAAATACACTAACAGTAATTATAACAAACCGATGATATAAAGAGCAACCAAAGAGAATCAAGCGTTTGCCTCCTTTTTCTCGTATCCAAACTTTTCCTGTGCTAAAGTGGTAAATAAATGGAGGCGGATAGGCATGAGGCCGAAACGCGACTAGCAGCCACTCGTATAAAAATGACGGAAGCATTGAACGACCAACATAAAGAAAGAAACGGAGAATGATCAAAGTGAACTGTGTTGACTCCTGCTTGCATTCCTTAACGATATCGGATATTCCCGGACTCATTGCCTTATCTGATTCCGTAGGCTGGGATTATAACGAATCGGAAATTCACACAATTCTGTCTATCGGAACCGTATTCGGTCACAAAGACGCGAGTGGCACCTTACTATCCAGTGCGGCTATCATTCCGTACGAGGACAAGCTTGCCAGCATCGGCATGGTGATTGTCCATCCCTCGACACAAGGCAAAGGGTACGGCCGCGAGCTCATGAAAGCGTGCATGGCTTCTGTTTCTGCCGATACAACGAGCATGCTCATTGCTACTCCAGAAGGAGAGCCCTTGTATAAAAACCTCGGATTCCAGACAGTGGATCGTATCCGAAAGTTTATTGCTGAACGTTTTGTGCCTGAAGCACTTCTGCCAAACGAAGCCAATGACGAGTTCGAAATTGTGCCAATGGAGTTAGACGATTTCTTGAGCGTCGTTGAATTGGACAAAGCAGCAATAGGCAGCAGCCGCTCTCAATTTCTCGACACACGTATGAGACAAGCTACTACCTGTCTGGTAGCCAAAAATCGCTCCGGCAAGATCATCGGGTATGGCTTCTCCGTTCAAGGCTCTGTCAACCTTATCGCGGGGCCAATCGTCGCAGAAAATGTAGTCATGGCTGAACACATCCTATACAAACTGACACAAAATCATACCGGACGTGTGCGGATAGACGTACCGGATGAGCAAGCAGCGTTTCACGCATATTTGGAGCAAAACGGCTTCACACAGGTTTCTCATCCCCCTGTGATGGTTGCGAACGCGCATACCCTGCCACGCCGTGCTGGGACGTACTGGGCGATAGGTGCTCAAATATACGGATAGACATGAAAAGCTAAAAACGGACCTTCTGTTAGGAGAAGGTCCGTTTTGTCATTCTTACTTTGCTTTTGATCGATTGTTGATTTGCTCCAGTACTTTAGGTGGAAACAACTTTTGCAGGCTGCTCTGGTAGTTGCTGCCGTCCTCGGGCATTTTGAAGTTAGTTACCCGATAATCATTCCCATTGTAGACGATTTGAAAGGCCATTGGTGCACTGAGCGCGGAAGAATTGCTACCCGTTATTTTCACCCAAGCGTATACCGTTCGCTTCGCAGCATCTGGCGCTTCCACTCCGAGGAGCTCGACATTAATCTCGCGGTGTTTTCCCAGCCACCCCAGCTGATCGCTTTCCGTCTCCAAATACTGCTGAATGATAGGGCCGACTAGTTGACGGTTCGCAGGTGCTATTCCTTTTTTCACCTCGACAAAAACTTGTCCGAGATGTTTGCCTCCTGATCTGACTTCCAGCTTCCATTTGCCCGGTTCAGGTAACACGATCCCTGAAGGAAAATGTCCATCTGCATCGTATAAAGGGTCCATCACCTCGTAGCTCCCCAATGCCAGACGGGTCCCATCGGTGTTGTAAGCAGCGATCTCTACTTCTGGTGCGTATTCCCCATTCAACAGCCATATCACCCGCTGCGTCTGCCCTTCGTAAAAACCGTCTTGATCTGTCATGATGCGGACAGGCTTTTCTCCCAAATAAGAAAAGGACTGATTGCCGTAAATGGATGACAAAGAAGGTGACAGCTTCCACAAATCCGCTTCGACGATTTGGCCCCCTGGCAACAAGGAGGGTATTTGTGTCTCTTGCTGTGGTGCTTTCACCTCTTGCTGTGCAGATTGCCCCTCCTCCTTGGTGGGGAGCCCGAACCACAATAGCAAGCCCATTATCAGCACAACACCCGGCAAGGATAGCTTCTTCCAGCCAGTCATCCACCCTGTTCTTGGTCTCACCCTCTGCCGCACTCGCTCTTCCATCGAAGCTGTGAATTGTACATCACGAAAAATGGTCTGATCTGCCCGTTCCTTTAAGTCCGTGAGCCATCGGTTTTCGTCCATTCCCAGTCCCTCCCCTCTCCCATACTCTGCCGAAGCTGCTGTCTGGCCCTATGCAACCTGGTTCTGACTGTTCCTTCCGTTACCCCAAGCACATCCGCCACCTCTCCTATGGTTAAATCCGCATAGTAATGAAGGGCAATCACTTGGCGATAAAGCGGAGGAAGCAGCAACACTTCTGCTACGAGCTGGTCCCTCTCGGCTTGATCAAGCACAAGACTTTCCGTAGAAAGCTCCCCATCCTGTCTAATCCACGAACGAGGAAGGATATGGCGGAACGACCAAGAACGCAAATAACCTTTACACTCATTGACCGCGATTCGATACAACCAAGTGTGCACACTGCTCTCCTGCCGAAAGCGGGGAAGATGCCGATACACCTTGACGAATACGTCCTGGGTAATATCCTCTGCCAAGCTGCGATCTCTTACCAGAAAAGTGACGAGTCGAAGCACGCGGGTCCCATATTCCCTCATGATTTGTTCAAAAGCAGCATCTGTCGTTGGCTGCAATTTTTCCAAGGGCGTGACCTCCTTCACTCGCAGTCATACTGGTTAGATGCAGCACCAGACATTTTGTTACAAAGTGGAGGAAGAAATTTTTTTCGCCAAAATCGTCCAACGAGTAGCTCCACCCGGTGTCCCGACTGGTTCAGCGAATGGATACCCCCCATGCTGCCAACGATCCATATCGTAGCCATCATCCGCTTGACTCGGCTCGAAGTCTTGCTTGTGGAATACATTCTCTTTGCTGTAGGTGACTCTAAAGCCTGATCCTTCCAATAAAAGCACAAGCTCAGTAGGCAAAAGCAACGCCATCTCACGCTCTACGCGATACCTTGGCTGCTCAATCTGCTCAAGAAAAGTCTCATAAGTAAGCGTGTAGCGGAACTTTTGCTCCAACAGCGAAGTTTCACCCTCTACCTTTTGATACACCATACGGTCTGGGAAAACGAATTTGCGTTGCATCGTTGTCCATTGATTTTTTACTGGCGGCAAGAGTAAGTCAATTGCCAATGTTCCGTCCTCGGTTATGTAATCGTGGATGACCGAAAGCAATTGTCGTTGCCTGTCTCTACAGGTGGCCTGTTGAAAAATCCCTTCTGGGAGAAGCACATGCGTAAATTGCCGATCGAGCTCTATCTCCCACATATTTTGTTCGACAAGGTCCAGCAGTTCTTCTTTCCCTTTTAACATGCGCCGTTTCTTTTTGGCGGCCATTTCCAGCATTTCCGGACTCCAATCTATACCGCAGACGGACAAGCCATTCCGAGCCAGCTCAATGGCTATTCTCCCTGTCCCAACACCCAGCTCCAGCACCGAGACTAGGGCTTGCTCCGATTCCCTCAGCAACCAGTTTCGATAAAATGCGATGCTAGCCTTCCCGGCAAACTGATCGTAATACGTAGCTTCCACGTTCGTGTACTTGGTTTCAGGAAGCGGCAAGTGCCGCCCTTCCTCGTCCATCTGACAATCGGTACACACAGAACCTGCTAAATGAGGAAAAGGCACCCCGGGCGGGACGCCATTTTTCGTATCACCTAGCCACTCGTCGTAACGGAACTTGCATATTCTGCAACTGTAAACAGTCATTGTATTTTAGATACCTCCTGAAGGTTGCTTGCTTCCCCCAGAACGCAAGAGAGGGAGCTTGATATGACTCGGATATTGGCTGTCATGATAGACACGTTGCACGGCGACGACCGTCTCGGTTTCCGTTGCCAGATCGTTGCCTGTATTCGGATTTGGGAACGAGAAGTTCTCGGCGCCAGAAGTAACGGAGACGCGAATGCGGTGACCTTTTTGGAAGACATTGGCGATCTTGGTCATGCGAATCTCATAGCATTCGATTTGTCCGGCAACAAGTAGCTCAGGCTCTTCGAATGAGTGGCGGTAGCGTGCGCAGATAATCCCGTCCGATAGACGAATCGAATTGCCTTCCTCATCTACATCACACAGTCGGACCAACCAATCTGTATCCCGCGCTGAGCTAGATGCATAGATAACAGCCGAGATTTCTCCCCCGATGACGACTTCCTCTTCCAATGGCTCCGATGTGTAAACGAGCACATCTGCCCTTTCTTCCACATCACGATAGTTTTCCGGAACGCTGTTTTCGTTCTCCGACAAATCCAGTAGATACGGTGCCGCATCCAGCGGATCATAGTTGTATATATCCACCGCCTGTTCACCTGGGGTAGACAGTATTAGCGTTCCATCCCCACCGCTTGTATTGGCTTTACCTCCACTGCTTACATACAAATTCGTCAGCGTCGCCTCTGCTGGCGGCCAAGTCTGCGAGGTCTTCCACTCGTTTTCTCCCACCATGTAGTACTCGACACGCGCCTCCTGATCAACGCCATTTTCTACCCCTTTTAAATAGCGGTCAAACCAGCGGAGCTGTGTCACATCCAGATCGTAGCGGATGGCGTTGTTTCCAAATGGCACATGATGGATTTCTCGGGTCGTATTCGCCTTGTGATACCACGGCCCCAAGATGAGTCTGGCGTGCTCTGGCACATTTCGGGAGACAACCTCCCACGATTCGCTCGTCCCCATCCCGTTGTCGTCATACCAGCCTGATACGAGGGTAGCTGGCACCTTTACCTGATCGGCATGCCGTTTCCAGTCTGACATGGCCCAGAACTCGTCTCCGTCCGGATGTTCCATCCATTTTGTCCAAAACGGGATTTCTTTCCCCAGCACTTTTTGCGGAATTTCCTTGATCGGGCGCACCTTGATGACCTCACTCCAGTCATCCCGGGAGAGAGCCGCAACGTTCCGACGCTTTTCTGCCATCATGAAAATCCATGACAGACCGCCGAGAATCGTTCCCCCTTTGCGAGGAATATCCACATACGGCGTTCCTACTGTCACATAACTGAAAATCGCCTTTAGATGCGGATTCCCACTTGCGGCAGCAGCCCATTGCACATACCCCACGTACGATCCGCCGAGCATCCCGATGTTGCCATCCGACCACTCTTGGCTCGCGATCCAGTTGAGACTGTCGTCTCCATCATTGCGCTCGTGAATGAGTGGGCTCCACTCTCCCTCAGAATCTTCACGTCCGCGCGTGTCCTGTACAACCAGCGCATATCCGCGAGCTACAAAAGGCAATCGGCGAAAAATGGCATCCATTCGTCCATAGGGAGTGCGCATGAAAATGGTTGGAACTCGCTGCCCCTCCGCCAAGCCCGCAGGCAACCAAACTTCGGTCGCCAAACGAACACCATCTATCATTTCCACATTATGCCTACCCAAATGATGTACGCCGTAGTTTACTTCGGACAGCAAAGGATCTTGCCACATCGTGAGCGGAGTCAAATTCTCCCACCCTGTTTTAGCCAATACGACGCTATCGCCACGACCTGTCAGTACAAACGCGATGACTTCGTTCTCACAAATGATCAAATCAATTGGCTGTGTTGCTTCCCGTACCGCCCAGATCCACGCTTGTTTTTGCCCCGCGGGACCTGTTCCTTCGATGGATAGATGACGTTGGTAGTGTCCTCCGCTTTCCGGAAACACTACTTGTTCGCTCTCCCAGTCGATTTGCTCCCAGTCCGGCAGCTTTTGTGCCAGGTCGAGGAGCGGCAATTCGTAGACTGCTTCCCCTTCAACCAGCTGTACAAATGGACCGTCGGCCGCTCTGCCCGTATCCCAACCTGTGCTCCGATGCCAAACTTCCCCATCCTCAAAGCGTATATCTGCTACCTTGATACCAGATTGATAATAGCCAAATGAACCTTTTGTCTGTCCCATCCGCCATTCCTCCTCTCATCTGATCTACTTCCACACATCCTGATACACTCTGAGGAAATTGCCACCCAGGATTCCTTCGATTTCTCCATCCGTATACCCGCGATTCATCAGCTCATGCGTAATGTCTGGTAGAGACGAATGGCCTTTTACTACGTCAAATGGCATTTCTGTGGTTTTGGCAATCTTGTCCAAGGGCAAATATTTCGTCAAATCATCGCACAGATCTAGGCCTATCCCGATATGCCTTGCTCCAACAAGCTTTTTCATATAGTCAACGTGGTCAATCAGTCTCGCAAGCGTTGCGTCAGCGCTGTTGGTCGCCGCGAACATGCTAAACGCATTCAGCCCGACAAGCCCGTCCTTTTCCGCAATCGCTTTGATCTGCTCGTCTGTCAGATTCCGCATCGTCGGCACGACTGTTCGGCTGTTGGAGTGAGAAGCGATCACTGGCTTTTCGGCGATTTCCATCACGTCCCAGAACCCTTCGTCATTCAAATGGCTCACATCGATGACAATACCCAGCTTTTCCGCTTCCTCGATGAGACGCACACCAAAATCCGTAATGCCTCCTTTTTTCCCTTCACGTACTGGCGCAAAGAAGCTGCCATCCCCAACGAAGTTGCGCCGACTCCAAACCAGACCCATCATCCGTACACCCAGCTCATAAAAGACACGCAAGAGACTCAAATCGTGATAAAGCGGCTCTGCCCCTTCTAACGACAGGATAAACGATACTTTTTGCTCCGCTCTTGCCCGGCGCAAATCATCGAGATTTTTTGCGATGACAATGTGCTCGGGAGACTCTGCCGCCTCTGCATGCATAGCGCTGATCTGATTGAGCGCCTTGCGCAGACTCATCTCCGGTACAAAAGCATCCTCAACGAACACTGCCGCCACAACGGAATGCACGCCACCCTTCTGGAACCGTGGCAAATACTCCGTCTCGATCATTTTGGTTCGACCGTATCCACGCTGAATTTCCACATCCATCAACAGATCAAAATGCCCATCCAGAACGTGAACACCGTCATGAAATTCACGCGCCTGTTCTCTCGTTACTTCTGCCATGCGGGTCATCTCCCATCTTTGGTCTATGAATTTTTCTTATCGAGATAGTTGTAAACCGTGAATTTGGATATATCCAACAAATCCGCGATGTATTGCACGGCTCCTTTGATCAAAAACAGACCCATTTCATCCAGCTGGTGGATAAATTGAATCTTCTCTTCTTTTTGCATCAGGGCGATCGGTTTGCCTGTACGTTTCAGGCAATCGTCTATCATTTGCTCCATTAACGTCCCGACAGTCGGAGCGAAGTTCTCTTCCGCTTTTTCTGCCTCACGCTTGTCTTGGATCACCATCATTGATTCGATGAATGACTGCGCCATTGCGAGATGAGTCATATCAAGATTGATGCACAGACTGCCAATGACTTCCCCATGTTCATCCTTAATATAGATGGAGCTCGATTTGATCTGTTTGCCTTTGATAGTGTCATTGCGGTAGTTGAGGTCAAAAGCTTCTTCACTGACCTTCGTCGTGCGTAAAGCTTGCAGTGCCAGATTCGTTACCGGTGAGCCGATTTGTCTACCACTGACATGGCCGTTGGAAATGGCAATGATCGATGAAGAAATATCGCCGGTCAGATCATGCAAAACCACTTCACAATGCTCACCAAAGGTCCGTGCCAGTCCCTCTACTACTGGAATGTAGCTTGCTAATATCGGATGTAAGTTTTTCATATTACCCCTCGTTCACTTCCACAATCATCTCGATTTCGATCGGGTTGTTAAACGGAAGAACAGATGTCCCAGCAGCCGCTCTCGCATGCTTGCCCGCTTCACCAAAAATTTCGATGAGGAAATCAGAAGCTCCATTGATCACCCGTGGTTGTTCGTAGAAATCAGGGGCGCTGCTGACGAGTGCGAACAGTTTGACAATCCGTGTGATTCGATCCAAATCCCCAATCTCGCTTTTCAAAATCGCTAGCAGATTAAGAACCGTGACCTTAGCAGCCTCATAGCCCTGCTCGATCGTCACATCCGCCCCCAGCCTACCCAGATACATCGGACTTCCATTTACGTAGCACCCCGCACCAGATGTATAAATGACAGAGCCAGTCTGTACACATGACACATAATTCGCCATGGTTGGAGGAACTGGCGGCAACTCATACCCTAACTCTTTTAAACGTTGCTCCACTTTGGACATATAGCCATCACCTCGTCATCGATTTCATTCCTTTCTTTAACCATACTATTCTGCAAAATCTTCTTCAACAATTTTTTGTATGATAAAAAAATTATTTGAAATTCATATATTTTCCCTCTTAACAAAAAAGGACGCCAACTAGGGGTTGTTGACAAATTTCC
>NZ_PXZM01000004.1 GCF_003013395.1 Brevibacillus fortis | reverse complement strand
GGAAGGAGACCGCCCGAACGAAGTGAGGAAAAAGGCGACTGGAAAACATGTGGCACGCCTTCCTCCCGACCACTACAGTATGTTGACGAGCTTTACTCCTTGTGCAAAAGCTTGCCGATCTTGAGCGCCAGCTGGATTTGAAGTAGCTCCTCCGAGTTTTTCAAATCCATGTTCAAAATCTCCTTGATCTTCTCAATCCGATAAATAAACGTATTGCGGTGAATGAACATCGCTTTCGCCGCTTCACTGACGTTTTGATTGTACAAAAAGTAATTGTCCAAGGTCACCATGAGGCTCGTGCCGAACTCTTGATCATGCTCGTACAGCTTCCCCAGACGCTTCAAAAAGAAGTCTTCCAGTTCGATGTCCTTAATGTTGGAATCCAAGAAATGATAGACGGAGTAATCATCGAAATGAGAGACGTCGCCCTTGCTGTTGAACTTCTGCATCAGGCGGATCGCTTCATGTGCTTCAGAAAAGCTTTTATGCAGCGAAGCGATGTTTTTATACTGACGGCCGACCCCAATAAAGAATAAGGTTTTCTTGATTTTATCCACGAGAGCGCTATACAGCTCATTGGCGAATTGCTTGGCTTCGCTTGCGGATACCACAGGTCGATGCTCATTTTGTCCGATGAGGATGATGATCCGGTTGTTCCGATAAAAGCAGGTGATTTCTCCAGGAGCTGTGCTCGAATAGTCATAGACGAGATCCACACATCTTTTGGCGATCCGATCCAGCTCATACTTGCGATCGACCATATCCTCCAAATTTTCCAGCTCAACCGGCTCGATATTAATAACCACACAAAAATACATGTAGCTCGATTGTAGTCCGTGCAAATCACATAAGGTTTGCAGTGAGTCAGACGAAGTAATTTTTCCCGTTAATAAGTCATCGAAAAAGTCTTGTCTGATCTTCAGCTTCACTTCCTCGATTTCCCTCGCCTTGATCCGCTCCAGCGCCACGATCGTGGATGCCTGCTCCAGTACGATGTAGTCAAATTCAGTCAGCTCCCAAACTGTTTGCCAGACGACGATGTATCCATAGATGTGATTGGCAACGGCCACAGGGAGAATCCTGCATTTGATCTCATAATCTTTTGCATGGTAGATACGCTTGATCGACTTTTTGATCTGGCTAATATTTTTCGGGACAGACTCGATGAAGTCACGGGTAAACACAGGCCTGTTTTTGATCAAGGTCAAGCAGGAGTCAAGCGGAATCGGATTGTGCCAGATTTCCGTGTAATGGAGCAGATGCCAGTCCTGATCCAGAATGAGGATCGGGTTGTTGATTGTCTCGGACAGTTCAGAGGCGATGCGATCCAGTCCTCCACCCTCGAGCGCAATGCGAAACAGCGCATTATGCATGTCCAATGTTTTGCGGTTCAACAAGTCGTAACGTCCGGAGGCTTTCTCATTAATAATGGCAATCACTTTCGACAGCGTGTATTCAAAAGGCAATGCTAGCAGTGGGAGTCCGTACTTGTTGGCATGATCGATCATGTTTTGCGGGATTTGATCAAAATAGCGATGCATCTTGATGCAGAGCCCAGAACAGTTGATTTCCGCAAGCTCCTTGATGATTTTATTTTGCAGTTCGGGGTTGTCTTTGAAAATATATCCGGTGGAGAGCAGCAGTTCATTGGAAGACAGCCAGTCAAACGCATCCGGGTTCTCCATGATGTTGACGATGGAGATGACGTTGTTGATGCCTTGTTCTCCGGCGATGATTTTAATGCCGTCAATGGATTGGATGGACAGCAAATCTTTGATAGTCAGCATCTCGTTCACTCCTTTGCCACAAACGGATGGTTGTGATTGTGCAATGTGCACAAGCGAAACTGAGTTTTTTTAGTTTCGATACACAATGACGATCTCATACATCCTGTCTAAAATAATGCTGTAAGGTACGGGTGCTTGTCTAATGATTTTTGGGAGAACAAGCGCTCAGCAAAAACAGTCGGGCTATTATTACGAGACCATGGAGGGCGACTATGACGGACAAAAACGCAGTGCACGCATTTCTCGAAGCAGCGGCAGCAGGGGATATCGAGGCGCTGAAAAAGCATTTGGAGCAAGGCGTAGATATCAACGCAAGAAACAAACAAAAGCGTACAGCGATTCTGACTGCAGCCATGAACGACAAATTGGAAGCGGTATCGTTTTTGGTAGAAGCGGGTGCAGATGTTAATTTGCAGGATGAAACATGCTTCAACCCGTTTTTGTTCGGTTGCATCAACAACAAGCTGGAACTCGTCAAAATGATGATCAAGGCAGGTACCAACCTGGAGCTGTTGACTCGCTTTGGCGGAGTAGGGATTACACCCGCTTCTGAAAAAGGTCATGTGGAGATCGTGCGTGAGCTGGTAACAACAACGGACATCAATGTGAATCACACCAACTTTGTAGGCTGGACACCACTCATCGAAGCAATCATCCTGAATGATGGCGGCGAAAAGCAGCAAGCGATCATCAAGCTGTTGATTGAGCATGGCTGCAATGTGCACATGGTAGATAAATACGGCGTAACACCGCTTGAACTGGCAAGAAGAAAAGGCTACACCGAAATCGAACAAATCTTGCTGGAAGCAGGAGCAAAGTAAAGCGTCCCATGTACATCCAGGCGTTGTCTGGCGATGCTGGTTTCCTTGAGCGTTTGGCACGAGCAAACTTTAGCGGGGCCGTACACAGTATTTTTGAGCGAACGATCAATCTGACATGCAGCGAAAACGGGGAATTGTACACCATTGGCAACAAGCAGCTAGACAATGCACCGAACACGCTCATCATTGATGTACAAGGTTTTTCAGAGCTGGGGCTGTCAGTAAACGCTCCAGTCATTACGGAAGAGAATACGCTCGTTATCGGAGCGGATTTGCGAATATGGACACAGCAAGCAACAAAGTGGGAAGGTGAGCTTCCTTCCTATCCTTGTGACATAGAAGGCGTAGAAGTATTGCGAAGAAATGTAGCGTTCACGAAAAACTACGTGGACGTATACGGCAAGACGGGGGGCATGAAAATGTCCTCCCAACCTGCCAGCCCGTTTGAGAAAGAGATGTCCCGTATGCTGATCCAGCGTGCAGGCATGCTTTCCGACGATCTGGCGAACAACCGCATAGAGTCAGCTACTCAGCGTGCGATAAGTCTTATCGGACTGGGTCCGGGGTTAACGCCCTCAGGTGACGATTTTTTAGTGGGATTGTGCAGTGTATACAAAATGCAAAACATTTCCTGTTGTTTGTCATGCCCATTTTTCGAAGAAATCGTCCGTTCGTCCCAAGCATTAACGAACGAAGTCAGTGCGATCACGTTGAAAAAAGCGGCCTATGGTCAAGTAAGAGAGTCACTCCAAGATTTGCTTTCGTGTATGGTGTCCGGCTCCTTGGAAGAGCTTGTCCCTGCCTTAGACAAAATCATCGGGATCGGCTCGTCGTCGGGCACGGATATCTTGCTTGGCATCCTATGTGGTTTGGAACGAAATCTAGAAGCTGGAGGTAACGTATGTCTACCAAAGTCGTAATCAAGCAAAGCACGTATTTTGACTCGGTATCCCTGATGTCTCTATCTACAAAAGCGAATCAAATCGAAGGTGTCGAGCAAGCAGTCATTGCAATGGGCACCGACATGAACAAAGAGGTATTGAAAAACGTAGGCTTGCTCACACCTGAGCTGGAAGCAGCGAAAACGAGCGACCTGATGATCGTGGTGAAGGCAGCGACAGTCGAGCTGTGCGAGAGCGCTCTCATCGCCATCGAAGAACTGTTCAAGAAAAAAGGCGGCAGCAAATCTGCTACGGAGATCAAATACTCCACGATTGATTCAGCGGTAGCCAGCATCCCAGAGGCAAACCTCGCAGTGATTTCGGTAAACGGTGCATTCGCGGCGAGAGAAGCGAGAAAAGCATTGGAAAACGATCTGCACGTCATGCTGTTCAGCGACAACGTGAGCATCGAGGAAGAGATCGCCCTCAAGCAATTCGCGCATGAAAAAGGCCTCTTGATGATGGGACCTGACTGCGGTACAGCGATTATCGGCAATGTAGCACTGTGCTTCGGAAACGCCGTGAGAAAAGGCAGCATCGGGATCGTAGGTGCATCCGGGACAGGAAGCCAAGAGGTGAGCGTGCGTATTCACGACTTCGGCGGCGGTATCACGCAGCTGATCGGCACAGGCGGTCGCGATCTGTCAGAGCAAGTCGGCGGCATCATGATGCTCGACGGAATCAAAGCACTGGAAGAGGATGAGGCGACAAAGGTCATCGTACTCATTTCCAAGCCACCAGCACCAAGCGTTCAGGAAAAAGTTTTGGCACAAGTAAAGAACAGCAAAAAGCCTGTCGTTGTGTACTTCATAGGTGGAGACGAAGCAGCGGTTGTACAAGCTGGCGGACATTTTGCGAAAACGAGCAAGGAAGCAGCCATCAAAGCAGTGGTGCTGGCGGGCGCCAACGAAGACGAGCTCAACAAACGCGCACTCAACTGGCCGCTGATTGAAGAAGTGCGGGCCAAGCTGACACCGGAACAAAAATACGTTCGCGGACTGTTCTGCGGCGGTACCCTGTGCGACGAAGCGATGTACCTCGCGATGGAAAAGTATGAAGACGTATACAGCAACATCCAAAAGAAAGCAGACTACAAGCTGAAAAACATCCATGAGAGCAAGGCTCACACCTACCTCGACATGGGCGATGACGACTTTACAAACGGCAAGCCGCATCCAATGATCGACCCGTCCTCGCGCATCGCAAGATTTTTGGAAGAAGCAAAAGATCCTTCCGTCGGCGTCATTCTGATGGACTTCATCTTGGGCTTTGGTTCCCACGAAGATCCTGTAGGCGTGATGCTGCCAGCGATCATCGAAGCAAAAGATCAGGCTGCCAAGGAAGGCAGACACCTGGAAATCCTGGGCTACGTGCTGGGTACCGACCTCGATACACCGAACTTCGATGAGCAAGTGAAGAAGCTGATGGATGCGGGTGTAACGATTGCAAGCAGCAGCACGAACGCAGGTCTTCTGGCCAGAGAATTTGTCGCGAAAGGGGAATAATCATGAGCAAAATCAACGAGCTGTTTAACGGAAAAATTCATGCGATCAACGTAGGAATCGAGTTTTTCAAAGACGATATCATCAAGCAAAATGCGAATGCGTCTCATCTGGATTGGAAGCCTCCGGGTGGCGGAAAGCCTGAGCTGATCAACGCTCTCGACAGACTGGAAAACACTGCGGTCGCAGACAAAATCGCTGGGGCAAACAAGCTGGCGGTAGAGCGTATCATCAACTCCCAGCCGATGCTTGTTGGCTTCGACCAAGCAATCAATGTGGTACCAGGCATGACAAAAACGACGATTCTCCACGCAGGTCCGCCCATTACTTGGGACAAAATGTGCGGCGCGATGAAAGGTGCTGTAACCGGAGCAATCGTATTCGAGGGCTTGGCAAAAGACATCGAGGAAGCTGAACAGGTAGCTGCTTCCGGCGCGATCACGTTCTCTCCCTGCCACGAACACAACTGCGTAGGCTCCATGGCTGGTGTCACATCCGCTTCAATGTTCATGCATGTGGTGAAAAACAAAACGTACGGCAACGTCGCTTACACCAACCTGAGTGAGCAAATGGCCAAAATTCTCCGCATGGGTGCCAACGATGAAAGTGTCATCGCTCGCCTGAACTGGATGCGCGATGTATTGGGACCAATGCTGCGGGATGCCATGAAAATTGCTGGCGAAATCGATCTTCGTCTCATGCTGGCGCAAGCATTGCACATGGGCGATGAATGCCACAACCGCAACAACGCGGGTACGAGCTTGTTGATTCAAGCGCTGACTCCGTACATTTTGGAGACAGATTTCACAAAAGAACAAAAACGCGAAGTATTCGATTTCGTAGCAAGCAGCGATTACTTCTCTGGTCCGACATGGATGGCGATGTGCAAATGCGCACTGGACGCAGCACATGGAATCGAGAACAGCACGATTGTCACCACGATGGCGCGCAATGGGGTAGAGTTCGGTATTCGTGTAAGCGGCATGGCAGGCAACACTTGGTTCACAGGACCAGCGCAAAAGGTAGTCGGTCCGATGTTTGCAGGCTACAAGCCAGAGGATTCCGGCTTGGATATCGGGGACAGTGCGATCACCGAAACATATGGGATCGGCGGTTTCGCGATGGCGGCAGCTCCAGCGATTGTTGCGCTCGTAGGCGGAACGGTTGAAGAAGCGATCGGCTTCTCCACCACGATGAAGGAAATTACGACAGCAGAAAATCCAAACGTCACGATTCCTCTCCTCGACTTCCAAGGTGTCGCAACAGGAATTGATATTCGTCAGGTGATCCAAACAGGCATCCTGCCGATTATCAACACCGCCATTGCGCATAAAGACGCGGGTATCGGCATGATTGGTGCGGGTATTACGTATCCACCGATGGTAGCTTTCGAAAAGGCATTGCTTGCAGTAACGGAAACGATTAGCTAACAGCTTTTCATCCTAAGTGACTCAGCTTTCGCAGCAAAAGAAGGTTGCGAAAGCTGGGTTGAATGAGGAAGGTGAATGAACATGGGACAGGCAAACGTAAAGGGATCATATGAAGAATTCAAGTCCTATGGATATGCGGACGATATTTTGCCAAAGACTTCCGAAAATCGAGATTGGGGCACCTTTAACTACGTGACCGTATGGATGGGCGCTGTGCACAATCTTATGTCGTACATGACTGTAGCCGGATTTTTGTCCTCGGATTATCCGTTCCGCAAGTCTTGTGGGCAGTCATGATTGCTGCCTTGATTGTTTCGGCTGGCTATGTGTTGAATGGCTATGCGGGACAGAAGTACGGGATTGGCTATTCGATGCTTCTGCGCAGCTCCTTTGGTGTAAAAGGCTCGATCATTCCTGCTATATGTCGTGGGCTAATTGCTGGGGTTGTGTTTTTTGGGACAAAAACGATTATTGGGGCACAGTCCTTTAATGTTATTTTTGAGAAAATTTTCCCGGGTTATATGGAGATGCTTCCGGGCTTTGATTTTCTTGGATTAGACTTCCCGACCGCACTTTCTTACGTGATCCTCTGGGTCATTACAGTTGGACTGTTTTTAGGTGGAATGAAAATTCTTAGTCTGTTTAGTAAATGGTCTTCACCGATCATCTATATTTTCATCGTGGGTGCAGCGATTTGGGCGATCAGCGTTGCTGGCGGATTCGGTCCGATTTTTGCCTATGCTCCTGCCAAACCGATGGAGAATTGGCTTGTATTTATCGCATGTGTTAGTGCATTGGTATCGAACTGGGGTGGCCCGATTGTAAATATTACAGACCTTACGCAACGGGCAAAACACCCGAAAGCTCCGATGATTGGTCTGCCGCTTGGAATGATTGCATCCTACATCCTGTTTGGAATTACGTGTGTAGGATTGTTGGTTGGAACGCAAATCGCGTTTGGCATCACAGACTTTAATGTAGTCGTTGCCATTGATCAAATTGGGAATCCTGTTGCCGTCATTATCTTGTTGCTGGCACTGAATATAGGTTCGACGAGCTATGTTGTGTTTGGGAATTTGCTGCCATCTGGACTGCAAATGACAGCGCTTCTTCCGAAAATGTTTACAGTGAAATCAGCGGCTATCTTAACAGCTGTATTGGGGACTGTCATTTTACCTTGGAAGCTGGTGAACGGCACGGCTGCGCTGTATATGTTCTATAGCTTTATCGGCTCCATGTACGGTCCGATTACGGGAATCATGCTGGTGAGTTTCTTCATTGAAAGAAAAAGAAAGCTGGATTTATCTGGCATCTACGTAAAACCAGGTGAAAACGGGGAATACAAAAACGGCTTTAATATGGTGGCATGCGGCGTATTGATCGTCAGCTTCTTGACTACACTATCCGGCTCTTTCTTGCCAAATGTGCCACTATTGGCAAACATCAGCAAGTCAGCATTCCTTAGCGGGTCGATCATATCTGGCGTTTTATATGCGCTGTGCTATAAATGGAACACATCAAGCACGATCACGCAGAGTGAAACAGCTGCAAAAGTATCTTAACAAAGGGAGAAGTGCCCAGTGGAAAAACTCGTTATTGTTGCAATCGGCGGCAACTCATTAGTTAAAGATAATGGTCGCAACACGATTCAAGACCAATATGAAGCCGTATGTGAAACCGCGGCAAATATAGCAGATATGGTGCAAGAAGGTTACAACGTTGTCGTTACCCATGGCAATGGACCACAGGTTGGATTTGCTTTGCAACGATGCGAAATCGCCAATGAAGTGTCCGGGATGCCAACGATCCCGCTGGTCAATTGCGTGGCGGATACGCAGGGCGGAATCGGCTATCAAATCCAGCAGGCACTCACCAACGAATTTGCCAAAAAAGGAATCAACAAAAAAGTGGCGAGCGTTATCACGCAGGTAGAAGTCAGCAAGGATGATCCGAACTTCGAAAATCCAACGAAGCCAGTCGGCTCCTTCTTCACACTGGAGCAGGCGGAAGAGATGCGCAAAGAGCATCCGGACTGGGTATTTATCGAGGATTCTGGTCGCGGCTACAGAAGAGTGGTTCCATCCCCGAAGCCAATCGATATCGTGGAAAAAGACGCAATCAAATCGTTGATCGAAGCGGGATATGTGGTTGTCGCTGTTGGTGGCGGCGGTATTCCGGTTGTGAAAACGGGCGAAAATACGTACGATGGTATCGATGCTGTCATCGACAAAGATTTTGCCACCAGCTTGCTGGCAGAGCAAATCGATGCACAGACATTGATCATTACGACAGGTGTCCCGCAGGTATGCATTAACTTCGGCAAGCCAAATCAAAAGGCGCTGGAGCGCATCACGGTAGAGGAAACGAAGCAATACGTTCGTGAAGAGCACTTCGCAAAAGGCAGCATGCTGCCAAAAATCGAGGCCAGTCTGATCTTTTTGGAGAAAAGCGGGTCAAGCGTGATCATCACGAACCCGGAGAGCTTAAAAGATGCGATTACGAACAAAGCAGGGACACACATCGTAAAATAATGGCCTCTTGAGGGAGGATGCAAGTCAATGGATTACATGAAGCTAGCAGTGGAAAAAACGCTGGAAGGTATGAACAACAAGCTTGGAGGACCTTTCGGGGCAGCCGTCGTGAAAGGGGACGAAATCATCGCCGTATGCAGCAATCGCATGATGGCAGATATGGACCCGTCCCAGCACGCAGAGATGGTAGCGATACGCGAAGCGTGCAAGACGCTGGGCACGATGGACCTGACAGGCTGCGAAATTTACGCGACATGCGAGCCTTGCCCGATGTGCGTGGGGGCTATCATTTGGTCTGGCATCAAGGTCGTTCATTACTGCTCGACTGCGGAGGACGCGCATGAGAACGGTTTTTCGGATAAGCATCTGCGCGACTATTTTTCTGGTAAGGATACGAGCGTTTTGAACATGATCAAGGTGGAGAAGCGCGAGGACTGCGATCAGTTGTTTAGGCACTATCACAAGCTGAACCAAGCGTAGTAGGTAACTGAATAGCAGACAAGAAACACGGATGTTCGGAGTATGAAAAAAGGGCCTTAATAAGGGCCCTTTTCCTCTTTTTGGGCTTGGATTTCCCCCATATCCTACGTCATGGTTGCTTGTCTATTAAAGGTGCGTAGAGTATTGTTTTTTTAAAAATAATAGACTAATTTCCTAATTGTGTAATATGCAGAATATGACATTATTCCCATTTGGTATATTAGGAAGTAATGATATCATGTTTAATCATAATAAAATATGGAAAGTGAGGTAGTAATTGTGAAGGGAATCGTATTAGGCAGTGCTGCTCAATTCGAGTAGACAGTAGATTCAGTTGTAACAAAAGGCCTAACAAATTGATTTGGTAAGAGGGTACATTACAGCAAAGTTACATATTCGAGTAGGTGAATTTGAATATTGATCGTGGAGCTATCATGTTTCAGTTTGGGTTTATTAAATTTCGAAGTATTTTACTGAGATAGTGACTCTTTCTACTACCTGTATTTTGAACAATACTCCATTTTCTTAAGCGCTGTTCTCGAATGTCAAACTAGTAGAAACCTAACCAATGAGGAGAGCAAAGTGAACATTAACATGAAGAGATATTTGTCCGTGCTTCTAGTGCTGAGTGTGCTTTTGAATATGGTAGTACCCCTTTCATATGCATCTACAAATCTAGATAATCAAATGAACACAGTGCAAACAAGTGAAAATACATCTTCAGAAGGTCTAGAGAGTACAACAGAAATAGAAAGCGAAGGATCTGTAGATAGTAAGTTCCCCATGGACGAGGGAAAGCAAGAAAATGAGGAAGAATTAGAACCAGAAAACGAAATAGTAGAGTTATCAATCCTTCCAGATGAAATTCAAATGGCAGTAGATGAATCCGTTGCTTTACTTGTTAAGGCATCGTGGGCAGATAAAGTTGTTGAAGATGTAACCAAATCTGTCACGTGGGAAATCGAGAACAAAGAATTGATTCGTATCGAAGAAGGCAAGGTCATTGCTCAAGCTCCGGGTAAAACCACGCTCACTGCTACTTACAAAGACAAAGTGACGAAAGTGAATGTTGAAGTGGTAGATGCTTCTTCAGAAGAGCCTGCTGTAGATGAATTAACCGATGAATCACAAACCGGCGAAATAGAAGAGGAAATCCCCAGGTTGATGAGCCGAGTTGCGGGGGAAACATTCGAGCTAACCATTTCCGAAGGTGAGACTTATGTTTTTGAAAATAGTAATCCTAAATCAAGTTCTTCGTTGAAGGCCGACACTTCGAGAACTGATGGTAGGACGTATGACTATGCTGCGTACAATGCAGAGGGAGAGGGCGTCGCTCATGACCTAGACTCCATTGCCACTTCAAGGTCGATCCCGCTAGATGGAAGGCTTGTTGTTACGGTTACTGGATTTCCGGTAACTTTTACGGGAGATGTAGAAAAAACAACCTATTATTCTGCATCAGAACCCGCTTTATTTAAAAAAACGTTGAGCCAAGATGAAACGTTTATTGCAGTAAATACAAGCTCACAAAGTGAGTCCATTCAATACACTGGTGGTACGAAAAAGAAATTCAGTTACCATATATTCAACAGTGATGGTTCGGTGTACAAACAGGCTGTCGATACGTCGACAGTTTCCTATTCCGTTCCAGCAGGTGGAAAGTTTGTAGCCACTTCGACATCTGATGATCCTGTAACATTTGGTGGTTATTATGACATCTTCAAAGAAGAGGACACCTCCGATGGAACTGTCATCAGTCACAAACTGAATCAAGGCGAGTCCTATCGTTTTGTCAATAATAGTGAAAAGACATTAAGGTTAGATACCGATGCTGCGTATAAGACAGATACGAGATTTGATTTTGCTATTTACAAAAGCGATGGCACAGTACATTCCCAGGCTGCTAATTCATATGCAAGATCGAACGCTGTCTCCGCGGGTGGAGAGATAGTCGTAACGGTTAAGTCTAGCACGCCGATCACGTTCCAAGTATATGACCCTATCTTTGTCGGAACCCCAAGTGTTGATCCTGCTCTTTGGGAAAGAACGGTTACCAAAAATGAAACAGTCAGTGTGAGAAATACAAGCTCATTCGACCTTAAAGCTCTAACAGATGCTGGCCCAAGTAAAGTATTTACTTACCAAGTTACAAGTCGTGATGGTTCTATCGTGAGCCAACAGGACAATTCCTCCTTGAGAAGCATACCTGTTCCAGCTGGTGCGACGTTGACTGCAACAGTAACCAAAGATAATCCGGTAACATTTCATGGATATTTTGATCATTTTAAAGAAGAACAGGTAGAAGATCTTCTATTCAAACAAGAAGTCAAACAAGGCGAATCTTATATCTTTACGAATGTTAGTGGAAAGATTCAAGAGATTGAAACAGATGCTTCTTCTTCAAAAGGAAATCGATTCGAATACACCGTTTATAATAGCGACGGCACTGGCAATTCGTATGCCTTGGATACAGCTTTGAGATCGAAGTATATTCCAGTCGGTGGAAAAATGGTCGTTACGGTCACGTCTTCCATACCTGTGACCTTCCAAGGATTTGAGAAAGGTGTAAAAAGAAGCCCCAGCGCAAATCCTGCACTATTTAAGCGCCAAGTGTTTAATAGTGAAACCGTAAGCTTTTTAAACACAAGCACGAAAGAATTGAAGATTGAAACGAATGCGTCTAGTAGGAATAAATACAGTTATCAGATTGCCTCAAATACTGGTTCTGTCGTCAAACAGCAAAACGATGCAACTGCGACAAGCTTGGAGATACCAGCAGGTGGAAAGCTGACGGTTACCATTCCCTCCGATCAGAGCGTTACCTTTTATGGTTATTATGACCTCTTTAAAGAAGATGGTTCTAGTTCGATACGCTTTAAACGACAACTGAACCAAGGCGAGTCTTATGTATTCACAAACACGAGTACGAACAAATACCAGTATATAGATACAGATGCTTATTCCTCTCAGGATAAGAAATACGATTATACCTTGTACTATCAAGGACTTCCAACACGTCAGTCTGCAAGTGATAATGGAAGACAAATTTCAATGCCTCCGGGCAGTAGAGTAGTGGTCACCGTCATATCTTTAAAACCTGTGACATTCGAAGGTTTTAAAGATGGATTGGAAGCAAGAGTGAGTCCTACCCCTGCTCTTTTCAAACGAACAGCGGTAAAAAACGAAACAATTGGGATTCGGAATACAAGTCAAGATACTATACAAGTTCTAACAGATGCAACCTACAACAAAAATCGATTTACTTATCAAGTGATGAAGAGTGACGGTTCTATTAGTATGGAGGCCAACGACACTTCTCAGCTCCAAGTATCCGTACCGCCAGGGGGTAAGCTGACAGCAACAGTGACCACTGACCTGCCGGTTACGTTCGCAGGTTACTATGACATTTTAAAAGAAGAGTTAGCGGTTTCTTTAACATTTAACCAACAAGTACAACAAGGTCAATCTTATGTCTTTGTAAACAAAAGTGATATAAGACGAGAAATAAAGACAGATGTTACATATGAGTCTGGGAATAAATTTGATTATGCCATGTACGAAGTAGATGGAACCAGTCATAGTCTAGAACGTGATTTCTCTAAAGATTTACTTGAAATTCCCGCAGGTGGAAAGGTAGTTGTAACTGTTACTTCGGCTTCTCCAGTGACGTTCAGCGGATTTGAAAGCACTATAGCAAGAAGTGAAAGTTTGCAACCCGCGTTGTTAAAACGAACCCTCTTAAAGAATGAAAGTGTAAGCATTCTAAATCAGAGTAAAAAAAGTTCGAAAATCAAAACAACTGCGACACGTTATGATACCTATCGTTTCGAAGTCAAGAGTCCAGACGGTAAGATCACAGATAATGATAAAAAAAGCACATCAAAGAGTGAAACAATTAGGGCTGGCCATACCTTTACCACGACAGTCATCAATGATAATCCCATTACTTTTTATGGGGCCTATGAGCATTTTGTCGTAACTTCAGATCCAGTCCCGATCATTGAGAATGTAGCGGTCAACACTTTTGTCGATGTGACGAAGAATGCAAAAGAGGCTATCTATCAGTTCACCACAGAAAAAGAGGGATTGCATCGCTTGTTTACATCTCCGTATCAAGAGAACGGTGGAGAGGTAGACACGATTCTTACCTTGTACAGCGATTCTGCCATGCAGAATGTGATTGTGCAAAATGATGATCATGATGGCCCTTTCGGTTCGCTATTCTCCATGGTGGAAGCAAAGCTTGCGCCGAATACGACGTATTATGTAAAGCTTACCGCAAAGGCAAATGCAAATTTATTGACCAGAATGACAGTAGAGTCAGATTTCGACAATTCTCGTGAAACAGCTACGGCAGCGGAATGGGATGGGATTTATTCCGACCGTTTGTCTTCACCATACGATGTTGATTATTTCAAGCTTACGCTGGATGAGATTGCCGATATGAATTTATATGTCGACAACAACATTCTAACGTTAGAAGATAAAGACGGAAATGAGCTCCAGACGTTTTATGCGAATCAGGAAGACGTGTTATTTATTCCAGGCGACTTAGGCGTATTTTATGCGAAAGTATGGAAGCAAAATCCAAGGAAAGAGAAAAGAGCGGCTCTACGCTCGTTACAGACTGCTCCAACTCCCATCTACCATACAAAGTTTCATAAAGTAGTACGGGATACGGGGTATATGGCTATAGATCCAGCCTTAAACATTGTCGGAACGATTTCATGGAAATACTACGAAGATCATCAGGAAACGGTCATTACCGTAGCACCTAAAGATAATCCAACTCATGTAGTTTACCTAGAAACGAGAAGGTTTTTGGCGAAGAATGTGAAGCATACCTTTACGTGGGATGGTTCCATCAATATGCCGACTACCCAGCCAATCTTAAAAAATGGAACTTACATTGTAAAAATTCGAGCAAAAGACGTTGCAGAAAGGTATACAATTGATTCATGGTTTAGACTGGTCAGTGCAAAAGATACAGAAACTCTTGATATTGATGCTTTAGTTGATACATACAATCGGGAAGTATCTACCGAAGACATTAAAATGATGCAAAAAAATCTTAAATCCATGAAAATGTATCATGGCGAAGTTACAGGCTCTTACGATGAAGATTTATTAATGTCCGTAATTATGTATGAGGTAGTTACCAACAGATGGAGCGGACTAGTTGCCCAACAAGAAATAGATGCAAAAAATAAAGGAACATACTATGAACCTATTACTGAAAGAGGAAAAATAACGAAGAGATTGGTCAGCAATTCTATTAAAGACGCACACCGAGACTTCTCGGGGGGAAGAATTGAGTTTATGCTGCAAGGCGATGCGATCATCTTTTCAGTTGCAACGCGCGGGGCAATACGTATATTGCGTGTCGGGCCTGCCATCACTGTAAAAATAAGTAAAACAGCAAAGGAACTAATTGATGAAGTCAATGAGATGTTTGAATGCAATTGTTTTACTGCTGGAACAAAGGTTCTAACAGACGAAGGGGAGAAGCCTATCGAGGAAATTGAGGTAGGGGATAAAGTCCTAGCTAAGTCTGACGAAACCGGAGAAGTGGCGTATAAAGAGGTCGTGGGGCTGTTCCAAAAACAGGCTGACGAAATTTACTATGTCCACATCGGGGAAGAAATCATCGAGGTTACGGGTGAGCATCCATTTTGGTTGGATGGTAAGGGATGGACGTTCGTTAAAGACCTTAAAGTTGGCGACTTGCTTGTTTCGAGTGATGGTACTAAACTGGCGATAGATAAGATTGAAAAAGAGCCGCGAGAAGCAACGGTTTATAACTTTGAGGTAGCTGATTTCCATTCTTACTTTGTTTCTAACCTTGGTATTTGGGTTCATAACTGTTCGTTGCAACATGTATATAAATCAATTAAAGATGCTCCACTTTACCCACAAGGTTTTTCAGCGGCTAAAAACGGAACTGTGAAGAACAAGGTCAACAATACAGAATTACTTGAGAAACTACGAGCTATTGAGTCCGGTACTTGGAACAAGATTTACAAGGATGGTGTGGATGCAAACGGTAAAAAAATCTCAATTCACTACTTCCAAAGCCAATCCGGTCAAGTGTTTAATGTCAAGGTGAAAAATGGATGGAGCAACTCATCGAGTCAAATGCCTTAATAAAGGAGTGTTACATTGAATTTACAAATAGAATTGAAGCATTCAGATGAAATTCAAAAGTTTTTATGTATATTAAATCTTGGCATGCTTGATTCCTTGCTTGAAGGGGCATTAACTTTTGAAGATGCATATGCGTATCTATATCGTCCTTATGTAGCACAACTTCTAAAACAAAATAATGCCAACAAGGCAATAATTGATTTGTTTGAGGAATGCTGTATGTTGGAAGATATACGAGATATAGCTCCCGAAAAGTTACAAGATGCAATTAAACTGAAAAAGAAAGAGACATTAGATTTACTTAAATCCTTGTCTAGTACGGAAAAGTCGATGTATTGGCTCAATAAATTTGATGAATGATTCAAAGACCTTGGGGGCGGCAATCCTCAAGGTCTTTCTTTTACCCCACCCAGTTCCGAATGAATCGGGCGGTACACCTTGAAAGAACTTAACCCTCATCACCCTCGTATGATATTCCTTTAATATGCCTGTACGCACATAAATGCTTGAATTTTATAACTTAAGTAACGCATTAGCGTTACATATTACAGGTTCATTATGGTCAGATACCATCATGATTGACCTGTTTTTTGTTATGTTCGTTTTCTCACACTTTTTTGGACATAATCGCAACTGAAGAAAATGCCGCCCAGATACAGAGGTTGAGAAGCTTCGCATCTATCAGAATGGACAGAAGGACAATTAAGAGTAAGGACGGTGAAATCGAATCATTTAATTTTGTCCGCAACAGAACTGACCATTGTAGCGATTGTTACAGCGCAAGGAAGAAATCTGCTGAGCGGCTTACCGGAAGTTCTCGCGGTAAGCACTTACCTGAACAGGCGGCAAGCTAATGATACAATGGTGGTAGCTGAAATAGGAGAAACCTATCGAGGAAATCGAGGTAGGTGACAAAGTCCCAGCTAAAGACGATGAAACTGGTGAGATGGCTTATTAAGGAAGTCGAATGGCTCTTCCAACGGGATGTAATCGATCCTAACTAATATGTCCCAAACTTTCACAGGAAGAACTAGATCAGACCAACATTTCTATTTCAACGATTAGGAGTATAGAGCATGGAACTTAACTTAATAAAATCAATTGGAATGTTAAAACATAATGTATCAACTGAGGAAGTTGCTCAAATTCTTAGTTTTCTAATAGAAAACGATTCCTTCCTGTTATTTTCTTTCTATGAGAGAAATTTTCATTTATTTGAGTCGGAGATTCAAGAATTCATCAATGAAAGACGTCTATTTACTAATTCCAAATGGGTATTGCCGTGGGAAGAGACAATTCCTGGGACCAACCAATTAATACACCACCAAATATTATTTGGTTCTCAGTAAAGACAAAGGACGAGATTATAAAAGCGATAGATATCGATAGTTTATTTCGATGAGGTTGAATTTCTTAATGCCACATGGTCAGAATTAAAGAACCGATTTTATGTAAACTTAGTTGAATAAATTCTAACAAGGTCAAGGGCGTAAGGCGAAGCGAACCCTTGACACGTTGGTGCAGAGAAAGACAATCCCTTCGGAGCTGAAGCCTTTCTTTGTTTGTTAACGGATGTGTGGATGTACGCGACCCAAAAAAACAGATAGCAATAACAGGGAATGAAACCTCCTGACAATCCTAGTTGGAGGTTTCATTCCCTATCTTTTATTCATCCACTATATGGGTGTTTTTTTGCATATTTATCAAGATGTTTTCTGCTCGGTACGGATTCTCATTTTTTCAACCTTACTACCTGCACCTGTAGTTGTGGATAGGAAGAAAGCTTTTTGATTTTCGGCCGATTTGTATCTTTGCTCTCTAATAAATCGAAGTCATCAATATCAATGCTTAGTGCTTCTGAATTACGTAGTACCAACGGCGCTGTTACTACCCCACGTTAAGCGGTCAGTCGCAATCAAGCGACAGCTTTTTTAATTATCCATTAAGGAAAGAGCGGTTATTACTTGTTTTTCAAATCATATTGAAGACGATTGATAAAGTTCATGGAGATATGGGAATTATGACGTTCCGCTGATCGGACCAAGCCGAGATAGACAGGCTGTTGATAAGGAATGTCCATTTCAAGCATGATAATTTCGGGGTCTCGCATAAAGGAGTAGTCCAGGCCGATGGTGACAGCGAGGTTTTGCCTAAGTGCATTGGTAATGACATCTGTGATGTTGGAAGTAAACAAGATATCGACAGGGCCATAAGCTTGGACAAATTCATCTACGAACGTCTTGACGTAGGTATCATTGTAAAGGATAAAAGGATGTCTGCATAGTTCATCTGGTGTAATGGAAGATTGAGAGGCAAGAGGAGAATTTTTCGTTACGCCCACGACCGTTTTTACCTCAAACAGCGGCTCGAATACCAGGCTAAGTCCCTCACTTTTTTTGAGCAAGTGCTGATGAATGATAACCAGGCCGAAATCAAGCTTATCCTGGAGAATATCCTCCAATATTTCCTGAGTCCCTTTTTCTGTAATGTGGGTACGGATATGAGGGTAATCTTTTTTAAAATTTGAAGCAGCATTGATCAACACCGTCAATGGCCCGGGAATGGTCGCCAGCCTAAGTTCTCCACTTAACGTGTTCGTGTATTTTTGGGCTTCTTCCCATATCTCCTGAATCTTCCCCAAGGCTTCAAATGCTTTTTTGATGATGATTTTCCCTTCAGGAGTCGGTACCGCTCCAAGGTGGGAACGTGAAAAAAGAGTAACGCCCAGTTCTGCTTCCAGATTGGAGAGCGACTGGCTGATAGCGGAGAGGGTGACATGCTTGTTCTGAGCGGCTTTGGTCAGAGAGCCTTCTTTCGCTACCTCTACGATATATTCGAGCTGTTCCAAATTCATTGGGTAGATCACCTCCTTTAGTTATCCTTAAGAAGTGGTAAGTATGTTTACATACCGAAAAATATATAAGAGTCCTATAATATACGCAAGGTAAGAATATCCAATAAAGGAACAAGAAGCGGGAAAACAACAGCGATGATACGGGTCGAGAAGCCATCGCGATAGTGCAAGATGTAACCCATGAAAAGTAATGACAGCTAATAGTGGAAACAACGATTGAGCAATACGGAAAAGTCGCTATGGAAGCTGTGGCTCAAGGGAACGCAAGTATTTTTATGAAAGTAGGAAGCATTATCGATGAGACTGGAAAATAAAGTAGCAATTGTAACAGGTGGAGCAAGTGGAATCGGTGAGACTACGGTTCGTCTCTTCGCGAAAGAAGGGGCAAAAGTAGTGATTGCTGACTTATCCCCACGGGGAAAGGAATTGGCAGAAGAGCTCAACCAAGCTGGCTTCGATGCCTTGTTCGTGCAAACGGACGTGACGATAGAATACGAAGTGAAACATATGGTGAGCCTCACTGTGGAGAAATTCGGGATGATAGACATTTTGTTTGCCAATGCAGGAATCGCCAAGGACGCGCCAGGTCATCTGTTAAGCATGGATGACTGGCAAAGAAGGATTGACATGAATCTCACTGGGGTGTTCTTCTGTGATAAATACGTCATCGAGCAAATGCTGGCACAACGCACTGGCGGAGCGATTGTCAACTGTGGCTCTATTCATAGGCATGCTGGAAATGAGGATGCGACTGCATACTCTTCCGCCAAAGGTGGCGTGAAGCTCCTGACCCAAACGCTGGGACTTCGATATGCGAGAAGAGGGATTCGTGTGAATGCTGTCTGTCTGGGATACATAGATACGTCACTGATCGCTGGGCACAGTGAAGCCATGAACGAGCACCTGATTGGGCTGCATCCAATGGGACGCTTGGGCAAGCCTGAAGAAGTCGCGAAGGCTGTTCTGTTTCTTGCCAGTGATGATTCTTCTTTCGTTACAGGCACAAGCCTTTTGGTGGATGGTGGATACCGCCCGATAAAGTGGGGCTTTTCCTTGTGGTGATTTCAAGGTGGTAGTCATGCCTTTGAGATGGTGAGTTTCCATGAAGAAGGAGGAGAATCGTATATGGCAGTGGCTTCACGCTTTTCCCGATCGATCAAGCTTTTGTTATGCAGTGTCGGAATGTTCATGATTTTGTTGTTGGGCGTACCTCTATCGGCTAGTACTGTAAGTGCAATTGATCAAATTGACCATACGGCACAAACATCCTTTGGGCTGTCCGCCTTGTCTCCTACGGATCTATCTATCACCATGTCGCATGAAGGAAATATCGGAGGACATAATGGAATCTATACAATTACAGTAACAAATGCTGAAGGCTCTGAAGCCTCAACTGGACATGTAGAGGTAACGGTCAACTTGCCAGAGGGTCTAGCTACAGTGAATATGAGAGGTACCGGCTGGATCTGCGACAACAACCGCACTTGTAGCCATAGTAATCCTATACCTGGTGGCGCAGCCTACGAAAGTATTACTTTACAAGTTAGGGTCCTTGATGGAGCACCGCGAACAGTAACGAATCAGGCAACGGTTTCGGGAGGTAATGACTCCAATCCTAGCAACAACACTGCGAGTGATCCGACTACGATTGTTACTAAGATAACCGGTCAGTCCTATCACCCTAAAGTGCTTAGAGAAGAGGAGACACTGGAATATACTATTTTTTTTACTAGTAAAGTGAGTGTGCTTGGAACGCCTACTCTTCCAATGGAAATCGGATCTTCAAATGTAAAGGCCAATTATATAAGGGGTTCAGGGGGGAACTGGCTGACCTTTGCGTACAAGATAGAAAAAGGTATGAATGATCATGATGGAGTTTCGATAGGCAATTCTATTGATTTGGACGGTGGTTCCATCACGGATCACTTGAACTATCCTGTTGAGGTTAGTATCTCGGGAGGGAAGGCCATGAATGTTGACACTTCCCCAATCGTTACTTCTGTAGATGTACCGGGATCAGGCATCTATCGCGTAGGGGATAAACTCACATTCAAAGTGAATTACAGTGAGCCTGTGAGCATGCAACTCACGACTAACGGCCATCTTGAACTGACAGTAGGAACTCAATTGAAGCAAGCCTTGTATGAATCTGGTACTGGCAGTAATACGCTCGTTTTCTCTTATACGGTGCAACCGGGCGACAGAGACGCCAACGGAATAACACTGGATACAAATATGGTGCTAGATGGTGGAGCCATGCAAGATGGGACGGGTAATCCGGCCGATTTGTTACTAACGGGTGTGGGTGACACATCGGGGATCATCATCGCTCCTCCCCCTCAGGCACCGGTGGCTGTGGACGATACCTACAGGGCGAATGAAGATACACAACTGACCGTCGCGGCACCGGGTGTTCTCGCGAATGACACAGACGCAGACGGCGATTCGTTGACAGCGCTATTAGTAACCGATCCGTCTAAAGGGACGCTCACGTTGAACGCAGACGGCTCATTCACCTATACACCCCATGCAAATGAGACAGGAACGGATACGTTTACGTATAAAACCAACGATGGCAAGGCAGATTCCAACGTGGCGATGGTAACGGTGACGATCAATCCGGCACCGCCCATCAACCAGGTACCAGTAGCTGCGGAAGATACCTACAGCACGAATGAAAACACTCCACTGACCGTCGCTACACCAGGTGTTCTCACCAATGACACAGACGCAGACGGCGATTCGTTGACAGCGATATTAGTAACTGATCCGTCCAAAGGGACGCTCACGTTGACCGCAGACGGCTCGTTCACCTATACACCCCATGCAAACGAGACTGGAACGGATACGTTTACGTATAAAACCAACGATGGTAAGGCAGATTCCAACATGGCGACGGTCACCGTGAGGATTAAGAGAATAATCATTCCTCCAACAGAACCTTCCTATTATCCAGTCACAGGAATCAGTCTAGATGAGGAACAGCTGATCCTATCAGTCGGAGAAGACGTCACACTAAAGGCTACAATCACCCCATCCTATGCAACGAACCAGAAAGTAAGATGGAAGAGCAGCAACCCAAAGGTAGCTGAGGTAGATGACGAAGGACGCGTCACGGCGAAAAGAGAAGGAAAGACAACTATCACCGTAACGTCTGTAGATGGGGACAAAGAAGCTACCCTTGAAGTAAGGGTCAGTGATGAAGCAGACGATTCCTTACAATTAGAATCAACGGAGAAGATGTTCTGGATTCGACCATATAGCAGTGTTCGTTTTAAGGTGTATGCGGTCATCGATGGAAAACGTAGAGATATCACGAATGACAAAGAAACTTCTTACGACATAGATAACGATTTGGCTAGCTTAATAAAGCCAGGCCGTCTAAAAGTAGGGGAAACAGAAGGAGAATCCGTAATCACCGTCCACTATCGCGGAGAAAAGCTTGAGATCCCCGTTACGATTTCCAAGCTGTCTGTCCGATCACTTACAGCTAATATACAAAAGGCTGTGTTAGTAGTGGATGAAGAAAGGGAGTTGGAAGTGAACGCTCTTTTGAGCAACAAACAGAGCGACGAGGTGACGAAATTCGTCCAATGGTCCTCAAGGAATCCTAAGGTTGCGGACGTGACGAAGGAAGGCGTGCTGCTTGCCAAAAAGCCAGGAACGGTTGTCCTTACAGGTAAATACGCAAACAAAGAGGTCCGATTGAGTATTTTGGTCATGGAAGAAAAAGTAGTCGATCGGTTAGAGGCATATCGCAGCTCGTTTTATCTAGAGCCTGAAGAGAGCAGGTCTGTCCCCGTACATGCTGTGTATGGAAAAGGCTTTAAAGAGGAAGTAACGGCGGATGCCGAGTGGACATCGGACGATCCTGAAATAGCTACTGTAGATGCAGATGGGACGATTACGGCCTTGGCAGAGGGGAGCACGACCATAACGGTCAGCTATGGAGGAAAAGAAATTCAGCTCAAGATCGTCGTAAGCGAATAAGTGGTGTAAGAGAGTCGGTTATACCATGGAAGACTAACTGATTCTCGTTTACTGGAAATGGATGATCGTATTCTCTTAAAGGGAGGTGGATCATCGAATCATTAAGAAAATACGAGTTCATTCGCAAATAATCAAACTTCGTAGGAGGCATTATCAACATGAAAAACGTACTTAAAAACAGAATGGCAAAGCTTCTTCTCTCCGTATCTATCGCAGCAGGGGTACTCTCTTTTGGACTAACTCCTGCTAGCGCATTCTCATTGGAAGAGGCGATGATGCAAGTACAAAAAGCACGTGGAAAGTCACTAGCACAAAAACGTGAAGAAGCATTTAACAGCATGAGAGGATTCATGGACAAAATGGATCGAAGCAAACGCGATATAACTCAGCGTGTTACCCGTTAGGTGAATTTTCGCATGTGTTTCGAATCTTATAGACTACATTATTACAACGGGATAAGTTTGGATTTTTAAACTACGCCACACTAAGTTTGTCCTAGCCAAGCATTCCGAAGGTGAGTCATCTGAAAATAAAACTTCAATACTCCACATAATTCCTGAAGAGGATCTCATTATTAATTCAGTTACATCGAAATAATGAGGTTCTCCCCATTTTGTTTTCAAATTAAATAGCAATAGCATAGATCAGCCAGTTTCTTTTAGCTACAAGCGGATATAAGACCACAATTTCAAATAAATTTAATGTCATGAATCGTAACGGTTCACCTAATTTCATTTATTTCTCTCACAATTAACGTTGCCAATATACACTTAATTCTCACCAATTTAAGTTGGTTTGCAGGTTTTTATGGTTGCATGTCTCTTATATTAAATGAAAATTTTCACAAAACAGTCATCCGTTATTGGGAACTATATGTGTGGTGGAGGGAGTAGAAAATGCGAGCGAATAGTTATCAGAAAAAGAAGAATCGAATGACTGGAATGACTGGAATGTCTGATCAACTACTAAATACGTCTGTTGAAAATAGAAAGGTACTGCAAAAAATAGCAGTTCCATCAAACGTTTCTACGGTATTGCAAATGCAGAAAGCGTTTGGAAACAGTGTTACCTTACAGTTGATGAAGAAGTATCAGGATACTTCTAAAGGAAAAGGTGTAGGCAGCGTCATACAGCAGTCAGAAACTACCTCGGAAAACAGCACAGAACTTGATACAGAAAGTACAATGGAGAATGAGTCTGAGGAGAAAGAGACTATTAATGAGTCGGATACAAACATTGCAGATCACTTACGATCATACTGGTTTAAAGACAGTACAGAAGTCATTACTGAATCATTCAAGTTTAACAATAAGCCACGTATACGACAAAAAGAGGTGCGTATTCCGCTATCCACTTTACAAGGGAAAAATAGAAAAATACTTGGAGGTAGCAAGATTCGTACTAAGACCGCTCCACCACTGAGCGTTGGGAATGATAAAGGAATAATAGATGGAGATTTTAATAAAGAAAAACGGTTTGATAAGGGACATTTGATGCCCCATTCGTCTGGAGCACCAGTCAATAGCCTGTTAATCGTACCGATGACAATGGAAATGAACAGGACGGGACCGTGGAAGCGTATGGAGGATTCGATCAGTAGAATTCTGCGTAGCACAAATGCATTCCCTAAATCTGAAAAGAATATATCTACAACGATTGATAGTACCGACAATGTAAGTGAGGATGACATCGCGTCGATTCTAAATTACGAGGAACAGGAAAAGAGCGAGAAATATCGTGGAGGATACATGCGTATTTTGCTTGATTACCCTCTTGTAGCTGATGATGAAGACAATGTGAAGCAAGATCATCTAGAAAAAATTGGGAGTGATCCACGGATACCCCATAAATTTTTAGTTACACTACATACAATAGATAATCAAATGTTTTATACAAACCAGTTCTCGTATGATGATATTCAAAAAACAAACGCGCAACCGTCTGAAATACTTAAGCAGATTTTTAAATTTGCCGAAGAGGAATTAGATGCGTTGGATAGAGATCTCAAAAAAAATAAGAAAGCTGAATGGATACCACAGGGATTAGGCGAAGAAGGCAAAAAATATCCTCCGCTTAGTATACCAGAACAGCATGTTCCTCGTCCGCATCGATCGCTTGATTATTTGGTGCACATGATGTCGGTTATGAATGAGAAAAAATTGAAATCGTTATTAGGAAAATTGTCTGAAGAAAATAAAGAAGAATATGATCTCTTAGATTCTGTAAAATACGAAACCTACAATAAAGGGCTAAATTTTACACCTCAACAAAGGCTGTTAGCAGAATTACATATAAAAGCAAAAAATAGCGGAAAGTTTTTATCTGATCTAAATCCGGAAGCGATGAAAAAGTATAATTTCAAAGGAGAATTAGCTAGATTATATAATGACCCAATTGGAATGGATGAACTTATTTATATGGAAGGTCGAAAGGCGCCAGAGGCAGATCACCATGTGCCAAAAAGTACAGGTATGGGAACCAACCATTTTTCAAACTTACTGTACGTCAGCTATGCGCAGAATCATGGAGTTGGTAACCTCAATAAATCGATCGATATTACAAATCCAAACCGATCCAAGGAAGCGAGACCAACTGACAGCATTAGCTCTGTACCTGGTTCGAGTACAAAAGTTAAAAAAGAAAATGAAGTTCGAGATGAGCTTATCTTAGAAAATGGTTTAAATCTTGACGAAGATGTGGAAGACGATGATATACATTACGAAGTAAATCTCGATGAATACAGTGAAAAATTGGAAAGTGAAAAAAGTTCAATTACAGCGAGAGAATTGACTGAATTACGAGGAAAATACGAGAACGAAAAATTTTACTCATCCTGGTCTAAAAAGGCCAAAGAAGAGGAACGTAACGCAAAAAAAATGTTCATATAAAAAAATGGTCTTACCGGGACTGCCCCCGTAATGTGAGACAAATCAAAACACCTTCAAGAGAACGCAACCATGTCGTATGATATGGGGACAATTTTGTAGGTGTTTTTGCATTGACTACTAGAGTGAGTAACCCCGTAGAAGTCAAGAAGCTGGCGATTCAAATGTGATTGGCAGGAGCTCCGGTGAGGGAAGTTAAAGAGAGAGCTGAATCCGAAATGTGACTCAGCTAAAGGTCTGGATGAAGTGGTCTCGAGAGGGGAGCTTCATCGACTAAAACAAACTGTTGGCAAACAATATAGCTGTGGCGGTCATGAGTGCTTCAGAGCTGGAGAAAGTGAAAGCAGAAAACGATTACAAAACAACTGGATGGGCTAAAAAAGTACAAGGAAATGGACGAGTGGTCTAGGAGACTCGACTCAATTTTAGCGTCGCCGAAAAAGGAAGTGAGTGGTATATTGGATCATATTAGAAATGATAGACAAGGTAGGGGGACATGCCATGGAGAAACGTCGCGTTTTGTTACTCGGGGCAAGCGGCTACTTGGGAAGTCAAATCTATCAGGAGCTTTTGCGGGATGATTCCCTTGAACTAATGGGTACATGCTTTTCGGCACCAGCTGCTGGTCATCTGCTCCAAATCGATGTGACAGATACTCCTTCTTTTTCACCGATTCTGCAAGAATTTTCACCACATGTTGTCATTTGGGCGTTGATGAGTGCAACAGATGAACGAGCGCTAATAGAAAACGGCTTGGATGCTCTGCTTTCTCTGCTGCCAGAAAAGAGCAAATTGATCTTCATCTCCACAGATGGTATTTTCGGAAAAGGAACAGGCTCTTATCGGGAAGAAGATCCGCCTGAGCCATTAGATGAGAGAAACCCGTTAGCTACTTATTCGAATGCCAAAATACGAGGAGAAGCACGCATTCGCGAGCGGCATCCCAACCATGTCATCGTGCGAGTGGGGCCGATTTATGGTCGAAATGCGGCTGGGAAATGGGATAAACGCGTCGCTTCGATGTGTGCAGACCTGAAAGCTGGCACAGAAGTAAGCCGATCAGGCAATTTGTACAAGACGTTTGTCCATGTGGAAGACGTGGGGAATGCCATTCACGAACTGCTACACGGCTCTTACCTCGGAACGCTTCATCTCGGTCCTGCAAAGAAAGAGAGTTATTATTCCTTTTACAAAAAGATGGCTCTGGCATTAGGGCTGAATGCAGATGGTGTAAAAGAAACCTTGTTAACAGAAGCGGATGCGCAAGAACGAGGAGTACCAATGGATACTTCATTGAATACGAAAAAGGCGCATGAACGGCTACAGACCCGTTTTCGTCAGGCGGGATGGGAAAACGCAAATGGCATCGATAGCGACAAAGGAGAGTAGAAAACAATGAAAACAATCGGATTAATTGGCGGCATGAGCTGGGAGTCCTCCTTGGTCTACTACCGTTTGATCAATGAAACCGTTAAGGAGAGGCTGGGCGGTTTGCATTCGGCGAAAAGCATTATGTATTCTGTTGATTTTGCGGAGATCGAAGAAATGCAACGAGAAGGACGATGGGAAGAAGCAGGCGAGCGGATGGCGAGTGCGGCGAAAAGTCTGGAAGCGGCAGGCGCCGACTTGATCGTTCTCTGTACAAATACGATGCACAAACTGGCGTATGCCATCGAAGAAGCGACCAGCCTGCCGTTTCTTCATATTGCGGATGCGACAGCCCAAGCGATCACGAACCACGGGCATAAACGAGTGGCACTGCTCGCGACTCGATTTACGATGGAGCAGGAGTTCTACACAGGGCGGCTGCGTGATGTACACGGATTAGAGGTACTGCTGCCGGATGAAGAAGAGCGAAAACTCGTCCATGACATCATTTATCATGAACTATGCGTCGGAACCATTCGCGAGGAATCCAAACGTACCTACCAGGCGATCATTGAGCGATTGGTCAAGGAAGGTGCTGAGGCAGTCATCCTCGGTTGTACGGAAATCGGTCTGTTGATCACAGCCGAAGATTGCACCGTTCCGGTATTTGATACGACTGCGATTCATGCAGAGGCTGCTGTGGAGGCTGCTTTGCAGTAGATGATAGGAAAAATAAAAGACTGAGTTCATCCCATTTTCTACTTGGATGACTGAGTCTTTTTTTTGTACAAACGTGCATGTCCGTTATTTGTCCTTGAGTAAATCCGAGATCAAGATACCGTTTATTTTCAAACCAGTAATGTCGCAATCCGTTATCTCCACATTGGATAAATCACAATTTCTGAATTGCCCACGAGTTAGGTTACAGCTGTGAAAGCTTACCGGTTTATACTGCCCATCGGGATTATAATTCGCGTCTCCCTCATTCGGAAGAACCACGTTATGAAACTCTGTTCCAAACAAATGTGCCTGATCAATAACAGCGTGGCTAAAATTAGCATGCTGAATGCCTAAGCCCGACAAGTTTGCGTTGGAGATTTTACTTCCACTCATATTCACATCATTCAAAGTCATTTGACTCATATTTACGTTGTTGATTTTGGTCTTTGCCAAGCTGACATTATCAATAGTAAGCTCCTCAGCTCTGACCTCCTGCCATTTAGACCCTGATATATCCGCCATTCGCAAGTCCCGCGGTTCCGCCTTCAGGTTCATTCTCATATCCCCCTTCGCATTAAAAATTGAGGCATTTGTAACTTCGACATACGCCATGTTTTTCCTTTATTACCCAGTTGTGTTCTCTACTCTCCCCAAGAGATTTCTTAAAACCAATTAAAAACAACTAAACACACATAAAAACATTCAATTAACGTTGCGTTCACATCCGCTTAATATTTTCCCCGTAAGATTGGTGTCGTAGGAATCAGGAAATGAACATTCCGCAAAGAGGAGAGGTTCTCATGAGAAAATGGCATTATCCTTTACTTGCTTCCGTTCTATCAATCGCGTTTTTAGCAGGATGTGGACAATCACCACAATCACAATCAAACACACAATCTTCCGCAACGGAAAGTACAACCGCCTCAGGAGAGATTACTGTTTATACGGCACTGGAGGATGACCAGATCAAAACGTATTTGGAAACCTTCAAAGCGAAATATCCGGATGTAAAGGTAAGCATCGTCCGTGATTCTACAGGGATCATCACAGCAAAGCTACTGGCGGAAAAAGACAATCCCCAAGCAGACGTCGTATGGGGAACGGCAGCGACAAGCCTGCTTGTACTCGAACAACAAGGCATGCTCGAAGGCTATTCGCCGAAAGGAATCGAGAGAGTGTCCCCGGAGTTTAAGGATTCCAAGGAACCTGCAAGCTGGGTAGGAATCGATGCGTGGGAGACAGCTATTGCGGTCAATACCAAGGAGCTGGAAAAACGCAATTTGCCCATCCCGCGCTCATACGAAGACCTGATCAAGCCGGAGTACAAAGGATTGATCGTGATGCCAAATCCAGCGTCTTCTGGAACTGGGCTTTTGACGATTAACGGAATCATGCAACTGAAAGGGGAGCAAGAAGGCTGGGCGTACCTCGACAAGCTGCATGAAAATATGGCGATCTACACGCATTCCGGATCGAAGCCAGCGAAAATGGCAGCATCGGGCGAATATCCAATCGGCATTTCCTTTGGTTACCGTTCGATTACCGAGAAGAAAAAAGGCGCCCCCGTTGAAGTCGTCTTTCCAACAGAAGGCTCGGGTTGGGATGTAGAGGCGAATGCCTTGATCAAAAAGAGTGAGATCAAGCCAGAAGCCAAGCTGTTCTTGGACTGGGCCATCTCGGATGAAGTCATGAAAGCCTATAACCAGAACTTCGCCATCGTAAGCGTCAAGCAAGAAGGCGCGACACTCCCGGAAGGCTACGCAGTAGATCCAATCAAGCAATTAATCAAGCTCGACCTGAATCAAGCCGCACAAAATCGTGACAACATCTTGGGTGAGTGGGAAAAACGCTACGCGACCAAGAGTGAACCTAAGTAAGCAGCGAGGAGAACAGCATGAAACAATCCTATCTATCCATTCAAGGGGTCAGTAAACGCTTTGGTTTGTTTGCCGCATTGGAGCACATTTCCATCGAAATTGACAAAAATGAATTTGTTTGTCTGCTCGGTCCCAGTGGCTGCGGTAAAACGACATTACTGAGAATGCTGGCTGGATTGGAGCAGCCGACGACAGGCAAGATGATCTTGGGAGGCAGGGAGATTACTTCCCTGCCACCAGCGAAACGAAACATTGCGATGATGTTCCAGTCGTACGCATTGTTTCCCAATTTGACGGCTGCCGAAAATATTGCCTTTGGCCTGCAAGAAAAGAAGCTGGGGAAAAAAGAGATCGCAGCCAAAGTAGAAGAGGCGCTGGACATGGTTGATTTGACTCATGCCGCCGCCAAATATCCCAGCCAGCTCTCAGGCGGTCAGCAGCAACGGATTGCCTTGGCGCGAGCGATTGCACTATCGCCGGATGTCCTGCTTTTAGATGAACCACTATCCGCATTGGATGCAAAAGTAAGACAAAAGCTGCGCCGGGAGATTCGGCGTTTGCATGAGCAGTACGGGATGACGACGGTGATGGTCACCCATGATCAGGATGAGGCATTGACCATGGCAGACAAGATCGTCGTGATGGATCACGGCGAGGTCGTTCAGGTAGGAACGCCCGAGGAGATCTATAACACCCCAGCCACTCCGTTTGTTGCTGATTTTATCGGAGCGATCAACTTTTTTGAGTACAGCCGCTTCGAGAATGCGCAATCTGATCAGAATCGCTTACTTGCGATCAGACCAGAGCATGTGCGGCTTTTGCAGAACGAGTCCGAATGCGCCATACCTGCGACTATTTCCGAGATAGAATTTCGCGGTGCTTTTTACCGAATCTTTCTGGAATGGCAAGAGGAAGGCCAGATAAAAAAAGAGCTTCTGACAATCGATTTAATAGCGGCTGAGGCACAAAGACTTGGAATTGCCCGAGGCAAAAAGGTTTGGCTGGAGTTTCCGCTGGAGAATTTGCTGACCTTTGAGCATGCGCCAGCCATAGAGGAACAGGGGTGAGCAGCATGAAGGAAATGACATCGATCTTCGATGGAAAAGCCATGCAAAAGTGGCTCATCGCTCTCGTCGTTCTTGGATTGTCAGCGAGTGTTCTGTTGCCACTTGGCCAGCTATTTTCCAAAGCATTCTATAACAAGAACGGTCAGTTCATCGGCCTGGACAATTTCGTTACGTACTTTTCCACCCCGGCACTGGCAGGGTCGCTGAATAACACCTTGTACATTTCAGCGATGACGACGCTGATCGCAGTCACACTTGCTTTTCTGTTCGCCTATGCCTTGACGCGCAGCGGGATTCGCGGAAAACGAGTCTTTCGGGCGATCGCGCTACTGCCGCTGTTTGCACCCACGATGATGCACGGCATCGCGCTGACCTACCTTTTTGGGAATCAGGGGCTAGTGACAACGGGGATCTTCGGGTTGCTCCCGTTTCAATGGGACATCGATCTGTATGGCCCAGTGGGAATTATTTTGGCAGAGATCGTCTATGTTTTCCCTCAAGCGTATTTAATTCTCGCTGTTTCCCTTGCTTTTGCCGACTATCAGCTGTACGAAGCGGCGGATACGCTCGGGGCTAACCATGGGCGCAAGTTTTTTGCAGTGACGCTGCCTAGCGTGAAATACGGTATCGTCAGTGCCTGCTTCGTTTGTTTCACTCTCTCGTTTACTGACTTTGGAGCGCCAAAGGTTGTCGGCGGACAGTTTTCCGTACTGGCGACAGACGTCTACAAGCAGGTCATTGGTCAGCAAAATATGACGATGGGAGCAACAGTTGGGCTGCTTTTGATCATTCCGGCTGTCGTGGCGTTTGTCGTGGACCGGATTGTTGAGCGCAAACAACACGCGGCCATAACAGCCAAGTCCAAACCGTATCGAATCAAGAAGAATCGTTTGCGCGACTGGTTTTATTTCATCCTTTGTGCGAGTGTCAGCGGATTTTTGCTGCTTCTTATGGCTGCGGTGGTTCTGGCTTCTTTCATCAAAGTATGGCCGTACAATCTGACTTTCGGCTTGGATCATTACGATTTTTCCAATGTAGCAGGAGAAGGGATCGAGCCACTGTGGAACAGCATTCTCGTCGCACTGCTGACGGCAGTGATTGGGACGGCGGTGACCTTTATTACTGCCTACATGATTGAAAAGTCGCAGGTGTGGAAAGGGCTTCGTCAGGTGGGATACTTCCTGTCGATTCTCCCGCTGGCATTGCCGGGAATGGTCATCGGGCTAGCGTACATTTTCTTCTTCAACAATCCGTCGAATCCATTTCACGGCATGTACGGGACGATTTGGATTTTGATTTTGGCAAACGTTATTCATTTTTTCGCAGTCGGCTTTATTACAGCAACGAGTGCGTTGAAAAAGCTCGATCCCGAGTTCGAGCAAGCGGCAGAGTCCATGGGGATCTCGCAGACAAAGCTATTGTGGCGAGTCACGATACCCGTCTGTATGCCCGCGATTGTCGAGATGGCGGTGTACTTTTTCATCAACTCGATGGTGACGATCTCGGCGGTTGTGTTTCTGTATGCAGCGGATTTCAAGCTGGCTTCTGTCTCCATCGTCAACATGGATGACGCCGGGGATGTGGCTCCGGCAGCAGCGATGTCGGTATTGATCGTTATCCTCAACATTATCGCTCGTGCTGGCGCAGAATGGATCGCATCCAGACTTCGCAAGCGGCAACAAGGTCCTACCAAGAGAAAGGGCAGGTGGCATAAAGCATGAAAGCAGTAGTATTTGATTGGGCAGGTACAATGGTCGATTACGGATGTTTCGCTCCTTTGGCTGTCTTTTTACAGGTGTTCAAAAAACGAGGAATTGAGCTGACAGCAGCAGAAGCTCGCGAACCGATGGGGATGCTCAAGCGCGATCATATCCAGGCTTTGTGCAAAATGGATCGGGTAGCAGCGCTATGGCAAGAACGTTACGGACGTCTCCCAAATGAAGCGGATGTGGACGAGTTGTACGCTGACTTCGAACCGATGCTGATGGCGACGCTGCACGAGTACGCCACCCCTGTTCCGGGAGCGTTGGAGCTGGTAGGGCGACTGCGCGAGCAAGGGATCAAGATCGGTTCGACTACGGGCTACACAAGGGAAATGATGAATGTCGTAGCGGCATCGGCTAAACAACAGGGCTACGAACCGGACGCACTCGTCACCCCGAGTGAAGTGACTTCTGGACGTCCGTATCCATGGATGTGCTATCAAAATGCGATCCTGCTGGACGTATATCCAATGAACAATATGGTCAAGGTCGGCGATACGACGAGTGATATGAAAGAAGGAAGAAATGCCGGGATGTGGACCGTTGGCGTCCTGAAGGGTGGAAGCGAGCTGGGCCTGTCCTTGGAGGAAGTGACGAGCATGCCACAGGAAGAGCTGGATAAAAGGCTGGCTATCGCAACGGAGCGATTGACTGCGGCAGGCGCCCACTATGTCATCGAGGAGATCGGGCGTTTGGATGAAGTGCTGGAAAAGATCGAGAAGCGCCATGCAGGAGGAGAGAAACCATGAATCAGACACGACCAACCGACAATCCGTACTTGTTACTAACCCCCGGACCATTGTCCACTTCACCGACCGTACGCGAAGCAATGCTGCGTGACTGGTGCACGTGGGATCGTGATTACAATGAACTGGTACAGGCAATCCGCCAGAAGCTCGTCCGATTGGCAACCTCACAGGTAGAGGAGTATACGAGTGTTTTGATGCAAGGCAGCGGGACCTTTTGTGTCGAAGCGGTAGTGAGCAGTGCGATTCCCGCAGACGGCAAGCTGCTCATCCTGACGAATGGCGCATACGGGGATCGGATCGTGGAAATGGCACAGGTCTATGGAATCGCTACAGAGGTAATTGATTTTGGCGAAGTGACAAAAGCGGATGCAGAGGAATTGGAGCAGAGGCTTGCGGCAGATACAACGATTACGCATGTGGCTGTTGTGCATTCGGAAACGACTACCGGCATGCTTAATCCCATCAAAGAAATCGGTGAAGTCGCCAAGAAGTATGGAAAAGTCTATATCGTAGACGCGATGAGCAGCTTCGGTGGCATCCCGCTGGATGTAGCAGAGCTATCGATCGACTTCCTGATCTCCAGCGCAAATAAATGCATCCAAGGCGTGCCTGGCGTAGGCTTTGTCATTGCCAAAAAGTCTGCGCTCCTCCAATGCGAAGGGATTGCCCGTACGTTGTCCCTCGATTTGTACAGCCAGTGGAAGACGATGGAGCAGCAAAACGGAAAGTGGCGGTATACTTCTCCGACTCATGTCGTGCGAGCGTTTTATCAGGCGTTGGTAGAGCTTGAGGAAGAGGGCGGAGTTGAAAAACGGTACGAGCGTTACCAGCGAAATCAGCAGCTTCTCGCTGAAGGCATGGAGCGAATCGGCTTTCGCGTCCTGTTGCCAAAAGAATCGCAATCGCCCTTCATTACTTCCTTTTATTATCCCGAGAGCGACGCATTCACCTTCGCAGAGCTGTATGAGCGGCTAAAGCAGGCAGGCTTCGTTATTTATCCGGGCAAAATCTCGCAAGCGGATACGTTTCGGATTGGCAACATCGGAGAGGTTTACCCCGAGGATATGGAGAAATTGCTCGCCGCAGTGGATAACAATCGTTTCTGGCTTTAGTAGACTATAAGGAGGCAACGGTGATGAAAGTGTTTTGCTTGGGTGGAGCGGGAAATATTTGTCGGGAAGCGGTGCTCGATCTCGTGATGCATTCGGATTTTGAGCAAATCACGATCGGCGATTTTAATGAAGAGGAAGGTCGCAAGGTAGTCGAGTGGCTGAACGATCCGCGCGTAGATTTTGTTCCAGTAAATGTACGTGATCATGCGGATACAGTCCAAAAAATGAGCGGATACGATATTGTCATGGACGGTACCACGATAACGCTAAACGGCCTGTCTACCGCTGCGATTGCCGAGGCTGGCTGCCATGGTATCAATTTGAACGGCTTCGGGGAAGAAAACGCATCGGATGCAATCTTTCGTTTGCGCAAGGAAAGACCTGCCTCCCAGGCTTTGGCATGACGCCAGGACTCACACAAATGATGGCGATGCATGCAGCGAACCAGCTCGATGAGGTCGACGAAGTGCGCGTCAGCCACGGTTCTTTTCGTCCGATTGCCTTTTCCAAATCGATCACAGAGACGACGACCTATGAGTATGATCCAGGCTTGCCAGGGCGTGTCGTATATGAAAATGGCGAATTTATTCAAGTGCCGCCGTTTGCCCGCCCCCGCGAAATCGAGCTTCCCGCACCGTATGGAAAAACGATTCAGTACATCATTCCTCATGCGGAGACCAAGACACTCGCACAGGCACTGTCTCCAAAAGGCGTAAAGCTGATCGAGGTGCGGGGAACATGGCCGAAGCAAAACATGGAGCTGGTCAAAGCTCTCTATGATTATGGCTTTTTACGGAACGATCCCATCACGGTAGGGGAAACCCAGGTGGGAATCCTTGATTGTATCTCCCAATACCTCTACAATTCTAGGGAGGGAAAAGAGACGGAATTATACGGGTATTCTCTTCATGTCGAGGTAACAGGTACCAAGGACGGACGCAAAGTACGCCACGTCCTGTACCATACACATCCGGCATCTGACGGTTCTGTAGCTGACTGGGCTGGGCTGCGCGCCTATACCCGCAACGTAGGAATCCCGCTGGCGATTGCAACTGAGCAGATCGCAAAAGGAAACGTAAAAGCTACTGGCGTCATAACACCAGAAGAAGCATTTGATCCGGCTGTGATTTTTCGCGAGCTGGAAAAACGTCAGATTTTTATCCATGAAGAGAAGATCGATCTGACGTAAAGTACGAGATAGGGGGACATTCGGCGTGTCGTTGTTCGGGGAAGAGCGTAAGCAAATCATTTTGCAGTTGATCAATTCCAATGGCAAGGTACGGACCAATGAGCTGGTCGAAAAGCTGCAAGTATCGTCTGAGTCGATCCGCAGGTATTTGGAAGAGCTGGAAGCGGAGAAGAAGCTGAAGCGCGTATATGGCGGGGCAGTAAAGCTGACAGTGGAGCGCTCCGAGCCCTCTCATTTTGCCCGTGAAGTCTTGCGAGCGGAAGAAAAGAAACGGATTGGACGGCTGGCAGCAGACTTGGTGCAAGACAGCGACACCATTGTCATCGATGAAGGGACAACGCCTTTGCAAATGATCAGCTTTCTCGTGACGAAAAAAGATTTGACGATCCTCACTAGCTCGATCACGGCGCTGAATCGATTAATCGAGTTCCAAAACAATGGAATGCTTGCGGCAGACATCTACTTCCTGGGTGGAAAGGTGAGCGCCAAGCATCATCGGGTAAGCGGGACCTATGCAGAGAAGATGATGAAACAATTTTATGTGGACAAGGCGTTTATCGCAGCTGACGGCATCCTGCTCCATAAAGGCTTGACCTGCTATGAGCCGGATCGTACGGAGCTCGCCCGTTGTTTCATCGAAAATGCCAATGAAAGCATTGTGCTAGCGGACCATTCCAAGATCGGGGTCAGCACATTGTGCAAGATCGCAGACCTGGGAGAGGTCGACATCGTGATCAGCGATACGGCAGCACCAGCGGAATGGAACAAAGGACTCCAAGCAAAAAATGTAGCATGGATGGTAGCAGAAGAGTTGTAGTGAACAGGCCAGCGATTCCCCACGACAGGGAAGCTGGCCTGTTTGCTTCAGGAAGAATGCTGCAACAATAATGGCAGCATATGAAGCAGTTTCTCTCTGGTAAGAGCAGCGCCGCAATTCCATTTTCGCGCTTCTACAAAATAAACATAGCCGTTTTGAACGGCAGGCAGACTGTGCCACCTATCACTTTGCATGAATGTGGCGGTAGCCTGACGCGATACGGGTTCTTCGGACAGCAGCATAAAGATCCGATCGCCAGCGTACAGGGGGATGTCCTCCTCTCTAATTTCGATAAAGCCGTAGCCAGCTTGCAGTATTTCTTGAATTTTATCCCCAGGAGAAAAACCGTTTGGATGGTAGAGGGCGGAGGAAAGTCCCGACGTGCCCATTACGAACAGACGCCCGCCATGCTCATGAATAAAGACGGATGCAGTCTCACCAGGAACGAGCTCGGAGCGGAGCTTATTCCACATGCTAGCAGCATTTGTGTGGTATTTCCTGAGCCAATCTCGCGCCTCGTTCTTTTTCCCCAACCAATCGCCCAGTGTATGCAACCGTTCCTCCAGCGAAGCAAATGAATTAAACGTGAGCGTTGGGGCAATCAGGCTCATCTGCTTATATTTATCTTCTTCTGCGTTCGCGAAAATGATCAGATCTGGCTTCAATATCGTCAAATCGTCATAGTCAATGGGAAAGGCTATATCCTGTACGTGTCTTACTCTGTCTCGATAGATCGTCCGTTCCATCCAGGTAAAATTCGCGCCGACGATGTTTTCAACATGGAGCGCGAGCAAATCATTAAACGTCTCCCCAATATAAATGATGCGTTGTGGCTGAAGTGGGATTTCTACCTCATGCCCTGTCCAGTCCTGCACGAGCTCCATGCGATGAGTAAGCCTGGAATATTGTCTTGGCGTGTAACCGGTCGTCATTCGAAAGCGACGATTGAAATAATACTCATCAGTGAAGCCAACTTGCGAGGCGATGTCCCGCAATGAATCGGTTGAGCTTTTCAGGAGCTTTTTCGCATGATGAATGCGCAGCGCTGTCAAATATTCCAAAGGCTTTTTACCCGTCAACTGGCGAAAGAGCAATGTGTACTGCCATGACGGCACATTGGCCAGTTGTGCCAACTGTTTGACCGTCATGTTCTCTTGATAATTTTGCTGGATATAACGAATGCTCTTCTCGACCTCCTTGCTCTTACTGGGGATATGGTCAGGAGATAGATTTTGCTCAAGTAAAAATCCGAGTAGCTTCTGGAACCGCAATTGCTGCCAAAAGCTGTCCATTTCAGTGGAAGTTGATCTGCCCAAGAGCAAAGCGTCGCATAAGCGCAAGAGCCGGGCAAAGGGGTGAACGGACAGCTCGATACGGCCATCAAACAGTGCGTGTGGGTACGGCAGGGGCCTATAGTCTGCATCGAACTGGATAACGGTAAACGAGATTTGGTAACAATCAGTCGCGCTATCGTACGAGGGTTCGATAGCAAAAGGAGTAGACGGTGAAAGGAAAAAACACTTTCCAGCCAAAGGTGAAATCGTTTGGTCATAAATATGGAGGCTGCCATTACCTTTTGTGAAGATGAGCAGGGTATGGAAATGAGTGGGTGAAGGACTAGCTGTCCGCTCTACTTTACACAACTGAAAATGAAGGGAACCGAGCGGGGGATGAGATGGTATGGAGTGAGGCATCGGTTGTACCCTCCTTTTTGTCTGTGAGAATCGTTATCATCCATTCTATCATTCGTATACAAAAGAAAGAAGCTTTTCAATCCTTGTTGAAAAGCTTCTCGTGTTCGATTCAGGCGGATATGATTGATTATTTCGCTAGGATTTCAGGAATCTTTTGCAGGAGCCATTCTCTAGTTGTCGCATCACTGCTAGATTTTTCGATGTCGATAAAGTAGACATACCCATTTTTAACAGCAGGAAGATCCTTCCAGATGCGTGATTTTAGCAGCTCCTGCGTTGATTTCTTAGCTTCCTCGCTCGCAGTATTCAGAATAAAGATACGATCTCCCGCTATTTCGGGCAAACGTTCCACGGAAATGAGTTCAAATCCTTTTTGTGCATCGAGTATTTCCGCAATGGGCGCAGTGGGCTTGAATCCGTTTGTATCGTAGAGGACTTGGGAAAGCCCTGTTCTTGCCATGACAAACAACCGATCGCCCGGATAATAGGTAAAGACAGAGGCGGTTTCTCCTTCTTTCATGATGCTAGACTCCTTCAGCTTCTTCCACATCTCCTCCGATTTGAGCTTGTAATCGGCAAGCCATTTGGTAGCTGCTTCGGGTTTCCCAATCATATCACCGAGCTGGGTCATCCGCTCTTCTAACGGCGCGAATGTATCAAAAATGACGGTAGGGGCTATTTTGGCTAGCTGTTCATATTCTTTTTCTTCGGTGTTTGCATTGATGATCAGGTCAGGCTGTAATTCCAGGACCTTTTCGAGATTAATGGGAAAACCGACATTCTCGACATCGTGCAGTTGGTCTTCAAAGATTTGGTTGGCGTACCCGAATCCCCCAATCGGCTTTACGCCCAACGCGAGCATATCGCCAAATGTTTCCCCCGAATAGATGATTCGCGCAGGGGAGACCGGGATGTTGCCTGCATGTCCGAGATAATCGGTATATGGACGTGTCAGGCTTTTTTGACTTGCCGTGCTGCCAGATGTGCTGGTTGTTTCTTGTGCATGTGTGGGAGTGGTAGTTGCCTGCGAAGCAGATGGACTGCATCCGATGAGTAAACTGCCAGCGAGTGCGAAGAATCCTAGCATTCCAGCTATGTTACGTATGTGTTTCATTCCTAATTTCCTCCAGTGTCGTTTGAATCTGTTTCATATTAATGATAATTATTCTCAGATATCATAGGGAAAGTAGCCTAACAGCTCAATGGACAAATGACAGATAGTCATTATTGATTTTGTACAAAGGGAAGGATTTCGCCCGGAAAGTTGTTGCGTTTGGACAAAAAATAGTGGAGAAAATGCATTGTCAGATGGCGAGGAAACACATATGATCAGGATGCAAATAAGTGAGAATGAGAATCAATTCTATATTCATCAACAGATGCGAGAGAGGGTAGAAAGATGGTAAGAACGGTTCGAAATGCAGGATTGGCATGGATGGCATTATTATTGATCATGATGCTCGTGTTAACTGCGTGTGCAGAAAAAGCGGCGGAGCCAACAGCCACTGAGCAGAAATCATCGACAGAGAGCGCCGCTCCAAAAACCAAGGTGGTTAAAGACGCGTATGGCGATGTAGAGATTCCGGTAAAACCACAGCGGGTAGCCGCAATTTATCAGGAGGACTTCTTGACAGCACTGGGTGTAACACCGGTTGTCCAGTGGTATCATCCGGCGTGGGGCAAACAGGATTATCTCGGGCTGGACGTGCCGCTTTTTGATATTACAGGAAGTATCGAAGCGTTACTAGCAGCCAATCCGGATATCATCATTGTGGATGGCTACGCTGATCCCAAGAAATACGAGGAATTCAGCAAGGTAGCCCCTACGTACAAGCTGCCGGATGAACTCCGTAACGACACGATTGGAAGACTCAAGAAAATCGCCGAGGTGCTAGGAGTTCCAGAAAAAGCAGACGAAGCGATCCAAAAGTACAATGCGAAAATAGCGGATACCAAGGCAAAGCTTGAAAAGGCGATTGGCAATGAAACAGTGGCCGTCATTCGTTTGAATGTGGGAAATAAGCCGAATTTGGCCCTCTTCGGAGATGGCAATGTTTACACAGGCATGCTCTATAAGGAGCTGGGCCTTACGCCGTATTCAGCTGCCAAAAATCAAGAAACGCACGTGGTATTATCAGAAGAAGCCATCCCGGCTATCGATGCAGACCATATCATTGTGTTCCCGTCGAACGGCACGTGGACTTCTGAAGAAAACAAGGATGCGCTCAAGATTTTGGAGAGCCCAATCTGGAAATCTGTTCCCGCTGTGAAAAAAGGTCATGTCTACCCAATGGAGCGGACGCATTGGCAATCCGGTGCCATTCTGGCCAATATGAAGAAGGCAGACGACTTAGTCAAAGCGTTTGAAAAGTAATCGAGATCAGTAGAGAAAGCGCATCACTTCGGTAGATGCGCTTTCTTTTTTATGTGTGGAGCTTGTCGTCGGGATGTTTACTCATTATAATATTAAATGATAATCATTCTCACGATAAGGGTGAGGGAGATGAATAACGAAACAGCAGGGGCCAAGCTATCTCCACCATCATTCGTTGCAATGACGGCCATCCATAAAGTAAATGTGGAAAGATGGCAGGACTATCAAGAGACGGAAGACTACACGATGATTGTAGCAACAGACGGAGAAGGGTTCATTGAAATCGAATCATCGACATATCGATTCACTCGGGAGCGTTGCTGGATTGCAGCTCCGCGTCAGAACGTTCGAATCCGTTGCACGAGTCACGTTCTCGACTATTTTTATTTGACTTTTCGTGTCGTCCACATGGGAACTCCGAGTGCCGAGGCTTTTTTCTGTACAGGGGAGTTGACCTGCACGCCGTTTTCACGTGTCGTTGAATCGATTGCGGAGATTTACAAGCATCGCGATGCCACCGAGGCATTGCAACGATTTTATAACCACGTGCGGTTTGAGGAATTGCTATGTGTTTTGGCCAAGCAAAATGTGCCAGGCAAAATAAGCTTGGACCCGAGGAGAGCTGTTGAACGTTCGGTTGCGTATGTAGAGGAGCACTATCAAGAGCCGCTGACCGTAGACCAGCTAGCACAGGAAGCGAATGTTCCACGTTGGCGTTATACGCAGCTCTTCAAGGAAATGACGGGAGAAATACCGCTCGATTACATTCATCAACTGCGGATCAATCGGGCGAAGCAACTCCTGCTCATAACAGGGGACCGGATCAACGAGATCGGGCAAAACGTCGGATTCAACAGCGAGTATTATTTCAACCGCCGATTTAAGCAGAGCGTAGGGCTAGCACCTGGCAAATATCGCAACATCCATCGGGATGATTTGCGGGTTGTATCGCTCTATATGGAAGATTATTTGCTGGCACTTGGCATTCGCCCTGTGATTCAATGGGCGCATACATATTGGGGGCGGCAGGACTATTTGGGCTTGCACGACGTACCGACGTATGACGTGCTTACTGATAACGTGCGGCTTTTGTCCAGTGGAGCCCCAGATGTCATCATGCTTCGGGAGTGTACAGGCTGGAAGGCCGACTTGTATGAACAATGCGCGCAGATTGCTCATACATGCGTGATTCGGCAGTTCGGTCCTGAATGGCGAAAAACATTGCGTACACTCGGTGATCGTTTGGGCAGAAGTGAGCGGGCAGAGGGGTTAATTGAGCAGTATGAGCAAAAAGTGAGTGCTGCCAAAAATACCCTTGGCCGCAGTCTCAAAGGGCAGAAGGTTGCCTTCTTGCGCATTTCGGCAGATCACATCCTCGTAGAGAAAAACTACACATCACAGGTGTTGTTTCAAGACCTTGAAATGGAGCCGCATTTGCTTGTCAAAAAACAATTTGCCAAGCAGGCGAGGGAAGGGGTATCGTGGGAGGAGTTGTCTACGCTCGATGCGGATCATATTTTTTTCTCATTTGATAAATGGCACCAGGGGAAGCAAGGCGCAGAGCAGCTACAGCTCACTCATCCCGTGTGGCAATCTCTTCCTGCGGTGCAAAATAAGCGGGCGTACCAGGTGGATTTCATGACCTGGATGAATCACGGCGTGATCGCCAACGGAAAAAAGGTCGATGATGTCCTTAAAGTGTTAGCCTAAAAGTACAAAGCATGACTCGTGATTGTCCATTGACACTGTTTTCATGCATCGCCTAAAATTCAATATGATAATAAGAATCAGTATCACAAATACAACTCAGCTCCATACTAACGAAAAAAGGTGGCAAGTATGAGTCAACACGCACATTCCCTGAAAGAGGGGAATAACGGAAAGCCGGTTCATTTTCGCTCTCGTCCTTGGGCAGCGACGCTGATTTTAACGGGCGGGGTTTTTGCATTAATTCTGGGGATGTTTTTGTCTGTGTCATTTGGAGCAGCCGACATCCACTTCGCAGTCGTATGGGAAGCTATTTTTCAATTTAATCCCGATAGTACGCAACACCAGATTATTCAGGAGATTCGTTTGCCACGCTTGCTCGGCGGCGCAATGGTCGGGGCCAGCCTTGCTGTTGCAGGTGCCATCATGCAAGGGATGACACGCAACCCGCTGGCAGATTCCGGACTGCTTGGCTTGAACGCAGGTGCCGGGTTTGTTTTGGCATTATGTTTTGCATTTTTCCCAGGTCTTCCGTTCATGTACCTGATTCTCTACAGCTTTTTGGGTGCTGGCGTTGGGGCAGGTATGGTGTATGGCATTGGGTCATTGGCTAAAGGAGGCTTGACTCCGGTACGCCTCGTATTGGCGGGTGCCGCATTGACCGCGCTTTTGTCTGCGTTAAGCGAAGGGATTGCCCTTTACTTTAAAATTGGACAAGATTTGGCCTTCTGGTATGCAGGCGGTGTGGCGGGAACCAAATGGTTTCAGCTGGAAGTCATGTTTCCATGGATTCTCGCAGCCCTTATAGGGGCCATGATGTTGTCGCGTTCCATCACGATGCTCAGTCTTGGCGAAGATGTTGCGAAAGGCTTGGGGCAGCGCACGGCGTTAGTGAAACTGGCCGGTATGATCATCGTTCTGATTTTGGCTGGATCAGCAGTCGCCGTTGTTGGGGCTGTAGGCTTTGTTGGATTGATCGTTCCACATTTGACCCGCTTTTTGGTTGGAGTCGATTATCGATGGATCATTCCTTGTTCAGCCATTTTGGGCAGCTTGCTCGTCGTATTCGCCGATTTGGCAGCGAGAATGGTAAATCCACCGTATGAGACGCCGTTAGGGGCACTTATTGCGCTAATCGGTGTACCGTTCTTCCTTTACTTGGCGCGTAAAGAAAGAAGGGAGATGTAATGATGCAGCAAATGGTTTCCCATTACCAAGCCCGCAAAAGAAATAAAGCTTTTGCGGTCATGACGATACTCGCTATCCTCATTTCCATCGCGTTTATCATCAGTATGAATACAGGCTACATACGATTGTCACCAAGTGATCTGCTTATGACGCTGATCGGTTCTGGAACGGACAAACAAAACCTGATCTTGTTCGAATTCCGCTTGCCGCGGATTGTTATTTCTCTCCTGATCGGGGCAGGACTTGCCGTATCGGGGTGTATTATTCAAGGGATTTCCCGCAATGCATTGGCCGAACCTGGTATTTTAGGGATCAACGCTGGTGCTGGCTTGATGGTGATGCTGTTCATATCGTTTTATCCATCAACGTCTGCGGCACCTGTTTTTCTGCTGCCAGTGTTGGCTTTGCTTGGAGCCAGCGTGACTGCAGCGCTGATCTTTGCATTGTCTTATAAAAGACACAAGGGGCTGTCTCCGACCCGTATCATATTGACGGGGATTGCCGTAGCGGCTGGGATGAGTGCCGCGATGATCGTACTGACGCTGAAGCTCAGTCCGGACAAGTACCAGTTTGTGGCGACTTGGCTCGCCGGTAGTATCTGGGGGACCAACTGGAAGTTCGTTCTTTCGCTCTTGCCCTGGATCGCGATTTTACTCCCGTATGTCTTTTACAAAGCACGTGTTATGAACGTGCTCAATTTGGGGGAAGAGTTGGCAAAAGGCTTGGGTGCACCCGTTGCCAAAGAGCAATTGAAATTGCTGGGTGCCGCAGTCGGGCTAGCCGCTTCCTGCGTGGCAGTAAGTGGAGGCATCGGTTTTGTTGGGTTGATCGGTCCGCATTTGGCCCGCAGACTAGTGGGGCCAAAGCATGAGATGCTTTTGCCTACATCAGCGCTGGCGGGTGCGTTATTGGTCATCGTGGCTGATACCATCGGACGCTGGATCATGCAACCGTCAGAGATTCCGACTGGTATCGTTGTAGCCGTTATCGGTGCTCCGTATTTCTTGTACTTGTTGGCACGTTCAAAAGCATAGTTTCGCAAGTTGTCGATATGGCGAGCGTTTTCCCGTCTAGTTACGAGGGAGACGCTCGTTTTCGTATAGGGCCAAGTGTGGATCAGGCAATTTGGGAATTGAAAAGAGGGAAATGTTGAAGGACAATGGGGAGAAGAAGCAACCACCTTGTGTTTGCTATAATAACAGCATAAGCATGTATCGGGACGAGAAGGAGTAAAGGCATATGATCGATCGATTAGACCACTTGGTTTTGACGGTAAAAAACATCGAAGCTACCTGTCACTTTTACGAAACAGTCCTGGGTATGAAGGCTGTTACCTTTGGCGACGGCAGGAGGGCCTTGCATTTCGGTCATCAAAAAATCAATTTGCATCAAATCGGACAAGAATGGGAGCCAAAAGCGATGCATCCAGTCGCCGGCTCCGCTGATCTCTGTCTGGTCACATCGCGTCCACTCGAACAAGTCATCCGGCATATACATGAATGCGGCGTCCATTTGGTGGAAGGGCCTGTTAAAAAAACAGGGGCTATCGGGCCGATACGTTCGGTGTATTTGCGTGATCCGGACCATAATTTGATCGAGGTCTCCCAGTACTTGCCACAGGAATCAGGAGCAGCTTCCCTTGCTCCTGCCATCAAGGAGATTTCCAAGAGATTGCTAGAACGTGAATCTAGGACGAGTGGCGCATACAGTGTCTTGCTTCCACTCGTGACAATGGCTGACAACCAGCTGGGCATTTTATTTGAAAAAAGAGCCAGTACCATGCGGCGACAGGCGAACGAGGTTTGTTTTCCAGGAGGACGAGCTGAGAAGAGTGACGAATCCCGTTGGGCGACGGCTGCTAGGGAAACAAGCGAGGAGCTGGGTATTCCACTTGAGCAGATTCATTTTGTAGGCGAGCTGGATCAGGTGATTGGGCCAGGCTCCTCGATTATTACGCCCTTTATTGGATACGTGGAAGGAATTCCAGACATGAAGCCAAATCCAGACGAGGTCGGAGAGGTCTTTATCCTTCCGCTCGATCGTCTGTTGACTACGCAACCAGCGAAGTATCTTTCCTCTGTCATGACCGAGCCTGAAGAAGATTTTCCTTATCATCTGATCCCGGGTGGCAAGCGATATCCGTGGCGAAAAGGGACAGTCGAGCATTTGTTTTACGAGGTAGACGGGCGTGTCATCTGGGGGTTAACTGCCCGGGTGTTGGCTCAGTTTCTTGAATGGATTCGCAACGACGACCAATCAACTAGTAAACAAATATAGAGGAGTGGAAAATATCATGTGGACAAACAATCCTATCACTTCGCGTTTACATTTGAAATGGCCGATTATACAGGCGCCGATGGCAGGGGGTGCGACCACGCCTGCATTGGTAGCCGCTGTCTCAGAAGCAGGAGGACTCGGAACGCTCGGTGCGGCCTATATGTCTCCTGAGCAGATTCGTGAGGCGATCAAGTCCATTCGTGAGTTAACGGACAAACCGTTTGGGGTGAATCTGTTTATCCCGGAAGATTTCGCTGCCGACCAGCCGATCGCAGATGGAATTGCCCAGGCAATGAATGATGTGCGAGATCGATTGGGCATCCCGCACAACCCGCAGGTGACGCAATTTACAGAGCCGTTTGCCGAGCAGATGGCTGTCGTCTTGGAGGAACAGCCTGCCCTTTTCAGCTTTACCTTTGGTGTTCTCGATCATCGCTTGATGGCAGAGTTGAAGCAGCGGGGAATCACTGTCATCGGAACAGCGACGACCGTTCGCGAAGCGATTGCATTGGAAGCGAGCGGAGTCGATATGATTGCCGCCCAAGGCAGCGAGGCAGGCGGGCACCGTGGTTCCTTTTTGCCGGATTCATCAAGCAATATGATTGGCACAATGGCGCTCGTCCCGCAAATCGTGGATCGGGTCAAGATTCCTGTAATCGCGGCTGGCGGGATTATGGATGGGCGAGGGATCGCAGCAGCACTTGCGCTCGGGGCACAGGCGGCACAACTCGGAACGGCTTTTCTGACGTGCAAGGAGAGCGGAGCACATGCCCTGCACAAGAAAGCCATTTTGGAAACGAGCGAAGAGTCCATTGTAATGACACGTGCTTTCTCAGGAAAATGGGCAAGGGGTATTCAAAATGCGTTCATGACAACACTCGCCCCACTTGATCACGAGCTCCCGACCTATCCGGTACAAAATGCCCTGACCAAAGACATTCGCGCCGCAGCGGGCAAGCAGCAGCAACGTGCGTACATGTCGATGTGGGCAGGGCAGGCTGCTCCACTCAGCCAGGAAATCAGCGCGAGTGAGCTCGTTGAAAAGCTGGCAGCGGAGACGACGAGAATTTGCAGCAATCTGGGGTAACCCCAGTAGATTAAGTTCGCTACGAAAGCCACGCCAAAGACGGAGGAAATCAAATTGAACCAGGAATACGCTATCAAGGGGAACCTTGTCGCAGATGGACAGGAAATAAATAATGGTCTCGTAGTCGTGGTAAAGGGAACGATCACCTATGCTGGCCGTGCTGATGGCTATGGAAAAGCGTTGCCAGATCATGTGGTTACGGTAGAGGATGGCTGGATTTGCCCTGGATTCGTCGATATGCACATGCATGGGATTGATGGATACGACACGATGGACGGAACGCCGGAATCACTTCAGGCTATCTCGACCGCACTCGCGCGGCATGGGGTGACGTCTTTTTTGGCGACGACGATGACGGCTCCTTATGATCAACTGGAGCAGGTGCTGGTAAACATCGCGCAAAACAGCAGGAAAGGGCTTCCGGGGGCACAAGCGATCGGCATCCATCTGGAAGGCCCGTGGATCAACCCTCGTTACAAGGGAGCGCAAAAGGAAGAAAACATCGCGATACCTAAGCTCGAGGCGGTGCAAAAGCTATACGGGCTGTCAGAAGGTCTGATCAAGGTCGTGACGATTGCGCCTGAGCAGCCGGAAGCACTTGAAGCGATTGCTTGGTTAAAAGAACGCGATGTCATCGTATCTGCTGGTCATACAGGAGCTACGTTTTCCCAAGCGACGGAGGCTGTAGATGCGGGCGTGCGCCATTTTACGCACTGCTTCAATGCCATGACAGGGCTGCATCATCGGGAGCCGGGCGTAGTTGGCGCCGCGATGTACCATGAGCAGTTGAGTACAGAGCTGATCGCAGATGGCATCCATGTGCATCCAGCAGTCATGAAGATTTTGTATCGGGTCAAAACGGCTGAACGTCTCGCGCTCGTCAGCGATTCCATGCGGGCAGCCGCGATGGGCGAAGGGACCTACGACCTTGGTGGACAAGAGGTTCACGTCCACGACAATCAGGCGAAGCTCGCAGATGGGACACTTGCCGGAAGTATCCTTACGCTGAATCGGGCGGTCGGCAATATGGTGACGCTGAGCGGTGTCGCTTTGCCAGATGCAGTGGAAATGGCATCTCATACCCCAGCAAGCATCGTCGGAGTGGGCGAGCGAAAAGGACGTCTAGCAGCTGGCTACGATGCGGATATCACCGTTTTGAATGAACAGTTTGACGTGGCGATGACTTTCGTTGGTGGTAAAGAGGTTTATCACCAGTCAAAATAGTTTATTAGATAGAACAAAGCAGTCCAAGATCGCTCTTGGATTGCTTTTTTTGCGTAAGGGCTAATAATCAGTTAAATTCCAAAAGGATGTTTTCTAGCGGTAGTGGTCGGGGCGAAGCCCTGCCACATGTTTTCCAGTCGCCTATATCCTCTCTTCGTTCGGGCGGTCTCCTTCCAAACATGTGACAGGACTTCCGTACAGCTATTGTCTTCTGCCTGGTTTACACCGTTCATGATGGTCAACTCAGGAAGAGCTTTCATAACGCCTTTCTTCCAGGATGACCTTTCAAAATGTTGTTAACAAAAGCCGCGTGGGAAGAAGTGCATTTCCAGTCCAAGCGCCTCTGGAGCCCGACCCAGCGTAGGAATGAATGGAGGGGAATTTCAGCTTCACTTATGAGACACTTCTTCGAAACTATCTACGTTTGAAGCGCTCCCGCCATTCATTCCGAAGCGGACAGTCTTCCCACCCTTGCGGGGCGGAGGCCGAAGCGTAGACTGGAAAT
>NZ_PXZM01000039.1 GCF_003013395.1 Brevibacillus fortis | reverse complement strand
GTCTTCGATTGTTTATTTTTTGGCTAAGTATTTGCGAATGTCAAAAGCAACGGCTGCCACAATGATGAGCCCTTTGATAATGAGCTGCCAATACGGGCTGACTCCGATAAACGTAAGACCGTAGTTGATGACGCCAAAAATCAGGACACCTGCAAGCACACCCGGAACGGTACCGATTCCCCCAGACGTCGAGACTCCGCCTACTACACAGGCTGCAATGGCGTCCAGCTCGTACATGTTGCCGTAGTTGTTCGTCGCGCCACCTGTTCGTGCTGCCTCCAGGACACCTCCAAGTCCATATAAGGCTCCGGCAATGGCATAAATAATCATGAGATTGAAGGCGACGTTGATCCCAGAAACAGTTGCGGCCTGCATGTTGCCTCCGATGGCGTACATGTTTTTACCAAGCCTGGTTTTGTTGAAGATCACCCAGACGATGAACGCAACCATAATCGCAATGATGACAATATACGGGATCGAATACGGGCCACTCGGGCCGATGTAACCTGTCCCAAGATGATTGAAGTCACTGCGCAGTCCAGCGATTGGCTGCGATTGATTGGGCTCCATATCAAAATAGATGGAGTTGAATCCGTACACAATGACCATCATACCCAGCGTGGCGATAAAAGGTGGCACACTGAAGCGGGACACAATGATGCCGTTGATCAGGCCAACCAGCAAACCCGCAGAGATTGCGATGAGAATAGGGATAAGCAAAGGCAAATCGGGCAAATCAGGGAAAAACCTCCGCGGATAGTCTTGGCTTTGCAGCATCGAGGCGGAGATGACAGCAGTCAACCCTACCACTCGCCCCGCGGAAAGATCGGTTCCGCCTGTAATCAGAACAAACGCAGCACCCAAGGCGATAATGGCCCGGGTTGAGGATTGCATCAAAATATCCCGAAGCGTTGTAATGGAAAGAAAATTTGGGTCGTAAATCGCAATTCCTGCGATCAACAAAACCAGAACGATATAAATGGCGTGTTGCGTAATAAAGCCTTGCACCTGTTTAAGAGACAACTGTGACATGCTTGTTCCCCTCCTTTCTCATGCAAGATGTTTGGTAGCCAACCGCATGATCTCTTCTTCGGTTGCCGCTGTACCTGACAAAAAACCTGAGAGCTTCCCTTCGCACATAACCATGATCCGATCTGACATTCCAAGCAACTCCGGCATTTCCGAGGAAATCATGATGATGCCTTTTCCTTGGCTCGCCAACTCCGCGATGATGGAATAGATTTCGTATTTGGCGCCGACATCGACTCCGCGCGTGGGTTCGTCCAGCAATAAAATATCCGGATCAGTCAAAAGCCACCGCGCCAGCAGAACCTTTTGCTGATTGCCTCCTGACAGGTTTTTGATCAAGGCTTTCATAGAGGGTGTCTTGACGCGCAGCATATCGATGCTTCGGCCGACATCCTCCCTTCGCTTGAGCTCATTAAGGAGTAGAAAAGGTGTTTGGTAACTCGCCAAATTCGCGATTACCGTATTTTCCAGAATCGATAAGACAGGAATGATGCCAGTGACTCGTCGCTCCTCCGTCAAGAGCGCCATTTTGTACTTCTTCGCATCCTTCGGTGATTTGATCCGTACCTCCTGACCGTTGATCGACACTTTCCCTTCTGACACCGCGCGCAGTCCAAACAATGCCTCAATCAGCTCTGTTCGTTGTGCACCAACGAGGCCCCCTACGCCCAAGATTTCGCCTTTGCGCAATTCAAACGACACGTGCTGAAAAGACTGGGAAAACGGGGAGCTCAGTCCTTCTACCTTCAAAATCGCATCCCCTGGCGTATTGGATCGACTCGGGAAACGCTGCGTCAGGTCCCGTCCGACCATTTTGGAGATGATCAAATCTGTCGTCAGCTCGGCAGCCCGCCATGTTCCAATGAGCTTGCCATCGCGCATGATCGTCACGTCATCCGCAATCCGTAAAATTTCTTCCATCTTGTGTGAAATATAGATGATGGCGACACCTCTGCTCTTCAGTTCGCGGATGATCGCAAATAGCTGCTCCACCTCGTTTCCCGTCAAAGAAGACGTCGGTTCGTCCATAATAATCACTTTGGATAGGTAGGAAACAGCTTTGGCAATTTCAAGCGACTGTACCTTGGATACAGACAAATCACGGACAATCGCATGCGGATTCAAGTCCATTCCCAGATCAGCAAACAGCTTCTTTGTGTCCGTAAGCATTTTTTTCTCATCCACAAACGGAAAAGGTCCGATTCTTTTGACCGGAAAACGTCCCAGCCATATGTTTTCCATGACATTGCGAAAGGGCACCGGATGCAGCTCTTGATGAATCATGGAGATGCCATGTGCCAGTGCGTCCTTTGAGCTGTTCATCGTCACCTGCTCATTGTTCAAGACGATTTCTCCCGCATCTGGCCTATATATTCCGAAGAGACATTTCATCAGGGTCGATTTGCCTGCTCCATTCTCTCCCATGAGTGCATGAACAGTTCCGGGACGGACTTTTAGCGTGACATCGTCGAGTGCTTTGACTCCTGGAAACTCTTTATGAATGTGGTTCATTTCCAACAAAAACGCTTGCTGGACCATGCGAATGCCCTCCTTTTTGCAAAATCATCCCATCACCGAAACAGGAGAGTCGGATTCGTCTCTTCACCGACTCTCCTGCTTTTCATTTCGCGTCGTTCATGTTCTCCTTGGTGATTTTTTTGTAGGGCACCCACACGTACTTGCCGTCCGTAATGTCAAAGCCTGTGGAATCCTTCGTTGGCGTTTCGCCCTTCGCCAATGACGAAGCGATACTAAGGGTGGCTTTGCCTTGGTTATTCGCATCGTTGAGGACCGTTCCGAGCAAGGTTCCCGCCTCCAGCTCCTTTAACGCAGGCGCTGTGGCATCTACACCAACAACAGGCATGTACTTGCCATTCGCAAAATAACCAGATGCCTTCAGTGCTTCGATTGCCCCCAGTGCCATATCGTCGTTGTTGGCAAGAACGGCTTCGATCTTGTCACCGGAAGCTGCGAGGAAGGCTGCCATCTTTTCCTGCCCTTTTACGCGATCCCACATGGCCGTATCTTCCGCTACCTTCTCTACTTTAATCCCTGCATCTTCAATCGCCTTCACCGAAAACTTCGTCCGCAGCTCAGCATCCTGATGCCCTGGCTCGCCTTTTAACATGACGTATTGCAGCACACCATCCTTATTTTTATCCGCTTCCGGATTGGCCTTCCAGTAATCGACGATCAGCTCCCCAGAAATCGTGCCGGATTCCTCTGCTTTTGCTCCCACGTAGTAGACCTTATCCCACTTCTGCATATCCTCTGGCATCGGCTCACGATTAAAGAAGACGAGGGGAATATTGGCTTGCTTCGCCTTGTCGATAAGGACGCCAGCAGCTGTGCGATCCACCGGATTGATGGCGAGAGCATTTACCTTTTTATTAATGAACAAATCCACTTTGTCATTTTGCGTAGGCTGGGCATTTTGGCTGTCTACTATGTCCACTTCCGCTTTACCCTCCGCGGCTTTCGAAATCGCATTGCGCACGCCCGTCATGAACGTATCATCGAACTTGTAGATGGCCACTCCGATTTTGGGGTTCCCCGCAGGAGCCGCCCCTCCCCCGGACGCTGTCGGCTGCGAACCGCCAGATTGTGAGCATCCAACCACCGAGAGTGTAACTGCGGCTACCAGTGTTGTGGCAATCAGCTTTTTCATTCGATAATCCCCCTTTATCCCCTATGTTTACATCTGATATATACCAAATGTAAGCGTTTTCCCAAATGTGTTCCATCGAAAATCCTGCGCATTTCTATCAAAATTCTCATCTGTTTTTCGGTGGCTTACTTTACAAAGGGGAAGAGGAGCTTTTGATTTTCCGACCAGAACATATTCTCCCGATCGATTACTTTTGTTCCAGTGTCGACCAGACTGGGAACGGCTCCTCCGTTGCTCGCTTCGACTGCGTATTTAACGCCGAGATATCCCATCGATAACGGCTTCTGGATAATCGTCGCGGATATAATCCCTTCCTGCAAATACGCCAGAACTTCCGACGGACTGTCGATTGCTACGATTTTGATTTTGACTTTGTCCCGCAATCCACTGTTTTCCATTTCCTCAGCCACCCCGATAGCTGTACTGGCATCGAGTGCAATCACTCCTTTCAACTGTGGATGCTTGCGGATCAGTTCGCGAGTCCACTCACCGATCTGCTTTTTATCCAAGGGAACATGTTCGTTGGCAATCAGCTCAACCTGCGTTTCCCGTGGGAGCAAATCGAGGACCCCCTGTTCTCTTCGTTTGGCATTTGCCTTTACCCGATCAGTACCGAGCAAAGCGATTTGTCCCTTTTTTTCGATCAGGTACACCATTTTTTCGAATGCCTTCATGCCCATATCGTAGTTATCCGTTCCAATGTAGCTGTTGACGGCTGAATCTTTTCCGACTGTGTCGAGTACAAAGAGAGGGATGGCCCGCTCCCTTGTCAGCTTGATGGCTTCTCGCAAAACTTGCTCGTCACTAGGTGCCATCACGATTGTCTCGGAGCCATCCGCAATTGCCTGCTGCACCAGCTCCATTTGCCTGCGGGAGTCCTCCTCATAGTCCGGCGCGTAAAAATTCAGGTTTCGCTCATATTCCTTGGCAGCCATCTCCGCCCCGAGCTTGACCGTTCGCCAATAATCGCCGTGCTTCATACGGACGATCAGCGCCACTGTTTTTTTCTTGGCTACTTTCACATCCGCAAGCGGAGCACTACACGAGTAAAAAAGCGTCACCGCTACCAACATGAACAGTCCGTATACGCTCATCCGTTTTACCGCTGCCATCCTCATAAACGCTCTCGCTCCTCTGCAATTTGGCGCGGAATCCATATACGCACCACGGTCCCCTCCTCCTGTTCACTCTCGATTTCCAAACCGTACTGTTCACCGAAGGTCAAGCGGATGCGCTCTTGCACGTTTTGAATCCCAACGCCCGAGCCTTCTTTGCTTTTGTAGCAACCGGCTTTGACTCGTTCGAGTACGTCTGGCGGCATACCCAGGCCATTGTCGCTTACCTGCAATAACATCTTACCGTCGATAAGCGCTGCAAATATGCGAATCCGGCCCGGATCAGCCAGATGCTCAATCCCGTGGTAGATGGCGTTTTCCACAATCGGTTGGAGCAACAACTTCAGCGTCAAACAGTCGAGCACCCCATCCTCGGCCACGATCTCGTACTCAAATTTTTGCTTGTACCTCATTTTTTGAATAATAAGATAATTAAGGACGTGCTCCAGCTCTTCCTGCACCGTGATGATGTTCTTGCCTCTGCTCAGACTAATCCGAAACAGCTTTGACAACGAAGTAATCGTGGTGATGACATCCTCGTTTTTTCCGATGCCGACCATTCTGACCACAGAATTCAACGTGTTGTACAGAAAATGCGGATGGATCTGTGCCTGTAGCACCTCCAGTTCGCTTTTTCGTTTGGCTTCCTGTTCCCGAATAATCTGATGCATCAATTCCCTGACCTTCGCGACCATCAGTTGAAAACGCAAGGAAAGCTGTTCGACCTCATGGCTTCCCCGGATCGGTTCACTCTCTGAAAAGTCTCCCTGCTCCACTTTTTCCATGGATCGCTCCAGTAGCTTGATTGGTCGTGATATTTTTGCAGAGAGATAGTGCAGCACGAACAACACAATAACAATCACAATGATGAGCAGCCAAATAATGAAGCCACTGATTTCTTTTTTGGTCGTCACGATCTCGTCCATATAGGAAACCCCAATTATTTTCCAGCCTAGCTGATCGATCGTCTTGATGGTAATCAAACGCGCTTCGTCCTGTGTCTCCTCTACATAGCTGCCATAGGAATGCTTCAGCGGCAAAGAACGGTTTTCATTTTTCAATCCGGCGTAAATCAACTGCTGCTGCGGATGGTAGACGATGTTCCCGACCAAATCGATGATGTAGACATACCCCTTTTTCCCCAAGCCCACTCTCTGGCACAAGTCATCGATCTCCTTGAAATTCACATCGACTAAAAGTACAGCCGGAATTTCTCCGTCTGGTCCATGGAGGAGAATTTCACGACTCATCGAGACAACCCAGGTGTACTCCCCTTTAAACAAGTTCTGGATATGCGGGAGCGAAAAGGACAGGTTCGTTGGGTCCTCGATCGCCTTTTGGAACCAGCTCTGCTCGGTCAAACGAGTGTTTCTCCTCAGTACCTTGGTAGGCGTTGTAGACAATAACGTTCCGTCTCGTGTAAAAACGGCGATGGAGACGATGTCCTTTCTCGTTTCTACGATTGTCTCAAGCTGTTCGCTCAGCTTGTCTGCCGTGAGCCCCTTGCTTCTTCTGATCTTGTCATCGACGAGTTCAAATATTTGTGTCATCCCATTCAAATAGCTGTCCAGATTGTATTTCACCTGCTCCAGGATTTGCTGCGTGTGCAGGTAGGCGTTTTGCTCTGCCGTCTGCGCAAATTTTCCGTACAGCATCACTCCGACAAACAGCATGACGAGTACCGTCACGAGTGTAAAGGAAGTGGTAATGATAAATTGAATGCCTTTGACCTTAATCACCGCGAGCAATCGTTTCATGGTTAGCCTTCCTGCTCGCTCTGACTTCGGTACTCTTTGGCGGATATCCCAGCATACTTGCGAAAACTGAAGCTAAAGTAATTGGGGTCGGTATATCCTACTTTCTCCGCGATTTCAAACGTTTTCAAATCCGTCGTCCGCAAAAGCTCTTTGGCCTTTTCCATGCGTAATGATAAGAGATAGGACACAAAGGTGGTTTTCGTCTCTTTCTTGAAGATACTGCTAAAATAACCAAGGCTGATGTGCAGATGATCGCACACCCTGTGAATGGATATGTCGGGAGAATGATAATGCGCGTGGGTGTAGTCCAGTGCCTGGGTGATCAATCGCCTGTACGTCGTTTGTCTTCCACTAGCGATACTTGCCATGATGCGCTCACAAATATCTGTGATCTGTTCTCGAGCATCCTCCGTACTGGAAAAAGTCGTCATGACCTGCAACAAATAGCGTTGCCCGCCAAAAAGTTGATCCATGTCAACCTCGGCACGATGGGCAGCCTTTAAAATGGTCGTCATAATTTCCAGCAAATAAATTCGGTAGTCCTCAATGGATACGGGTACACCCGCCACTTGATCAAACAATTCATCGATAACGGTCCGAAGCTCGGGACTCGTCCCCATTTTTATGCATCGAATCAATTCATGCTCTCTTCTCTCATCGAGGCGTATTTGCTCACTCGCTTGCTTTTCCACGTCGTTGATCACAATCACACGATTGCAGCCCTGGATGCTTTTGTAATCGAGTGCCTGCATGGCGTCCCCATACGAGTAAGGGAGTGCCGCTACATCCGTAACGACGTTACCGATTCCGATTGTTACAGTGATGCTCATATATTTTTCAATCGTCCGCCTGATTTCTTCTGCGATATTTTGTGTTCGCACTTCGATTCGCTGCGTGTCGTCTGCTTTGGTTCGTATAAGCAGCACGACCTGATCTTCATGGAGAAACACGATCCCCGCCTGTTTGCCTGCATTCAGTTGTTCTTCTGCGACATTTTTCACAGCAAAAAGAAACAGCTGCTGCTCCTCCTGCTTGGGCTGGTCTATACAGATTGCCGCCACGAGATATTCGGGACTCCTGAGCTCTACCCCGTATTCGCAGGCTTTAGAAAAAACATCGTACTGAACGAGCTGACGACTCAACAAAGATGATAAAAAAACTTCCCGCAAAACCGGCAAGCTTTTTCGATAGCTATCGCGCAGAAGCTGAACGTTTTCCCGATGAGCCGCCTCTTCGTCCATACGTCGCTTGACCTTGTCCAGCGCTTCCATCAGCTCACTCGCAGAAAACGGCTTGAGCACATATTCATCAATTTGCAGCTTCACGGCCTTTTGCGCGTACTCGAACTCATCAAATCCCGTCAGGATAATGATGCGAATGGCAGGGTACTCGCGCCCGATAGACTCCGCCAGCTGAAGTCCGTTCATAAAGGGCATCTTGATGTCAGTTACGACAACGTCCGGTCGCAGCCTCTCTACCAACTCCAGTGCCTCTCTGCCGTTTTCTGCTTTGGCAACCACCTCGTATCCGTGGCTATGCCAGTCAATTTCTTGGCTAACCCCTTCTCTTACATCTTCTTCGTCATCTACCAATATCAGCTTATACATAGGCACCTCCCGCTGTTGTACATGTACAACGGGAGGCAAATATTTTCCTGCCAGTAGAATGGTATGACGCTACCACGTCTTATCCAGATCATCTGCATAGAACAGAATCGCTTTTTGATAGGCCAAAATCGTAGGATCGCTTGAGGTTTCTGCGAGGTTTTTCAGGAGGAGAGTCATGGCTTCGTGATGCTTCCCGAGGTTGTAATACGCCATGGAAAGAAAAATCGGAAAGGATCGGTCCTCGGGGAACTGTTGCATTCCCTTCGCGAGCGTATTTGCTGCCTGCTCGTATTGTCCCAGCGTGCGATATGTACTGCCAAGACCCAGTAATGCCCCTTGCAGGTCGTCTTTGACAGACAATCCAAGCTCAATCGCTTTCTCGTAAAAGGGAACGGCTTCCTTCTCCAATCCGGCTGCGTCGTGGCACCAAGCACATTGATAATGGGCGACAGGATCCGTCGGGGATTGGCTGACGAGCTGAAGGGCAAGCTGGATCGCTTCGTCCAGATGCCCTTCTTTTCGCAGATGAATGATTTTTTGGATCATCGGGTTCATGTGAGCACTTCCTTTGCCTGTGTATCTATCTCTTCCTCCTAGCGTAACAGCGTAACTTGGCTAGGTGAAGACGCAAATTATGTGCCCTGCAAGGATTTTGCCCGCTCTCTTTCGCTTCTCCTTTGCCGGTAGGCCCTCATCCACGACCAGCCTAAAATAAGAAACGGAACCAGAACCAACAGAATCAATAGGATGCCGTCCCAAAACTCCCATGAGTGAAGTGGAGCGTTTTTCATATCGTCCGCGATGATCCAGATAAAATCGACTGCCATGCGCAGCTGGTACTGGACAAAGAACCAGATACCCCATACCGATCCGATTAAATAGACCCAGCTGTACCAACGGATGACTCTTTTCTCATGGTCGGCTACGTATTCCCATTCCTCCTGCTCATCCTGCCTCAAGGAACGGAATTTCCCTTTTAGAAACAGGCGTGTATTCACCATCAAATTGGAGCAGTGGAACTTGGTTGCCAACACGTAATACAAGTCCGTCTGCATGAAAACCATGAACTGGAAGGCCAAGGCCATGAGCAGGATCACATTCAGCATACGAATGAATGCTTCCATGAAGGGCACAAGCGTCAGCCAGCCTTGATCATTGGCAAACAACAGAATGACACCTATTCCCCAAAACATCGCATCCCAGGACATCCCCGCCAAAAACGCCCTGTATCTGCGCTGTGGCTCAACGAGAACGATATTGGACATATTCGTCTCTGCTACAGCAAAAACAAGTCGATGCCCCAGACCAATACGACTGCCGATTCCCAATGATCGGGCCGCCATTAAGTGGGCCATCTCATGGAAAAATAGAAAAACCCAAGTAGCTACGAAAGAAACCACAACCGAAACCGTCACGGAAGAAGAAACAAAAATATCGGAATAGACCGGGATATACTTGCCTGTAAACACACAAATCAAAAGACCTGTGAAAAATAAGAGACCGTATAATCCAAAGGCAACACGATTAAAGAAAAACTGACCCGTGCCCTGCTTGATCCAAGAGAAATGATCCTCAACTGGAACTGGCTCGTTGACAACTTCTCCATCTACCATGTACACAAATTGATAGGAACCAATTAAATCCTGTGCAAAGTCAAGCACATCCACCGGTTCGCCCAACCGTTCTTCCATGATCGTCGCGACTTCATTGATGCTCTTCCCTTCATCCAGCATATCGATGATCTCGACACCAATGGCCGGAAGCACGATGAAATTGCTGATATCCGTTCGTCCAATGAGGATCTCTTCCTCGTTTTCAGCCCGACGCGCAAGCGGGTGCATCTTGAGAATGCTATCACCCGAGATATTCACTTGACAGACACCTTCCTCTCTTCCAGGAACGACTCCTCACTACGCGAGCACTTCTTTTCTCTTAATATGAAAAACCGGCTCCGTTCCGCTGCCCCTTCCACAAGTCGGGCATTCGGCTTCATTTCGCTCCCATTCAAAAAAAACGCTCTTCTCCAACGTGTTGAAGTCGAAAATGATAAATTTGCCCGCCGATTGTACCGGAGCGATTCCTGTCAAATACCTGATAGCATCGGAAGCCATCATTCCCGTAATCATCATGGTGTTGGGTGCGATGGTGGCGGTAGGCAGAGTAAAGTTGGTATCAAGCAGCCTTTGAATCATCTGCGCATAGTCCTCGATCTGACTGGAACGATGCAAATGCATGCAATCGATACAACCTGTCTTGCCCGGATCTACCATGAAGAATTGTCCTTCGATCAGATTGAATCCCCCAGCGATGAACGGAATTTGCTGCTTGGTGCAGGCGAGATTTACCCATCTCTGCAAAAAGAAAAAGGGCTGATCGGCTGCGAGCATCACGAGGTCACTGCCGGCAATAACCCGCTCCACGTCTTCGCTGGACTTGATTTGCAGCGTCTCCGTTTCAATCAACACCTCAGAATGAAGCCTTCCTATGAAATCACGTGCCGCTTCCACCTTCAAGCGCCCAATATCTTTTTCATTAAAGACCATTTGCCTGTTCAAATTGCTGAGCTCGACTCTATCAAAATCCACGAGCTTGATATGCTGAATGCCCGCTCCTACCAGATTGACCAGCAGCGTTGAGCCAAAAGCACCCATGCCAAGAATCGTCACTTTTTTTCTGCTTATTTGTTCTTGCAGCTCGCTCGGACTTTGATTGAGATCGGTAAACAAGGAGAAGTAGCGGATATTCGCTTTATACCTTTCTTTTTGTTCAAAAGTCAGGTCAGAAGCATCTTCCTTCGCCTGGTCCATGAGAAAGCCCAAGCCACTTAATGATTCTACTGCTTCCACTATTTCTTCATACGAAATTTCAGGGTAATCAACTAGCAATAATGTATGTATTTCTCCGACAGTGCGGGTACCATCCATTAGTTTGATCATTTTGCGTATAGACCGATTCTCGTCTTCCAATTCGAAGGTATAGCCAGGAGCTTCGCCCATGCGGATGATCTGCTCACTCACTTCATAAACAGGATGCACTGGTTTAAACAAAGGACGACGTTCCATACCAAACACCTCTCCATATTGGGTTCTCTAACCCGGCGCATTTTGGATGAAAAAAGGGAATAGCTCGTGTGCTATTCCCCCTCTTCTTAAGAGAATTAAGCTGCTACTGCAGTAGTGCGAACGCTTTCAACTTTTTTCGCTTGGATTTTCATGGGTGGTGCCTCCTCTCTATGATCAATGATTAAGACAAGTTCATTATATTTCATGAATTTACAGAAATCTACAAATATTAGCAAAAAATTATATATTCTGGTAATATTCGACTATTTATTTCGTATGCAATAGTAATTTCCTTCCATTTTCTATGAATATTCTTAGAAATCCTTCTTTCAGGGAAATGTTTTTTATTCTTTTTTGGAAAATGCCCCTTAATTTGGGACGCTTTCATTTCGGGATCAACAATGAAAAACCACCTTTCCTAATGAAACTGTAACAGCTCATGGGAAAGGTGGTTTTTTTAGATTTCGGTTCCTTTTACAGCCTTCACGGTAGCGAGTGCAGCAGCGAGGTCATCATAAATAACATTCCCTACGACTACGGTATCTGCAATCGCAGCCATTTCTGCTGCTTGCTCCGAGTTACAAATCCCGCCGCCATAAAAGAGATGTGCTTCGCCCGCGCCTGCTTTAGCAGCCTTCACGATTGCTGGATCGCCATATGTACCGCTGTACTCCATGTAGACAATCGGCAAACGACAAATGTTCGTCGCTACCTGTGCGTACGCCTTGGCCTGCGAGGCATCCGCAATCGGACGTGCTTTCGTCAGCTGTGCTACGCCCGCGTCAGGATTGGCGATGATATATCCCTCTGTAATAATCTCATCCCAATGAATATAAGCGCCAAACGCTTGCAGCCCCGATACATGCGGAGCAAAAATCCAGTCAGGATCGCCAGCGTTCAATACGAGCGGGATCAAGTACGAATCAAATCCCGGCACAACTGCATCCAGCGAGGAAATCTCCAGGACGGCCGGTACCGCGTAACGACGCAATCGGGACATCAATTCGAGCGTATTGTCATAGGTCACACCGTACGTGCCGCCAACAATAATCGCATCTGTTCCGGACTCGCAAATCGCTTCCAAGGCCTCGTCATCGATTGTTTTATCCGGGTCTAGTTTAAAAGTATGGCGCCAGCCACGATAGTCAATCAACGTTGCCTGCCTCCTAGCTATTTTCCGATCCGCTCAAGCGCCATCTGGTATCCGTCATTTCCATAGTTCAAACAGCGTTTGACGCGGGAAATGGTTGCCGTACTTGCCCCGGTTTCTGCTTCAATCTGATTGTAAGTAAAGCCTTTGCGGAGCATTCTCGCCACTTCCAGGCGCTGTGCGAGCGACTGCATTTCATTCACCGTGCACAGATCGTCAAAAAATTGATAGCATTCTTCCATCGTTTCCAGGGAAAGAACAGCTTCAAACAACTGTTCGAGCCCTTTTCCTTTTAATTTTTCCAATTGCATATCTGTCACCTCTGTTATATAGTCCGTTTTTCGAACGGTTTCTCACTGTACAATTTTTAAGCACTAAAGCTTCAACAATTATCTTAGAAGAAACCGCCTTCATCCGCAAGCCCTAATCCTTACTGGAACTTGAGCGACTTCGACAGACCCGGTGAGTTCGGCAATATCGCCACCCATGTATTTCCTGGCAAAAGTGGGGCTTCTTGCGTCAAAGCCGCGTCCTCATAGGCACGGATGACACCATTGCTACGCTTCCATTTGACCTTGCGCGCTTTTCCATGCTGGAATAAATAACCGTCCCCAGGACCGATTACATCTACCGATAGACGCCCTTCTTTATCCAGCACGCGGTGCTTGGCAGAGATGACCAACAGATTGGTCGTGGTTAACTGCTTTTTGTCGCTCAAGTCCAAATGCGGCTTGCCTGCCGTGAAGCGCATGTATTTCTTTTGCTCGGAATCATATGTAAAAGCAGCTTTGTTCAATGAGTGGAAAGTCAGATCTACCTGAGTAGCAGGCTCGCCTTCCTTAATCTCAGCATCCTCCGGCAGGAACGTAAAGTGGGGCACTTCTGCCGATTGACGCATCCCTTTATCCTGCATCGCTTTTTCCAAGAGCTCTGGCTTTGTGTACAGGTTATGCGGCATCTTCCGGAATTTTTCTCGCCAAAAGTATTGACCGTTCGGGATTTCATCCAGATGACTGAGGTCTTTTCGCGCCAAGGTTTCTAGTGCATCCGGACTACCGCCAGCATGAACGAGGACCGCATCAAAGCCGTTACCGATCTGGATAAAATAAGGGCGTATACTACGGACAGGCCCAATTACTTCCGGTTTTTGACTTTGGAATATCGCTAGAAAGCGGGTCATTTCCCCTTCTGACAATACCTCATAAATCATGTCCGCCTTGTTGACGCCTGTTTGTGGACGGGCGGGCGGAGCATTGTTGATCATCACCATAATCGGGCGTTTGCTCCCCAGGTTTTCGTGACTGCCAAGTCCTGTCATTGGTGCCTTATACGCATACTCGATAGGCTGATTCGTTTCTGGCGGCGTTTGCACAATCGGGTCAGGTATCTGCGGACTAGGTTGGGTGTCCACCGGCTTTTGAGCGCAAGCCGTCGTTACGAGCATGAAGGCTAGTACCATGAGAGACGATTTGACTGTTCGTTTCATATGAATCGCTCCTTTCCATCTCTCGTTGTCGTTTATTCCCTGTTTCTTTTTCCAGAAGGATACAGGGGAATCCTGCTTCCACATGTTTTCCACGATTCTCATACGCCCGTGCCACACATCTTGTTTTTGGCTATGCTACAATAACGGTATAAAACAGATGCAAAGCGAGGCCAAAATCTATGAATACCCCCTACCTCGTCTATCTGGTGGACGATGAAACGAACCTGTTGGAGTTGCTGCAATCGTATTTGCAAAGTGCTGGATTGCAGGTGAAAGCGTTTTCTAATGGCAAGGACGTATTGCCGTTACTTGATGAAGACACACAGCCACATTTGTGGATATTGGACATCATGATGCCCGACATCGACGGCTATGAGCTCTTGCGTCTTATCCGCGAAAAGTCGAATGTCCCGATCATCTTCATCTCCGCTCGCGATCAGGATGTCGATAAAATCATCGGACTGGAGCTGGGCAGCGACGACTACTTGGCGAAGCCTTTTCTCCCTCGCGAACTGGTCATCCGTGCGAAAAAGCTGCTACAGCGCACTTATGAGAAGCCCGGTGCCACTGCTTCCTCTACCCAAACTTTCCAAGATTGGGTAACGGTTGATCCTTATATGATCTCAGAAAAAGGCAGACAAGTAAAAGAAGGCGACGATCTCATTGATTTAACCACAAAAGAATTCGAGCTCATTGTCTACCTTTTGCACAATCAGGGCCTGGCCTTAAACCGCGAGCAGATTCTGACCTCCATCTGGGGGGAAGACTACATTGGCTCAGATCGGGCTGTCGATGACTTGGTGAAGCGCATCCGCAAAAAAATGCCCAAGTTTCCATTGGAGACGGTCTATGGCTTCGGCTACCGAATGACGCGTATATGAGCAAATTCCGGCTGAAAAACCTGCCGATTTCCAGGCAAATCCTCATTTTGTTCATGATCCTGACAAGCGTGCTCGGGGTTGGCCTTGGCATCGGGTATCCACTGGCTGTCAAACAGTATCTGGTATCCAACACTTACTCTCTCTTGGAAGAAGAGTTTTACACATTATCTGAGCATATCTCCTTCAATGAGCATAACGAGCTGCTGCCTGTCCCGGCTGCGGCCCCTTACTTTTTACAGCTCTTGCTCCAACGCTATGAGTACTCATTTGATATGATCGTCTATGCCGAAAACGGACGAGAGCTGGGCAGCCGAAGCAATGGCCGCATTCCGTACGAGGATGCCAAGGAATTGTTCCGACAAGCCGCCTCGTATCCAAGCAACAAGCTCCAGCATGGTTCGCTGGACCGTGGAGCCGAGAGCTATTTGTTCGTCAGCAAAAAAATGGATTACCACGGCTTCCCATACTACATGGTGCTCTTCTCCAAGGAACAGGAGCTCAATCAGATCAACTCGATTTTGACACGTCAGTTTTTGTTCGTGTTTGGTCTGCTGTTGATCGTAAGCTGGTTGTTGGCCGTGTGGTTTAGCGGGTATTTGAGCAGACCGCTACGCACACTTGAAGAGCTGTGCAAAAAGATCGCTCGTCGTCAGTTCGATATCCCGCTTGCGATGGATCGCGGCGATGAGATCGGACAGCTCGCCCGCTCATTCGATATGATGAAAAACCAACTGAAGGAATACGACGAGTCGCAGCAACATTTTGTCCAAAATATTTCCCATGAGCTCAAAACACCGATCATGGCGATTCAAGGATACACGCAAGGACTCATAGAAGGCGTCTTCCAAGGGCCTCAAGCTGAAAAAGGGCTTTCCATCATCATGGAGGAGAGCAAGCGCCTCGAAAAGGTCGTCGGACAGCTCTTGTATATCACGAAGATCGAGTCTGTCTCCCAAATGATGCAAGTCGACCGCGTCGACCTGTCAGAAATGATGCACCTGTTGAAGCAGCGACTCTCCGTGCTCAACCCGCAAATCGAGTGGGAATTAAATCTGGCAGCCGACTTGATCGTGGAGGGAGACGGCGAGCAATTGAGCACTGCTTTCGTCAATATCATGGAGAATCAACTGCGCTACGCCAAAAGCCGACTTACCATCACAGGAAGACATGCGGGAAAAAGCGTCATTGTCGCGATCTCTAATGATGGGCCACCCATTGAGGAGGCACTGCTGCCGAATTTGTTCCAGCGTTTCCGCAAAGGAAAGTCGGGCAAGCATGGGCTTGGACTCGCTATTGCCCGTGCCGTCTTGGAAGCACATAAAGGGACGATCGATGCCCGCAACGATCCAGATGGACCTTGCTTTACGATGATTGTACCTGTTGAGTTTAAAGGTCGATTGAACTGATAGGAGAGGACACTTGTCCTCTCTTTTTCTATTCTAAAGGAGAAATTCAATAAACGCGTAGGAAGATACCGTGACAAATCCGAGCTTCTCATACACGTGTATCGCCATGGGATTATCTGCAAAGACAACCAAATAGACATTCGCAGACTTCTCCAGTCCAATCCGGGAAATATCTGAGCTGATTTGCGTACCCAGCCCTTTTTGCCGATGATGAACAGATGTGCCAATGTTCCCGATTTCTACGTAGGCTTCATCATAGACGTGAAAGCCTGCTACGGCCATTGGCTCGCCACCTTCAGAAAAGAGCGCGATGTGTGGCATTTCTGCTATTTCCTCCGCCCGAAAACTAATCATGCCGAGCTCTGCCGCCATTTTCTCCACGATCTGTGCTTCGGATAATTCCAGTATTCGTGATTGTCCCACAGGCAAAAGCCGCTCCGGATCTATTAGTTTCATCAAATGCATGGTACGTGTAGCGAGTATATTCGGAATTTGTACGCGATTTGTGCTAGGCTCCGCTAGTGCAATCACGCCCTTTTGTCCATCTGGTAAGCTGCCATCTAGCACTTCTTTCATATACGAGAGCATCGGCTCCATCTCGTAATTTCCCTCGCCCGCTACCACATGAAGAGAAAACGCGTGAAACGGCATCCCCTTCAAGTAAGACCCGATGGCCCTCAACTCTCCTTGGACGCTATCCGTTACGACGACGCTCCTGTCCGTTCGCAAGTACATATTTCCGTACAAAATGTACGAATCTTCTAACGAAATTTGTTCCAAAAGCTGGCGTTGTTCATGACCTGTTCGCAATTTTAGCAAAGAATTCACTCCTTCTATCGATTCCCTATTGACGTTGTCGTGCTTCGCGGTTAACATGGTAAAAATTTCTCTAAAAAAGAGGCAGTTCTAAAAATCGAGACCAACTAGGAGGAGCGAATCGTGGCTTATTATTACACAGAACCATCTCGGACGTTTAATGAGTTTTTGTTGTTGCCAAATCTCACCACAAAAGAATCCACACCAAACAATGTGGACTTATCCACTCCGATTACCAAGTATAAAAAAGGTGAAAAGCCTGCCATCACACTAAACATACCGTTCTCATCCGCAGTCATGCAAGCAGTTTCCGACCATCATATGGCGGTCGCATTGGCTAGATGTGGCGGTATTTCGTTTATTTTTGGCTCCCAGTCCATCGAGAGCCAAGCAACCATGGTTCGCAAAGCAAAAGGCTACAAGGCTGGATTCGTCGTTAGCCGCACCAACCTGACACCAAGCCATACGCTGAAGGATATTTTGGAATTGAAAGAAGCGACAGGTCACTCCACCGTTGCCATTACCGAAGATGGTACGGCAAAAGGCAAGCTGCTCGGAATCGTAACGGGTCGTGATTATCGTATCAGCCGCGACTCTCAGGACAAACTCGTCAGCGACATCATGACACCATTCTCGAAGCTGATCTATGGCAAATCCGGCATTTCGCTCTCCGAAGCCAACGACCTGATCTGGGAGCACAAGCTCAACTGCTTGCCAATTGTAGATGATAATCAAAATCTCGACTTCCTCGTTTTCCGCAAGGACTACGATTCTCGCAAAAACAATCCGCTGTCCCTCTTGGACGCGAACAAGAGCTATATTGTAGGTGCCGGTATCAATACAAAGGACTACAAAGAGCGCGTCCCGGCATTGGTGGAAGCAGGCGTTGATATTCTCGTCATCGACTCCTCCGACGGCTTCAGCGAATGGCAGCGCGAGACGGTTCAATATGTAAAAGAAAACTTCAATGTTCCCATCGGTGCAGGCAATGTCGTCGATAAGGAAGGCTTCCGCTACCTCGTGGAATCGGGCGCCGATTTCGTCAAGGTAGGGATTGGCGGCGGCTCCATCTGCATTACCCGCGAACAAAAAGGAATTGGGCGCGGTCAAGCCTCTTCCCTCATTGAAGTGGCAGCTGCCCGCGATGAGTACTTCAAGGAAACAGGCATTTACGTTCCGCTCTGCTCCGACGGTGGAATCGTACATGACTACCACGTGACTCTTGCTTTGGCTATGGGCGCAGACTTTGTCATGCTGGGACGTTACTTCGCTCGCTTCGACGAAAGCCCGACCAAAAAAGTGAAGATCGGCAACAACTTCGTGAAAGAGTACTGGGGAGAAGGTTCCAACCGCGCTCGCAACTGGCAACGCTATGACACTGGCGGCAAAAGCAGTCTTGTCTTTGAAGAAGGCGTAGACTCCTACGTACCATACGCGGGAAGCCTGCGCGAGAACATAGACCGTACCTTGAGTAAAATCAAATCGACCATGTGCAATTGCGGGTCGCTCTCCATCTCAGAGCTTCAGCAAAAAGCGCGAATCACCGTCATCTCCGCCACTAGCCTGGTAGAAGGCGGCGCACATGACGTTATCTTGAAAGAAAGCAGCATGGCTGCCGAGTAAGACAATTGATTCGTGAGTAAGCAAGAAACAGTCTGCAATGTTCTAGCAGACTGTTTCTTTTATTTATAGGAAGTGTCACATCGTTCCCTGTTCAGACCGTTTTTCATAACGCTTTTTCAGATCCCCCACAATCAGCAAGAGAATGGGCAAAAACAAACCGTACGTCAACGAATACGGCATCCAAATGTCCGAAACGAACGAGTCAAAATAAGGGCGGTTAGGCATCGTCGCCAATGCCACCACGATCATGATCATCCCCAATGGAAGTGTCAAATGGCGGTAATCCCGTAGCCCCAGTGTATATGCGATTCCCAAGTTGGTCGCATAATAGCAAATGGTAATTTTGACAAAGAGCGTGATAAACCAGATAACGGCCATCAACACTTCTATTCGCTCAAAAAAATTGCCGATACTGATTTTTTGCGCAAGTGTGTAGCTTGGATAGGCGAGCAGTACGGTAAAATCGGCACCCAAGACCAAGATTGCCACAGCAGTAATGATCGTCAGGAAGAAATTAGCCAAAAGGTTGCCCAAGATATAAGCTTTGGCCGCACGCGCTGGCCGTTTTACCAAGGGAAACATCACGATCAGAATGACCGATTCCAGCAAATAACCCAGGTATCGGAAATTCCCCCCGAATACAGGAGCGATTCCATGCGCAAGCACGGGCTTCACATTTTCTATTTTGATCTGAGGGGAGATAAACGCAATCAGGATAGTAAACAGCAACAGAAAATACGGAAACAACAGCTCGCTCACCCGAGAAAAGGCTTCTGCTCCACTGCGGACCCCCATCACGATAATCACCATAAAAAGGACAAGAATAATTTCAATGGGGGTCTCCTGCATAATCTGCGTCGTGACAAAATCGCCAATCTCCATCAGCATGAGCGAAGCGTCGATGAAAAAATAGCTGATGAACAACACAGCCACCGCTTTCCCCAGCCACTTCCCCAATATATCCTCACTGTACTGAAAGATCGACTTGTTCGGATACCGCATGCTCAGCGAAACATATAGATAGGTTAAAAGAAAGCCTTCCCCCCACCCTATGAGGGCGGAGATCCAGGCATCTTGCTTGGCAGCGATAGCAGTAAGTGATGGTACGTACAATATCGCATCACCAATCCCAAAAAGCGCCGCGAGTATCATGAATTGCCTTGCGCTAATATGACCGTTGTCTATCAATTCCTCTCGCTCCCCCGCCTCGCTGCTGGCTACTGCTTCATTCCACAGTTCCCAAAATGAAGTCGCTGAATGGTTTATAGACAAATGTGATCCAGTCCAACGGGTTCGGAATATTCGCCTCAAGCGATTCGGCTATGCTAAGTCCCGTCCCCACTACAAGCAAAATGAAGAAAACCAGCATTTCCTTGTTCATCGCGTTCCTTCTCAAATAAGGCACCTCAAAGAGGGCAATGAGTAGGCTGATCATCAAAATCATTATGATGGTCCACATGGTGTGCCACGCACCTACTTTTTCGAAGCATTACCTTTACCATTTCCATGGATGGAAAAAGTTATGCCCTACTCCTTTTTCATGAAAGGAATAAACGAATTGCCCACTTTTCCTGTCCGCCTGAGCTTCACGTCTGTTTTGATTTTCACTTTCACGTTGGAGAACTGAGAATCCCAATCCTCTTTTACCTTTTCCCACCCTTTGGGGTCATTTTGGTAGATCGACTGCCCAAATCCGAAAACATCCGCTCGGTATTGCTTTTGCGCTTTATGGATGGCGCTTAAAATTTTCTCTCTGATCTGCTTTTCTACGTCAGCCTCCAATTTGTACATGGTTTGGGGATCGGACAAATCTTTTTTGCATGCTACCTCGCCTACATTGCCTTCTGCGGAAATGCTCACTTCCACTTGTGGTTTGCCTTTTTCTACCTTGCCGCTGACAGTTGTTTTGTTTCGGATGATCTCAATGACAATTTTATTGTTTTTATCACAAGGAATTTCTTCAACTGTACTGTCCACCCTGTCTGTGATGTAGCTGAATCCGATGCTTTCCTCTTCGTTAAACCACCCTCGCAGCTTGTCTTCTTTGAAGACACCGATTTCATGGTACCTCAACAGCGCTGACTGGCTCTCTTTTTGGGAATTCACACTGGAAGTCCCCGTATGTACCCTCCCTTTTAGCGTAATACCTACCAACACTGGCTCAATTCCTTCTCCTAACAAATCCGCTATATATTCATCTAATTGGACGGAGACAATCGATCCCCAGGCACTCTCTGCCGTTTCCAAGCTTTTATAGAGCTTCGTCGCCGGAATTTTTTCCAATGGGTCGATCATGCTGAGGATTTGCAGTGCTGTTGCATCCTTGGCAAGAATGACATAAAAATCGGGCCGAACCTCATGATCGCGAAATAACAAATCCAGCACTTCCTTTGTCCCTTCTCTCGCTATCTGCTCTCCCAAAATCAGCACCTGGATATGGGAAAAGTACAGCCGTCTCGGCGTCCCGGTTGTCATTTTTCGGATTCCCTCAAAAATGCTTGCTGCCCGTATGCTGTAAGTGGCAACAGGTGATTGGCTCATCCCCCCGCTCTCCTTTAACGCTACCCCTCCCGGATTGACGATTTGGGCGGAAATCACATACTCTTTGTCTATCTTGTCAATACCCATACCCATGACGATCGCCAAATCATTCAATTCTCTGCGGTTCCAGCAGCCTGTCAATAAAACGAGAAAAGCCAGAGCCAGGGCCAGGAGGAACACACCTTTTCGTTTCATGCCGTCTCCACCTCGGCTTCGATTTATCCTCACATCAGCACGATACTTGCGCTATATTTTACTTTGTCGTTCCCTGGCGCTGTTTTTCTGTCGCAAAAAATGAGGACGCGTATGCATCATCCAAATCGGCAGACGAAGCAGCGTATCCTTTTGGTCCGCCAAATTCATTGGGGCAAGCGGTGCCATATAGGGGACACCAAACGAACGTAGGGTGCACAGGTGAATGCACAAAGCAATCATCCCCACAAATACGCCGATCAGACCAAAGCTGGCGGCGAGTGCAATCAACCCGAACCGCAATAGCCGAATCGGAATGGACATGGAAAAGGAAGGGAAGACAAAGCTGGTGATCGCTGTAATCGAAACGACGATAACGGTAGCAGGTGAAACAAGCCCTGCCTGTACGGCTGCTTCACCCAACACGAGTGCTCCCACGATGGAAATCGCTGATCCCACCGCCCTCGGCATACGTACCCCTGCCTCTCGCAGCATTTCAAAGGTAAATTCCATCAACAGCGCCTCCACTGCTGCCGGGAATGGCACACCTTCACGCTGGGCTGCAATGCTCATGATCAGGTTAGTCTGCAGCATTTCCTGATGAAAGGTCGTAACGGCAACATAAAGGGATGGCGCGAGCAAAGCAATAAAGAAAGAAATGAGACGCAAAATACGCAGAATCCCAAAATCCGCACGCATGTAGTAGTCCTCGGAGGACTGAAAGAATTGGACAAAGACAGCTGGTACCAACAAGACAATCGGTGTACCGTCCACCAGAATGGCGACGCGCCCTTCCAACAGCCCGGCTGCCACCGAGTCGGGGCGCTCTGTATTGTAAACGGTCGGAAACGGCGTGAATGTATGATCCTGAATCATTTCTTCGATGTTTCCGCTCTCCAAAATACCGTCGATCGTGATTTGCCCCAAGCGTTCTCGGACTTCTGTCACTACGCTTTCCTGCACGACTCCTTTTATATACATCACAGCGACTTTGGTCTGTGTCATGTCCCCGATCTGCATGGTTTCCAACCAAAGATTGCGATTATTGATCCGCCGACGCACCAAAGCCGTATTGGTTCGGAGGTTTTCCGAAAACGCTTCTCTGGAACCGCGGACCACCGTTTGCACGGAAGTCTCCTGAACACCACGATCTTCCCACTGCTTCGTATTCGCAATAAAGCCGTACGAATACCCATCTACCAAAATAACGGTATCCCCCGTCAATATCGCATCGAACAAATGGTCAAAATCGTATACCTCTTCCACTCCACCGATCGTGAGCAAGAAGTCCTTCATCAGCATCAATGGATCGGCTTCTGTGGGGAAGTCCTTTTTCCTGGCATGAAGCATGAGAGACTCCATGAAGCCACTAATCATATTTTTGTCGACCAGACCCTCGGTGTACAAAATCCCCACCTGCATCTGATCGACAGCTTCTAAACGCACTTGGCGTGTCACAAGATCCGTGCTGTTGCCCAGCTCTCGCTTCACCTTCTCCAGATTTTCGTCCAACGAGAAAAGAAATGGCGTAGCTTGTTTTCCTTGGATCATTTTGAATCACTCTTTTTCCAGTTCGGGATATGTTTACTATCCCTCATGGCTCTGAGGTCTATGCTGAACACAAAAAAGCCCCCTTAATAGGAGGCTTTGGGACTGGCTGTATGAATCGACAACTGTCATCATTGTTACGGCAAACGATAAACAGCAAATGGTTCCCCGTTTCGGTACGCGTCACTCAAGCGGTCCAGCTCTGCCAAGGTCGCTTCATCCAGCTCCACGGATGCACTCTGCAAATTATCCGTAAGCTGCTCGACACTGGTCGCGCCCACGATCACCGAAGAGACAGCTGGCTTGTGCATGAGCCAAGCCAAGGACAGCACACTGGAGGATACACCAATACCCGCTGCTACCTGACTGATTTTACGTCCAAACTCCAGCTTGTCTTCGCTCAGCAACCGGACGAAACGCGGCTCCTTGTCCGCCCGCGAACCAGCCGGGGCCTGTTCTGCGGAGGTGTATTTGCCTGTTAAAATTCCACCAGCAAGCGGGAAGTACGGAATGATTCCCACCCCCTGGTCAAGACAAAGCGGTACGAGTTCACGCTCGGGTGTCCGATCTGCCAGTGAATAGCTCACCTGCGTCGATACGTAACGATTCAGCCCTTCCCGCTGACTGATGCCAATCGCCTTCATCAATTCCCAAGCCGCATAGTTGGAAGCCCCGATGTAACGCACCTTCCCGGATCGAACCATATCGTCAAGTGCCCGGAGTGTTTCTTCCAAAGGTGTCTCTGGATCAAACGTATGAATCTGATACAAGTCCACATAATCCGTGCGCAAACGCTTCAAGCTGTTCTCCAGCTCCAGCATTAGGTGGTAGCGCGATGAGCCTCTCTGATTCGGTCCTTCGCCTTTTACCAAACCAGCTTTGGTCGCCAAAACGACCTCGTGCCGCTTCCCTGTAAGCGCCAGCCCGATGATTCGCTCCGATTCTGTTTGCGTATAAATATTCGCCGTATCAATAAAGGTAATTCCGTTTTCGATTGCGGTATGAATGATGTTTACAGACGTTTGCTCATCCGCACGCCCTCCGAATGAGTTCGTGCCTAATCCCAATGCCGATACCTTCAATCCACTGCCACCGAGTCGGTAGTATTTCATATTGTGATCGACCTCTTTTCATAATAGGAGTGCTCTTCCATTATCTCCTATTGAAGTGGGGATTGAAAAATAAGATTAGGGAAGTTTGCTTTTCGAAATATTCTGAATTTTTTTCATGGTTCTTGATACACACATTTGGGATACATTTAAAAAGTCTGCCGTTTGCGTCTGATTGTAGCCTGACATCCTTAATTGCAGGACTTGCCACTCTTTTGATGAGATTTGATTTTGCAGTTGCGTAAGCATTGCAGCCACATATAGCTTGTCCAGCACGTACTCTTCCACGTCTCGTCCTTCGTCCTTTAAGACATCCATAGCGGTGGTAGCTTCATTGCTTGAAGCGGATCCATTCATGTATGGCTCCTGTAAATACTTCACAGGTCTACCGACATCCAGTGCTTTTTTGATCTGTTCCACATTTTCACCCAACAGTTCGGACAGTTCTTCCATTGTAGGGAGATATCCTAGGTCTGCTTCTATTTTACTTATCTGTTGGAGAATCGTTGTTGCCGTTCTAGTCGGCCGTACAATATGTCCGCTATCTCGCAAAAAGCAGTTGATCTCCCTCACAATTGTGATGACGGCAAAGGACGAAAACTTCACGCCTCTTGCTATATCAAAGGCTTTGATAGCCTTGATGATTCCCATTCTCCCCAATTGCAAGATATCTGCTTTTTCCAAGCAATATTGCTTCACCAATGTCTCCGGCTTTCCAATATATTTGTGCACAGAATGCCAAATGAGCTCTTCATTCGCGAGTATGACTTCACCCAGATACTCACTATCTTCCTTGCAGCGGCGAATATTCTCCATGTTATACAAGGAGTATTGTTCTTTATTCTTGCCAACTCTCTGTTTTACGAACATGGCATGCTCACTCATAATACCTCCTCCCAGCCTATCCTCAAGATTCTCTTAATAAGCGGTTCATTTTTTTGTAATGGGTCATGACTTTTGTATAGTAGCCATCGTGATAACGATTTCGGTCGACATTTCCCTCGCCTTGGTTATAAGCGATGATACTTAAACGAAGGTTTCCATATTTCTTTTGCAAGAGATCCAAGTACTTGATACCCGTATGTAGATTGATCACTGGATCAAACAGGTCATCAGGGTTAACTCCCAGCCAGCTTCCTGTGCGCGGCATGATTTGTAATAATCCTCTTGCGCCCTTGCCGGAAATCGCGTCGTGCTGAAATCGGCTCTCCTGCCAAATCATCGCCATGATCAAAACCGGGTCTATTTCGTATTGATTGGATAATGCATAAATCGTTTCTGTATAAAGCTCGACTGTAGCAATATCTAGTCTCGGTGCAGCATGTGTGATTACGTTTGCAAGCTCCTTTTTTCTATGCAACTGCCTATCTGTGTCCCTGGCCAGTTTCACCACAGGATGAATTTCCGACAGCCCCTTTTCTACGGCTGGCAGTACAGCATTTGCGGGAATGAACACCGCAGCTACAATGCCGATTAGCTTTGTTAGCACGTAACTCGCTTTTTCAGATGTAGCTGATGGACTGCTTGCAGAATGTTTTTCTGCATTTTTTCCACCCCGATTGACGTATCCAGCGTATGCACTGACCGGCGCGAGGCATTGGCAAGGGAAAGATAGGCTTCCTGCACCTTTAGCAGCACGGCATTATTCGCATCTACTTCGGTTCGCAGAAAAAAGGTTGCATCGGGTCGCTTCGTCAAATCACTCATCGTGGCATACCAAGATAGGGGAGTATCTTTCATATAGAAGTAGTAATAATTGGACAGTTCGTAATGATCAATGATGATGAAATCAACGTTCTCCTTCGAAATCCTCGCCATTTCTCGCTGATAGTCCAGAAAATCCGCTTCAAAAAGCTTTCCTACCGCTTTCTCATCCAGCTCAATTTCGCAGCGAAGCCACATGCCAATGACCGCTCCGATTGGGGTATCTAAACGCGGAAACGATACTCTTTTCACTTTATATCCGAGGCCTCTCAAATTTTCTTCTAGTAACGCCGCCTGAGCTTCCTTCGCATTGGCGTCAATTCCTTCGAAAGCGACAATCGTGGGCTGTCTCATGGCGTTACATCGACTCCTCATTCGTCGAGATTTCTTCAGACGCTTCACGAAGCTTTTTCTCAGCTTCGAGCTCAGCAGCCTGAGTAGCTAGGTGATCTGCTAGCATTTGCTCGAATTCTTCCTTTGTAATCTCATAAATCTCGGAATGGAGTCGGTTCACCGTGTATCCCATACCGTCGGTCAGTAAAAAGTTAGTGTAGGTCAACGGCTCCTCACGAAACTCCTGCTTTTCGTAATCGAAGGCAATGACCGCTTTTTCAATTCCCGCTACGCAACCGCCAAACCAAATATTTACCTCTTCTTCTCCACCTTCGGCTGTAGGGGTTGTGTGCATATTGGTAGGAACGTGTACATATTTTCCAATGACCTGATGGGAGAGCTCCTCGGTCAATTCCTCATTCATCTTTTTCAACAAAACTGCCATGCTGGATCATTCCTTTTCCGATTATTTGTGTATGTCTACAGCTCACCGTACTGCTTCATAATCGCTTTGATGATTTGACACACTCTTTCCTTGCTGATATTGAACTTCTGGCCGATTTCCTCATGGTAATAGCCTTCGCTTCTCATCTGGAGAATCAGCTTGTCTCGCGTGGACAGCTTCATATACTCCATGATGTCGATCATCATTTCTACTTCCTCGTATCGATACTCCTCACTCGGAGCAGCAATACGGCTGATCATCGTTTCCTCTTCATCCTCATCTCCACTAGAGACAAGAACCGCATTACTGTTTGTCAGGTTTTTTTGCGTGCCGGCTTTCCGCAAGCAGTCACGAATTTTATTCGTAATCACATGATCGACAAAGGTAGTCACTCTAGCTTTTTCCTGATCGTAATCCTTCATCGTGCGATACACTTTTAAGAGAACCTCTTGAACGACATCATCATGGGTCATTCCAGCAAACGTCATCCCGGTCAGCTTGGCTTCACAGTTTTCCTTTGCCTTCTGCAAAAAATCATCGACTTTCCCTGCGAGAAATAATTCGTCCATCTGGTGAAGTTGATCTGTCATGTACTTCATCCCCTCCTCATGCTCCTATTCACAGTGGCTCTATCACACTAGGTAATTTGAGGAGGGATTTAGCAACCAGCTTTCAAAATTTTTTTCGGACAAGTTTGCAGGGTACCGGCCGTGAATGCTTTTCCATTCAAAATCTTCCATGACGCACACTGACGCTTGATGTACCATTGGCAATCGCGGCAAATGTCATGAACCACACAACGACAAGTCATGGGCACGACATCCTGTTCCTTTGCTGACATCACGATGTCATTGACTTTCATTTTCTTTTGGCAGGCTTTTTCGTAATCACATCCTTGACAGGCCATGCTATCCACCGATCCTGACGATCCCGATTCCTTTCAGGGACTCTGGATTTACTTGGACATGCTCGCGAAAGAACTCTTCCAAAACGGCTATGGGGGTGTCTTGGGTCGAAGTATATTTCATGACCTGCACCTGCTCTCCATCTGCCGAAAAACTAATCTGATATAACATGGTTTCTCCCCTCCTTTTGCCTCTTGTCGAATCTATACGAAGCGATTTGCGATGCATTAAGCGGATTTTGAAAATAAAAAAAAACCAGCTGTTTATTCCAGCTGGTCCTCTACGTATAGTTCCTCAATCATTTCCTCTGTTATATTCATCTTCCCAAATTCCTGACAAACTTTTTGAAATCCAAGCAGCAAGGAATCGTTTTCTGCGAAAACCTCGTTCAGATCCATTCCTACCATACCAAGCGCGTCACTGAGCTCCTCCCAGCCTTCGCGATCGATATCCTCTCCTAGTAGAAATTCAGCTAAAGCAGCAATACTTACGATATACAATACGGCTTTTTTGGAATCTCTCATTCTTATCCCTCACTTTTTTTCGTTTGAGATAGAATAGACCGTTTCGAATGAGTTTCTCCCTCCAAAAAGAAAAAACCCGCTGTGCGGGCTTACTGTACATCTGAAATGATTTTTTGAATCATACTTTCATCGATGAAATGGCTGGCTACTGTCAATGCCTTTGCCATTCGCTCCTTATCTCCATCAAAAACCTCGTGAATAATTGTACGCACACTTTCTTCATTCAGCGTGTAGTTCTTGGCCATCGCCATAATCCCTACAACAGCTTCATGATCTTCAAGCGTTTTCGCAGAAACTTTTTCCTTGGTCTGTTGAATGATGATTTGTATCATTTCACTTCGCAATGTTTTGACCTCCTGGCTTTTTTATGACTGAATATGTATTCCACGGGAGACATCTTCCTCATCGGTCTAACCTATGAACGTAGAAGGAGCCTATTTTGTTCCAAAAATTCTCAGCAAAAGGGGGTGAATCATTCGTGGTTGTCGACCTCTATCATCATCTCTATGAATTACTATCTACGGATAGCCAGTTACTCGCATTACTAGGAATTGCTCCAGAAGACAAGGACTCCTTATCCAGGCAGCTTATCAAGCAAAGAAAGCTCGCTCAGCTATCTGAGGTGTCGAAGCCTCTCCTTTCCTTCTACGCAACCTCCGGAAAGCGCGACACCGACAATCCTCTCCTTCTCACCAGCTTTTTCAGATTAGATGTGCTCACACCTGATGATGTCGAGCTGGCGCATCAAATCGCGAGCCGCCTTTTCCATCTCTTAGACGGTAAAAGCTTATCGATGAATGGAATAGAAGGTTTGGACACGTATGTTGTCTCGCAGCAGGAATCCGATACGGGCCATTCCTCTGCGTACTGTTTCACGCTGATCACGAAGTTTACTTTGCAAGTTTGTTAGACATTTCAAAACCCCGTCTATCCTATGACAAGCTGATCGCGATTCCCGTTCCACACGATTCAGCAACAACACCCAAATTCCCTATCTAGAAGGAGTGACTTTCATTGTCTAAAAAAATGATTATCAAAGGTGTCGGTCAATTTCTTGCCAAACGCGCTTCCAAAGATGGAAATGGCGTCGAAGTCATTACGCTTGGTAATATGCAGGACCTGAAAATTGACATGAATGTTGAAATGGAGGATATCTTTGGCGGCGATGGACTCTTCGCCATTGACACTCTCGTCAAATCAAAAAGCATTGAGATTACCGCAACGGATGCCAAATTTGATCTGGCTGCGCTTGAGCTCATGATGGGCTCCAAGCTGCAAGAACAAAAGAGCGACTATGTGTATGTGCTGGGTGAGCAAAAAGCAGTCACAGCTGGTAGTCTGGATCGTTCTGCATCCACAGGCGACGCTGGTGTTTGTGAAGTTGACTTTGGCGGTACCCTCTTCAATGGCGGCGGATTTGCTGTTCGTCTGAAAAATAGCAATCGTCTTTTGAAACAAGTTAGCTTGAGCACGTCTGCTGCTCCAAAAGCTGACGAATTCATGGTGGATACTTTCAAGGATGGCAGTGAAAATAAAACTCGTCTCATCTTCTCTCCAGCCCTCGTGAATGAAGATGTGGCCTTCAACTATCAGCGAATCGAAACCGTAGACGTAGTCGATATTTTGATGGATGAAGTACCATTCCCTGTTCATGTCGTCCATCACGGCTCCTTCCTGCAAAAGGACGGAACCTATGCAGGCATTGAAACAGAGCTGTTCTCTTGCATGGCAAAAGGCAGCTTCTCGATCGATGCGGCACGTTCCACAGCCAGCACTTCCGCTATTTCCTTGTCCGTTATTGATCCAGAGCGAGCAGATGGCAAGCTAGGCAGTGTGAAACGCTTCGTATCGACCAAAAAAGTGTAAATCTTTCGAGGTTAAGCAGGCTGAGTGGAGGGCATCATGCTCTTCGCTCTTGCCTTGCTCTTTTAAAAAGGGAATAACTTACAACGAATCATAGCGAACGAAATCACATTCAGCAAGTGGATAAATTTTACTGATGATTTCTCGGATTGTACAAGGAGGGATTTTTCCATGCTAAACCACCAAGAAGATCTGGAAAAAAAACACGCAGAAATGATGAACCAGGAAGCTGTAGAACGTATCAAAAAACAGCAGGATGCTGATCTGGTAGAAGCTATTTTCTTTGAAGATGATAGTGAAATCATGCTGCGTGACGGCAAAGCCTACCGGATTCCGCCTGTGACCTTAAAAGATGCCCGAATCCTGATGAAAAAGCTGGGAACCATCCATATCGATGCGATCATTCTCAATTTTCTCCCGTTCGAAAACAAAGAAGAAGATTTATTCGATATCCTGCTTCTGGGCTTCCGCAACTACCCTACAGTCACTCGCGAGTACTTGGATGAACATTGTGATTTGGAGACGGCCAAAAAGCTTATTAACATTTTAATTGGTCTAAACGGCTTAAAAAAGTAGAGAGTGGCGAGGGTGACAGTTCCACCATTCGCGATATGGAATCTGGTGAGCCACTTGATTGGGGCGATCTATTTTTTCATCTCCATAAGGACTGTGGATTGAAGAAATGGGATATTTGGGAGTACACCCTTCCCCAAGTAGCAGAATTAATGAAGAGAGTGAACAAATATATTCAATTTGAGGTAGAGACGCGCATGGGACTTCCTTTCTTGAGAAGACAGGGAACGAATTCTGCTGCCAACTCTCCCCATGCCTCCAACTCGCAAGACTATCAGGAAATTTCCGAAGACGATATTGCCGTACTTGGCAAAGTGTTAGGTGGTCTATAACCCGTTTCTGTCTATTCTAAGACCAGAACGGGATTTTTCTTTTGAGGAAGGTGATATTCATGGAAACTCAACGCTTGACCGATGCCCTCCGCTCCATAACGAGTGCTGCACGGAGTTCTGTAGAACAGCCGGCATCCCCATTTCGAGCCCAGCAAGCTACACCATTTTTTCAAGCCATGCATCAGCAGCTGTATGAATTGCGCCAGATTATTCGCGACATTGAGTCGAAGCCGCTCAGCTTTTCCCGTAAGTACGTGTCTCAGCCTGTTTCCCATGCTGCTCCTGCTTCCCGGCAATCCGTAAGTACAGGAGCCATTTCCCCGTTCCGCTTCGCTACTTTTCCTGATGCTCCCGTTAAAAGAACAGAAAAGTCCTACGGCACAAGAAACACCCTTCGTCCACAAGCATGGGAAGATGCTGCTGTAGATGTGTTGCGAAACATGATGAGCAGCGGCCTTCACACGCTTATCAACTCGATGGATATCGAAAATTGGGAGTCAGCGAAATCTTTGAACCGCCTGTTAAAGAGGGCAGAGCGTAATTTTTTGTTCAAAGATACAAACATGATGGATTTGGCGCAGGCACGCGTTTCAGGACGAACGACGGATCAAAAACAAGTGGAAGAAGAAGCACTTGGTTTGCGCGAATACTTGCGAACAGGAGTCAAACAAGACCTGCGGGATATCGCGCTAACACATGCCGTCAGCCTTGAAGACGTAACCAGAGCCTACTATACGTCTTCTCGCAAATCCAATGACCCGCATGCAACTGTAGCCGATATTCGGGAGAAAGCAGCTCTGTTACCAGATGACCCTCTTGCTCCCCAAAACCAGATGCAAACCATTTGGCAGTCAGCATCCCTTGAAGCATTTGATCTGTTTAAAAATCAGCCAGGGAGCTTTCCTACTCTTTTGGTCCACCTACTTCAGCGCATGCGAGAAAGCCAGAGCCAATTAACGCTTGCTGTTCGTCTGTTTAAAAATGCTACGGATCAATACGGAGGAAAAGCTGCCTACGTCAAAGCCCGGCGCAATCTTCATGAAGGAAGTGAGCAGCGAAGACAAGAACGCGTTACCACAATGCTTGGTCAATCCTCTTCTCCCTTTACACAAGAAGCGATGGAAATCCAGTCGTGGCAATTGCAAAATCTGTCCTCCTATCAGGCTAGCCGCACTCGATTGATTCGCAACAGGTTGGAACAGAAAAGGGTACAAGAGCTGTATCCGTACAATGATCGATTGTTAAAGGCATTGATTGCGGAAGAGAAAAAGCTGCTTGAACAGTTGGATTTGCTCAGACGGAAGATGCGCGATGTAGAGCGTCAGGCACATTTGCTCACCAGCCGAATCCTTTTGGTACAGCGCGCATTCGGTGGATTGCAGAGTACGATTACCTCTTTAATTCCTTCCGTCTCTTCGCTGGATGAGAAGCTGCGTGCCCTTGCTGATACGTCTGTCACGACCGACCAGCAGATCACGGACATGACAAGCGATTTAAAACAGCAGGAGGAACAACTCCAGAAAACACGGGAAGCCTTGAAGGAATTGACAGAAGCACTGTCCACGGCTGTACCCAAACCTCCGAATGCCGCAACGGGTCCTCAGGCTGCTCCCGCGGCTGCAGCCGCAAGCAGTTCATCCTCTACCGCTAGCAGACTCGCCCCTGTCGCTGCTCTTCTTTTTGAGGAGTTCTCGGGTGATTTCAAGACGAAGATACGGGAAAAGTACTTCAAAGGCAAAAAGAAGGAGGATGAGAAAGAATCTGAATCTGAATCCGATTCTGCATCTAAACCTAAATCCAAATTTAAATATAGATTGAAATCTGCCGAAAAGGCGAGCGATACGGATGAGTCAGACTCCACTCCGAAAGCTCCATCCAAAGCCAGCAAAGCTGCTTCAACGGCTGTCGATGATGCAGCTAAGGGTGTACCAGGCTGGCGAAAAGGATTAAAAAACATCGTAAAGTTAGGTAAAGGTATCCCTGGCATAGCCATCGGTGTTACGGCACTTACTCTACTGGACAGTCTTAACAAAGATTGGTTGCAGCCTATGTTTATGTCCGATACCCAGAGACAAAGCAGAGCCTTAGAAAATCAAAAAGGTCTAGTGGCTGACATCAATAATTTTGATAAAATGCCTCCAGGTTTAAAGCATTTATTTTTTGCCGGTACCGCTGCTTCTGGTATTACAGATGGTCTGATCAACTTCATGGGTGGCACTGCTCCTTCATGGGGCGATTACTATAACGCTTTAGAAGCTGCTTACAAATATGATGGTCCTGAACTCAAACAACAGTTGGAGAATAGCTTTCAGCTAGGAGACAAGGAAGCTCAACTCACGCTTGAAAATGTCAAATCCGAGATTAAAAAGAATAACGAGAAAGAAAAGCACTCTAAACTTATTGATGTTGATGGAGATGGATACAAACTGGACGATACTCCACTACCTTCATGGGATGAAGTCAAGACACTCGAACATGGCAAAGAAGTCGTTGGGTATCACCTGGAAAAACTCTCTTTAGCGGAAGGCGAGTTAAAAGCCAAATTAGAGAAAACGCAGGCAACTCTTCTAGAACAAGGTAAATCCGAAGATTCTCCAGAAATGCTGAAAGCTTATGATGACTACTACAGTGGTATTAATACGAAACAGAATGAACACTTAGCCTATTTTAAAACGGTATTAGCGAAAATCCCTAAGGGTACAGATGCCTCTGGGATAGTAGAATCAGTAATCGCTAATTTAGATGCTTCTATCGCCAAAAATAACCTCGATAAAACCAACCATACAGCCAGCACCAAAATTGAATCCGCGAAGGACAAGTTAAGCTCTGATCTGGAAGGTATAGAACTTCAACACTCCATTGACAGGAACAAAGCAATCTTAGCTGGTCACAGCGCAAATTCTGAAGTAGTAAAGAAGCTAGATGACGAATATTTACGCAGTATCAATGAGACTTTTGATGCGACGAGTTCTGAAATGGATCGTCTTTTGGCAGAGAACCAAAATAACGAAACACACAAGAAAAACATCGAAAGCTTTAAAAAAGGTCTCGAAAAAGCCAAGTACGACAATCTCGTATCCCTGCATATGTCCAAGCAGCCCACCAAAGGAACCTTCAACATGCCCGACGGCTTGCAGCCGCTTACCTACTGGGGTATGCAAACCGCAAATGCAACACATAACACCTACGACCTTACCTATGGCGGCGGCAGCAACGTGAACATTACCATCGACAAAATGAGTGGAACAGAAGCTGACCTCCAACGCATCGGCTCGACCGTCAGCGAAGCCGTTCGCAGTACACAAGCAAGCCTTTCTACCGAATTGAGCCAACAAGTCCGCTCCGGCATCGCCACGAGCTACACGAGATTGTAAGGAGGTACAACGATGACCCAACAATACGCCTTTGGCACTGCTAATCAGCGCTACAAAAAAAAGCTGTTCGTCGATACAGGCTTTGAGTTTATCGAAGTAAACGCCCGACTCATCGAGCCATATGCTCCGCCAAGTCCCCAGCCTTCCTTGCGCGAAATCAAAATCATCAACGCTCCCTCGCACATCCACCACTCCGGCTTTAGCAGCTACCAGTGTTCATTGACCTTACTTTTTCCAGACAAGGAATCGTACAACCATTACTTGAGCTACGCAGGCTGGACCCACAAGTTTTACGATGAAAAGGGAAGCATTTTCCTCGGAAGCGCAGAATCCATCACCCCCCATGTGCTTGAGGCAGGACGGCGCTACAGCGTAACTGTCGATCTAATCCTCATCAAAAAAGACTCGATCGAGCGCGAATCACGGTTCCAGTTTCAAGATATCGAGGGGCATTGGGCGCAGAAAAACATCGAGGAAATGGCCGATCTTGGGCTGATCACAGTCATTACCCGTGACGGAAAGCCCGTCATTTACTTCCGCCCCAACGATTTTGTGACACGCGCCGAATTTATTGCTTTTTTGAATCGGACAAGGCGGCTCGTAGAACGGATGATTCGTGAATAGCTAAGGCTGTTCCGGGTTTCTGTCTACTCTATATAGGAGGTGATGAAAATGATCAGCTGGGCTGATGTGAATGAAAAAGACTGGTTTTTTAATGAAGTAATGGAGGCCAGCAATTATTTGATGGCTGACGGAGAACCGTTCATTCAAGGAATTGCTTATGGCTCCTTTGAAAGCAATGCTCCTTACTTGTATGAGGAACAAAAGGGCTCCATCGGACAAAAAGTATTTACGCTCGCAGCCAAATTGACACCGAGTGCAGATAACCCCGTCTTTGTCTATATTGATGGCACGCAAACCCTTTTCAAAGAAATTCGGCCGAATCAAACAGACCCGAACAAAACGGACGTCGAGCTGTATTACGCACCATCTGCCAACTCGGTTGTTGCGTTTTCCAGCTTCGGCAAGCCTGCCTTGGACCGTTTTGGCAAACCGATTTCCCCCAATTCCTCTTCCTTCGCTTACCCGAACAAACGCCTTGATAATGGAGACACGTATTTCTACAATCCGTTTAGCCGCCAATTCAATGAGTATTTGTACGCATATGGACGCTCCTTGAAGCGAATCGATGTGCCGGAAGAAGAATGGAAATCGACACCTGCCCAAGACCTCGCCAAAAAATATATCGGACTCAAGCAAGACGTCTACATGGTCAGTCCTGCTCCTGGAGCCACGATTTACCTTCCTTACAATCTAAACGGCGTACAGGTGCGCTTCATCTACAACAGCTACGAAAACGGTGCTCTGTTTATGCGAGGCGGATATTTTTCAGTGAAAAGCTCTGGCGTTTGGAGAAATGACCGCTTCTTTCCCAACGCCTACATCAATCGGGCAGAGGCTTTTCTGCTCATTGACCGGCTTCGGCGCTCCTTTTACCAACGCTTTACGGATTCACAGCCTCCCACACAGCGGCTGGATGAATCCCACTCGGCATACGAGGGGCAACGTGTTTTTCGTCTGAACGGTACCTATCCAGCGGGCAAAAAGCTGCTTGCCGTCAAAGTGGATGGAAATACGGTGAAAAGCTCGGACTATCAAGAATTTGATGATCATACGGTACTGTTTAACATGCCGCTTGAGGCAGGTAAAAACGTGCATTTCTTGTATGTCAAAGAGACGAGCACCCGTTTTGAAGATGTCGGGCGCGAAAAATATATGTACAACAGCAACACCGGGGAAAAAATTGCGCTAAACGGTGGGATGGCGGGCAGCAAGCCTTCATGGTGGGCACCATCCGTCCTCTCTATGGAAGACGAGCGGTTTGGCAACGGAGATTACTTGATCGAAGGAATTGCGATCAACAATTTCGTCGATGGAGCCGCTGTCGTCAATCATATGTACGAGGTATCGTCATCCAACGCGGAAGAGAAAGAAAAATGGTTCATGCCTTACTCGCTGCTCACCCGGGCACAGGCCGTCTCTTTTTTGAATCGCTTTCGAAAATGGTCCCTGGAACGGTTTAAATAGGAGGTGTTTTCATGCAAACGATGTCCAATGAACTGCGCAGAATTCTCTCCGCAAGACTCAAACTGGGAGAATTATCGAAGCCCGCGTGTCGCGTCGAGATAGATCGACTCATCTTCGTGCCGGGCCGTACCGAAGAGCTCGATTTCATTATGAGTGATCCGCGGGAAGAGAAAACATTGACCCGCACCATCATTCAGGATGGTTCAGGAGAGGGAGGAACTGATCTCTCTAAGATTCCTTTTGTCTTTCCCGTTGAGGGCAAAAGCATCCGAGATATTACCGCCTATATGGGCGACAATCGTAACCACCAAGGGATTGATATCGCTTGTCCGGTCGATACACCTATCAAAGCTACATGGGCTGGCAAGGTAAAAAAAGTGAGCGTGTCTGAAAAATATACGAGCTACGGCTATCGCGTAGAAATTCAACATGCGGATGGCATCTGGACACGCTACGCCCATATGAGCGAAATCCACGTCAAAACAGGGGATTATGTCACGCAGGGCACCACAATCGGAAAAAGTGGCAATACAGGCGATGTCCGCTCTGCCGGGGTTAAGACAATGGGCACCTATGACGATCCCAATTCCCCCCGCTCCAAAGGAAGAGGAGCTCATCTGCACTTTGAGGTCTGGAACGGACAAGCCGTCATCGATCCGTTTCCTTATATGAATGGCTCGAAGCATCTGTTCGCTGCCTCTTCCAATAACGGCGCAGGAGTCACTACCGATGCCACCTATGTTGGAACACCAGGAGCAACTCTTTTTGACGAACGGTTTACCAATAATACGTGGCACACAAAATCTGTCTACAAAGTAGACGAGCTGACCAAAAAGCTATCCATGATCGAGAGAAGCTCGACGGAGCATAGCAACCTCACCTTTACCTTTGATCCCAAAGGGTACAAGACCGTCTTCCCTTCCCCGACCGTTACAACAGGCATGAATCTCAAGCTGACCTCCGTTCACCCCGGAATTTTTAGCATGGGTTTCTCCACCAACTTCGGTGAAGGTGCTGGCGAGCTGCGCGTTTTTTTCAATGGAAAAATGCAAATCAAGGTCAACAAATTCACCGGGACTGAAAACGTAGAGATTCGTGATATCCCCTTTCCCAATGGCGAAATGGAAATCCGTATCGAGCTGTTTTGGAATGGAAAGCAAGTCAATTGTTTTTCCCTCCAGTACATTCAGATTAAGGAATTGCAAGGGCGCCCCGATCTGTACGGGAACAAAGAAAAAGTCGATCCCACTGTGCAGCAGGAGTTTTTTGAGGAACGGGAAATTACGAGCACCTTCATGCCTGGTCAGCCGCGAAAAGTATCGCTCCAGGTCGGAAAGTTCGTCTATATGGACACTCTTACCCTCGACAATATTAACCACATCGAAATGGACGACCAGTTTGAAATGGATTCATGCGAGGCACGGATCACGATTTCAAACCCGGGCGGCTACTACAGCCCGGACTATAATCCGTTTTACTTTCCCGAAACCTACAAGGAAACCCCTTGGTCTTATTTTGTGAATGGATTTCATGTTGGTGTTCTCTCTGAAAATACTCCTGTCCGGATTTACATGGGCTATGGTCTGAATTTGATGCGCGTATTTACTGGGCTGATCGACAAGCTCGATATGAATGGCGAGGAATCGACCATGACCCTTTACTGCCGTGATATGTACAAGAAGATTTTGAACAAGGTCATTACCGAAGACAAGCAGTATCCCCCAGACGTCGGACATTCTGCCGCACATGATACCAACGTTTTTTCCTCGATGTCTCGCCGGGACAAAATCATCTCGATGGCCAAAAAGCAGTCCAAGCAGCAAGGTCCCGAGCTCGATTATAAATTTTTGCTTGCCATTGCCGAGCATGAGACAAAAATGGGGACGCTGGGGAAAGGTCTTCCTCCAGGGGACTTCATTCTCGGGTATGGATGCTATACCGGTGAAAAATGCGACCCGCAATACCAAGGGATTGAACGGCAGCTCTATCGTGGTGCCGTTCGCTATCGGGAGGCCATGGCGAGCAAAGGCTGGCGCTTCCAATCAGTCGACGACGTCAAATATTTTTGGCAAGGAGGAGACAAGGGGGCTTTCCAATGGGCGAGCGATACGAATTGGTATAACAGCGTGTGGCAAATCTATCAAAAGTTCCGTTCCAGCACGGAGTTTGATTCGATCCCTGAGTGGGAGGGTAACGCACCTGTCCCAACCGAACCAACTGCCAAAGCCGCCTACCTCAAATCCGCCATCGTACAAGACTTGATCGCCCATGCAGGAATGTATGGCTGGCGCAGCAATCCGCAAGACATTTACTACCCCTATGCCATTGTACAAGAAACAAGCTACAGCCACGTGACGCAGGCGACAGGCAAGGTTTTCAAGGCTGTGCCTGATAAAGAAGGAGAATTCGTGGAAGTCGATGCCGAATCCATTTTGACCCCAAAAGGTTGGAAAAATCCTTTTATTGAGCCACCCGGACGCAAATTCAAATCGTATCAATACAAAGTCGGAGAAGCCATCGCGGAAATCATGAAAGATACAGATTTCCGTTCCTATTGTGACCGTTATGGTACGTATCGCTTGGAAGAGATTGATATGAATCGGCCGATTGTTGCTACTTTTACGGAGCACGACAATTTGATCACGATTCATAAGACGATCGATTTTTCCCGTGGCAGAAGCCATCTTGTCATTTTGGATGAAGAAAATAAGGCTGGTCATTTCGTAGACACGGAGATTTTGATGGAGCTAAAAGGCGAGGTCCGTACAGGCGTGAGGCACGTTCCTTCTGCAAAGACAGACGAATTGAAGCGACTGGCCGCGCGGCGATCCTTTTTTGATATAAAACGCTTGTGCCGTACGCTGCAAATTTCCATCCCCGGCAACCCTGCCTTGGATGTTCTCGATCGCATTTACATTATCGACTCCAATACAACCACCCGCGAAGCGTATACCATCAAAGGAATTCGCACGATGTTTGACGCGCAGAACGGCTATATGCAAATCCTCGATTTATTTTGGAGCAACAACGAGGGGGCGATGGTGTAATGGCCGGGATTGCCAATGATTATTTGATTTACCCCATCCTCGATCTGATCCGTGATGAAGTGCACCGTACCACGACAGTCACGGCAGACCCGTTCGCAGAGGAGCCCTCTGTTCGATTGATCCGGGAGCATCCCCTCGATCCCGAAAAGGTCACGGGTGCCAAGCTATTCTACGAGTCTGGCTACATGCTGGACATTTCCCTCACGTTTGGCTCTACAGATACTACCACCTTCCCCCTTGAAGTCGATCAGCTCCATCCAGACTGGGAGTACTATTCTCTTTGGCGCTTGACCTCAGTTACCACTGCGGGATATGCACCTGACGGAAAAACGGTAGGATCTTACCTGATCCGTCTACTCTATGATACGAGGGGCCTCTTAACTGGCACCGATGTCCTTCGTATAGAGAAAGAGAGGTGAGTACAAGTGGGCTTCTCCGTTGTTTATTCGGGCGGGGGCGTAATCGACAAGGTACGAGAGCTCCCCTACCCGCACTTTTCCAAATTTACTGAGCCCTTCATTCGCGGACGCATGCTTGATGTGACCGCCTCCAAGCAAGTCTTTTCCGATACCTATGCCCTTCCCTATCCGACAGAATTTTTATCCGTGGCGTTTGCTACCAATAATTACTGCGTCGGCGATTACTGGGAGCTGAGTCTGGACGGCGTGAAGGTCTGTGAAACGATTTATACCAAAGAGCTCCCGGAGTCCGTCTCGATGGGAAACAGCTTTGGGATCGTCTATCCGTTGAAGCCAAATGCGCAGGTCCGCTTTGACTTCCACAACATTTCAGGTACGGAAAAGAAAGTTTGGTACAATGTGAAATTTTTACGCAAGAAACTGTAAAGGAGGCGTATGGATGCCTAGTAAACAAGTAGCTTGGATCGAGGGCGAGGTCACAGCCGATTTGCTCATCAACAAGCTGGCTGATGAAATCGTCAACGCCAAAATCCCGGATACCACGAACCGCTGGGAAAAGGTGTTTGAGGTCAATGAAGATAAGTGGGTTTCGTATACGAAGACGACTGTTGCGAATACGCAAGGGACGTACAAGCATACGGATGGGAAGACTTATCAGGTTTATGTGTTGCCTGATTTGAGAGATTTGCGAGGTAATGGAGGGACTTTGCTTGTTGATGCAAATGGCTATATCTTTGAAACAATCAATGCAGAAAATGTAAAGTCTAGTAAAAAAATTCAGGTAAAAGAGTTTGTCTATAAAGATGATGAAAGCAACGATATTACCCTTTCTGTTCCTGGTCTACTGGTGGTTAATGTCGATGATACCGACCCTGCCAACGTTGTCGGTAAGAAATGCTATGTTTTACAACAAGGTAAGTATGAACTGGATGGGGTAACCTTTACTCCTGGAACAGAGTGGGACGAGTACAAGCTCATCACACAAATGCCCTCTGACTGGAACGATCTTCTGTCAAAAGGACAATGGTCGGTATATTACTATTCTTGGGAATGGACCTATGTCCGTCCTACTCCTTACAAATTCGGAATGGTCAAATACGTTGCAAATCCCGTCCATCACTACGACCGAACTGTCGTCCTAAAAGCTGTTCCTGACGTACCTTCAGGCCAAACGCCTAACGACTACTTCGTCATGTTGAAACACCCTATCAATCAGTACAACTACTTGGATCTGTCCTACGGCAAAGGCTTCACTGGTAAAAATCCCGTAGGAAAATCTGCAGATACCTACCTGCTAGCCTGCGATAAAAGCACCGTCATCCCCGGCAAAGCCCCGGTCATCCTCGACCAAAAACAAGCGGAGCTGCAATACAACAAATGGAACAATCCCGATGAAACCGATAAATACACCCCACCCCACGAAGCTTGGGTACTTGATTATGATAACAAGGTCGAAATCAAAAGCCCTTCCTCCCACTTTTTCTATGGTGCGGACTCCGTCGTTTCCTGGGTACCGAACAAGAAGCGTCGCCCCGACTATTGGGTAGAATACAACCTTTCTATCAGCAATGACCGCGTAGCAATCGTGATTGAGGGCGACCCTTCGCCTGATATGGATGCCTACTACAGCAGCTTTGCTTATATCGGGAAAACCATTCCTTTTGCTGACTATGACCATAAAGGCAATTTTGGAATTACTGTCGGCATGGGTGATTTGACAAAGGAAAAATCAGGCTTCCTTCCTGCCGACATCAAACAGGACACCAATCCTAATTACTCGGGCTGGGGACGCTATACCTCCAACGGCATGTACTCCTTCTCCATGCTGCAAACCCGTAGCTCCGTTTACTTCCAAGCGTACTACCCTGCCTTCATTACCCAGCTCCCCAAATATGATGGAGTGGGCACGCTCCCTCCAGAGCTGTCCAAAATGGTACTCGAAGCAAACGGCTTCCAAAGCTCGAAATGGACGAAGAAATATCATGCGTCGCCGATCTATCTGGTACACCAGTTCGAAGGCTATCGGGGCTACCTCGACAGTGTCGTAGCAATCGAGGACCATAATCTGATCAACAAGGACGAGCTCGTCGTAGATACAGAGGAACCGAAAGATCCGAAGGACCCCGCTGCCGGAACATGGACAGAGGTTTACAAGTTCTTCCGAATCAATACCCCTGTCAACTTCTTCAAGTACTCCCCAAACCCTACTGACTGCACGATCGCCATCTTAAAAGAAGTATATTAAAGGAGGAATTTCACATGGCCAATTTTAAATACATTGAAAAAATCACCACTTCTAAAGAGCTCTTAGATACGATTAAATCTGAAATTGAGCAACTTACCAACTATCAGCATAATGCAACTGCTGGTGAAACACAGGAGAAATCGACCTGGACAGTCATGACCGATCTCACCAAAAAAGATTCCGCTTCTGGCAAAACCTCCGAGCTTGTCTTGAAGGGCATCTCTAACATCAACAACGTGACCAAAGAGTTTTATGTCAAATTCGTTAATCCAGGCTTCACCAACCCGAAGGAACATAGCTCCTTGACGGCACAAGTATTGGAAGGATTCAACCCGACAGCTAAAACCTTCGCAACAGAAGGACATCCAGTCAATTTCGAATGGGCTGACGAGAAATTCGTCGTGAATGGCAAACCGACAGATCGTACGATTGATAAACCTGTCTACCTGTACATGAATGTGATGAATAATCGCCTTTCTCTTGTTGCCGTTGGCGATCCAGCTGTTCACTTTGAAGATTATCGCAAGAGCTTCTTGTACGTAGGCGCACTTAAGCCATTCAAGTACAACATGGATGATGTAGTTGGAAACATCATGCTGACAGCAGGAGCTATCGCTGCTGAACCTGCTGCTCCTATCGCCCCACACGATTATGGTCAATACACCTCTTTTGGCAACAACACCTTGCAAATGCTGGCGACAAAATCGGGCATTCGCTTCCAAAAGCACTACCCTGCCTTCATTACCCAAGCTCCACAGCCGGGCAAGGCATATAAGGATGGTCCTCTAGGCGATACTGGATTGCTGCTGGAGCCACAAGGCTTTAACGCATCTGCTTGGACACGCCGTTACCATTTGAGCCCGATTTATGTCGTGCATGGCTACGATGGATACCGCGGCAGCTTGGATGCATGCATTGCTGTATCGAAAAATAATATCCTCCACTTGGATGAATTGATCATTGATGTCGATCCAAGCGACACGACCAAGAAACACAAACAGGAAGTTTACCGCTATTTCGACCACAATACCGAGCAGAATTTCATGAACTACTCCGCCAACGTAAAAATGGGGGTCGCATTCCTGAAGGAAGTTCGCTACTAAAAGAAGTCCCTCTAAAACCGTATAGCTAGCATAAGGGGGAAACTAGAATACATATCTGGTCTTCCCCCTTCTTTTTGGGAGGTGAACCATTTGACCGGGATTTCTTCACTAGCAGCCTATCAATTCAGACTTGCAGATCACTCCGCTTCTATTCGCAACTATATAGGAAAAGTAACTTTCACGACTTCGCCCTCCCGTAAGTATTCCTTCGTCTATATTCCCTACGGACAAAGTGCCAGTATGGTCATGCTGGATTATTTGCTCGCGAATCGGAAATCATTTTCCGCTGATTTTCAAGACTCTTTGCAGGATATGATCCGGAATGATACCAGCATGGCAAATCCTATGGAGCTAATCGTGGTATCCGAGCGCTCTCCTCTTAAGGAAGGTATGCTTCAGGACGAACCCTTGGATGCTGACCGGATTATCAAGCAGCCATTACAAGTCATACGTCGCGTACATTTATCAGATCGGATCAAAGCAGCAGGAATGGCTAAGCTCAACCCTGCTCAAATGTCTGTGCGTGTGCATAAGGATGAACTGCATATTGATTTGCCACCAGCATCGGCAAGCCGTTCTATTTCTACAGAAGCTACCGTTGGGAAAGAGAAACCTAGCGCAACACGGACTGAGCGATTCGCCGGAAAAAAGATGAACGAATGGTTCACGGGAGAGCGTTTTTCTACCTTAGATTTATTCGTAAACAATGAAAGAAGCTTGGCTGAGCGAAAGTTTTGGGCCTTGCTCTTTGTGCAGATGGAAAGAGAATACGCGACCAGATCGATCGCTCACCACCTATCTATTGATAGCAGTCTACCTCTTTCCAGCCGCAATAACAGACATGCCATGTTTACGGATTGGTCCCATTCTATTGGCGAGCGTCATTTTACCTTCGAGATGACCCGACACTTCGTGCAAGCCTTCCACCGGATTAAAACAAAGCCGACGAAGGTGCTTCGCGACATGGACTGGGCTTACCTCAAAGCCCGTCAGTATGACGCCTTGCTGCACTTCCTTCACCGTGCAAGCAGGATCGCTACGCAAGACTTAGCTATCCATCGCACTTCTACAGGTTTTCGAACCATGAGCCAAGGTGGCTCCATTTTACAGAATCGCGACTGGGGCTATCGAGATTTCACTCGTCTTCTCACTCTAGATTCCTATTCACCAACAGGCTTCCGTCCGTACCATAATGACTTGTTTATTAATCGCTCTCGACTCCACGCTGCTCGTCCCTATCAATCGCCAGGCACACTCATGACGGAATATACAATCGGTAATCGAGACGTGGTTTCGGAACTCGCTATTCTCCTGTCACAGCTTTCTGGAACCCGAACGATTCAAACAGATGCTTCACTCTTGACTTATCTCGAACAAGCCTCTCGACAAAACAGCCACCATCTGTTTATCCCAAATCCCCTCTCTGATTCTCTGCGCGAAAAAGTAACTCAGCTCTGGATTCCTCAGCCTTTTCAGCTCGGAAAGAAACACCTTTCTCGCCCTGCTTCAATTGTGACGGATGACGTTCGCGCAGATCGCCAGCTCATGCGTGCTACTCATCTCTGGGAAAAGGAACGCGCCATCGATCTTAGTGGGGGCAAAGCACCTAAGCCATCTTTTTATCAGGATGAGGATGACATTTTCGCCCTCTTGGAAAATATGCGACCAAGTCTCCTGGCTGAAGATATGGTCTTCGCGACCATCTTACGGTTACTGCCCGCTCATCTTTTAGAGGATATCCTCGCCTCTAAAGAATTTCCTTCCCACCTGATGGACGACATGATTTTTGCCTCGCGCCTGACAGATGGTCAGAGTATTTTGGAAGCACTCATGGAATGGGCGCTGACCAACAAGACTTTCGATGCTTTCGTGGATGAGGAATTTTTGGAGGGTGTGCGGACGCGGGTTCAGGCATTGATCGAATCTGAGGTCATTTTCAGTAAAACATTGCAAGACAGGGCTGGCATTCTTTCCTTTGAGACATGGGAGTCCATCCGCCCGAATGAAGTTCTCTCGCATTTGGAGGAGGACGGGGTTGCAGGAAAACGGGAAGGATTGCTCTCTTCCACGGTGGAAGAGGTGGAAATCACCAGCCAAATGGAGGCAGCTCCTGCAACTATTGCCGAAGCACTCGTTGGCGAAGATGTATTCCGTCCAGTCGAGCTGCAAATTGAGCATCCTTTTGGTTACATGGAACCCGATCCGTCCTTTTTATTCGACGAGCATACCGCTCGTAAATCCGCTCACGCCAGCGATCTTGACGAATTGCCAGTCACCGCACTGCTGCGCAGTAGAATCACGGAATTGTGCAGCGGCTATCTCTTCGCTACCTCCCCGCATGAACGAGCTAGTTGCCTCGTCGATTTATTCGATGTGGCAGAAAAAAGTGCGCGTGATGGGGAACTGCAAGACGATGAGTGGCAAAAGTATGCCAAGCTCGCGCTGGAACAAACGGTATTGCATGAGCAACTAATTGCTTATCAGCCGGAAGCAGCAGCTCATTTGATCGAATCCATCCTCAGTTACAAGCAACCAGATCAAGCTGTTATCAACGCGGATTGGGTAGCCAACAACCAAGAGCGTGCTACCTCGCTTCTCACCCAAATCATGGGTAAAAAAGAACTCGCAGATGCTGTCATCCTGGAATACTTGGCTGGCCAATTGGATCGAGGAAAAGGTCATATCGAGCAGCCATTACTTTCCGTTCGCGACTACAAGAGTGCGTGGGCAGATCGTATAGAAGAAATAGGACAAAGTTTGGTCTACGACTACTCCAACGATGTACTCGAAGCTGAACACGATCCAGAGCATTGGTCAGGTGGCTTTTCCGTTCCAGAAGCTTACGATCCTCACGATCCATTCAATGCGTACTATCCATGGACGACGGATATGAATGCACTCGCACTGGGACAAGACAACTGGACTCGTTTTGGTTCTGGCACATGGGAGCATAATCGCGACCAAGGCACTTTTACCCATCCAAAAGGCTCCAGTGGCATGAGCGGCTACATTCGAAACGACTTTACCTATTCAGACTATCAGTTTGAGGTCGATTTCAAAGTCGATGAGCCCACAGATGGAGACAGCGCTGGTATCGTGTTCAAATATCATAACGACCAGAACTATTGGATGTTCGTCGTCAGTGACGGAAGCGCAAGCGGTATGCCGCGACCCATGCAGCTTTTTAAAGTAGAGAATGGCAGATCAACTATGTACTCTACCCCGATGAACCCGTTTGCTTGGGAAAAAGAGAAATGGTATACGCTTCGTGTTTGGGTTACAGGCAACCGCATCCGTGTCTGGGTAGATCATAACCTGCAATACGATTTTACCGATTAGAGGTGATCATTTTGGGTCATACGTTTGGCATTTTTTCTAAATCAGTGGGCAACGTCACATTCGGAAAAATACGCTCCTCATTGGTAGAGGGCGCATTCCACCCGAATCATCCGGACAATCCGGACAGCCCCAACCGTCCTCGCGCAGAGGATCGTTACGCTGGATATCAGAATCCGCTACTAGGTGATCCCGGCAAGGGTCAGATTGGTCGTTGGCAGACGGTCAATCTCGACTCTCTCGAAAGCATGATCGATCAGATGATTGAGCAATTCGTCCGGGACAAAAATTGGTACGCCAAGGTTCGTTGCCGTGAAGCGCTGTGGAATATGTATCGTCGCCTGGAATGGTGGGTCAACCAGCAAATCGATCCGCAAAAAAACGACTACCAGCGCGCCCTGCTCATGGTACGAGATTGCATTTACAAAATCCTGAAAAACGCTGAGCAGCCGGATGGAACCCATCAAGATGTTTCGCTGCCTGTTTGTCCGGCTCCTTACTATCATCACTTTAGCGGCTACTATCTCAATCATTACGATGCCATCAATAAAGAAGTCCCGACCTTCGATATGCGGACTCTCCCGCTGTCGGATAAGTTTCACGGCTTGTTCCGTTACGTTTCCTCGACGGAAGATCAGGAATGGAAAATGGTTCACTCTGTCGGCACCAATGAGATGGCGGGGAACGAAAATATCATGAAGCTGGATGTGGCCACTCTCAAGCATGGCAACTCCAGCAAAGTGACTTTTCAATGGCGCTTTAAAAAGCAAGGCTTTATTCGTTTTAAGTACATGGCTAGCACCGCTCCTGGCGATGGGTTGCTGTTTTTTATCAACAACAATCAGGTTGGCGGGGAATGGAATCAGAACAGCAGCTGGCAGGAAGCGAAGTTTCACGTCAAGCCTGGGCAGACGTACAAGTTTGATTGGTTTGTGCGTCGGATGAGTGATCGCCGGTTTGGGGAAAATGCCGTTTATGTTAAAGATGTGGAGTGTGTTGAGGTGGTGCAGAGCTTGGATGAGCAAACGCCGCCGGATGTGGATACGTTGGGGAATAAGGCTTTTGCCGATCCCAAATGGGAATGGCTGACCAGATCAAGTAAAAGCATCATGACGACTTACTATAACGGTGAAGTGACCGAGGATATCAATGGGAGAGAAGTCGCCATTTCACTTGACAACGAATGTGACGGTGTTTTTTCTTGGAGTCATAAAATGGGAAGAGTGACTCCACCCTATCAATTCGATGTTAACACCTTTTTTGATGACACTTTTCAGCAAAACGCTATGCATGGTAGCGGCCTGCATGGAAGTCACGCCTCTTCTCATCACGGCCCTCCATGGTCACTAGATCCCTATGAACACTATTCTGAAACCAAATCTGGTGATGCCAACATTACTTACAATGTTCACGTAGGAGATAAGACGACAGTCGACGTAAAGGGCGAAGTTGAAATAATCTGCCCTCCGCTGTCGGTCGATCATTACAATCCGCAAGTTATCTCAGATTTGGACGCAGATACAGCACACTTCTCTTTTTCCGGCGTAAACGTTTGGAAAAGGTGGTCTCATCCCGATTTCAATATGCAAGCATTGGTAATGGAAGACCCCATCCGTCAAGGGATTGGAGATGCATCAACCACCGTTACTCTTTTTGACGATGGCTGGTTTGAATTTGATTATGCTTGTGATTTTCGTCCCTCTGAATTGCTGGAGGTGCTGGTTAACGGGGAGCAAGTGCTTGTGTCAGCCTCTACCACAGAGATTCAATCAGCAAAAATACCTCTTACCAAAGGCACTCATACGATTACCTTTCGAGTGACAGACAGCTATACAGAAGAGCCTTTTCGAGCTGAAAAGAGCACAGACTTTGATTACGATGATGATTCCGAAAAAATACGCGGCCGCTTCGGAAGCTATATTTCCGTAGATCGCTCCAATGATTGGGAATTCAACCGGAGTAAAAAGATGGCAACCACTGCTGAGAATCGGGCAGAGATAGATTACCAAGTGAAACTGAACCCAGGAGCTTCACTGAATTTTACTGAGAAGGTTTTACTGGAGCCTGCCATTGATGTAACAGACTTTGACCCGGATCGAACCAAATACGTTCGTATCTTTTCAGAGGATTTCAATTCAGGTGACGAACGTTGGAGCAGAGATATAGATGTCCGGGATAACTGGAAATGGGTAGACATTTACCAGCTCTATCATCCTGAATCGAACACAGGCGATATTGATGATGGCGTATTGATGGTCAAAGATCAGGATGGAACCACAAACCGCGTTTATTTGCGTGATATTGAATTGAAGAACCCTGGCTTTGTCCGCTTTGAATATGGAGGAAAGTACAGTCGTTATGAATCGTTGAAGCTATATGATAACGGCAAACTGATTTGGGAAGGAAACGAAAATCACGAAGCAGCCGTAGGTCTTTATCGGGAAGTTGCACTCCCTGCTGGAAAGCATTCTTTGAAATGGGTTTACGAGGATTTGGAAGAAATCGAGGTAGAGGTAGGATCTGGTTCAGGGGCTGGAGGCAGTGGTTCAGGAGGTACTGACGGCTCTGAAGAACTTACCCCGGAGGAAGGGGGACAAAAATGTTACAAGGCTGGGATTAAGAATCATGACATCGATTATTCCCTTTACGATAGTGGATTACCTAGTAGTATCACAGGAAAAATGTTTTATAAGGGACATGAGCAATCAAAAAATGGTGGGATTGTCACTCGGGAAGTAACTGCTCCTAGTTTTGCCTCTTATACCTATTCCGAGAAACTTAAAGTTTTTGGGGGAACAGGCATACCGAATAACGCTCCTTTAAAAGCTACTCTCGATTATAGTGAATTGAAATTAGATTCAAATCTGAAGATGATAAAGGGATATCCCGTTTTATTTACAGATTCAATCCAACCCGGTCAAAAAATTAAACAAACTATCACCTTCACTGGCGGCGGTTTTATGACATTTCGCTTTCAATGTGCTTCACTCTTTAGGGGGAAATATAGCCGGCGGCGTGGAAGAACTCTCACATACGAATATGAGGGCCATCGTGCATCCTTTGAGATGCGATTATCTTCTAGTCTAAAAGATGACGGTGAGATAATATGGGACACGACCAAAAATGAAGGTAGCTCTCGAAATTATGAAAACATAGATTGGTCAAAATCTACTCCGGTTACCGAGGAAGCCAAAGGAGAAAAACCATTTGGAAAATGGTTTTTGCATCTAATTATCTACGATAAATACGAAGACCACGACAGCGTAGACTATGATTTGCAGTATGTTGCTATCAACAATCTGGAAATCACCGCCACACAAAGCTCTAACGGAGGAACGGATCTTTATGACACGACACAAGTAAAAATGGAAGTCATCGATAAATCCACAGGAAAATCAATAGGTAAACCATACCCAGCCTACTTTAACAGTGTAAGCTCCTACAATAAAGCAGAGAGAGAGCATCCGATACAGCTAATCATTCCACCAGGTAAAACCTATCACATCCGATATACACTTGTAAAAGGACCTGGAACTAAGGGCGGATTACACAATAATGGCGGATCTTTTCAACTGTCTAAAGGAAATTTCAAAGAGAAATGGGAAGATTATTGTCACGACTCCACCGGACATTACTACCCCAAAAAAGAAACCCCTTATACCGGAACTCCCCCGACCCCACCTGCTAAAGAATGGGTAATCCCTCCCGATTCCTGGTGCTGGCTAGATGCCATAGAAGTATGGGAAAGTCCTGATCCTGTTCGTTTATGCAAAGACACGAGATTGCGTGTCAGAGTCTATGACGAGGATTCCGACGAATTGATCTCCGAGGATGAATACGATGGTGATGACGAGCAATTAATCGAAGTTGCATTAAACAACAATACCCCGGAAGCAAAAAGGTACAAAGTCAATTACCGATTTTTAACGAAATGCGACGACATGGTTTCCCTATCGGACGCACATGTGCAATTGGAAGATGTGAAGCCTCTCGACAAGTCATCCTGTACCGTCCTCGGATTCAAGGTCACCGAGAACACCGCTATCTGGATGGGTGGCTGTAACGGAAGCAAGATGCATTTGAACGTGTATGGACAAAACGGAGCATTGATTCATTCACAAACCTTCCTGGAAGAAGGCAAGCAATCCTTTAGCCTCGCTTCTCTCCTGCCTACCCCTTCCCCTTCCTATCGCTTTGAATTCATCACCGAACAAAAAGGCACAACTAGCGCCGTCACTGGCAAAGAATACAAGACAACATTCCGAATGAGGGATTTCCAAGCTATAGAAACATGGGAGCTGATTCCTGAACCTTTCAACTCCAAACTCGAATTTTATATAGACAACGTATTAATGGACACCTTCACACAACAGGGCGGCTTCTATGATCACTACTACCCTGTCGAAGCAGGCAAGCATACGTATAAGTGGAAATTCATCGCGCAAAGCAGTGGACAGGTCTGGGATGCTTGTGAAGTAGACTACATCAAACTAACCAACTGGATCTGCGACAAGGTCCTGGTCACCCCCTACTGCGATCCCGGCAGCGGAGACAAATGCATCGAAGCACTGATCAAATGCTTGCTCGCGATCTGGAAACAACGCCCTGAGGCATGTGTGATTGGCAAACGAATATGGCTATTTACGTAAGGAGGTACTTCTATGAGTGTAGTTTCTCGGCGTAAATCGGGGTTCATCTTCGAGGATTCTTTCGATTCTCTAACCCTCGATTCCAAGTGGAACATGACACCAAATGATTCTTCAAGGTGGTCGCTGACTGACGCACCAGGCTCGCTCCGTTTAAAAGGCGGAGCTGAGCCACTTCAACTCTTTTTAGATTCACTGACACCCGTGAAACAATTCGTCCTCGATATGAAAAATTCATACAATCCGAAAGCTTCTGGAAGCACAAGCGGATTAACTGTTTTCATAAACCACAATGACTTTTTCCACGTAGAAGAATATTACGATGCATCGCAAGGCACTGCGAAAACCTTCCCCTGGCTTCGGTTAATACGCGACTACAATACCTACACCGCTTATTGGTCCGAGGACGGAGCCATCTGGCACATCATCGGTTCGGAAGAATTCAATCGCCTCGCCCCCAAAATCGGTATGTTTCTCAACAGCAGCGCTACAGACGACTATCTGGACATTGAACACGTCCGCGTTTTCTCCCTCCCCACTCTCACAGTTTCAAACCTCTCCCCCGGCACCCGCGTGGAGCTGCTAGGTTCCACAGGAGCCACTGTCGACTCCAAAACGTGTCGGACAAGCCAAACATCCATTCAATTTGATTTGACTCAGCATCCCATTCCTTTCACTGGCTCCCTACGTATTGCGGAAGCTGACGGAAAAACAACGATTAGCTCCAGCGACCAGATGGTAATGTGGGGCGGAGATGAATACGACTTTTCCCCCTCCCCCACCCTCTTTTTTATCGATGGTGAAGGAAATGAGGTCCCTCTGCAAGACAACACGGAGGAATTTCTCGGTCATATGCTCCAAGGCCAGTACAAAGAAGTGAAAATGATCGCCCGAAACACGATGCATCATGGAACTTTTACAGGTATCCAAGGCGTTCTCACCTCCTATGCAGGTACGGATCAGTACAAGCGGCTAGTAGATGTCGCCACAGACAAAAACGGTGTGCCCGGCACGTGGGGCGATTCCTTCACCCTGCCGGATACTGCGGCAGGAAATGAACAAGTTTTCTGGACGCGGATTTCCCGAGAAACCGATCCAGCACTCGTTGATAAAACGACGCATGTCCATTTCGGTCTCAATTTGTCCGCCGTTTATACCAAATAAATCGAAAAGGAGCTGAACGTATGTCGGTCAGAATCACCCGAACAGGCACCGAGGTCGTCAAGGATCATAACGAATTGGCCAACAAGGGCAAGCGTACCCACGCTGAAATTGACTCCTATCTCCAGGAGTTGGATGATGCCAGAGAAGATAAACCGAGCTTAAAGGATAAATTCCGTGAGCTAAAAGACAAAAACGATGAACAGGATCGTCAGCTTGATGTCGTAAAAAGTGATGTTTCTACCTTTCAAACGGGGCTGAATACGTTATCGTCAACGGTCAGTGCGGCAGAAGCGAAAAATCAGACGCAAGATCTCCGTCTTTCGCAAGTCGAACAAAAAAACGCACAGCAAGACCAAGCCATTCTAAAGTTGCAAAGCGATGTCTCCTCTAACCCGAACGCCGAGGTGGTCGCTGCACGCCGGGATCGGGATGGAAGAACTTTTCCCAGTCTGAAAGCTCGGCTGGATGACATGCAGGGGAAGATTGGTACGGGGGGTGGCGGGGGAAATAACGGAGGAGCCTCAAGCAGCTCCTTTGATTTGCAGACCCCAATCAATATTTTAATGAATACCTTTCGTGATGCGGAAACACATAACAGATCCGCCTATCGTCAAAACAACATGTATGTAGATGTATTTAGCGATTCCTCAGGAATTGATACCGAAAAATCGTCTTCTTTTGGGATTATAAATGGAACTGTCTTACCCGGGCTTCACGATACAAACATCATCATGTCCAGTCCAACTGAACCCGCCCCTTATCATGTATCCTCTTCTAGTGAGACGTCTGGTTATCCCGGATGGTTGGGAATCAACGGAGTATTAACAGATTACTATTATTCAAATGGAGTGACTCCTCCAGTAGAAGGTCATTGGTGGCAAATTGACTTTTCCATCCCCAAAATTATTACTAAGCTCGCAATCAAACCTTGTAGAATCTCCAGTGGACAGTACAGTTTGGCCTCGTTTACTCTTCAAGGTTCACACGATGATACGAATTGGACAGATATTTACGCAGGATCTCATGTAAACACTGATTCAGAAACAGAACACAACTTCACCAATACTACTGCATACCGCTATTACCGCATGGCCAAGCTTCGCAGTCATCGCAGTGCAAACCCGGTGATTTATACCGGTTGGCACGAGATTAAGTTCTATGAAATTATTGACGCTGTTACTCTCGTGACTAAAGCAGTTAATGTTGGCCGCTCTCCAAAGAAGATTATTACGACTGCGGAGTATACGGACGCGGTCACCTTCGACCTGACTCTTGATGGAACAACTTGGGTAAACAACATCGATTTAAACAAGCTACTCGATACCTCTTCACTAAAAGGTACAAACCTCCAAATACGAGCTAACATTCCAGCTACAGGCAGTTTAAAATCTTTAGGATTTACTTGGTATGACGATAGCATGCTAGTCGAGATGCCAGGTAATGAAGGAGGAGGTAACGATCGTAGCAGCACCAAACCGTTAGTAGACGTCGTAGCCGCAACTAATATTTTGCGTAATGCTTATCGGACTTTGGAAAGTACGAATCAAGGAGCATCTGTTCGGCATAATTTGTATGCAGATGCATTTGTAGATTCATCTGGGGTCGATGTGTCTAAGTCAGAAGCATTTCAAATACGAAATGGAAAGTTTACCAAAACTACTGGAGTACCTTTCAGCTGGAAGGATCTAGGTGTTCAAATCGCTTCATCTACTGGAGATTGGAATAATAGTAGCACTGGTTTTAGACCTTACAAATCAAATAGTACTACCCCAACCTATGCCGTTGAAAAAATCGCAGACGATAATGCTATTGCAACACCAGGTGGATATACTGATTACTGGCTTCAGAGTGGTACAAGTGCTGACTTATTCATGAAATGGGTAACACCTGTACAAATATATAAAATCATTCTTTGGATGAATGGTAGTTTAGGACAAAACGGACACGATTATTGCGATCATCAAATTTTTGTAAAAAATCCATCAACAGGTAAATGGGAGGCAGTTACTCCAAGGATTAATCTCGCTTCCAAAACAGATAAAGGAGTATATGGTGACGGTTCATGGCACTACCCTGTCAACCTAGACTATCCTATTAATGAAGTCAAAGTAACCGTCTGGAATAAAAGCTCGTATATGACTGTCACTGAAGTACAAATCCTGCAAGCCTCAGATGAAAATCCTGTCATGTTTTCCAAACCGATTCCATTGGCAAAGACTCCGACCCACCTTGTACTGGATGCAGAGTACGAAGGAAACATCAGCATTGATGTGTCACTCGATGGAGGAACTACGTTCACAGCTGCTGTTCCTCTGAATCAGCTAGTTGATTTAAGCACTTTCCTACCAGGTACATCTCTTGTCATACGCGCCAACCCGAGTGACAAAGCAGTCCTCCATAGCATTGGATGTATTTGGTATGACGAGGACACCCTCCCCACTTATACAGATACGGTAGGCGGAAGTTCTGGAGGAAACGCCCCCGGTAATAGCGGTACTAAAGTAGAGGTAGATCCTTCGCTTGGTTCTATCCTTTTGTACGATACCATCGGCCTCATCACAGCCAATTTCAGAGCTGCTGAAGCTCTCAATCTCCCCAAATACACCTCTAAAAATTTGGTCATTGACCCATTTCAAGACGACTCAGGTATTGATAAAACAAAGTCTTCTGGCTTCATCATTGAACAAGGTGAAGTCAAACGTATGGGACATAACGCAGTTAAAGGCAAGACTTACAATCTAAATCCTATCCCAGCAAAAGATTATCCAGATAATACACCAAACTCAAAACTAACTGATGGTAAAGCAGGAAAAGACGGCTCGGCTGCCGATTATCTTGATGGCTCATGGATTAGTCAGTTAGGGATTCCTGGATCAATTTCTACGGTAGACTTTGACCTTACCGTTCCAGAAATAATTAATCGTGTCAAAGCCATGTTTTGCGAATATCAAATATCAGGAATTTTCTTCCCTCCGAATCTTTACGTTTACGGATCAAATGACAACATTGGATGGACACTCCTTTTTAATCAACCAACAGGATTAAGTGGCAATGGTATTAGAAAATGGGTTGACTTTTCCTTCATGAACTCTACCCCATATCGATACTACCGCGTAGGCTATTCTATTGGCGGTACGGGAGAGAACCAAAAACATTTATTTGTAAATGAGATAGAGTTGTACTCTACTGGTCCCATTACTCTCTATACAAACGTTGAATCGCTTCCTGCGGAACCTAAAAAAATGATTGTTGTAGCTGAACACCAAGGGCAAGTCACCTACGATCTATCTGTAAACGGCGGAAATACCTGGTTGAACAACATTACTCTCGATAAGTTTTTGGAGGTAACTGGTGGGAAAGAAGTTTGCATTCGTGCTAATCTCTCCGCAGACTCCACCCTATTATCCTTAGGTTATGGATGGTTCGATGATTCAGTCGAATTCATTAAGGTCACACCGGGAAGTGGCAACACCGGATCAACCGGGTTTCCTATGATTCAAGTCAACAAATTCGGAGTCATAGCCTCCCCTAACACACCTGAAGAAGTAAGCATAACCATCCCCTATACTTCCGACTACAAATTACCACCTACTGAGGTTTTGAAATTTGCCCCTGGTGAACAGAATTACACCCGGGAGATAGCAGCCTTTTCTAAAAACGAAGCATCTAACTTTGACCATGACAGTTATATGAACTTGGATGGCACGTTACGGCTTAAAACCGACTATTCGATTGAATTGACAGAAGACGTAGTGCTTCCATCCGGTAATAGTGTGTACTCATTCACTCTTGATGTGAAACAATACTCGAGTATTGAGAAAATCAAGGTGAATTGAATATGAAAGCTATTGTAAGTCGACTTCGTGTCTCGAAATATTCAATGAAATTTTTAGGTGAAAAGCATGCCAATTCCAGCAACAATCGGACAATTAAGAACAAATATTTCAGATATGAAGATCGCCTGTAACAGGAGAGGCAACTGCTTCCTATTCTAAATTCTTTTATTTTGTAAAAGTAGACAAGGGATTAGTCATCGCTGATAGGGTGTGTCAACACTCCATCTCTTGAGATGGCCTGAATGCCGGTAAGGTGATACAAGGGAAACCCTATTCAAAATGGCGCATGGCCGGTCAACAATGAGTGGGACATGTACGTAGTGAACTTTCCTACTCATCTGATCCAAGCAGGAAAGACAGGTGAAGATGTGTTCCACTTTATGGACGTAGCTACTTGGTGCCAGGATGCCCCTAGCATCTTAGTGCACTACGCCACAAGCGCAGCGAGAGTAGGCAGAGGACATGTAAAAGCTGTTGGTTGGAGATTTAATGCAAGTTCTCATACCTCTGCCAAATTAGCATGTTTCCGGCCAGTATTTGAATACAAGGAGGTATAGCAGATGGCAACAGTTGGAGAACGTTTATTGACTCCAGAAGTAGGTTGGAGAAGATACGAACAAGATGATTCGGCCTTATCCTATTCCGGTACATGGGTTATACAAACAAGCAATACCATGTCTGCTGGAAGTGCGATCTATGCGGAGAGGACTGGTGAAAATAAAGTCAGATTTGATTTCTATGGTACTAGGTTAAGAATTTTGGGTATGGCTAACAGTGGCTACCATCCTGATTTAAAAGTAGTAATTAACGGAGTGCCAGAAAGTTATAGTGCCGCCATTGGAAGTCAAAATCAGGGATCTATACTTCAGTACGAGAAATTAGGACTTGAACTAAAAAGGCACTCTGTTGAAATTTCTTCTACTGTTGAAGGTTACTGGTGGTATATTGACGCAATTGACATTGATTCAAATGGTCGCTTATTTCATCCTGACGAGGTAGCTAAAGTAAATGACCTTAAGGTAGGGAAACGCATTCGGTTTCATTACTCTGCTACATCCGGAACTGTAGGGAAATTTTTGGATGTAGGTATGGAAACAAGTAATTTTATACCTGTAGCTTCTTCTTCAAGTCCCAATGGCGATGGTTACTTTATTATGGTGGACACTGACCACCAGGGTAGAAAAGTTCTTCTTGCGGATAGAAATATTCAAAATAATATTAGTTGGGATGTCTTGAATACCGCTGGTGTCGCTAGTGGGAGCGGGCTACCATTAGAAGTACTTGAGGACCTGGTTCCGACCATGACTGGACAAACTACTGAGGGAGTAACTGTAACTGCAAGTGCGTATTTTGACAATGATATGCCTTGGAAAGCCTTTGACAACAATGTAATAGGCCAAGAAAGAAGTATCTGGTACGTGAATGGAACAGAAGCCCCAGTTGAAGGTCATTGGCTTAAGGTAGACTTTGGTAGTCAAAAGAAAATCAATTATCTCTCATTGATTGGGATGAAAATATCAACAGGCTACCTCAATAATTCAATCAAAGATTGGCAACTATTTGGTTCCGATGATGACAGTACCTACGAATTATTAACAGTAGGTACTGTGCCCAATATCGAAGACGCTAAGTTTGTCTACGAGTTTATCAATAATAAATCGTATCGGTATTACAGAATCAATGTATTAACTAGCTACAATAATTACGCTACTACGCAAATTGCAATCGTCGAAGCAGAACTTGCCGAAAGGAAACACGACAGCGCCTTCACCTTCCGTCTCCCGACTGGTGGTGTAAATGCTACAGATAAAGACAACGAATGGGATAGATACATGATCGATGACCGCGTCTGGAATAACTTGAATCACGGTTCATGGACCAGTACAACTGATCAATCCAATTCAAAGGCCCGCGTGATTCGAGGATATAACGGCCTTACAAACTGGACATCTGGGTCAACAGATCTTACAGCGCCAGGTAGAGGCTTCCGTCCAGTTATGCTGATTGAGTCAATAAACAATAGATTCCTCATACTAGACGGTACAGACGTGAAAACGTACACTTCTTCCGGCTGGGAAACCGTTGGTCCTGCTCCCCCTACAGACGATATGTTTCTAAATAAAGGCATGCTCGATCTCACTGCGTGTACCCTACATTTGAATGATTTAATAAACAAACCCTCCATAAAAATCCTTGTTTCGAAACCAAATAGAGAGCCCGCAGTCGCTCATCTTACTGGAGTTCCTGCACCAAGAGTCGTGAAAATGAAGAATGATATTAGCTTTCTCGACGTAGCTAAAATCAACTCTTTAACCTTATCAGGTACAGAGAAAGGCGTTTTAAGAGTAGCAATAAGTACAGACAGTGGAACAACATGGGAAGCAAAACAAAAAGATGGTCCGTGGATAACAGTTGATGTTAATAACTCCATTGATTTCAAACAAAAAGCAATGACAGTAGGCGATTTCAATAGCATCTCTGAATGGGACGAGAAGCTAGGTCAAGCAAGAAACTTGCGATGCGCGTTCTACTTCGAACAGTCATCAACTACTGATGAAACAAGTCTAGACTCCCTTACCATGGATGTGGACTTACTAGATTCCTGGGACATGGCGATGCCCGGAGTAGATTACAAATATGGGTATAACCGAAATACAAATCTGCGAGTCCTCTTGCTGTCGAGTGGAGACTACAAAATAAACGTTGGCTCTGGCAGCGGCAGTGGCTCCACGCTCACAGAAGTAGATGGAGGTACTTTTTAATGACACTACCAATCAAACTCAAACGCGGTTTAAAAGCCAAACTCCCCTCCGCTGCATCAGCGGGGGAACCTCTTTTTACAACCGATACTCATGAGCTTTTTGTCGGAACAGGTGAAAGTGTAGTGCCAATAGCAGTATCTGATCCCACTCTTGCAAACCGTGTAGAAGAACTTGAAATGCACAGAAGTACCGTCGTCAATTCCTACTCCGAAGAATTTGATACATTGGCCTTTGTCGACTCCGAAAAGACAACAGCTGGAATTGTAGGGGGAAGAGTAACTCCTACGGTTACCCCTGACTTTACTGAAGACTTCAGCACTACGAACTACTTTGACGAGTCAAATTCTATGGGAGTTACTGTTGACACAACCAACCGTCTCCTCAGGAACACATCCGGGATAAAAAATGGGATTTTTTACGCCAAGCCGATTACCATCCCGAGTACTGACAAAGTAACTATAAACGCTGTAGCCAACGAACCTAGCGCATACGCTTTCTCAGAAGCCACTCGCTTTTCTTATTCCGGAAGTGTTTTTTCGCAGCCTATGGGTTTTACAGACCGCGCGAATCGTACCTGGAAGGTGGCTCTAGTAAACGGCACAGGGATTTATGCAAAGGTAACAAATCCTGATGGCAGCCTGTCGTTTGAAGGAACGATCTTGCCATTCAAGGGGAATACCCATACGCTCCCTTTTCAAACGGTCGACTATGTCGTGGACTACAACAATCGCGTCTGGTTCTCTATTTCAAACACATCACTCGGTGGGGTCGTTGGTGTTGTTAATAGCGATGGCACCACTTTCAAAGATTGGTATACCCTATATATAGGATCAGGAACAGTGGTAGCAACTTCACTAACTGTAGATATTCAGAATAGAGTCTGGGCCTTTCATTCTGTTTCATCCTATACGCGCCTTCATGTTTTTAACAGTGATGGTATATTAGTTAAGGATATGACTAATATTCTATCATCCGGACCAACGCCTTACTTACGCTCAGTTTATGACCCAATAAGAAACCAAGTTGCTCTAGGTATAATGCACGGAAATTTTTTCAGAGCATATCTTTTTGACAGTTCATTTCGGATGATTCGAAATATACAACTAACGGTTGGGGGAGAAAACAGCTCGATTGACATGATGTATGACCCAGTCTTAGATAAATATGTTGCTATACAAACGATTTATACGAGCGCAACGACATCCTACTCAGTTAAACTCTATTCTCTTCATCCTGAAACACTGGCTCAAACCACTTCAGTCGCAAACATCAACGCAAATTGGGTTTCCAGACTAGTTGCTGACGGCTCAAATTACCATTTTGTGTACTCCTCAAATGTAGAGCTAAACAAATTATATCTCGCCACGTTCAAAGCTGCCGATTTATCCGTTATCGATTCTTCTGTAACAATCTCGACCTATGCCGGCAAGCATTATCCCTTCAAAGATAGCAACGGAGTTCTTCGTTCGTTATCGTTAACTTCTAGATACGAAACAAACCAATCCATTGATGAATATAGTTTTGGAGCGTCCAAAGCTACGGTTACTTTAGCGGTAACAAACAACAACGGACTAGATTGGATAAATGCGATTCCCGGCGAAGAGGTTACCTTCCCAACTCCCTCTACCTCACTACTATTACGAGCCAGATTAGACTCGCCTACTGCAAATCTATCTCCAGAGCTGTACGGGTATCGTGTGATTACAGGTACTCTTACAGGGGAGGTCATCCAAGAGTTTGTAAGCACCAAGCTCCCTTCTGTCTCTCCCATTGCCCATGCCTCGCTTACCGCTGACCAAACCCTTCAAGAAGGCTCGATAGACTGGTACCTGTCCAACAACGGCGGCGCTACTTGGGAATCCACAATCTTAGGACGCAAACATTCCTTCAAGAACCCGCTTTATGCAGATTTGCGGGTAAAAGCAGTCATCACCTCGCCTTCTGGCTCCGTGAAATCTCCTGTCATCTCTGGTTACACCATTACTAGTTCCAATCTATTACTCAACCCCGCCAAATCAGGAACCAATCTAACCGCCACCATGTCCGCCGACCAAAACCTATCCGCCCCCGACACCTTTACCAAAATCAATTTCAATACAACAACTCAAGACGAACTGCAAGAATTCGATAAAAACCAAAGTCGCTTTATTACAAAAGTACCGGGCGACTACTTAATCATTGGATCAACACGCATCAAAAGCCCAACAACCTCCCCCAACGGACTGCATCTAGACGTCCGAATCAACGGTCAACTCCATAAAGTACTCAACAGCATCGTTTCCTATTCCAACCATGCCTGGTGCTTAAACGGCTCAAGCATCGTCCGCCTACAGCCCGGCGACTACGTAGAGCTTTTCGGCTACTCGTTTTTTGCCAATGGCGTCGTAGAAGCACTCCCCACCTATTCTTACTTCCAAATCAAGCAGTTGTGGTAGATCATTTTCACTTAAAACACCGTGAGAAATTCCCCAAACTGTCTACTCTATATATAAGACCTCACAAGAGAAAGCAGGTGAACAAACGGATGATCCAAACACTACTCAACTCTTCCACACTCCCCTTGGTAGTATCCAGTGTGCTGACGGCAATCGTCACCTATCTGGTTGCTCGTCACAACAACAAGAAAGAGTTGATGATTACAGACAGGCAACAAATCTCGCAGGAAAACCAGCAAATTCGCCAGGAGCTGCGCCAGGAAATGGACAAGCTTCGGGAAGAACTCCATGTTTGGCGCAACCGTTGCATGGAGCTTGAAACCATCGTGCAGGAGTGGCGAGATAAATACACGACGCTGGTAGTAGAAAGACAACAGCTAGAGTACCGTGTCAAAGAGCTGGAGACCGAACTCAAAACGTACATGCAAGCGAGGATTTCCTAGATGCTGTGTCGTTAACCACAAAGGTGACACCTACCTTCCTTGGGGCGAAATCTCACCCCGCGAATTAACTCCCTTCCAAATGCATGACGGCTGGATGTTTGTTTATCAGCCTTGATCGCCTCTGACTCCCCGAACCACGCCCCGCTTTAAAAACAAAAGGAGGAACAACCTTTGATTGACATAGACCAATTCATTCACAGCTTGAGTCTGCTAACTTTTATGGCGATCTTGATTGAAGCCGTAACCGAAATTTTAAAGAATGCCTTCCCCGTACTAAAAGACCGCTCCACTTACATCCTCTCTATCCTCATCGGCATTTCGCTCTCCCTCGCTTTTCAAGTCAACCCCTTTGGTCTTGATGGCAGCGGCTACTACGTTTCTGCCGTGCTGGCTGGTATCCTCACCAGCCGTGGAGCGAACTACCTTAATAGCTTTGTGAAAAAGCTAAATACATCCTCGAAGCAATAGCCTCTTCGCAAAAACAAAAGCACCTGACCCGATGCAATCTCTTTCGCATCAGGGCAGGTGCTTCTTCTCTTTTTCTCTCTATACTTCCTCTATCAACCGCGCCAACAAGGTAGCGCGCGTCGATATTTCTCCCAGTTCGATCCATTCATCCGGCGAGTGGGCATAGCCACCCTTTACACCAAGTCCATCCAGTGTCGGGACTCCGCAAGCAGCAGCGAAGTTGCCATCGCTTACTCCACCTGTCCCCGACTCTTCCAAAACCATCCCTAGTTCATTGATGCTAATAGCTTGTGCGAGGGAAAATAATTTGCCTGTCTCTTCGGTTCGCTCCATCGGCGGTCGGCGAATGCCTCCCTTTACGATGATGTTTGTACCGGCGAGCACTGGCGTAAGCTCACTCATTACCTTCTCGATGCGTAATGCCTCTTCCATCGAGATAAACCTCACATCTACTTCTGCTTCAGCCGAATCGGCTACGACATTGGAGCCGATTCCGCCCTTGATGACGCCTACATTGACCGTCGTTCCTTTCTCGTAATCGGTCAAGGCATGCAGAAATTGCACCTGTCGCGCCAGCTCTTCAATGGCAGAGACACCTTTTTGATGATCGACGCCAGCGTGTGAAGAAATGCCACTGACTGCCACGGTAAAGAAGGCGCTTCCCTTCCGCCATGTTTTGAGTGCGCCGCTCGGTTCGGTTGGCGGCTCCAATACAAAGCTCGCCACCGAACGCGCTGCCTCCTCTTCAACCAGACTGCGAGAAGTCGGGCTGCCAATCTCTTCGTCACTGTTTAACAGGAGCACAATTTTTTTATCTGTAGGCAGGCGACCCAGCTTCACCAATGCACGCATCGCAAACATCGCTTGCAAAACGCCCGCTTTCATATCGTATACGCCTGGTCCGTACGCTTTCTCATCCTGAATGGTAAACGGTCGGCGAGCCGCCTCTCCTTCTAGCCATACGGTATCGTAGTGACCGATGATGAGGATTTGCTTTTCCCCTTCACCCAGCGTACAACGCACCTGATCGCCATACGTCGCATTCGGGATCAGCTCTGCGACTCCACCTGTCAGCCGTTGAAATTGCAGAGCAAACCAGCCCGCCATGCGGTCTCCCAACTGTTTGTCACGAGAAGGTGAGTCCATGTTGACTGCCTCTTCGAGTAGCTGTAGATAGTGCGTCATATTCTCTTGTACATACGTGTGGATTGACATAGTGCCTCTTCCTTAGTGAGATTGTGAATTGAGTCCGAACAGGCGCTCTAGTCCGTACACTTTTTCCAACAAGACGATGAACACCAGGCTCAGCAGGATAACCACCGAGGAAATGGAAGCCACCAACGGATCAAGTGTTTCCTGCATATAGGTGAAAATCGCGAGTGGCAGCGTCGTCGTATCCGGTGCCACCAGGAATAAGGAAACCGTCACATTGTCAAACGACGTCAAGAACGAAAAGATCATCCCCGACACGATGGCCGGACGCAACAGTGGCAACGTAATATCCCAGAACACCCGAAGCGGATGGGCACCCAGCATGTATCCCGCTTTTTCCAACGTATAATCGAACGAGCTAAGCCCTGTGAGCACCAGCCTTACGACATACGGAATCGAGATCAGCATGTGTGCTAGCAAAAGCCCCGTAAACGTCCCTGCGATACCAATTCGCGTGAAAAACAGCAGCGCGGAAATCCCGATAATGAGCGAAGGAACGGTGAGCGGTGAAAGCATCAATGCGTTGATGATGCCACTCCCACGAAACTTGTATTTGGACAGCGCGAAAGCAGCTAATGTCCCTAAGAAAGTCGCCAAAATCGCCGTTACCGTAGCTAGCTTGAGACTGAACCACAGCGAATCGATGAACTCTGGCCGATCCAAAATCATTTCATACCACTGCCACGAAAACCCTTCCGGCGGAAAAGCGAGGTACCCGGCTGCTGTAAAGGAGCTCGGGATAATGACCAGGAACGGCAGATTGACCAAAACAAGCACAAAGAACGTGATGAGTCCGAGTACGTTTATTTTTTTCATGACGCAAACACCTCTTTATACCGCTTGGTTTCAATCAGCTTCGTATACAAAGTCACCAATAGAATCGTGCTGCCCAAAAGCAGGAAGGCAAGTGCCGCACCCAAAGGCCAGTTCAGTGTCGCCATGATTTGCTCATAGGCAATGACAGGCAAGACCTTCACGGAAGTGCCACCCATCAAGGCAGGTGTCACAAAGGCACTCATCGACAAACTGAACACCAGTGTCGTACCGGCAATAATCCCCGGCAAGCACAAGGGTAACGTCACACTGAAAAACGTACGCATGCGGGAAGCACCCAAAATCGATGCCGCCTTATTCAGGGACGGATCAATTGCATACAAGCTGGTTGCAATCGCTAGAACCATGTAGGCAATGAAGGAATCCGTCAGACCGATCACAATACCCAGCTCGTTGTACAACAGCCGCAACGGTTGATCGATCAGACCCAGACTGATCAACGTTTCATTAATCCACCCTTTTTCCCCCAAAACCACTACCCAACCGAAGTTGCGAATAACAACACTGATGAGGTGAGGGGCCAGGATCAGCATCGTAACGATTCCACGCATTTTCCCTGTAGCCTGCGCCATGTACATCGCTACAGGGAATCCAAGCAAGAGGCTTGCCAGTACCGTCCAGAGACTCACGCGAATCGTCCGCCAAAGAATCTCCAAGTAGTACGGATCTTGTACAAATAATGAATAATTGTGCAAAGAGAACGCCTGATTCTCATCCTGAAAGCTGAGCATAAGCATCATCAGCATTGGTAGGATGAATACTCCAAGCAGCAAAATCATCGCAGGTGCTGTCAACAACGTAACCGAGAGACGCTTGCTCATCCGTCATCCCCTTCCTGCGGGCATGACCAGTACGTCGTCCGCATTCCATTGACAGTAAACCGTTTGACCCTCTTCGCGTTCTACCGATTTATCGGTCATTTGAACTTTTACCGAAATCGTATGCTCCCCGGCCTTGACCTCACATTCTGTGTACGAGCCCAGGAAGGAAGCAAGCTGCAAATGTCCTTTTACTCGATTCGCTTCGTCACTAACTGCTGTATCGGTCAGCTTGATTTTCTCTGGTCGGATAAAAATGATCACTTTTTCATGGAGTGCCACTGTTCGCTGTTGCTTTGCCGCCTTCACAAGCATTCCACCGGTAGTACGCAATGTAAGTACATCCCCATCCATTCCGATGACTTCCCCTTCCAAACGGTTCGTCTTACCAATGAAGGTATGTACGAATTCAGAAGCGGGCTGATTATATATCTCTAGTGGCGTACCGATTTGCTCTACGAATCCGTGATTCATGACCACGATGCGATCAGAGAGCGCCAGCGCCTCTTCTTGGTCATGTGTAACAAAAATAGTCGTAACGCCAATTTCGTGATGTAAGCGCTTTAATTCATCGCGCAGCTCTTCGCGAAGTTTTGCATCCAGGTTACTGAGCGGCTCATCCAACAGCAGGAGCGACGGCTCAATAACAAGCGCCCGCGCTATCGCAATCCGCTGACGTTGTCCGCCAGAGAGCTGTTTCGGGTAACGGTCTGCTACGTTTGGCAGCTTCACCAGAGACAGTACGCGATTCACACGCTCTTGCATTTCTTGTTTGTTCACTTTGCGCAATTTCAAGCCGTAGGCGATGTTTTCCGCCACAGTCATATGCGGGAACAACGAGTACGTCTGGAACACCATTCCCAGCTCTCGTTTGTACGGAGGAACGCCATTCATTCGCTGCCCCTTGATCAAGAGGTCTCCGCCATCCGGGTCCAAAAAACCGGCAATCATATTCAAGGTCGTGGTCTTACCGCAACCAGATGGGCCGAGAAACGAGATGAATTCGCCTTGCTCCACCTGCAGGTTGAAGTTTTGAACCACGACATTGCTTTGAAATTTTTTCATGATGCCGCGCAGTTCAACGTCAATCACCTTGGTCACGTGAATACCTACTTTCCTGTTTTAGGTGCGATTTCTTTGTTAAAGCGATCTAGCCAAGCAGATGTTGCCTTGCTCACTACGCCATAGTCGAAGTTCACCACTTTTGTACGATCGAATTCCAATGTTTTCGCTACATCGTCTGGTAGCTTCACAGATGTTGCTGGATTGTAGTACAGCTTCGTTGCGTACATCGTTTGAATTTCATCTGTCAAAAGGAACTCGACGAATGCTTTAGCCGCTTTTGGACTCTTCGAACCTTTTACCAGCGTAGCTACGTTTGGTACGATGTTTCCGCCCTCTTCAGGGAAAACGAACTCCAATGGTACGCCTGCTTCTTTTTGTGTCAAGCTGCGCGCCATCGTCCAAGTGGTGTAGGCTGCGCTCTTGTTTTGCAGATTTTGCTGAAGCTGTGCAGCACTCTTCGCAAAGGTCGGCATGTATCCTGCAATCGTTTCCATTTGTTTGAAGCCTTGTTCGATATCTTTCTCAGACCCGCCATTTGCGTACGCCAGCATGATCATCGCAGAGCGTCCGAAGTTGCTCGCTACGTCTGTCATCGTGATGTAGCCCTTCACTTCAGGCTTGGCGAGGTCATTCCAGGACTTCGGTACAGGCAAGCCTTTTTCTTTTACCAGGTCCGCATTGTAGGAAATCCCCATCGGCGTGAAGTTTACGACTACACCGCTATCCTCGGTTACACGCAAATCTTCCGGTACGTTTTTCATGTTCGGGATATCGGTTGCGGATACGGTTTCCCACAAGCCTTCTTGACGTCCCTTCTCTTGTTCGCCGCCCTCAATAATCGTCAGGTCGATTTGCGGAGCATTTTTCTGTGCCTTAACCTTCGCTACGATCTCCGTGGAAACGCCAGAAACATAGGTCAGCTTTACATTCGGATACTTCTCGTTAAACTTCTTGAACACTTCATCCTTCATCATCTTTTCAACTGTCGCGCCGTTTCCTGCCACAACCAGTGTGTCTTCCAGCTGAGCTTGTGCTTCGGTGCCGCTATTGTTGCCAGCAGCCGGTGCAGGAGCAGATGTTTGCGGCGTGGAAGAGCCACATCCAGCCAGCAAGGAACCAGCCAAAGCGAAAATGGACAAGACGGATAATGCCTTTTTCTTCATGTAAGTTCGACCCCCGATTGTCTGTTTTGTTCACGAATAGAGAACAACGTTTCCTATTTGAGAACGATAATGTTATACTAGCATAAAGATACTGACTATTCAAGGTAGTCGTACTAGAAGCATCATTGCCCCAATTACAGGCTTGTCAGCATTCTTTCTAATGGTAAAATAACTTCAATCGAGACTCTTCTTTTAGAGGGGCTACTGTACGTTAAAGGAGACGTTTGTATGGACCAAGTATTGTCTTCTGTTCGAAATGGCTGTCGGCTGTTAAAAATATTTCTCGATTCGCCAAAGGAACTCGGGGTAACGGAGCTCAGTAAAAAGCTCCAGCTTTCCAAGGGAGCCGTTCACAAGCTCCTGTCCACGCTGGAGTCTGAAGGCTTTATCCGCCAAAATGAAAAAACCAAGCAGTATACGCTTGGCTACACGCTTTTGGAGCTGGGTACTAAGGTACTCACGAATCACGATATCGTTGATTTTTCCAAACCATTCTTGGACCAGCTTGTCTCACGGACAAATGAATTGGCTGTATTATGTGTACAAGATTCCAAGGACGCGATATATGTAGCCAAAGAGGATTCGCTTCATCCAGTTCGCTTTACCGTAGAATCCTTCCGGCGTTTTCCTCTTTACTCTACCTCCGCCGCCAGGGTTTTGCTCGCCTATCAGCCGGAGGAGTTTCAAGATGAGATTTTGCAGGAACACCCGCTGAAAAGCTACACGCCTCATTCGTACACGTCGGTCGAGCAAATCAAAGAGGACTTGGTGGCGATCCGCGAGCAGGGCTATGAAATCAGCTCGAATCGACGCAATACAGGCGTGACCGGAATCGCTGCCCCGATTTTTGATTCAACTGGACACGTAACTGCATCCGTCAGTGTCATCGGTCCCTCTGACCGCGTGATGCCGAAAAAAGAAGAGATTTTGCAAGAAACGCTAGCGACGGTACGTGCGATGTCAGCTCAGCTAGGGTATCGAATGTCTTAAAATCAGCTTGAGCTGCCATGAAAAAACCTCCTGTTCATCAGTCTGCTTCGATGACAGGAGGTTTCTCTTTATGTGGACTTACTCAGTTGTTCCACGGCCATTCAGGCTGCTCCCCTCCGGCATTTCTTCCAACCGCTCCAGATGAACATGCCAGCCATGCTGCTACCTGGTCCGGTTTGGTTAGCCCTGTCCAGACTCTTTCGAGCGGATACTTCAGAAAATGTTCAAAACGTACGTCCCACCTTCGATATTCTGCACCTCGACTTCCATAATATCGAAAAACGACAAGCAATTCAAAAGAGAAACATATTACAGAAAAATGAGTCTAATATATAAAGTGAGCAGTGCGTTAGGGGGGCTTTTATGCCAATTTGGGCATTCTTATTAACCATTGTTGGTGGCTTGATCGTATTTGGAATAATTTATGACCAGATCAACAAAAGAAAAAAGAAAAAGACTCCCAAGAACTTGAGTAGCTCCCAGATGGTGTACACAGAGAACTATCTAAACGACGTACGTAACGATATTAGTGGACCACAATAAAAATGTAGCCCGCCTCCTAAGGGAGAACGGGCTGCATTTTTTCATCTACGTAACCATCCGCTTTGCATTCCAAGGGCTTCATTCCTTTTACAACCAACGCCTGTGACACTCTGGCTGAGCTCCCTTCTCTATGCCTTTCTCAAATAAGGTTCCCATGCACGTTTCAACAGACAAATTCCAGCCTCAATCTCCTCGATGGTCTGCCCCCCGAACCCAAACTGAAAAGTCGGAAGTCCATTTTCCTGCGGATGAATCCATTTGTGTGAGGTTGGATAGACGCGAATGCCGGACGCAGCTGCAATATGCGCCAACTGTTGTGGAGTGCACTCGCTTTTCACCTCTACCGTCACGGACAGCCCGGCATCCTGACCCTTGACCCAGATATTCGCCCCAAAGTGTTCCTGCAAACACTGAAGCAACGCACCATGCTTTTTACGGTAAAGCGTCCGCATCTTGCGAATATGCCGCTCCCAATCGCCATTTTTCATGAACAAGGCCAGCGTCTCCTGATGAATACGCGATGCCGACTGGTCAAAATCCGCCAATTTCTCCTGATACACCGCCAATAACGCTTGCGGCAAAACCATATAGCTCATCCGAATCGACGGCAGCAGAGCCTTGGAGAACGTCCCCAAATAAATGACGCGTCCCTGCGTATCCACCCCTTGGAGGGAAGGAATCGGCTTGCCATGATAGCGAAACTCACCATCGTAGTCATCCTCCATGATGTAGCTCCCTGTCTGATTCGCCCAGTGTAGCAGCTTTAGCCGTTTGGCATACGGCATGACAATTCCAGAAGGGTCCTGATGAGACGGGGTGATATAAACCAGCTGCGCTCCACTCTCACTGAGCGCTTCCACATCAATCCCATCCTCCGCCAGCTTGATCGGGCGCACGTCATAGCCCAAATGAGAAAACACGGCACGTACACCGTGATAACCCGGCTCTTCCATTGCAACTGCCTGTCCCCGTGTCCCGAACAGGAACCCCAATAAGCTGATCATCACCTGTGTCCCCGCACCGATCACAATTTGTTCCGGCGTAGCTTGTACACCCCGGGCACGTCCGAGATAGCGTGCGAGCTCCTCCCTCAGCTGCGGCTCGCCTTGTCGGTCGCCGTAGTAGAGCACATGCTTGTTTTCTTCCTGCATGCATTGGTTAGTGTACTTGCGCCAACGGTCAAAAGGAAAGTGCTCGGCATCTACGCGCGCTTGGTGAAAATCATACAGGACCGGGACTGATGAAGGCGTAGGTGGAAGCGTTTGGACGTGAGCCGTTTTAACTGGTTGCTGCCCCTTCCCACTTGGCATTGGCCCATCCCAGTCCACATCGACCACATAAAATCCGCTGCGCTCCCGACTCTCGATATAGCCTTCTGCCATGAGCTGGTGATAGGCGCTCTCGACAGTCGTTTTACTCACATGCAAAAATCCGCTCAATGCCCGAACAGAAGGCAGACGCGTCCCGGAAATCAAGCGCCTCCCTTGGATTTCTGTACAAAAATAGCGATAAAGCTGTAGATAGAGAGACTCGCTCCCTTCTACAAAGCGGGGACTAATATCTAGCAAGCTCCATCCTCCTCGCTGACCAAATGAAAAACCGATGGAGATAAAAATCCCCATCGGTACTCACGTTTCTATTACGCCAAATACGCCTCTCTTACCTGCGGATTCATCAATAATGTCTGGGCGTCGTCTTTCAAAATAATTTCACCTGTCTGAATCACATAACCACGATGCGCGACAGACAGCGCCTGATTCGCATTTTGCTCGACCAAAAGAATGGTCATGCCTTCCTTGTTCAGCTCCGTAACGATTTCAAAAATCTGCTCCACCAGAATCGGCGCCAATCCCATCGACGGTTCATCGAGCATGAGAATTTTTGGCTTCATCATCAGGCCACGCGCAATCGCCAGCATTTGCTGCTCGCCACCGGACATCGTGCCACCTTTTTGACTAACCCGTTCCTTCAGTCGCGGAAAGTAAGCAAAGGCACGCTCAATTCCTTCTTCGATCACCTTTTTATCCGATACACTAAACGCACCCATCTCCAAATTCTCGCGTACAGTCAGCTTGGGAAAAATACGGCGGCCTTCCGGAACGTGGGCGATTCCTGCTAAGGCAATATCATGTGTACGCATTTGTGTAATGTCTTTGCCATTAAAGATGACTTTTCCTTCTTTGGCTCGTGTTTGCGCACAAATCGTTTTCAACGTGGTCGATTTCCCTGCCCCGTTGGAACCGATCAGCGTCACCACTTCGCCTTCGTTTACCGTCATGCTCAATCCTTTTAATGCGTGGATGCCGCCGTAATACGTATGAACGTTAGTCAACTCTAACAATGCCATCGATTTTCCTCCTTCTACGACACGTCCGACGCACTTTTTCCGAGATAGGCCTCAATGACGTTAGGGTTGTTGCGGATTTGTTCGGGTGTTCCTTCTGCAATTTTTTTGCCGTAATCCAGTACGTGAATGTATTCGCTGAGTCCCATGACCAGCTTCATGTCATGCTCGATCAGGATGATCGTCAAATCGAGCTCTTTTTTCAGCCGACGAATAAAATCTGTCATTTCTACCGTTTCACGAGGGTTCATCCCTGCCGCCGGTTCATCAAGCAAAATGATTTGCGGATTAGTCGCCATCGCCCGAGCAATTTCCAATCGTCGTTGCAATCCGTAAGGCAGACTCCCCGCCGCTTCATTCGCAATATGGGCGATCCCGACATACTCCATGAGCTGATAAGCCTCGACGCGCGTCCGCTCTTCCTCCTGGCGTACACGCTTAGAGTTGAACAAAATCCCGAGGATTCCAGCCGATAAACGGCTATGCACACCGACCATGACATTTTCCAAGGCCGTCATTTCTTTGAACAGACGAATATTTTGAAAGGTGCGGGTAATTCCCCGACTTGCAATCTGGTCAGGCCGAAGCTTCTTGATACTTTTGCCATTCAGCAGGATTTCTCCCTCGTCTGGCTCGTAAAATCCGGTAATCATATTGAAAAAAGTCGTTTTTCCGGCCCCATTCGGACCGATGACCGCCGTAATGCTTCCTTTTTCGATGCCAATCGAAACGTCTTGATTGGCTACCAAGCCGCCAAAGCGCTTCGTTAAATTTTTTGCTTCTAACAATGCCATGCTCATATCCCTCCTCGTCCGCTATGACTGTTTCCCAGAAGTCAATTGGGACAGTCTGCCGAGAATCCCCAGCTTTTCTTTGCCAAACTCGCTATTTTTGATCGCATCGAGATCGTTTTTCTTCCGTTTGGCCGGAATCAATCCGTTAGGACGATACAAGGCTACGAGAATGAGCATAATTCCGAAAATGAGTCGCTGGAACTTGGATGGGTCCAGCTGGTTAGGCAAACTGATGATCCCTGCGTTTTGCAGACCGTGCAGGAAGTTGGAGAATTCTTTTAACAGCTGTACCTGCAAAATCGTGACAAAAGCGGCACCAAGTACAACCCCTGGAATGCTGCCACTACCACCCAGAATGACCATGACCAATATCCCGATCGATTCCATCAGCGTAAAGGAAGTAGGATCGATAAACGTCTGCTTGGCCGCAAAGATAACACCGACGACACCAGCGAAGGAAGCACCCAATGCAAATGCAGCCAGCTTGGTATTCAACAAGGAAATCCCCATCGACTGGGCAGCCAGCTCGTCCTCACGTACCGCAATCCATGCACGTCCCAAACGCGAATGCTCAAAGCGTATATTCGCCAAAACGATAAAGGCAATTACAAACAAGACGATGAAGTAAAAGTAAAACGGCGTCCCCATTTTGATCCCAAACAGCTCAGGAGACGGAATTGGCGTGATTCCCTGCGGACCGTTGGTGATGTTGATGGGCTTGTCCAGGTTGTTGAAGACAATGCGAATGATTTCACCGAAGCCCAAGGTCACGATCGCGAGGTAATCCCCTTTTACTCTGAGAACTGGCAATCCTAGCAATATTCCGAAAATAGCAGCCACAATCAAGCCGACAATGAGAAATGGCCAAAACCACTCACCGGAGAGCGGGAACAGATTCCCTGCAATAAACTCATTCGCTTGCGAGGTCGAGAAAATCGCATATGCATACGCCCCGGCTGCAAAAAATGCGACGTAACCCAAGTCAAGCAGACCAGCAAAGCCTACTACGATATTTAAGCCCAAAGCCATCGCTACGTAGATTCCTACCTGTGAAGCTACTTCCATGTAGTATCGGTTTTCACCCGCTACCAACGGAATGATCAGAAGGAGAACCACAGCACCAATCACCATTTTGATCGTTTTGGAGGCATTGGTGTAATAGACAAGCACAATGGAAGAAAGAATGCCGAGAAACGCGATGACCGATTTATCCATGAGGTACAACGCGGCAGAAAAAGCTACAATCCAGATCAACGTGAATACGAGCGGAATGCCTTTAAATGATTTCCAAGCGAGATTCGCCATTTATTTCACCTACACTTTCTCTTTTACAGCTTCGCCAAACAGTCCTTCCGGCTTGAAGAGAAGCACGAGAATTAAAATACTGAACGCAAACACGTCTTTGTACTCTGCACCAAAGGCTCCGTTGGTCAATGGCCCCATAAAGGCACCGGACAGGGATTCCAGAAGACCGAGGAGTACGCCACCGATCATCGCACCACGCAGGTTTCCAATCCCACCGAGTACGGCAGCCGTAAATGCTTTCAAACCGAGAATAAAACCGATATACGGATCGATCGTCCCGTAGTTTTGCGCAAACAGCACACCTGTCGCGCCACCCAGGCTAGATCCAATCAAAAACGTAAGCATGATTACTTTATTTACATTTATGGTCATCAGCGAAGCCGTACTCTGGTCTTGTGCGACGGCGCGCATGGCGATTCCCCACTTTGTTTTATTCACAAACAACGTCAATGCAATCATCATGACGATCGCAATTACAATTACGATCAAGCCTTTTGTTGGAATCGTAGCAATACTTCCTAATGGAATCGAACCTGTAAAAAGAGCGGGACTGTTCAGATAAAACTCGTTACGAGCAAGTGCTTCTGTAAAACGTACAAGGTCCTGCAGCAAAAACGATACGCCAATCGCCGAAATCAACGGCACAAGACGAGGTGCTCCGCGCAATGGTCGATAGGCAACCCTCTCAATTCCTACCCCCAAAGCACCAGTTAATACCATGGCAATTATGAGTGTTATGAAAAGTGCGACAAATGGATTCATACCTTCAAGTGCCCCTAGCGCATCAGAGATCAATAATACCTCTGTACCGATAAAGGCTCCGACCATAAAAATGTCTCCATGGGCAAAGTTGATAATTTCCAAAATCCCGTAAACCATTGTGTAGCCTAATGCTACGACTGCGTACATAAATCCAAGTGTCAATCCGTCAACCAACACCTGAGGCAAAATATTGATCATGCTTTCCCATCCCTCATTTCTCTTGTAGATCTTGTACAAATTTTCTGCATTCATTCCGTTGATTGGACGTGTTTTTCTCGTGGAAAAGGGGCCAACACCGACGTGCAGCCCCCTATCCTGATATGAGGCATGGGAGTGTGTGCGCGTTGTGTGGTGTGATTACTCGGCCTTGCCTACGAAAATGGATTTGTCCTTGTCATACTTGTAAATGAATACATCTGCATTTGTGTTGTCACCTTTTTCATCAAAGGTAACCTTGGTGAATTGACCCTGAAAATCTTTGGTTTTGTGGACTGCATCTAGGACTTGCTCGCGGGTTGGTTTTTTGCCTCCGTTCGCTTTGGCAGCTTCCAAGACACCATTGAGGATGACGTTCATGGAGTCGAATCCGTAGACGGAATAGGTTTCCAGAGGCTTGCTTGTGGTTTTTTTGTACTCTTCAGCCCATTTCTTGCCCTCTTCGGTTTGCGTTACGTCCCCTGCTACTGACGTAAAGACAACACCTTCGACGGCATCACCGGCTATTTTTATCATATCAGAAGAATCCAAACCGTCGCCACCCATAAAATATCCCTTGAATCCTTTTTCACGAGCTTGCTTGATCAAAATTCCACCTTCTGGGTAAAGACCGCCGAAAAAGATGATGTCCGGGTTTTTCACCGTTACCTGGTTCAGTACCGCACTGTAGTCCTTCTCGCCCTGGGTAATGCCCTCGAAGCCAAGGATTTGGACTCCATCCTTTTCAAATTGCAGCTTCACTTGATCGCTCAGACCTTGGCCGTATGCTGTCTTATCATGGATAATATAGGCCGTTTTTACACCGAGTGTATTTTTCGCATAAAGAGCAGCCTTTGGTCCTTGCGCGTCATCGCGAGCACAGATTCGATGGACGGTTTTCTTGCCTTCCTCCGTGAGCTTCACCCCTGTATTTGCTGGGGATACCATGACCAGCTTACCTTCCTCGTACTTCACAGACGATGGAATCGCAACACCTGTGTTATAGTGCCCAACTACACCGTACACATCGGGATCAGAGATAAGCATCTCTGCATTGGATACCCCAATTTTCGGGTCGCCTTGATCATCCTGAGGGAAGAGCTGGAGATCAAAGCCGAGTTTTTTGAACTCTTCTTTGCGCTGTTCGAGAGCGTAACCTGCGCCAGTCTTAATCGCATCTCCCACAGCGGAATTGCTCCCAGACAGAGGGGATTGTGTGGCAATTTTGATGAGGCCACCCTCGGTCGTTCCGCCACCACTGTTGCCTGGAGCTGGTTGGCTTTGCCCCCCGCTTGCGTTACTTCCGCCGCTTGAATTACTGTTTCCTGCGCAACCTGTTAACGCCATACTCGCAGCCAATACCGCAGATAAAACCCCGACATAAGAACGCTTTTTCATTCAGAATGAAGCCCCCTTTTATCATTCTTTGTTCTCGTTACCCAGTTCATCTACCTCGCTAGCCAGGTTGCGACTTTCAAAAACTATGAATCTCGGGGACAAAGATAAATGAGACTTGGATGTTTTTATTTTAAAATAAATCTGATAATTTACAAGAAGTAAAATATATTTTATATACATATATCATTGATGCACAAACGATCGATGATCGTTTGTGTGTTCAGTTTTATGAAAAATGTCGAGACATTTTTCATAAAAAAAATCCCTCATGATAGAGGGACTGACGGGACGATGATTTGACCGCTTTTGATGTCTACAATCCCTTTCGCCGTAAGCCGCGCATAGGGTAAGTGGGTAGCTGTAAAAAACAAAAGAGAGTAGATAGGATCGAGATGGACATGACCTTTGGAACGTAGCTGATTTACCAAATTTTGACCCATGCTGATCACTTCCTCCATTGGCGCAGACGTGAATTTTCCAGCAAGAGGCAATGGGCATTCGCAAATCATTTTTCCATCATCTATCAAGACGACTCCGCCCTTTATTTCCCGAACACGCTCCAGCGCTTGCGCCATTGCTTGGGGATCACGTCCGATTACGATCCAATCGCCAGACGCTGAATAGGTGCTAGCCAGCCCTTCGAGATGCTCACCGAAGCCGCGCAGGACTGCCAGTGTTCGATTGCCGCCAGTCGCATCGATAGTGGCAATCAACGCCAACTGTGGATCTTGTTGTAAAGATACATATCCATCCTTGTCAACGGGCATGTCCTCTAGCGAAAACCGCGTGATAACGGCATTCAGCATCTGTAGTATAGGGGCCTTGCCGTCTTCATCTGGCCGCAGGCGGAACCAATCAGGATGTGCCTGTTTTTTCAAGGGATCATTCAAACGTAACGAAGCTTCTTCCCATTGTGGCTGAACGGTTGGGACGAGCAAGGTTCCCTTTTCTGCCGCCAGTTGTCCATTCGCAATCACGATTAATGGTGTCGGTTGATCCTTTGCCGTCAACAGTAGCATATCCGCGATTCGGCCCGGCGTAATTCCTCCGATCTCTGCGTCCAGCCCATAATAGACAGCCGGGTTTAGCGACGCCATAACATACGCTTCCTCTGGCGGCATCCCTACTTCGATGGCCACACGAATTGTACTATCCATGAACCCGTCGCGGTGCATAGGCGGCGTACTTCCATCGGATGTCAGCATCATGCGTGATGACCATGGCACCCCGAGCGCAAGCCACCCTTTCACCAGCTCTGGCAGATCAGGGCGAATGGAGGAATGGCGCAGTGTCGCATACATTCCTAGACGGATGCGAGACAGCAAATCGGCTGCATTAATGGCCTCGTGACAAGCAGTAACCCCTGCCGCTGCCGCAATGTTCAATGTCTCGTAAGAAGCTCCCGGATGATGCCCCTCCATCTTTTTGCCTATATCCCGCGTATGCTTCAAACCAAAAAGCAGCGTTTCATCCTCCTGTAAAACACCGCTCCAATTGGTCAACTCCCCTCCCTGGATCACGCGTGGATGCTCCAGCATTCGCGCCAAGCTTTCTTTGGTGAACGCTGGATGAGCTTTCCCTGTCTGCGGATCGAGTCTGCCCCAGAAAAATTGCTTCACCGGATGTGCTGCCAGAGAATCCATAATCGCTGCCGTTTGCGAAAAGGGCAGATGCATGAGCATTAACGAGTCCGACACCATTCCAGTTGTTCCCGTTTGCAGAGCAAAGTCAGCCAACGTGTAAGGGTTATACCATTGAAACGGATGCGCGTGAGGCTCGATGTATCCCGGCACGAGATATTGCCCAGACGCCTCGATGATCACGGTCTGTTCATTGACCAACGGCTCTTTTTCACCTACATAAGCAATGCGTTCTCCTGCCACTACGACGTGATGCTCTTGCCATTCTTTTGTATACACATTGAGAACACTTGCGCCTTTTATCCAGATGCTGGCGGGTGCCTGGCGTCTGCTCACGCGAATCATGTTCAAGTATTCACGATCTGATATGGCTCGTATGCGCATCATTTCTTCTCTCCTTGCTGGTCTGCTCTCTACAGCTTCGCTACCCATAAATCTTTCCCCTGCCAGCTTGGTGATGGTAGTAACAATTCCCACGGGTGTCTTGTCGCCCTTCATCACAGACTACGAAATAGAAGTAATTGCGACAGGAGGACAACACTCATGCATAAAAACGTAGGTAGAACTGATGCCATAATTCGCATGACTGGCGGTCTGTTAGGCTTGGCATACGGCATCGGAAGAATGAGCCGTCGCCCAAACAACGCTCCATGGCTACTCATGGCTTTTTCAGCAATGAAAGTAGCAGAAGGGGCTACGCGCTTTTGTCCGATGTATGCAGCGATGGGCATCAATACGACAAAAGGGAATGGCATGCAGGGCATGATGGATCAGCTCAAGAAAAAAGGTGTGCAGATGGCGGTCAATCAGTTCACGCGCTCCATGAGTATTGCGCCCATCAAAGGCTCGAACAATAGCCAAGATGATGCAAGCAACACTTCAGCGACAACGAATAAGGCAAACATACAGTATTCTGCAAGCCCGCAAAGATCAGCGAACCAGGAAAAACAACCAATCGACAATCAGCAAAACGCGAAGCTTACCCCCGAGGATCAACTTCTCGAAAAGGCCGCACGGGAGTTCATCTCTTTTCGTTCTCAAGAAAATAACAACAGCAGCACTCGCAATCCCACGTACAGGTAAGAACAGGAGGCACTGCATATGCTTGTCGGCTCCCAGATGTATGAGTGGATGTCACATAACTTCTTTGTTATTGCCATGATCATTGGCGTCATCGGCGTGATGGGATATTACTTCTTTCGAACGTCGAGAAGAAAAGGAAGATATCGTCAGTAAAGGAGAAGCAACCAACCGCCTGTCATCGGGCGGTTTTTCCATTTACATAATTACTTGTTATGCATATAATTGTCATTGCAAGTATTTTCGAGCGAAAGAGGGTCATTCTCCTGATCGATCATTGGCAAAAAGAACCGGTTGGATTTCTCATTGGAAATACATACCGGAGAATGATTCATTATGTTTCCCTTTTTTTAAAGGAGTTTGATTTGACCACGGAGCAGTTTGCCGTCCTTTATCGGCTACGAGAAGAAGAGGGCATCAATCAAAAAGAACTGGCCCAGCGCTCGGCCAAGGATCAGCCTTCCATGACACGCATTTTAGACACACTCGCCAAAAAAGGCTTGATTGAAAAGACACTGAGCCAACAAGACCGCAGGGCCTACATCATTACCCTTTCCCCGAAAGGACGGGAATGGATTGAACTAGCGATTCCCATAGAGGCTCGTGCCGTTGCAGACATATTGGAAGGGATCTCTCCCGAAAAGCTGGCCTTCTTGCGGGAAATCTTGCTTGCGATTAACGAGAACATCAATAGAAAAACAACAGACTAGGAGTGACAACATTGGGAGAGAGTAGAGAGAGACTGTGGACGAGAGATTTTGTCCTGTTAACTGTATGCAATTTGTTGTTGTTTCTCACTGTTCAAATGCAGACCCCTACATTTCCTGCCTATGTGAAGGAAACGTATCAGGCCAATGATTTTGTTGTCAGTCTGGTCATTAGCTTGTTTTCACTTGCAGCAGTGATCGCAAGGGTGTATACAGGGGAAGCGTTGAAAACGAAAAACAGTAAGATCTTGGCGATCGCAGCGCTTGGATTCGTCGCGATTTTTAGCGCGGGCTATTACTGGGCGGGAAGCATTGTTTTCTTTCTTATGCTGCGAATCTTGGTTGGCATCGGCTTTGGGATGGGCAGCACGACGTTTCCGACGATTGTCTCCAATGTGATCCCTGCCAAACGGATCGGCGAAGGCATGGGGTATTTCGGCTTATCGACCAGCTTGGCTATGGCGCTCGGTCCGATGATTGGACTTGGTCTATTGAATTGGTTTGGATTCGGATCGATGCTCATGGTTCTTGTGCTGCTGGTTGCTATTATTTTTCCGTTGATGCATTTCATTCGTGCGTATGATCGACTTCCTGTGTCGTCTGGAAATACGCCCTCCGTCACAGGCATTCGCCGGTTTTATGATAAAAAGCTGCTACTCCCAGCTGGACTGAATTTTTGTCTGTCCATTACGTATGGCGGGATTCTCAGCTTTTTGGCCCTATACGGAAAAGAAGCCCACATTGAGAATGTCGGCTGGTTTTTCCTTACGAATGCATTGGCGATGGTGTTGATTCGTCCTTTTTCCGGCAAGCTATATGATCGCAAAGGGCATATCGCTGTCCTGCCTCCCGGTGCGATCTTCGTCGGGGTCAGCCTCTTGCTCCTATCCTTGACGACGACAGAGTCCTTGCTGCTCGTCTCTGCTGCCTTCTACGGGCTTGGCTATGGTATGATTCAACCATCGATCCAGGCATGGATGGTGAAGGTCGTCACACCTGAGCAACGCGGCATGGCGAACGGACTGTTCTTTAATTCCATCGATCTGGGTATCGCGGTCGGCTCTGTGCTCCTGGGTGTCATCGCGACACACTCGAGCTACTCTGTCATGTACCGCTGGTCGGCAGCGTGCTTGCTGCTGTTCCTCATCGTTTATTTCCTCTCACAGCTGGCTGCGGCAAAAGCGAAAAAAGCGGCGATTGCGAGTGAGAACGTTGGGATGTAGTAACCAAAAAAGCTGTTCCTTAAGTAGAAATTTCTACAGAAGGAACAGCTTTCACTATTTTATCCCTTTTGCTGATACTTCATCGCTCGTGCCGCAATATCCGTGCGATACTGCGCCCCGTCAAACGAGATCCCTTGCACCTTCGCATATGCTGTCTCACGCGCTTGAGCCAAATCCGCTCCTGTTGCCACGACGCCAAGCACACGGCCACCGCTCGTAACGATTCCTTCCTCGGTTTCCTTCGTACCTGCGTGAAACACCGTAGCTCCCTCGTTTGCCTGACCCAGTCTGTGAATCAACGCACCCTTTGGATAATCTCCCGGATAACCTGGCGCTGCCATGACGACACAGACAGCACTTCCTTTTTGCCACGTCACATCGACTGCATCGAGCTCGCCATTGACTGTTCCGACAAAAATATCGAGCAAATCTGTTTCGAGCAACGGCAAGAGCACCTGTGTCTCTGGATCGCCAAAACGCGCATTGAACTCCACGACTTTCGGGCCTTGCTCCGTAATCATCAGACCTGTGTAGAGAATGCCTTTGAACGGAATGCCATCCTTGGCCATTCCTGACGCCATCGGCTGGACAATCGTTTTGACGATCTCGTCTACCAGTTCAGTAGACATTTGCGGTACCGGGGCGTATGTTCCCATGCCGCCTGTATTGGGGCCTCGGTCATCATTGAAAATTCGCTTATGATCCTGGGAGGTAATCATCGGCTTTACCGTCTCTCCATCGACGAAAGACAGCAGCGACAGCTCTTCGCCGAACATGCACTCCTCAATGACCACGCGCGCTCCCGCTTCACCAAAGACGCTTTCCTGCATGATCTGACGGAGTGCCTCTTCTGCTTCCTCCACCGTTTCTGCGACGACGACCCCTTTCCCCGCTGCCAAGCCGTCCGCTTTGACAACGATAGGAGCACCCTGTTCTCTTACGTACGCACTCGCCGATTCGTAATCCAGGAACGATTCATAGGCAGACGTCGGAATCTCGTAGCGTTTCATTAAACTTTTCGCAAAAGACTTGCTGCCCTCGATCATGGCCGCTTTTTGGCTCGGGCCATAGATCGGCAGATTGCGCTCCTGGAAAAATTCCACAATACCCGCCAGCAGCGGATCTTCCGGGCCAACGACAGTCAGATCAATTCCCTCATCTTTGACGAATTGAACCAGTGCAGCAAAATCAAAAACGCCAATCGGCACGTTTTGTGCAATTTGAGCGGTTCCCCCATTTCCTGGGGCACAGTATACCTTGGTCACTTTGGAGCTCTGCAACAGCTTCCAGGCAATCGTATGTTCTCGACCGCCGCCACCAACCACTAATATTTTCATCGTATTTCCTCCTGTGTGAGAGGTGATCCACTCTTTAGTACGTGTTAAAAAAGGCGAACGTTACTTTGAATAACCTCTCCTAGTGTTTGAAATGACGAGTGCCGGTAAAGATCATCGTAATGCCCGCTCGGTTACAAGCATCAATCGATTCTTGGTCGCGAATGGAGCCACCTGGCTGGATGATAGCGGTAATCCCTGCTTTGGCTGCTGCTTCCACGGTATCTCCCATCGGGAAAAACGCATCCGAGGCCATTACTGCGCCACTTGCCAATGCACCTGCCTGCTCGATGGCGATTTTCGCTGCCCCAACGCGGTTCATCTGACCTGCACCCACGCCGATAGTCATATTGTCTTTTGCCAAGAGAATCGCATTCGATTTCACGTGCTTGACGACCTTCCAGGCGAATTTCAGCTGTGCCAGTTCCTCTTCCGAAGGCTTACGGTCTGTGACCACTTGAATCTCGCTTTCTTCCAGCTGCTTGTAGTCGAAGTCTTGAATGAGCGCCCCGCCTGCAACAGGAGCCACGCGGAACAGATTGTCCACTTTTTTGGCTGGTTCATTCAGTGCAGGAATACGCAAGAGACGCAGGTTCTTTTTCTCAGCCAGGACAGCCAACGCCTCTTCGGTGAAGTCAGGGGCAATGATAATCTCCAAGAAAATCTCTTTCATCGCGAGTGCAGTATCACGGTCGATCGAGCGGTTCGCTGCCACGATACCACCGAAAATAGAGACAGGGTCTGCTTCGTACGCTTTTTGGTAAGCGGCGCGAATATCAGTGCCGATCCCTACTCCACAAGGATTGGAGTGCTTGATCGCAACGACTGCAGGTTCAGCGAATTCACGTACAATTGCCAACGCTGCATCTGCGTCATTGATATTGTTATAGGAAAGCTCTTTTCCTTGCAGTTGAGTAGCATTCCCGATGCTCAACTGATCCGATAACGGCTCACGGTAAAATGCTGCACGTTGATGTGGATTTTCTCCATAGCGTAAATCCTGTGCTTTCTCGTAAGTCACCGTGTAGCTCTCTGGCAACAGCTCGCCCACCTGCTCACTCAAATAGCGAGAGATTAAAGCATCATAGGCAGCAGTATGACGGAACACTTTTGCAGCCAGCTTGCGGCGGGTTTCTAGCGTAGTATCGCCATTTGCTTCAATTTCTTCTGCTACTTTTTCATAATCGGCTGCATCGACCACTACACTGACGAACGCGTGATTTTTCGCAGCAGAACGCAGCATCGTTGGTCCACCAATATCAATATTCTCAATGGCATCTTCATATGTCACGTCTGGCTTCGCTATCGTTCCCTTGAAAGGATAAAGGTTTACGACAACCAGATCAATGGTTTCAATCCCAAGGTCTTTTAGTTGCTGCACATGCGCTTCACTGTCCCTTACAGCCAAGAGGCCGCTGTGGATATTGGGATGCAACGTTTTGACGCGACCGTCCAAAATTTCTGGAAATCCAGTCACTTCAGAAATGCCAATGACGGGAACTCCTTCTGCTTTTAAGAGAGAAGCCGTACCCCCGGTAGAGATGATCTGTACCCCGGCGGCTACCAATCGACGGGCAAACGGAATCAATCCTGTCTTGTCAGAAACGCTGATCAACGCTTTTTTCACACTCACGGATAGAACCTCCTGACTTTTAGTGAAAACATGAGAAACTATTGACCAAAACACGAACAATACTTACATATTATAAAATAATTGTACGTTTTTATCAATAGCTTCGTCAGGAAAACAAACGCAGCCGCCCATGCCTGTTCGGCACTCGCGACTGCATACACCTACATTTCCTTTGATGAAATTATCGTTTTTTCTTGCCTTTTCCTGATAGCTTTTTGATGCGATTCGACAGCGCGACTGGTTTGCTTTTGGCAGTCGCCCTGATTGGCTTGATTGGCTTGATCGGCTTCTTCGACTTGCGGCTTCTCGCCTTTACTTCTTTGGGCATTAAGTTCCCTAACTCTTCCATGGAGATGGAATTGCCGTCCTTTACGCGATCCCTGACGCGCTCTTTCGTCTCCTCTGGCACTTCGAATCCCATGTTTCCCAGCTCATCGAGCAGCGCATCTACGTTGGCTCCGCCCTTCGGCATTTTTTCCGCGAGTTTCATAATATCGTTAAGCGTCCATTGCCGCCCTGTTTTTTGGCTTAGCTTATCGAGCAAGTTCGAAACAAAATCTTCGCTCAAGTCGGCCCCTCCCTTTGTGGGAATATCCCTCTCTTACTGTATGTCACGAGAACCGATTTGGTTTGTCACGATTCGCGGAGGATGGAAAGCTGCCCAAATATTGACAATGATTTTCACTTTCATTAACATGAATGATACCAACAAAATCCAACAGTCCGGGGGCCCCCATGAACTTTATTCGAAATTCTCTGTTTTCTCCGCCTGTTGACGGTTCTTTGGGTGCTTTGTCGTCCTCTACCCTTCATGAAACTCTTTTACAACCGATCTTGGAGCATATGGAAGCAGGGGTGACCGTTTACGGGCTTGACGGCCATGTCCTTTTTTTCAACAAAGCTGCCAAACAATTCGGCATGTCCGAATCGATAAATATGCACGAGCAAACATACGGCTCTTCTACCTTTTATCATCCAGACGGCATTACTCCTGTAGCTTTTGGGGAGTTGCCGTCTGTTCGAGTATTACGCGGGGAAATCGTCAATGGCCAGGAAATATGGACACAGCCGAGTGGAAAAGCCGTATCGATTCTCGTAGCCAACGGGAAGCTCCTCACCCAATCATCTGGCGAGCCCGTTGGTGCCCTGATCGTCACACACGATATTACGGAGCGCAAATGGGCTGAGCAACGGCTGGAGGTTAGCGAACAGCGCTACAAATCACTGTTTGAGCACAACCCGGACCTCGTGTGCTGGCTTGATCTGGCAGGCAGGTTTTTGAATCTGAATCCGGCGTTTGAAGTCGTGACAGGCTACAGCCTGATCGATCTTCGCAACCAGTCCTTTCAACAGTTGATGGACAGAGAAGGCGTCAAGCGCGTCCTCTCGCTATCACGTCATGCACAAAAAGGCGCATCCGATAATTACGATCTTTCTGTGTTTCATAAAAATGGAGCGCGAATTGAGCTCAACGCCACCGTCATCCCTATCGTCGTAAACGAGACTAATGTCGGTTATTTTGTCATTGCCAAAGATATTACCAAGCGCAAAGAAACCGAGAGAGTGATTCACTACCTTGCCTACCATGATACGCTGACGGGATTGCCCAATCGCTCCTTATTCCAAAGCAAGCTGGAAGATTCGCTCGTCCATGCCTCTGTCCAAGCACAGCCGCTAGCGATCCTGTTTCTGGATCTGGATCGCTTCAAATACATTAACGATACACTCGGCCATTCCACCGGGGATAGTCTGCTTACGCAAATTGCCAACCGTTTGCGGGACAGCGTCGGTCCTCATGATACCGTTTGCCGTCTAGGCGGGGACGAATTTACGATCATCCTTCCAGGAATGGCTCACGAGGAAGCGATGCATTTTGCTGAAAAACTCATGCAAAAGCTCATCTTTCCGATCTTTTTGGGCAACCAAAGTTTTGTTGTTACTACCAGTATGGGCATCAGTCTCTTCCCTCAAGATGGGACAGACGCTGAGACCTTGATAAAAAATGCAGATACAGCGATGTACCAAGCCAAAGAACACGGTCGAAACAACTTTCAGTTTTTTTTCCCCGAAATGAATATCGCTCTCGCCAAAAAAATGATGCTGGAAGCCGGTCTTCGAACAGCATTGGATAACAACGAGTTTCAGCTGCATTACCAGCCGCAGTACGATCATGAAAAGATTGTCGGCCTGGAAGCCTTGATTCGTTGGCAGCATCCTGTATACGGAATCGTGTCCCCTCTTGATTTCATTCCCCTAGCCGAGGAGACAGGCTTGATCAACCCAATTGGTCAATGGGTACTGGAAAAAGCCTGCCAACAATGCATGGAGTGGCAGCAACAAGGCTTGCCACCTGTACGTCTCGCCGTAAACTTGTCCATGCGCCAGTTGCAAGACAAGCATCTGGTGACAATGGTCCAGCAAACGTTGCAGAAGACAGGGCTTTCCCCTGCTTACCTTGAACTTGAAATTACCGAGAGTATTGCCATGCATCGACTCGATACAGTCATCCCGCGTCTTCAGGCACTTCAAGACATGGGGATTCATATTTCCATCGATGATTTCGGGACTGGCTATAGCTCCTTAAGCTGCTTGCAGTCACTCCCCATCAACTCTTTGAAAATAGATCAGTCTTTCATGCGTAACATGTCCACCAACACATCGAATACTTCCATCGTGTCTGCGATTGCTGCCATGGCGCATAGCTTGAGCCTTTCTCTAGTAGCTGAGGGCGTAGAGACAGAAGCGCAGCTGGAATTTTTACGCTCGCTTGGCTGCAGCACTTTTCAAGGCTATTATTTCAGCAAACCCATTTCGGCAACGGAATGTGAATGGTTGTTAGCAAACAACGCAGCAAAAATAGGGTGAGTCGATCACAGTTAGAAGCCGACACCGTATGAGAGAACATGAATAACATGCATGTAGGACGAGAAAACATGATTGACAAATACTGGTGAAAGGAATACGAAGACAAAGTCAATCATTCATCCTCGTTAGGTGAGGCTCCTATACAAACATAGGCCACTGCCCGGAAATATCGAAAGATGCCAATGGGTAGAACAGGAACTGCCGAACTAAGGCTTTTCTTAAGGTGGCTAAGGAATGTTTCCTTTACGTTGTATAGTGTCAAAGCTCTGATAGGGGGAGAAAAAGTGGTGTTATTTTGTGCACTTTTCTAACCCTCTAGATTCCCGCTAGAGGGTCTTTTATTTCGAAAGGGGGGAACGTTTTTATGGACAGTAGTCCAAGTTGCCGAATGAATAACTGCAATCATGATTGTGTACGGAGGATTTTCCGGCCTTGTGGCGCTGCTGCATGTTCCCCATACCTTATTTGACATTCTCCTTTTTTATGGGACGAGTGTATCTAAGTATGTTTATGTAGGCATGCTTGCGCAACATGGTCGTATTCCTCCGATCCTTTATATGCGAAAGGATGAGAAAACCATGTTGAACATTTACAAAACGAATGCCATGGGAAAAATAGAAGTACTAGATCAATTTGAAAAAGGCTGCTGGATCCATCTGACCGATCCTTCTGAGCAAGAAAAGCAACAAGTCGTCAGGGAGTTGGCGATTGACCTTGATTTTTTGCAGGACGCCCTGGATGACGAAGAAATAGGGCGAATCGACAAGGACGGAAACCGCGTGATGCTTTACGTGGACATCCCGATCTCCACGAAGGAAGGGACGAAGGACAACTATACGACGGTTCCACTGGGAATCATGGTGATGGAAGATTATATCTTAACCGTTTGTCTGGTAGAAACGGCTGTCATGAATGAGTTCGTCCAAGGGAAAGTGAAAAACTTTCACACGCATATGAGTAACCGGTTCGTCCTGCAAATTTTATCGAATACGTCGCATGATTATTTACATTACTTGAAAAAAATCAACAAGCAGACAGAAACGCTGGAAAAATCGTTGCGACAATCTACCAAAAACAATGAACTGCTCACCTTGCTTGAATTACAGAAAGGCCTCGTTTATTTTTCAACGTCCCTGGAGACGAACAGTCTGTTGATCTCCCTGCTTCGGAGCGGCAGTTATTTGAAAATGTACGAGGAAGATAAGGCACTGCTGGAAGAAGTCAAAATTGAAACGAAACAGGCCATCAAAATGACGGAGATCTATACCGCCATTTTAGGGAACATCATGAATGGCTTCGGATCTGTCATCTCCAACAATCTGAATCGCGTAGTGAAGCTGTTGACCGCCATTACCATTGTCATCACGTTACCTATGGTGATCGGCACCTTTTACGGTATGAACGTCGCGCTTCCTTTTCAGGATCATCCACACGCATTCACGATCATTATGATTATGTCCACCACCATTACGTCCGTAACAGCCCTTCTGTTTTGGAGGAAGAGATATTTTTAAAACGAAAGGCAAAAAACCGACATCATAAAAGGATGTCGGTTTTTTCTTTATCGCTCGATTTACGCCAGCTGGACAAGCCGCCCCGCAAGCTTTACTCTTTCGTCTACCAAAAGGCCAATGACCTTCACCAAAAGCTCATGCTCCACGGCATGGATGCGAGCCGCTAAAGTTTCAGCCGTATCTGCTTCTTGTACCGCTACGGATATCTGGGCAATGATCGGCCCTGTATCCAGACCAGCATCAACCAGATGTACCGTTACCCCCGTTATCTTTACCCCGTAAGCGAGTGCCTGACCAATGGCGTCTTTTCCTGGAAACGCAGGCAAAAGCGACGGATGCAGATTGATGATTTTTCCTTCGTAGGATGACAAAAGGGTCTCGCCCACCAACCGCATGTAGCCTGCCAGCACAACCAGCGATATATCGCGTTTTTGGAGCTGCGCCACTATTTCCTGCTCAAAAGCAGCCTTGTCGGCATACTCCTTCGGTTGAAAAACAAAGGTCTCGATCCCTAAACGCTCTGCGCGATCCAAAACCTTGGCACCGGGCTTGTCGCACACGAGCAAGGCAACTTCTACACCTGCGAGCTTTCCGTCCTGTACAGCCTGCACGATCGCTTCAAAGTTGGAGCCGCTGCCTGAGGCGAAAATGGCCAACTTTCTCACCATTCCACCCCGTTGTATACGACTTTGCGCTCTCCCGCTTGCATATGTCCGATCAAATACGCCTGTTCTCCCAACTCTTGCAGCTTTTCCGTAACACTCACTGCGTCTTCCGGCTTCACGACGAGCATCATGCCAATACCCATGTTGAACGTTTTGTACATATCCGGGTAAGAGATGTTACCAGCTTCTTGTACCAGCTCAAAGATCGGCAGCACCGGCCAGGAACCAACGTTGATCACAGCCTGCATTCCTTCTGGAAGCACGCGCGGAATGTTTTCAGTAAAGCCACCGCCAGTGATGTGTGCCAGAGCCTTCACTTCATGTGATTCCAGAACGGATAACACTTGCTTCACGTAAATGCGGGTTGGGGTCAGCAGCTCTTCGCCGAGCTTTTTGCCCAAAACGTCTACATGATCATGCAGGGACATGCCCTTGTCTGCCAAAAGCACCTTGCGAACAAGCGAGAAACCGTTGCTGTGCACGCCGCTAGAAGCCAGCCCGATCAGTACATCGCCTGCTGCCACTGACGCTCCCGTAATCATTTTGCTCTCGTCCACGACACCTACGGTAAAGCCTGCGATGTCGTATTCGCCTTCTGCGTACATGCCAGGCATCTCGGCAGTCTCCCCGCCAATCAGCGAGCAGCCGGACTGCGAGCAGCCTTCCGCGATCCCTTTGACAATCGCTTCGATTTTTTCCGGAATGACCTTGTCTACTGCCAGATAATCGAGGAAAAAGAGCGGCTCTGCCCCTTGAACCACAACGTCATTGACGCACATGGCGACCGCATCGATGCCAATTGTATCGTGTTTGTCCATGGCAAAAGCCAGCTTCAGCTTGGTTCCTACCCCATCTGTGCCGGAAACAAGAATGGGTTTCTCGTATTTTTTGGTATCCAGGCGAAACAGCGCTCCGAACCCGCCCAAATCAGTCATAACTTCCGGGCGGAACGTCCGCTTCACATGCTTTTTCATGCGTTCGACGGCTTCGTTGCCCGCATCAATGTCTACGCCAGCTTGTTTATATGCTTCACTCATCGTTTCTCCCCCTTGCAAGAGGTGCTTGTATTAGCATTTGAGCGCAGGTAGCGCTTCTTCGAACTCAATCTCTGTCGGATATTCTCCGTTAAAGCATGCGAGGCAGTGCCCTCTATTGGGAGCCGAATCTGTGCGGCCAATCGCATCGATCATTCCTTCAACAGACAAGAACGACAGCGAATCAGCCTCAATGATTTGACGAATTTCCTCTACTGATTTGGTCGACGCAATCAGTTCCTCACGCGACGAGGTGTCGATGCCGTAAAAACAAGAATTCATAACGGGCGGAGAGCTGATACGCACATGCACTTCTTTGGCGCCAGCTTCACGCAGCATACGGACGATCCGATTACTCGTCGTACCGCGAACAATGGAATCGTCAATCATGACGACGCGCTTGCCTTCCACTACCTTGCGAACTGCAGACAGCTTGAGATAGACAGCACGCTCGCGCAGCTCCTGACTCGGCTGAATGAAGGTGCGTCCGACATAGCGGTTTTTGATCAAGCCGATTTCATACGGAATTCCTGTCGCTTCCGCAAATCCGATAGCAGCAGAGATACTGGAATCCGGTACACCTGTGACGACATCAGCATCAATTGCGGATTCCAATGCCAGCTGCTTACCCAGACGTTTGCGTGCCATGTGGACGTTGATTCCATCGATGTCGCTGTCCGGTCGGGCAAAATAAATGTATTCAAACGTACAAATCGAACGCTGTGTTGTTTCGGTAAACTTGCTTTCGGTAATGCCATCCTTGTCGATGACGATCAGCTCGCCCGGTTGCACATCACGCCAATACTGCGCGCCAATGATATCGAACGCACAAGTCTCTGAAGCGACAGTGATCGCATCTCCGAGTCGTCCCAATGACAGCGGACGCAAGCCATTCGGATCAAGGGCGATCACGAGTTGATTCTCGTTCATGACGAGAAGCGCATACGCTCCTTTGATGTATTGCAGGGCGTCCTTTACCGCTCCCGGCAAATCCTTGCATTCAGAGCGGGCGATCAGATGCGCGATAACTTCTGTGTCACTGGTCGTCTGGAAAATGGAGCCTTTTGCTTCCAGCTCTTTTCTAAGCACGGCGGCATTCACGAGATTCCCGTTGTGGGCAACAGCCATACTGCCTTGTGCATAGCGGAAAAAGAGCGGTTGGGCATTTTCAATCTTGCTGGAGCCAGCAGTCGTATAACGGGTGTGGCCGATTGCGATATGACCGCTGAACTTCTCCAGATCGCCCTTGCCAAAAGCCTCTGACACGAGCCCCATACCGCGGTGCTTATACCATTTCTCGCCGTCGGAGGCGCAGATACCTGCGCTCTCCTGACCGCGATGTTGAAGGGCGTGCAGACCTAGATAGGTCAATTGGGATGCTTCTTTGTGGTTGTAGATGCCAAAGACTCCGCATTCTTCGTTCAATTTGTCCCAGATTACCCGATCAAACATGGAATCGCATCCTTCCAGGCTGCTTTCACCTCTTGAGTCGAAGCGTTGATCACTTCTGTACCGTTCACGTTTACTACCAGACGATCGCCGCCGACCGTACCGATGTTTAGAGCAGGTACGCCATGTTCACCTGCCAATGCGAGAATCGCCGCCGCTTGCTCCCCAGAAGCACTGAGCAAGATGCGAGATTGAGATTCACTGAACAAGAGCACGTCTGTACGCAGCTCGGACGCAAGAGCCACCTGCGCACCGAAGCCTTTGCCGAAGCAAGATTCAGCCAGCGCAACACCCAGACCGCCTTCGGACAGATCGTGTGCGGAGTTCACCAGACCTTGGCGAATCGCTGTGAGAACCAGCTTTTGCACAGCCGCTTCCTTGGTCAGATCGATTTGTGGAGGACGTCCGGAAATGCTACCCGTAGCCATCTTTTGATACTCACTGCCGCCCAGCTCAGCGAAGGTCTCGCCCAACAGGATGATCGCGTCGCCTTCGTTTTTGAAATCCTGAGTCGTAATATGGTCAACATCGGTGATCAAGCCAACCATTCCTACTGTTGGGGTTGGATAGATCGCGTCACCGCTGCGTTCATTGTAAAAGGATACGTTTCCGCCGATGACCGGAGCATCGAGTGCTACGCACGCTTCGCTCATGCCCTCGCACGATTTTTCAAATTGCCAGAACACCTCAGGCTTTTCCGGACTTCCGAAGTTCAAGCAGTCCGTAATCGCCAGCGGCTCTGCACCAGAGCAGACGACGTTGCGTGCAGATTCTGCAACTGCAATGGCACCGCCCACTTTTGGATCGAGGTACACATAGCGACCGTTGCAATCCGTACTCATCGCAAGGGCCTTGCGAGTACCGCGCACCATGACAACAGCAGCATCAGAACCAGGCTTTACAGCTGTGTTTGCACGCACGATGTGATCGTATTGCTCGTATACCCACGCTTTATTCGCCACTGTTGGCTGAGCCAGCAAGCTTTTCAGCGTTACATTCAGATCTTTCGGTTCATGGATGGCTGCTAGCACTTCTACATTCGCGTTCGCTTCGTAGTAAGCAGGCACTGCAGATGGACGATGGTACACAGGTGCGTCGTCTGCCAAGCTGTCTACTGGCACTTCGGCTACTACCTCACCTTGATGCAACAGGCGCAGCTTGCTGTCTTCCGTTACTTTACCCACGACAGCGGATGCCAAGCCCCATTTATCAAAAATCGCGATGGCTTCTGCCTCTTTACCTTTTCCAACGACGACGAGCATGCGCTCCTGTGATTCAGACAGCATCATTTCGTATGCAGACATGCCAGCTTCGCGCTGTGGCACCAGGTCCAGATTCATCTCGATCCCGTTACCTGCCTTGGACGCCATCTCGGAGCTGGAGCTCGTCAAGCCAGCCGCTCCCATGTCCTGAATCCCGACGACGATACCCGTGTCGATCAACTCCAGGCACGCTTCCAGCAGGAGCTTTTCCATGAATGGATCGCCGACTTGTACCGCCGGACGTTTTTTCTCTGACTCTTCCGTGAGCTCCTCGGATGCGAAGGTCGCCCCGTGAATACCGTCGCGCCCCGTGCTTGCACCAACGTAGATAACAGGGTTGCCGATACCGGACGCTACCCCTTTTTGAATCTTCTCGTGGTCGATCAAGCCGACGCACATGGCGTTAACAAGCGGATTGCCTTCATACGTAGGGTCGAAATTCACTTCGCCACCCACAGTCGGAATCCCAATGCAGTTCCCGTAGCCTGCGATACCTGCAACGACGTTTTCGAACAAGTATTTGACACGTGGAGACTTGAGCTCCCCGAATCGAAGCGAGTTCAGCAGCGCAATCGGACGCGCGCCCATCGAGAATACGTCACGGATGATACCTCCCACACCAGTCGCAGCACCTTGGTACGGCTCGATCGCAGATGGGTGGTTATGGCTTTCGATTTTGAAAACGACCGCCTGATTGTCCCCGATGTCGACAATGCCCGCACCTTCCCCTGGTCCTTGCAAAACGCGAGGTCCTTTTGTCGGGAAACGACGCAGAACAGGCTTGGAGTTTTTGTAGGAGCAGTGCTCCGACCACATAACGCTGTACAGACCTGTCTCCGTCCAGTTCGGCTTGCGGCCGAGAATTTCGACGACACGCTGATATTCTTCGTCAGTCAGACCGATTTCTTTGTATAGTTTTTGATCGGCAATTTGTTCGGCTGTCGGTTCTTTATGCGTTAGTTGTGACACTGTTCTGTTCCCTCCAAGTCTTCAGGATCGAGGTAAACATGCGGCGTCCGTCATCGGAAGTCATCCAAGAGTGGACGGCACGCTCCGGGTGAGGCATCATGCCGAGTACGTTTCCGCGTTCGTTGCAAATGCCCGCGATGTCTTCCAGTGAACCATTCGGATTCTCGCCATGATAGCGGAAAACGATCTGATTGTTCGCTGTGAGCTTCGCCAGCGTTTCTTCATCACAGTAGTAGTTTCCTTCGCCGTGTGCGATCGGAATTTGGATCACTTCCCCAGCCGCGTAATCACGGGTAAAGGAGGTGTCGTTGTTTTCCACACGTAATTCGGACAGCTTGCAACGGAATTTCAGTGAACGGTTACGCAAGAGAGCTCCTGGCAACAGCCCAACTTCGGTCAAGATCTGGAAGCCATTACAGATTCCCATGATCAGCTTGCCTTCTTCTGCCGCCTTCACCACTTGCTCCATGACGGGTGAAAAACGAGCGACCGCACCACAGCGCAGATAATCTCCATACGAGAATCCGCCTGGCAAAAGAATTGCATCATATTTGGAAAGATCCGTATCGGAATGCCATACGTAATCCACAGGCACTCCCATTACGTCTTCAACTGCGTTAAACAAATCAATGTCGGCATTCGAGCCTGGAAAGACGATAACGGCTACTCGCATATCACTAGCCCTCCACGATATCAAAGCGATAGTCTTCTACCACCGTATTGGCCAACAGCTTTTCGCACATTTCACGTACACGCTCTTCTGCTTGCGCACGGTCAGAAGTGTTCAATTCCAGCTCCAAGTACTTCCCGATACGCGCATTGTTTACTTCATCAAAACCCAAGGTGTGCAGAGCACCTTTTACAGCGTGTCCTTGCGGGTCCAAAACACTCTCGCGCAATGTTACATAAACAACAGCTTTAAACATGTACGTCTCCTCCTAGTCTCGTAAGCATTTCTTTGTAAGCTTCCTCCACATTGCCCAAATCGCGGCGGAAGCGGTCTTTGTCGAGCTTTTCATTCGTTACCGAATCCCAGAAACGGCATGTATCTGGGGATATTTCATCGGCGAGGAGAATCTCCCCGTCCGTTGTTTTTCCGAATTCTAGTTTGAAATCGACCAAGGTAATGTTGCGCTCGCGCAGGTAAGGCACCAGAACCTCGTTTACAGCCAGCCCCATGCGCTCAAGTGTCGCTTGGTCACTTTCGCTCGCAATCCCCAACACTTTGATATGGGAGGCATTCACCAATGGATCTCCCAGTGCGTCATCCTTATAGTAAAACTCGACAACGGGCTGCGGAAGCACAGTTCCTTCTTCCATGCCAAGACGCTTGGCCAATGAGCCTGCTGCGATATTGCGAACGACTACCTCCAAAGGGATAATCTCCACTTTGCGAACAACTTGCTCTGTGGCGGACAGCAGACGGACAAAATGGTTGTCGATGCCCCGCTCCTTCAGCATGGTGAAAAAGATTGCCGTAATGCGGTTGTTCAGCTCACCTTTTCCGGTGATTTGCGCCCGTTTCTCTCCATTGAATGCTGTTGCGTCGTCTTTGTACTCTACCCAGTACTGATCAGATAAAGATGTCCGATAAATACGTTTCGCCTTACCTTCGTAGAGTTGTTCCTGTTTTTCCACCGTAGGAGTCACCTTCCCAGTCAAAAAGGTTGAGTTTCGGTTAATTCACGAACGTTTCAACTACATTAAAACACAATCATACGCATTTATCAACGAAAAATGATGGAATACACTTCGACAAACGTTCGGGATTTACACTATATCTTTCTTCTCAACCTCACTAACATTCGCAAACTCATTATCCAAACTACCTCATATGCACATAGAGCCCGCCCACGGAGCAGGCTCTTTTCTTTTGTTTATGGTAAACTTGTCAGTGGTACAACCAATACGTGAAAGAAGGAATTTCAGATGTTTCCATTTGAAGTGTCTTTTCCTACCAAAATTTACTTTGGCATAGGCGAACTGGAACGTTTGGGTCAAGGAGCAAAATCGATGGGCCAAAAAGCATTGCTCGTCACAGGCGGCAATGCGGCCAAACGCACAGGTCTTTTGGACCGCGCCAAGGCTTTGTTGCAGGAAGCTCAAGTGGCGTATATTGTTTTTGACAAAATTGAGCCGAATCCGCGTACGGCAACGGTTGATGCCGGAGCAGCTCTTGTTCGTGAGCATCAGTGCGACTTCATCCTGGCTATCGGTGGGGGTTCCGTGATGGATGCCTCCAAAGCAATTGCGGCAGCAGCCATTTCCGGACGCCCGATTTACGATTACATGCGGGGAAATCCGAGCGGCTCTGGTCAATTGTTGGTACCCGTTCAGGAAGCACTGCCGATCATGACCGTCCCGACAGTAGCCGCTACAGGTTCGGAAGCAAACCATATCAGCGTCCTGACTCATTGGGGCACCCATGAAAAATCTTCAATCAACGGCCCAGCACTTTACCCGAAGATTGCCATTCTTGACCCGTCTATCACCTTTACCGTTCCGGCTCGCGTCACAGCGGAATCTTGCGCCGATATCTTTTCGCATCTGTTTGAAAACTATTTGATCAGCACGGAAGGAACCCACGTACAAGACGGCATTTCCGAAACTCTCATTCGCCTCGTCGTCGAGCACTCCATCACAGCGATCCAACAACCAGACAACGCAGAAGCGCGTTCCACCCTGCTGTGGGCGAGCACGTTGGGCATCAGTCCATTCGCTGCTGGCGGTCGTGGTGCTGGAATGCCTCTTCACGGAGTCGAGCATCCGCTGAGCGGGATTTATGATATGGCTCACGGTCGTGGACTGGCGATCCTGTCCTTGCCTTATTTTGAACAGGTGATTTTGCAAGACCGGCCCGAGAGACTAGCCCGTATGGGACGTCATTGCTTTGGAGTTACCGAGGAGAACGAAGCGAAAGCAGCACGAGCAACGATTGAAGCCGTTCGCCGCTGGTATGAGCGCATGGGAATTACGGAACGACTCTCTGACTTTGGCGTGACCAAACAATCGCTGGCGCAAATGGCAGAAGAAGCGGTTCGCATCGGCGGACGCGGAATCGGGTATCTGCCTAGCTCACGAAAATTGAATGAATCAGATGTAATCGCGATCTACGAGGCTTGCCTGTAAGCGAAGCATCAAACACACTGGCAAGCCTTCGTTCAGGTGTGCAATAATACAAATTAATCATTAATCAAAATTATTTTACTACGGAGGTTACTACCTATGGCAGATCCACGCATTAATGAACTGGCAAGCCGTCTCGTCCGTTACTCCCTCAATTTGCAAAAAGGCGAAAAAGTCTTGATCGAAAATACAGGCCTGCAACCTGAGCTCGTTCGTGCACTTGTGCGTGAATCGTTTGCAGTTGGGGCCCTGCCTTTGGTTACTTTGAAAGATCAAGAGATCATGCGTGCACTCTATCAAGGCACCAGCGAAGAACACATGGCCTTGATGGCAAAATACGAGTATGACCGGATGAAGGACATGGACGCATACATCGCCATCCGCGCTTACGACAACATCAACGAGTATGCCGACGTACCGGAAGACAAAATGGGCATCTACGCTCGTGTCCTGTATCAACCTGTACATACTAATGAGCGCGTTCCGAACAAACGCTGGGTTGTGCTGCGCTACCCGAACAAATCAATGGCGCAACTGTCCAAAATGAGTCTCGAGGGCTTTGAAGACTTCTACTTCTCCGTCTGCAATCTGGACTACGCGAAAATGTCCGCTGCCATGACTCCGTTGAAAGAGCTGATGGAGCGCACCGATCGCGTGCGCATCGTCGGTCCAAAAACAGACCTGCGCTTCTCTATCAAAGGAATCAATGCCATCAAATGTGACGGCAAACGCAATATCCCGGATGGCGAAGTATACACCGCTCCTGTGCGCGATTCCGTTGAAGGAACGATTTTCTACAACGCAGCATCGATCTACAACGGCATTACCTTCAATGATGTGCAGTTCACTTTCAAAGAAGGCAAGATCGTGGAAGCGACCAGCTCCAATACCAAAGCACTAAACGACATCCTCGACACAGACGAGGGCGCACGTTATATCGGAGAATTCGCGATTGGCTTCAACCCGCACATCCTCCACCCGATGCTGGACATCCTGTTTGACGAAAAAATCGCAGGCAGCTTCCACTTCACACCAGGTAATGCTTACACAGTAGCAGACAACGGCAACCGCTCCTCCATTCACTGGGACTTGGTCCAAATCCAGCGCCCTGAATACGGCGGCGGCGAAATCTGGTTTGACGATGTGCTGATCAGAAAAGACGGGCGTTTTGTGTTGCCAGAGCTGGAAGGCTTGAACCCGGAGAATTTGATTTAAAGGAAATGAATGAAAAAATGGGCTGGGGAATGAGGTTCCCTAGCCCATTTTCTATCTCTGTAAAAAGCCAACAGCTAGCTTTATACACAAAAAGGAACAGCCATTTTTGCTGTCCCAAAGTAAAATGGATTTCATCTATTCAGATTTACTTCCCATTTCTAGTTGGCTTGTCTTTTCTTCATCCACCGATTCCGCACCTTCTCGAATTTTTTCTACAACTTCTTCAGATTTGAGTTGCTTGTGCGAAGGAAGATCTAAAAATGTAGAAGCACGTTGATCGAGCCACAAGCTTTCCTCACCTTCACTATCAGTTGCAACGAAAATAAACCCACCTGAATAACTAAAGTACGTAATGTTTACATCTTTCCCGAGTGTATTTTTAATGTTCTCGTAAAGATCAAACAATTCAGGACCACTTTTTTCACCACCAGCCATGATTGGCTCTTTATCTGTTGCTATAACGATACCTTTTACTTCATCCTCTTCCATAATGAACGAAAGTTTTTCATCCGTTGAAGATAGAAGCCCTTGCATATTCGTATTGTTGTATTTACGTATTTCATCCGCTTCTGGTAAAACAGCTCCCTGAATCGAAAAGTCTGACAGGGTTACATTACTACTCGATTTGCTTAAAGGTTTGTTCTCTTGGTTACGTGCCTGTTCCATCTTTTTATATGCATTTAGTGCTTCCTTATCCCCTTGGTTAATTGCCCCAGCCCAAGTAGCCAACGATATTCCAGCAACAATTACCGTACCTATCAATGTCCATGTGTATTTATTCATAACTAACCCCCAAAGTTAATTTGTTTCGAAGCCATACAACGAGTCAACCCATTCTTGTCTGGAACTATTCAGGAACGCATCATAAGTCATAGTAAAATGTTGACCATCCCATGGATCCATATACATAACATACCTTGTGGAATCATTTATATAACCATCAATGACAACATTATGACCAATGTCCTGGGTCTTCCATTTAATCGCGACAAGAATTGGAGAATCAGTATTGATCTCTCGAACTGTACGACTCCAAGACATAGAATCATACTCTCTGCTACTACTAACCCCAAAATGTTCAATTCCATCCTTCGTATTTCGCATATTTTCAGGCTTATTAACTGCTTCACCTTTAACATATTCAACAAAATCGTGCTGAGTAACGCTTTCGTTAAAATAGTCTAAAATTGAAACAGAAGTTGCAGCCCAGCACCAGTTGCCAGCAGCCTGCGAAACATCTTTGACATTTAATGACACCGTAGTACGAGCAGCTTCAGTTGGGCTACTAACAATTGCAAGCGTCGACAATAAAATTGCTGCAAGCCCATACTGTAGCGCTTTTTTCAATGGTATCTTTTTCACAAACATCCCTCTTTTTACGTTTATTTGTAAATTACTTATTTAATTGAAAATATTACCAAATAATCAGAATTAAATATAGCATTCTTCTTTTGGTTGGTTTATGGTATATTTATATGAATTCTATTAAAATTCGGTAAATGGTTGCGCACGTCACTCAAAATGTGGATCTCCATGAATTAGGAATTCCATTTTTAGTTGATAGATAATATCTGCAATACAAAAGTGGAGACGTTGAAGCGTCTCCACTTTTGTATTTGTACTAGAAGTTTATATACCTATTGCTTGGAATAGAATTTGGTACGAGAGTTGCTCTTTGGCATCATTTCATCCACACGGCAACCGCACCTCAAAACATGTACGAAGTAGATCACTTTGGACAGAAATCGTTCCCCGATGCTTCTCCACGATATTTTTCACAATAAACAAGCCGAGTCCTGTTCCTCCCCCTTGATGAGTTCGCGCTTTGTCGCCCGTAAAAAACATGTCAAAAATATGCGGTAGCGCCTCCTCAGGTATCTGGTCACCGTAATTCATGATTTGCACAACCACTTCATCGCCCTCACAATAAGCGTTCAAATCGATAAATTGGCCATCGCCCCCATAGCGTATCGCGTTGGTCAGGATGTTCTCAAATACTCGCGCCAGTAGCTCTCCATCTCCCACTACCACTAATTGAGCAGCAATCGTACACCGTGCGACCAGCTCGTTTTTCTCAAAGGAAGGATACATCTCTTCATTTAACTGGACAAGTAATTCACTCACATCCATGACCTTTTGCTCGATGTTGACCATGCCGTAATTCATTCTGGTAATTTCGAAGAGCTCATCAATCAGCTTTTCCAATCGTTGTGACTTGGTAAAAGCAATCGTCGCATAATGCCGCATTTGTTCTTGTGGCATCTGCTCATCTCGCAAAATGAAATCCAGATAACCCAGAACGGATGTCAGCGGTGTGCGTAAATCGTGGGCCAGATTCAAAACAAGCTGATCCTTGCTGCTTTCGGCGAAATCTCCTCTTTCTACCGCCTTTTGCAGCATATCGCTTGCCTGATTGATGTCCTTCGCGATATCTGCGAACTCGTCATTAGTTGGAATATGGACATGCCGCGTAAAGTCTCCGCTGGCGAGATAATGAATACCCGAGGAAATCTCCCGAAAGTAGCCCGCATACCGTTCGGTCAGGAGATAGAAAAAAAAGATCGCAATGGGAGCAAAGACAATCAAAAAGAAATTGATATCCCCTATCTCCCTGATGTAACGGCGAACATGGGCAAGCGGTTCTTCATACTTGACCTCCGTCCGATAGTAAAACTGGAGTACTTTATAGAGCAGATAGGTTACGATACCGGCGAGAAGCATGCCAAGCCCAAGAAGCTCAATCATTTTAGAACGAAAGCTATGTCTCCTCTTCATCATGGAAAAAATGAACCACTCCCTATATTGTTTTTCGTCCAGGGATCAATCAAAGTAGACTCTTTTGACACGTTCTCCTAAACGGCTTACCAGCTCGTTCGTAATGGTTTTGCACTGTTGGGCCATTTCCTCGGCAGTGATACTCTCGTCTTGATCTATGCCGATAAAGGTCACAACGTCCCCCACTTGCACCTCTTCCATATCTGTAATATCTATAATCAGTTGATCCATACAGACAAAGCCAATAATCGGTCTCCTTTTTCCTCTGATCAGGCAAGTAGCCTCCGCTTGTGACAGCATACGCGGAATCCCGTCTGCATATCCGATGGATACAATGGCGATCTTGCTGTCTTGCTGCACGCTGTAGGCGCGTCCATAGCCCACGGCGGCTCCTTTTTCCACCTGTTTCACCTGCACAACTCTTGCTTTCAGTGATAACACAGGGCGTAGGTCGACGCTTGCTTTTACCGTGTCTCCCTGATTGCTCAACATCCCGTAGAGAGCTATCCCCATTCGAGCATAATCATAATGCAGCTCCCCATAATTCAGCACACCGTAACTGCTTTGAACGTGTAGCTTCTGTGGATCGATCCCCATATCTTTCAACTGTTCGATCACGTTCTGGAAACGGGCGATTTGATTTTTGGTGTATGCGATATCCGAAGCTTCCAAACTGTCAGCCACACTCAGATGCGTAAAGGTACCGCCTACCTGCAAATTTTTATATCGATACATGGCCGCAATTTTTTCCGGGCGTTCCCAAGATTCCCCGAGTCTCCCCATCCCCGTATCGATCTTGATATGAACAGGGATTTTCACGTTGTAACCATTCAGTTTTTTGGCATGTTCGTCATCTACTATGGTTTGCGTCAGTTTGAAACGGGCGATTTGGCGTATACGTCGCTCATCGGTATAGCCAAGCACCAGAATCTCCCCTTTTACGCCCTTCTTCCGGAGCTCGATTCCTTCATCGATTGTGGCAACAGCGAAGTGATTAATCCCGAGCTTGTTTAAATACCTCGCGACTTGCCATCCGCCGTGGCCATATGCCTGCGCCTTCACGACTGCCATCACTGCACATTCCTTCGGGAGAACCCGCTGGATTTCCCTTACATTATGCTGGAGATGAGGAAGATGGATATCCGCCCATGCTCGTCCTGTTTGATCTGGTTTGCCACCTCGAAAGCGCGGGATCACCTTCATCGCTATCACAGAAAGAACAAACGACAGCACCGTGACCAGCGTAAAATGCACCAAGCTGTTTTCAACAAGCAGCCCTGTCAGTCCCGTTACTTTGGCCGCTGCGCGAATGAGCACAATACATAGCGGATGAATGACATAAACATACAGGCTCAGCTTTCGTAAGGCTGGGCGATTTCTGCCTTTCCAGAACAACAGCAGTTGAAATAGAAAATACATGCACGGTATCAAAAAAATATACATACTGTCATGGCGTTGCAGCTGAAAAGCGTGCAAAAGCAAGCCTTCTATGACTAACATGCTTCCGAACAAAACAAACCCGATGGCATACGGTGCGACCTTTTTCTTTTTCCGCCTGCGGGTATTGGCAATCATCCCTCCCATGACAATAAACACAGGGGCAAAAAATATACCGTTTCGCGTGTAATCAAACAGAGTAAACATCGATTGATAAATACTGTCTACATACGGATTCATCTGTGCCAAGCCAAAGTAGCTGTCTCCCAATAGCCCGATGCCATACAACAGCAAAGTCACCCAAAACGTTTTCCATGCAGATAGTCTTGTATACAAAAAGGTACTGATACAGACCCCCAGCATGATACCAGGGAAATACCACAGATGATACAGTGTCCCGTTAAACAAGATATCTTTCACCGCTGAAAATACGGTAAATCCATCTGTAAAATACCCTGCGTACACATTCACAGGAAGATAGAGAAGGATTGAAAGCAAATATAGCTTTCCTACTTTCCATAAAAACGGCTTCAGCAAATACGCATTTCTGTTGTGATCTGTGCCAAGCTTTTGTAAGAAGAAAAATCCTGTGCACATAAAGAAAAACGGAACTGCTACCCTGCCTATCGTTCGTGTAAGTGTAAAATCAGCCCATTCGTTCATGGACAGCAGGGGAGAGGTATGGATTGCGATGACAAGAATCGCCGCAATGATGCGGAATTGATCCAGCCCTCCATACTGTTTTTCATTAGCTACATTCATTACGTGCCTCCTGATGAAACACCGTAACGATAAATCCATCCACGTTATTACCCGATATTTCGTAGCTCTCACCAGCCACAACCGGGATGTGTGTAACAGTATCGGTAGCCTTTACATAGTAGATTTCAATACTCTCATCATTCACTAGCAAATGCTCCTGATGGAATTCGTAGTTTTTCACATACTCGATATACTCTTCCAGACAAAGCTGGAGCTTTTCCATCAAAACAGCATGCGGATAGCCCACATACCGAAAATGCCAAGGCTCATCCGATATCCCTGTCAGCTGTTCCTTGTCTTTGTCGTAGCGTTTGATAAACCCATAGTGACTGGCACGGTCTTGAAACATTCGGCATACGCCATGATCAGGAAAAGAAGGGCAGATAAAATCGATCTCTTCCTTCTTCTCCCCTACATCTATCGCAAGCCCTGTCTGATGCTCGCTTTCATTCGGACGCGCTACATATTGACTAGTAAACACCTCTCCATTTTCGAGCAAGGATTGATCATAGATATCCGTTTGTTCGGACTTGCTGCGAAATCCACTGACAGGTACGATATCATGCTTGGCGTTGCAGGCTTTCAATAGCTTGGCAAACATCTTCGCAGCCGTTTTTTCCAGCATCATATTGTTGTGTGCTCCGTCAATTAGCCGCATGCGGTTCAGTAGGATACCGTCGTCTGTTTGCCAGCGGATCGGGTACTGGCGATTCACCAAAATCAGATGGCCGTGATGTAGATTGTCGCTGTGCAAAGAAATCGTAAAGACGTGAGGTTGTGTCATCGGTTAGTCCTCCTCCAACGCTAGCATAATCAACGTATCAAGAAGCTCTTTATAGGAAATTCCCGCTGCACGCAGCATGCTTGGATACCTGCTTTTCGAGGTAAAGCCGGGGATCGTATTCACTTCGTTAAACACAATGTCTCCGTCTGGTGTGACAAACATATCCACGCGAGCGAAGCCACGACAGCCCAAAGCCTGATAGAGATGGGTGGCTGTTTGCTTGATTTTATGAGCGAGTTCTTCGTCAATTCTTGCTGGGACATGGATGTGGGCAGTCTCCAATGAATACTTTTCCGTGTAATTGAAGAAACCCTGGAGTAATTCGATTTCATCCACTTCTCCCACAATGACCTCACGATTTCCTAGTACCGCACAGCCTACCTCAAATCCCGCGATGTTTTCCTCGATGACTACTTTGTCATCATGCAGAAGGGCGTTTTCTATACCGAAAACCAATTCTTGCGTGTTGTATGCTTTTGTAATCCCAATCGAAGACCCTGCCTTTGCAGGTTTGACATACAAAGGGAATCCCAGTTCTTCGGTGGCAGATTGAACCGTTGCAAGCGCAGTATTTTGATAAACGGTAACGGATCTTGGCGTTTTTACACCGGAGCTTTCCGCCAGCGTGTGCGCGATATCCTTGTCCATACAAATCGCAGAGGATAGCGTGTGACAACCGACAAACGGAATTCCGGCGAGCTCCAACAGTCCTTGCACCGTTCCATCCTCTCCGTTTTTGCCATGCAAAATCGGGAACACCACATCAACCGTTGTGACCGTCATGGCACCGTTCTCCTGTGCAACTATTCCCCGCACCTGTCTGCAAGGAGAGAGAAAAGCAGGCACGCACTTCTCACTTTGATGCCAACTGTCATTCCGAATACTTTCGATGTTGCCGGTATATCGCAGCCATTGCCCTTCCCTCGTAATTCCTAGCAAAATCACCTCATACTTTTCCAGACACAAACTCTCCAGCACCGAACTCGCAGATTTAAGAGATACTTCATACTCCGAGGAACATCCTCCAAACAAAATCGCTACAGTCAATTTCTTCATATCATTCACTCCCTCTGTTATTTGTTCACGTAGCTGGTTACAATCACACCGCCCATGTTGTCGCCAGAAATCACATAGTTGCTAGTCATCGGTACTTTGATCGGCATCTCTTGATCGACAGGGTAGTAGTTAATTTCATAGATCTTCCCATTGCTTGTCATGGAGATACTTCTTTTGTCTTTTACGTAATCCAGATATTCTTCCAGCGAAAAGTTATTCTGCTTCATGATCGCGCTATGCGGCAAGCCGACATACCGGAAGTGCCAAGGCTCGTATGCCGTTCCTGTAATGGCTATCTTGTCCTTTGGGTAACGCAAAATAAAACCGTACTTCCACGAGTTATCTGCCAGCCATTTGCCCTCAGGAGCATGCTCCATTTTCATTTGCGTCGATCCAATATCAAGAGCGGAACCTACGTTATGTTCGCTGTAACCGCTCGGCAGCGCGTAATCAGGTCCCATTTCTGCATACAGCTGATCTTGTTCTTCCTTGCCTCGATAACCGCTGTTCAGGATAAAGTGGCTCACATTATCTTGCTGCGCATCTTCGACCATCTCCAAAAATACTTTGGCTACACGCTCTGACACTTCGATTCTGTGATCGAGCAAACGATAGCCTTGTAACAGTTCTTCATGCTCAGATAACCGAACCACATCATTTTTTACCCCTGCCTCATGAACCGGATACTCTTTATTGACCAAGAGAAGGTCTCCCTGATAAATTTGATCTTTTGTTATTTGTATCGATTGTTGCTCCACCTCAGTAGCCTCTCCCAACGTGTCAATATGTCCCCCAACATTAGGTGGTCCATCTGCTATTTTTTGAATCAGGATATATCCAAACAGCAAGAGAATGACAAGCCAAAAAACCCTCTTTTTCAATTACAGTTCCCTCCTTCACTTACACATGTAGGATAGGGAAAACTGTTAAAATAAAAAGTAGGGTAAATATAAAATATTTATAAAGATGTCCATTCATTTTTATTAAGTTGCTAGCTTGATGGAAAGGAGGTCAGCAGCATGAATAAAACAGACCGTTTGTTGGCAATCGTTCTAGAGCTGCAGCGCAAAGATACGATACGCGCAGAAGATTTGGCCGCGACCTTCGAAACGAGTGTCCGGACGATTTATCGTGATATGCAGGCGCTAAGTGAAGCAGGCGTCCCCATCGTTGGGGCACCGGGTCAGGGCTACTCGTTAATGGAAGGGTATTTCCTGCCACCCGTCAGTTTTTCGGTAGAAGAAGCCGTTGCACTCTTGATCGGAGCAGACTTGGTCGAGCAAGCATTTGACCAAAATTTTGGAAACAGCGCAAGAGCGGTACAGCGTAAAGTAGAAGCGATCCTGTCTGCGGATGTAGGCGAACAAGCGAGCCGTATCCGTTCAACCTTTCGCCTCTTAAGCCCTGGAGCGAACAATCAGCGCGAGCAGGAAAAAGCGCATGCACAACTCCTCCACGATGCAATCATCAATAAGCGAAAGGTGCGGTTCCGCTATCGGAGAGGCACACCTGGGGAGGGTGAAAATCGTGAAACGGTGCGTGACGTTGCTCCATATGGTCTGGTGCTGGTTCGGGGTTCTTGGATACTACTCGGTCATTGCGACCTGCGACAGGATATTCGCCGATTCCGACTGTCACGCATGAGCGGACTGATTGTATTGGAAGACCGCTTTATCCTCCCTGACCATTTCAATTTTGATGATTACAAGCCTCTCGAAGATCGGTCCCTGGAGGTACAGATCGTAATCAGTACAGCTATTGCTGATCGGGTAAAAGAATCGGGCTATTATTATATAGAAGAGATAGCGGAGCATCCGGACGGCTTTCTTGTCAGACTGCGCGTCAGACAAATCGAAGAAATATTGTCTTGGATACTTGGGTTGGGGGCGGAGGCGGTTGTTCTTACGCCTGAATCCTTGCGTAGCCGAATTCGCGAAGAAGCCAAAAAATTATTTGAGCGCTACTGACATACTGCTGTCAGTAGCGGTTTTTTATAATATCGGTAAGTATAACTTCTTCGGGTTTCTTCCCGATATTACGGAAAACATTCCGCTAATACGCGGTCGCTCATCCTTGAGCAAGCCTCGATAGAAGTTTTCGTATGATCTAAGCAAAAAAACAAAGAGGAGCTGATTCACCCATGAATGCAAAAGAAATCGTGAACAAATTTGAAGACGTGACAAACCACTACTTGCACGAATTAGAAGGCTTCACCATGGAACAACTCTTGCAAAAACCAAATGATGAGGAATGGTCGATCGGCCAAATGTACCTTCACTTGATCCAATCTGCCCGCTATATGCAACTCGGAAGTATCGAGAAATGTAGACAGGGAGGTCCTGCTGTCTCAGAAGCGGGTACCGAAAAATCCGAGATCGGGCAGGCGGTATTTGCCCAAGGCTCCTTGCCTCCCGTTCGCGTGAAAGTCCCTGCCTCCCCGGAATACACACCTGCACAACCAGAGAGCAAGGAACAATTGCGTGATGGACTCATCCACGTACTTACACAGATGAAAGAGCTGGAACCGATTCTGGGCGAAATTCCTGCGCATCACACGGTGGCTCACCCTGCCTTCGGTCTACTAACCGCAAAGGAATGGTTTGTCGTCATAGAAATGCACTATCGCCATCACCTGCTCCAGCTCAACCGACTGAAAGGCTAGTTTTTTTCTCCAAACATACCCGCAAGCTTTTGATAGGTCGGCGGAAACTCTGCTTGATAGCGCAAGAAGGACGGGATCGGATAGCGGATTCCGCCTTTTTGCGTTCCCACTAATCCCTCCACAAGCTCGGCGGCATCGCGAAAATGAAAGCTGAAAGCCATCTCGTGATCCTGTGTCTGGGCAAACAATCTGTCGCCGTAACACGGTACGATCACTTGCGGCTGTCCCGTCTGGATCGGCTTGATTGCGATGTCCGCACAGTCTGCCCGACTGGAAAAGGTGGACGGAATCGATCCACCGCGCTGGTACAGCATCCCCGCAACCAATCGCATGACCTGTGCCGCATTGCCATAAATCACGACGACATCTGGCTCGATCTCTGCCCGCTCCAGCGGAAACGACACGTAGTACCCGCTTTCTTCTGCGGAAAATTTCGGGACATCCAGCTCACTTTTCACCCCATTTTCCAATGAATCTGTGTACATCCCACAGGCGAGATGACCCTCTGTATAAAAGACCGGTTGCTCTTCATAGCCAAAAGCCACCTGCGCGATTGGACAGGACAGATCGGCTCCATTCATCGCAATACTCCAGCCGTAACGCCGTGAAAAACCGACTGCTTGGCAAATGGTAATGGGATAACCAAGATCACGTACAGGTCGCTTTGCCTTGGACGGCAGAGCGGCTTCTTCTTTTCGGATGCTAACTCCCACAGGAAAGGTCTCTGTCCTCACATACATTTGTAGCGCTTGATTCAGTTCGATCGCGTTCATTCCATGCGCCCCCTCGTTTTTTACATACGCTGACCATACTCCGAATTTTTCGTCTTTTTTTATCCAAAGTCCTGTTACTCCCTTCATTTTTCTTGAAGCTTACAAGATCGTAAGGTAATGGAAAGGTTAATCGATAGGGAGTCAAAACAATCCCTGTTAGGATAAGAGCAGACTACACGTATTACTTGGGATGGCTGGAGGGTTCACAATGAAAAAGTTCGCATGGCTGGGCACGGCGCTTCTCGTCTTTCTGTTAATGGGCTGCTCTTCCAGCTCACCAGATGCAATACAAGGGCTCGGAAAAGAAGAAGCGGCGCAAATCGCTGCAGCCGCTGTTAGACAATATTATCAGGTGGATGTTGATACGACTGATCGGGAAATTACGCTGGAGGACCCAGCCAACTCGGTATACAGAGGAGTACCTGTTCATGCCATACTGAAACGCGAACCTGTGAGCGGCGATGTCCACGGCTTTCACGCCATCATCGAACCAAGGTCAAAGCAAATCCTTTCCCTGTCGATTGACGTTATTGGAATAAACGGAGAAATGGCGACCAAAACGATGACGGAAGCAGATTTGGAAAAGACAGCATCTGATTTCATCCGCTCGAAAAACCTGCTTGCGACGAACAACTTCCAATTGGTTAAAGCTTCTGACGCTCATTCCAATGACGCCAAGCGTTACTTTTATTACACAGATGGCCAAAATGACGTGGCAATCGGAGTGGACCCAGGCCTGCAACAGGTTGTTACGTTCACCTATGATTGACGCACCCTATCCCTTTACATTTACAGTGGGTTCTCCGTGGCGACCGCAATCGCTTTTGTAACGGAGAACCCATTGCTGTTTAGTTTCCGCTGTATTTATCCTCAATTTCCTCTCTCATTTCCTGATAGGTCTCGGTTGTGAGACTCACCAAGTAATTGGTAAGCTCCTCCTTGGACTGTGTAGCCAACGCTTCTCTTTCTTGCCTTTTCCCAGTAAGGTACTCCCTCGCTTCATTGCCAATCTTGCCGTTCGCAGACAAATGCTCGATCGCCATTCCAATATTCAGGCTCTCCCGCCAGTTTTTCTCGTACCAGTCCCGGTCGTATGCATCCACCCATTTTTTGCGGTCGATCAGCACAGTATCTGCTTCTGTCAAAGCATCCCGTTTCCACTGCTCCCACTTCTGGGCAATTTCTTTCGCGCGTTCTAGCTCTTGCTTGAACTGCTCACGGTTCGTCACATTTGCATACAGACCTTCTGACGCGTGGGCAATCTCCTTCAATTGCTTCTGCCCTTCTGCATTCACGTCAAAGCCGATGACGTTCAACAACGGCATAATTTTGGACTGGGACAATTCCTTGGCTACTGCCACTGGATTGCCATCGCACGTCTCGATACCGTCACTGACCAGATAGATGACATTCGTATTTTTATCCGCTTCGAATCCCGCCAAATCTTCCTGAGCAAGACGCAAGGAGTGCGCAATCGAAGTCCAGCCCGTCGGCTCAAACATGTCAAGGGCATGCGCAAGACCTTTCGAATCGTAGGCTTGCAAAGGATAGACCATCTCACTGCTGCCACAGGAGAGCTGTTTGTGCTCATCTGCATTGCTGCCCTTATGTCCATATACGCGCAGCGAGATTCTCGCCTCTTCGGGTAATGCTTCCGCAAATTCCTTGATCGCTTCCTTGGCGAGCTGCATTTTCGTTTTGTCCCCAATTTTCCCAGCCATGCTACCGCTTGCATCCAGGATGATTTCGACGTTGAAATTTTCCCGAAACTGAAAGCGGGCGTCCTCGATGTCAGGACTACCATACGAAGCCATTCTCCAACGGTCGACAACCATTTGGGGACTGAGGTAATCCTCGGCAAACAGGGTGAGCAGTTGATTCCAGTACAATTCCATGTAAGCTTCATTCATCCCGTCGACCAGAGTAGGCATTTTATCCAAAACCTGTATGATCTGCGCTCGATGCGGATAAGCTGCGTGGAAAAATTGTGTGCCAGCAAGCGGTCCGGGCTGGGAAGCAATTAATTCCTGTGTCGTCTGGGGCCATTGCTTTTGCCCGATCCCTGTACCCGCTCCTATTGCGCCCAGTGAACAGCCCGAAAGCAGCAGCATGATCAATATGCTGTTGATCAAGAGCGACATCCGCATTTTTTGTAGCTTTCTTGTCATGCCATTTCCTCCAACCATCATCATCCAAGAATAGGGATATTGATGTAAAACCAGTCGTTCACCTCATCAATAAAACCGATCCGTCTACTTTCGCCCGTCTGGTAGATTTGCTCGGAATAGGCAGGAATGAAGTCAAACCCCATCGATTCCGATTCGTACTTTACAGAAGTTGTTACCTCAATCCGATTGTCACTGTTGAACAAGTCGACGGATGAGCCGCTGAGCGTTGCTTTGTTTCTCGACAGCACTGTAGCAACCACTCCAGGAATTTCTGCGCTTGCCTTTCTCAACCCTAGACTTACATATCCCTGCAACTCAAGATTGCCTGGCAACGCACTGCTCAATACCGAGTCAATCGCGCCGTATTCAATCTCGCTTTGGGACCAATCGGGGTGCGATGCTCTCAGCGAGCTCATGGCAGCTGTTTTTCTGGGCGTGAGGTAATCTTGGTCATAATACCGTTTGGGTGACAAATCATACTTGATGATAGCCTCATCCATCTCTTCATAAATATCCCTCACCGCCGCAATACTCGCCTGCTGCGCACTATTCGACGCCTGCTCCTTGTCTACAAAAATGCCAGAAAAATTGAAAAGCGCGACAAACACCAGCATGAACATAAACCAGTAAATCGTCAGGGTGAAGATCGTCATATTTCCACGTTCATTTTGCAAGTGACGCAGTATACGTACCATCTAGTTCATCACCCTGCTCTTCATTTCCCGATCAAACGAGATATATCGGTCTTCCTTTTTGATATTGAACCACTCAGGAAGAAACCCCAGCTCCATCTGTACGCCGACCTTGGCGGTAAAATATCCGTCGACTTCCCCCGAGATATCCGCCCCTTTGAAGGAGATGTAGCCTCCTGCCGCATTCACCACGTTCCTCGCAGCTTGCGTGGCTTCTCCCGAATTCCCCGTTATCGCGTACACCTTCGCCGCTTCATTTGCTGCCGACTGAGAGATGATGACGCCGTAGACGCCAACAAGAAACTGCCAGCAAATCAGCATGATCAGAAAGACGAACGGCAGTATGGCGATAAACTCTACGGTGACCGAGCCCTTTTCATTGGAGACGATCTTCTTCAGGCGCATTCTTCGCTCATCTCCTCTCGAACTTATTTGCAAGCTACCTTTCATCAAGCAGTAATTCCCCCGACATAGCCGCCTCCGCTCCTGCTGCCTCGTCTTTCCATTTATTCACGTACATCGTGAACATGACCGCAAAAAACGGAAGAACAATCACATTGAGCAACAACTCAATAAACATGACCGCCCCGAAGGTCGCCGTAATCGACGTGACGAGGAACAGGCCCGCCAGACTGATTAACCATTCAACCAAGCTCACCATCAGCAACAGGCCAAAAATTTGGATGAAATGCTTTTTACCCATTTCCATGGCAGCTCGCCAGCATCGCCAAGCCGATTGTTTTTTCAGCACCACAAAAAACGGCGTCAAATAGAACAGGAGCAAAAGAATCAACCCGGGTATCATGAACAGCATCATTCCTGTAGAGACAAGAAAGCTAAACACAATCCCAAATACGAACACGGAAAAGCTGTGTTCAAAAAAAGTCCGAAATGCCTTTCGAATCGGACGCTCATCGCCGTCCAGATCACTTTGGACATACTGGGCAAAAGGGATCTGGAGGATCAACAAAAACAGGAGCAGTAAAAACAGATTGAAAAAGCTTGCCACGAATTTGGCACCCGTGATCGCGGCGATCAGATTCAGGTAGTTCAACGTAAAGTTGTGGATGATAAAAAATGGCACCACGAGCACGGCGGACAAGAGCAGCAAAGATTCGATGTTCCGTGCGTAAAAACGGATGCTTTCTTTGAAAGGATGCATATGGGTTTCTCTCACCTTTCCTGTTAAGGGTTTCTCAGTTTATCCATCAGCCCGTTTTCCAAGATGGTCATATTCAGCTTCTCGTGGGCTTCCCGCAACTGTTCAACCGAACGGAAAGATTCATGTTTCCCTGTCGTATGCGTCTCAAAGCTTTTCACAGATTCATCGGCAATATTTCGCAGCGTTTTGTCTTTGTATACAGAGAGCAAGTCGTGCAGCTTTTTTCGTTTCTGCTCCTGTACCCGATCCAGTTCTACACGATTGGATTGGAAAAACTGATAAAGGCGGTCCACCGAGTCTTTGATCAGCACCTGCTTGCGAATGCGATCATACAAAATGTAGTCGGATTCAAATAAAACATCCCGTAATGCCGTTTCTTCTCCCGCAATGACGTAGTTGCGCGCGAAGAATTGATTGAGCAGATCCATCCCTCGATCATAAATGGCACGCAGTTGCTCCCGGCTTTCCATCATGGTTTTGCAAACGTCGATAAGCTTCTCTGCATCTTGCCGAATCACAGTATCCATCTTATCCTGGTAGCTGGGCAGCAGTGCGTTCAGAAACTCGTATTTTTGCTCGTACATTTCAATCGGCTTCTCTTTATCAATGGCCAGATTGTTTTTAATCTTGCGCCCCGCATGTGCATGCACCAAAAACAGTTTTACCACGGGGTCTGCTTCCTTGCGGCGAACCACGTCACCATTCGGTCGCAGCACCAAGTACCCGACAGCGTCTTTTTTCCCCCATCTCCAGTACGCTACATGGTAGTAATATTCTCCGTCTACGTAGGCTGGGTAATTATACAGCTCCGTCCTCTCTAAAAAACGCTTATTCCGCTCGATCTGAGCCTGAACCTGTGGTGTATTTACGACTTTCATAAGCAAGGACCTCCGTTACGCAAATAAGGATTTCACCCAACCAACAGCTTTTCCGACCCCATCCCGGATTCCACGGGTAATCGCTCCTCCGGCTAGCTTGTCAGCGTACTTCACGAGTTTACTCAATCCCCACAAAACCGCACCAGTGACTACAAGCACACCACCTACCGCCTGCCCACCCGGTATGACGGACGCAATGACCCCTGCATCCATCAGCACACTGCCGAAATTACCGGCGCCATCCACGAATTTATCATTTTGCGTGGCTTCACTCTGGCTCGGATCAAATGCAGTGCTAAAACTTCCAAAGGTATCCATGATGTCAAATGGAAGGCTGATTGCGGCTACGCCAACATTTAAGCCTTTCACAATCCCCGGCATTCTGACGCCGGATGGATTTGCTGAATTCGTGAGCTGACCGCCTTGGAAAATATCCCGAAAACTGTTATTCGGCAGTTGCGCCAACACAAACTGATAGTTGGCCCACGCGTTCATCCCGTCAAGTGAATCGACACCCAAGCCGGTTACCGTGTTTACATACGGCGTATTTTTGAAGGCCAGATCAAGGCCCTTTATCGCCAGATCTCCCAAAAACAAGGCTTTGCCACGAAGTCCCGCCGCCATGTCTACTTCGCCATTCATGAGCAAATCAGCGCTGTATTTCACCGTTCCGCCCATGACGTCCTTGAACGTCCATTTGACGGCACCGTATTCCAGCGTCTCTGTCATCGGCTTCGGGCTATCTGGATCGACGCCGGGCTTCTGCGAAGCAGGCATCTGTACATTCGGTACAGGTGCAGTTGCATTTGGCGCTTGCGGATTCGAATGATTGACGCTTGGTCCCTGTAAATCAGGTGCCTGCGGATTTATCCGATCCCAGTTCGGCGCCTGCGGGTTCAAATTTTCCCAATCAGGAGCCTGCGGGTTTATTTGTTTCCACTGCGGGGCTTGTGGGTTGAGCTGCTCCCATTCTGGCGACTCCAGATTCGGTTGATCCCACTTTGGGGCCTCATATTGCAGCCCTTGATACTGAATGGAAGCTGCTAGGCCCACCAGCGGAAACAGATTCATCATAAGAATCAGAAAAGCGAATGTTGCCGCTGCCATTGGGCCTCTTAACCATTTCCTCACTTCACAAACCTCCTTTTGGAGATTTCGTCTCTAATTCGTTTTCGTATGTTGTGCAAACTTCTGGTTGATCGCATCCACGGCTTCCTTATAGGATTTCTCGTTCAAAGTATCCAGGAATTGCTCCAGTTCATCTGCCTTTTTCTGCGCGATTTCCAGCTGCTCATCGTTCAACTTTCGCAGCTGATCGGCGAACTCATCTGAAATCATGTTGTTTGCATCCATGGTCATGATTACAGATGTTAGATCATGATTTTCCCGTTTGGCGATACGGCTCCATTTCAAAGCAAAGTGACTAATGTCGATCGATCGAGAACTACGAGTGGATACAGCTTGATGGGATGCATTGGCTTTCCACTCTTTCCACTTGTTCGCGATTTCTTTCCCACGATTGAATTCTTCTTGTAGCTCCTTCTGATCTTGAATCAGAACATAGCGGCCTCCCGCTGCCTTCGCGACTTCTTTCAACTGCTGCTGCCCCGGACCGTCTACACCAAATCCAATCACGTTAATAATCGGCGTAATCTCTGATTGGGCCAACTGTTTGGCAGCTTCGGCTGGGTCACCATCGCATGTTTCGATTCCGTCACTGACGAGGAAGATCATATTGGTGTTCTTATCTCCAGGCAATTTGCTTAAATCCTTTTTCGCTTCCAGCAAGGAGTAGGCAATCGGTGTGTATCCGGTAGGTTGGAACTGATTCAAGGATTGCTGCAGTTTTTCTTTGTTATAAGGCTGCATCCCGTATACCAGTTCACTGCTGCCGCAAGACAGTGCTTTATCCGACTCTTTCCCGCTGCCCTTGTGTCCGTATACGCGCAGAGCGACATTCGCCTGTTTCGGCAAAGATTCAGCAAAGGCTTGAATCGCTTCTTTGGCCGCATCCATCCTCATCTTGCCGCCCGATTTTGCCGCCATACTGCCACTCGCGTCCAGGATAATCTCCACATTGTAGCTTTCCTTGAACTTGAACCGCGGATCATCGATGTCCGGATTGCCAAATGAGGCCATTTTCAGTTCATCCATCATCTGTTGCGGATCAGGATAGCTTTGAGCAAACAACCCCAACAAGGCAAGGTGGTACTTGTTAACCATCTCTTCATCCGGGTTTTCAACCGTAGGGAACTTTTTAAGTTCAGGCAATACTTCTTCTCTGTTGCTGTCATACGAAATCCCAGAAAAACGTCCTGGCAGCGAATTGACGAAGTCCTCTGTCGTTTCCCGCTTTAGCGGAATTCCTTCCTGTGCCAATGCCTCCAGCGTCTTTACTTTTTCTTCTCGCGTTAGCTCGGCATTTGTTTCTCCTGTTTGGTCTGGCGGTTGGCTTTGCGAAGGCGGTGTTTCCGTGCTTGGTGGAACAGAAGGATTTTGCCCCTCTGTGTTCTGGGAAGTCTCCGGTTGATTGTCCGCCTCTTGCGAACACGCCGTTAACAGGCTCGACAGGAGGATCACTGCAATTATTCCCTTCACGAGTCTCATCAAAGTGCTACCTCCTGCTTGATTTTGACTTGCTATGTATGAAGCGTCGTATGTTTCAGGTGGTGAAGAAACATTCCTTCACCACCTCTTTTCCATATGCTCATCACCAAAAAAGCATTCAATGGATGATTAATTTCCGTCTAATTTTTTGATGATATTGCTAAGCGTATCCCCAATTGATTCTCCGACGAGTGCCGGGTTCCCATTAAAGTAAGTAATCACCGCTCCAAACACAGCGATCACCACACCCGCCAATGCGATCCACTCAATTGCTTGCGCTCCTCTTTCATTTCCCAGTGCTCCTTGACCTTTTGCATACCATTTCAGCATCATGCTTTTCATGAAACATCTACTCCCTCATTATTTGGATGAATAATAAATAAAGAACTGTGCACTCCCATCTCGCTGACGGGCATCACCTCCTAAAAGTGAAGCCATGGATCATGGCATGATGTCGGAGAACAAGCTGAAGTTCTCCAAAATATTCAATACCATCAAACCGCCAATCAGGATAATCGCTGTAGGAGTCACGACAAACGTGGTGATCAGGGTTACCTTTGGCGACGCCTTGGCCGCCTTTTCCTTGATCAGCTCTTTGCGGATTCTCCGCATGTTTTCTGCCTGTGCTTTGAACGTGACGGCAATCGGCACCCCCAGGCGCATCCCCTGAATGAGCGCTTTGATCAGCATTTGAAACTCCGGATTGTCGTTGCGTCGCAGCAATTGTTCATACGCCTTTTCCCTCTGCACACCGAGATCCAGCTCTTGATTGAATCGGGAAAACTCTTCTCGAATCGGCCCATCAAAAAACTTGATGACTTCGCGCAAAGCCTGATCAAGACTCACCCCCGCCTGCAAGGTCACGCTTACCGTGTCAAGAAATTCAGGCAGATCATAACGAAGCTGATGTTGGCGATCGCGCGCTTTTTTCTTCAACAGCAGGATGGGTAAAAAGTAGCCAACCAACGGCCAGGCGATCAAGCCTAGATGCGATAATGGAAAGCCGAGTATAAAAAACAGCGTGCCAGCAATAATGCCGAGGAGAGCCATGAAAATTTTGACTCCTTGGAATTGGGCGACGGTCAAATCTAGTGGACGCCCAGCCTTCAGCAACCAATCCTCGACCTCATGCGACTCACTGAAAAAGTTGATGCGCTGCCCCATGACAGCATAGTCGTCTCCATACCGAAGCAATCGTTTGACCAGACGCTCGGATGAAGTTTCCTGCTTGCGCACACCGTAGTTTTTGTGCCCGCTCATCTCATGGACATGTGCGAGCAGCTTTTGCTTCTCGATGGAGTAGCGATACCACTCCTTCAGACAGATCGCAAACAGCAACAGAAACAAGAACACGCATGTGATTATGAGAGCATCCATGTTTTCACACCTTTATGTTGGTCACTTTCTTTACGAGGATATAGGACAAGAGAGTTCCGATTACAAACAACCCCAGAAGAAAAAGACCAAATCCGGAAAACAGCGGATCAATGAAGCCTTTGTTCATCATGTTCATCATCAGCACCAGGGCAATTGGCATGATCGGCACCAAGATAGAGACGTATCGCTGTTCCGCCGTCATCGTCTTGATTTCCTGATTCACGATGCGGCGATCCTCCAATGTCTCCGCCATTTCTTGCAGCACCTGGCTCAAATTCCCCCCTGCGCGCCTTTGAATCAAGAGCGTAGCAGAAAAGATACGAAATTCTCGCGTCGGTATTCGTTTTTCCATGTCAGAGAGCGCCCGGTCAAAGCTGACGCCTAGTTGCAGCTCACGCGCCATGCGGCTAAACTCATCACCAGCGGGATAATTCATTTCCTTGGCTACCAGTGAGATCCCCTGCGAGAGCGTAAGACCTGCGCGTAGCGAGTTGGCCAAAAGGCGGCACACTTCGGACAGCTGTTCATTCAATCGTTCCTGGTACTTGTTGCGTCGGACAAAGAACAGCACGTTCTGTATGAGATACATCACCACTGCACCGATCATGATGTTAAAAGGAAAAGAAATATTCACAACGTTACTGAACAAGAAGGCGAGCCCCATGGTACCTACGATCAAAATTCCGTAAAACTCCGAGGGAGCAAGCGGGAAGTTCGCTTTGATCAGCTTTTTTTGGATTTCTTTGGCATAGGGCGTCTGGTCAAATTTGTCTCCCCAAACGATGACGACGCTTTTTCGTTTTCCCTTTACCTCGAACCATTCTTCCGCTTTCTTTTTCCATTCGGTCTTCTTGGCCCGATAACCTAGATACTCGTAGATGCCCCATATGCCAAACAACACCGCGAGACTAAACAGAATAGGCATGGTCACGCTGCTTCCCTCCTTCCGCCCTGAATGAAGATTCATCCAGATGGATTCCAAATACTTGGAGCCTCTCCAAGCACCGCGGGATTAGCCCGGTTGCCGTAAAGCATCCAAGCACTTCCCCTTTCGCGCCGATCCCCTTCCGTTGGAAACGAAAAATCTCGTTGACCTCCACCCGTTTGTCTTCGGTTTTTGCTACTTCCGAAATGGAAACGATTTTACGTGTTCCGTCAGACAAGCGTGTGACCTGGACGATGATATCCAGCGCACTGACGATATATTCACGGACAATCGTGGAGGGCAAATCCATCCCGGCCATGACGACCATCCCTTCCAAACGGTTGAAGGCATCCTGTGGCGAGTTGGCGTGAACGGTGGTAAGCGATCCTTCATGTCCGGTATTCATTGCCTGCAGCATATCGAACGCCTCTGCACCCCGTACCTCCCCTACGATGATTCGGTCTGGCCTCATCCGCAGGGAGTTTCGCACAAGCTGCCGGATCGTGACTTCCCCTGTTCCCTCCATGTTGGGTGGACGTGCCTCCATCCCAATACAGTTGGGGTGTGTCAGCTTCAACTCGGCTGAATCCTCAATGGTTATGACACGTTCATAGTGGGGAATAGCTTTTGCTGTCGCATTCAGCAGCGTCGTCTTACCACTACCGGTACCGCCGGAGATCAGCACGTTCATTTTGGCTTCCACCACGGCTTGAATGAACTGAGACATCGCTTCACTGAAAGAACCGAATTGCATCAGTTCATCCATCAAGAAAGGCTCTTTACGAAATTTACGGATCGAAACGAGTGTGCCATTGAGACTGATCGGAGGGATAACGGCATTCACGCGGCTTCCATCCTTCAGACGGGCGTCGACCATCGGCGAGCTTTCATCGATTCGTCGGCCAAGCGGTGCCACAATCCTGTCCACGATATGCCGCAAATGTTCCTCGTCACGAAATTTTAAATCGGTTAATTCAAGCCTTCCTCGCTTCTCGACGTATACCAGGTTGTGTCCGTTAATCGAGATCTCCGTGATTTCCGGATCGGCGAGCAGCGGTTCAAGTGGGCCAAGCCCCACCGATTCATTGATCAGACGAGTCAGCAGGATGTCCTTTTCATTTCGCGGAATGACTACTTTCTCTTCCGACATGTATTGGGAGACGAGACGTTCGATTGCGAGACGCATCTCATCTGAACGAAGACTGGTCAATCTCTCCAAATTGGTCTCCCGCAAGAGTCGGGTCTTGTAGTGCTCAGCCAGCTCGTCGATGTACGGATTGAAGGAAGGAGCTGCTAATGTGGCAGAGAGTGTCGTCTGCTTTGCCTCATCCCCTGGCGCTGTCTGCTCTTGCTTTCGTCGGAATAAAGCCATCTAACTCCCACCTTTTTGAACTTGCTCTTTATGACAGTTTCTTGAGTACCCATTTCCGGATGTCTTTCGCAGCAGGAGAGAGCTTCTTCTCATTCGCTTCCTTTTGCAACGGTCGGCCTTGATTGACAGCCGCTTGCACCCCTTGATGATCTCTGCTGATTTCAGCAGTAATCGGTGCGCTGAATAACCCTTTCAAATCAGACACATTCAGCTCGTTATCCCTTCCCACCTGGTTGACGACCACTTCGAGCCTGCCTGCCGTGTCAATTCGCAGACGGCTGAACAAGTCTTCCACGAGTCGGTAAATTTGAACGGACGGTGTGTCCAGATTCATCACGTAATAAATCATGTCAGACTCTGACAAAGCGGCAAAAGTAAGCTCGTTCATATGCGTTGGCAGGTCAATAATCACAAAGTCATAACTGCGGCGACTAGCGCGGATTAACCTGGTGACAAATGCCTCGGACATATTCTCCGCCGTCTCGGCATCACGCGGGCTGACGAGCACCTCCAGCTTGGAATGGTTCTCCCTCTGGGCCACGTTGCGAATATGGAATTCGTTGATTTCGTCCATAACCGGCATGAGATCGCCCAACGTACGGTTGTTGTCAAAAGACAAGAAGGTTTCTATTCCACCGTATTGGAGATTGAGATCGATGAGCAGCACACTGGCCGTAGATTCCAGCTTCAACGCTTGCGCAAAGCCCGTTGCCAGTTGAGTGCGTCCGCTTCCCCCTTTTCCACTGTAAAAGGAGTACACCTTTCCGCGACCACGCACGAAAGCTTTACCAGATGCATCCGTGCCCTTTTTTCTCTGTTTGATCTGGGACAAATCTGATATTTTGTCGAGACGATCGGACAACAGGTTGAGCTCATCAGGTATCACGATGTATTCCACCGCACCCGCGCGGACAACATCTCGCAGCAGAACAAAGTCCTGTCTTTCCGTGAGATAAATAAGGATGCCCTCCGGGAGCTCGCCTTGTATGTACTGCACCAGCTCTACTCCTGCTCCGTCTTCCGGCTGCACAAGCAAAACGACATCGGGTCCAATCCGGTCAATTTCTTTTTTCACTTCGATGGAAGTCGTGTAGCGTACTTGCTCATACGGAGTCAGAATATCTCTCAGCATGTCCTTTACAGAGTCGTAATCCGCAACGACGAGAATCTTCATATCTTTGTTCATGACTTACCCTCCGGTCTTCGGTGGTTGATTAGTTGGCTGCGGTGGTACCGAAGTTGGTTTCGCTTGTGGCTGGGCCGGAACTGCCAGTGGTTTCTGTACTGCCGGTTGCCCTGCTGCGGATGGTGTGACAGGCCGTGTCGCAGGCTTCACTTCAGCAGGTTTGCCAGGCGGTTTTGTCTGTTCCGGCTTGGGCTCCACAAACGGATCGGGAATACCCAAGTCTCCTTTGCCCACATTTGCTTTCAAAATGCGAACCATCTGGGCATAATGCTGCTGGTGAATGAATTTCGGCGCTTCCTCGAACGGCAGCTCGAGAGCTACCCCCTTGAAGCTGTTCTCCGATTTTGCCACCATGGCGACTGGCACGTCTTTCATGAACACTTCCGTCACGGGCTTCCCGTTCACCTCATACGAAATGATGATGTCCACCCGGTCTAGCGCCTCCAGCTCCTGGTCGAAGACGACATTGCTCGATGAAAACACCGTCACGAGCCTGTTGTTCTGGTCCCGTACGACATTGGCTGGCTTCATGATATTTTTCGTGATGATGTCTCCCTTTGACAGGGGAACGATCGTGACTTGATTTTTCAAACTGCCTTTATCGATGACATACGAATCATCCGCATACTTTTTAGGGATTTCCCTTACCGTCAGTTGGTCGGGTTGTATTAGTGCCCGAGATGGAATATCTGCATTTGCTTCGTATATTTCCACCATTTCACCCAGTTGCGCGTTCAAATCCTTGATTTTTTGCAGAAACAGAAAGCCCGCAAGTGCAGCAAGTAGGAACGATAGTACAAGGAAAATGATTGCCCTACGTTTTGATTCCAACATCTGAAGATTCCCTCTCTTTTTCGAAAAATCCATTCATGTTCATACTTTGTCGTTTTGTTGCCAAGATTGCGAATCGACCAACTTATGAGAAAAGCACTAGTAATACATGACCATGACCAGCATGAGACTGGTCCCACCCGCGACAAATGGCGCCAACGGGATCTCTTGCCCAAGCTTCATCCTGCCTGTCATTTTGGCGATGGCCCACATGGGAAGCACACTGACTCCCGCAAGCAAATACGTAAGCATAATCACGACCAACCCCGCTTGCCATCCAACCGCTGCACCAACCAATGCGAGCAGCTTAATATCTCCTCCGCCCATCTGACCGTTGCTGATCACCGCCATGAGCAATGAAATTCCTCCCAGCACAATAACGCCCATCGCATAAGTCAGCCATTTTTCTGGATGAAGGTACGCATGCAAAACGAGAAAATACACAATTCCTGGAATCGTCAGCCAGTCGTAAATAAGACGACGGCGTAGGTCAGTATACATAGCGACTGCCATTACGAAAAGAATGGGAATGATGACATACCAAGATAACACCATATGTCCTCCTTCCTGCTTTTTGAGGAAAATTTCACCATTACAGACTGTCCATTAGGTAATTTTGTTGCAAAAATATCCAATTTTTTTGGATAATTATTTATAAAAACGCTATCATTACCTTGTTCTCAAGTTTTTCGCACGGGACATTTTTCCTTCTCTTGCCTAAAAATTCACATTTCCTTCCACTGTAAACGTTTGGATAACCTCTCTTTTGATGATAGAGTAGAGAGTATGGAAAAATTTGATTCGCAAGACAATCTGTTGCATTTTATCGTTTTTTGAAGGAGAGACAGTGGATGAGAGCCTTATTGGTAGACGACGAGCAACTACCCTTGATGCATCTGCAACGATTGCTGGAAAAAGATGTTGGCGGCGTTAAGGTAGTCGGAGCCTACACCAATCCTCTCGAAGCGATCGACCAAGCAATATCCCTTCAACCAGATGTCGTATTTTTAGATATTAATATGCCGCGCATCAGTGGTCTAGAGATCGGAGAACGTCTGCAAGAAATCGATAACTCCCCGGAGATCGTTTTTGTCACAGGGTACGATAAGTACGCCGTTGATGCTTTTGAGCTGTGCGCGCTGGATTACATCATGAAGCCCGTACAACTCCAACGCTTGCAAAAGACAATGGACCGTCTGCGCGAGAGAATCAAGTCCGCTCAAGAAGCAGCGCCTGTTAAAGAAGAATCCGTCGTTTCCATCCAATGCTTCAATAGTATTTTGTTTCACCAACCGAATCAGGAGCCACAAGAGATCAAGTGGCGGACGAATAAAGCCCGCGAGCTGTTTGCGTATTTATTGCATCACCGCAACAAGATGATCGACAAAGATTCGCTTATCGAGCTTTTGTGGCCGGACTATGATGGAAGCAAAGGCGTAACCCAGCTATACACGACGATTTACCTCATCCGACAAACCTTGAAACGCTATGGTCTCCAAACGATATCTATCAACAAGGGCAATTTAGAAGGCGGCTATAAGCTGACGATCGATTCAGCCGCGATCGATGTGGAAGAATGGGAAAATCGGTTGCGAAAATTGCCTCCGCTCTCTCTTTCCAGTATGGAGGAGTATGAACAAGTGCTCGTTGCGTACACAGGCGATTACTTCGGAGATTACGACTATTTGTGGGCTGAGTATGAGCGGGAAAGACTCCGCAGAATGTGGCTGCAGCTCGCGAAAACAATGAGCAGCTTCTATTTGGGCCACGGCAGAGTACAAGAAGCAATCAACGTCAATCAGCGCATTCAGCATTTGCACCCGCTTGAAGAGGACATCTACATGATCCTGATGCAGTTGTACGCATCCTTGGACGATCATGCGGCTGTAGAAGAGCAGTACATGCTTCTGACCACCCGCTGGGAGCAGGAGCTCGATTCCGCAGTGAATGTACATATCACGTCATGGTATCACGCCTGGAAACAAGAGACTGAACATAAACAGCTTTAAGCTATCGCTCTCAACAAGGAGGCATACATGAAGAGTAAGCTGTTCAGCCTGTGCATGGCCATTCTCCTTACTGCTATTTCAATGCTGTCTTCCTCTGCCGTTGCCTCTAGTTATGCAACGGTTACGTATTATCCGAAGCCAACCCAAGATGTGTTGCGAAACCCGTACATGGGACTGGCTCCAAGTTCACGTTCAAACAGCATTGAGCAAGAACACACCCTTGTCCATGCCAATATTACCTGGAGAATGCTTGAACCAGCCAAAGGCGAATATGACTTCGAGAAGGTCGAAGATTACATTCGTTTTGAAGAATGGGGAGAGAAAGACGTAAAATTTATTATCCGTCTCGTACTAGATGACCCCGATGATGAAGAAGCGGACATGGAGATACCAGATTGGCTGTATGAAGAACTTGATGGTGACGGTGAGTGGTATGAAAATGGTCACGGCAAAGGATTCAGCCCCAATTATAGTAATCCCGAACTCATCATGTACCATCGAAAATTAATACATGCGCTCGGGGAACGTTATAAGGACGACCCACGAATCGCATTCATACAGCTCGGCAGCATCGGACACTGGGGAGAGTGGCACACGAACACGTCTATTCCTTTCCCTAAATTAAAAATCAGCGATCAGTACGTGCAGCCGTATTTGGAAAACTTCCCTGATAACATGCTACTGATGCGAAGACCACACCCAATCGCTGGCAAGTATCGAATGGGCCTTTATAATGACGTGTTTGGCAACAAAGAGGACACGAAGAGCTACATTTCTTGGATACAAGAAGGCTACGTCTCTTGGCTAACGAAAGAAAAGATGCCAGCAATGCCCGACTTCTGGAAGTATGCGTCAAGCGGGGGAGAGTTTTCTCCTGACGAATCATTAAGCAACTATTTCAAGCGTCCTTTGATTAGCCAAGTGATCTCGCAAGCCAAATCGACACATATTAGCTGGGTGGGTCCCAATACACCTGGACGTTTCCCGAAAGACAGCGAGAATCAAAAATATGTGGATCGGTTTTTAAATACGATTGGCTACCGTTTCTCCCTTATCAAAGAAACGCATAGAGAAACAGTTAAAGCCGGAGACGATCTTTCTGTAAGCATGGATTGGCAAAACCAAGGTGTAGCTCCTTTTTACTTTCCTTGGATTCTCGAACTGTCTCTTGCAGATGAAGACGGAAACATCGTGGCACACACAAAAACAGATGAGGACATCCGAAAATGGCTCCCGGGCAGGAAATACGTGAAGCAAGACCTGGAGGTTCCAGCTGATCTCCCGGAAGGCGATTACACCCTTTCTGTTGCGATTTTAGACCCGTCTACTGGTGAGCCAGGCATTGAGTTTGCTATGGAAGGCAAAAGAGACGACGGCCGATATACGTTGGGAACCGTACAAGTGCGTGAATAACCGTAATAGAGAAGAGCCCCTTCAGACAACCGTTAAGGTACCGGAAAGGGCTCTTTCGCACTATTTCGAAAGCATTTTGTTTATGGTGCGTAGTCGCCATCGTAGCTGACCAGCGATACGTTTTTCACACCTTCTACCTCTGACATGTCTTGAACAAATGCTGTATTATCCCCTTTTATTTTTACTTCTACAATCAATTCGACCATTTCTTTGCTGACCGTCTTTGATTTCAATGTGTACTTCAACTTGTTCAACTGGTATTTCACCCCATCGTTGGCTTGATCGTGGTAGTTAATAATGAACAAATACGCGATATCCCTCATTTGTCTTTTCGATAGTACGAAAATGGTGGCAGCCACTACGAGCGAGCCTAAAATAGATAAAGGGTAAACACCTGCCCCTGTGGCGATCCCCACCGAAATCGACCAAAACATAAACACAATGTCCAGTGGATCTTTGATCGCGGTCCGAAATCTCACAATACTCAACGCACCAACCATCCCTAAAGACAGGACGATGTTCGTACTGATCGTCATGATGATCAGGCAGGTAAGCATGGCCATTGCCACCAATGTGATGTTAAACGTGTGGGTGTAGACGACACCGCGAAACGTTTTTTTGTACACAAAGTAGATAAACAGACCGAGCAGCCCTGACAACAGAAGGCCAATTGCGGTATCAATTAACGAAATGCTGGCGAATTGGTCCATCCGCAACACGCTTTTTTTGATGATATCTTGAAAATTAATCGTATTTTCCATAGATACAGACTTCTCCTCACGCTAAAGATTATAGTATTTTTTGGTCTCCTCTCTGCAAATGACATACTTAGAGATAGCCGATCGCTGATTGCTGAGCTTCTGAAGCAAATGTCTGATGCTGAATGGCAAAAATTGATCGTATTTTACTTCCATAATCATCATCGGCTGATGAATTGCATTTACCATCATGATGTCTTTATCGAATATATCAAGTGAGTTGACGTTGGCCTTCAATTGCTTGTCAAACGTAATCCTTACATTCCCTTCCCTCATGAGATACGCCTCGCGCACATAATCCGTAATGACACGCGGGCGAAAGAGATGATTTTTGCAGGACAAGTAAAAGTCTCGAAGTAAACTATTTTCTGTCTCTTGTAGAAACTCAACCTCTCCAGCCAAAATCATCTCGTATTCGTCCCTCGTAATCGACGCACCTTCCTTGCAAATGTACCCACCGAACTTGCTCTTGCGCTCCATTTTGATGACAGCGTCACTTTTGTTGTAAACGCGAATACGGTACTTCTTCCGTTGGAAAACGCCGTAGTTTTTTACTTGCAGAGCCGTATCGTGGATATCGTCAAAATACAAGCTGCGAATATGGTACCCCTCATCATCTACAGAATGATGATCAAGTGTCGTGATCAACTGAAGCTTTTTCCGCAACGGCTCATACTCGCTCAGTCGAAGATAATACTTGAGTTCATGGCGCAATCGCTTGTTTCCGATCTGGATGCCTGTTATCTCGATCCCTTTCATTTCAAAACAAACTCCTTCACCCCGTGATAGATGGCATCCGCAGGCTCTACTTTGTCAAAAGAGGTCTGTGTGTTCCCCTTACTATCCCGTACCATCACTCGCCAAAAGAATCGGCCTTTTCCGGGAGCTTTCATCTTGTATTCCACCCCTGTCAGCCCCTTGACCTCCGTATGTCTCTTGGTGAAGGCAGGATCATAGCTGACTGCAAACTCGTAGGTCAAATCGTCCCCTTGCAGGTCATACGAATGCTCCCAAGAAAATACGAGCATGTCCCCTTCTTTTCGTGGCTCACTCATAAAAAATGGCATTGGTTTTTCTAGACGCTCAAAGTACCGTTTCTTGTTTTGCTCAGGTTGAAGGGAAATAGCGGCATATTCCACCTCAAAAAGTGACACATCTTCTGGCAAATTATATAAATCAGGCCTCTGCATCACGTATTTGCTGGCAATCGGATAATAACTCTGCACATATTTCTCCGTTTGCTCCTTCGTGACGATTTTGCTTACTTCCTCGACCTTTTCGTTCAATGCTTTTACGTTATCAGGATCTTTAAATACGCGACTGAATAGCTTGGAAACCCAGTAGGTTGAAAAACCAAATTGCCAGTCTGCAATCGCTTTTTCAGGTTCACGTTCGAGTCTTCCTTCATATTTCCCCCATGATCCGTCGTAATCCCAAGGCAGGAAATACCACTTCGTCGAGTTCGAGGGACTGTATAAGTAAAAGTTGTGTACGGCATTGTCCGCATTCCCAAACAAAATGTTGGATGCCAGCCATGTGTAATAGTTGTCCCGATCAAAGTGCTTGTCCAAAAAGTCAGTCGTCTTGATTGCAGGATTGTGGAGATCATCCAGCATGGAAATAAGCTTTTCATGATCTTCACTTCCCTTTATCTCCAACAAGGTTTCAAATGCTTTTTTGTCATAATCAGGATCGGTTGCCAGCTTGATAATATCCTCATAACGATGGAATTCGAAGCTAATCGCCTTGTATAAATTCCCGTTTCTGTCCAATCCATGAGACTGTAAAAATGTTTTATTCGGTTGCTCAACCTGTGTGAACAAACCGTAATCGACAAAGTCTTTGTCAGGATTTTTTCCGGTCAAATCCTTGACTCGTAAATTCACAAACTGTGTCCGCAAGCTGGTCATGTGAGGAATCTGCTCGAAATAATCAAAGCTCAGCTTTTGGCGAACCCGCGTCAAATCAGATTTGTGCTTATTCAGGTTGATGTTTCGCTGATCGCGCCAGTATCCAGCCTTGTCATACAGCCGTATTTTGTAAGACTTTTGTTCAGATTTTCGGCTCGACTCCCCACGCAGTTCAATCGATCCGTTTGCCCTCGTTTCCCCGTACCCAAATAATCCTTGAACCGGACCTTCCACTGTTCCCTCTTGCATGATGACCTTGGCTTTGAGATCCTCTCCCTTTTCATTCATGCCATTCGGAGACTGATTGATTTCCTTAAAGGTTGTCGTTTTCAGCCCCTCGTTTTCTTCATTAACTACGGTTACATATAAATAGACGAGACTCCCGTCGACATCCTGCTCATAAACACTCCGATTGTCAACGAGCCCTTCGCTTATCGGCTTCGTTTGCTGCACCTGGCTCGTTGCTGCTGGCTTTTCTCGTGTTGATACTTCAGGCGAAACCTGCGTACAACCAGCCAAGGCAACTCCTAGTGCGAGCAGGCTCAGTATGAATCTCTTTTTCTTCAACCTGACTCCTCCCATCATCTATTTCATTCTGTTTTCTTTAATAAAGAGCGGCTGCAGGCAGTAGGTGTAATAATCTATATTTTTCAAGAAATAAACCAACCTGCCGAGGCCAGCAGAAAGTGAAAGAAAAGCAGCTACAAAAAAAGCGAAGCCGTAATTTTCTAAAGGAAGTATCGCGATGGTGATCGCAATTGTACTGATCAGAAACAGTGTCGCCACTCCAAGCGCTCCCTTGCGATCGTCAAAATAGAGCAGTAACAGGACAATCACAAACATGACGGCATACAAGTATCCCGCGATCACTAGGATGTTAAATCGTTCAATCTGCTCGGACGAAAATCCGATGTGCGGGAGCAACGTAATTCCCAGCGCCAGTGCCATGAACGAAAAGAACAACTGAACCTCCATCATGAAGCTGAGCTCTTGCATCAAGGTTTGCACCATATCTGTTTTTGCCCGTTTGATATCTTGCACGGATCCTGTTCCCAGTATCGTTCCGTAATACGTTCGATACTTTTCGTAAAAAGCGGTCTCCACCGACACCACAAACATGACCATCGTTGGCAGTATGCTCAAGGACGCATAAAACGCAGGCACGTCATAAAAAGGCGCGATCACGTAAGTATCTGCAATAACCTCCTGTAGAGGACTTGCTAGCCAGTAAATGAAATGATGGACATAGAAACCGAGAGAACAAAAGAATCCAACAAGCAATAGGCTCGGGTATTTTTTCACGTACTTCAAGAAATCAAAGTAGTTTCTCTCCCGTTTCGGAAAATAGCTTTCCAGATGAATCATGGACAGAACGATCATGGTAAAAAAGCCAAAATTCATAGAAATCAGCACGGAGAAGCCTTTTTCCCATTCAGTCAGATTCAACACAAGAAACGCAACCAAAAGCGTTACGACAACAGCCGCTACATACCCTCTGATAATGCGCATGTAATCCTTTAAGGCCGACAAATAGGCAGATTGCAACCAGACAACAATCAGCTCTACAAAAAGCAGATAGGCGACAAGCTTGAAGGACCACGGCAGGGGTGCCAACCAGTAAAAACCGACTCCGAGGATTCCACCCACCCCCAGGCAAATAGCCATGACCCCGTACAAAGAGGCAATGATGTCGTTATACTCCCTCAAGTAAATCTTGTCTGCGATATAGCGGGAAATCACCATCGAAAAGCCACATGTAATCAATAGAGAAAATACAAATGCATACACGACCGCTGCTAGAAAAGACATGCGCTCCAGGTAACTGACATTCATTTGAAGCAGGACTTGCTGGAGAACAGTGATCATCACCATACAAATTATCATCGGGCCGACCGTTACTAATGATGAAAATGCGTACGCCTTCACACTGGACAAATACCCTTTATTCCGAAACATTTTTTTCAGTTCAAAGCCAATGCCAGCCATGATTACAGCACCTCGTATTTCCGATACAAATTCCGATATCCCGCCAAAAAGTTCTCATGTGTATAAATAGCTGAGACCCTGTCGAAGCCATTTTTGCCCATTCGTCGTCGCAATGGCTCGTTATGACACAACGAGATAATCGCTTGAGCGATTTGATTAAAGTGCATGACCGGCACTGTTATTCCGGCGTTCCCGTAGTTGTCGCCATTGCCATACAGCAATTCCCTACAGCTACCCACGTCGGTCGTCACGAATGGCTTTTTACATGCCATCCCCTCCAAAATGACCAACGGCTGTCCTTCGCTGATGCTGGTTAGCACAAGCACGTCTATTTTCCCGAGATACGCCTTCACATTGACCGCACCGGTGAAAGTAACGTCCTCCAATTGCAAGCTGTCTACCAGTTGCAGACATTCCGTATAATACTCTTCGTCCTCATCTGCTGGGCCTATGATGATAAAGCGTGCATGGGGAACTAGTTCTTTGACCACCCCAAAGCTGTGCAGCATCGTTTTAATATCCTTGATCGGTACAACGCGGACTACAGCGCCAATGGTAAGAATCCCATCCGCTTTCTCTTCTGCTATGGAGGCGTACTCATTCACCTTTACTCCATTAGGGATCACAGATACTTTCGCGGGATCACATCCCAGTTCGATCTGGATTTCCTTGTTTCGCTCAAACAGTGTGATGACCTCGTCAGCGTACGAGTAGGCACATGCAGAAAGATTATGAAAATAATCAATCCAAATATCTTTGAAATGTCCCTTGATCCAGTTTGCCTTGATGATCTCCTCTTCCCGCTCACGTGTATATATCCCATGCTCCGTCAACAAGAATGGCTTCGAAAACAGATGCTTGCCAAGGCTCCCAGCAACCCCGCCATATCCCGTACAAACACTGTGATACAAATCTGCTTGCGGCACGCCATTTTTCATAATGAGACAAAGTGGCAGCACCATTGATCGAATCATCCAGATCATCTCTGTAAATGGAATTTGCGGATATTTTTGCAGGCACAGTCTCTGAATCACCTCAAAAAAGTCCTTGCTGGTGAGCAACTCAGCCACTGATGACACCTTACTTCCCGCCAACATGGAAAAAAGCGCACTCCAGTCTCCTCTGCTGCCATCGAGCAACGACAGCAACGCCTGCTGCTCCGCTTCGGTAAGACCCAGACGTTTCCCCGGCGCAGATTCTTCTTTCAGATAGGTATCCAGAAATACTTCTTTGATTTCCACCACATTGGCAGGGGGCTGGTATACATACTTCCCTCTATTTTTCTCTTGTGCACCGATCGCATAGATGATGAACTCATGTTCCGGCATGCTAGTAATCAGGGAATGTATCCAACTGGACACTCCCCCCGTGATAAAAGGGTAGGATCCTTCAGCTATCAGACAAATTTTCATCGCTTACTCTTCCAGTCCTATTTCAAATTTTGCCCCCGTTGCTTGAACGAGATAGACACCCTTATCAATTTTTTCTACGGTGCAGTTTTTTAGGTCGGTCATTTTTTTGTTGGTCCGCAAGATGTAATACATATCCTTGGAGAAATTGTTCATATATCCGGTAATCTTGTTATCTGTACGTTTCACATACACATCCGTCTCTACATAGCTTTCAAGGCTTGTCCCGCCTTCTGACGCAGTCAGGCTCCGCAGCCATGGATACTGCTGGTAGACGTCTTGCAGCATCACCTGAAAATCCTCTAACAACTCTGGCCATGTCTTGTCGTGGCCTCTGTCCTTATCCAAGATGTCATCAGGATGAATAAAATGGGAAAACACCCCAATAGACGTGATTGCATTTGTCATATACCAATGACTTAGATCTGTATGACCGTAGCCAAAGGTAATCCGCGGCATTTCTACGATTCCATCCTCAGCCACGGAAAACTCCTGGATGTACTCCTGAATGTCGTCGGATTCACCATACAGAGATGCAATTGCCTTTATACCGGGAAATGAACGTTTCAGCGCTTCACGTCCTTCTGCTCCCAATACGTTGGAAGGCGGGACATACACCCGAATCGCATAGGATGGAAATACCTTTTTGATAGATTCATCTAGGCTCGTTAATGACTCGCTCATACTATGTTCATCTGGCCATGCCATGTACTGGTAAAGGTCAGATATCTCCTGATCAGTGGTAAGGGCTTGATGATTATACCCGTGAATGCCCAGCTCGCCTCCCAGCTTCAACAAATCCCTGCCATACGTAATCAGATTATTCGTATCCGTTCCTTCCTCGTCGGCGAAGGGGGAAATAACGCGGTTGTTATAGTTATGGATTATGGCTCCCGTGTAAGTTAACTCGTAATCTGCTGCCAACTTGATCATGTCGGGCCACCAAATATCGCGATAAAAAGCGGGAATATCTTTGTTGTACTCACGATCAATATTCGGATCGTTCCCCTGACGGAAAGGAGCTGGGAAATCGTCAATATACATGATCTTCATGTTAAATATCGGGTACATAAAATCCGCATTCATCACGCTGATCGCACCTGCAATCAGTCCTCTGTTCCACACCGTTTGCAGATTTGACCCGTTGTAGACCATGAACTTGCCTTGTCCGTATTCAGACTCCCAGAGCAATGGCACCGAGTTGGCAGCAACGGCATGAACTTTACTCTGCTTATTCAGCTCTACAGGAATCGAAAAATTGGACACTAGCTCTTCTCCAATTTTTGCATCCTCACCTTGGATCAACAGATTCGATGTCATCCGTATACCTTTTGTCTCTATTGGACTATTCATTGCATTGATTCCTAATTTTCGATAAATCTGATATAGACTGTCATTGAAACCCGGTGTACGTGCAAAGAAAATACTGCCTCCGTTGTGAGCATATTGCATCATCCCATCCAGATTGCCTATCAATCCCAGATCTTCTATCGTAACGATGATTGTCATATACGCTGGGTCCGGTTGAGAAAACTGCTTCACATCTGCCAGATCGTACTCCTTTTTCATATAATGCAGCACTTGCTCGAAGTTTTTCGTGATTTCATTACTGCTTTCGTCCTGAGGATTGTGCAGGATGAGAAATCTTTCCCGTGGAAACTGACTGAGCTCCTCCTGACTGATCGCATTTTGTTTCGGCTCGTTGACACTAGCTCCCGAACCGCCAGAAGTATTACGACTCACCTGCAGGATAAACTGAGAACGGGTTACTTCTATGGTGATCCCCAGAATCAGCACGAAAGCCAAAATGATATAAATACTTTTTTTCACTGGGATATCGTTTTCTTTTTTCATTCTCAATCGCTCTTCTCTTTCAATTTCGTTCCCTTATGTTGGGCAGCAGCCACTTCCTCCCAAACATTGTCCGTATACATGGCACCCCGTGGTTCGGGAATGTCGTCCTGCTTCTCGATCTCGATATTGCTCCAGTAACGGATCATCATGAGTGTCGGATGGGAGACTTTGACCGCGGAGCTTTTTAACCGATTCATTTCTGCCACAAATCCTGCGTGATCTCTCATCGTGTAGAAATATTTTAAAGACATGACATATGTCTGCTCACTATCAGGGTGGTGCTCCTTGAACAACTGACAATAATGCTCAGCCTTCTCATACGAGTAGTTGGCAAGCTCACAGTTGATCTTGTCCACAAAGTAACCTTCTTCATCCTGATAAATATCCAGCAAAGACTCCAAAACAAATGAATACGTGTAGCTATATTTTGCATACGTTCGTTGATCGAGAAGCGAGCTGTCCAAGTATTTCTTCAATACGTGCGCATACGCTCGTAAAACGTCGAGATCCTGCTTGTTTTCCTCGTATTTCACGGATAAATCCTGTAGCTGAAGCTGAAGATTCCGGCGCATTTCTGTTAGGGCAGCAGCAGCGTAGTGAACCGTTTCTGAATCTTCATTTTGCAAAGCCGTCTCCAATGTTCCGATCTGCCAAATCGTCTGCTCCTTCAAAACATCGATCAGCATTTTTCTTCGGGTGCTCGTGTCATTCAAAAACAGAATGTCCTCCACAGGAACGGTGTTCATTTCCTTTGCTATATCCGCTCTTCGGAAAATATTGGAGCACTCCGCCAGATTCAGCAACTCGCTCTCAAGCGCAAGCTCATCCTCATGCTTTTTGGATGTACGCTTGTACGTATCGGTAATAATCATTAGCAAAAGACCCACAACAGGGAGGAAGCCAGCAAAAAGTATTCGCATAATCAGTCCCTGTATGTTTTTGCCGCTCCTTATCAGGCTATATCCAACCGCTACCAGTAAATAGACGATTACGAACTTAAGCATATGCGCCATCCTCTAGTGCAAAGCGTCCTTGGTCCTTTTCTTGTACGATCCGAGCCGCGATCCCGAGCCTGCCAAGTCTCTCAATCACAATATTTGCTTCCTGCTCATTCGAATTGGACAGGATGATATACACATCTCCTGCATGGTCGATACCCATGTAATCTGCTTCGCGCAGGGAGCTCGCGATTTGTGCGGATAACATATGGTGATCCAATTGTGATCGATCCACGGATAAAAGTGTAAAGTCAGTGTTCAGTTGTTGCTTGGCGTCCCTTTTGTTCCTTAACATTGCTGAAAAATACACTGGATTCAAAATGGAGGTTTCTTCTAGGTAGCGATCCTTCTGGGTGGAGTTTAGATAACGTAGCGAACGAGACAACGCGGAAGAGATTAATTGAACGGCTACTTGAAACAGGTTTTGCGTATACATCGTAAAATGTTCAAATCCGAGTTGTTGTAAGGACACCAACGCAACCATTTTTCCATTATCAAAAATGGGCGCTGCCATGAGAGGCATGTCGTGACGTAGCTCCTTATTCACGATAATTTTCTTCGTTGCAAGCAATTCGGTTAAGTAGGCATGCTCACTCATTCTTAACGAACGTGGGAGATCAAAGCCTGCTTTATTCGATTTCGCCATCAGCCGTAAAAACGAACCGTTTTGATTCATCGTATAAATGGCTATCTCATCCGATTTCATGATTCTTTCCAGCACTTTGACAGACTTTTGCAAAACTCGCTCAGGCTCGAGGCTATCCAGCTCTTTTGTGATGTTGTAGATTTTTCCAAAGCTGTCTTCCGAATTCACGATTTGCTGCTGTAGTTCTTGTTTGACCACGAGGACATCGTTGTATATATCTTTTAAAAAGTCGTACTTTTCTTCGACTGCTTGTTTTTGCATCTCCTTGGATAGGACATCCCTGTTCCGCTTGTCGATGGAATAACCAACCGCAATCCCGATAAGCAAATAGACGGCAACATGGAACAAAGTATTGGCGTCATACAGCAAAGACACGATTTCGCGACCGTTGTTCAGGCTCTCCCCTATGTATAGCGCACAAGATAAAATCACAGAAAGGATAGACTGCTTCGTTCCGTAAATGGCCCCGATCAACACGATATAAATCAGCTTGAGATCAAACACGCCGGTGTCGACTGATCCAACTGTTAAGGCGAGCACGATAAGAAAGGCCAGAACGTTCTCGATGTATGGCCATATCTCCCAAGAGCGTACCAAGCTGACCGTTTTCTTAGCCTTACTTTCTTGTTCACTCTCATTTTCCGTCAGTGTGCCTAGATACCACTCCGCTGTTTTTTCCAACCCCTCGGCCAAAGAGTACATCGGGACCCAGTCTAGTCTTCTCTTCGCGAGCGTATTGTCCAAAACAGACTTGTCCACATCTCCAGCTCGTTTATCTTTTCTCACAATTCCTTTCAACTGCTGCTTCTGTGCCAATATATGAATGAGTTCATTAATGCTGCTTTCCTGATTGGTCGATAAATTCATGGCACCTTGATAGTCCGCTGTCACGGAACGTAACATAGCGTCGGCTACATCCTCTACATAAATGAAATCTCTCGTTTGGTTTCCGTCTCCAAACAGGATAATTTTTTCCCCATGATTGATTTGCGTTAAAAAGGTAGAAACAACTCCGCCTTCCCCTTTTGCACTTTGTCTCGGACCATATACGTTAGACAATCGGAAGACAACGGTCTGTAATCCATACAGTTCGGTCCATTTTCGGCAATACTCTTCTCCCGTAAGCTTGTTCATCCCATAGACAGATACCGGATCACACAATGCCTCCTCCGTTAGCGGCGTTTTTTCATTCATACCGTAAACGGCTGCGGAGGACGCAAAAATAAATTTGGTCACGCCAAATTTGCTCGATAGTTTCAGCATGTTGACGAGTCCGATTACATTCGTAGTAGAATCCAGATGAGGGTCTTCCATCGATGCAGCAACACTAATTTGGGCGGCTAAATGGACAACGACATCAAACTTGTTACTTTTAAAAACTTCATCGCACTTTTTTTCCGCCACATCCAGTACGTACGACTGATGAGGAAATTTGATATGACTCCGATCGCCTGAACTTAGATCATCAAGGATGAATACTTTATAGCCTTCCTTATAAAATCTCTCCGCGACAAAAGAACCGATGAATCCATAACCACCTGTGATCAAAGCTTTCATATTAACACCTCAGCAATTTGTTTCCCCTGTCTATCTCCACGACTAACATCTGCCCCTGTTCCCAACACTTTTTGGACAGCCCATTCGATTCGCTCCAGCTGCAGTGGCTTCGCTATAAAATCCCGCGCACCTGCCTGAATCGCCTTGATGACGGTATCGTGCCTAGACACTGCTGAGCAAATAATGATCTTGGCATCCTTGTCCAACTCCATGATTTTGCGTGAAGCAGCCAAACCATTCATGCCAGGCATGGTGATATCCATCGTGACGAGTGATGGTTTATACAAGCAGTAATTTCTAACAGCCTCCTCTCCCGAATCAGCTTCCGCAACGACATGCAGTCCTAACGACTCAAATATGTTGCGCAGCACATGTCTCGTAAACGCTGTATCATCAACAATCAGAATGCTATTCATCCAAAACCGCTGTCTCCCATCCTATTCTCTCTATCTTTCGATCTATAATCGTTGCTTCTTACCTTTCATTTCTCATAGGCACAAAGACCCTTATTCCGTAGCTTCACCTATTCTACTAGGATCATCTCAACAATTTCTGAACAAAAGACAAAAAAGAACAGGGACAGATACCTATACGGCAACTTATCCCTGTTCTTCTTCATGTGTTTACACTATTTTTTTCGCCGAACCTTCTCTTTCTCTTTTTTGAACAAACGAATAAAGATCACCAGTACAATCAGGAATACGGCCAAAATCACTCCGATTAACCAGAGCGGGATATTGCCCACTACTTCGTTTATGCCTTTTGTCTGTTTCTCTTCTTCATCTTCGAGCTGAATAGTGAAAACCTCGTTCGACTTGCTCATCACGACAATTTGTCCATCTTCGTTGGAATTCTTCAGATAGTGAAGTAGATCAGCATGAAGAAAGGTTCCCTGACTAGCATGACTCGCGTCTGCAGATTGGAAGACACTCAACGTCCGCTCTCGATTCCAGATTGAGGGCTGAACCCAGGCCACATAACGGCTCGTCTCGTTGATTACGTGGTATTGGTTCAACTCCTTGATCTTATTGATCAAGAGCTGCCCCTGAACCTTCTGCAAACTCGGGTACTGCTGAATACCCCCCATCGCAACCACGTTGTACGAGGCGATCTCTTGCAAGGCCTTCTCGTTTAGCGGCTCCTGGAAAATGACAAAGGAGCTCCCCTTCGGATTGCTTAACTCCGACAACATGTCATTCATCAGCATCGAGAACTGCGACAAATATTCACCTGTCCATTTTTCCGGCAGCAGGAAGGCGGTGTCCTTCATTCCTGTATCCTGCACAAAAGGAGCGGGCCAGTACCGGAAGCTGCGATGTGCAGGTACCTCGTGAGGCACATTCAAGCCACTTTCCTTATCTACAAAAACCCAGCGTCCCTTATTGTTCTCAGGCGCGCACGCATCACCCTTCAGGTCCATCGAAGCCGAGAAAGAGACTGTCAGAGCATGATTCGCCTCTTTGATGACAGACTGTGAGATAGGAATACTCACTCGGTAATTATCATTATCGTCCACTGCTTTCAACTGCTGCAGCAAGACCGTATAAGGTACGCCATTTACCGTTACAGTCAATTGGTGCTGTGGCTTCTCTTCCCCTTCGTACTGCTGCATGAGCAATGGGGAGATCTTCAATTTCAAATCAAGCGTAACGTCCCCGGTAATCTTCCAATGGGACGGAATTTTCAAGTTCACCTGCTGAGTGCGGCTGTTTCCATGCTCAAGCGTAACATGCGAATATCCGCCTGAAGCCAGGGAGAGAGAAATCAGACTTTGCTCTGCTGCCTGTACACTAGGAGCCTGCTTGACAGCCAGCTGATTCCCTGCCAACTGCTTGTTCATTTCCTTATCTGTCAGCAGGTGAATCGTCTCGGCAAAGCTTGTCTCCTTGCCTTTCGACACCAAGAGCAAGAGCTTGGCTTCAGTAGATTGATTCACTCTCAATTGATAGTAATCGAGTCCCAGCTTTTGTTCTCTGGTCGCAATCCCCTGTGAAGCAACCAGTGTTTTGAGCGGGCCAGTCCAGCCTTCCGGATTGCCGATCGCGATGACGTGTCCCAACTCTCCCTTTGCTTTCCACTCGCTCTCTGTCATGATCGGAATCGGGCGTTTGGTAGCTGTCTGGGCAGACAAGGAGGTGGCTACCTTCAACGCGGCTGCTACCACATCTTGATCTGCCGCATCAGGAACGACGATCTTGGTAAACACTTCGGTCGAATTGCCCGGCTCCACGAATGGCACCGGGTACTCCTTCAACAGATCAACAGACGAGGTTACGGCCTGTGTATCCAGAAAAGCAAAGGAGCTTTTGTCGATTTTCACCCAGTTCGCAGGATTGTTCTGATCGTCGCAAATGTTGTCGGTGAGCTGGCTATGCTTGGTGATGGTAATCTTGTGGAAGCCGAGTGCCGTCTCGTCCGCTCCCAGCGGTATTCTGATTTTCCCTTGCTGAGCGGTCTCCTTGGTTAAAAACACGCTTTTCAACGGCTTGTCGTCGACACTTACCGTCAAAGTAGAACGTGTGCCGTTCAGCAGCTCGGAGTGACTGAATAAGATTTCCAAATAGTTGTTGCTTCCGATGGTTGCACGCGGAACACTGTAGTAGTAATCAAAGGACTCGGTTACCCCACCTAATGTGACCGGTTCGCTCGTAAAACGCAAAACGGATCCTGGTGTCTTGTCAAGTCCATTGGATGCGTATGTCGTTTTTGCTTGATTGGCCAGGCTTGAAAAGGTGAACACAGCAGGGCGCATCACCTGGCCCGATGGTGCAGTTGCCCCGGCTTGTGTCGATGCCGTCGTGCCTTGAGCGTAGATCGTACCCACTCCTTGCCCAAAAAGGAGAGCGGTTACGGTCAATAGAGCAAACGCCGGTTTCCAATTGTTTCTCTTCATGTTTTACACCTGTCTTTCTGCTGGCGGTGCGGCCTTCTTATCTGCCGCGAAACGCTCTGTCTTATACCATTTAAGCTCTTGTCGAAATACAACCCGCTTGAACTCCAGGTACAAGGCATAGACGACCAGGACGATCCAGAGCTGCGAGTAAGTAAAATACATTAACAGTACAATCAGGAAGTTTTTTATATTCAATTCAGTCCGTTCAATGCTAAGAGCGATCATGACTTCCGTGACGTACAGGAAGTAAGCCAAAATCCAGAGAATCATGGCGACGATGCCTACCTGCAAATGCAAATCGACGAACATATTCGTCACAAACAGTACATCCGATACGATCACACCCATAAAGAACAGGAAATAGGTGAAAAAGAAGTAGATCAAATCAAACATGATGCTCTTCTTTCGCAAAGAGAAGATTCTCCACATGAACTTCAGGACAACGTATTGATTCCCTCGCGCCCATCGTGTCCTTTGCTTCCACCACACCTTCCAGCTTTCGGGCTCCTGCTCCCAGGTAATCGCCGCCGGGAAGAACCGAATGTAGTAGCCTTCATTGTAGACACGGATCGTCAGCTCGGTGTCTTCCGCGAGAGCTTTTTCATCCCAGCCACCCAGTTCCTCAACCAAGCTGCGGCGAATGGCGAAATTGGTCCCTGGAATCGTCGTCACCCGGAACCAGAAAAATCGTCCTGCCTGCGCCATCCATTGAAAGCAGATCGTCTCGATATTGATAAAGCGTGTAAGCAAATTCGTAGCGGCGTTCACCACCCTGAATTTGCCGACAACGGCCCCTGCCTTTGGATCGTTTAACAGCGCCAGAACGAGGTAATAGACGGCTTTGCGCTCCGGTGTATTATCAGCGTCATAGACCACGATCACTTCTCCTGAGGAATGAGCCAAGCCCTGGTTGAGCGCACCCGATTTTCCTTTTCCCGCATGAGGAGGCTTGGTGTGGACCACCTTCACGTACGGGTATTTACTGGCGTATTCATCGGCGATTTCACCCGTGCGATCGCGCGAATTGTCATTGATGACGACAATCTCCAGCTTGTCTTTCGGATAATCCAACCTCAACATCGCCTTAATGGTCCGTTCGATGACGACTTCCTCATTGTGAGCCGGGATCAGAACACTTACCTTTGGCAGCGGCTGCTGGTTTTTTTCCCACTCTGGAATAGGTCGTCTATATCGCAGGTAGTGAAAATACCCCCCCTGCATCAAGAACATATGGTACAGCAGCATAATCCAGATGACTGACAGGGAGAGATAAAATAGAGTATTAGCCATCCAGATCACGCTCCATAAATAGTTGTTTGCGCAGATTAGCCCGATTGCGCAACGTATACAGCATAAACAGTATGACCATCACAGACACGAGTCCGGCAATGCCCCATAGTACGAGCTGTACCCACCCATTTTCGCGCTGGAAAGCCTGAAGATCTTGGTAAATATCCGAAGCCTTCAATGCTGAACCTTGCTCGTCTAAAGACTCGATAGGTGGCTCATTGGCTTCCTGACCGCTATCCAGGCTAATTTCCTGTCCGCTCAGCCCACGGACGTCCAGCCACTTCACATCAGGCAAGGTCTCTACGTAGGCAATCATTTCTTTTAATGGTTCCACTCCTAGATATGGGTGAAAAAACATGCTGACCATGCCATCGCGTACAAAGCTACTCTCTCTGTATTTGTCCTTGATATCCTGCATCGGAGTTGAAGAGGCGGGATCGTAATACCCGACTGTTTCCGGCAGGATAGTCATTCCGTGCAAAAAGGCCGGCTTCGATACAAAAGGAGGTGCCCCCATGTGTATCCAGTCCCTGTCATTAAGCTGAAGCTGACCAAGGACATAAGGAAAGTAGCGAGCCATGACCTCGTACCCTTTTTGGCTCATCGTGTAGTGCGGAGCCTCAAAAGCAACGGGAGCCAGACCTAGCTCAGTCAGTTCCTTGATTCCTGTCTCCATGCGTGTCTGTATATAATGCTCCTCATATTCTTTCAGCGCCTGCTGATAAGTCTCATACTCGGCCTGAGACGCAAATACATGCCTTTTCTTCAAGGGAGTGTCGTCTTCCGGAGCTTTGGAGACCGGCGCGTTGTTTTCAATGTCCCAAAACTCCGACCCTTCCCCTGTTTCCGAATTGCGATAGTGGTGCATGTACCCGTGCAGTACGATGCTTGCTCCTCTTTTTTGCAACTCCCGCAGCACCTTGAGCATCTCTGGGCGATCCTTCAGATGGACCATCTCCTGCGTCTCGGAGTTTTTGTACACCGGGATAAGCGCAATGACGAAGGGAATCCCCTTATCTGCCAAATAACTCCCTGCCTCCCAGACCAGCTTGGGATCTGAATGAGGGTGTACGTCCTCCAGACGGATCAACGCGTGACGTCCCTCGTCATGCGGCTGCTTGAAAACCTCGTGCAGTGCTTCTGCCACAAAGAGGGAGAAGGGCGATGTAAAATTGGAGCTGGAAAAATACGCTGTCTTTTCGTGCTGAACCATCAGTGGGAATGTATACATCCCCTTCCAGCCCTCGAGCAAAACATCGCCTTGAGTCAACGAGATATGCTCCACCAGATAGTTGTCATTCAGCAGGACTTGGTCAATACCCTGCGGCTTGGATACCTTCTGGATATCCACCTGACCGTTCATCTGGAAAAAGGAAAAGCGCTCTCCCAACTGCTCCACGTTTTTGCCCATCGCAAGCCAAGTGCCCTGAAAGCGTTGCATGATTTGCCTCGAAGAACTGCTCAATTCTTTCGAGATGCTACCGTAATAGACGAGATATGTGGCACCATCCAAATCTCGCTCAGTCAATACCTCGTCCGCCACATAGGTGAGCCTGGAGCTGTAATGTCCCAGCACGAGATCAAGCATGCGTACTTCATCCGTCAAGGCCCCGTCCTGGGTCGAGTAGACGACCAGTACCTCTGGCTCCTGTCCCGGCCCCTCCGCAGCGTACAGCTTACCCCCTGCTCCTGCCAGCAGCAAGAGCACCGCAACCAAAGACACGACTATGCGGCAGCGATTATTGAATATATTGTTCCAGCTCTTGTTTGGCACGTTGCACCATCTCCAAATGGTCACTCACATCTTCAGCGTAATGACTGATTCCAAACCCGATCGTTAGTGTGACCTGCTTTTTGTCGTTTTCCAGATTGTGGAGGGATAGAAGCTTTTCGATCTTTTTGACGACTACTTCGGCCCCTTCTTCATGGCTGTTGCTCAAAATAACAGCGAAGGTTCCTGAGCCTTGCTCCCCGCGGTCGAGACGAAACTTGCGGTCTGTCAATCGCGTGTTGCTGCGTAGAATGGTTGAGAGAGAGCTGAGCAAATACTCTCCCTCCTTGGGGCCGTACAAGCGATAGTAGGAGTCCAGATACAGGACTTCAATCAGCATCAGCGAAAAAGGGATGCCTGTCCGCCGAGAGCGGCTAAATTCCTCTTCCAAATCAAAGAGCAATCGCTTCTCATTTGAAAAACCCGTCACTTCGTCGATCGTCACCAGCTCGTCAAACTTCCCAACCATCTCCTGATGCTCGGCCACTGTCTGACTCACCAAGCGATGGATCAAGCCGGTCAGAACGGCAGCGCCGAGAAAGAGTCCCATCCATATGACAATGTCAGTGAAGGAAAAGGAAATCGTCCAGCCAGCAAACATGCCCCAAATCAACAGACTGCCAAAGGCGAACAAGCTGAACAGGCTCATCCCCAGGCTAGTCAACAGCCCAAACATGATACCCGTCAGGCTAATGACCAGTGTCCAGCCCAACAGCAAGGCTTGGATCAGCGACAGGGCAGGCATTCCCACCGCAAACATGGCGAGTATAATAATGAAAAGCAAAAACAACACTTGGTAACTGACAAATTTACCGTTTTTACTGAAGCGTTCCCTCATTGAACAGCCTCCTTTCTGCGAGCAATGGAAGCAGATTGTCAAACGAATGCGTATCCATCTGACTCATGTCCATGTAACCGCCATAGTACTCGCTTTCTGGACGCCGAACCTGCTGACGAACCATCCGCTCATATAAATCACGGGCAAAAGTGTAATCCTTAAGCTCGCTTGCTGTCAGGATCGCCAAGCTGTACACGGCAGGGGATTCGTATGGTACCATCGGCTGCTTGGTACTGGCATCGTATCTGCCATACAATAGGCCATTTCGCGCAAATTCATCTTTGAGAAACGCCCACAGCTCCGGCGAGGTCATGCCTGCTTGTGCACGATGATAGCCAATGTATAACTGGTCGATCAGATTCACTTCCTGATGATAGACATACTCCTTGCTGCCCATCTGATAAGAAAATGGGAAAAACCCGTTTTTGGTCGGCAACGTGTTCAGAAAAGAATGGACTTGATTATTCAATTCTTCGCTCACCTGTTGATGTTTCTCCATCAATTGAACGGCTGAAGCATTCAAATAGGAGAGTGTGAGGGAATCACTGGCTACCTTATAATTAGGATCGTAAAAATCGACCAGCAGCCCCTCTCGACTCTGGTTCTCCACGATGCTTTTTCCAATCTCATTGGCGAGTTGGATATAGGTCTCGTCTCCCCACTTTTCGCCTGCCATGTAAAGAGCTTCTGCGATCCTCAGGTCATCGACCAATGCGTTAGTCGTGACTGGAGTCTCATTCTCTCCACCCGCTTTCCAGGCAATCCATCCATTCTGATAATCGTAAGCTTTCATAATCTCTACATTCTGAGCGAAAAGCGCTTGATCTCCTTTTTCCACTGCGTACAGCATCCACAGGCCAAGCGATTCCGAAAGGGTCTCTGTCCCTTTTGCAACATTCGGGTCATTAGATGTGGCAGGCTTCAGATTTGTTTTCAAGGTCAAATCGTCATTCGTCAAATGCTCCTTGATAAATAGCTCGCCTGGCAAAAGCCTGACGTATTCGGAGCTACTAGTACTCTGTTCCGATTTCATGGCAGACGGCACCCCTTGAAAAAAGCATCCACTCAAGATGAGGACGAGTAGGGCAACTGCTATGATGGGCAAGCGAAAATCTCTCAACATGTTCACGCAACTTCCTATAATAATCCATCCTAACTACCTATCATCAAACTTACATATTAACACCGCCGCTATTTTGTTTCACCTAGTATCTACTTCCAATAAATGTTGAACAGCCCATTCAATCCTCTCGAACTGTAAGGGCTTTGCGATAAAGTCACGTGCACCTGCCTGAATCGCTTTGATGACAGTGTCGCGTCGTGCAACTGCGGAGCAAATAATGATCTTCGCATCCTTATCCAGCTCCATGATTTTTCGGGAAGCAGCCAAACCATTCATGCCTGGCATCGTAATATCCATCATGACGAGTGACGGTCGATACAAACAATAGTTTCTAACTGCCTCCTCCCCTGAATCAGCTTCTGCAACTACCTCAATACCTAATTTTTCAAACATGTGACGCAGCACGAGTCTCGTAAACGCCGTATCATCAACAATTAAAATGCTATTCATCCAAATTATATTCTCCTATCTTTTATACCACGACTTTTGAACTATCATAAAGGGTTTACTCTACTCAAAAACGACATAATCTGACCATTTTCTACATTCTACAAGAAACATCTAAACAGTTTCTGAACAGAGCAGAATTATCCATAAGAATAAGCAGGCATTAAGAACTACACACCTGTCGTCCATTCCATTACTGGGACATAAAAAAGACCGAAGCATCTGCTTCGGCTCTACTCACTTTTCTATTCGGTTTTCTTTTCCCTACCTGTTTCAAACTATTCAATGAACTCACTATACTTTTCTAGAACATCTTCTTTTAACGTAATCGCTGAATTTTTGCTCAATGATTTTTCACTTTTTGCTGATTTTGAATCTAAATTAAATTTTCCCGAATCATTGTTAATTACACTGTACTGTCCATGTCCATTTTCATTCAAGAAAATAATGTACTTCTCACCTTGTTCCATTTCTTTATATTCATCAATCGTGATTTTTTTCGTTCCATCTAACTCGATCATACCAACAGGCTCTATTATGGAAAGTGTTTCAGATTCTTCTATATCAAAGTCATTCGGAGATTTAATAATTTTATCTATCTCAATCTCTGTTAACGTATAAAAGTCTTGCAAACTACCATCTTCATAATAACTGGTCTTATGTTCTCGATCTGAAAAGTCAGAGGTTGGAGTACCTATCAGAATTAAATCTGCTTTATCCAACTCCTCGGCACTTTCATATGTCATATAAAGTGCTTCTAGTGAGATTGTTTCCATTGGCTCATTCTTTTGGGAAAAGGTGCTGAAAGCTGCGCACACAAAAACGATGGCAGTCAACATGATTCCAATTGCTATTTTCATATACAATCGATTCATTTTCAGATTCATCCAAAAACCTCTCCTTTGACTTTTTATTATTTCGCTTCTCTATTGCCCCCATTTATTTTTCAATTCTGTCTTATCATAAGAGCTTGGTCCTCTACTTTGTATCCCTTGTTTCATAACAGAAGTTACGTTGCCAACAGGATGTGCCAATTTCAGACTGTGTCCAATTTCGTGTGTAGCATTCGAGGTTCTTTCAGCTTCGCTCATATTAAATGCGTCCATATTATTGTGGAATATATGAACTTTGGTAGAGCTCCAATTACTATTAATACTTGCCAACCGAGTACCATTATACGGGTCCATCCTTCCTAACAACCCTTGAACACTCGTTTCTCCTACATAGTATTTATCTGAATTCTCATGTGACCGTGAAGCAAAGCTAACCTTTGATGAAATGCCTTCCCAATTACGAATGGCTTGGTTATAAACACTCTCGTAGTCATAGGAGTAGTTGTATACGGAGGAATCAAACTCATATACCGTAGTCCCTCCCCATGTTTTTCCTCCCTGCCAGTAATCAGCAAGTGCCGATTGAATAGGAACAATCAATAAGAGCGTTGCAATGCCTAAGCTAGCAAATTTTCTCTTCATGACCCACACTCCTTTTCCTTTTTTTGGAATTTATACCAATTGTATGAATATTTCTACAGGTTGTAAATACTGTATTTTTAGAAAAAATAGTTTTTTAACTAGAATCTAACAATCGGATTCATCGGAAAATCCTTTACATGTATGAAAAAGAGCCGCAGCATCGCTTCGGCTCTTTTTTCCTCTTTTATTCTCCTATTTCCCTACCAAGCCGCAATACAACTATCCGTACGCATATCAGTACCACCACTCAGCACTCCATTTTCATCGCGCCAAATGATTTGACCACGTCCGAAGTAATTGCCGAGCTGCGCCCACTTGATCGTATGGCCCCTGCGCTCCAAAGCCTGTGCCAGATGCTCCGGGAAATGACGCTCCAGCTCCACCGTTTTGCCTTCCATCCACTGCCAACGCGGCGCATCGAGCGAAGCTTGCGGATTGAGGTGGAAGTCGATGGTGTTCATGACCACCTGCACATGGCCTTGTGGCTGCATGAAGCCGCCCATTACGCCGAATGGCCCCACTGCTTTTCCATTCTTCGTCAAGAAGCCCGGGATAATGGTGTGGAACGTTCTTTTGCCTGGCTCCAAGCAATTGTCATGAGCAGGGTCCAGAGAGAAGTTATGACCACGGTTTTGCATGGCGATCCCTGTCTCCGGCACAACTACCCCGGAACCAAAGCCCATGTAATTGCTTTGGATAAAGGAAACCATGTTGCCCTCACCGTCGGCTGTGGCCAAATAGACCGTACCACTCGTTTTCGGCTGACCTGGCTCTGGCGTCAAGGCTTCATCGCCAATCAGTACACGGCGGGTTGCAGCGTATTCCTCTGACAACAATGCTTCCTTGGTGACTTTCATCTTGCTTTCTTCCGTGATGTATTTCAGTCCATCCACAAATGCCAGCTTCATCGCTTCGATTTGCTTGTGGTACGTTTCCGTCGTGTCTTTTGCGTCAAAATCAAAACCCTTCAAAATGTTCAGTGCCATCAGGCCGATCATCCCTTGCCCATTTGGCGGGATCTCCCACACATCATAGCCGCGGTAGTTGACGCTGATCGGCTTCACCCATTCCGGTTCATAGGCAGCCAAGTCTTCTTTTCGCAAGTAGCCGTCACACTCCCGGGAGAACGCGTCGATCTTGTCTGCCAGCTCTCCGCGATAGAAGCTCTCTGCATTTGTTTCCGCGATTTGACGTAGCGTCTCAGCATGACCCGGCGACTTCCAGATGTCGCCCGCTTTTGGCACCTTGCCATCTGGCGTAAAAGTGGAGAACCAATGTGCGAACTCTTCCCCTTTGCATTGCTGGGAAAACTTTTTGTACGCAGCATTCCAATAATGCGCCAATGTCGGCGATACCGGATAGCCATTCTCCGCATACTCAATCGCTGGCTGCAAAACCTCTGTCAGCGGAAGGCGTCCAAAACGCTTGGACAAGGCTGCCCAGGCAGCAGGCGCACCAGGTACAGTGACAGGCGTCCAGCCATAGGTAGGCATTTCTTCCAGACCTTTTGCTTTTAATGCCTCTATGGAGATTCCTTGCGGAGCAGGCCCGCTTGCATTCAGTCCATGCAGCTCATCTTTAATCCACACGAGGGCAAAAGCATCTCCCCCGATGCCATTCGAGGTCGGTTCTACTACCGTCAGGCACGCGGCCGTTGCGATCGCCGCATCCACGGCATTTCCGCCCTTTTTCAATATATCGAGACCTGCTTGTGCCGCCAGTGGCTGCGAGGTCGCCACCATGCCGTTCTTGGCAAAAGTCGTCACACGCTTCGATGCGTATGGGTATTCCATTGCGTCATAGTTAACCATGATTTATGCCTCCTTAAGTAGTTCATCGTTAGCCAATAAGAAAGATCTATGAAGGTCCTTTTGGTTTGAGTCAGCATAGTGGAGGAGAAGAAAAAGCACAGTTCTCTTCGACTCTGACACGCCAGCAGGGGGAATTGACTGTCCGTCTCCACTTCAAAAAGGGGACCGTCGATCCAAAGCCACCCTACGGGCGGAAGTTTCTCAAGGAAGAGGTGTTCGACAAACGTGGTCCCCTTTTTGAAGTTCCGACTGGGTAGGCGTTGTCAAGGTCTGCGAGCCCTGTGCTTTTTCTCCCTACCAGCTTACGTAAACTTTCCTAGCCGATGAAAACAAACCCGTAAGCCATCGCTCCCAAAATGACAAAAGCTGGATGAACCTTCCACGTTTCGAGCAGAAGATAGGAAGCCACTGTCAAAATCCCTGTTTGCATCCAGCCGATTCCCTCGACTGCGCCCATCAGGAATTGATACGTCATCGTTCCGAGCAAGACAGTAACGACCGGTCGTACCGATTGAGTCATCGCTTTTACCTGTGGAGCACTGCGGAATAGGTTAATGAACCCCATCAGCAAGATCATCGCGATCGCTGTCGGAGCAACCGTTGCAAATAATGCGACTGCTGCACCCGGTACACCCGCTACCTGATAGCCAATGTATCCAGCGAGCTTGGTCGCGATTGGACTGGGCAGCGCATTTCCTACTGCCAGCACTTCTCCGAATTCCTGTACGGTCATCCACTTGTAATGGTCAACTACTTCATTTTGGATCAAAGGAATGCTCGGTGGACCTCCCCCGTATCCCAAAATGTTGGAGATGAAAAAAGCCCAAAATAATTGCAGGTAAGTCATGCTACACCCTCCTTGCCGTCCTTGTCCTTGCGCTTGCGGACAGACCAAGTAGAGTAGGCAAATGAAACAGTCAGCGCAATCCCTACTACGATACCCGGATGCCAATCAAGGAAGAGCAACGCTACAAGTGAGAGTGCGAGGGAAAGGCTCACTCCTGCTTTGTTGGATGCTCCCTTCCAACCCTTTGAAAGGAATTCCCATGTAAGGACGCCTGTCATGACTGCGATTACCGGACCGATTGCCTGGATCATGCCGTATACACCCGGCGTATCCTTCCATTGATAAATGACTTGCAGCAAACCGATCATCACAAGCACGATTGGCATCACTACTGCGATGTTTGCCACCAAGGCACCCTTCCAGCCTTTTACCCGATAGCCGATAAATGCGGCCAGCTTGGTCGCAATTGGCCCTGGAAGAGCGTTGCCGAGCGCCAGATTGTCAGAAAAGTCCTCATCTGTCACCCATTTGTACTTTTTCACGCATTCGGTGTAAAAGAGGGGAACCATCGTAGGTCCTCCCCCAAACCCGAAGATTCCGATGCGGAAAAAGGCGAGAAATAATTGCCAGTAAATCATAGCTGTACCTCCGTCCTTGCCTAGCTAGCGGAAAAGCTCGCCCGATTGTACCAAATGACAGGATACCAGTTGGCCCTTGCCAATGTCTGACAGACTGGGCACCTGCGTCTTGCAAATCTCAGTCGCATAAGGACAACGCGGATGAAAAGTGCAGCCGCTCGGTGGATTTGCTGGACTCGGCAAATCGCCTGTCAACAAGATCCGTTCGCGCTTTTGCCGTGGTTTCGCTACTGGAACAGCCGAGAGCAGCGCCCGTGTATACGGATGACTCGGGTTCTCAAACAACGTCCGCTTGTCAGCAATTTCTACGATCCGCCCCAAATACATCACCGCGATCCGATCGCACAAGTGCTTTACGACCGACAAATCATGCGAAATGAACATCAGGGTCAGATTGAATTCCTTTTTCAAATCCTTCAACAAATTGAGTACCTGTGATTGAATCGATACGTCCAAGGCAGACACGGGCTCATCGGCAATGATCAGCTTTGGTTTTACGACCAGTGCACGGGCGATACCGATTCTCTGCCTCTGTCCGCCGGAAAAATCATGTGGATGGCGGTTCAGATGTTCTTTTCGCAAGCCAACGACCTGAATAATCTCTTCGATGACTTTTTCCCGCTCTGCCTTTGTCCCGATGTTGTGCACCATCAGTGACTCCATCAAAATCTGCTTGATCGTCATCCGCGGGTTTAGAGAAGCATATGGGTCCTGAAAAATCATTTGCAGGTTTCGGCGCATGACGCGCATTTCTTCTTTAGGAAGCTTCGCTAAATCTTTGCCATCAAACAATACTTCTCCTGCTGTCGGCTCCAAGAGGCGCAGAATCGTTCGGCCCGTCGTAGACTTGCCGCAGCCCGATTCCCCTACAATCCCAAGTGTTTCACCTGGATACACTGTCAGATCAATACCATCGACTGCTTTGACATGTCCCGTCGTCCGCTTCAAAAAGCCACCCTTGATGGGAAAATGCTGTTGCAGCCCTTTTACTTCTAAGAGAGGTGTCGTCATGCCTGTTCTCCCTCCTTCGCGTACAGCCAGCAGCGACATTTTTGATTGTCCAATTGCAAGAGTTCAGGGGGCTTTTCGTGACAAATCGCAATTGCTTGCGAACAGCGCGGGGCAAAACGGCAGCCGGCTGGCATTTGATACGGCAAAGGAACTGCCCCTGGAATGGTTTCCAGATATTCGCGCTCTTCGTCCAGCTCAGGAATCGAGTTCATCAGACCGATCGTATACGGATGCTTCGGACTGTCAAACAGCGTATCGACATCCGTCTCCTCCACGACTTGCCCGGCATACATGACGATAACGCGGTCACACATCTCGGCTACTACACCCAAATCATGCGTAATCAGCATGATGGAAGTGCCCGTTTTTTCTTTCAAATCGCGCATCAAATCGAGAATTTGCGCCTGAATTGTCACATCCAGTGCGGTTGTCGGCTCGTCTGCAATAATCAGCTTTGGATCGCAGGACATCGCCATCGCGATCATTACACGTTGGCGCATCCCGCCTGACAGCTGGTGCGGAAACTCTCCGTAAATCTCTTCTGCACGCGGCATTCCGACTGCTTTTAGCATCGCAATCGCCCGTTCCTTTGCCTCTGCCTTTGTTACCTTGCGATGCAGCATGACCGCTTCCTCAATCTGTTTGCCTACGGTATGCAGCGGATTGAGGGATGTCATTGGCTCTTGAAAAATCATCGCGATTTCATTACCGCGTACCCCTTGCATTTCTTTTTCCGACAGCGCAAGCACGTTCTTCCCATTGAAGCGAATCGATCCTTCCGTGCTTCCGTTGGGCGGCAGCAAGCGCATGATCGACAGGCTGGTTACACTCTTCCCACAGCCCGATTCGCCCACGACGCCAAGCGTTTCACCAGCACGGATAAAGAAGTCGACACCTTCCACGACACTGACGACACCGCTGTCCGTGCGAAAACGGGTTCTCAGCTGTTCCACTTCCAAGATAGTCGTCATCTGCTCCACTCCTTTTCTCCCGTGTAGGGCATTCATTATTTACGTGCGCGTGGGTCCAGCACCTGCTGTAGACCATCTCCCAACAAGTTGAAGCCCAGCACGACTAAAAAGATGGCAATCCCCGGATAAAATGTCGCATAGGGCGCGACGGACATAAGCGTTTGTGCTTGGTTAAGCATACTGCCCCAAGAGGGAGTCGGCGGCTGTACACCCAATCCGAGATAGGACAAGGATGCTTCTGCAATAATCCCGGATGCCATTGCCAACGTCGCTTGAATCACAATCGGGTTCATGGCGTTCGGCAAAATGTGGCGAAAAATAATGCGTGCATCCTTTACACCAACCGAACGTGCTGCTTGAATATACTCCATATTCCGAAGCGACAGAACTTGACCGCGTGTAATCCGTATAAAAGCAGGGGCAAAACCAATCCCAATCGCTAGCATGGCATTCCCGAAGCCTGAACCAAGCACCGCCGAAATCGCCAAAGCCAAAATTAAAAACGGAAAGGCTTGCATCGCATCGACGCTTCGCATGACGATCCACTCATCCCAAAAGCCGCGGTAGTAACCGGACAACAGTCCAATCGGCACCCCGATCAGCATCGCAATGCCAACAGAGATCAGCGCTGCCTGAATGGAGATGCGCGCCCCGTAAACAACACGGGAGAAAATATCCCGACCGAGGTCGTCTGTACCAAAGAAGTGCTCACCATCTGGCGGCATCAAAATTTTGTTATAGTCTTGTGCATTGGGGTCGAAGGGTGCGATCAGCGGTGCGAAAATCGCCACCAAGATCAATCCGAGGATAATCACCGCTCCGATGACGCCCAAACCATTCCGGAGAAATTTGCCCACGGTTTTCATCACTCACCTGCTCCTTTCCCAGCCTTGATGCGCGGATCAATGACAGCGTACAAAATGTCTACAATCAGGTTAACTAATACAACGAGAACCGCTGAAACAAGAATGGCTCCTTGAACCGTTACGTAGTCACGCTTGAATACAGATTCCACAATCAGACGGCCAAAGCCAGGAATCGAAAAAATCGATTCGGTAATCACCAGACCACCCAACAAGCCTGCGATCATCAAACCCGAGGTCGTTACCACCGGAACCATCGCATTTCTGAGTGCGTGCCCCAGAATCGTGCGAGCCTCATTCAATCCCTTCGCTTTCGCTGTCCGAATAAAGTCCATGCTCACGACATCGAGCAAAGAAGAACGCAGCATCCGCATCAATACGGCAGATTCCCGCAAGCCCGTTGCCAAACAGGGCAGAATCATGGCCATCAGGTTTTGTGTGGGATTCTCGGAAAACGGTACATAACCGGAAGATGGCAGCCATTGATTTTCGACGGCAAAAAATATAATCATCATCATCGCCAGCCAGAAGCTCGGGATACTCATACCGCCTAAAGCTGTAAATGTACTTGTATAATCAATCCAGGTTCCACGACGAACAGCCGCGAGAATTCCCGCAGGAAACGCAATCAGAATCGCTACCAGGAACGTTCCGATCGTCAATTCCACGGTAGCTGGCAGTCTTTGCATAATTAAGTCTGCGACCGGCACGCGGTCTGTAATTGATATTCCCAAATCACCCGTTACCACTTTTCCTAGCCAGGAAAAATATTGCACTACGATCGGCTGATCCAATCCCAGCTCAGTTCGCAGTGCCTGATAGGCTTCCAGTGTCGCTTCCTCTCCTAAAATGACCCGGGCAGGATCGCCCGGGATCATATGAATCAAAGAGAATGTCATAATCGACACCAGCAGGAGAATCGGGATTGTCAGCAATAGACGCCTGATTATGAACATCATGACAATTCCTCCTTGCTCTTGCTGTTATAGTGTTTCGTTACCTTCGCTTATTGCTTGTCCAAATTCGCTGTACGGATCAAACCGTCTGGAACATAAGTAAAGCCGGTTACTTTCTTGTTCATGCCAAGCAGTACATATTGGTGGTACATGTAGACATAGCCCGCTTCTTCTTGCAGCAATGCGGCAGCTTCGTCATACAGTGCCTTGCGTTTCGCTTCGTCCAGCTCACCACGCGCTTTGGTGACCAGCTCATCCAGTTTTGGAATAGAAATGCGGCCATCGTTGTTCGATGTATCCGTTACGACGAAGTCATGGAAGTTTTGATCAGGGTCCTGACGTCCAGACCAGCCCAGTTGCATCGCTTGAAATTCACCTTTATCGCCTGTTTCGATCAATTGTCCATATTCCAATTTTTCCAATGTCACGTTGATGTTGTGTTGTTTCAGCATGTTTTGCAGTACCGCACCCAGTTGTTCATTCTCCGGAGAAGTAGAGATGTACAGCTTGAAGTTAAATCCGTTCGGTTGACCGCCCTTCGCGAGAAAATCCTTGATTTCCGCTGCATCCGGCGGCTTCGGTGTGTTCAGTGCTTCATTGTAAGCCAAACTGCCTTTTGTAAATGCTGTACGAGCCGGTGCCGCATAGCCGTTAAACAGTACTTTTACCAGTGCATCACGGTCAATAGCACGATCCACAGCCTGACGGAGGTACTTGTTGTCAAACGGCGCGCGGGAGTTATTCAAGTAAAGACCTTGGTAACCCATCCCGGATTCCGCAACTAATTGCAGGTTCGCATCGCCCTTGATTGCTGGGATTTCTTTCACAGGTGTATCATCGATGATATCCAGCATGCCGGAGCGCAGATTTTGCACCTTCGCTGTTCCGTTCGTGAACACTTTGTAGTTCACTTCATCGAGTTTCACTTGGCCGTTCCAGTAGTTTTCATTTTTCTTCAGTGTCACGTGGTCGCCTTTTACTTGTTCAACAAATACGAACGGGCCTGTACCAACCGGATGATTGAGGTATTGATCGCCATGTTCCTTCACTGCTTTTGGCGATACCATAATGCCTGAACGGTCAGTCAAGACGGACAGAAATGGAGCGAAAGGCTCTTTCATCTGGATTTTTACGGTATGCTTGTCCACTACGGCAACGGAATCTACGAATTTCAATTCGCCTTTCCGGCGGGACTTCTCACCGTTCATGTTGCGCTCGAGGTTGAATTTCACTGCCTCAGCATCAAACTCGGTGCCATCGTGGAATTTCACGCCCTGCTTCAGCTTCAATGTATAGGCCTTGCCGTCTGGCGTTACTTCATACGATTCCGCCAGCATTGGCACGATTTTTCCTTCTGAGTCAATATCAAACAGCTTGTCATAGAGGCTCGCGTACACTTGACGGTCGTACAGCGAAGTCGAGGTGTTTGGGTCCATTGAAGGCGGGTCTGCCTTTAACCCAATATTCAGTACTTTTTTTCCGGAGGCTGGTGCTGTTGTTGCGGCTTTTCCGTTGTCTGTACCCGCACTGTTTCCTCCTCCACAGCCTGTTACCAATAAAACTGTCCCCAGAACAGCACTGAGCATTGCTTTGCTCATTTTGGTCGAAAACATAGGATGACCCCTTTTCTCTCGTTTTTTCTCCAGTTTCTTCCGAGCATCGTTCGTCATTCGTAATCCCAGCGGATTTTCGCCCGATGGCATTCCCCCTTCCAAGGTCACTCGTGCCCTAACGGATAAAGTTATATTTGGACTTCAGTATCTTCAATTCGTTAATCACATTCGTTTTGGAGATGCCAGGAATCTTGTGTAGTTTTTTGAGTAAAAATTGCGACAATTCTTCATTGCTTGTTACGAGCACCTGTGTGAAAAGCTGATATTCCCCAGAAGTGAGTACAATGAGCCTGATCTCTACGGTGTCCGTTAACGCAGCAACCACATCGTCCAGCTTTTCCGCATCCACAGCTACTTGAATCATCGCCTGTACGTGAAACCCTGCTTTGACTGGATTGACAATACCGACCAGACTCAGGGCACCTTCGTCCTGCAATTGCTGGACGCGCATTCGAATCGTCTTTTCCGTGACCCCGAGGTCCTTCGCGATCTGAGTAAACGGCAAGCGTGCATTTCCTTGCAAGGCTCGAATAATTCCGTAGTCGATGTCATCTAAATCAGGATAGAGTGATCTTCGAAAAGTTTCCTCCATATAAACACACCCTTATTCGTCTTTTTTATACAAATTACAACCTTATTACAGTTGATATTTAGAAAATTTGGTCGAATTTCATAATGATTGTTGTTACTATAATACGATTTTCGACATAGTGCAATACTTTATCTGAAAATTTCATTTTGAAAGCATTTTCATTTTATTTTTTTCTTTCCACCTATTCTTACTATAAATAAAACGAAGAAAAAGAGCCTGCTCCGCTAGTGGAGAGGCTCTCTATTAATATTCGATACGGTCCGGTGATTGTGACCATGCTTCAAATGGACTCCGTCTATTTGCAAGATCTATTCTCCGAAAGGGAATACTTCGCTCTTCATGAGGGAGAACAATCTGCTCATAAATAAACTGATCATCAAAACCGACATGCGCCGCATCTTCTTTCGTGCAAGCGTAATAGACATGGCGCGGTCTTGCCCAAAAGATGGCTCCCAGGCACATCGGACACGGCTCGCAGCTCGTATACAAGTCGCAATCGTTCAACTGAAAGGTTTGGAGATTACGACATGCTTCCCGAATCGCCTGAATTTCGGCATGTGCCGTAGGGTCATTGCTTGTCGTCACTTCATTGCGCCCTCGCCCGATTACATACCCATCTTTGACGACAATAGCTCCAAACGGTCCACCTATTTTATCACGTACATTTTCAAATGCAATCTGTACGGCTTGCCCCATCCACGCCTCTCGTTCCATCCGCTTTCCCCCTCGCAGCCTTCTCCTTTTATCCTATGTCCTTGCTCATTTGGACATGATGGAAAAGTCACTAGCGGTTCATTGATTGCTTTAAATGGAACAAGTAGCGGTTTCGAATAATCCAGAAATACACACCTTGAACAACGACGAAGCTGCATAAGACGATCGCGGTCGGCTTGACTACAGACGCGACAAGAATCAGCTTCAACAAGCTTTGCAGGGATACGAACGCCACCATGCTATGAATAATGGCCACTACAATCGGCACGAAGAACAACAGGGCTACCTGGGTCGTAACGATACGTGTCAGCTCCGCATCCGTGAGTCCGATCTTGGAAAGCGAACCATAATGCCGTTTGTCGTATTCCAGGTCCGTGTACAGACGGAAATAGAGAAAGCTTGCAGCGGCTACAAAGAACAACACGCCCACAAACAACCCGATAAAGAGTCCCATGTTCGCCATTTGTTTCATGCTGTGGTAGTATGGCGCACGAGCTGAAAACGAATAATTTTCTTCGAAATGACTAATATCTTCCTGAAGCTTGAGACTAAGATCCTGCGTTTCCTTCCATCTCGGAACCTCGTATACAAAGCGCTGTTCTTCCTTCAGTTGCGGAAGCTGCTCATACACCTGATTCGGTACGACAATCAAACGCTCAAATTCAATCCCTCTGATCAACGGAGTCATATTCGTATCTGTTTTGACTGCGAGCTGTGCATTACCCACTTGCAGCGTTTTACTCGCTACGGAATCACCAATCCAATTGAGCAGGACGAACACCTCGTTATTCGTCATTTGTAGCTCAGGCGAACGGGACGCTACCGCTAGCCGATTATAGTCGGACAGCTTCACAACCCCGATGCTCTCCTCATTGACCAGCTCTGGCAAAATCCGCATAGCTACTTGATATTTTTCGAAGGAAAAGCCACCCTGCTGCAAGCTCGTTTCAATTAACGACAGATGCTGGGCTCTCTCTACATCACTTTGTTTGGACTGGTATTCAAACGCAAACGGATTGATTTTCATCACCGTAATCTGAATCGATCCAGCCAAAGCAGCAAGCGTACCAATTGCACAGAATGCAACTGTCGAGACGATGCTGACCAAAAAGAACATCCGTGCATTATCTTTCATCCGATAGGCCAGATCAGAGAGCGTCAGGAGATTCGTACGTTTCCAGTAAAAAGCTCGACGCTTCTTCAGAAAATCGATGAAGATGACGCTCAGCTGCGTAAACATCAGATACGTTCCTACAGTCGTCAGCGCAATGACCGGAAGCATCAGCACGAGTACATTCACGCCATCAGCAGTGAGGGCTAAGGCATAACTCATTCCCAACAAAGCTACTGCGACCAGAGACAGCACTAACGATGCCTTTGGCTCACGCTTGGGCCGACCACTTCCTTGCAACAGATCCAACAGACTGCGGCTTCGCAAAACGAGGACGGTAAACAGCGAAATGGCTGCATACAAGATGAGAAACGCCACTACTGTCAAACCGATCGCTTTCCACGGGAAGTAAAACCCGAGTGCTTTTACATCCAGCAAAAATCCGGCGAATTGGAAAAACAGCTTGGCGAGAACCAGCCCGAGTCCAATTCCGATGGCAATCGAGACAATGCCTATCAGCATGTTTTCCATAAAAATCAGCGTATTCCGCTGCAACGGTGTCATGCCCTGGATAAAAAGGATTCCGAACTCCTTCTCCCTCTTTTTCAAAAAAGCACCGACACAATAAAAAAGGAAAAAGAAGGAAAACAGAAAAATGACGTACTCAGCCGCCATCATCCCAGTGGCTACGGATTCATGAATCTCCTGCCCGATAATCTCTGGATGAAAAATAAACATCGCATAGACGAAAAAAATGAGGACAGAAAAAACGCTACTCATGAAAAACGCAGCGTACATACGTTTATTTCTTACAACGTTATTACACGCGAATTGTCGAAAGGTCATAGGTGTTCCCTCCCAAAAACGACAACGAGTCAATAATTTTCTGGAAGAATACCTGTCGACTCTCACCACGATACATCTCGTTATGGAGCTGCCCGTCTTTGATAAAAATCACCCGATGGCAATAGCTGGCTGCCAAAGCATCATGCGTCACCATCATCGTAGTGGTATTATCCCGCTTATTGATTGCTTCCAGTGTCTCCATGACGTTGCGCGAAGACTTGGAATCAAGATTTCCTGTCGGCTCGTCAGCGAGCAATAGAGACGGAGAATGGATGATTGCCCTAGCAATTGCCGTCCGTTGACGTTGCCCTCCAGATACCTCGAAGGTTCGCTTTTCCAAAATGTCCTGAATCCCTAGCTTCTCCGCAACACTTTGCAGCTTTTCTTCCATGACCGATACTTTCTCATTGTCCAGCGTCAGCGGCAACACAATATTTTCCCCGATCGTCAACGTGTCCAAGAGGTTAAAATCTTGAAATACAAAGCCGAGCTCACGACGGCGAAACAGGGCGAGTTTATCTTTTTTTAAATGATGCGGATTCGTACCGTTCAAAAGAACCGCACCAGAAGTTGGTGTATCAATCGTGGAGATCATGTTTAATAGCGTAGTCTTGCCACTGCCGGAAGGTCCCATAATACCGACAAATTCGCCCTTGCGAATCGAAAAATCGATATCGGTCAACGCGCGGTAAGTTACCTTGCCCCCGTATATTTTACTCAAGCTATTTACAGCAAGCATTTCCATGCGCCATTCCCCTTTCTTGCACTTCCAAATTCAACTATACGGAAGTGCGCATAGTCCAGCTATCGAATTAACTTTCAGCTATCTTACTTTCTTGTAAGGTTGGTACAACGGCAGACAAGACAATACGTACGGTTGTCCCCTCTCCCACTTCTGACTCCATTTCCACCCCATGATGGAGCCGCCCGCAAATTTCCTTCACCAAGTACAGTCCCATCCCGGTGGACTCAGGGTATTTGCGTCCATTTTCTCCCGTAAAATACGGCTTGAATACGCGGTGAATATCTTCAGCAGGGATCCCGATTCCATAATCCTGCACTTCCAGTACGGCATGCGCGCCGCGTTCATACGTACGAATGGTGACCTTGTTGCTTTTCCCTGCTGAATAACGAACGGCATTCGTCAACAATTGGTTGAGGACAAAAGCGAGCCACTTTTCGTCCGATTCCACTCGCCAATTCTCATCCACTTTTACCTCGGGATACACTTGATTGCGAATAAATAGCCGCTTGTTTTCCGCCAACACATTCTGCACCAAGGAACGCAGGGTTACTGGCTCAATCAGGAAGTCCTGTTCAAATCGATCGAGGCGAGCTATGTACAAAACCGTTTCCAGTCCACGCTTGATCCGGTCCACTTCTTCACGGACGCTCTCTGCTGTTGGATCGTCTTCATTTTGCAGCAACAGATGAATAACCGAAATCGGCGTCTTCATCTGATGAACCCACTGCTGAATAAACGTCGTATGGTCCCGTTGCTTGTTTTCATAGGCATGAAGCTGTTCTTTGTAAAGTCGGTATTGCTCCTGACTGATGTCATCCATCGCGCGGCACAACGGTGAATTCCCGTATGTCTGCGTCAGTTCCTCTAGAGACTCTACCGGCTTGCTCAGTCGCTGATAGATCGTGCGGTGAGACAAATAGCGGATGGCGAGAAAAGCCCCCGCGAAAAAAACAGATAAAAACATGACGTAGATCATCAATGATTCATTCCAGTACCCATCCATCGCAAAAATCATGATCAATAAGATCAATTGGACGAGAAAAAACGCTGCGAATGGCCATTGATCTCGAAGGAACAGCTTCATTGCCCTTCCTCCCAAGTCGCACGCAAGCGATAGCCAGAACCGCGAACAGTCTCGACAGCTCCTTCTACGCCTAAGTCCTTCAGCTTGCCGCGCACGCGTGTGATGTAGACATTCAGCGTGTTTTCATCGACAAACTGCTCATCCCACAGCTTTTCTAGCAAACGCTCACGACTGACGACACGTGGATGTTGATTCATCAAGGCTTCGAGCAGTAACGCTTCCTTTTTGCTTAGCTCGATTTTGGTATCGTACATGGACAGCTCCATTCGCTCTAAAAACAGCTTGAGCCCTGCCACTTCAACCGTACGCTCCCCTTCTTGTGGAGCATATTGTCCGTAAGCTCGCCGGAGCTGACTGCGGATTTTGGCTAAAACCACATCGTAGTCGAACGGCTTTGTGATATAGTCATCGGCCCCATTTTCCAAGGCCATCACCTGGTCCATTTTACTTTCTCGGGCAGAGATGAACAGGATCGGGCAGTTAGACTCCTGGCGCATTTGTCGGCACCAATAAAACCCGTCAAATTTCGGTAGATTCACATCCAATAAAACCAGATCAGGGCGCCCTTGAATAAATACCTCCATGACTCTATCGAAATGTTCAACATTGACTGTTTTGAATCCGTATTTTTCCAGTTGCTCTTGCAGCAGCTGGTTGATTTTCGGGTCGTCTTCTACAATCATAATTGTGGACATCGCTCATACTCCTCTCGTCTTGAGTCTCCTCCATTTCATACTTTACTATACCATTAGGAAACTAGACTACGCCAAGCCTTTGGCGTTTCTCGTACTTAGATGTCTAGTGAAAAAACTTCTTGTACGTTGCTGTTGTGGAGGGGAGGAAACAGGAGAAAACGCTCAGCTTCTAGGGCCACCCCCTGCGGGATTGACTGCACGACTCCATGCAAAAAGCGAAACCGCGTCCAAAGTTGTCCTTTCAGGATGTGTTTCAGAGGTGGACACTTAAGGGCGTGTTTCGCTTTTTGCATTGCGTCTCGGTCGGCGTCCCTAAGATCTTCGCTTTTTTCTCCTGTTTCCTCTACGAGCTTTCCGTGTGATCCGATTTTTAAATGCCTAAAAAAGAATGAAGAATGCGGGCAGTTACGTCAGAGAAGAAT
>NZ_PXZM01000038.1 GCF_003013395.1 Brevibacillus fortis | reverse complement strand
CGTATTCAGTTTTGAAGGAACAAGCCTTCTATATGGAGCTGTGGTGAAGTTGGAGTTCACGCCGGTCTGTCACACCGGAGGTCGCGGGTTCGAGTCCCGTCAGCTCCGCCATTCTTATTCAAGAGTGGCGAACAAAGTATATGGCTCGGTAGCTCAGTCGGTAGAGCAGAGGACTGAAAATCCTCGTGTCGGCGGTTCGATTCCGTCCCGAGCCACCATGTACGAGCCATTAGCTCAGTTGGTAGAGCATCTGACTTTTAATCAGAGGGTCGAAGGTTCGAGTCCTTCATGGCTCACCAGTTTTTTTAATCGGACAAAATATGAATAGTTGACAAGATATGCGGACGTAGCTCAATTGGTAGAGCGTCGCCTTGCCAAGGCGAAGGTCGAGGGTTCGAGACCCTTCGTCCGCTCCATTTTTGTTCATAAACACCACTTGCTATGGGCCAGTGGTGTTTCTTGCTTTATTTATAGAGTGGTTCAAAAGTCGACTTTTTGAACACTCATTTGATCAAACACTTTAAAAGACGAGTCAGCTTGTAGGGTGCCGATGCTTCTGGTACGATACTTGGAGTGTAAGCTCCTACGATGTTGGAGGTTTTATGAAACATAACAAAAGTATTTTGAAGAGAACGACTGTCGTTGACTTTAAGCAAGATGCCGCTTTTTTTGTTGACCGGGGAATGCGTTGTTTAAATCGGTACGACTATGATAAAGCATTACGTTCATTTCGCCGAGCAGTTGAAATGGAGCCGACGAATGCAGAATGCCATTGCCATTTAGCTAGTGCTTTAGCTGAAACCGGACAGTTTGAATCGTCGAATGAAGTCCTTTATGAAGTGATAGAAAAATGGGATCCAGCCATGACAGAAGTGTATTTCTACATGGCGAACAACTATGCCAACTTGGAAGATTACCATATGGCAGAAGAAATGGCTGTTCGTTATTTACAAGAAGATAGCACCGGACCGTATCGGGAAGATGCCGAAGAGCTCCTCGACTATATTTACTTTGAGCTGGACATGCCACCACGACATTTCCTCCCAAGTGAAAAAGAGGACGTATACAGCAAACACGAACGAGCTCGTCGTAGTCTGGAAGAGGGACGTTTCCTGGAGGCTCTGGATACCTTAAAAGAAATCGTCGAGGCCGATCCTGACTTTTTGCCGGCGTGGAACAATTTGTCTCTCGCCTACTATTATGCTGGGGAATTCCAGAAGGCGATGGAGACAATCGAAGAGACGCTGGATAAAGAAGAAGGAAACCTGCATGCCCTGTGCAATTTGGCAGTTTTGCTCTCCCATCACAATCAAACAACAGAGCTGTTGAGCTTGATTGATGTGCTGAAAAAGGTCGTTCCGTTCCATCCGGAAAATACCTATAAGCTCGCAACAACAATGGGAGTGCTCGGTCAGCATGACGAAGCGTATTTCCATTACCAACGAATGCTGCGAAATGGACGGCCGCATGAAGCGTGCACGTACCACTATGCTGCGATCTCAGCTTATTTGAGCGGGAAAAAGGATCAGGCACTGCGCTGGTGGCAAAAAGCCAAGCAGTTAGATCCAGAAGCAGGAATCGCAGATCAATACATTCAAATGGTAAAAAACGAACAAGAAGGGGAGACTATAAAACCGATCCCCTACCAATACAATCCGACCCAACGTGATGTTTCTTGGGAAAAGGCTTCATTCACGGGAGTGGAAGATTTTAAAACAGACCCGATGATCCGCGCCTCTCTTCTTTGGGCTTTGCAGCATGGACGCGACGAAGTCAAATTCGCGGTGCTGCAAACGTTGTCCCTGATTGGAGACGACGAAGCTGAAACAGCGGTCCGTCAATTTTATTACCAGACGGACAATCAACAGCTACAAAAGCTAGCCTTGCTGGCTTTGGCTGATATGGGTGCAGAGATGCCGGAAGAAACACCAGCTGGCACAAATGGCATGCCTAAGTCGGACGAGCTGGAAAGCAGTGTAGAAGAAGGCATACGTCATTATTTGCTCTCGCAGGGCAATCAAGAGGCTGGAGAATGGTGCCTTGATGTATGGCGTAAGCATCATGAATATGCCCAAAGTCGTGTACAAGTGCGAAAAGAAGTAGCGTGGGTCGCAGCATTGGAATATGTATACGGAACGATCACGAACGAAAAACAGTCGCAAGCCCTTCTTGCTCAAAAATACGGCATTTCTGCCGCTACTTTGGCAAAGTGCGTCAAAGTTTTGTCCACACTTGATTTTAAATAGATTATTACATTATAATTAATTTAAATAAGGAAACAAAACTGTGTGAGATGAGGAGGCAACAAGCATGAGCGATCAAAAAATTTATGATGTCATTATCGCCGGAGCTGGCCCTGCCGGAATGACGGCTGCTGTATATACATCCCGTGCGAACATGAGCACATTGATGCTGGAGAGAGGAATCCCAGGCGGTCAAATGGCCAACACGGAAGATATCGAGAACTACCCTGGCTTCACTTCCATTCTTGGCCCTGATCTCTCTACAAAAATGTTTGAACATGCACAGCAATTCGGTGCGGAGTATGCATATGGCGAAATCAAAGAAATCCGTGATGAAGAGCCGTACAAACGCGTTATCACAAGTGACAAGGAGTACTTGACCAAATCTGTCATTGTGGCGACTGGGGCAGAGCATCGTTTGCTCGGTGTACAAGGCGAAAAAGAATTGTCCGGCCGTGGTGTTTCTTACTGCGCGGTTTGCGACGGTGCATTTTTCCGCAATAAAGAACTGGTGGTTGTGGGTGGAGGAGACTCCGCGGTGGAAGAGGCTGTATTCCTTACTCGCTTCGCTTCCAAAGTGACGATCGTACACCGTCGTGATCAGTTCCGTGCACAGAAGATCCTGCAAAAACGTGCTTTCGATAACGAAAAAATCGAAGTGATCTGGGATACAGAACTAAGAGAGATCCGTGGTGAAGGCAAAGTACAAGCGGTGCTCTTGGAAAACGCCAAAACAGGTGAACAAAAAGAATTCCCAGCGGATGGGGTATTCATCTACGTAGGTATGGACCCATTGACTGCAAGCGTACGTCCACTGGGCATCACCAACGACGCAGGCTACGTACTGACAGACGAAAAAATGAACACCAAAGTAAAAGGTGTTTTTGCAGCAGGAGATGTACGCGAAAAAATGCTGCGTCAAGTCGTGACAGCTACTGGAGACGGTTCTATCGCTGCTCAATCTGCTCAGCACTATGTAGAAGAGCTGAATGAAAAGCTAAAGGAACAAAATGTCACAATCTCTTAACCTGCTTGTAACATGGGTGAAATAATTCAAAGGTAATCTATAGACAATGAATTGACCCCCTTATCTATATAAACAATTGTTGCGTGGCTGGCATTCAGTCACGCATCTTTTTTTCTAAAAACGCTTGTACGCCTGTTGAAGACGTCATTGGAAAAACAGGGGAAGCAGTTCAAAAAGGTGCGAATAAGGTGGACAATATGGTATGCTATTGTCAGAATCGTAGGAGGCGAGTTGCGTGACGGAATTGGGAAACGACAAGGCCATGAATCTCCTGATTATTACCGGAATGTCAGGTGCGGGAAAGACAGTTGCTGTACAAAGCTTGGAGGACCTGGGTTTTTTTTGTGTAGACAACCTACCCCCTGTACTGATTCCCAAATTTGCTGAGTTGGTCAAACAGTCTGGTGGGAGTATTGAGCGAGTCGCATTGGTGATTGACTTGCGAGGGCGTGAGTTTTTTGAAAATCTAGCCGTAACCATGGAGAGCCTCAATCAGATGAATGGATTATCGTACCACATCCTTTATCTGGATGCGAACGATCAGACATTGGTTTCCCGTTATAAGGAAACACGTCGCAGACATCCGCTTTCCCCGAACGGTTCCCCTTTGGAAGGAATTCACGCTGAGCGCCGCTTGTTGGAGGAAATGAAGGGCTGGGCGCATCAGATTATCGATACGAGTCAAATGAAGCCAGTTCAGCTTCGAGAAAAAATCATCAGCCAATACGGTCAACAAGGATCACCACTTACGATTAATGTATTGTCGTTTGGTTTCAAATACGGCGCACCGATAGACGCTGACTTGATGTTCGATGTCCGTTTTTTGCCTAACCCGCATTATGTGGAGGATTTGCGTCCGAAAACAGGATGTGATCCAGAAGTGGCAGAGTATGTGATGCAGCACAAGGACACAAAGGAATTTTTAGAAAAGCTTACAGACTTTTTGGGGTACACCCTGCCGCATTACCAGCGAGAAGGAAAAAGTCAACTTGTGATAGGAATTGGATGCACCGGTGGCAAGCATCGCTCGGTGGCCATTGCAGAACATTTGGGAGAAACCTTTGGTAAAGATTTTTCTGTCCGTGTCAGTCATCGAGACATGGAAAAGAACAAATGAGCATAAGATGGCAGGAAAGACTGAAGCGTGTATAAAAAGCCACCTGTGGTATATGTATTAGAACTAATGAGGTGACATATGCCTACTAAGGGAGTCGGGAGGCTACAGTCAAGGCCATTACGGTTAGTCGTCATTGGCGGAGGAACGGGTCTGTCCGTCCTTCTACGCGGTTTAAAACATGAGCCGGTGCATATCACAGCGATTGTTACCGTAGCAGACGATGGGGGAAGCTCTGGACGTTTGCGTGAAGAAATGGATATGCTTCCACCTGGCGACATTCGAAACGTTTTGACTGCTCTGGCCGATACAGAGCCGTTGATGGAAAAAGTTATGCAGTATCGTTTTTCCACAGGCACGGGATTAGCAGGGCATAATTTGGGAAATCTATTACTTGCAGCGATGAATGAAATCACTGGAGATTTTGTCACCGCAGTCAAAACATTAAGCGGGGTTTTGGCAGTGCGTGGAGATGTATTGCCTGCTTCCACGCAATCGATTCAGTTGAAAGCGGAAATGACAGATGGATCTCTCGTAATCGGAGAATCCCAAATACCGTTGACTGGCAAAGAAATCAAGCGGGTGTTCCTCGATCCGGAGGACGCTGTTCCTCTGAGCGAAGCCCTGATGGCTATTGCCGAGGCGGATGCCATTTTGATTGGGCCTGGCAGCTTGTACACGAGCATCCTGCCCAATATATTAGTACGTGGGTTATTTGAAGCGATTACACGCGCACAAGCCCCGAAAATCTACATTTGCAATGTCATGACACAACCGGGGGAGACAGATGGTTTTTCTGCATCCAGACACGTGAATGTTATGTATGAACATGTAGATAGACCATTTCTGGATACGATCATTGTCAATTCAGCCGAGCTGCCTGCCCATGTATTGGACAAATATGCGGAAAAGGGAGCAGCTCCTGTCCGATGTGACTTAAAGAAATTGCGCCAGCTCGGTTTGCATGTGGTGGCGAAGCCGTTAGTCACATTTGAGGATGGTTACCTACGTCATGATGCACATGCTGTCAGCAAGCAGGTTGTGTCACTCGTCAAACGAAGTCGGAAGGTGCTGAAGATAGAGAAGGAGTAGTGAAGTCGATGTCATTCGCCGCGCATACCAAAAAAGAACTTACCATGACGGAGGGTGCCGATTGCTGCAGCAAGGCAGAGCTCTCAGCCTTGATTCGGATGAATGGAAGTCTGCAGTTTGGAGCCGGACGACTGGTGCTGGATGTGACAACAGAGAACGCGGCGATTGCCCGACGCATTTACACGTTAATCAAGAGGTTGTTTCAGATACACGCTGAACTGCTGGTTCGCAAAAAAATGCGTCTGAAAAAGAACAACGTCTACATTGTGCGTATTCCGAATAAGGCCAATGAGATCTTGCAAGACTTGGGGATAATGGATCAAAGCCTGTCGTTTATCCCAGGAATCGCTCCTGATATCGTGAAAAAGTCCTGTTGCCGCGCTGCTTATTTGCGGGGTGCTTTTTTGGCGGGGGGATCGGTTAATCATCCAGAGGCATCCAGCTATCATCTGGAGATTTTCACTTCCTATCAGGATTTTTGCGAAGCATTGACCAAGATCGCCAATCGGTATAAACTAAATGCCAAGTGCATCGAGCGGAAAAAAGGGTATGTTCTCTATATTAAGGAAGGCGAGAAGATTACAGAGTTTTTGAGCTTGATTGGGGCTCATCAGGCACTTCTGTATTTCGAGGACGTCCGAATCGTAAAGGACATGCGGAACTCGGTAAACCGTTTACACAATTGTGAAATCGCCAACATAAACAAAACGGTGAATGCAGCCACCAGACAAATGGAAAATATTCAGCTCATCGATCAAGAGATGGGATTGGAGAATTTGCCAAAACGTCTGCGCGAGGTCGCGGAGCTCCGATTGGTTCATCCTGACATCAATTTGAAAGAATTGGGCGAGATGGTGCCGAGCGGAGTAGTGAGCAAATCGGGCATTAACCACCGCTTGCGAAAAATTAACGAAATCGCTGACAAAATACGAGAAAAACAAAATATTTCGATGTAGATGCATGATATACTAAAGGATAATAGTCTACAAGTAAGGAGGTCCATTCATGGTTCAACAGCAGGTCGTGGTTCAGTTAAAGACCGGTTTGCAGGCTCGTCCAGCAGCCTTTTTCGTACAAGAGGCTAACCGTTTTGCATCCGAAGTATTCGTAGAAAAAGGCAACAAAAAGGTCAATGCGAAAAGCATCATGGGTATCATGAGCCTCGCAATCAGCTCTGGAACGGAAATTACCATTTTGGCAGAAGGGCCGGATGCCTCCCAGGCAGTCACCAGCCTTACGAATCTGGTAAGCAAGGAAGAATAGAGTCACGAGAGACACTTTTCCATTTAAGGGAGGTGTCTTTTTTGTTGAGGTCCATGTATCAATTCCCTTCGTGCAGGGCATTTCTAACCATGTATATTGCATGAAGGAGGAATGAGACATGAGTAACCGTGATACGTGTTACGAAGGCCGCGATTGTTTTGATATGGACATTGACCGGATGATTAACGAGGGACTAGGGGGCGGGATCGTTTCCGATCAGAACGGCCTGATTGAAGAGACGAGTGTAGACACGATGACAGGGGCATCGTCAGCCAAGCAGGCTCTTGAAAATGAGCAATAGGGAGCCGGAGCCGCTTATGAATGTAACGAGAGCACAAGCCATTATGAGCTCCGACGACCATATCAAAGTTGAGTACGAAGGACAAGCCGTTTGGATCGATGCTGTAGACGAAAAAACGTCAACAGCACGTGTGCATGAGGAAAAAAATCCAGGGCATAGCCGGACGGTCTATGTCAGTCAGTTAATGGAAGTATTACAATGATCCATCGAAAAAGCCGAGCAAACCAAGGGAAGCCTCTTGGTGTTTGCTCGGCATACAAAAAAACACTCGGCCAGTAGTCAGGCACGAGTGCTTCTTTTTTACGACGTAACTCTTATTTTTTGGAAGACGGTTCGGAAGTGATTACTTTGTCAATCAATCCGTACTCTACAGCTTCTGCGGCAGAGAGGAAGTTGTCGCGATCGGTATCCTTTTGGATGCGCTCCAAAGGCTGTCCAGTGCGTTCAGCCAGAATGGTGTTCAGATGATCACGCATCTTCAAAATACGTTTTGCGGCAATCTCAATGTCGCTCGCTTGTCCTTGTGCGCCACCCAATGGTTGGTGGATCATGACTTCACTGTTTGGCAGAGCAAAGCGCTTGCCTTTTGCCCCAGCAGCCAGCAAGAATGCTCCCATGGAAGCAGCCATTCCGATACAAATGGTGGATACATCAGGCTTGATGAAGTGCATAGTATCGTAAATCGCCATACCAGCAGTAATAGAACCACCTGGGCTGTTTATGTACAAGTGAATGTCTTTCTCCGGATCTTCCGCCTGAAGGAACAACAACTGTGCCACAACGATATTGGCTACGGTGTCGTTGATTGGGGTTCCCAGAAAGATGATGCGGTCTTTGAGCAGTCGGGAATAAATGTCGTAAGCACGTTCCCCGCGATTGGTCTGTTCAATGACAGTTGGAATTAAATTCATATGCATCTAGTCTTCCTCCTCTCTTTGTAACAATATCATACACAAAAGGTCAATGAAGGTCAAACACATAAGTGCGCTCCCTCACTACCATGTTTGCCAATTTCCCTTTGTCTAAACCTACTCCAAAAAGAAATCATTCATTCCTTGGAATTCTCATCAGCTTCGGTCAAATCGACGGCGAGTTTCAGCGTGGCCTTCATCTTTTTTCCCTTGATGATTGTATACTCATCGACTTGTTTGGATTGCAGCTGATTAATGGCTTCCGCCAGCTCCTGTTGGTCTCTGTATGGTTCGATGGTCAGTAAGCATTCATCGTCACTAGCCTCTTGATAAATGAGAAAAAAACGTTCCCCTGCCATGGCAAGCCTCACTTTCGAAAGTTATCCACAATGTTATGCACAGGTTGTGCACAAAAACATTTGTTCGTGGGATATATTTTTTTTCCTTAGTCTGGTCATGTTTGGGGAGAGAATTACATAGGAAATGTATGGAATATAAAAGAAGGAAAAAGTTGATTTGTGTCGAACCTTACAAAATTGGAATTCATTTCATGATATTTAAGGGGTGTTTATTATGCTTCGCAAGTTTTCGACAATGATGCTGACAGCAGCTCTTCTAACAGGGAGTGTAGCGGCAACAGCTGCGTTTGCCCAAACTGCTTCTGCACCTGTACAGCAACAAAAAATCAAGGTTCAGCTAAACGGTAAGGAGTTCCCATTCCCACAAGAAATCGTTACTGAAAATGGTGTTGCGTATGTTAATTCGAGTACATTGGCGATTGCTTTGGGTGGTACTGCAGCATGGGATAGCACGACCAAATCTCTGCTGATTGCCAAAGACAACCAGTATGCACTGCGCATGTACGAAAACAAAAACTTTGCTTATAAAAACGGCAAAGAAACCAGTGTAGCAAATCCGCCACGTCCAGTGACCGGAGCAGTACTCGTTCCGCTCGTATTCATCGCTCAAGAACTGGGTGCAAAAGTAGAGTACAATGCAAAAACACTCACTTACAAGCTGAGCATTCCAATTAATTCCTAAATAAATGGTTTCTTCTCATCAAGATAGCCACTTCTATGCGTAGAAGTGGCTATTTGCTTCATGCAACTTGTGTTACACCTCTATTAGCAGACAGCGATAGAGGTTTTTTGATTGATTCTTCTTTCAATGATTTCTATTGCAAATTTTCTAAAATATCCTACAATAAGATTGTGATTCATAGTTTGCTCATAAATAAAGAGGGGGATGTTTTGCTATGAAAAAACAGAAATCATTGTCGATACTGGCTGCGACATTTGCTCTGAGCACATTGCTCGCGGGCTGCGGTGGAGGTACGGGTACTGGGAGCGCGACACCACAGCCGAGTAACAATAGCGGAGGAAGCACGGGCGGAGCTACTGAAAAGCTCGTGATTGCTGTAGTTGGTCCGATGTCTGGACAGTACTCCGATTATGGAAGCACAGCAAAAGCTGGTGCGGAATATGCCTTGAAAGAAAAGTTGGAGGCATTCAAAGCACTTGGCTTTGACGTTCAATTGTCCGCTCAAGACGACCAAGCTGACCCGAAACAAGGGGTAGCAGTCGCGCAAATGTTGATTTCGAATCCTGATGTAGTCGGAGTAGTAGGCCATGCTACAACAGGTGCTTCAATTACAGCAGCAGCGCAATACGAGCAAGAGAAGCTCGTGATGGTATCTCCTTCCGCAACGGGATCTGATTTGACTGAGCAAGGCAAGAAGATCGTACACCGCATTTGTGCGCGTGATGATCAACAAGGCTCCAAGGCCGCTGTTTTTGCCAAAAATCAGTTGAATGTAAAAACGGCTTTCGTCATGCATGATAAGGCTGCTTATGGGCAAGGTCTTGCGGAAGAAGTGAAAAAGCAATTTGAAAAAGACGGTGTACAAGTTCTCGGCTTTGAAGGGGTAACAGCAGGAGAGAAGGATTATAGTGCGATCATGACTCAAATCCTTGCGAAAAATCCAGAGATGATCTACTTCGGTGGATATTACTCTGATGCAGGGATCATCGTGAAGCAAGCACGTGAAAAAGGCTTCAAAGGTGTCTTCATGGGTGGCGATGGCTACGACTCCGCTGACATGGTGAAAATTGCTGGTGCGGACAATGCCAATAACGTAGTCTTTACTTCTACTGTTGGCGATATTGGTGCTACCGAAGAAGGTAAGAAATGGATCACTGACTTCGAGAGCGCGACTGGCAACAAGGTAGGGATCTTCACTTCGTTTGGTTATGACTCCATGGGCGTTATGCTGAACGGTCTGGAAGAAGCGATCAAAGCAAACGGTGGCAAAAAGCCAACTCGTGAACAAGTGCTGGAAGCTGTTCACAAAACCAAAGATTACAAAGGTAAATTCGTCAACGTAACGTTCAACGAAAAAGGCGACAACGACTTTGCTTCCGTATACGTGTACAAGTATGAAGATGGCAAGAAAGTATTCATGGGTGAAGCGAAGTAATTCTTCATTATGAATGAGCTGTTTGGGACATACTACGTTTGGCATGAAGACCAGAATGAAAAGGAAGGGATTCTGATGTCAAACAATCGAAATACGAAAAATGGCGGTAACCAAGGACACAGCAGCAAGACGCAAGGCACCCAGAAGCAAAAGTCCGAAAGAGATCGTAACCTGAATAAGCAAGATCCACAATAACAAGCAAAAAACCCACCTGGCCCGGGAGTGAGCCCGCAGGTGGGTTTTTGCTTGGTTATACTCGTTGCTTGCTAGGCAGACGCTGTTCCGGATGACCATAGCCTTGATGTTGTCTGTTTCGCAGGTTTTTCGCTTGGGATTCGCGAATTTTGGCCACGAACTCACTCGTGCTCATTTTTGTGAAATCCATAGGGCACCTCCACTGATGATGGGATGTAGACCTTTCTAGGATGACCCAATTTCGTCCTGTACAATCGGCAGTGTAATCTCTACCACTGTACCTTCGTGCTCTCTGCTTTTAATTTCCAGGCTGCCGTTATGGTCTTTCATGATTTTGCTGCTGATCATGAGGCCAAGACCTGTTCCGTTTTCTTTTGTTGTGAAAAAGGGGGCACCCAGCTTGTGAATCATTTCTTCGGAGATTCCACAGCCAGTATCTGTGAGCGAAATGAGCACCTGATGATTGTCTTTTAAAGAGGTGGCAAGATGAACCTCACCATGTCCTTCGATCGCTTCGATCGCATTTTTAATGATGTTGATAAAGACCTGCTTGAGCTGGTTCTCTTCTCCTTCAATGATTGGATGGTAAGCAAATGCGGTACGGAAATCGATGTTTTTCAAATTTGCTTCCGAGCTCAATAGTGCCAAGACGCTTTCCAGCAAAGGGATGAGCGGAAGATGCTTGATTTGAATGCTATGTGGCTTTGCCAAGACTAGCAATTCACTCACAATAAAATTGATCCGGTCCAGTTCAGAGAGCATGATATCAGCGTACTGTTGGTTATCATTCATGCTCGGATAAAGAAATTGGATAAAGCCCTTCAAGGATGTGAGCGGATTGCGAATCTCATGGGCGATTCCAGCAGCCAGCTCCCCAATCACGGACAGCTTCTCAGCCTTCCGAAATAACTCCTCGTTATTTCGGCGTTCTGTAATATCCCGCGATACGATGATAAAGCCATCACAATCTCCCGTTTTTGTCAGGATGGGGGTACCCTTTGATTCGAGAACGATCCATTTGTTATTTTTCGTTTGGAAACGGAACTCGCATATCTTTGGTTCTTGGGTCGCCAGCAAATGATGAAAGTGGTCAATGACAGTCTGGCGATCTTCTGGATGAATGTCAGCAAAGGTGAGCTGACGGCAATTTTCACTCGTTTCGATTACGCGTGAATGAGAAGGGGAGAGATAGAGGATATCTCCGTGTTTGTCTGTAATTAGAATGAGATCATCTGTGTATTCCGAGATGATTTTGTTCGTTTTCTCGCTTTTAAACAAGGCAGCCTCAGAGTATTTGCGTTCCGTGACATTACGCGAGACTAACATAATGTTTTGGACGTCCCCTTCCGCGCTTAGAATGGGGATACCACGTGTTTCGAAGGAGGCCTCACTTCCATTCTTATCCATACAGCGCATCTCGAAATGGACGGGTTGTTTTGTTGCCATGATCTCTTGAAATTTGTCCTGGAACAGAGGGATATCTTCTGGATGTGTGAGTTGCAGATTGTTAGGGGAGGTAACCTCGGCTGGAACAAATCCCAATTGCTCGATTGATGGGGATGCATAGATGCGTCGCATGGATAAATCATAAATCGTCACGATATCCTGGGTATGATCGATGAGGAGACGATATTTGGCTTCGGTTTGACGCAAGGCCTCTTCAATTTTTTTGCGATCGGAAATGTCACGGGTGATGCAGGAAGCTCCAATAATTTTTCCCGTTTCGTCTTTAATCGGAGCTGCAGACAGAATGACATCCATCTTACTGCCATCTTTTCGCTGCCTGATCGTTTCATAATTGGTTAATAAAACACCCATGCTCCTGACCGCATCAAATAACTGTTTGGTCTCACTTCTGTACTCGTCTGGAATAAAGCAAAGCGGTGAAGCGTAAATCTCCTCCATGGACCAACCGTAGTATTGCTCAAAAGCATGATTTACCAAGACGATATTGTTATCGAGATCACTAATCGAGATGGCATCCGTCGTAAAGTGAAAAAATGCTTTTAATATTTGATCTGGAAACAACACTTGTGTGAGTTCCTTTTTCGATCGTTTCTTTTTCCATGAGAAAGGGGTATTAAGCTTGTTCATCAGATTTCCCCCGCATAGTCTATCAAGTATTTGAATGAGATAGCGTTGTCGTAACTATTCGAGATATAGGAGCCATTTTCCTATCAATTAATTTGGAATAGTTTGTTAGTGCATAATGAATGGTTATGCATGAAGGTTCTGACTCGCATGGAAATCAGCTATAATGAGAGTTAGAAAAAAATCGGGGGTGTATGCATGACAACGGGTTTTATCGTTGCGTTGGTGCTTATTTTTATCATCATCATCGGTGCGACGATATTGGTTACAAACAAAGCTTATTCGCGTAAACCTGAACAAATAGATCCGATTCTGCCCAGTAAGGATACGGGGAATAAGGAACTCGATCAATAATGCCATGAGGCAAAAGAAAAGGAGTGGTTATCTTAACCACTCCTGCTTTATTGACGGTATCGGAAAGTATATTACCTACAGTTTGGAGAAGCGTTCTACGATGTCATCAACAAGTAGTTCAGCAGAAAGAATACCGCCGCCTACGTTCCAGATCACTTCGTCAACTTGGAATGCTTTGTTATTTTTCGCTACATTCAGCTTTTGATAGAGCGGATCTTTCATCCATTCCTCGGTGTATTTATTGGCAGATCCATCACCGGAATAATCGCCGATCCAGTAAAACATGACGTCGCCATCCATTTCAGCCATGAGCTCTTTTGGAATGTCTTTTTTAAACTCATCGATGTCTTGGGAGGCTGGTCGAGCAAAGCCGAGTTGACTCAGAACGACGCCAGAGAAAGTATCTTTCAAGTAAAGACGAGTTCTGCCTGCTACGAAACGAACGACAGAGACTTTTGTTTTCGTCTTGTCACCAAGCTTTCCTTTCGCATCTTCAATCTTCTTATCAAAATCAGCCATCAGCTTGTCGCCTTCAGCCTTTTTGTTCAGAGCTTCGGAGTAAAGGGCAAAGTTGATTTTCCATCTGCCTACGAGATCCTCAGAGAAGACGGTTGGGGCAATTGCGGAAAGCTGAGCGTATACCTTTTCTTGCCCTTGGCGTCCTTTTGTTCCCAGAATCAGATCTGGCTTCAGGCTGGCGATCAGCTCAACGTTTGGTTGGTTCTCGTCACCCAATTCAACTGCGTCCTTCATTTTTTCTTTAATATGTGGATGCCATGGATCACCAGGTTTACCCAGACCACTCATGACAGCCCCAACTGGCGTAATCCCTAATGCGAGAACGGCTTCTGTGCTTTCACTGGTGAGAGCGACGACACGCTGAGGAGTCCCTTTTATTTTTGTCGACCCCATGAAGTGTTTTACTTCTCTCTCTTCAGTCGCTGCCGGTGTAGGTGCTGGTGTAGTTGATGATGCCGCTGGAGTAGAAGAAGACGAGCTGGATGAAGGTGTTGCTTGTCCTCCGCAACCTGTTACGAGCATCACAACGGACAGCATTGCCCCCAGCATCAAACGCAAGGAAGTTTTGCGCATGATGGAAAATCCCCCTTTTAACTGATAATGATTATCATTTTTCTCCACTACTGTATATGCTTATATGACGATGTGTCAACATATTTTTCCAAGTATGATAATAAAAATCAATATCATTGACTTGCCTTATCTCCAAGCTTACACTGATTGGTGGGAGAAATTAACACCGTTCCTTACCATATATGAAATAGACAGAATAGGTAGAATGCAACTGAAAGAAGGGGACAGGCGTGAATGTGATTTTGTCCAGTTGTCTGCAAAAGACTACTGTACTCTTTATAGGATTAGTCGTCTTAGCTGTGGTGATGGTAGCTAGCATTCTTTTCGGAATCAATCAGTATTCGCTCACTACCGCAGTAGAGGCATACACCCAATTCTCAGGTTCGGAGGAACATTTGATTATTACGACTTCCCGAATGCCGCGTACACTGACAGCGGTAGCAGTGGGGAGCAGTCTCGCTGTAGCAGGTGTTTTGTTGCAGGCGTTGACTCGCAACCCTTTGGCTTCCCCATCGCTTATCGGTGTGAACGCTGGAGCTGCAGCAGCTATTGTGACGACAATTGCTGTTTTTGGCTCGCAATTCCCGGTGTCGCAAATGATGTGGGCAGGGTTTATCGGAGCGGGTGTAACTGCTGTGCTTGTGTACGGGTTGGCTTCCGCTGGGCGGGGAGGCATGACTCCGATCAAGCTGACACTTTCGGGTGCAGCAGTAGCTGCTTTTGCTTCGTCTGTGACTTCTTTGTTCATGCTGCTGCAAGAAAAGACGATGACCGAGGCGTTTTACTGGTTAATTGGTTCCGTGGAGGGAAGACAGCTCGATCATCTTTTCATGATTATTCCTTATCTGATTGTAGGCTGGTTAGGCGCTATGCTACTGACCGGCTCATTAAACTTGATGGTACTTGGTGATGATGTAGCGACTGGCCTTGGCCAAAAGATTATCTTGGTAAAAGCTACAGCGATATTGATCGTGGTGCTCTTGGCAGGTGGGAGTGTCGCGCTCGCTGGACCGATTGCATTTGTAGGCATCATCATACCGCATCTTTGCCGTTTTTTAGTCGGCCTTGATCATCGATGGTTGATTCCATATTCGCTTGTCTTCGGCGGAGCTTTTCTGGTTTGCGCTGATTTGCTTTCTCGTCTTGTATTGATGCCTATGCGTTTGGAAGTACCAGTAGGCGTAGCAACCGCCATGATCGGAGTGGCTTTTATCATTCCGCTGGTCAGGGGGAGGGCGTATGCATAGACATATAGTCATTCGGACCAAAAAACCGGCGCTCTCGTTTCATGTAAATAAGCGGGCGTTAGGAATTAATTTCATCCTATTTTTGCTGTTATCTGTTGTGATTGTATTGAGTATTGGCTTAGGAAGTTTGCATATTCCTGTGTGGGAAGTCATCAAAGCTTTTGTGGGAGCGGGCAGTGAACAGAATGAATTGATCGTGCTCGATTGGCGGTTGCCTCGCGTTGTCGTTTCGGTCATGGTGGGGGCTTCCCTAGCAGTATCGGGGGCCATCCTGCAGTCCTTGGTGCGAAATCCGTTAGCTTCGCCTGATTTGATCGGGACTACAGCAGGAGCAACGGCAGCAGCAGTTGCATTTATCACATTCGCAAAAGATGTAAGTGTCCAATGGATGCCATTAGTGGCCTTGATTGGTGGATTATTTACCGCTACGCTTACGTATCTAACTGCGTGGAAGGAAGGGGTCTCTCCTTTTCGCCTCGCGCTTGTCGGTGTATGTATCTCAGCAGGCATGGGGGCTTTGACCATCTTTTTTCTGGTGATCACCCAAACCCACAAAGCCTCAAACGCACTCGGGTGGATGACTGGAACGGTGTACGGTATGTCTTGGGTAAATGTCATGACGTTGCTTCCGTGGACGGTTTTGTTTCTCGTGGCTACGATTTTCCAAATTCGTTATTTGAATGCGCAGGAGCTCGGTGATGATATCGCCAAAGGCATCGGCGTAGCGATTGATAAGAAACGGTTGCTCTTGATTGCGATCAGTGTGGCACTGGCAGGTGCCGCGGTTGGTGTGGCGGGAGGAATCAGTTTTATCGGTTTGATGGCTCCACACATTGCGCGCAGGCTAGTTGGCTCTGCGTATGGCTACTTGCTCCCGGCTTCCGCTGTTTTAGGCGGGATGCTCGTCGTTTTGGCTGATTTAATTGGGCGAACGGTGTTTTTACCGCATGATTTGCCAGCAGGGATTTTTACCGCAGCGATTGGAGCGCCGTTTTTTGTTTATCTGTTGTATAAAACGAGGAATCATCAGTAGGTAATCGAAGTGTGTTTATCTATAGTTGAGTGAGAACCCTGGAGGAAAGTAATGCTCCAGGGTTTTTTCGTATTCACCATTCAGCAATTTATTACAAAATATTACAAATATCGAATTTACAAAACGCTTTAAATATGGTAAACATTAGTAGAGTTTACAATTATGATAATCGATGGAATTAATCGTGAAGGGATTTCTTGTGCATGGTCCCCCAAATATATGAGGAATAGCAAAAATCGATAAATGTCGAGTTTATTCTTGCTTAATCACCAAATTATTGCAAAATTTTACAAAACTAATATTTACAATTGAGTTATAAAATGGTAAAAAATAATAGTACCTATTATCACAGCTTTTGGAGGGATTTATTCGTGAAAAAAGTCGTAGCAAGTCTATTGAGCCTGTCACTCGTATTATCTGCTTCTGTATCTGCACTGGCTGCAGAACCTGTAAAAATCTCGAAATCATCTCAAAAAGCTGCCTCGGCAAATGATCCTTATGAGCCAAATGATGATCCTGCATTTGCTTCCTACATCAATTCGAATGTTTCATATACTTCAGCGATCTCTCACAATAAAGATTTTGACTATTATAATTTTTACGCAAAACCAGGTGAAATTAAATTTGCATTAAGTAAATTATCTTCTGACTCTAAGGTTGTAGATATCACTATCTTTACACCAGATATGAAGACGTTAAAGTATGTGAATGGGAAGGCAAACATTAACTTCTCAGCAAACCTCCCAGTGGAAGGAAATTATAAGATTCTAATTGCCCATTACGATGGAGGTTTTAATCCAACGATCCCAATTACGCCAATTCCGTACACATTCAAAGCAATATTTAATCAGTAATAAAAAGTTACTCGATTAATTGATAAAAGGGGAGCGATTGCTCATGAAAAAAGTTGTAGTTAGTTTGTTGACCCTCGCAGTAGCTTTATCCGCATCTGCTTCCGCATTTGCAGCAGAACCAGCTAAAAATATGAAGTCTTCCCAAAAAGCTGCTGCTTCGGTGACCGATCCATATGAACCAAATGACAGTCCTGCATTTGCTCCTTATATTAATGCGAATACCGCATATACTGCAGCGATTAATCACAATAGAGATGCTGACTATTTTAATTTTTATGCGAAACCTGGAGATTTTACATTGGCATTCAGTAGATTATCTGCAAGTAACCACACGATTGACATCTTGGTGAGAAAACAAGGCGGAGAGACAATAAAAAGCCAATTTCGTATTAAGGGCAATACAACTTTATCAGTAAATATCCCAGAAGAAGGGAGTTATTACATCTATATTGTATCCGCAGATGCAGCTTTCGATTCGACCCCAATAACTCCTATGCCTTATACATTTAAAGCCATTTTTAATCAATAAGATCACTTACAAATACTCACAATTCCGTACCAAGTTATTAGGAGGCAACATTCATGAAAAAAGTCGTAGTTAGCTTGTTGACACTCGCAGTAGCTTTATCAGCATCTGCTTCAGCATTTGCAGCAGAACCAGCTAAAAATATGAAGTCTACCCAAAAAGCAGCCGCTTCTGTAACCGATCCATATGAACCAAATGATAGTGTTGCATTCGCTCCATATATTAATTCGAATGTTTCATACACAGCTGCGATTAATCACTATAGAGATTCTGATTATTTTAATTTTTACGCAAAACCAGGAAAGTTTAATTTTGCATTCAGCACCCTGTCATCAAGTTCTGAGCCGATTACAATCTTGGTGAGAAAGCCAACAGGAGCGTTTCTACATAGAGTTGTTACCAAAGGTAATACATCTTTTTCAGTAGATATCCCGGAAGAAGGCCAGTACAGCATTTATCTGGGGACGCCAAATGCAATATTAGATAATAGACCAATAGAACCAATCCCTTATTCTTTCAAAGCTATTTTTAACCAATAAATGTAACGCAAGAAAAACAGTCCTTAATCGGGCTGTTTTTTTGTTTTCATCTGGGATTCAACATAAAAAAGCGACCTCTTGAAATCCAAGAGATCGCTTTTTGTTTGCACGTATGGTACGCCTGAAGGGAATCGAACCCCCGCACATGGTTCCGGAGACCATTGCTCTATCCACTGAGCTACAGGCGTATATTGTGACGACAACTTTTATTATAAAACATCGAGAATCTCAATGCAAACGAAAAAAAGTAGTTCAACGTAAAAAAACTAGCGATAAGGTAAGCGAGAGTGAAAAAGTCCTTTGGTGAAGATCTTTCGACATTTTTTGTGCTCTGCTTCATCAAATTGGCAGGAAAATTGCATGAGAGAACGAATATAATGAAAATAAAGAGTCATCGAGCAGCAAGAGCAAGTGCGAAGGAGGCGAGCTTCATGAACATGGGATTGGGGTTATTTCAAGAACAAACACTGAAATTAGTGATGACGCCGGAACTACGCCAAGCGATTACCATATTGCAGTATTCAGCCATTGATCTCATCTCCTATTTGCAGGATCAGGCAAATGAAAATCCTGTTTTCGACCTTGAAGTGGCTGGAGAAGTCGCTTCTGCAAAAGCAGAGAAACCAGCTCCTGAGATTGACTGGAAAGAAATTGTGGGCAATCGTGCGACAGGTGAGTACCCTTCGTCGAAAAATGAAAGCACTTACAATCCGCTGGATTACGTCCAGCAAGGTGCGGAAACGCTGTACGAACATCTGGAGCGACAACTCGGCTATGTAAAAGGATTCTCGTCGCTGCAAAAACAGATCGCTCTCTTTTTGATCGGGAACCTGGATGAGAAGGGATATTTGGAGATTACTCTGGAGGAAGCGAGTGCGCGCCTAGGTGCTGAAGTGCTCGAGATTGAGGATGTATTGTCCGTTTTGCAGCATTTTGATCCGGTAGGAGTAGCTTCACGCAGCCTAGAAGAATGTCTTTTGCTGCAGCTCGGGCATTTGGCCCTCGATGACGAAAAGATCGTTCAGGTCGTTCGCAACCACCTGCAAGATTTAGCGGACAATCGCTATCAGCGGATCGCAGACAAAATCGGCTGCACGCCACAAGAGGTGCAGGCGATGGCAGACCTGATCCGTACGCTGAATCCGCGCCCAGGGGCGGCCTTTTCCACCGTAGAGACAAGATATGTCATTCCAGATGTGACGGTAGAGAAAGTCGGGAATGATTATGTGGTATTGGTCAATGATGTCGCTGCACCGCGGCTGAAAATCAATAGCTTCTATGAAAAAATGCTGAGCCAACAAAAAAGTCAGGATGAAGCCAAACAGTTCATTCATGATAAGCTGAATGCCGCTATGTGGTTGGCAAAAAGTCTGGAGCAGCGCCGCATGACGCTCATGCGCGTAACGCAGGCCATTCTCGATATGCAACGGGAGTTTTTTGATCGGGGGATTCATTATTTAAAGCCGATGACACAAAAGGAAATAGCAGAGCGGGTTAGCCTGCACGAATCGACGATCAGTCGGGCAACCAGCAACAAATACGTTCAGACACCGCGCGGAATTTTTGAGCTGAAGTATTTCTTTACGTCAGCACTCTCTACTTCCAGCGGGGAAGCGACTTCTTCTGAGAGTGTGAAGCGCAGAATCAAAGCGCTGATCGAGCAAGAAGATCGTAAGTCTCCGTTATCTGATCAAAAGCTGGGTGAAATGCTGCTTACAGAAGGGATTGAAATCTCCCGCCGCACGGTTGCCAAGTACCGGGAAGAGATGCTGATCCCATCGTCTGCGAAACGAAAGAGGTTTTAATAGTAATGAATGAAAAGACTTTTGAAATTGTTGTGTACGGACGAAATAAATGCCATCTGTGCGATGAGGTGGGGCTCTACATCCGCAGTCTCGCGGAGGAGTTCCCCCTTCGTATGCGCATCGTTGATATTGAAAGTGATCCAGTCTTGCATGAGGAAATGATGTTTATCATTCCAGTAGTCGAGATTGATGGAGAGATTGTGTTTCGTTCCATTACACATGTGGTGACACTAGAGGAGCTACGAAACGAATTACATAGACGTGCCGCTCGATCATGAGTGGCTTGGGGTAACTTGCAAGATATTGTTAAATATGATACATTCAAGTTGTAGCAAGTGATCTTTTTTTTTGCACCAAGCGGGACAAAAAATGTATATACAGGGACAGAAAGAGTCCCGGAAAAACAATTTGTAACCAAGGAAGAAGGCAAAATGCGACGTTTACTGGAACTGCAACAAAAATTGTTGCCTGACTTGATTCAGGTTTTGCGTCAGCGGTACATGTTGCTTCGATCCATCTATCATTTGCAGCCGATTGGCAGAAGAGGTCTAGCTCAAGCCATGGATACCACTGAGCGTATTTTGCGGGCAGAAGTGGAACTGCTAAAAGAGACGGGGCTCCTTCATGTAACGGCTGCGGGAATGAGCCTGAGTGAAGAAGGACAACAAGTTTTGGACGACATGGAGCCTCTCGTCGGAGAGCTTTTCGGCCTTACTGACTTGGCGGAGCGCCTGCAAAAAAAGCTAGGCATATCAGAAGTCATTGTGGTGCAGGGCAATGCAGACCAATCGCCTTGGGTAAAGGAAGAGCTGGGACGGGTAGGAGCAAGAGTACTCAAACAGGTCGTGCAAGAAGGAGACATTGTAGCGGTAACAGGTGGTTCATCCATCGCCAGCGTAGCAAGTCATCTAACGCCTTCCGCTTCGTTCAAAAACGTTCAGTTTGTCCCTGCACGCGGTGGCTTGGGAGAACGCGTAGAGCTACAAGCGAATACGCTCGCTTCCGCCATGGCAGCGAAAACAGGTGCTTCTTATCGGCTTCTTCACGTACCGGATCGCCTCCATCCGGAAGCCTTGCAGACATTGGTCAAAGAGCCGCAAGTGCAAGATGTGCTGTCGCTCTTGGGCGAGACCCGAATCGTTTTGCATGGAATCGGGGATGCCGTCACGATGGCAAGAAGGCGGAATTATTCGGAGGAAGAACTCGAAGAATTAGTGGAGACGGGTGCTGTATCAGAAGCATTCGGCTACTACTTTAATGAAGCGGGAGAAACAGTCCACAGAATGCCGACCATTGGTTTACAGCTAGAGGAAGTGCACAAAGCAGAAAGGGTGCTCTCCATTGCGGGGGGCGAAAGCAAGGCAAAAGCGATTCTTTCCTTTGCTAAGCAATCGTGTCAGAATGTACTCATTACGGACGAAGGAGCAGCTCACACGCTGTTGTCCACACGATTGTAACGGAAGGAAGTCGGTCGCATGTCTATCACATCGGTCACACCCATCTTGGCAATGATCGCTGGCATCATTTTGAGCCTATCGCTCGGTTTTCCGATCGCATGGGGGATTGTTTTTGCGATCTTGGTCACACTGGTTAGTGTAAAAAGATTGGGTTATCCGTGGAAGCAGCAGTTCGCGTTTGGCTGGGAAGGTGTCCAAAAGGCAAAGCCCGTCCTTACGATTCTGTTTTTAGTAGGACTCTTGATTCCGCTACTCATGATGGGAGGAACCATTCCCGCCATCATTTACTACGGATTGTCGATTGTGAATGTCGAGTATTTGTTCGTTCTCTCTTTTCTGTTGACCGCAGGCGTCAGTTATTTGTTGGGTACGTCAATCGGTACGCTAAGTACGATTGGGCTGTCTCTGATGGGCATTGCACACGCAGCAGGGATATCACCTGCGATCATAGGTGGTGCGCTCATCTCTGGAGCGATGGTGGGGGAACGCTTCTCGCCGATTTCTAGCAGTCGATTACTGGTGCTTTCCAATGTTGGGATGACAGAAGAACAAGAAAGAAGAACAAGGCGTCCTGCTTTACTTGCGGTAGCGATATGCGCGTTACTTTTCCTGATCCTCGATCTTTTTCGACCGCAGGCGAACTCAACGGATACCATTCAGATGTACCAAGAGCTGTTAGTCAGTTATTTTTCGGTACATGGGAGCTTGATGCTGCCGCTCGTCGTGTTAATTGCTTCTTTTGCACTGAGAGTCAAGGCGGTCAAGGCATTGTTTTACGGTATCGGAGCCAGTGCGATTCTAGTCGGGATCAATGGGAATATGGATGTGAAGACGTTTTTTACATCGATGCTAGTCGGATTTGAGCTTCATTCAGGAACGCCGCTGGATCAACTGGTCCATGGGGGCGGGATGTTCGCCATCTTCAATGTTCTGGCGTTAATCATTCTCGCAGGCTTTTTAAACGGCATATTGAACAGAGCTAATTTATTAACCCCCATCGTAGACAAAATGATGGGACATACAAAAAATAAGACGATCTTGGTAGCGAAGGCAGCGGCATTGTCGTTGTTAGTGGTCATCATTAGCTGTAATCAAACCATTCCAATACTGGTTCTCGGCTCTACTCTTCTCGGGCGTTTCTCCCAATGGGAGGGAGGGCGCGAGCTGTTGGGCAAGACGATGCTAGACTCCACAGTTGTCATGCCTGTACTGATCCCGTGGAACGGACTCTCCATGATGATGGCGCTCACGTTAGGTGTTTCGACGATCCAGACATTACCCTTTGTGTTTTTTCCAATCTTATTACCGATTGTTACGATATTATCGACCCGCTGGTTTTCGCCAGAGGGCAGGTTTCTCACAATGAAGAATAAAGCTAGCTAATGAGCAGGAGGTATTCATTATGGTAAAAGTAGGTATTAACGGATTTGGTCGTATCGGTCGTAACGTATTTCGTGCAGCATTGAACAATCCAAATGTAGAAATCGTGGCGGTCAATGACCTGACAGATGCGCACACACTGGCGCACCTTTTGAAATATGACTCTGTTCATGGTGTTCTGAACGTGAGCGTAGAAGCTTCCGAAAACACGCTCATCGTTGACGGCAAAGAAATCAAGGTGTTGGCAGAGCGCGACCCAGCTCAACTCAAGTGGGCAGATTACGGTGTTGAAATCGTTGTAGAATCGACTGGACGCTTTACGAAGCGCGAAGATGCAGCGAAACACTTGGAAGGTGGCGCGAAAAAAGTCATCATCTCCGCTCCAGCAACTAACGAAGACATTACAGTCGTAATCGGTGTAAACGAAGACAAGTACGATCCAGCCCAACACACTGTGATCTCCAACGCGTCCTGCACAACGAACTGCTTGGCGCCATACGCGAAGGTTCTCAATGAAAAATTCGGTATCGTACGCGGATTGATGACAACCGTTCACTCTTATACCAATGACCAACAAATTCTCGATCTGCCGCACAAAGATTTGCGCCGTGCCCGTGCAGCTGCGGAAAACATTATTCCAACCTCTACAGGGGCAGCAAAAGCGGTAGCACTCGTACTACCTGAGCTGAAAGGCAAACTGAATGGTTTCGCGATGCGCGTTCCAACTCCAAACGTATCCGTAGTGGACCTGGTAGTTGAGTTGAAGACAGACGCAACAGTGGAAGAAATCAACAACGCACTGAAGGAAGCAGCAGAAGGCCCACTCAAAGGCATTCTGGGCTACTCCGAAGAGCCGCTCGTATCGTCTGATTACAATGGAAATCCTGCATCCTCCACAATCGACGCTTTGTCCACTATGGTACTGGAAGGAAACATGGTGAAAGTCGTTTCCTGGTACGATAACGAGTGGGGTTACTCCAATCGTGTCGTAGACTTGTGTCATTATGTTGCACAGCGCGGCTTCTAACACGTAAAATAGAACTGTTGTGGAAAAAAAGGGAGAGCGATCTCCCTTTTCCCATATCTGTTTTCCGAATAAAAAGCCAATGATTTGGGAGGATCGTTCATGAACAAGAAATCTATCCGCGATGTTGAGCTGGCAGGCAAGCGCGTATTCTGCCGTGTCGACTTTAACGTGCCAATGCAGGACGGGGTAATCACCGACGATACACGCATTCGTGCTGCTGTACCTACCATCCGTTTCATGATGGAGGCAGGAGCCAAAGTAATCCTGGCGAGCCATTTTGGTCGTCCTAAAGGCCAAGTAGTGGAAGAGATGCGTCTTACCCCTGTGGCAGCCCATCTATCCTCGTTGTTGGGCAAGGATGTTCACAAGCTGGAGGATTGCCATGGTGCGGTTGTTGAAGCGGCAGTGGAACGGATGGAGTCTGGCGATGTGATCCTGTTGGAAAACGTGCGCTTCCATGCGGGAGAAGAAAAGAACGATCCAGAACTGGCAAAAAGCTTTGCGGTCTTGGCTGATCTGTTTGTGAATGATGCATTCGGTACAGCTCACCGGGCACATGCTTCTACAGCGGGAATCGCTGAGTACATACCAGCAGTTGCGGGGCTTTTGATGGAAAAGGAAATTCGCTTCATGGGCGGAGCCTTGTCCAAACCGGAGCGTCCGTTTACAGCGATTGTCGGTGGGGCAAAAGTTAAAGATAAGATTGCTGTTATTGAAAATTTGTTGACCAAGGTCGATCATCTGATTATCGGCGGCGGTATGGCGAATACATTCCTCAAAGCACAGGGGTATGGCATCGGCGCATCCCTGTGTGAAGACGACAAGCTCGATCTCGCACGTACGTTGATGGATCAAGCAAAAGAGCGCGGCGTTCAATTGCTGATGCCAGTTGATGTTGTGGTAGCTGACCGTTTTGCGGCAGATGCAGAAAAGCAGGTCGTGGCAATTGATGCGATTCCAGATGGCTGGATGGCACTCGATATCGGGCCGAAAACAGTAGAACAGTACCACAGCGTCATCGTAGATTCCAAAACGGTTGTATGGAACGGCCCAATGGGTGTGTTTGAAATGGATGCTTTTGCAGGCGGCACGATTGGTGTAGCAAAGGCCATGGCAGCATGCAATGGTACGACCATCATCGGTGGCGGGGATTCTGTAGCAGCTGTAGAAAAAGCAGGTGTAGCCGAACAGATGACACACATTTCTACAGGTGGCGGAGCGTCTCTGGAATTCATGGAAGGCAAGGAACTGCCAGGCGTAGCTGTGTTGGCAGATAATCAATAAGAGCGAAGAGGGGGAGTTTGCATGCGAACACCAATTATCGCGGGGAACTGGAAGATGTTCAAGACGATGGCCGAGGCAAGAGCGTTTGCGCAGGAAGCCAAGGCAGATAACAATACATCCGGAGTACAAAAGGTCATTTGCGCACCTTTTACAGCGTTGGCTGCCCTTAAGGAAGAGCTGGCGGGAACGGATATTGCCATCGGCGCGCAAAACATGCATTTTGAAGAGCAAGGTGCCTATACAGGTGAAATCAGCGCGACCATGCTGAAAGAAATCGGTGTGGAGTACGTGATCCTGGGTCACTCTGAGCGCCGTCAATATTTCAATGAAACAGATGAGACCGTGAACAAAAAGGTGGTAGCCGCTTTAGCAGCAGGTCTCGTACCGATTGTGTGCGTAGGAGAGAGTCTGGAGCAGCGGGAAGCGGGCGAGACAGCTGAAGTAGTTCGTACGCAGACAGAAGGTGCCTTTGCTGGAGTAGACGCTGCACAAGTGGCGGATACCGTTATTGCATACGAGCCGATTTGGGCGATTGGTACAGGCAAGTCTTCCACGGCAGAGGATGCGAATGAAACGATTGCTATTATTCGAAGTGTAATAGGCGAACGCTTCGGACAAGCGACAGCTGAGAAAGTGCGCATTCAATACGGCGGAAGTGTAAAGCCGGAAAACATCGCAAGCTACATGGCACAGCCGGATATCGACGGAGCGTTGGTCGGTGGAGCGAGTCTCGTAGCGGATAGCTACTTGCAGCTTGTGGCAGGAGCTACGTCGCGATAGGAGGAGAAAGCAATGGCACAAAGACCAAAACCGGTTGCCCTTTTGATTGTGGATGGTTTTGCTCTGCGTAACGAAACGCATGGAAACGCAGTAGCTCAAGCCAACAAGCCGAATTTTGACCGTTACTGGAATCAATACCCTCACGCGACACTGGAGGCAAGTGGGCTGGCTGTTGGGCTGCCAGAAGGACAGATGGGGAACTCCGAGGTAGGCCATCTCAATATCGGGGCAGGGCGTGTCGTTTATCAGGATTTGACGCGCATAACCAAGTCGATTAAAGAAGGCGCTTTTTTTGAGAACGAAACACTGATCGCTGCTTTCCAGCACGCGAAGCAAAACGGCAAGCAGCTCCATCTGTTCGGGCTTTTGTCTGATGGTGGTGTACATAGTCACATTGACCACCTGTTTGCGATGCTCGAGTTGGCGAAAAAGCAGGACTTTGCAGATGTGTTCATTCACGGTTTCCTCGATGGTCGCGATGTATCGCCTGACAGTGCAGTGGGCTATATCGAACAGCTGCAAGCCAAAATGGCAGAGATCGGCGTTGGCCGCATTGCTACCGTACAAGGCCGCTACTATGCGATGGATCGGGACAAACGCTGGGAGCGTGTAGAGAAGGCGTATCGTGCCATGGTGTACGCAGATGCTCCTGCTTATCGTGATCCGGTTGAAGCGGTAAAGGAATCCTACGAAAAGTCCATTATGGATGAGTTCGTCATGCCAACCGTGATTCTCGATGAGGCAGGAAAACCAGTGACGACCGTTCAAAGCGGCGATTCGATTATTTTCTATAATTTCCGCCCGGATCGTGCGATTCAAATGTCGCAAGCATTTACGAATGAAGATTTCCGTGGCTTTGACCGCGGCGATGAGCGTCCGCGCGATCTGCATTTTGTGTGCCTGACGCATTTTTCCGAGACAGTTGACGGATATGTCGCTTACAAGCCTTCCAATCTGGATAACACGTTGGGAGAGGTGCTTTCCCAGCAAGGCTTGAAGCAGCTGCGCATTGCAGAGACGGAGAAATATCCGCACGTGACTTTCTTTTTCAGCGGCGGGCGTGAGAAGGAGTTTCCGGGTGAGGCACGTATCCTGATTCCTTCTCCAAAAGTGGCGACGTACGATTTGCAGCCAGAGATGAGTGCGCCAGAGCTGACAGACGCAGTAGTGGCTGAGATCGAGGCAGACAATTTTGATGCGATCATCTTGAACTTTGCCAACTGCGACATGGTTGGTCATTCTGGTATGATGGAGCCAACAATCAAAGCAGTCGAGACGGTTGATGCATGCCTAGGCAGAGTGGTAGATGCGATCGTGGCAAAAGGTGGCGTAGCCGTCATCACGGCTGACCACGGTAATGCTGACTTGATGCTGGATGAAGCGGGACGCCCGATTACTTCGCACAGTACGTATCCAGTGCCGGTAATCGTGACCAAAGAAGGGGCTGCTCTGCGCGAAGACGGTATTTTGGCCGACTTGTCGCCAACGCTTCTGGAGCTTTTGAACGTACCACAGCCGGTTGAAATGACAGGCAAATCGTTACTTGCAAAATAGGCTTCACTGGGACACACTGAAAAGGTGGCTAGGTGGTAGCAAAATACATGTAGGCAACCTACGTAATAAAAAGGAGATGGACGAGAAATGGCAATGATTACTGACATTTATGCACGCGAAATTATGGACTCCCGCGGTAATCCAACTGTGGAAGTAGAAGTGTATCTCGAAGATGGTTCTATGGGCCGTGCAGATGTTCCATCTGGAGCGTCTACAGGTGCATATGAAGCAGTTGAGCTTCGCGACGGTGACAAATCCCGTTACTTGGGCAAAGGCGTTCTGAAAGCTGTAGAAAACGTGAATGAAATCATTGCTCCTGAACTGATCGGCATGGATGCTCTGGATCAAGTCGGCATCGACATGGCGATGATTCAGCTCGACGGCACGCCAAACAAAGCCAAGCTGGGTGCAAACGCGATTCTCGGCGTCTCTATGGCAGTAGCGCGTGCGGCTGCAGATTCTCTCGGCGTTCCTCTCTACAACTACCTCGGCGGCTTCAACGCGAGAATGTTGCCAGTTCCTATGATGAACATCCTGAACGGTGGTAAGCACGCAGACAACACCGTAGATATTCAGGAATTCATGGTTATGCCAGTAGGTGCTACTTCCTTCAAGGAAGCACTGCGCACAGGTGCGGAAATTTTCCACTCCCTGAAAAAGGTATTGGGTGAAAAAGGCCTGAGCACAGCAGTAGGGGATGAGGGCGGCTTCGCTCCAAACCTGAAATCCAACGAAGAAGCGATCACAACCATTTTGGATGCGATCAAAGCAGCAGGCTATGAGCCAGGCAAAGACGTGTTCCTCGCGCTGGACGTAGCAGCTACAGAAATGTTCAAAGACGGCAAATACCACTTCGAAGGCGAAGGCGTTGTGAAAACAACAGAAGAAATGATCGCGTTCTACGAAGATCTGGTAAACAAATACCCAATCATCTCCATCGAGGACGGTCTGTCTGAAGACGACTGGGATGGCTGGAAAGCGCTGACTGACAAGTTGGGCAGCAAAGTTCAGCTCGTAGGGGACGACTTGTTCGTAACGAACACAGAGCGTCTGGCTCGCGGAATCGAGACCTCTACAGGTAACTCCATTCTGGTAAAAGTAAACCAAATCGGTACGCTGACAGAAACCTTCGAAGCAATCGAAATGGCGAAGCTGGCTGGCTATACTGCGGTCATTTCCCACCGTTCCGGTGAAACCGAAGACTCTACGATCTCTGATATCGCAGTCGCTACCAATGCAGGTCAAATCAAAACAGGTGCGCCTTCCCGCACTGATCGCGTAGCGAAGTACAACCAATTGCTGCGTATTGAAGACGAACTCGCTGATACAGCTCGTTTTGGCGGTCGTTCTGCATTCTACAACCTGAAGAAGTAAGCTAGCATAATGGATAGATAAAAAGAACGCGTGGCAGTCTAGGACACAAAAAAGTCCGGGACTGCCGCTGTTTTTATCAATTCATTGCGCGTCCAAGTTTTTGCATACGAAAAAAAGACTGCCCATACTACTCGATGGACAGTCTTTTTGTTGTTTGGAGCTTATGACATGGCGAAGGCTTTTGGTTCAGCCTGCACAATGCCCAAGCGGCTTTTACTGTACGGGATGCACATAGGAGTTCCGTAAAGCGGGTCTTGGGTAATCTGGCAATCCATATCGAAGACCGTACGGACAAGGTCTGTCGTCAGTACTTCGTTTGGATCCCCTTCTGCCACTACGGTCTGATTGTGTACGGCAACAATATGATGGGCATAGCGGCAAGCGAGATTCAGATCGTGGAGAACCATAACGATGGTACGCTGTTCTGTTTGATTCAGTTCAAACAACAGGTCCAAAATTTCAATTTGATGTGACATATCCAGATAAGTCGTAGGCTCATCCAGCAAAATCGTTTCGGTTCCTTGTGCCAGAGTCATCGCAATCCAGGCGCGCTGACGTTGGCCGCCAGAGAGACTGTCGACGGCACGGTTAGCCATATCCGTGAGTTGAGTAGCAGCCAATGCTTTGTTAACCATCTGCTCGTCTTCTTCTGACCATTGCTGTAGCCAGTTTTGATAGGGATAGCGTCCTTGCTTGACCAATTGCAGAATCGTCAACCCTTCTGGTGCGGATGGGCCTTGAGGAAGGATGGCAAGACGTTTTGCTACTTCTTTGGTAGAGCGTTTGGCAATCGATTCCCCTTCAAGCAGGATGGCGCCTTCCTTTGGTTTGAGTAAACGTGCCAGAGAGCGCAGTAATGTCGATTTGCCACTGCCATTACTGCCAATGAAAACCGTGATTTTTCCACGCGGGATGTTCAAATCTAACGCTTCAATGATATTGCGTTCTCCGTACGATAACGTAAGCCGTTGAGTTTCCAAAGCTTGCATATGGTCTGGACTCCTTTCAACGTTTAGGAAGTTAAAAAATATATTCAGGGCCGCATGTGGCTGTGGTGGGAGAAGAATATTTCCAGTCTAGGCTCCAGGCTACGTCCCACTGGAAGCGTGCACTGTCCACTCCGAAGGGATTCGCGGGGAAACGCAAAAGTGGTAGCCGCTTCGTAGCGCGAGCACGTTGCCTTTCTTTTGCCCGCGAATCCCTTCTCCGCTCGGTAGGACTCCACAAGTCGCTACGTCTGGAAATATTCTTCTCTGGCGTTACTGATCACATTCTTCAATCTTTTAAAGGCTTTTTAAAATCCGTATAGCACCAGCTCGTAGAGGAAACAGGAGAAATAAGCGAAGATCTTTGGTACGCCGACCGAGACGGAATGCAAAAAGCGAAACACGCTCTTAAGCGTCCACCTCTGAAAAACTTCCTGAAAGAACCACTTTGGACGCGGTTTTGCTTTTTGCATGGAGTCGGGCAGTGAATCCCTCAGTGGGTGGCCCAAGAAGCTGAGCGTTTTCTCCTGTTTCCTCCCCACCACCACAGCGGTCATAGTTCTTTACTATCGATTTCGGTTTTTATACAGCAAGTAGATGAAAAACGGAGCGCCGATAGCAGACGTGAATACTCCTACAGGCACTTCGATTGGTGAAAAAGCCATGCGTGCAATCAAATCCGCAAGCAATACGATAATGGCACCCAAGAAAGCTGAGAGTGTCATGGCACCGCCAAAGGACGGACCAATCAGTTGCTTGGCAATGTGTGGGGCCAGCAAAGCCACAAAGCTGATATCTCCTCCAACAGAGACGGCTGTTCCCGTCAAAGCCGCGCAAATCATAAGCAGGAAGAAGCGATCCAATTGCAAGGAGCTGCCGAGACTCGTCGCCAGATCATCGCCGAGCTGTTGAATGTTTACTCGTCTAGCAAGTAAGCCGGCTACGAGAATCAGACCGATGACCCACGGCAATATCATGAATACGTCGTTCCAGTCGACGCCGTAGATGCTTCCCGTCAGCCAGAGCAATGCTTTGTTTTGTAACAAAAACGGACTGAACATAATCAGCATGGTGACAATGGCACCCGCTGCGATTTTGATTCCAACACCGATCATGACGAGACGAAGCGGCGTGACGCCTTTTTTCCAAGAGAGGGCGTACAGCAGGAATGTCGTCAACGTTGCCCCCAAGAAAGCGATGGGAGGAAGCCACTTGATGCTCGCTGTTTCAAATAGGATTAAGAAGCCGACTGCAAAAACAGATGCTCCACCCGATACCCCAAGAACATCCGGGGAAGCCAACGGATTGCGGACGAGGCCCTGCATGATGGCACCAGCAACTGCGAGTGCGGCGCCTACCAGAATGGCAATGACGATACGCGGCAAGCGAAATTGCTCTACAATTAAAGCATTCTCTTCTGAACCTATTCCCAACAATACTTTCAACACATCGAGCGGGGCGATTTTCATTTCACCCATTCCGAGACTGACAATCGCCACTGCGATGACGATCAGGAGGGCGAGTAACGAAAACCAGATCGTTTTTTTATGTAGCTGAAACGAGGAAAAGCGCTTGCCGATGCGAAGAGACAGGTAGTCTTTCATTATTTATCCAGCCCCTTGCGTGCGACATAGATGAAGAACGGAATCCCGATCAGGGCTGTCATTACTCCAATAGGAACTTCAGCAGGCATCGCGATATATCGTGCTCCGATGTCTGCTAACAGCAGCAGGATGGAACCAAGCAGACCGCTGTACAAAAGCACCCAGCGCGTGTCGATTCCGACGAGATAGCGGGCCAGATGCGGAGTGACCAATCCGACAAAACCAATGGGTCCAGCAACAGCAACCGCACAACCGGATAAGAGAACAATGACGATACCAACACTGAATTTGACCAATAAGGTGCGCTGTCCAAGACCTTTTGCTACGTCATCACCCATCAACAACGTTTGAATCGGACGTGCGAGGACAAAAGCAGCGATCCAGGCGATGATCATATAAGGAAAGACAGTCGCTAGATACTCCAGCTTTCTTCCGCCGACGGAACCCGCCAGCCAGAAAAGCACCTCGTCTGTGGCCTTTTCATTAAGGACCATCATGCCGTGTCGGATCGAGGAAGCCAAAGCGGTGATAGCTGCACCCGCTAGAACCAGCTTCACAGGCGAAAGCCCATCTCTGCCGAATGATCCGAGCAAGTAGACGATCAAACCTGCTACAGCGGCTCCTAAAAAGGAAATCCATGTAAACTGGGTCAAAGAGCTGATCCCGACAAATGTAACGGCGAACACAACAAAAAGAGAAGCACCTGCGTTAAGACCGAACAGTTCAACGTCTGCAACAGGGTTTCTCGTCAAGGATTGGAGCAGAGTTCCGGCCAGGCCGAGGCAAAAGCCGACCGTAAGTGCATTGAGCACACGCGGTACTCGCACTTCTTTAATGACGATGTGTTCATTGGAGCCGTTAAAATTCGTATAGGCATCAATTGCAGTTTGCCAACTCGTGTCAATGACGCCAAAGATGAGGCTGGCATAACTGAGATAAGTCAGAAGGAGAATGGCGAACGCCACTCCCAGAATTTTACGAAAGTTGCTAGCTAATAAAGAGCTCATGATGGCTACATCCTTATTTCTTAGATGGTTTCATAGTTAAGTGTAGAGCTACACGGAGTAAGTGTCAATGACGTTGATAGTCATTATCATTTTGTGATTGACTTTTGACAAGCAGGGGAGTAGGATAGACTCTGTCATTGATATGAATTCTCATTATAGAAAAGGGAAAGGGGTCCTTTCATCATGTTTTCTCGTACATATCGGACCGCAGGCGGTAAAGCTTTCTTTGCTGTCTTAATGGCACTCTTGTTGGTCGTTACAGGTTGTGGAGCTCCGCAAGCAAGCGAACAAAAGCCAGCTGATCAAGCAACTGGCAAGTCGGAGGGTTCCGGCCAAAGCTACACAGTGAAACACGCGATGGGCGAAACTACCATTAAAGGTACACCAGAACGCATCGTCATGTTGACCAACCAAGGTACTGAAACTCTGATGGCTCTTGGTGTGAAGCCAGTAGGGGCTGTAGGTGCTGCTCATGATCCAACCCAATTCTACGATTTCACCAAGTCTTTCCTTGAGGGTACAAAATCTGTCGGTACGGAAGGACAACCTAACCTGGAAGCAATCGCAGCACTGAAGCCTGACTTGATTCTGGGTATGAAATTCCGTCATGAAAAAATATATCAACAATTGACTGCAATCGCTCCAACCGTATTCGTTGAAGAGCCACGCGGCGACTGGAAAGAAAACTTCTCCTTGTTCGCAGAAGCAGTAAACAAAAAAGCTGAGGGTGAAAAGGTCCTCGCTGACTGGAACAAGCGCGTAGAAGAATTCAAAACAAAAGCTGGCGACAAGCTGAACACGAAAGTATCCGTTGTGCGCTTTATGCCAGGTAAAGTTCGTATCTACTACAAAAACACCTTCACTGGCGCGATCTTCAAAGACCTTGGCCTGGCACGTCCAGCTTCCCAAGACAAAGACGATTTCGCAGCAGAAGTAACCAAAGAGCGCATTCCAGAAATGGATGGCGACATCATGTTCTACTTCACGTACGAAACAGGCAAAGGCGAAGCTTCCAAGCTGGAGCAAGAGTGGACAAACGATCCGCTCTGGAAAAACCTGAACGTCGTGAAAGCGGGCAAAGCAATCAAAGTGGATGACACCATTTGGAATACTTCCGGTGGCGTAATCGCAGCCAATAAAGTACTGGATGAGCTGGAAGGCCACATTATTGGTAAATAAAATGAGAAAAGACGGGACTGATGCTCCCGTCTTTTTTTCGTTCGTATGCGGTTTATCCGGCCATGTTGTTGAATGTACCTCGTGGGTAGTAAATGTTTACGTGATCGATGTAGAGGGTGTTTGCGTTATCGGTTAGGATGCCTGAGAAGATGATTTTCAGCTCGTAATCAGGGGTTACCTTGTAGGTGTAAATGGTTTGGCCGCCAGTTGTGGCTTTGCTCGCTGGTTTCCCAAGTGTTTCTAGCACTTCGGCAAGCGTGATTGCTTGCAGGCGTGGGTCATAGGAGCGAATATCCACGAGCTGCATTCCTTTGTTAAAGGCGAAGACAAGATTGAGATCCCGGTACGTATTGTATGTGATGCCATTGATGAAGGAGACGACATCTGGTTTGCCCAGTTGTTTTTCTGCCTCATCGAACACATCCTTTTCTACACGATACTGACTGCCAAAGATTTGGCCTTTTGGGGCGAGATCACGTACGCTTTGCAAAATCTCGGCATTGTCTGCATACAGCATGAGATTTTTGTTTCCTTGCGGGTAATACAGATGGTATTCAACAAGAATCAGATCTTCCTTGCTCGTGCTTTTCGTTCCCTGGAAGAGGAATTTCACCTGATAGCTGCTTGTGACATCGTAGGTGTAAATTGTTTGGTTGCCAAACTCGCTAAAACGCCCCGGCTTTCCCCAGCTCTGTTCGACGGCAGACAGGTTGACTTGCTGCAAACGAGGATCTGTACTGTGCATGTCCACGAGCTGCATGCCTTTGTTGTAGCCAAATACGACTTCTTTTTTCGGATAGGCGGAGTAGGTCAGTCCATTTGCTGTGTAGGTTTTATCTGGTTTTCCCCAGCCCTTTTCTACTTCGTCTACCGTTTTTTCCAGAACGAATGGGAGGGAGATGACTCTGCCTTCTTTCGCATTTGAGCGGATTTGTGATAATAGCTCCTCTGTCTGCGGAATAGGCTGTGTTGTTACGCTGTTGTTTGGACCCGGTCCCGGAGAAGCGGTAGGAGAGCCAGGAGTGGGCGCAACGGATTCTGGTGATGCGTTCTGCTGTTGGTTCGTAAGGAGCGCGGCTCCTAGCCAGACGGTTGCAGCGAGTACGGAGCAGAGGGCCAATCCCTTGCCAAGCGCAGAGAAACCACGAAAAGAAGCAGTCCCTCCAGATTTGCTCACAGTTGTTTGGCGAATAGCAGAAACGATCTCTTGTTTTTTTTCTCCGCTTATTTTCATATCCGGCATCCCTTCCAATTTAGCTAGTAAGTCATGGTCTGAATTAGATCGCATCGCCAATCATCTCCTTTTTCTCACGCTCAAGTATTTCCCGGACGGCTTTCATGGCACGGTGCAATGTCACGTTTACTTTGTTTTCCGACCACCCAAGTATTTCAGCTGTCTCCTTGGAGGACAGTCCCTTGATTCCACGCAAAATGAGTACCTCGCGAAACGCGGGTTTTACTTCACGAATTGCATGGTAAAGTGCTTGCTGCTCCTCATGTCCATACACAATTTCTTCCGGTGTTTTTTCTTCAGTCTCTACGTTCGCCAGCCATTTATCTGGTAGCCAATTACGAAGACGTTGCTTTCGTCTATGATCGATGGCGGTATTCCTCGCGATCGTCAATAACCATGTTTTCGGTTGCGATCTGCCCTCGAATGCATCCAGAGACCGAAGCGCTTTTAAAAAGACATCCTGAACGAGGTCTTCTACATCGCGGGTTCCTGTGTAGTAAATAAGAAATTTGTAAATATCATCGCCATAGCGTAGGAACCATTGCTCCATTAATCCGTTTTTGTCCATAGCTGAACCACCTTTTGTACGTTCTACTTGTAATTTGACGACTCAGGGTGCATTTCATTACAAAAACAAAAAAACTGCCGGAAGCAAAGGTCCGACAGTCTTGTATTTATGAGTGGAGCATGGAATCCTGTGTAAACCAGAGCTGATAGCTGAGCATGCTGATCAGAACCGCCGAAATGGCAGCAGAGGAGCTAAAGCTGAGCATAATGAGGATTTGGTAGCGCACGGCCTCGATGGGACTGGCACCAGCGACGATCATTCCAGTCATCATCCCTGGCAATTGGACCAGTCCGATTGTTTTCATCGTGTCAAAGGTAGGGATCATGCTCGCTTTGACAGCGCGCTTCAATACCACATGCACCGCTTGGCGTGTAGTGGCACCGAGACAAAGCAATGTTTCGATTTCCCCGCGAGAGGCTTCTACTTCTCGGTTCATATGCGAGAGAAAAAGACTCGTGACGATCATGGAGCTGCCAATAATCATGCCGCTCATCGGGATGAGGTACTGCGGCGTAGGAGAGACAAGTCCAAGTACAACCAACAGTCCCATGGTGACGACCTCTGTTATCGCAAGTGAAATGGCGATCCGCCAAAAGATCCCCGATAAATGCTTCGCTCTGCTAACAGCGTTCCACGAAGCGACCAGGATCATCATGAGAATGATCAATAAAATAAACCAGACACTATCGGCAGCAAAGACAAAATGAAGGACGTAGCCGATCGCGAGCAATTGAACGGTAGAGCGGATGGTACCAATCAAAATGTCCTTTTCCAAACCGAGCTTCTGCCAAACAGAGAGCAGGAGGGCAATGAAAACAAAGGCATAGGCAAAAAGTAGCCACATGTATGAAAACGTATAAGTATGGGTCATCGCTGCACCCCACTTAAGGCAGTATGGACATTTCCATCTTGCAAAAATTCACGAGCTTCAACAGATTGGGGCGAATGGAAAAACGCTTCACATTCCGCGTCTTCTGCTAGCTGATGGTTGGCCATAAACCAGATGCGCTTACAAGCGACTCGCGCTTCTTCTAAATCATGCGTGACCCAAAGTAAGGTCGTACCCGTTTGGTGGTGCAAATCGACGAGGAGCCGCTCTGCAGCCTGCTTGCTTTTCGTATCGAGTGAAGCGGTGACCTCATCCAGCAGCAGGACAGGTGGCTGAAGCAACAGGGTGCGAACGAGAGCGAGTCGTTGTTTTTCTCCGCCAGACAGTTGAGCGGCTGGTTTTGACCAATCGATCTCTTCCATATATAACTGCTCCATCAAGTCAGAGGCGAGCTTCTTATCAAAAGGACGCTGATGCAGGCTGCTCACTGTCCGCAGGTTGTCTTCCACGCTACCGGGCAGCATAACGGCCTGCTGTGCCACATAACTGATTTGCATTCGCCAAGCTGTTGCGTCCCACATAGACATTTCTTTATTCTCTAAGAGAACCGTACCGGCGTCAGGCTGCAAAAGACGCCCCAAAATGCGGAGCAAGGTACTTTTTCCTTGGCCTGATTTTCCCAGAATGCCAATAATCGTAGGCTCTTCAATGCTAGCATTTACGTCACGGAACAGCCATGTACTCGAGGGAGAGTGGATTTGTTTCCCCAAAGCTTCGATCTTGATGGTCATATGTAAAAGCCTCCCCATTAACGCGGAAAACACCGAAGAGGACGAGTCTTCGGTGTTTCTTTCCTACAGGCTATCTATGTACTTATTTCTTCTCCGACAGCCACTGTGAAACCGCTTGAATTTCTGGTTGTTTCTTCAGCAATCCAGGAGGCATGCCGCCTTTACCTTCTTTGATGATTTTGGAGATGTCGTCAGCACTGAGCGTCGCTCCAATCTTCGTCAGGTTTGGACCTGCAATGCCTTCGAGATTTTGACCATGACAGGAAGCGCAATTTTGTTTGAATACAGCAGCAGCGTCAATTTGTGCAGTTGGTGCGCCACCACCATTGGCTTCTTCGCCATGTTTTGGTGGGAAAATAATTGATCCTACAAGTGCAATGAGAAAAACAAGAAACAAGATACCAAACGAAGTGAAAAAGGCCTTCGCGGAATCAATTACATCGTTTTGATTCATGTCTTTTTTGTTGGACCCAGCCATCTGACATAGACCTCCCAAAGCAAATAATAAAGTTTCATGGTAATTTTACGGCAAAAGTTTGACAATATCAAGGCGACTACCAAACAAGACAAAGAAAGTACACAATTTGCCATTTTTTCGTAAAAACACGTTGCTCTTATTCTACCTTATAACGGTCAATATTATTTGAGAGAATTTCTCTTATAATGGAAGGGATAGCGGGTTGCTGTTACCAGACAAGTGTGATAAAGTTGTTGTATTGGTTTTTTCCGCCTTGGAAATACGTTTTGAGGTGAATGAAAATGGCATTGGCTGCGAAAATTTTACTTGTGATCGCAAGTATTGGCTTAATTATCGTCGTGTTGCTGCAATCGGGAAAAAGTGCCGGCCTTTCCGGAGCGATTGGTGGCGGCGCTGAGCAACTGATGGGCAAACAAAAAGCCCGCGGGATTGACGCACTTTTAGGGAAACTGACCGTTGTATTTGCGGTTGGCTTCATGATTTTTGCGATTTTGCTCGGGTATTTCTTGAAATCAGGAGCGTAATAGACGAATGGCCGAAAGACAGCGAGTGCAACTTGCTGTCTTTTTCTCTATTCCGATTGCGATATGCGGGAACGGTGAATACTACATAATAGGATGGTCATGGAGAAACGCGGGAATGCCACGCGAAAAAGGAGGTTTGTGAATGGAACATCAAGAAAAAATCCTCTCGTTCATGCGAGAGCAAGCGTATCACCCGATGACGGTGAGGGAGCTGGAAGAAGCATTTGGGGTCAAGGATTCTGCTACGTTCAAGGAGCTTGTCAAAACGCTGAATGCACTGGAAGCAAGTGGAGAGGTGATCCGTACCAGAGCGAATCGGTATGGTGTGCCTGAAAAAATGAATCTGGTACGTGGACGTCTGCAAAGCCATCCGAAGGGCTTTGGATTTGTGATCCCGGAAACGCAGGGCATGGAGGACGTATACGTACATGCGAATGATATGAATGGAGCGCTCCATGGCGATACGGTTTTTGTCCGCGTGGAAAAAGAAGCGGGCGGCAATCGTCTGGAAGGGCAGATCATTCGCATTGTCGAGCGCGGAATCAAGCAGGTCGTAGGGACATTCAAGGATGAGAGGCATTACGCGTTTGTCATCCCCGACGAAAAGCGAATCGGCAAAGATATTTTCATCCCGAAAGACTCCTTCAACGGAGCAGTAGATGGTCACAAGGTAGTCGTGAACATTGTTCGCTATCCAGAGGGGCGTGTGAATCCAGAGGGTGAAGTCATCGAGATTCTCGGACATAAGAACGATCCGGGCGTCGATATTCTGTCGATCATCCGCAAGTTTAACTTGCCTGAGGCTTTTCCTGAGGACGTATTAGCTGAGGCTGAGGCGGCACCAGATGAGATATCCGAGGAAGAGATCAAGGGTCGTCGTGACTTGCGTGATCGGATGATGGTCACCATTGATGGAGCAGATGCCAAAGACTTGGATGATGCTGTGTCTCTTGAGAAGCTGCCAAATGGAAACGTAAGACTCGGCGTGCATATCGCTGACGTGAGCTATTACGTTCGCGATAAGTCCCAGCTGGATAATGAGGCGTATCGTCGCGGTACCAGTGTCTACTTGGTTGACCGCGTCATACCGATGCTGCCACATCGCTTGTCCAACGGAATATGCAGTCTCAATCCGCAGGTGGATCGCTTGACGATTTCTTGTGATATGGAGATGGATGCAGGCGGGAACACCGTTAAGTACGATATATTTTTGAGCGTGATTCGTACAGATGAGCGCATGACGTATGCGGATGTACGAAGTATTTTGGACGAAAAGGACGAAGCGCTGATCGAGAAATACAGCCAGCTCGTCCCGATGTTCGAGGAAATGAAGAACCTGGCCCTGACGCTACGTAAGAAACGAATGCAGCGTGGTGCCATTGACTTTGACTTCCGCGAAGCGAAAATTTATGTGGATGAAGAGGGTACACCTACGGAAATCGGCTTCCGCACGCGATCAATTGCGGAACAGATCATCGAAGAGTTCATGCTCGCAGCCAACGAAACGGTGGCAGAGCACTTCCACTGGATGAAGCAGCCGTTCATGTACCGGATTCACGAAGACCCTAACGCTGAAAAGCTCATGGCCTTTATGGAGTTCATCACGAATTTTGGCTACTCGATCCGCGGGAAGGGCAATTCTGTCCATCCTCGTGCGTTGCAGCAGCTGTTGGAAGAGGTAAAAGGAACACCGGAAGAAATCATCATCAGTACGGTTATGCTGCGCTCGATGAAGCAAGCGCGTTATGACGCGGAAAGCTTGGGGCATTATGGCTTGTCTACGGAGTTTTATACACATTTCACTTCGCCGATTCGCCGCTATCCCGACCTGATCGTTCACCGTCGTATTCGCGAATGGATCGAGCTGGGGAATCAAATATCAGAAAAACGTCTGGGTTACTGGGCTGAGCAAATGCCAGTAATCGCAGAGCATGCGTCACAGCGTGAACGTCTGGCTGTCGATGCCGAGCGTGAAACAGACGATCTGAAAAAAGCGGAGTTCATGCAGGAGCGAGTGGGAGAAGAATTCGAAGGCGTCATCTCCAGTGTGACTTCGTTTGGGATTTTCGTCGAGTTGCCTAATACCATTGAAGGTTTGGTGCACGTCAGCTTTTTGACTGACGACTACTATCATTACCATGAGAAGATGTTTGCCTTAGTAGGCGAGCGGACTGGTAAGCAGTATCGGATCGGGGATGTTGTCGAGGTACGTGTAGCGAGTGTGAATGTGGATGAACGCACCATCGACTTCGAAATCGTGGGCATGCCAAAGGCTGCTGGATTCCGTGGCAGTCGCGAACGCACTCCTCGCGTAATTGATGGGCGCGGCGGAGATCGCAAGCCGACTCGTGGCAAGCAAGATCGTAATCGCACAGGTCGTCCAGATCGCCCTGGCCGTCCAGACAAGCAAAAGGACAAGAAGCATCCAGCGGAAATCCGTCAGAAATACAAGGATCGCCGTAAAACGGAAGGGAACACCCCTGCTCGCCGTGCTGGAAAGGGCCAGGCATCGAGCAGTGAAGAGGTGCTGCCAATCAGTGCAGGAGAAGGGGATACCCCAACAAAACGCCAGAAGGGATTCTGGGAAGATCTCGTCAAGTCCAAGAAAAAGAATCGCAAAAATGTAGCCAGCCAGGTGAAACGGAAACGCCGTTAAACGCTTGTTTAAGCCCCGAAAAGTAATCGGAACGCTCTGTTTCCCTTTTCGGGGCTGGCTATTTACCGGGTAAATGACTTGCCACAATGGGCAAAATTTGCTAGACTAACTGGTACGAAACGCAGTACGTACAAGTGAGGTGATCTCCATGTCAAAAGATAAGGCCGGAACCAAGACAATCGCCCAAAACCGAAAAGCGCGCCACGATTACCACATCGAGCAAGTGTACGAGGCAGGCATTGAGCTGACCGGTACGGAGATCAAGTCCGTGCGTGCGGCGCGTGTCCAGCTCAAAGACAGCTTTGCCCGTGTGCAAGATGGCGAATTGCTTCTGTACAACGTGCACATCAGTCCGTACGAGCAGGGCAATCGTTTCAACCATGAGCCAGAGAGGACCCGCAAGCTGCTGATGCGTCGCTTGGAAATCCTTAAGCTCAACGGTTTGATTCGTGAAAAAGGGTACTCGTTGGTCCCGCTCAGCATTTATTTGAAGGGCGGTTGGGCCAAGGTCGAGCTTGCACTTGTCAAAGGGAAAAAGAACTACGACAAACGCGAAGACCTCAAGAAGAAAGAGTCTGCGCGTGATATCGAGCGTGCTCTGCGCGAGCGCCAAAAGGGTTGATTGGATTGCACTGGCAGGCTTGGCAGCAATCAACGTTGAGTTTTGTCTATCACCTGTGCTATATTAATTAGGCAGCAAGCAATACACTTATGTTAACGATACAGTCTAGGTGCGGATCGAATGGCTCTTCACCTTTTTCTCACCTTATACCCTGGGGGCGTTCTGGATTCGACGGGGATGGTAGAGCATGAGAAGCGAGCCGGGGGGCTGCGGACCTCGACAACAACGCGGAACGCCATTAACTGGCAACAAACAACTTTCTCTCGCTGCTTAATAACCAGTGAGGCGCTACCATTCCATCGCCCATGTGGCATGACTAGCGCTCAACTTTAGTGGGATACGCCGGAGGCTTCCGCCTGGAGCCGAAGGAAGAAGATCAATCAGGCTAGGTAACGGGTCAGCGCGTCATTCCGCGAATCCGGTACCGAAATTTAAATGAGTGACTGCGCTCGGAGATGCTCATGTATCGCTGTTTTCGGACGGGGGTTCGAATCCCCCCGCCTCCACCAAATACATAAAAATGTTGAAGCACCTTTTTTAGGTGCTTTTATTATTTTTAATCCTAATATAGGCTTAGTATGCAACTTAATACCTATTAAGTCGTAAGATTAGATAGAATATTTAATGATAGGGGAATAGAACATGGAACATAAAATAATAACGTATTATATTAATGGATTAAGTAACCATAGACTAATTACTAAAAAGATAAAAAAATGGGTATTTGGGTATGCGTTGCTAAGTATTCTTTGGGCTTTTACATCTGTTGTTGCATTTTCAAATAAATTGTTCTGGGTGTTATTATTAGCATTTTTTTTAGAAGGGGTGGGTTTTTTTATAATAAATCATAGGATAAAAGTATTGTTGAGACAGGTTTACAATTGCCGACAAAATGGATTGCTTTGGGATGACAAAGAGTTGAATAATTTCAAAATGAAAAAATTGGAGCGAATATTAGCGAAGTATAAAATGGATACAGATACAGAAAAGTTGAACAAATTGGCTGAAGTTATAGGGAAGGAAGCAGAAAATTATAAGATAGGAAATTACATAGGAATAGGAATTATAGCACTGCTTTTTGTGCCGATTTGGTCAGAGTTTATAGGGTGGATTTACAGCAAGTCTGAAGATTTTTCAATGGCAGTACTCTCAATGGGTATAATGATTATAGTTGCCCTACTTTTATGGCAATTCTTGTGGATATTAAAAGTAGTTTTCGAAATATTCGATGGAAAAAGTCATAAAATGAAAGAATTAGCGCTGATGATTGATCGAATATGCTTAAAAAAATAAATATGTTCAGGGGCGTATAAAAGTTTGACAATAGGACGGTAAAAGAGTACTAAATCAAGTGGTTACAAAAGAACTTGAGGAATTGTCCAGAAACATGGATTTAGTAGGAAAATGTCCATTCATGTTGAAATATGTAAATGAAATTGTTTTTAGGAGGTACTTTCCTTGAAGGATGAGAGTGTTCTAGATAACTTTTCCTTGTTAGTTAGCTCATTAAAATTAGCGCAACGTGCTGAGTTGTTTGATGAAGGCCATGATAAAAATCTAATTGAAAAACTGTATGTTGATCCTCTCCCAAATAACGGTGTTTTTAAACAAATGATACAAGATAATACTGTGTTTTTAGTGGGACGTAAAGGAACAGGAAAATCAACGATCTTCGCTCGAGTACAAGAATATTATAGAAATAGCAAAACGGAAATTTCCGCTTATGTTGATGTAAAAACCCTATACGGTAAGCTTGCACAAGAGATTAAATTAGATCAGAATGATAATTTACGTGAAAGGATAATGCTTTTCGAAGGTTTTTTAATGGCTGTTATTACAGATTTAATTAGAGAGTTGTTAAAAAATCTAGAGCAAAAGAACGTTCTCTTAAAACTTTGGAAAAAAAGAGAGTATCAAACCCTAATAAAAAAACTTGAAGAGATTAAAAGTGATATTCAGGATCCAGATTTTAGAGAAGCAGATATAATCAAGAATTTAAAAAGGTCACAAAAAGTAACCGCCTCAAAAGAAGGTGAATCAACATTAAAATCAAACGCTAAAATATCTAAAAGTTCAGAGCTGAATATTGAGGGTTCTCTCAGAGAGAAAATAAATGGTTCAGCCGAGGAACATGATGAGTTTTCAGGTATATTGATACGGAACTTTAATTTAACAGAATTCATAACATGTATAACAGAAGCACTAGAATCTGTAGGTATTAGAAAACTCCATATATTACTAGATGATTTCTCTGAGATCGATTATGAAGCACAGCAGATCTTTGTTAACTATTTGCTAGCACCACTAAATAATTGGTCTAATAAATTTATTAGATTTAAAGTTGCTGCTTATCCAAAGCGAATTTTTTATGGTGACATTGATAAAGGTAAAATAGATGAGATTTATCTGGATTACTATGAATTATATAAAGTGAAGGATCTCCCAGATCTCGAAAAAAAAGCTAAGGAATTTCTTGATAGATTGCTTAAAACACGATTTGAGTATTATTTAGAGCAAAGCTTTGATGATTTTTTCCAAATTGATACTGAGAATTCTTGGGATGATTACTTGGAAACTTTGTTCCATGCTTCTATGAACATTCCACGTATTCTTGGGCATATTTTGCACTATTGTTATCAAAGTGCAATTATTTATGGGAAAAAGATAACAAAAGTACTTATTGAACAAGCAGCACAAAAATATTATAGAAATCAGATTAAGTATTATTTTGAAAAGACAAATTTTCTCAAAGAGGCATTTGACGAAAAATTAGATCGCTATTCTCAACAAGTTTTAGTAAATCTCTTAATTGAAAGAGCAAAAAATCTTAAAGCTGAATTAGGAACAGATTCAACAGAATTGTTTAGGGCATTACCAAAGGGAAGAATACCTACTAGTCACTTTTATATTAATAAAGAATATGAGAAATTTCTGCACTCATTAGAATTAAATTATTTTGTAAGTAAGTATTATGAACAGGCCGATAGAGATGGTGTTACTATCAGTATTTACTCGCTTAATTTTGGTTTGTGCCAGGAGCAAAATATAAACTTTGGTAGACCAAAAGGGGACACAAAGTACAGAAAATATTACATTTCCCGCCATTTTAATTACGATAAACTTTTACAACACTATTTGTTAGAACAAAAACAGTTTGTTTGTAAAAAATGTGGACATACCTATCTTTACTCTGATCATGAGATTCTTCAGAAAATTGGAATGATGTGTTATTTAGGCTGTAAAGAAAGTGAATCTGTTGGAGAGGTTTACAAATTTAAGGATGAGAAATTATTTGATGGAATTAGAAAAGAGAACTTACTTCCTGAAATAGAATTAGATATTCTGCATGTACTAAGTCAAGATAAAAAGGCAAGATTGTTTGCTTCTTTAATTGCTAGAGAACTAGATTGCTCTCATCAGTTAATAACTAGGAGATCTGAGAAACTAGAAAACATGGAATTGATAGAAAAGGATAATGAAACAATTGAGGGAAAACAGAGAAAGATTTATCGATTAACTGAAAAAGCTGAAAGGCTATACTTTAGTGAGTAAGAATTAACGTGCATATTTTTCTTGTCAAATAATGAAATATGCACTAGGGAAAGACAGATGCTAGAGTATGAGAAGCGAGCCGGGGGGCTTCATACTTCTTCAACAACGCGGAACGCCATTAACTGGCAACAAACAACGTTCTCTTGCTGCTTAATAAAAAGTGAGGCGCTCCCATTCCATCGCCTATGTGGCATGACTAGGGCTCAACTTTAGTGGGATACGCCGGGGCTTCCGCCTGGAGTCGAAGGAAGAAAATCAATCAGGCTAGGTAACGGGTCAGCGCGTCACTCCGTGTATCCGGTGCCGAAATTTAAATGAGTGACTGCGTTCGGAGATGCTCATGTATCGCTGTTTTCCTAAGGGGGTTCGAACCCCCTTGCCTCCATCATACATATCCACAATTTTGAGTTTGAAGAGTATGTCTACATTTTCTTGATAGAAGATTACCTTTTCTATATAGCTAGCGATGCAATTATTAATTTTCGGTAAATTTTTCTCAGCTATAAACGAATTAAACACGACAAACAGTTATTCAGGGCTTCCTCCTGTGATGACTGTTTTTTTTGTTGTTTTGTCCCAACTTTTTGATGCTCCGATATAACATTCTTTTTACGCTTCCAACAAGGCGAGCTTTTTGCGGATTTTGTGAAGCATTGAGTTGCTGTTGTCACGATATCGTCCAGTTGTTTGTTGATATCATGTAGCTTGGTTTGAAAGATGGGTAACTCTCCCTGTCTTAATGCGTTATGTGAATTTTGGTAATTTTAGCTGTAAAATAAAAAGGAAAATGAAGGGAATCACAAAGATGTTGTCGAACCATAAGACCGTAACTTCTAGTACAAAGGAAGTGAATTTATCATTGTATTCAAAAATGACTAAGCAGAAAAATGATGATACTAAGACTAAGTTAGGTGATATTTACCACTATTATGTGGTTCTTTTGTATTGCCTTGAACTCGAAGAGAACGAAACGATCTTAGTTGAAAAATATGGCGATATCTCCATCATCTCAGAAAAGGTTTCTAAAAACATCGAGGTCAAGCGTCACCAAGACGAACATATATTGAGTGACCGTCATCTTGATTTTTGGAAGACAATACGGAATTGGGTTACTTATCATCAAAATATGCGGGATTTTAAAAAGCTGATATTATATACTACCTCCACCTTTGGAGAAAAGAGTAATCTAAAATCATGGAATTCGGTTAAGGCTTATGAAAGATTAAGAATCTTGATGGAGATTGGGCAAGAAGTGAAGAAGGCTGAAGAAGGGTTTCGCCCAATTTATGAGTCGATTTTCAAGCAAGATGTTGAGAATATATTAACTATCCTAGAAAAAGTTGAGCTTTATAGCAACCAGACCGATATAGTAGACATTGAAAAAAAAATAATGAAGAATAGCTTTTTTAAAAGTATTAAGAAAAGTGAAAGGAAGCCTTTTATTAATAGCCTGATGGGTCACATACTTACCCTTCCTGTTGATAAACCACATAATTGGGAAATCTCATGTGAGGATTTTGAATCCCTTGCATGCGAAGTGCGGAATAGATTTACAAGTACATCTGGAGGATTACGTCTACCACCGAATACACCAGACAGTCCACAAGATAATGAGATTTTCAAGGATAGAAAATTTGTTAGAGAAATCAAGGATATTAAATATGACGGTAAGATTCCCAGTGCAATATCAAATTATTGGCGTACGCAACAAGCGATTTTCTATTCATCTATTGACAACCCCACTTTTAATCTTGACTTGGGTGAATTTCAAAAGGATATTAGGGATTCATTAATTGAGTTCAAAACTTCTTTTCAAGATGAATGTGATCATACGGATCCGGAGGATATAATCCATAAATCTAAAAGACTATATGACAAAGCGATGGAAATGCAAGCTAATGATTTTTATTCGGTAAAACCTAATCGCCCATTTTTTCAGAGAGGAATTATTCATAAAGTGGTGGAGGAAAGGGGCTTTTCATGGAACGTGATGAAACAATAACATATGAGGAATATGAATATATTGACCATATTCAGAACATTACCTTAAATCCATTTTACATGAGTAGAATTATCCATGCATTTATTTCGGGTTATGAAAAGTCAGTAGTTCCTTTTAATCTTTTATATATTGTCTTGCCAATTATCTATTATCGTCCATCTCGAAAATTATTAATAACAGCACAGAGTAGAAGTTCTTTACGAAGTTTGTTTGTCGATGATGTTAATAAGGCTGCTGCATTAGGTGGTCTCCAAGAGAGAGTGTTTTATTTTTATACCTTGACGAACCAGTCTTTTATTATTGCTGCAAATGAAGGGAGAATTCGACTGGGTTCAGAAGGAATAGAGCTTTCTCAAACCATTGATTACAAAGATACTCTGAATAAAAATGTAAGAGATTTTATTAGGGCAGCTCACTACTTGGGATTACTGTGTTCAAAAATGGAAGTCTCGAATGTATATCGTTTGCTGGGGGTAACGCTTTTATGAATGTATATATTAAATCAATTCTTACATTCAATAATGAAGGTGAGAAAAGGCATGTTGATTTAACTGATGGGTTAAATGTGATAACGGGTGAATCTAAAAGCGGTAAGAGCGCTTTACTTGAAATAATTGACTATTGCCTTGGAAGCTCAAAATCGACTATTCCAAAAGGCGAAGTTACAAAGTTTGGACATTTGTTTGCTCTTATTCTAAAATTTCCAAAGTACCATCTAGTTGTAGCTCGAAACCGATTGGATGATGATGGTAAAAAGCAAATGTATTTGTATCGAACTTCCCAAGATATTGTACCGAAAGAATTATCAATGGATCTCTTTACAGAAGAGAACAAGTTGAATTTAGAACAAGCAAAAATTGAATTAGGAAGAGAGTTTGGAATTACAGTAACTAGTTCGACTGAAAATATAGATGCCATAAAAAATGAACCAAGACCATCAGTAAGAAACATGACTTCATATATGTTTCAACATCAAAATTTAGTAGCAAGTAAATTTGCTTTGTTCTATCGTTTTGAAGATTCTCAAAAACGGGATCAGACGATTAAACAGTTCCCGGTCTTTGCAGGCTGGGTAGACCAGCAATATTATAATTATAGATTAGAATTGGATGAACTTATAAAACAACAGAAGCGTAATGAAAAGTTACAACAATCGTATAGCAAATCAACTGAGAAAATCAAAAGGGATTTGCTAAATACGTTTAAACGTTATTATATGCTAGTTGGTAAGACCTTGGATGATAATTTATCATTAACTAAATTGCTAAGTTTAAGAAAGAGCCTGCCTGACTTCACAAGAGAAAGTTATTTATCAGAAGAGATGGAACATAGACATGGTGAATTAAAAAAACAGCGTGAAGAACTGAAACAGCAAAGATATGATATCGAAATGAGTATAAGAAATTTAGAGCTTAGTCATGGATATGGAAAGAATTACTCTTCTAACTTAAAGTCGCTCAAAGCTATATTAAATCACTCGCTTCACCATAATGATTCTTATGATTGTCCTGTATGTGGGCAAGGAGTAAAAGTTCTGACCAAGAAAATTGTTTCATTAAAACATTCCAAAAAGTGGCTTGTAGAGGAACTTGCAAGCGTTAAAGTTCAAGGTAATGAGTTCCATTTACAGATTCACAATTTAAGCATGGAAAAAGATAAACTAAATGATGAAATCAGGAGACTTGGGAATGAAATTAGCAAAATTGAAGAAATTACTGACAGATGGAAGAAAACGAAGAAGCTTGATAATGAAGTTGTATATGCAAGAGCTGAAATTGATATAGAGTGCAAAAAAATTGAAGAGCAACAAGCAAATCTTCGTAAAAATGATAATGAATCAGATGTAAGGATTATAGAACTTAACAGGCTAATTGATGGATACAATTTAAACTCTTATTACTCACAAGCAGAAACATTCTTTAAAACAAATATAAGCAGAGTTATTGAAAAAGTGGACTTTGAAGAAGAGTTTAGACCAGCCGATATGAATTTTCTGTTAGATACATTTGATTTATATCATCACGATAAAGAAAGTAAGTCTAGGGTATATCTCAGTGAAATGGGGAGTGGAGCCAACTGGCTTGCTTGCCATGTAAGTCTGTTTCTAAGCTTCCTGCATTTCTTTGCATTACAGGAGAAATCAGCTTTACCTTCTATACTATTCCTTGACCAACCAAGCCAGGTTTATTTTCCTGAGAAAATATTTGTTAATGCAAAAGAAAAATCGAATGATGTCCAAAAGGTGGAGCAAATTTATAAGACGATTTTAGAAGAAATTGAGTTGATAAAAGAGACGACTCAATTCAAACCGCAAGTCATCGTTACGGATCACGTTGGGGAACTGGACATTGAGGGTTATAAATTCGAAGATTATCTCCGTAAAAATTGGAGAGGGAATGACAATAAATTTATTTAGTATTAAGTAAAGAAAAGTAGGTACCAGGGATATTAGAGCAAACCTTGTAGGGCACAGGTACGTCGTCGATATTTGTGTGCCGGTAAAACATATCTAGATATGCGTTTTTCTTTTACAAGAAGGACTGTCCCGATTCAACGATCGAGACAGTCCTTCTTTGTGCTACCATCCCATCGCTCATGTAGCGTGACGAAGCAAGCCTATTTCTTCAATATAACCCACTCAACAATAACAAAATTAAGAATAAGCCCAGCCCAAATGTTTACATGCAATACCTCTCCAATTACGGTTCCCATACCATGCGGAAGAGAAAAACCGTGAAAAATAAAGTACAGAAGGAGTAATGCTGGCACCAATAAACGCGCGCTTATGGCAACTAATGTCATTCCAAAACTGCGAATCATCCACTTTCGGTGTTCCTCATATTGCCTGTTGATGGCGGTACGATACCCTTTCCAGCAAGTGAACAGCCAAGCTAAAGATAAGACAAGGAAGCTGGTTGCCTTCATGAAATTTTCTGCATAAAAGATACCCCCAAAAGAGAGCAGTCCGCTGATAAACACACTAAACACATAAAGCCTCCCAAGAAAACGATGTATTCTTGGTTTCTTTAGGCGAATTCGGTCGACAAACTGGAAAAAACCAGTGAGAAGAGCAATGAAAGCAGAAACGATATGAGCGACTAATAAAGGATATTGAAGAGAACCGGAAATAATCGTTATTCGACTGTTTGCAGGATCTAATGTTAAATAGGGAGCCATAAATGGAAGGATAACCACGAGAGATACAAGAAATAACCCCCACCAAATTTTAGGAAGTTTCTCAAGCATGCAAAAACCTCTCCCATCTGAAAAATTTGTCTTACCCCCATCCTAAACGCAAGTTCAAAACAAACCCTAAACGATTTCTAAAAAAAGGATAAAAACTAGGGGAGGGGGAAACAAATGATTCAACAGCCTAACAATGAGTTGCAGAAGAGACAGGCTGATGTAGGGAGGGAGTAAAGAAGGATATCCCGTTATTGCATAAAAAAACAAAGACCAACATAGTGAATATCGCCGGTCTTTGACGCATCATCAGCTATTAATTTGGCTCTAACACAAAGTAATAGGGCTTGGAGAGAAGATTGTGTAAATGATCGCGTACTTCCACGTTAGGCAATCGGTTTAATGATTCGCTAATTTCTCGTTTCATGTCGGCGTACTGGATTTCATACTGCTCTTCCAGGCCCTCTTTTTGTTTCTCCTCGTGAATGACGCTAGCTAAACGCTTTGCTATCCCATATAGCTCTTGATTGGTCTCACCATAACCAGGTTCATTAGCGTTTGCCAAATATCCGCGCATTTCTGCCAACCGAGACATGGTATCACGCAAGTTCCAGACCTGAATATTCTTTTCTCTTGTTTGAGCGCATATCTCAACAAATGGATTTTTCGATAACAATTCCTCTAATGTACCCCATGAATCTGGTCGCAGAGATTCTTCGAGTTTTTGCAGGCAGTATGCATCAGGAGAGAGTAACTCTACCACTTCACGATACGCAGGAATCGAATTTCGTTGATAGCTTTTGATTCCCCACAAGCTATGTACTTGCAATGCAGTAGCAAATGACTTGCAGTAAGTATCGAGTTCTTGTAATTGTTCCTCATCTAGCTTATGACTAGCAAGAATCCTTGCTTTTACCCCATTCTCAGGGATGCTTTCATTAGCTTCGCCTAATTGCATGTTTCTTTTGATATATGTGCGAACTGTATCTTTTGATATCGACCTATCCTCGGGAGCACCAAGAATACCAAATCGATAAGAGATAAACTCCTCGAATCCTTTATTACTTCCGAATCCATCATCGATGGCATGCAAATCTGGTTGCACTTCCATCATTTCAGCGAGAACCTGCTCCTCAAGTCCATAAATGCATGCTTCGATATGTGTCCAGTAGCTTCTACATTCGTCTACGTTCCCCAGTACACGTTGATAGACGTCATGGAAGAATAGGATATGAGCAATTTCGTGGAAGTAATTTTGAAAAGGAAACTTGATGTGACTTCCTTCCAAATACGATCCTGCATTTTGATAGATCCGTCCATGTTCTGGTCGGAATAATGTTGGTAACGTCGAGTATAAATCTAAGTATAATCCAATCCCTTCATTGTAACTATGTGCCCAAACTGCTAAATAGGTTGGACTTAACAACAAAGCGATGGAATGATTGGTAATTTGAACAGGCAAGTTGAAATAGCCGCCGTTTATTTGAGACTGTAAGCTTAACCAGGTCATCCCAACTGCTAGAGCCTGATATAAAGGAAATTCACCATCCGCTGCTGCTTCTCTACAATAATGTTGAAATTGACGTATATCGCTTACAATTCCATGGTTCCGAAAACCGTAGGTACCCTCGAATCTCTCAAGTCCCTCAATAAAATCCTCTGGTGATACCGTTAAAAATACGTTAATTCCATCCACCCAAAGATCGGAACCGATCTCTGATTCTAGCCATGCGTCTTGATCCTCGGCAAGCTCTCTCAACTGATGATATCTTTCCAACAAATGCGCTTGATTCATAAACTGCACCATCCCGTCATGTTTGCTTACTGCCTAGAAAGCGAGACTTTTTCATAAAAAATTCAAGAGCACACGAGGTGCTCTTGAACAATCAATTACTTATGACACGCAGGCGTCATAATTGGAAGGGGAAGCAATTTCATTTCTTGAACGTTTTGATTGTTAGAAAGTTGTACTTTCACTACCTGTTTCATGAGAAATCCCGTCCTTTCCAAAATTTTTATATACGGTGATCATGCATGCTTTTTTGACTCTCTTACAAGCACAGATCAACAACTACACGCCATTTCAACGCTTTCATTTCTTGCACTTGTTTGTTCTTGTTTACTGCTACTTTTACGACTTTTTTCATGAGTTTACACCTCCTTTCCATAGGGGTGGAATTATATGAGTTTTCTATCAACAAAAGGCTTAGTTGTAATTATAAGGAAAATTGACAATTCATTTCAAGTTAAGAAAAATAAATATTTTCTGAAATATATAAATAATTGCGTGAGGTATCTAAGGAAGGTACTTCCTGCTGCGACATTGGGGGTGCTGGTAGTATACTGTATCAGGGATATAAGCTTGATTTCTGGCAACTTGGAGTAACTGCGCTCATAGCGATTGGAGTGTCTTTCTCTTTCGAGCGGAGCGGTACTTTGAGTTATGTGTGTTTGAAAAGAATGTTTATTTAGAGTATAGTATCAGAATGAATAAATGAGAGTTAGGTAAGTAACCATCTGAATGAACATTTATGAATGAGAGATATAGCACAATTAGGAGGATTGTTGTGTCACAGAAAGCGCCAGTTTCTTTTGTAGTTACAATAGGATTCATGTTATTTGCTTTGTTTTTTGGAGCGGGTAATTTAATTTTTCCGCCAATGCTTGGCCAATTAGCAGGAACAAATGTATGGATAGCCAATGCAGGTTTTTTAGTTACAGGGGTTGGGTTACCTTTGCTGGCGATCACAGCCTTTGTTTATTCGGGAGAAGATGACTTGCGCTCCTTAGCCAGTCGCGTGCATCCCGTATTCGGAATGGTATTCACGATCGTTCTATATCTAGCAATCGGTCCGTTTTTTGCGATACCTAGATCCGGCAATGTATCGTTTGATATTGGGGTAAAGCCTTTCTTATCAGAACAGGCAGGTTCGGCACCGCTGATTCTATTCACCATCCTGTTTTTCGCAATTGCCTGCTTCTTATCGCTCAATCCTATGAAAATTATCCATGTAGTCGGAAAAATCTTAACTCCAATTAAATTAACGTTTATCGGAATCATTGCAGTAACTGCTATTATTTTTCCAATTGGAGCCCTTCAAGCCCCGCAAGCAGATTACACATCCCATGTATTTTTCAAGGGTTTTCAAGAAGGGTATTTAACATTAGATGCTCTTGTCGCTTTTGTTTTTGGAATGATCATCGTGAATGCGATTAAAGAAAAAGGGGTTACTGCCAAAAAACAAGTTTTGGCTACGTGCGCAAAAGCAACAATGATAGCCGGTTTACTCCTCGCACTTTTCTATACCGCCCTTTCGTTTATGGGTGCCTCTAGTGTGGAAAAGTTGGGCCACTTAGAAAATGGTGCTGAAGTTTTGGCAAAAGTTTCGAATTACTACTTTGGTTCTTATGGTGGCATTTTATTGGGATTAATGATTACAGTGGCATGTTTGACTACAAGTGTAGGGCTTATTACAGCTTGCTCATCTTTTTTTCATGCATTGTTTCCGAAGATCTCTTATAAAAAATTTGCGGTTGTTTTGTCTGTTTTCAGTACACTCGTTGCCAATGTTGGTTTAACGCAACTCATTAAGGTCTCGGTTCCGATCTTAATGACCATGTACCCGATTGCGATCTCGTTACTCTTCTTGACGTTTCTGCACAAAACATTCAAGGGCAGGCCAGAAGTGTATCAAGGAAGTTTACTGTTCACTTTTCTGATTAGTCTGTTTGATGGCTTAAAGGCTGCCGGAGTAGACAACAGTGTTGCCCATCATTATTTTACTCAGTACCTTCCACTGTATGAGGTAGGTTTGGGCTGGCTGCTACCCTCTCTTATAGGGGCGGTATGCGGATACATGATCAGTGTATTCCGGAAGAATGTGTACCACGTTCAAAAACAACGGGAAGCATGAATCAGGAAAACAGGGAGTTACAGCAAAACCCGTCTCTTAACATTTGGAGACGGGTTTTTGGTCTTGTAAGATGTAAAAACTGTAAAAGTACACCGTAAAAATATTCGTATTTTTCTGAAGTTGTTTACATGTAAATAACCATTTTATGGTATTCTATTTTTCGTGATGGATGTCATATATATGGGGTGCATAACGATGATAGGGCACACGACAGAGAAAGAACGGACGATTTTTGATCATAGGGGAAATAGGATCAAGACAGAAGATCGAGAGATTCGAATTCTTGCTAAGTATGAGGAACCGCTGGTTGTTGTATTAGGAAATGTGCTTAGCGATGAAGAATGCGATGAGTTAATCGAGCATTCCAGAGAACGATTGCAACGCTCAAAAATAGGCGAAGATCGTGCGGTCAATACTATTAGAACGAGCAGCGGGGTGTTCTGCGAGCAGACGGAGACGATTACAAGAATCGAGAAGCGAATCTCTCAAATCATGAATATTCCGATTGAGCATGGTGATGGCTTACAAGTTCTACAATATACCCCTGGTCAAGAATATAAACCTCATTATGATTTCTTTGCAGAAACGAGTCGAGCAAGTACGAACAATCGAATTAGTACGCTCGTGATGTATTTGAATGATGTGGAGGAAGGCGGAGAAACGGTGTTTCCTTTGCTTCATTTATCTGTTTTTCCTACCAAAGGCATGGCTGTCTACTTTGAATATTTTTACAGAAATCATGAATTGAACGAGTGCACTTTGCATGCAGGGACACAAGTGATTAATGGGGAAAAGTGGGTTGCAACGATGTGGATGAGAAGACAAAGCTTTCGGGTCTCCTAGATAATGATGTACTACGGTTAGTATAGGGGGAATCCCCAAATACATATACGAAACTACCACCTGACAAAGGTGGCTTTTTTATGTCTCCAAGCTAAAAGTCGGCTGCTTGAACTTTCTTATATACTTGAAACGAATATTAACAAGTGTTAGACTATTTTTTATTTATTGCATAATAGCTACATGCAAAATATAAGGGGGCATCCGATGCCTGTCTTACAAAAAAATGCAAAGCACTCAAAAAAGATTAGTCTGGTGACACTTTTAACAGGACTAGTCTCTTTATCCGTTGTTCTGACTGTTACCATTCTCCTGATCTCTTTCTATCAATCCAAAAAAGAGGCACTGATTCACACGACGTTGACCTTAAATCACACAAGTGCACTCAAAATGAGTCACACCATAGACGCTTTGATAAAATCCATGCGGAGCAGCTTACAGCATTCGGCGAGCATCTTTTCCGATATGCACACGATGAATGCAGATGAAATACATGCAAAGCTTGAATTGATACGTCGTACAAACAACTATTTTAATTCGATTACTGTGGTGGATGAAACCGGACTCGTTCAAAGTGTGTCTCCCGAATCAATTGGTACAGCAGGAATATATTTGAGAACGGAAGCGGCGAAAACGGTCTTGGCATTAAAAAAGCCCTATATTTCTGTACCATATATGACTGCAAATTCGAAACGTCTCGTTGTGCTTATTAGCGAGCCTATTTTCGATAAGGGCGGAATCTACCGTGGTTTTATCGGAGGAACGATTTCTCTTCATGAAGAGAACATTTTAAATACGATCCTTGGGAGCAACCCAACGGACGAGCTAGGTTCATCTTTCTACATCGTAGGATCAGATGGTCATTTGTTGTTCCATCGTGATGCAAGTCGGATCGGAGAGGATATCAGTGCCAATCCAGCCGTGCACAAGCTCATTCAAGGGCAAAGTGGCTATGAACAGATCGTCAACTTGAGGGGACAGACGGAATTGGCCGCCTACGTGAAGGTTCCAGAGAACGACTGGGGTGTCGTTGTCGTGTCGCATATCAGTGTTGTTTATGAACAAGTAAATCGTGATATTCAACGCGTTTTGTTGTATACACTGCCTCCTTTTCTATTATTAATGCTAGTTGTGATTGGGCTTGCGCGCAAAGTAGCAAGACCTTTCGTATCTCTGGCCGACCTTGTGAGCAAAGCTGGGAGAGAAGAAATTGAATTCTCGGAAGGTAAACAGCATTGGAATCGAGAGGCTGAGCTGTTAACTCGAGCCATTCGCTTTACATTAAACGATATCAAAAAACAGACAGATCAGTTGGCTCATGATGCGCGAACAGATCCGTTGACAGGGCTAACAAACCGAAGAACGCTCGAGGAAACCATGCAAAAATGGATAATCGAGCAAATCCCTTTTTCTCTTATCATGATGGACCTTGATCGATTTAAAAGTATTAATGACACGTATGGTCATCAGTCTGGAGATGAGGTGTTGAAACATTTTGCGAAAATGATTTCTTCATCACTTCGGCCCGAAGATGTGAGCAGTCGCTTTGGCGGTGAGGAATTTGTTGTCCTTGTTTCCCATGCTGGCTTGGAGGAGGCCTATCAGGTGGCAGAACGAATTCGCCATGCCTTAGAAACAAGCTCAAATCCAATCGGGCATCCGCTAACCGTTTCACAGGGCATAGCGCACTATCCTTCCCATGCTGTTTCGGCTGAAGATCTGATGTATGTAGCTGACGAGGCCATGTACAAGGCGAAGAGATCGGGTAGAAACCAAACAGTGATAGCAGAAGTGAGTGAGCCGTGTTAAGAGCGAGGAGGCGAGAGATCGCCTCTTTCTTCGTAAAAGAAAGATTTTCTTCTCAGGTACTAAAAAATAAATTCGGAGATATATTATCTTGGGTTTTACATATGCATGTTACAAATGGATAATTAAGGAAAAATCTTTCGCTCACAAATGTGAAGCACATGATTCTTGTATCTCACTTTGAAAGAGGGGGATTCCAATGGAAAATGTTGTAACGCAAGAACAGTATGAGAGGGCAAAACGCTTGCATCCCGCCAATTATTACGACGCAGTATTCAATGCTTTTGTCAGGCCGCGTTGGATCAGTGAAAACAGGTTTTGGTACATCCGTGAAATCCGTCTGGAAAAGGGTACTGGTAGGCAATATGTTATCGTGGATGCTGAACAGAATACGAGTCAGCCCGCATTCGATCACGCACGAATAGCTGTATTGTTGTCAGAATGTTCAGGCGAAAGTTATGACGCAGAAACATTGCCACTTGGGGAACTAATGGTTACCGAGAATAAATCGGCAATCCAGTTTGAGGTGGGAGGTACTGTTTGGAATTGTGATTTAGAGAGATACAGCTGCAAGCCGATAGATAATGTTTTTAAGCCGTCGGCCGATGAACTGCCGTCTCCAGATGGAAAGTGGGTGGCGTTTGTATACGATCACAACTTGTATGTTCGGTCACTCGAAACTGGAAAGCGTTTCAGGCTGACCCGCGACGGCAAGGTATACTATGATTACGGAACCCAACCTGAATGTCGACTCTCGACCGTGGCGGAGCGATTGGCAAACATGAAACTCCCTCCAGTGGCCATTTGGTCACCTGATTCCAAGATGCTGCTGACCCATCGGCTAGACCAAAGAAAGGTGCGCAATTTACATCTGATCCAATCGGTTCCGAAAGGGGAAGAAGTCAGACCGGTACTGCACTCATACCGTTATCCACTGGTTGGTGATCCACACGTACCGATGGCAGAGCTGGTCATCTGTGATATGGAAAGGCGAACCACAGTTCGGATTGAAAGCGAGCCTTTACTAGCGTGTCCAGTTTCACCACTCACGCCGGGGATGCAAATGGCCGGATGGTCATCCGACAGTAAACAGGTATATATCACCCGGATGTCCCGTGATGCCCGCTCTGTCGAATTTTCCGTAGCTGATCCTTGCTCCGGTGAGGTTTGCACGCTACTGCGGGAACAAAGCGATACGTTTTTGAACCAAGACCTGCATAATCTCGGAGCAGCTAATCCCAATATTCGGTTATTGGACGATGGTTCGTTTATATGGCATTCAGAGCGCGATGGGTGGAGCCATCTCTACCATTGCGATGGCAAAACGGGGGAGATTCGCAATCCGATCACATCGGGTTCCTGGACGGTACGTAGGCTGATGGCAGTGGACGAGCAGCAGGGATGGGTGTATATCACCGGAGGGGGGCGTGAGGAAGGGCGCGATCCTTATTATCAACACCTGTATCGCGTTCGCCTGGATGGAACCGGTCTGTCGTTGCTGACGCCAGAAGATGCAGAGCATGATGTTATGTTTTCTCCTACTATGAAGTATTTTGTGGATACGTTTTCACGAGTTGATTTGCCGCCTGTTACTGTTCTCCGCTCGGTAGATGGCAGTCTGATTCGCGAATTGGAGCAGGCTGATGTGGAAATGCTGCTCGAGATGGGGTACCAAATTCCAGAAAGGATTACTGTCAAAGCACGGGACGGTGTGACCGATCTTTATGGAGTGATGCTGCGTCCATTCCCGTTTGATCCTTCACGCAAGTATCCGGTTGTGGATTACATTTACGGGGGACCACAGATCATCAATACGCCTAAAGCTTTCGCGCTCGATCCCGGCCGAAGTCATGACCCGCTGGGTGGTGGACAATCACTGGCGCAGTTGGGTTTTATCGTAGTAATCCTAGATGGAATGGGAACACCTTATCGTTCCAAATGGTTCCATGACATCTCAAACGGAAAATTGGAGGAAGCAGGAGGTTTGCTTGACCATGTGACAGCGGTAAGGCAATTGGCTGAGCGCTACCCGTATGTGGATGTTGATCGGGTAGGCATTTGGGGCTCGTCAGGGGGAGGCTACGCTTCGACAAGGGCCATGCTCTCGTTTCCTGAGTTTTACAAGGCTGCGGTTTCCACGAGTGGTAATCATGATCAACGGCTGTATATAGCAGCATGGGCGGAACGCTATCAAGGTCTGTATGATCCGGACCTGTACAAGGATCAAGACAATGCACGTCTGGCACCCAATCTGATAGGAAAGCTCTTACTGGTGAGCGGAGATATGGATGAAAATGTGCATCCTTCCCAAACGATTCGGATGGCGGATGCGCTGATTAAAGCGGATAAAGATTTCGACATGCTGCTTTTGCCCAATCGACATCACGGTTTTTCTTTGGAACCGTACTTTATTCGCAGAAAGTGGGATTATTTTGTACGGCACTTGATGAGAGCAGAACCTCCGTGGGGGAATCAAATAGACAAAAAAAAGGTCAGTGATAAAGAGCCGATAGAGAAGTAGCGTGAGAGAAAAGAAGACGGTGAAATGCGAAGAGGAGCCCTAAGAAGAGCTCCTCTTTTCATTTACCAGCCTCTTTGATGAGGAGTCTGGATCTGATTTGTTTCTTGATCGATGGTGCGGGCCATTTCTTTGATCTTGGCCAGTCCATCGTCAATTTGGCGCTTATTCGCTGCAATCCGATTCGCTAACGAAATTAATTGGGTAGATTGTGGTGGGTAGGGTGCATTTGCCAGTGTAAGCAACTCTTGTTGAGCACCGTCCAGGTTAATTGCTGCATTGGCTACCATATCCACTGCAAAGGAAATTTTGTCAGCGATATGGTCAACCTTGTTTGCCACGTGATTCGTATGCTGATTACCCCAACCGTTTGAATTGTTTATGTACGACATTCGATCACCTACTTTTGAACTTTGTCAGTGATGCTATCGATTTCTTTTACTTTTTGTGCAATTTTATCCGTATGTCCATCAATGGCGTCGGTCAGCTTGTCAACGTCTTTCACGTTCTTTTGAACCTCTGCCAGGTTGTTCAACGTATTTTTCACTTTACCTGTAATACCATCTGCAATGGTACCAACAAGCACTTTGATGTGATCAGGAGCATTTTGACCAACCTGAGCAACGAGGCTTTCGATCAGTGGCTGAATTTCACCCAGCGTTGTTTGTGCATTGATCAGCTCACGAGAGCAAGAATTCAATTCGTTGTCAATTTTATCAGAGTCGCGGTCGATTTCTGCCTGGATATCTTTAATATCTGCAAGAACCTTGTCGATTTGATTTCCGAGCTCGCGGACTGTTCCTTTCCCCATAAACATGTACATGCACCCCTCAAGAAATATTATATAGTAACTCTTTAGAATTAAGAGCGCTACCCGTAGTCGTGGAGGCAGAAAACCTAGTGGAATTCTGACCTGAAAATGAAAACTTATCGGAATGAAAATCCTAGAAAAATTTGGTTTCCTGTATTACTTTAACATTATATGTAAAGGAGGACTACCCTTCAATTATACATATAAACCACTTTTTTCAATCGTTATATGGTCCTGTCTACCACTAGGAGTAGAGTCCCTACTTTTTCTAAGGAGAAAAGCCACCTGAGGAAGGTGGCTTCTGTGTTCAGTCGCTATTTTACCTCGCGAAAACTTGCACTGACCTTCTGCAGCTCTTGCTTGAGGGACTCAAACCTTTTTTCTTTTGTCCAAGCCATGATTTGATGAAAATGTGTAGGCGTTTCGACCAATGTCACGATATAAGCGAGCTTAATGCCGTCTATTTCGCCTTTGGCATTGAATTGGGTAGCCACCTGGTTGTCGACTACAGTACGAATCTGTTTATCAATGGATACATTTTCTACTGCATCTTGAATGTTTGCTTCAATCACTTGCGTATAATCTTGCAGCGTGAATGAACTATCTAGATCCTGTTTCGATTCTGATAGTACCAATACATACTTGTCGCTGAAACGATTGGAGATTTCTATATCAGCTTCATCATGAAGGGATGAATCCTTGTCCCAATCGGAAGGGGCTGTTATTTGAATCTTTTTATCCTTACTATAGAAGATTTCTTCGGTAGGTGTTCTTGATGCGATATCGATAATCCCAAAAATCATGCCAATAATGGATAAAACGGCTGTGATGGAGAAGACAACAGCGAGTACGGTCGTTTGCTTTTTGCTGACGTTGTTCAGATCCTTCACTTTCACGACGTATGTATTCGCTGCTAGATCGCCTAACCGCTGTCTTTTGACGGAGGCCAACACAGTGATGCCGGCCGGCAACCCGCCTAGCAGAAATACATTCGCTTCGAATAGTCGAATGATGGAGCGAATGAATGATTTCCATAACCCCGGTGGCCGTCCTTCTGCATTGACAGCAATGATGCGGAAAGTAAACTTTCCGATCGTATATCCGGTAAGTCCTTCTAACAGTACATAATAAGAACATAGGATAATGGCGGCTAGGATGAAGAAGTAGAGGCTGTTTGCGTCTTTATCAATGGAAATCCCAAGTGAGAGCAATCCGATTAGAAAACAAGCGAGGAGAATATGATCAAGAACATGAGCTCCCCATCTCGTGAAAAAAATCGTCGCCCTGTCGTACGATTTCGATAAATCCCCGATGTTTTTTGGGGGCTCTTGCTGGGCAAGGGGAGAAAACTCTGTGGGTACTGATGGTGATGACGGTTGTTGCTCCAATTTTGTGCACCTCCTGAAAAATGTAAACATATTACATTTAACCACTTTGAAAATTGTATTGTCAATTGTAGACGATAGAAGCCCCGACATTTGCAACGGTCGGGTTTTTTCTGTTTGGATAACACGTTCATAAAAAATATCCACTAGGGATCACTTGGCTGTATCTTTAATCTGAGCAATATTTCCTAATCTTTATATGAGCGCTTTTTCCTCGTTAGCCAACCTCACTGTGCTTCAGGTCATCGATAGCAAGGCTTTACTTCTAGGCAGGAGATGCGTATGGATTTAGTAACGTACAGTCCACTTATCGCAACCAAGCTTCATGTTCCAAAGTATGGTTCAGACTTGTTGCTTCGGCATCAGATATTGAAAGAAATCGATGATGCTGGTGCTGCAAGATTGATTCTCGTATGTGCGCCAGCCGGCTTCGGTAAAACGACAGCAGTCAGTCAATGGACGCAAAGCTCCGGCAAACCAACCGGTTGGATCTCCCTGGATAAATCAGATAATGATCCCGTGCGCTTTTGGCGATATTTTGCTAGGGCAATTGATATGGCAGAGAAAGGCTTAGGTAAGGAATCCTCCTCGGTGCTTCACCCACAGTACACGGCTTCTGCTGAACAGTTGATGTCTGTGCTACTCGAAGAAATTGCAGGGTTTGAAAGTGATTTTTATCTGGTATTGGACGATTATCATCTCATAAAGGAGCCTTCCATTCATGAAGGATTGCAGACACTGATCCAGCATGCTTCCTTATACATGCATGTCATCCTGATTACACGGGAGGAACCTCCCTTCGTCCTACACCGTCTACGCGTTCGGAAACAGTTGAAGCAACTGGGCTCAGACACTCTTCGGTTCAACGAGGAGGAGTGCCGGCGCTTATTCTGCGACCAATTGGGTCCAAGCTCCAGGTAAAAAATTGGACACAAGCCATCGTCAGATTAAGAGAAAGTGAGATCGACAATTAGAATCACCTCGCCTTTACGGAGGTCATTGAAAAAGTCCACTTTTTCAGTGACCTCAGCCATTTTCGGGTGTTTGTTTTCTTTGCAAATCCATATCATGTACACACAACGGTCACATCAGCCATCTATACTCATCTTGTAAAAACAAGGTTGGCGGTCATAGGAATGGTGACGGCGAGATATGGATTCGTAAGTTTCACGATAAACTGGTAATCTATGCAATAAATGCACAACCACAAGTAAGGAGTGCGGAAATGAGACGGAAAGTGTTACTCGTAGAGGACGACGAGCTCATACGTGAATTTGTATCGGATTATTTTAAAAAAGAAGCTTGGGAAGTGTACGAAGCGCAGCACGGTAAAATGGCGATGGAGCTTTTCGCTCTGCACCCTGTCGATTTAGTTGTGCTCGATATTATGATGCCCGAGATGGATGGCTGGTCGGTGTGCAGAAAAATCCGCCAACAATCCGACATTCCCATCATGATCATTACAGCAAGAGTAGACGACGATGACCAGTTGATGGGTTTCGAGCTTGGAGCGGACGAATATGTCACCAAACCGTTTAGCCCAAAAGTATTAGTGGCCCGTGCCAAAGCTCTGATGAAAAGGGCAGAGGGGAGCATCGGGAGGGGAGATGATATCGCTCAGTTTGGAGCATTGACGGTAAACAAACGAGCTCACACCGTTACGATTGCAGGCGTCCCGATTTCATTGACACCAAAAGAGTATGAGCTGCTTCTGTTCTTCATCAAGCATGAAGGGACGGTCTTGTCCCGAGATAGCATACTGAATGGGGTTTGGGGGATGGACTACTTTGGCGACCATCGCACCGTTGATACCCACGTGAAAAAACTGCGTGCCAAGCTGGATACAGAGCAGCATCTGATTCAGACGATGATCCGTTTTGGATATAAATTTGAGGCAAAACGATGAAACGCCTTCGACTAAACGTTGTGACAAAATTATTTGCCGCCACTTTTGTTTTTGTCTTTTTGCTCTACGCTTTGATATTGATAGGGGAAAAGTTTTTCTTTGAGCGCTTTTATTTAAATGCGAAAGTAAGCGAGCTCTCGCAAGCAATGGCATCTTTCCCAGATGAGTATGCCAAACTCCCTCCCGACAAGCACAAGCTGGATAAGCTGGTGGGTACATTGATGAATCGCACAGATGCCAGCATCGCGGTCGTAGATGAGCAGCTCAGGCAATTGAATCTCGATCCCTATTTTCTAGAAGTAAAAGTAGCAAATAAAAATCAAGTGATTACCTTACCGCTAAAAGAAATGAAAAGCACCGATCTTCCTGAAGGACTCCATGTTGGAGACATGATTACCATCGACGGAATCTTTATGGATGAGAACGACACGATCATGAAGCCGATACGGATTGCAAGGCAAAGTCCATCCCCAAATGTGTCCGAAAATGGACTAACCCGGGTTACGGCTGTTATTTCTGAACTCATGCTGCCTAGTCAGCAGCGGGCACATAACCCTTTTTATCAGGATTCTCTCGTAGCGGATCAAATCGAACCGTGGCTGACGCAGCAATACGACGAGATTACACAGATGAAAAGCGGATCATTCATCCAGCGGAAGTGGACTGATCCGTGGAGTGGTGTAAACTATGCCATCGTGATTCATCGGTTCTCCTATCAGGGCGGGGCGAATTACATGCTGGCGGTGACGACGTTGCAACCAGTGAGTGATGCGGTAAGTATGCTGACTAGCTATTCCCTATACGCGACGCCAGTCATCCTCGTCATCTTACTGCTGCTGTCCTTTGTATTTTCGAAGATCATCACGAAACCATTAGTTACGCTGAGTCATTCCGCTTCACGCATGGCTAATCTGGACTTCACAGAACTTGCTTCGATTCATTCTCAGGATGAATTCGGTGAGCTCTCTCGCCATCTGAATACGTTAGCTGGCAAGCTGGATCAGACATTAAAAGACCTGACGAGTGCCAACGTCACTCTTCGCGAGGATCTAGAGCATAAGGAAAAAATGGAGCAGCTCCGCAAAGAATTGATTGCAAACATCTCTCATGAGCTCAAGACCCCGCTTGGCATTGTGAAGGGCTTTGCGGAAGGGTTAAAAGATGATGTCGCACATGAAAAGCGGGAGCGATACATGGACGTCATTTTAAGCGAAGTCGACAAGATGAACGAGCTCATTATGGATATGCTGGAGTTGTCCAAATTCGAAGCCAAAGCCATTTTGCTTCGTAGACAATCGTTTCCCGTATCGGAAATAATAGATCGTGTAGCCGCTTCCTTTCAACTACAGCTGGCAAACAAGCAGGTACGACTATGGCTCGCCTTACCTGAAGAGATCAACGTATGGGCAGATCCAAGACGTATCGAGCAAGTGATCGTGAATTTGCTCGGCAATGCAGTCCGGCACGCCAATTCATCAAGTGAGATTCGGATTACGGGGGTCCGCGAGCAGGAGTGCATCCGGTTTCGAATCGAAAATGAAGGAGCGCACATCCCAGACGATCAACTAACGCGGATATGGGAGCAATTTTATCGAGTAGATAGCTCTCGCTGGCGGAAATCTGGCGGCACGGGTCTCGGATTGGCGATCTGTAAACATATCCTCGATCTGCATGGCAGTGATTATGGTGCGGAAAATACCGTGAATGGAGTCGCTTTTTCCTTCACATTAGTTGAAAATAAAAACAAAGGTGGAAATGACAATGAATCTGAAAAAGAATAAAATGAAAAGCTTACTGGCTGTATTGGTCCTATCACTCGTTACTAGTGCTTGTGGCACACCGGTTCCTACAGAATCGACTGGTCAAGTGCCGCCGCAAGTTCCTCAGGAAAACAAAGAAAACAAGGAGAAACAACCGGAGAACGTTGCACAAGACATGGCCGCAGAACAGCAGGAAAAAGAAATTCTCGTCGTGGTCGATCAGGAACCGAAACCCATCGAGGGGAATAGCTTCGATTTCTTTATCGAACAGGTACCTGCCGGCTATTCGTTAACTAGCATGCAGTGGAAGTCTGAGAAAACTGACATCGTAAGCACGATAGAGCAAGCGATCAAAAACGACACAGAAGGTATCCCTGGTGGGAATGGCTTTTACATCAGTGGCAATGGACAGTTCACTGGTTTCTTTTACAAGGATGAGCTGAAGGGGGAAAAGGGGAAATTGATCTTGGTTTTTCAAAATGAGCAAGGCAAAGAAAAGACATGGGAGAAAGAGCTAACCCTTAAATAACGCCCGATCAATTGGAACCTCATTTTTGGGGTTCTTTTTGTTTTGTTTGGCACATGTTTACGAAGTGTTACTTTGGTATTTTAATGGTAGTATCATTGGGTGTAGGTGTGTATAACTTTTCCTAGAATGTTTGATAGGAAATGAGAGACGGTAAAAGAGACATTTTTTCCATCCTTGGCGTTAGGTAAGCTACGAAGCGAACCTAGCACAAGGCAGAAAAGATGTCTTATATTTTTTATGTGTAAAAATTTTCCAGTCCTAGTTTTCGATTAATCGAAGATAGGACAATAGCATCAGGTTTGACATAAAACCCAGACATGATATAATATCCTTAAATGGCAAAAGATTACATTACATACTTGTTATGGGTTATTTTCCGCCACTCCTTACCAACCAACTACTTTGCATGTCAACAAGTTTCTCTCCTTCGTAGAATCAGTAACTAGTTTAGTAACCACGATTCATTGATTACATACAACAACGTCCTCACTCTACACTCCACCTTTCATCATAGCAAACCAATCACTAGTGTATAAAGCACGACTACTCGTTCCGCTCCCACATTTTATTTCAACTGAAAAGCAGAGATGCCCCTCGGCGAGATTACAGTCGTGGGCTAGAAGTGTCGATTGCGAAGCCTTGTTATCTACTCCTAAATTTACTCCCATCACGATCCACCAAATGATCGAGCTTGTTATTCTTCCAAATACACTCTACTCTAGCGTGTCAGACCGACAAAGTCCGATCATCAGACGCTGTGCTGATTATTTCATATGCTGTGCGATGAAGCCACTCATGAATTCCTTTGCAGACATTGCTGAGAGGAGGGGAGGTGTCGTGTTGATTAATCAGAACAGGTGAGGAACTTCGCTCGTTTCGGAGATTCTCATCATTACCAAGCGCGAAAAGGGAGGATAAACATGTCCATGGAAGATCAAATGAACCATTGGCCGTCAGATTTAGCAGGAGAAGTTCCGTTGCTACAGCTACCGCTCGATATCTCCAGGCATCATCATACTGGATATGTGGGAGAGACTCAATCGATTGATCTTTCTGATACGGTGAGTCGGCAAGCTATGCAGATGGGCATACAAGAAAAGACCGATTTGTTTCCGGTGCTTTTAGCTGCTTACCACAGTTATCTTTACAGGTATACGGGGCAAAATGATATTCGGATTGGTTTGATGACAGATACTGTATTTTGGATAAATCGAGTCTTGGTTGATGGCACTATGAATGTTAAACAGTTAGTAACCGAGGTCAAGGATAAAGTCGGGAAGGAACAGAAATTCGCAAGCGATTCAGGAACCAAGCCATTCTTTCATACCTTATTGAGAGTTAAAAAAACCGGAAATGTAGACACGATGGACAAGCTTTCTATCGAGTATGACGGGTCACATGTAGATTTGCGTGTTGATGTAGAAGAGGGAGACGTCTTACGCATATCCTTCACCTACAATGCCAGGTTGTTTACACAAGAAACCATCCGAAGAATGCTGGAGAACTTTTGTAACTGGATCGAACAGGTTGTAACGAATAGGGAAACACCTGTCAACCAGTTGCGATTGATCACCAAAAGTCAGGAAAGCGAATTGCTAGACGTGTGGTGCAGGAATGACGAATCGAATGAGCTTCCTGAAACCATTTTGACTGCCTTTGACTACCAAGCCAATCATCATCCAGAGGCCATTGCACTCGTTTATCGGCAAGAGGAAGTCACCTACAGGGAATTGGATATACGCTCGAATCAATTGGCCCATCATCTTAGAAAGATAGGCGTTACGAGGGAGACGCTTGTTGGTATTTGCTTGGAGCGCTCTATTGAAATGATCGTGAGCATATTGGGTGTGTTGAAAGCGGGGGGCGCTTACGTCCCGATGGACCCTGCTTATCCTGTTCAAAGACTGCGCTATCTGATAGAAGATGCAGAGTTGCCAATCGTCATCGTGAATGAAGCATCCGTTGACAAAATACCTGACGGAGTAAAAACAATTAATTTATCTGATGATTCCGAAATCATTTCGAATGAAAGCATGAATAAGCCTGATTACCAAGTGAATGGTAACGATCTGGCCTATGTGATCTATACCTCGGGCTCGACTGGCAATCCGAAAGGGGTCATGATCGAACACCGCTCCATCATGAATTTTCTTCAAACGCTGGAAAGGCGTAGTGAGCTGGCGAATACAGATAGAATCTTGCAGAAAACGTCTATTTCATTTGATGCGTCTGTCTGGGAACTCTTTTGGTGGATGTTGAAAGGTGCCAGCTTGTACATCCTCCCTAACGGCGATGAGAAAGACCCCGCTCTGCTTGTAAAAGCAGTAGAGAGATATAGCATTACACATCTTGAGTTTGTGCCATCCATGTTAAAAGTAGTCTTGGATTATATCGAAAATGATGGTTCTTCCTCTGCACTAGCCTCTCTGAAATACGTCACTGCTGGTGGGGAAGTGCTTCCACCTCAAGTTGTCCAGAAATTTACGCAACGATTGACCATTCCTCATGGGACAACCCTCTATAACACCTATGGGCCAACGGAAGCTACCGTCGAGGTTGCCAGCTACAAATGTACTCCTGATGACCATCGCTCTTCGATCCCGATTGGAAAACCAAACTGTCAGACACTATTGTACGTGTTCAATGAGCATTTACAAATCCAACCTGTCGGTGTGGCTGGCGAGCTCTATATTGGTGGAGCAGGTGTAGCAAGAGGGTATTTAAACCGTCCTGAATTGACCGAAGAGCGCTTCATTTCCGATCCGTATCGTCCAGAATCAGATTCGCGATTGTATCGAACCGGAGATTTGGCTCGGTATGCAGCTGACGGTAATCTGGAGTATCTTGGTCGCAATGACAACCAAGTCAAGGTGAGAGGATACAGAATTGAGCTCGAGGAAATTGAAACCATTTTAAGCACTCATCCATCTATTGAACAATCCATTATCGTGGCCCAAAAGGATTCCTATGAAAATAACAAACTTATCGCGTATGTGATAGGGACTGGAAGCATAACGGAATGGCGTGATTATTTGAAGGCGCAGCTTCCAGAGTATATGGTTCCAGCGTATTTTGTGAAAATGGATGTTTTCCCGCGCATGCCCAGCGGAAAAATTGATATAAAGTCACTGCCAGAGGTAGGAAACAGTCGACCGCATATTTCAGCGGAATATAAAGAAGCAAAGACGGAATCGGAAAGGCAGCTCTTGGACATTTGGAAGGATTTGTTTGGATATGATGAGATTGGCGTAGAGGATAATTTCTTTGAATTAGGCGGACATTCGCTGTTAGGGACGCAGGTTGTAGCAAGAATCCGTGCGACCTTCAAGAAAGAACTCCCGCTGTCTACTCTGTTTCAATATCCGACGATCCGAAGCATCGTGCCGGTCATCAATGCCGCAGAGGATACATACTCGATGGATGCGTTTCCTGCCATAAGCAGGGCATCACGAGATAGAGATTTGCCGCTCTCTTATTCGCAAGAAAGAGTGTGGTTCCTCGAACAGTTAAGCTCCAATAATTTGGCGTATATCTTTCAGGCAACCATGAAAGTGCGAGGGATGCTAGATATCCCTATTTTGAATCGATGCTTTACGGAGATTGTACGTAGACATGAAATATTTCGAACCGTTTTTCTTGAGAAAAATGGACAGCCGTATCAGGTCATTTATGAACCATTCGATGTGAAATTGCCCGTTATTGATGTTTCACATGTACCTGAGAGTGACCGTGCACGTGAAGTACAGAGATTGATTCAAGAAGAGATCAAAAATCCGATCGATATCTCACAGCTGCCATTGGCTAGATGGCTGGTTTACAAGATCTCTGATCGGGAATCGGTCATCCTGTTTGTGGAACATCATCTGATTCATGATGGCTGGTCGTTCCGCAAATTCCTGAAAGAACTATTTACGCTGTACAGTGCTTATCTGGAGAATAAACCATCTCCGCTCGCGGATTTGCCGATTCAATTCGCCGATTATTGCGTATGGCAGAATGAAATGTTTAAACGAGGCAAGGAGAACAAGCAGTTAACGTACTGGAAAAATTTGTTGAGCAGAGCCGACGGAATTCTGGAGCTGCCAACCGATAGGCCACGCCCGGTGAATCAAACCTTTAACGGGAACATGTTCACCCATTTAATACCGGAAGAGTTGTATCTGCAATTGCGTGATTACTGCATGAAAACAAACACGACCTTATTCATGGTCATGATGGCGGCCTTTCAGACATTGCTGCATCGGTATTCGAATCAGGAAGATATTATTGTAGGCTCGGGTATCGCGAATCGTCGCTGGAGGGACACCGAGGATTTGATCGGGATGTTTGTTAACAATATTGTGATTCGGACGCAGTTTACCGATAAGATGACGTTTCAGGATGTTTTGCAAGCAGTCAAAATGTCAGCATTGGAAGCCTACGAGAATCAAGAAATTCCATTCGATCAGGTAGTCGATGCCCTAAAAATGAAACGCGATCAAAGCCGGAACCCTGTATTCCAGGTCATGTTTAGCTTTCAAGACACGAAAGTCACCCATTTACCTGTACCCAATTTGGATATCCAACTCACCGAAGGCATTAGCAACGGATCGGCAAAATTTGATATGAACGTGGTCGTGACGAACCACTCTGAGCTCTCCGATTCTCTTTTAACGAAGGAGGAATACGGGAGTATCAGCTTGGATTGGGAATACAATACAGATTTGTATGACGAATCTACCATGCGCCGCATGATTGAGCACTATATCGAATTGCTGAAAAGCGTTCTTACCCACAGTGACCAAACGCTGCATGCCATGCCAATGTTGACCGTTTCTGAGCAGAATCAAATACGCGAGAAGTGGAATGACACTTCGGTTGCGTTTGCGGATCAGAAAACGATTCATCAAATTTTTGAGGAGCAAGTTGACCGGACACCAGAGCAAATTGCGGTCATATTTGAAAACGAACAGTGGACCTATCGGCAAATTAATCATCGTGCCAATACCCTGGCAAGAAAATTGCGAAACCTTGGAGTGAAACCGGATACATTAGTCGGATTAATGACTGAACGTTCTCCCGACATGATGATTGGGATCCTTGGCATTTTAAAAGCTGGTGGAGCTTATATGCCGATGGACACGATGGCACCGAAAGAAAGAATGTCCTATATTCTTCATGATAGCGATACGAAAGTAGTCGTCATGCAAGAGAAATTCAGGACATCAATCGATTTCAATGGTCCGGTCCTATTATTTGGCGAGGATATGTCTGACCAAGAGGTGGAATGCGACAATCTTGAGCCAGTGGCCCAATCGACCAATTTGGCGTACGTCATCTATACCTCAGGCTCGACGGGAGCACCAAAGGGCGTCATGATTGAACATCGCTCTGTAGTCAATCGCATGAACTGGATGGTTCATCGCTATCCGATGGGCGAGCACGACACGCTCATGCAAAAAACTCCCTATTGCTTTGATGTTTCGGTAACCGAATTAGTTTTATGGTTTTTCACTGGCAGCAAGCTATGTTTTCTCGCTCCTCATGCAGAAAAAGACCCGGAGCTGATTGTAAAAACGGTCGCCCAGCACCAGATCACCTATATTCACTTTGTTCCATCGATGCTCAGCATCTTTTTAGATCATTTGCAAAGCAACGATTGTGCGAATGAAATCAAAACCTTACAGCGCGTGTATACGACTGGGGAGGCTTTGACTACGGAACAGGTGCAACGTTTTCATCGATTGATTCAGCAGCGGAATCAAACGACTCTCCACAATCTGTATGGACCGACGGAAACGACGATTGAAGTGACCTACTATGATTGTCATGGGGACAGTAAGGTCATACCTATTGGGAAACCGATTGATAATACGCAGGCATATATCATCAACAAAGAATGCCACTTGCAGCCAGTTGGGGTAATGGGAGAGTTAGTGATCGGGGGCGTAGGGCTTGCGCGAGGGTATGTAGGAAAGCCTGAGCTGACAGCAGAGCGTTTTATCCCGAATCCATATGGACGTTTATCAGAAGAAAAAATGTACAAGACAGGGGATTATGCGCGGTGGATGCCAGACGGAAATATTGAGTATATTGGCCGGATGGACAACCAAGTGAAAATTCGCGGGTATCGAATTGAATTGGGTGAGATCGAAGCGCTTATGAGGAAGCAGCAAGGCGCAGGGGAAGTCGCTGTGATTGCCCATGAGTTTGAGCCGGGAGATAAACGATTAATCGCCTATTACAGTGGTGCCACAACGGTCGAAGAGTACAAGCACCATCTCCAGAAGCAGCTGCCACCTTACATGATTCCTTCTTATTTTGTACAGGTGGAGAAAATGCCGCTCACATCAAGTGGCAAATTGGATCGCAAAGCATTGCCACTGCCTGACAGCCATACGGTAAGCCATCACTATTCAGCGCCTCGCAACACAACAGAGGAATTACTTGCACTTATATGGAGCGATATTTTGCGGATCGACCAAATTGGCGTATTTGATTCGTTCTTCGATTTGGGAGGCCATTCTCTATTAGCGACGCAGGTCGCCTCGCGCATACGAGAAGTGTTCGGTCAGCCGCTCCCTCTGCGAGATATTTTCGAATGTCCGACCATTGAGAGCCTGGCCAAGCGGATAAACGAATGGCGTCATGGCGGAAAAGCGACTCAATTGCCCGCATTGCAGCTAGTGGATAGGACGAAACCAATTCCGCTATCCTTTGGGCAGCAGAGGCTATGGTTTTTTGACCAACTGGAGCCCGGAAGCAACGTCTACAACATTCCGTATGTCTGGAGTTTGAGCGGTGCTTGGGATGTTAGCGGGCTGGAAAAAGGCTTCAACCGATTGATTGAACGTCATGAAATGCTTCGCACGGTATTCGCAAAACAAAATGAGACTGCTGTACAGCTCGTCAAGCCGTATCAACCGGTAGCGTTGCCTGTTATTGACCTCGGGGATCTCTCTGTGGAAGAAGAGGAAAGGCAGGTCGCTCATCATATTCAACGGAATGCGGAGCGCGTATTTGACTTGAGGCAAGGACCGCTGATTGAAGCTGTGCTGATGAAAAAAGGTGATTCGGAGTACGTTCTATTGTGCACCGTCCATCACATTGTTTTCGATGGCTGGTCAGAGGATATTTTGTTGGACGAATGGATGGCTTTCTACGAAGAAGCAGTTAGCGGCACGCCAGCCGATCTACCACCATTGGCTATTCAATACGGGGATTATGCAGTGTGGCAAAGGGATTGGTTAACGGATGAGACAGTAAACGAGCAACTGATGTATTGGGAAAATGAATTGGCGGGCGACCTTCCTGTGTTGCAGTTGCCATTTGATCATCCACGACCAGTCATTCAAAGCTATCGAGGAAATATGCAGCATATACAAGTGGAGCCAGCCTTATTGGCGAGTCTAAAAGCATTCAGCAAACAAGAAGGAACAACCCTGTTCATGACCTTACTGGCCGCTTACCAAGGCTTCCTCTCCCGATATACCGGACAAACAGACATTTTGGTCGGAAGTCCGGTTGCCAACCGCAATCGCAAAGAAATGGAAGGATTGATCGGGTTCTTTGTAAACACGCTTGTTTACCGGGCGAATGTAGAAGAGGGACCGAGCTTCAGGGAACTGGTCGCCCAGGTCAAGGAAAAAGCATTGCGCGGACAAGAGAATCAGGACGTACCGTTTGAAAAAATAATAGAAGCCATTCAACCAGAACGAAATACAAGTTACTCTCCTGTCTTCCAAACGATTTTTACAATGAATACTCATCTGAGAGACGTTAAGGAATGGCCGAATCGAAAAATTGAGCCTGTGACGACTGTAATCAAAGTCGCCAAATTTGACTTGTCTATTTCAATCGAAGTGATGAATGAGCACTCTGTATGGATTTCGTTTGGATACAATGCGGATTTGTTTGAGTATGCCACCATACAACGAATGATCGGGCATTTTGTGAATTGGCTTGAACAAGTGACGGCGTGCCCTGACGAGAGCATAGAAAACTTGCGACTCATTTCGGAGGATGAAGAAAAACAATTGCTAGAACTATGGAAGAGCAATTAGGAGGGGCTGTATGAACAAATCCATCACGGCATTCTTTGAGGAGCAGGTCGAGCTTCATCCTGACAACATCGCTTTGCTATGGAAGGATGCCTCACTCACTTATCAAGAGCTGAATAGCAGGGCGAACAAGCTGGCCCATTATTTGAAAAAGTGTGGGGTAGGAACAAAGAGCAAAGTCGGCTTGTATATGGATCGTTCGTTCGAAATGATCATCGGTATGGTTGCGATTGTAAAGGCAGGCGGGGCCTATGTCCCGCTTGATCCTGCCTACCCTCCGCAGCGAGTCCATTATATGCTGCAAGATGCAGACACTACGATTGTACTCGCACAAGAAAGCTTGGTATCGCGGTTGCCAGAAGGCTTGAAGGTAGTATGCCCTGAGCGCGACTATCTGGCGATCAGCATGGAATCAGATGCGAATTTGGAGCAGCATGCCACTTCAGAAAGCCTTGCTTATTTGATGTATACTTCCGGCTCGACAGGTAATCCGAAAGGGGTGCTCATTCCTCACCGCGGTGTCATCCGGCTTGTTAAGGATGCCTCTTATGTATCGCTCACAACGGCAGAAACGATGCTGCATATGGCGTCGATCTCATTTGATGCGTCGACTTTCGAAGTATGGGGCAGCTTGTTAAATGGAGCGAAGCTCGTTGTTTTTCCATACAAAGAGCTTGATCTTGGCGAGATGGGGCAGGTACTACGTGATTACCAAGTCAGTACGTTATTGCTAACGGCCGGAGTCTTTCATCAATTGATTGATTTTCATCTGGAAGATGTAAAAGGGGTTCGGCAATTGCTGGTGGGCGGGGATATTATGTCCCACAAGCACGCTCAAAAGGTAGTAGACAATTTGTCTGATACGTTATTGATCAATTGCTACGGCCCTACGGAAACCACGACTTTTGCCACCTTTTATCCAGTAACCGATCGAAACGCTATCCAACAATCCGTTTCGATCGGTCGCCCTATCAATGACACCGAAGTGTATATCTTAAACGACAAACAAAAGCTGGTGCCTGTTGGTCTTGTAGGGGAAATGTACGTGGGTGGTAAGGGACTGGCTCTGGGATACTGGAATCGACCCGAGATTAATCAGGAGAAATTCATTAAGCATCCCTTTGATCCAGACCCGGAAGCCAGATTATACAAGACGGGTGACATGGTGAAATATGTGCCTGATCGAGGACTTGAATTTATCGGTCGAAAAGACAATCAAGTGAAAATAAGAGGGTACCGTATAGAACTGGGCGAGATTGAGGCCGTCTTGAATCAGCCGGAAGACGTCAGGGAAGCCATCGTCATTGCACAGGAATACGGAGCAGACGATAAAAGGCTCATCGCCTATATCGCTGGAGATGGAGACGTCGAGCAGTGGAAAAAGTATGCGAGTACGCAATTGCCTCCTTTCATGGTTCCGTCCTATTTTGTGAAAATGGAAGCATTTCCGCTAACCACACAAGGAAAAGTTGACCGAAAGGCGTTACCATTGCCAGAAACCGTCATGCTGGAGGATGAATTTGTCGCACCACGTACTGCTACAGAGAGTAGGATAGCATCCATTTGGAGTGAGACTTTAAAAGTGGAACGAATGAGTATCCACTCCTCCTTTTTTGATTTAGGCGGTCACTCCCTGCTTGCGACACAGCTCATATCCCGCTTGGAGGAAGCTTTCCAATTATCTATCCCGTTGCGAATCTTGTTCGAATGTCCGACTATCGCGAGTTTCCATACAAGAATGATGGAGCTCAGTCAGAATGGAAAAAGAGAGCGGATTCCAACGATTACGATAGCGTCTCATACAGAAAAATTCCCGTTATCTCATGCACAGCAGCGCTTATGGTTTTTACAACAATTGGAACCGGAGAGCACAGCTTACAACGTTCCTCATATTTGGCGTTTGACTGGGCCGTGGAATGCAAGTGCGTTGGAAAAAGGATGGAATGCGCTGCTTTTGCGTCATGAAATATTGCGTACGGTTTTTCCGAATGAAAATGGTCAACCTTTCCAGGCTGTCCAACCGTATCAGTTTACTCCGTTGCCTGTCATCGACTTGAGAGAACAAACCGAAGCCTCGAAAGAAGAGCAGCTGACCGAGGTTATCGAGCAAGAGGCAGGGGGAAGGTTCGATTTGCATCGAGGCCCCTTGATTCAGGCAAAATTGATTGCAGTAGGGGAAGAAGAGTCCGTTCTACTATGTACGATGCACCACATCATTACGGACGGATGGTCTGAGGAAATCTTATTGAAAGAATGGCTGGCCTTCTATGAGAAGGCACAGAGTGGAAGTCTTGCTGAGCTTACTGCTCTACCGATTCAATATACCGATTTCTCTGTGTGGCAGCGTGAATGGCTGACAGATGATGTGATCGGTCAACAGCTGGATTATTGGAAAGCGGAGCTGTCTGGAGAGCTTCCTGTCTTGCAATTACCGATTGATCGGCCTCGACCAGCGGTTCAAGGCTATGCAGGAAGTATGCATAAAACCGTGCTGCCATTGACGTTGCTTGAGAAATTGAAAACCGTAAGCAGGCAAGAGAATGCGACTTTATTTATGACCATGTTGGCAGCTTATCAAAGCTTTTTATCCAGATATACCGGACAGACGGATATTTTGGTGGGGAGCCCTGTAGCGAATCGACATGTAAAAGAAATCGAAGGATTAATTGGATTCTTCGTGAACACGCTCGTCTATCGGGCAAATCTTCAAGACGGTCCTACCTTCAAACAACTGCTAGCTCGTATAAAAGAAAAAGCACTTCTGGCGCAGGAAAACCAAGACGTCCCATTTGAAAAAATCGTAGAGTCGCTCCAACTCGAACGTAACACCAGCTACTCTCCGGTTTTTCAGACCATGTTCACTTGGGCTGAATTGTCATCAGAAGTGTATGGTTCGTCAGCCGGAACTTTGGAAATCATGCCAGTTCGTCATAATGTATCAAAATTTGATATCGAGCTGTCCATGGGCGAGTCTGCAGACGGACTAGTCATGAACATGATTTATAACACGGATTTATTTGATCAAGCGACCGTGGAAAGAATGGCTATTCATTTCGAAAACTGGTTGCAAGCATTGGTGAATGCACCAGACGCTCCGATTGCATCGCTCGAATTGTTACCCAAGGATGAGCGTCACAAAATCGTAGTGGAGTGGAATCGGACAGATGCAACCGTTCCCGAGAATACATGCTTGCATGATTTGTTTATCGAACAAGCAAGAAAGACGCCGGAACGAATCGCTGCTGAAATGGGCAGTGAAACGATAACCTATCGGGAATTAGACAGGCGTTCTAACCAACTGGCGCATTATTTGATCAAGCTGGGCGTTCGGCCCAATACACCTGTTGGGCTATGCATGAATCGATCCCTTGAGCTGGTCGTAGCGATTCTCGGCATCGTAAAGGCAGGCGGAGCATTTCTTCCCTTAGATACTGAGCTGCCCGAAGCAAGGATGGCTCAATTGCTGGAAAGCTCCAAAACCAATGTTTGTATCACAGAGCAGGAATTCTGGCATCTTTTCGAGCAAGCGACGCATGTTCAATGCGTACAGCCAGATGCCGACAAGGAAATCATAGCAAGCATGCCTGAGGGATTGCCGGAGCAGACTGTAAAACCAACGGATTTGGTTTCGATTTATTACACGTCAGGATCGACGGGCATTCCAAAAGGCGTGGAAAACCTCCATGTTGGATGGGTCAATCGAATGCTATGGATGCAACGCCAGCATGGCTTGGAGCAAGGGGAAGCCGTTCTGCAAAAAACAACACTGACATTCGATGATGCAGCTGTTGAGTTTTTTTGGCCATTGTCTGTAGGGGGACGGATCGCACTCTTGGAGCCATGGTTGCATCGAGATCCAGAGGCAATTATTCAGGCGGCCATTCAGTACCAAGTGGCGTGCATTCAATTTGTGCCGAGTATGCTCAATATGTTTGTCGATGCCCTTACTCCTGAGCATGTCGCAAAATTAGGGACATTAAAAAATGTGATCTCCAGTGGTGAGGCGCTCTTACCGGAAACGGTAGGCAAGTTCTATCGAAATCTGAACGCCAAGCTCCATAATACATGGGGGGCAACAGAGGTCTCGATTGACTCTACCATTTATACCTGCGCGCCTGAGGACGCGTTTGAGAAGGATTGTGTCAGTGTAGGTAAGCCAATTGATAACAACAGAATTTACATCCTGGACAAAAATTTGAACCCAGTTCCGATTGGTGTCATAGGCGACCTTTATATCGGTGGTCTGGGACTGGCAAGGGGCTATCTATACAACCGCGAGAAAACGGAAGAAGCCTTTATGGAAAATCCATTTGTAGCAGGGGAGCGGATGTATCGAACCGGCGACAAAGGATATTACCTGCCTTCCGGAAATATCAAATTCGTAGGTAGAAAAGATAATCAAATCAAGATAAGGGGCATCCGGGTTGAATTAGGGGAGATTGAATCCACATTAAGCAGACATCCGTCTATTCGTGAAGCAGCCGTTATTTCCATTCAAAACGACAGGGGATCTACAGAGCTGGCCGCTTATATCGTGGGCGATGGCGATGTGAACGAATGGCGAGAATTCCTGAAGGGGCAATTGCCTGCTTATATGATTCCAACCTATTTCACGAAGCTGGACAGCATCCCGAAAACAACGAGCGGAAAGATTAATCGCAACGCACTGGAATTGCCGGTGATGAAACTATCTGATTCTACTATGATCGAACCGCGTGCGATTCCTGAGGAAATGATTCACTCCATCTGGTGCGATATTTTGCAGATGAATCAGATTAGTATCAAGGATTCTTTCTTCGACATAGGTGGACATTCGTTATTGGCTACACAAGTGATGTCTCGTATGAGAACAGTTTTGGGGCTGGACATACCCTTGCGAACCATATTTGAGTTTACGACGATCGAAGCGCTGGCAGCCCGGGTAGCCGAGATCAAGCAAGGGGCGGAGAAGAATACGCGTATTCATGAGGTTGTACGAGTGGAGAATCAGCCTGGACAGCAATTGTTTGAAGTATCCCACGGTCAAAGAAGACAGTGGTTCCATGCAAAATTCAGTGACCAGGAAGCGGTAGGAGGGGTGTACCTCTTTGAAGTGGAGGGCCCCGTTGATAGTCATGTCCTGCACAAGTCTATGGGTCTCATGTCTGAACGGCACAGAATAATGCGCACGACAATTATAGAAAAAGAAGGGCAATTGTATCAAAAAGTGTATGACGACCTGAAGGTGGATAACGAGTATGTGGACTTGTCTTCTTTATCTGTGACGGAAGGCGAGCAACGCATCCAAATGGATTTGGAATCTGCCTTGTACAAGCCATTTGATTTTTCTCGAGAGTCCTTCTTTCGGATGAAGTTATATCGAGTCACGCCAACAAAGCACTTCTTCCTCCTGGGCACTCATCATATTGGATTTGATGGCTGGTCGCTCGATGTGTTTATGAATGATTTGGCAGATGTGTATCAACAAGAAAAGAGTGGCGTTTATCGTCAGTCTTCCAAACCGCTGGATTATATTGATTACACTATGTGGCAGCAAGCCCGATTACAAAATGGTGAACTGAACCGGCAGCGAGACTATTGGTTAAAACAGTTGCAACAAAATGTAGAGGCACCGATCATTCCGCGAGAAGCAGATCCATACACTCGCGACAGCCGGATATCAAATGTAACAACGCTTTCGATTGAACCAAAGACTGTGCAAGCGCTCTCAGAATTGACTCGAATGGCAGGCGGCACCGGATATACCACCATTCTTACGGCGATAAACATCTGGCTATCGCTCATCACGGACCAAACAATCATTACTGTCGGCTCTACATTATCTGGTCGTACCCAGACAGACCTCGAAGGAATTATGGGCCCTCTGATCAATCCGGTCGCCATGCGTACAGATTTGTCCGGCAACCCGACTGTTTTGGAAATGTTGAACAGCACGCGAGAAACGGCGTATACGGCGTATGAGAATCAGGACTATCCGTACAATTTGGTCGTAGAGGATCAATTAGCCGCCAAGGGTCAGAAAAAGAATTTGTATTCCGTTGTTTTTATTGGACAACAAGCCTCGAACAATCTGCTTGAATCAGACGGTATCATCTACAGGTATTGTCCGTTAAGTCGTTTCCTGGATGAAACGATGGTCAAAACGTATGAAGGCAGCCATTTTGTTAAGGATGATCAATTGGATATGATGTTGTTTTTGTCGACGTATCATGACCAGCTCACTTTCACTGCACAATATAATGCGGATGTATTTAGCAGGCAAGCCATGGATACGTTTATGAGTCAAATCGAACACATCCTATGCCAAATGACTGAAAATCCACTTCAGCGTTTATCTCAATTGAAATTGGCGGAAGAATACGATTTCAATGAACTATTCAGCTAACCGATTGATTGCTTGTCGGGCATGCTGGTGAAAGCCGCATGCCCAACCATTTCGCAGTAAAATATCGGGGTGATCATGAATGACGCAGAGAACCTTTATGAAAACAATCGCTTTATCTGAAACGCAAAAGGATTACTTCATTCACTATTTGGTACATCCAACAAGTGCTTTTTATCATGAGCAGTTTCTGTTCAGATTCGAACAACGATTGGATGTAGCTGTGACGATACGTACGCTTACCGAGATCGTGAAGCGTCATGAAATCAATCGGTCCATTTTTGTGTTAGAAGACGAGCCCATACAAAAAGTATACAGCGAGCCTATCTTGGATTTTGAGCATGTGGCTTCTGCTGATTGGGACGATTCAACGATTCGAGCATATCTGAATCTAGAACTGAGCAAGTCATTTCAGTTGGACGAGGGGCCATTATTCAGTTGCAAATTGCTGGATTATAAAGAAGTAGGCAGTATTTTAAGCTTGAAGTACCACCACATCTGCTCAGATGGGTGGAGTGTTTCGCTCATGCTCGATGAATTTACGATGATCTATCAACAGTTGATAGCAGATCAAGAGCTTGTGATACAACCGTCCACACATCATTTTGCGGATTTTGTTGAGTGGGAACAGAATTATTTAGCCAGCCAAGAAGGCGAGGAAGCGAGAGCTTTTTGGAAAAAGAAGCTGGGTGGACCTCTTAAAAGGCTAGAGCTGCCGACTGATAAAAGTCGTCCCAGTACGCCGTCGTTTAAAGGCGGGATCTCATTCTTTACGTGCAAACACGAACTCCGCGATGAGATGATGGCCTACCGGAAAAATCATCACTATCAAACGGATGTTATTTATTTGTCTCTCTTCCTTGCTTTTCTTTCTCGTATCTCAGGCCAAGATGACATCATTATCGGTGTACCCAGATTTGGCAGACCCGAAAAAGAGTTTTATTCCATCATGGGACCATGTCTCGTGATGCTGCCACTCCGAATCAAAATCCCGAAAAATTGTTCGTTTCGCGAGTTAGCTCGACTTGTCCAAGAAGAGCTGTCAGTATGCTCAACGTATCAAAATTACCCACTTTCTTTGATCGCGGGAGAGCTGGATTATGATCGCGATAAAAAATATTCGTCTTTTTTTTCAACCGCTTTTGTCCATCAGAAAGCGATTAAGCAGGATGGGGCCATTTTTGTGGGCAATGCCCAAAATACGTTTCAAAGCAATGGGTTAACAATCAGTTCTTATCCTATTCATAAAAATATATCCCAGTATGATTTATGTTTTGTGGTTGAACGGGACAACCAGCAGGACATATTGGCAGGCTTTGAATACAATGCTGATATTTTGAATGAAGAAACGGTCGTCAAATGGGTTGCCGATTTTGAAGCAGCCAGTCTATTTCTTTTGAAAAATGACAGTGAAGATATCCTGATGCTAAAAAGCCAAGCGAATAAAGACTACTGGACGAAGAACTTTGCCCATTTGCCTTCCTTGAAGATATTGCCAGAGGAAGGAAGGAGTCTTTCTAGCGATGCCACTATGTTCGAACGAGAGAAGCTTGAAATAACAGGATTGCCGTCGACTCAAATATCCCGTCTGGCTCAATCTTGGGACAGCTCTTCGTTTGATATTTTCATGAGCACATTTCTGGTCCTCTTGCATGCTGAAAGCGAGAAGGAGGATATGGCCCTGGCATTTCGGGCGGGGTGGGATCAGTTGCATGAAATTTCATTCTTATGGCTGCGAACGGATCTATCAGGAAATCCACTTTTTTCCGAGCTGGTTCTGCAAGTGCAGCGCAAGGTAAAAGAAGCCTATCTATATAAAGACGGCTTGGAATCGTTGCTACATGGACATCATGAGCCGAGAATTTTGTTTGAAATGAACGAGGAAGAACCGCTCTCCACGATTGATTTTCAATTCCGCATCCACGAATTACGAGGTCAACTACATGGAACCATTACCTATCATGCACATGCATTCAAGAGGGAGACCGTGCAAAGAATGCTATCCCAATATGAATACGTATTGCAAAGTGTGATAGCCCAGCCGCATCAACGAATCCGTGAAATTGTCAGTCATCTAAACAGCCAATTTCTTACTAATGATGATTATGAGCAACTATTCCTTTAGCGAAAGAGGTGCACGGGCTTGCAGCATTTAACAAAAGAAAATGTAGGGGAAGTCATTGAGCTTTCCATGGTACAGAAGCAATTGTTAAGCCAAGACATGATGACAACGGTGCGCTATCTGATCGAACAGCCTATCGAACGAGAAAAAGCGCAAGAAGCGTGGAATGAATTAGTTAGTGAGACGCCGCTAATGCGAACGGTTTTTCGTAAACTAAAAAATAAGCATGTACAAGTGGTATTGAAGCATTTCCCGATTCCTATCGCCTGGCACGACCTGCGAGGATTATCTCCGGAACAGCAAGAGCAAAGGTATCTCTCTGAGATTGCGTCCCATCAGGAGCCTATTGCCTTTGAGGAAGGTCCATTACTCCGCTTATCCATGATACAGATGGAGGAAAATCAAACGGTCATCATTTGGACTAATCATACATTGTGTATGGACGATGTCAGTCGCGGGCTTCTTCTGGAGGAATGGCTGAAGAGAGCAAATGGCAATCATTCATCTGATTATCAGCGAACATCATTCAAAGAGTATTTCGTATGGGAGTCAAGCCAAGATGGCTCCAGAACCAAAAGCTATTGGATAGACAAAATCAATCACTATGATAACGAGTCAGTATTTTATCCAATACAGGGTGCGCAAAAAGAAGCAAATCAGCAGACTAGCTGCCATGCTGTTCTTTCCGAACCATTCTCCCAATCCATCAAGAGCATGTCATTCAAGCGGGGCGTCTCGATTGAAGCTGTCTTTCAGGCTGCTTGGCTGCTGTTAGTAAATATGTATAGTGGTGATGAAAAGGTAGCGACTGGTGTTACCGTCTCCGGGAGACCCGAATCACTGGAAGGGGCAGCTACCATTATTGGGCCATTAGCTCACAGCTTGCCTGTTTTCATGACAGTACATGCGAATCAAAACGTGTGTGATTTTGTAAAGAACGTTCAGGAAAGCTGGGAAGAATTGCAGCAAAATCAAATCATTACACGAGTGATGATTCGTAACTATGCGGGAGTCCCAGAAGATCATCCTTTATTTACAATGATCGTGACAGTAGTGAATGGTGTAGAAAATGATTATGAATCGGTCGTCCTTCATCGAGGTGGCCTTTCCTCACTCGAAATCATGGTGACGGTTGGACGGTCCATAAAGATTCAATTCATTCATCCCCATGCTACCACCAAGGACGATCTGGAAAGGCTACAGTCCCATTACATCCGTATGCTTGAGCAGGTTTGTTCGGATTTCGAAATGAAAATCAGCGATCTGAATGCCGTGACGGATGAAGAGCAAAAGACGATGACGAAGGTGATGGGCAATTTTACAAAGTCACATCGAAACATGGATCAACTGGTTCAGCAACTAATAGAAGAGCGGGTTAAGCAAAATCCTGACGCTGTCGCTGCTGTCTTCATGAACCACTCGATTACTTACAGAGAATTGAACGAAAATTCCAATCGTTTGGCTCATTGGCTCCGCAGAGAAGGATTTGGTAGAAATGATCTGGCTGCCATCTTTTTAGAGAGAGGCATTGATATGCTGGTTGGCATTCTGGCTGTGCTAAAAGCAGGGGGATGCTATGTTCCGCTAGATACCGCTCACCCCGATCAACGATTGGTTACGATTATGGAAAATAGCAAGGCGAAGGTCATACTGACCGAGGCGAGTTATCAGTCACGCAGCATGACATTGGCAACGGGAGTAGTGCAAAAACCTATCGTGTTTTGCTTGAACAAGGGCAACGGTGCAAGTCCGGATATCACTTCTTTGCAAACAGTGGATTCGAATGATCCTGAAATCATCAATGACTATAATGATTTGGCAAATGTTTTTTTTACCTCGGGCTCTACAGGTATACCAAAAGGAGCAATGATCGAGCACAGGGGAATGTTGAATCACCTATTCGCAAAAATAGATGTGCTTGGACTGAATCATGACAGCATTGTTGTACAGAATGCTTCCCATTGCTTCGATATATCGGTGTGGCAATTCCTGGCTCCCTTGATGGTAGGGGGAAAAGTGGTGATTTATGACAACGAGACGGCAACGGACCCGGAGTTATTGTTTCATTCCATAAGTCGTGACAAGGTAACCGTGATTCAAATGGTTCCGGCGATGATTGAAGCGGTGCACAATACTGCGCTGGCTCTCCCACCGGAACAACAAGCCTTGCAACATTTGCAATATATGATCTCTACTGGTGAGGGATTGCCGGTAACACTGTGTAAAAAGTGGCAAGCCTTGTATCCCGAAGGTACTGTCGTGAACACGTATGGAGCAACGGAATGCTCGGATGATACGATGCACGAAATCATAGATCGTTCTTATCAGCATGATAATTATCCGTATGTTGCGTTGGGCAACTCCATCGACCATATGAAGCACTATTTGCTGGACAAATGGATGCGTCCGGTTCCCACTGGTTGTGTAGGAGAAATCTACATTTCCGGGATGGGAGTAGGGCGGGGGTACGTAAATGATTTCGAGCGTACCGATCTCGCATTTTCAGAGAATCCCTTTTTGAAAGAGAAAAAAGAAAGACTTTATAAAACAGGCGATTTGGGACGTTATTTGCCAAGTGGGAGACTTGTATTCGTAACGCGTGCCGATTTTCAAGTAAAAGTACGCGGACATCGCATTGAGCTTGGCGAAATAGAAAATGCCCTTTTACGTCATGAGCGCGTTAGACAATGTATAGCGGTCGTAGGCGAAGACGGGAATGGAGACAATCGAATCATCTCTTATGTTGTCCTGCATGAAAAGCAGGATGAACAGGAGCTGCAGCAATATCTCAAAACGATTCTGCCGGAATATATGATTCCAGAGCGTATCATGATCCTCGATGCGATGCCTTTGAATCGAAACGGAAAGGTAGATAAAAAAGCATTGCCAGCGGTGGATACGGTGCAAACCAAGACAGAAGCATACGTCCCACCTCGTAACGATTTGGAACGAAGGCTAGCAACGATCTGGAGTACAGTGCTCAGCATAGATGACATGGGGATCGATGATGATTTTTTTCAACTGGGCGGGCACTCTATGAAAACGATTCAGGTTCGCTTGCGAATGAAAAAAGAGTTGGGCATAGAAGTTACGATCAAAGATTTGTTTGAGCATCGCACGATTCGCGAGTTATCCTCCCTGCTGGCTCACAGGGAAGAATCGTCAATGGGTCAGTCTCATACCAGGCATGATCGAGCAACGATACGCAAGGCAGAAGAGAAGGATTACTACCCGGTTTCACATGCCCAGCGGAGATTATTTTTTATTCAGCAGCTGGAACCTCAAAGCACAGCATACAATATGCCGACGATTTACCATATAACGGGACCCTTGAAGGAGCGTATCCTGCATAAGGCATTTTCGCTCTTGGTTCAAAGACATGAAGTACTGCGAACGAAATTCCTGGTAAAAGACGGCCACCCGGTGCAACAGGTGCTGCGGAATCATGATTTTACTTATACATTTGTTGACTTTTCCAAGCAGTCAGTAGCCTCGAGGCAAGAAGCCGTAAAGCTGGTCATGCAACAAGAGTCGGAGACGTACTTTGACCTTGAGAACGATGCATTGTTTCGCGTGAAGCTATGCAAGGTGGCGGACGAAAAATATACATTGCTGCTGAACATGCACCATATGATCAGTGATCAGTGGTCATGGGGGATATTACTGAAGGATTTCAGCCAGATTTACGAATCCTTGCAGCAAGGAATCGATCCAGTACTACCTGCTTTGAACATTCAGTACAAAGATTATGCAGTCTGGCAAAACCATGCAATCAATCACGGAGAGCTGGCAGAATCAGAAGCGTACTGGCTGAAGACATTCCAAAAAGAAATTCCCGTATTGGACTTGCCTACAGACTATCAGCGTCAGCCTGTACAAACATTTTTCTCGGCAGTGGAATCTTATCATCTTCCGGAAAGTATTTTCGGTCGTGTGCGAGAGATTGCCCAGCAGTATGATGCATCCATGTTTATGGTGTTTTTATCCGCTGTCAGCATATGGCTGTCCAAGCTGACCAATCAACAGGATATTATCATCGGTACTCCGGAAGCCGGAAGAAACAACATGGAGATCGAAGAGGTCATCGGCTTCTTTGTAAACACTCTTCCTTTGAGACTTGAAGTGAACATGGAGCACACATTTGTTGAAGCGCTACAGGCTTGCAGACAGCTGGCGCTGGACTCATACGCGCATAATGAATATCCATTCGATAAATTGGTCGAGAAAATTAACCCTGAGCGAGATGTGAGCCGCAATCCTATTTTTTCTTTTATGTTCCAATATATTGAAAAGTTAGAGGAAGACGGAAAAATTAGCAGTTTGGAAATGAAAGCAGTCGAATCCTATAATTCCATGACCAACTTTGATTTGTCGCTTGTATGTCTGGATCAAGAAGATGGGGCGGGCCTTAGCATCGAATATCGGACAGATTTATTTCAGCCAGAAACCGTTCAACGGATGCTTGGCTATTTGTGTAACATCATCGAACAGGTGGCGAATCTGCCAACGATTTTTCTCAAACAGATAGAGTTATTGTCCGTAGAAGAAAAACAGGCCACGGTAAGCGGATTTATAGACGTACAGTTTACCGATGGGGATGAAAAGAAAACGATCATTGAGCTGTTCGAAGAGCAAAGTGCGAGAACCCCAGATCATATTGCTGTCGTTTTCGAAGAGCAAGAGCTGTCCTATTCCACACTGAATAAACGGGTCAATCAACTAGCACGAACATTGGTAGCGGAGGGTGTCTGCGCCAATCAATTGGTGGGCATCATGGCTGAAAGATCGATGGAGATGGTCGTCGGTGTATTGGCGATTTTAAAAGCAGGCGGAGCCTACGTTCCGATTGATCCTGAATATCCGGAAGAGCGGATTCGGTACATGCTGGAGCATTCGGGAGCGGAAGTTTTACTGCTGCATCGGGCGATCAGAGAGAAAGTCGATTTTGACAAAAAAATAATCATACTCGATGACCATGAATCCTATCATTCTGTAGATACCAATCTGGGATTATCCACTCAGCTCGATCAGCTAGCCTATGTCATTTATACATCTGGTACTACAGGTAAGCCAAAGGGAGTCATGATCGAGCATCGACAGCTTCAAGCGCTTGCACAGGCATGGAAGCAAGAATACAAGCTGGACGAATTTCCGGTCAGATGCTTGCAATGGGCGAGCTTTGCTTTTGATGTTTTTACCGGAGATTATATACGGAGTCTGTTATACGGCGGAAAGCTGGTCATTTGCCCAGCAGAAGCAAGAATTGATTTGGAACGGATTTATCAGCTGATGGAAAAGCACGAAATCAACCTGTTTGAATCCACTCCGGTCCTTCTGATCCCTCTCATGAACGATATTTATGAGAAGGGCCTCACCATGGATTTTATGAAAATACTCATTCTGGGATCGGATCAATGCCCGTTGCATGTATTCCACAACCTTGTAGACAGGTACGGCCACACCATGCGCATCATCAACAGCTATGGTGTGACGGAGGCAACCATTGATGCTTCCTATTACGAGAAAGAGACACAGCAACATTACAAGTTTTTACCGATTGGCAAGCCGTTGCCAGGAGTGAAAATGTATATTTTGGATGCGAGCGGCAATGTAGTGCCTGTGGGGATTCCTGGCGAACTGTACATCGGTGGACGGGGAGTAGGAAGGGGATATTTCAAGCAACCAGATTTGACGAATGAAAAATTTGTTCAGAATCCATTTTGTATGGGTGAAAAATTGTATAAGACAGGGGATATGGCTCGATGGCTCCCCAGCGGAAACATCGAATTTTTAGGGCGATTCGATAATCAAGTCAAGATCCGTGGGAATCGCATCGAATTGGAAGAAATCGAAGCGGCATTGTTAAAAACAAGCAAAATTCGCGAAGCTGTCGTAATCCCCAGAGAGGATGAATCAGGTCAAAAGAGGCTGGTTGCCTTTTATGTGGCTGCGCAAGTGCTGGAAACAAGCTTGATGAGAGAGGCGCTACGAAAAGTGTTGCCGGCGTTCATGGTACCTTCTTATTTCGTTCAGCTAGATGAGATACCAGTGACCCCGAATGGAAAGATTGATCGAAAAGCGTTAACAGAACTCAACATAACGCTACACAATGATAGGCAATTTGTTGAACCCCAAACGGAGATCGAAAAGACATTGGTATCCGTTTGGCAAGGCGTTTTACATGAGAAGCAGGTTGGGATTATGGATAATTTCTTTGAGCTTGGCGGGGACTCGATTAAGTCCATACAAGTTGCCTCTCAATTATCCGCCTTGGGATACAAGATGGAAATCAGAGATCTCTTTAAATATCCAACGATAGCAGAACTGGGTACAAGACTGAAACCGATGAAAAGGAAAATAGATCAACGGGATATTGAGGGTGCTGTACAGCTGACCCCGATTCAGCATTGGTTTTTTCAGGAGCACAATCAGCATCCACATCACTATAACCAATCGTTTATGCTCTATCGAAAAGACCGTTTTGATGAGAGTCTGGTTCGCAAAGTAATCGAAAAGCTCCTACGACACCATGACGCTCTACGAATGGTATTCCGCGAAACGGAGACGGGCTATGAAGCCTATAACCGAGGGGTCAGCGAAAGCGACGACATGTACAGTCTGGAAGTTTGGGACTATCGAAATAGCACCGCGGAAAAGACACATCAAGTGATGGATGCGCAATGCACCGAAATACAATCCCGTCTTCATATTTTTGATGGTCCACTCATTCGGTTGGGGCTATTCCAATGTGCGGATGGCGATCATCTGCTGATGGCGGTTCACCATTTACTCGTAGACGGGGTATCGTGGCGGATAGTAATCGAGGATTTCAACAGAGCGTATCTACAGCTCCTCCAAGACAAAGCGATGACGTTGCCTCTAAAGAGCGATTCATACCAGTTGTGGGCGCAAAAACTGAACGAATATGCCCATAGCGAAAGAATCGAGGGCGAGCGTACCTATTGGAATCGTGTCGAGGAGATGGAAATACAATCGCTGCCAACCGATTACGTTGAATGGAAACCTCTGCGGAAGCAAACCAAGACAAAAACGATCATGCTGAATGAGCAACAGACCAGAGAATTGTTGAAGCAAGCCAATCGCGCTTATCACACGGAAATAGATGAGTTGTTGTTGTCTGCCATCGGGATGGCTTTTAAGAAATGGGCGAATATCGATCGATTCGCCATCAATATGGAAGGGCACGGAAGGGAATCGATTCTACCTGATGTGGAGATTAACCGCACAGTGGGATGGTTTACAAGTGAATATCCAGTGATTGTAGACGTTGGCAACGAACAGAGTCTGTCTGCTATCATCCATAAAATGAAAAAGGATGTACGCCAAATCCCTCATAAAGGAATTCACTACGGGATATTAAAATATTTGGCGGCAAATCGGCAAAAGAACAACATAACGCCTGAGATCAGCTTTAATTATTTAGGGCAGTTTGATCTGGAGCGAAAAGAAGAAGAGGGAGACATTCAATTGTCCGCATTTTCTGGTGGAGAATCTATGAGTCTTGATCAGACCCGAGAATGCAAGATCGATATTGAATGCGTCGTGTTACAGGGACGTTTTCATTTTATGGTAGCTTACAGCGAGAACCAGTATAAAAATGAAACCATAGACCGATTAGCGACATGCCTTCAGGAAAGCTTATGTGAAATCATTCAACACTGCATGACGAAATTACACAACAGCTCTGACCACGGATTCCCTGGAGAATCGGTAGATTTCGAGGGAGTAGTAGATGGATATTTTGATGCTTCCATGATGAATGATCTTCCGGGTGCCATCGTGGTTGTCGTCCATAATGGTCAAGTGCAACTAAAGAAAGCATATGGATATGCGAATCGAAACGAAAGAATGCTGATGAGTGCGGATGATACGGTCATGAAGGTAGGTTCGATATCCAAAATTGTCACAGTCGCTGCCATCCTCCAGCTCGTGGAGCAGGGGCTTATTGGATGGAACGATGATATCCAGCCGTATCTAGTTGATATGGAAATACCGAGAAAGGTCGAAGGACCACTGACAGTTGAGCATTTACTCAGTTACACAGCGGGATTTGATGAGCCATTTACGGGAAATGACCAAAGCTATCATTTCGGCGAGGGTGAATCCTTAACCTTGCGGGAATACATTCACCGCTATATGCCAACCGTTATTTATCAACCTGGGGAACAATACTGCAATGAGAATTTCTCCTTTATGCTGGCAGGATATCTAGTAGAAAGAGTGACTGGCGTTCCCTTCCATCGCTATGTCAGTGAGAAAATCTTTACGCCTCTCGAAATGAAGAAGAGTAGTTTTCTTTTGCAGCCAGAGTTGGAGTCGAAGCTGGCAACAGGCTATGATCTGGAAAACAATCCGATTCAAAGGTACGATTTTAGCCCTGCGGACTCTCCTGATGGCAGCCTGCTCTCTACTGGGCATGATATGGAAAAATGGATGCTGACTCTATTAAACAAAGGCGCTTATGGGACAGAAAGGGTGCTAGAAGAAGATTCGATTGCCAAAATGTTCACCAGTAAAGCGGTGCTACACCCACAAGGGGCTTATACAGGATATGGCTTCACTGCGAAATTCCATCCTGATTATGACCATGAAAATATTTTGGCCAAAGCAGGCGAGGTAATCGGATTTAACTCCTTCTTGTGGTTGCTGCCAGAAAAGAATCTGGGGGTGTTTATTAGTACGAATAAAAGTCAATTTAACAAGATGGAATTCTTTGATTATTTTATGAAGAACTATCATCCTGCAGAAACGATATCCATTTAATTGGGGGGCCTCTATGAGCATGATAAAGACGAGTTCCATTCGTAATTTTCCTCAAACAACAGACATAGGAATGGGTGCAGCCAACGGTACTTTTGGGGAGCTTCTGCAGGGTATTCTCGGGGAAAATAATCGGGATTTTCTAGTGACTTTGCCTATAAAAAATGCTTCCTATGCTACTTTTTATTCGATTCCAAGCTTACAAGAGATCGTCATCGTACCTCGTTCTAAGCAAAAATCGAAAAGCCTCGTAGAAAAAATAGTAAAACATTATGGCTTTCCGCCAGGCGGAATTTTAGAGATCAATTCTGAGCTCCCCGTAGGAAAAGGCATGGCAAGTTCATCAGCAGATTTGGTGGCTGCCGCAAGAGCGGTAGAAAATTGTTTTCATATAAAAATGGAGCCTGCTTTATTGGAGTTATTTCTATCTACGATAGAGCCGACTGACGGAGTTATGTATGAAGGGGCTGTTGCTTACTACCATAAGGAAGTCAAGCTACGAGAATATATTGGGGAGCTCCCGCCATTGTGCATTGTAAGCATTGATGAGGGGGGAACAATCGATACGATTGAGTTTAACAAGCAAACAAAACCGTATACCCATGCGGAAAAGATGGAATACAGTCTCCTATTACAAAAGATTTCGAAAGCGATCAGAGAAAGGGATGTCCACACGATCGGTGCCGTGTCATCCAGAAGTGCGATATTGAATCAAAAAATTCTGCCCAAAAAACGTTTGTCGGAAGTGATGGAGATCAACGAGAAAATCGGAGGGTTAGGTACCGTTGTTGCACACAGTGGGACCAGCCTAGGTATTTTATTGTTGAAAGAAGAACCTGACTTCTATAAAAAGCTGGAATGGGGGTATAGATGTTTAAGTGAATGGAATAAAGAAGTGCATGTTTACCACACGTAGAGGATCAGATCCAAGAGATGACTTCTGACATACTCGGGAGTCATCTTCCCCCAAAATTGATTCCGTTCTGAGTGGGAGAGGATTATCGAAATGGAACAGCCAGTAAGCGTTAATGAAAAGGTATCTTTTCGGGCGTTGCTTGGCTTGAAAAGTTATCGCTATTTAATCTTTTCGCAATTTGTCTCGAATATGGGAGATGGAGTGTATCGATTAGCGCTTATTTGGCTAATGAAGGTTTTGACGGAAAGTCCTTTGTTAATGGCGGTTTTATTGGCAGCGGAGACGATTCCCTTGATCATATTCGGATTGTTCGCTGGCGTGTTTGTTGACAGAGGAAATAAAAAGATGATCATGGTCGTTTCGCATGCATTGAGAGCAGTCCTCATTTTATGCATCGTCCTGTTGTTCCTGTTTAATATGCTACATCCTGCTGTACTAATCATCATTGCCGTTTTGCTGACCACGGTCAGTGCCTTCTTCAGGCCTGCACTCACGGTAGCTATACGGACACTGGTTCCCGAACAATACATGACGCAAGCCCAAAGTTTATCACAGATGATTCAAACGGTTGTAAATTTGGCGGCTCCGGCATTGGCAGCGGGGTTGATCGTGTTTGGAATGGAATATGCGTTTATTTTGAATGTCATCACCTATCTATTAGGTGCACTGATCATTTTATTGATTAACGAGAAGGAGCTTGTCCTATCTACAGTCAGTGAGTTTACAGCAAGGATGATCATGACGGATTTGAAGGATGGAATCCATGCGATTACAAAGCATGACTTTTTGCGAAACTGCATGATTTATTTTACCATCCTCAATTTTTTGACGGCTCCAGAAGCGATCTTGCTGCCACTGGTCGTTGCAAATGTTACCGAATTGGCTATGCTCGAGATCAGCTTTTTTATCGGAATTTTGCTTGGATCTCTATGTATTAATTATTTGAATCGATATGATGCGATTATTTACATTTGCTGTGGAATTAGTCTGTTCAGTATCGGAATCGGGATGTTTGCGTTTGGCATTCCGCTTGTTTGGCAAGTCATATGTGTATTCGTGAATGGAATAGGCTCGGCATTTGTCAATATCAAAATGAGTACGTTGATCACCTTGATGGTGCCAAAAGAAGTTTTGGGAAGAGCATCGAGCTTGATTAGTGTAATGGTTCTGTGCGCTATGCCAGTCTCTGTTTTTCTGGTCGGTCTGACTACTGGTATTGTTTCCATTTTTACGATATTTGGAATCATTGGCGGAGCGGGACTTCTCATTGTGGTTCTCATGCTGCTGAATCCACACTTGCGAATGAAGAAAGAACAAAGCTACGAATATACGGAACAGAAATCAGGAGGTATTTCTTTTTAGTACATTCTCTCACCTTTTGTCTCAACTCCAGGTTGTATCGTTACTCAGTCGGAAGCGAGGTGTATTTTTTGCATGAGTGTAAAATTAACGGGCAGAATTGCTTCGACACCAAGCCGCCTCTTGCATGATGAAGTATTGGAACCGCAGTTCAAATATGAACGCGATCATTTGTTGCCTGGGTATATTCAGATTGAATTCGCCATGCTTTTGGAATATGTCAGAATGGGCTTGATTACGCGACGAGACGCTTTGCATATCGCAAAAGCACTTCAGGCTGCTACACATGATACGGTAGCTCCTGATCCCGGAAGGAACATGTCTGATATCTCTTTTGCCCTCGAGCGACATATCGAAGGTTTGCTCCCAGGACCAGTACCGTGTTGGCATATGGATCGCAGCCGCAATGATGTCCAAGCATGCGCTCAGGTGATGTTTGGTCGTGCGCAATGGCTGGAGACCACGGGAGAATTGGGACAGCTTATCCAATCGATGCATACACTGGCTGTTCAATATCGTTCAGTTCCCATGCCAGGATATACCCACTACCAATCCGCACAAATGATTACTCCTGGATTCTATCTTTCCTCTATTAACGGTGAATTTTTGCAAGCCATGAATCGATGGATACAAATCTATGACGAAATGAATCAGTGCCCGCTTGGGGCAGGGGCTATGGCAGGTGTAGAACTGCCGTGGAACCGTCAACGGTTGTCCAAGCTGCTCGGGTTTCGACAGCCCCGAACGAATGCGCTGTCGGCGGTCGCGTCTCGGGAATGGGTTTTGAGAATAGCTGGTGAGCTGTCTACCTTCTCGGTACTGGTCTCGCGGTTTGTAACGGATTTGATTCAATGGGGCAGCAGCGAAATGAACTTCCTCCAATTGCCTGATGAGCTATCAGGAATATCTTCTGCCATGCCACAGAAAAAGAACTATCCGATTTTGGAACGAATTAGAGGCAAAAGTGCCCACCTGCCTGCGTTTTATATGGACATGCTCCTTGGGCAACGAAATACGGCTTTCACAAATTTAGTGGAGACATCGAAAGAGGCCGGTACTCATCTGCTGACGCTATTTCAACAGACGAAGACGTTGCTGCGCCTGTTAAAAGCGGTTATTGATCATTTGCAATTCAATGAAGAGCGGTTGCTCAGTATATGCCGAAGAGATTTTTTTGGCGGATTCACACTTGCGAATTTGCTGACTTTGGAGCACGAGATTCCGTATCGCACAGCGCAGGTAATCGCAGGCCGATACATCGTTCGCGCACTGGAACACGGTGTATCGCCGGAGCCGGGAGACCCACGGCTACTCAATGAAGCTTGCGCGGAAGCAGGCTTTCAAGTACCGGATACGGCTGCACTCCTCGCTGCTTCCTTCGATGTGCAGGGGGGCTTGTACGCCAAGAAATCAACGGGCTCTACAAATCCAGAAGAAGTACAGCAAATGCTGACAGCACAGAGGGAGCTTGCAGAGGAGCTTCAACTGGAGTGGCAAGATCGACAAGGGCAATTGCAGGCAATCGAAGAAAGGCGGGAGAGGGTAATGAAGAGGTTTCTTTCTGGCAAGCAAGGGAAGGACGTGAGCGTAGATGCGGTATGAACAGATGGCAGATACAATCGGGGACACCCCTCTGGTCAAGCTGAGACTTGATGAAAGGGCAGTGGGTTCCGTATTTGCAAAGCTTGAGTTAATGAATCCGTTCGGTATGAAGGATCGTGTGGCCAAGCAATCGGTCTTGGCGGCGATACAGTCAGGAGAACTTCAGGAGGGCATGCCGATTATCGAGAGCTCGTCTGGAACGCTGGCTTGCGGCTTGGCCTTGGTTGGGCGTCAGTTGGGGCATGACGTACACATCGTGACTGACCCGAGAATTGACCCTATTACCTATGCGAAGTTGACCTCGCTTGGCTGCCATGTTCACGTGGTTTCGCAGATGGGGAAACAAGGATGGCAAAGTGCCAGACTGGAACGACTCCAAGAATTAATGAGGGAGTATCCAGGAGCGTTCTGGCCTCGCCAATACGATAATCCGGAAAATCCGCGTGCATATGCTGCGCTGGCATCGGAGTTGATACAGGACCTCGAACGAATTGACGTGCTTGTTGGTGCAGTCGGCAGTGGAGGCTCCTTGTCCGGGACCGCCAGAGAACTGAAGCGTCATCATAAGGACCTTCACGTCGTGGCGGTTGATGCAACGGGGAGTGTGATATTCGGACAGCCCGATCAGCCTACGCGTCTGCAAGGTGGCTTGGGAAACAGTTTGGTCGCCAAGAATGTAGATTTTTCCATTATCGATGAAGTGCATTGGTTGAACGATGCTGAGGCATTTGCGGCTACGCTGCATTTGGCCCGTAACGAGCATATTTTTGCTGGCAACAGCTCGGGTTCCGTGTACGCAGTAGCCAACTGGTTAGCGAGCCAAGTCGGGAGTGAATGCAATATCGTAGCCATATTGCCGGATCGAGGGGATCGTTATATCGATACGATCTACAGCCATTCCTACCGAGAGAGCAAAGGTCTGATGCAAATGAACCTGCCAGACACACCGCAATGTGTGGAACCAAATACAGTTGTGGCGAGCTGGTCCTATTCTAAATTAATGGGGATGTATCCGAATGAACAAACACTTTCTGTTCGTTGAAGCAAATACGACGGGAACAGGTATGCTTGCTATTAAAAAAGCGCGCGAATTGGGGTTCGAGCCGGTATTTTTCACAGAAAATCCTGAACGCTACCACGGTTTGGATGAGTTGGAATGTCACGTAGTCGTGACCGATACGAATTCCCAAGCAGAGCTGACTGACCGTGTAGCACAAGTGATTAAGGAAGGCAGAGAGATAGCCGGAATCATGTCGACAAGCGACTATTACCTCGAATCGGTAGCCAAGCTGGCCCGAAAATTCGGGTGGACAGGCAATTCGCTGGAGGCGATTGTAGCTTGCCGCAACAAAGCGATTTTCCGGGAGAAGCTACATCAGCATCAGGTGTCACAGCCTGAATTTGTGGCAATAGGCTCTATGGAGGCATTGATGGAAGCTCGGTCTTCCGTCTCTCTGCCCTGCGTGGTGAAGCCCGCTGACGATAGTGGGTCGAATAACGTACGTCTGTGCTTTAGCTGGGATGAAGTGGAGCATATGGCAAGGGAAATCCTTGCAATCAAGTACAATGCGCGCGGCCAGGAAACAGCTCGAACAGTCCTTCTGGAGCAGTATGTCGAGGGTCCCGAATTTAGTGTGGAGACGTTCTCGTGGCAAGGACAATGCGTTGTTATCGGCATTACCCAGAAACGGTTAACGGGATATCCGTTTTTCGTGGAAGCAGGGCATATTTTCCCTGCACCGCTGTCTGTAGAAGATAAGCAGGAGATCGAGCGAACAGTGGAAAGGGCGTTAGCGGCGGTGAACTACCAGTTCGGTGCTGCCCATACAGAAGTGAAGTGGACATCAGCAGGTTGTGTTGTCATCGAAGTCAATGCAAGGCTTGCCGGTGGAATGATTCCAGAGCTGGTTCGCCGTTCAACAGGGATTGATCTGCTTTTGCAACAGATTCGGTGCGCAGCTGGACTTGCTCCTGAATTGTCTCAAACAGTCGAAAAGCAACAATATGCAGGCATTCATTTTCTCGTCTCAGAGAGTCAGGGAACCTTTAGCGGGATACATGGAATGGATACGGTTCGCAGCCTGCCGGGGATTGCGGAAGTGACGATTCAGGCGAAAATCGGGCAAAACGTCCAGCCTCCACAAAATTTCTCACATCGTCTCGGATATGTCATTGTCGAAGGCAAGCATTACAGCGAGACCGTTGAGCTGATCCAGCAGGTGAATGACTGCCTGAAAGTACAAGTAAGTCAGCAATTGGAAAGTGGGGTATGAAACCGTTGATAGAATTGAGAAGCGATACATTTACTTTGCCGACACGTCAAATGATGGATGCAATTCAAGAGGCGGTACTCGGTGACGATGTGTATGGGGAAGATCCTACGGTTCGCCAATTAGAGCAAGAAGCGGCCCGGAAGCTGGGCAAAGAGGCAGCCATTCTCATGCCGAGTGGAACGATGGCTAATCTGGCATCCTTAATGGCGCATTGTCCGCGCGGTTCCAAAGTAATTGTAGGGAATGAGACCGACATTTACATCTATGAAGCAGGTGGCGCGGCCGTGTGTGGCGGCATTATGTACGAACCGATTCCGACGCAGCCAGATGGAAGGTTGGACATTGCTGACATGGAGTGGGTATTTCCGCTGGAGCCAGAAGACCCACAATTCGCATTGCCTTCCCTGATCTGCCTGGAGAACCCGCATAACCGGATGGGGGGACGTGTCCTACCGTTGGCTTATTTGGAAGAGGTTCGCGCATTTGCAAAGGAAAAGGCTGTGCCCGTTCATATGGATGGTGCACGCTTGTTCAATGCGGCTGTTGCTCTTGACGTGGATGCGGCTGAGATTGCGCGTTATGCGGATTCCGTGCAAATATGTCTGTCGAAAGGATTGTCAGCACCGATTGGTTCCCTTGTCGTTGGAACAGAGGACTTTATTCAGAAAGTGTATCGTCTTCGCAAAATGCTGGGGGGTGGTATGCGTCAGGCAGGGATAATTGCAGCCCCAGGTCTGGTTGCCTTGCAACAAATGACGGATCGTTTGGCAGTCGATCACGCAAACGCCCTTCGCTTGGCACGAGGTCTGGCGGAGATTCCAGGAATCGTGACTCGTGTGGAGGATGTGGAGACCAATATTGTGTTCTTCCAGATTGAACACCCAGCCCATACTTGGCAGACCTTCATAGAAGCAGCGCATGCACATGGGCTGCACGTAGCAGAGCTCGGTCACGGTAGAATTCGAGCGGTGACTCATTCCGGTATTGAGACAGCGGATATCGACAAGGCGCTTAGCATTGTACGTGAACTTCTGCGGGACCAAACTGTGTAGGGCAGGCCTGTTCGCTCCCCCTTTATTAGAAGGGGGAGTTATTAAGGTTTATAAATGAATATAAAATCATCTGATTTTTTAAAATTTTTTAAGTTAAAAATATTTTCAAATAACAGAAAATTATTTAATATGAAAAAGACGGGCCTTGGAACAGATTGTACATTATGGAAAAGGCTTGAAAAAACATGGAAGAGGGGGATTTGCTTTGAAAAAAGGGAAAGGGTGGTTGAAGCCGTTGGCACTGCTTTCGTTAACCGGAGCACTGTTAGTCGGTTGCTCAAGCGGGAACAATGCTTCGCCAGGGACTGCAACACCAGCACCAACACAGAAAACGGTGGAACAGGTCGCTCCGCAGGCGACCAGTACGGATGATGAGAAGCCAGTAGACGGAGGGACGTTTACGCATTCTACGACTTCTGACATCGTCACAATCAATCCGATTTTCGGAAACGACACAGCTTCCGGTGACGTTATGGAGTATACGCAGGCGTATTTGTACAATCGAAACCCGTCTTTTGATTTAGCAGTTTACCCTTGGTCTCTTGCAGCAGAGCTGCCGAAAGTAAGTGAGGATGGCCTAACCTATACAATCAAGATGAAGAATAATGCGAAATGGTCCGATGGAACGCCAATCACGGCGGAAGATTTGATGTTTACCATTAATGCGATCAAAACTCCTGAGACCGGATCACCAGAAATTACGAAATATGACAAAGTTAAAGAAATGAAAAAACTGGATGACTACACACTGGAAATTAAATTGACGCAATTGTACGCTCCATTTGCCTTTGGATTAATGCAAAAGTTGGCACCTGCTCACGTGTTGAAAGACGTACCGTTTAAAGAATTGCAAGCACATTCTTACGGAAAAGATCCAGCCAAGACCCCAACTTCTGGACCGTTCAAATGGTCGGAGTGGAAACAAAAAGAATACCATGTGCTAGATGCTAACCCAGATTACTGGGGTGAAAAGAAGCCGCATATCCAAAAGGTTGTGTACAAAATCTATGCGGATCAAAACACACAAGTACAGGCTCTGATGAAAGGCGACGTTGACTTGGTCGATTCTATTCCTGTCACGCAGCTCGAAGCGGTGAAGGCGAAAGGAACGATCAACATTTCGACAGAGCCAGGTCCTAGCTATGAATACTTTGCCTTCAACTTCGACAAGAAGAACTTCCCGAACAACTACGGGTTGTTTGAAGGTCAAAAAACGCGTCAGGCCATCGCTCACGCAATCAATCGTCAAGGTATTATCGACAATATCTTGAAGGGAACAGGAAAAATTATGGATGCACCGTTCCTGCCAGGTACATGGGCAGATCCGGGCGATGCGGCAGTCCATTACGAATATAGCGCAGAGAAAGCAAAACAATTGCTGAAAGAAGACGGATGGGTAGCCGGGGCAGATGGAATCCTTGCCAAAGACGGCAATCGTTTCTCCTTTGAATTCATTTTCAACTCGGGGAACAGTCGTCGTGAACAGGCAGCAGTTGTTATTCAGCAAAACCTGAAAGAGATCGGAATTGAAGCGAAGCCAAAAGCATTAGACTTCTCGGCTCTTGTCGATCAATATGCCAACCCTGGTAAATTCCAAGTTCTGTTACTCGGATGGCAATTGTCTGATCCAGATCCGGATGGCATTTCTACTTTCGGTAAAAAGGCATTCCCGCCTGGCAACAACGCTGGCTGGTACGACAATCCGAAGCTGGATGCGCTCTGGGAAAAAGCTGTATCCACAGTTAAACAAGATGAACGCGCAGCGATCTATAAAGAAGTCGGAAAAGAAATTTCGACGAACTTACCATACGTATTCATGTATCAGTATGGAACGCCACGCGGCATGACTTCACGCGTGAAGTACAAAGATGAGTTCAAGCCGGTATCTATGATTCCTTACGGGGAGACTTTTGGTTTCCTGAACTGGTGGATCGATGATACAAAAAAATAAGCTTGGCTAGTAGCGGTTAGCAATAGGAAAAGGGGGAAGGGCAGCCTGATGTCCCTTCCCCTTTCAAACGAAAGGAGGATGCTGGATTGACTGAATATTTAGTACGCCGCGTACTACAAGCTGTGCTTGTCTTATTTTTGATCACCGTGGTGTCGTTTGGACTGATGCATGCAGCACCGGGAGGACCGTTAAAAGTCATGCTCTCACCGGGAATGTCCCCAGAAGCACAACTCATCCAGATGAAAAATATGGGGTTGGATCAGCCAGTTTACATTCAATACATGAAATGGGTTGGAAATCTGTTGCAAGGAGATCTGGGCCATACCTTTAAGAATAATGTTCCTGTTGGCGATATTTTATGGCCGACGGTCTGGAATACGTTTGTGCTCATGTCTGTAGCGTGGGGACTTTCCATGCTGATCGCCATCCCGTGGGGGATCTACAATAGCACAAAACAATATGGACTGTCTGACCAGATCGCCTCCATCGTTGCCTATCTCGGATTCGCGATGCCGACCTTCTGGTTTGGGATTATGCTGCAGCAGTATTTCGCGATGCAGCTGAATCTGCTCCCACTATCTGACATGTGGACGATGGGAAAAGAGGGACAATTAAGCGACCTCATTTTGCACTTGATTCTGCCTGTTACGGTGTTAACACTGGTGAACATTGCTGCCTATGTTAAATATACGCGCGCCAGTATGCTGGAGGTATTGGAGCAGGACTACATTCGGACTGCACGTGCCAAAGGGATGAAGGAAAGACGGGTCATTTTCCGTCATGCGCTGCGTAATGCACTGATTCCTGTCGTGACGATCATCGGATTGGATTTGCCGACTCTGGTAGCAGGTGCAGCATTGACAGAGAGTGTATTTAACTGGCCAGGCATGGGGCGTCTGTTTGTGGAAATGGCTGTAGCCCGCGAGTATTCGGTATTGATGTCGATCACGTTACTGATTTCACTTATGGTGATTATCGGAAACCTGTTAGCCGATTTAATCTACGCACTGGTTGATCCACGAGTGCAGCTTGGACGCAAAGGAGGTAGGGCTGCATGAGTCAAGTACAGCTTCAAGATGACACTGTCGTTGAAACGAACCGACCAGGTGGACAGCTTCCGACGAATCCTGTCGGCCAAAAACCTCCTGGACTCTGGACAACCGCGGGCAAAAAATTCATGCGCAATCCGTATGCCGTCGGTGGACTGATCGTACTGTTGTTTTTTATTGGGATCGCTGTGTTTGCCGATTGGGTTGCACCGCATGATCCGGCAAAGATTGACTTTATGATTACGAATCTGCCTCCTGGAACGGAAGGGTATGTGCTCGGAACGGATGAGCTCGGTCGTGATATCTTATCCCGTCTCATTCATAGCAGCCGAGTGTCCATGCTGGTAGGCTTCAGCGTTGCTTTTGCTGCGGTTGTCATCGGCACGCTGATTGGAGCCATTTCCGGTTATTTCGGAGGCTGGATTGATACCTGCTTCATGCGTCTCGTTGACGTGATGAACTCCATTCCGAGTCTGTTCTTTAACATTCTGGTTCTAGCTCTCTTCGGAGCGGAATTTATCTACATGATCTTGATTTTGTCACTGACGAGCTGGACAAGTGTAGCGCGTCTGGTGCGCGGGCAGTTCTTGCAGCTACGGGAAATGCAGTATGTGGAAGCAGCGAGAGCGATCGGTGTCTCGCACTGGGGCATCATTACGCGCCACCTGATCCGCAATGCAATGGCTCCTATCATTGTGTACGCGACTCTCATGGTTGGTTCGGCAATTCTGTCAGAGTCAGGTCTCTCTTATTTAGGCTTGGGGATTCAACCGCCTGAAACAAGCTGGGGATTAATGCTGAGCAAGGCACAGGAATTCATGCTGGTCGATCCTTTGCAAGCACTTTATCCCGGTCTTTGTATTTTGCTCGTGGTGCTAGCGGTTAACTTCGTCGGAGACGGCATCCGCGATGCATTCGACCCACGGAAGAAAAAGAAGAATCCGAAAAGGAGGCTGAACAAGTGGAACGCAACATCCTCGAAATAAAAAATTTGACCACTTGCTTCTTTACGGATGACGGCACTGTCAAGGCCACGGATCGAGTGAGCATCAACGTTGGCAAAGGACAGACGGTGTGCTTGGTCGGCGAATCCGGCAGCGGGAAGAGTGTGACGTCGCTTGCGGTCATGCGACTGATTGATTATGCGGGCGGATTTATTCAGAGTGGGAACGTCATGTTTCACGGACAAGACCTGGCGGCAAAAGAACTGGATGAAATGATGCACATTCGCGGGAACAAAATCGCGATGATCTTCCAGGACCCGATGTCGGCTCTCAATCCGGTGTTTACGGTAGGCGATCAAATTGCGGAGAGCTTGATGCTGCATCAAAATATGAGCCAGCAGGATGCGTTTAAAAAAGCGATTGAGATGCTTCGTATGGTTGGGATTCCAGCACCGGAAGTACGGGTGAAACAGTACCCGCACGAAATGTCTGGAGGGATGTGCCAGCGTGTGGTTATCGCGATGGCCTTGGCCTGCAACCCAGAAATGCTGATAGCAGACGAGCCAACGACTGCACTTGATGTAACGGTTCAGGCGCAAATTTTGGATTTGCTCAGACGGCTGCAAAAGGAATTGGGCATGTCGATTTTGCTGATCACCCATGATATGGGGGTAGCAGCAGAGATGGCAGATCGTATCGCGGTGATGTATGCGGGAACGATTGTGGAAGAGGGGACGGTCGAACGGATATTTGACGAGCCAAGGCATCCTTACACGATTGGCTTGTTGCAGTCCATCCCCGGATTTGAAGGGGAGCGCGGTAGTGAACTGTACACCATCCAAGGCACCATACCGAGCATTACTCAATTGCCGACGGGCTGCCGTTTTCACCCGCGTTGTCCGCATTCGATTGATAAATGCCGAAAAGAGGAACCTATCTTGCGCGAGGTTGTTACGGGACAACAAGTGGCTTGCTGGTTGAATGAAGATGTCAGCAATCACTTCAGAAGAAATCAGCGTACAAATTCAGTCGCTGGAAGCAAAGCAGAGGTGAACCGCCAATGAACCGGGAGTATTTGATCGAAGCAAAAAATATCAAAAAGTATTTTCCGATTAAGGCCGGCTTGCTGAGTCGTGTCGTCGGTCATGTAAAAGCGGTAGATGATGTATCATTCGGAATTCGGCCAGGAGAGACATTTGGACTCGTAGGAGAATCCGGCTGCGGGAAGTCGACGCTGGGGCGTGTCGTACTGAATTTGCAAAGGGCGACGAGTGGCGAAGTACTGTTTGACGGAACCAATATCCATCAGGTGAACAGACAAGAGAATTTGAAGCTGAGACGAGATATGCAAATTATATTTCAAGACCCGTTTGGTTCGTTGAATCCACGATTTTTGGTAAGCGATATTATTGGAGAGCCGTTACGGGTTCATCTGCGTGCGTCTGCAAAGGAAATAGATGAGCGGGTAGTCGAGCTGATGAGTCTGGTGGGACTCGATCCTACGAGGCGGAATCGGTATCCGCATGAGTTTTCCGGCGGACAGCGGCAACGGATCGGTATTGCGCGGTCGATCGCGCTCTCTCCACGGTTTATTGTGGCGGATGAAGCTGTTTCTGCCTTGGATGTGTCCGTACAGTCACAGGTATTGAACCTGATGATGAAATTACAAAAAGAGATGGGGCTGACCTATCTATTTATCGCGCATGGTCTGAATGTGGTACGCCATATTTCAGATCGGGTAGGCGTGATGTACTTGGGGAAAATGGTGGAGATTGCACGAACGGATGACTTGTTCGCACAGCCACTACATCCGTATACGGCGGCATTGTTGTCGGCGATTCCAAAACCTACTCCGCATCGCAGACAAGAGCGAATCGTCTTGCAAGGGGATGTACCATCTCCAGCCAATCCGCCGTCAGGTTGTCGTTTTCATCCTCGTTGTCCAATGGCGCAGGAGAGATGCAGCAAGGAGATTCCCGAGCTCATCGAGGTTGGGCAGGATCGGCAGGTCGCGTGTCATTTCCCTTTAGCATAGAGAGAAAGAGCCACCTATCATGGGTGGTTTCTTCTATTCTCAAAATAACTCGATAACGGTAATACTGACATTGGCTGTTTGGGGAGGGAATGGGGTATATCCAGAACCTGGAACGGCAGCTCCATTCATGCGAGAAACATGGCAGGAGGTGTGTTGTTCGTCCCATTGTTCATATATATTTGATTAATAATTTTCCTAAAAATTACATATATATCCAGAAAAAATGGATTTGTTTTGGTACATATAAATTAGTGTCTTCGGATTGTATATGAATGGGGGAAATCTCCGCTGTGCTTTATTAGGCTATGAACGGGAGGATGCATGGTGCAATATAAAGGCAAATGGATGATCATCATTGCGATGGCAGTATGTCTGATTGTGATCTTTGGTGTTGGAAATCAACGAACAATGGCGACTGCGCCAACCAAAAAGCCAGTGATAAATGTGTTGGGCAGCGATCCTGTCAATATCAATTCAGGCCGAAGCTTTGTTGCCGTTCAAGGAGATTGGATTTTTTATAACAACGATGGCTTATACAAAATCAAAAAGGATGGAAGCTCTCTTCAAAAGTTGAGCAGTGATTGGGCCCATAATCTGAATGTTGTAGGTGACTGGATTTACTATACGCGCAATAAGCCTTTTAAAGAAATCTATCAGCTGGAGATGCCCAATTACGATATCAATGGCACGTATGAAGATGTGACGGAGCTCATGAAAATCAAGACAGATGGCAGTTCGAAAACAGTCATCAAAAGCGGTAGTCTTGCAGAAGGGGATCGCAATAACGTATACAGATTGTATGTAGTAGGGGATATCATCTACTACGCAGACGGCTACGGTCCTTTGTACCGGATGGACACGAATGGAAAAAATCAGAAGAAGCTGCTTGACCAGTATGATGAAGTTTATTTCTATCAGGATTGGCTTTTCTACACCAATGAAAGTCGTCAATTATACAAAATGAAGGGGAATGGTACGCAGAAAAAGGTAGTAAGCAAAGAAAAAGAGATGACCCTTGTCGGTCTGTCTGGTGATTTCATTTACTACACAAAATGGGTAAACGATAAAGGCGTCGTTGATGTTTATAAAATAGGATTGAAGGATGGAAAGACTGCTCTAGTGAAGAAAGGGTTGCCACCAGCAGAGGATCCGATCATTATTGCTGGGAAGTATCTATACTACATCTCAGAAATAAAAGGGGAACACATGGTAGGCCGAATGAATATGACGGACGGCAAGACAACCCCGCTGTCTCCATTGGGTATATCGATAAACATCGGAGGAGATTTCATCTTTTTTTACGACTATCAAGCTTCCGATCGTGATAAAAAAGAACTATTCAAAGTGAAGATGGGCGAAAACAAAGTGGAAAAGGTAACCCCAAAGGCGAAGTAAGGATAAGAGCCACCCCAAGACGGGTGGCTCTATTGTTATGGGCTAATTCCTCGGGGCATGAGGCTGACTTCTTTTTCTCTCCCAGTTCTTGTACAAAAGCACGGAGCCAAACAAGAATATGGAAGCAACGAGCGCACTGAAGGGAAGCATGACCACAATTTCATCAGGGAAGACAAAAGGAAGCAGTGGAAAAGCGTATGCTGCCGGGACACGCATACCTAGGAAACGTAACAAAATAAGCATCAAAATCATATCAAGCAAAGTGACTAACATCCACGAATCAATCGCGAAGTATAGCAGCGTACCAACTGTCGCCGATATGGTTAACACCAGGCCCAGCTTGAAGGCCATCTTGCCGTTGAACATCGGCTTATGAAGCGATTCATATACAACGACGAGAATGGGCGGAATAACGGCCAGTTGTGGGTAACCAGCTATCCAACATAAACCAATCCACACGAATATCAAAATTAAGAACACGAGCATATACTGATACGGTATCTTCACTTTCTTCTCCAGGCCGCCATTCAGTTTGAAGGTGAGAACGCCGACCATGATGAGGAAGGAAAAAAGGACGACGGAGACCATAAAAGACCATTCAACTGCATTCGTAACCAGAGGCAATAAGCCAGTGGCAAGGGATGGTCCAAAATTCGATTGGAAGATTCGCAAAAAGAGCATCATGAGTACGAGTGTGATACTGACTTTTCCAAGGTACGGCAAGTCTATTTGATTCACTGCAAATCCGATTGCAGCTGTGATAGACGGAGCCACAAAAATTCTAGAGGGCTGTCTGATCCATCCCGGTTCTCGGTATACCCATATGCCAATCGCCATCGCTGCTATTTCGGGTAGAATCACTTCGGGATCATCGAGTATGACGGAAGCCGCTACCATGAGCAAGATAAGCGCTATGGCAATGATATAGGAAAGAATGGTTTCATTCTTTGATATGACTGGATTCATTCTGACTAACTCCTTTTCGTTCGGATTATCCTTTATTATTGCAAGGATTGTGGATGTGAATCGTGCCAATGGGAGCAACATTATCTGTAACAAAACCGTCACTAACAGTGGAAAAGCAGCACCCAGAAGAGGGGTCTAAACAAAATCAGAACGGCATAAGGTATGGGGTATTACCAAGACGGATGAAGGTCATGATGAGCATTTCGTGTTTGATAGAGGTGAAAAATGGGCAGACCAATAAAGGAGCGTTTCGTTACGAAGTACACCCAGTATACCGATAGGGGGAATATGCAATTGTTGAGTTCATTTAAACCGCTAAAGAGAATCGAAGAGAACAGCAAGATAATACAGCAGACGATACAGTACATAGGTAATCAAAAAGTAAGTACGATTACGATAGAAACGCCTAAAAAACTACCTAAATGTAGGTAGTTTTTTCCTATTTGTAGAATCTAAATATAATGTTAAAATAATGTAAAACTTTACCAGAAGGAGAGGTTTACAGGTGCTAAAGAATCTCGTGCAGAGCAATGTAAAAATTGTTTTTTCTGTTCTTGGCATCTTGTCCGTTCTGGTCTCCTGGCTCGTATTTGAAATTTTAAAAGGTTTATTGCCAGATTTGATAACAGTCATACATAAGTGGATGTTTCAACCGATCGAATGGCTGTTTATCCTGGCACCGCCAAATGAGGAAAACAAGCTAGCTTCATTAGGCTCTGTTCTAGGGCTGTCTATCTTGTATTCAGCCATTTTGGCAGGAATGGTATTCATCGTTTTGTTCATCTGCAACAAGGTGAGAGGGAACGACATCGAGTTCCAGATGGAAGTGAAATATTGTGAGAAAGAATTGGCCAATGCGATTTACAGCTTGGATGGCAGCGGTCAATCAACAGCTATTATTAATGCGAATGCGATCACATTTATGAAGGCATTTGAAATGGAAGTAAAGACGATTTATGGATTGAAACCGGACGAGCTATGCTGTTATTGGATCGTACCTACGAATAATGACAAGCAGTTTGAAGTGTTTTACTTAACCGAGCTGAAAGATTTTGACACAGTACGTACGCTACTACTGTCTTCCATGCTTCAAGATGATTGCAGAATTGCCGATAAACAAGTAAAGGGACGAATTCAAGACACGGATATTGAACAATTTGCGATTGTAAAAAATTTTGGCAAGTTCAGGCTTGGATTCGCGGTCGCTGTTTACAAGAATGACACATTTACTCCCGAAAATATGCAGGAGTTCGAGCGGTTGACTACGTATATGTTATTGTTGGGATTTGTTACCAAGTTTGTGAATAAGGTCAAAACCCTAAAGAGAGCTAGTTAGGAGTGGGATATGATGAAATTAGCTGAGTTCTTCTCGAAAAGAGGCAACGAAACTGCTGTTTACTCGAAAAATCTCTCTTCCAAGAAGAAGATTCCCAACAGCAAATTTACTCCTGGCTTCGCTAGCTTAAAACAGATTGTAGATGAACATAGTCCGAATGAGCGACATGATAATAAAGTGGTTGGAGGAAAATGACACTGCCTGTGAGGAGTGTTATTTTTTTGTTTCGGGGTACTTGGGATAGAGGAAAAGCCACCTGATGAAGGTGGCTTTAGTTTTGGGAGATCTCAACACTGTGTTTGCTCTTGCGGTGGGACCAGATCAGGACAGGGACAAGTAACAGCGATAGTACGCCTCCAGCGAGTGAAAGTGTTGCGTAGCTGGCATTGGCGACGACCATTCCAGACAGAGCTCCACCGGAAGCACCAGCCAAGGCAATCAAGACATCAACCGTTCCCTGCGTCTTCGCACGAGTGGCGGGCTGTGTTGCATCCACAATGAGCGCTGTTCCGCTAATCAGGCCAAAATTCCAGCCCAGTCCGAGCAGCACAAGAGCTGCGATGAGTAGCGGCATCGAATCGGCTGGTGCAAAAGCAGCAAGCATGCTGGCTGCAAGCAGTATGACACCTGAAGCATAAGCCATTGTGGAGCGACCGATCTTGTCAACGAGTACACCCGTCAAAAGCGAGGGGAGGTACATCGCACCGATATGAAAACCGATGACGATGCCTACTTCAGAGAGACCATGCCCGTGGTGCTTCATATGTACAGGCGTCATCGTCATAATAGCGACCATGACGATCTGCGTTAAAATCATGACGGTGGCTCCCACGATGATTCCCCGGTTGTTGCTTGCAAGCTGATTCTCATTCAGACAGGTTGGCGAGCTCTGATCCACCTGTTGTGCTTCGGCGATTGCTTTCGAAACGATGAATGGGTCCGGGCGAAGCAATACCCAAAATACGAGTCCAGCGAGGATAAAGGCTGCGGCACCCAAGATGAAAGGACCGGCCAGTGCGGGGACACCGATGGATGTAGCGAATCGTCCCATGACTTCCACCAAGTTTGGTCCTGCAACGGCCCCGAATGTAGTGGAGACCATGGCAATGCTCACGGCAGTCGCTCGTTGTTTAGGCTTTGCCAAGTCAGTACCTGCATAGCGGGCCTGTAGGTTAGTAGCGGTGCCAGCCCCATACAGAATTAAGGAAGCAAACAGAAGGACAATACTGTTTGCGACGGCTGCGATAACCACCCCAATTGCGCCAATACCCCCGGCTAAAAATCCGCTAGCGAGACCCAACCGGCGTCCAAAGCGTTGAGAGAGTCGACCCACCAGCAATGCAGCGACAGCAGAGCCAAACGTGAGTAATGCGGAAGGAATGCCCGCAAGACTTTCCGAACCGAGCATATCCTGAGCGAGGAGAGCCCCTACGGTGACACCTGCCGCAAGTCCTGCACCACCGAAAATTTGTGAGATGACTACAATCCAGAGCGTTCGTTTGTATAATCTTTGCTGTTTATCTGGGGAGTCGATGTAGCTTTGTAAATCTTCAGGTTTGAGTGACATCTGATCCACCTTTCTATGGAGAGAAAGCTTTCATGAAGTTATGAAATTTCAGTCAGTCCTTTGTATGGAAAGGACTGGGTAATTTGCATTCAGTATAGTATTGGGGAAGGGTAAACACAAGGGTAATCCAGTTTAAAAAATACTTTGCAAAAGAGCAAAAACACCGGACATTTTCTACCCGGTGTTTTTCGTTCATTTTCCCACGATAAGCAATAGCTCACGGAGGTTTTGTATCAGGATTTGATTTTCTTCCAACGTACCTACACTGATTCGAATATGCTCCGGTAACCCCCAAGTATCTCCGTAACGCAAAATGATTCCTCGTGCCAGCAGCTCTTGATAAATCCTACCCGCATTTGGCCCCAATTTTGCCAAGATAAAATTAGACATACTCACGGTATAGGGAATATTCATTTCATCGAAGGCATCATAGAGCTGCTTGCGGCCTTTGGTGTTTTCCGTGAGGGATTTTTCAAAATGCTCCACGTCTCCAAGGGCGGTAATTGCGGCTGTTTGTGCCAAAGAATTGACGTTAAACGGCTCTTTTACTTTCAGGATTTTTTGGATCACCGATGGGTGGGCGACACCAAATCCGGCTCGAATACCGGCAAGTGCATAAATTTTTGAGAAGGTTTGTAAGACGAGAACAGGGTATCCTTGGCGGACAAATTCAATACCCGTTGTGTAATCGTCAGCCGTTGCATAGTGACTGTAAGCCGCGTCGAGTACCACAAGCACCCCGTTTGGCAATTGGCCTAGCAATGACGCCAAGTCCTGACGAGACAAATAGGTGCCTGTCGGGTTGTTTGGGGAACAAAGGTAGACAAGCTTTGTTCGCTCCGTGATGGCTGCCAAAATAGCGGAAACATTGAAGGCATAATCAGCCTCAAGCGGAACCGTTTTGATGACCGCCCCCATAACATGTGCGCCGAATTCATATTCACTAAAGGTCGGGGAAGGCACGACGATTTCGTCCTCGGGCTCCAAATAGGTTTCGGAAATGAGCTTGATCAGTTCGTCCCCGCCATTCGTGACGATTAAATGCTCCGGAGTTAACTCAAGGTGATCGGCCAAGTGCTCTTTCAATGTCGTTGTATTGGCATCCGGGTAACGATGCAGTTCCGGAAGCGCAGCGAGAATGGCACGGATGATCTTGGGGGATGGGCCGAGTGGATTTTCATTTGAGGCTAATTTAATGATATGGGAGAGTCCGTACATTTTTTTTATCTCCCAAATCGGCATTCCAGGTTGATAGGATTGTATCTTTTCTAATGCTTTTCGCGATTGTGTCGTGGGCAGTTGTTTCATCTATATGGCCTCCAAAACTTCATGGTAGCACCACTGTAAGTGAAATCTTCAGCACTGTAACCAGCCAATTCGTGAAAGATGAAACATACCAATTACGGGGAAGGACACAAATTGGATGGTTCATAAAAGTCAAGATTGGATCATGAAGGAAGGAGCCGCTTATTTTATAATCAGCCCAGAAACATCACTCATTCAAACAACACGGAAGGATAGTGAGGTGGGAAAAATGTTGATTCAAGGGCAAACGCCGCTTTTTAACGGGTTGAGAAAGCATGCCCAGAAGAATCCAATCCAATTCCATATACCAGGGCATAAGAAAGGGAAAGGGATGGATCCTGAATTTCGATGGTTCATGGGAAAAAATGCACTTTCCATCGATTTGATTAACATTGAACCATTAGATGATCTGCATCAACCAAAAGGAATTATCAAACAAGCGCAGGAATTAGCTGCTGAAGCCTTTGGCGCTGATCACACCATATTTTCTGTTCAAGGTACGAGCGGAGTCATTATGACCATGATTATGGCGGTATGTAGTCCTGGCGATAAGATCATCGTGCCACGGAATGTACACAAATCCATCATGAGTGGAATCGTTTTATCGGGTGCGACTCCTGTCTTTTTACATCCAGAAATAGATCCAGTCTTCGGGATCTCCCATGGAATTACCCCACAATCTGTGGAACAAGCATTGGAACAGCATCCTGATGCAAAGGCAGTTTTAGTCATCAATCCAACCTATTTTGGAATTGCAGGTGACTTGAAGAGCATCGTTCAAATTGCGCATGCCAGAGGAGTGCCTGTACTCGTAGATGAAGCGCACGGCTCCCATGTGCACTTCCATCCCAAGCTTCCACTATCGGCGATGCAAGCGGGTGCAGATATGGCTGCAAGCAGTATGCATAAATTAGGAGGCTCTCTGACGCAGAGCTCGTTGTTGAACATTCAGGGAAATCTCGTTTCGATCCAGCGTGTACAAGCTATCTATAGTATGCTCACCACGACGTCCACTTCCTATTTACTGCTCGCTTCGCTCGATGTGGCGAGAAAGCGGTTGGTTACATCCGGGAAAGCGCTATTGGATCAAACGATTCAGCTGGCAAACGAAGCACGAGCACAAATCAATAAAATTAAACATCTGTACTGCATTGGTAGAGAGATTATCGGGACAAATGGAGCGTTTGCTCATGACCCGACCAAGCTGGTCATCTCGGTAAAAGACCTCGGCATTACGGGGTATGAAGCTGAAAAATGGCTCCGTGATCGCTATAACATTGAAGTAGAGCTATCTGACCTGTACAACATCGTTTGTATTATCACACCAAGTGATACGAAAGAGGATTTACAAATCCTTGTCTATGCATTGGAAGAGCTGGCTGCTGTGTTCGAGGATCAAGTAAACAGTAAAGGCAGCCCGAAAATGCAGCTTCCCAATATACCGGTACTTGCTGTCACCCCGCGTGATGCATTTTACGCACCGACGGAGATGATTCCCGTCGAACAATCCGTGGGAAGAATTATCGCGGAGTTTGTCATGGTATATCCACCAGGTATTCCGATCTTTATCCCGGGTGAGATCATTTCGGAAGAGAACCTCATCTATGCGAAGAAAAACATGGAGGCAGGCCTGCCGGTACAGGGCTTTGAAGATCCCACGCTACAGACCATTCGTGTCATCAAGGAATAACCATACAATCAGGCATTGGAGGCATGCTGTAGAGTTACAGCGTAGCTAGTTCGAGAAAGAAAGGCCGCCTTGTGGTGGCCTTTTTCTTTTGCTTATCCATGGTTTTCTACCGCTTTTCCCCTTTTGATCCAGAAGAGAATCAGCAGAAAGATCGGCAGCAGCAGGAGGACGTATCCATACTTATAATAGGCGTGATTGGTCTGCAAGAGTTGTTGATGATTGGAAAAGACGAGTAAAGACAGCAAAAGCGCAGCCAAACAGACGGGCAAGCTCAGTTTTTTGTAAGTGGTAGAAAAAAGAAAGGCAAGACATTCACAGATGGCGTATAAAAATACCGTTACCCGGATGAAACAGCCTGCTGTCATGGTATATAAGCCATAAATGTCTCCGCGGCTAATAAATCCCAATTTTATTTGCCTGACTGTATTTTGTACCGGCCAGTCCAGTTTTTCCGAAAGAGGTAGCCCAAATACTGCAATGGCACTCATCAGCATCGATGCGCCCAAAAAGACGTTAAATAAAATAAGAAAGGAGAAGCCGTTGAAATCATGACGTTTTCCGACCCATTTTGACTGAAGCAGGAGGACCAAGATCAATTCCCCCCACAATGCGATAAAGTAGAGCGAGCCTTCCAAAACAGGACCCCATCCATTGTCGAGGATGGGCAATATGCGGGTGTAATCTTTTTCCTGCATGAGTGTCAGGCCAACAATCGGTCCAGTTATCATCGTCATCAAAAAAAAGATCACTGCCATTCTGGCAATGGACTCAATGTTTCTTTGCAAGCTAAACCATATAAGAAACATGAAGCCCGTTCCGATTGCCCAAAGAGGCGTCTCGGGCAAAAAGGTAATTTTGACAAATTCCTCGAAGCCTCGCAGCGTCGTAACGGAAGCAAATGAAAAATAGGCGATTAAGATCACAGACAAGATCACAGCAGTTGCTCTGCCAGCGATCTCAAATGTTCCAGTAAGCAACGAGGTGTTGGGAATTTTGCTTCGCAGAATGGTTAAGAGAAGAACGAATAAGATACCTGCTGGAATGCTGATGAGAGCAGATATCCAGCCGTCTTTGCCAGCCGTATGAATCAGCGGTTCAATGAGGATGACGTGTCCCATTATGGGGAGGCTTAATACATGTATCGAGACCCACTGGAATCTTGAAATCGTGCGGACGTCCAACCATCCCACTCCTTATTTTTCGCCAAGTTGCTCAGCCAGAAGTCCATTTAAGAGGAGTTTGCTCTGAACATTCACCTTTACTTCTAGCTGTGAAAAGTGTTCTGGCCATTGTGGTTCCCAGACTTTCCATTCTTTTGGATACTTGCGATGCACATAGTCATGAAAACCGAAAATGTCCGCTTTGTTCTTTTTCGCTATAGCAACGGCCGCATTGATTTCCTCTTTAATGATCTGATTCACTTTCATCTGCAACCATTTATACGTCTCGGAGTCCATAGGAATGGGATGATCGAGGCTTCCGATTATTCCGTGTGGATGGACAGTTATCTGGATCGTTAGCTGATTATTTTCGAGAACGGGACGGATTTTTGCTTTGGAATCCAAAACCTCGATTGACCCGTATTGCCCAGGCTTCTTTAGGGGAACGATGACAATCGTGCTTTTTATTTTCCCTGTGACCCACAATAATCCTCGCACCTGTGTTTCATTTATGGAGGAGACAGCCTTTCCGTCTTTGATAATGACAGCACCGGCTTCTCGACTTTCTTTCAACGACTTAAATGGATGACTGATTGGTATATATCCCACTTTTTCTTTGGTAGCGAGCATGCGCATGAGGTCGAGTGAACGGACAGGTGGGTACTTGCCGACGGATCGACTTGCTATCATTTGTTCATTGATTTTCAGCGGCTGGATGTCGTTCGTATTTCCTTTTGTGCGCAGGAGAGATTCCGCTTTCCCTTCTACATAAAGGACCCAGTGACGTCCGGATAATTCTTGATCGCGAAAAAATAAGTCAAGGGGACCAATGATATCCTTTTTGGCTGCCTCGGTGCCAATGGCTAAGTACTGCATGTGATGATAGCTAAGCTTGTAACCCGAGTACTCAATCATATTTCGGGCTGCGTCGAATATGGTATAGCCTGTCGATTGGATAATCGTGCTTTTTCCCGAAGATCCCCCTGCATCTGCTTTTCCACTGCTTGGCTTCATGACGTTCACAGTAAGGACATAACGGCCTTCCTCGTTCAAGTCGATTCCGACAGCTGTGACAAATCTTGTTTCAGTGAGATCTATATTGTTCCAGCATCCCCCTAAACAAATGGCAATCAGCAAGCCCATCACAGCGGTTAGCGTCTTCATGATCGTTCTCCCTTTTGTTTCTTAAGTGAGGAAGGGGACCCACCAGAGCTTAGTTTGATTAACCAGAGAGGAAAGCGAATAAAAAAATCCTTCCAATCTTGCAGCTTCAAAGGAGCTAAAGGAGCCAGATAGGGTACCCCAAATGAACGGAGATCGCACAAATAGATAGCAACCATATAGAAGACAAGAAAATTACCGTAGAGTCCAAGCACCGAAGCGACAAAAATCGAAACGAAGCGCAGAATGACCACTACGTCAGAAATGGCAGGGAAAATAAACGAAGTGATGGCCGAAGCGGCAATGACAATAACGGTCGGCGCCCCTACTAACCCTGCACTAACGGCAGCCTCACCAATGACCAAGGCTCCTACGATGCTGACAGCCTGTCCAATGGGACGGGGCATACGTACCCCGGCTTCGCGAAGCCATTCATACACGATCGCCATAAGAAGCAGCTCGATGGGCAAAGGGAACGGAACGCCTTCTCTGGCATTGATAAAACTGAACAGCAACGTAGGTGGCACTAAATCCTTGTGGAAATTTTCGAAAGATATATAAAGAGATGGGAGAAATGCTGAGACAAAAAATGCTGCGTATCGAAGCAAGCGTAAAAAGCTGGCATAGAAGGGGCGAGAATAGTAGTCTTCTGGATTCTGGAAAAACTCTTGGAACGTAGCTGGTACCATGAGCGCAACGGGACTGCCATCCACCAAAATTGCAACACGCCCCTCCAAAATTTTGGCTACCAGAATGTCCGGTTTTTCACTGTTGTAGATCGTCGGGAAAATAGAAAACGGTTCGTCTTCGATCCATTGCTCGATATAGCCAGAATCCAAGATGGCATCCATTTTAATGACAGATAGACGCTTTCTCACCTCGTCGACCAATTCTTCCTTCACAACTCCTCGGACGTAGGCGAGACATACCCTAGTATCCGATTGTGTACCGATCCAATAGGTTTCAATTTGGAGATTGGGATTGTGATATCTTTTGCGAATCAGTGAGAGATTTGTGTCAATCGTTTCAATAAAGCCTTCGCGTGGACCGCGAATGACTGCTTCTTTAGAAGGCTCTTCCACACTTCTTTGTCCAAGCGATTTGGCTCCGATAATAATGCACTGTGCTTGGTTATGGATAAAAAGAACGATATATCCGCGGGCAAGCTGTTCGAGCGTTTTTTCAAGTGTGCTTTCCTTCCACGCCATCGAGACATGCAGTACAGCATTCATAATATGATCAACCATGCCCTCGTGGAGATCGCCAATGGTATTCATTAGCGGTCTAATGACATCTCGATCCATGACGTCTTGATTCGTCATACCTTTTAGGAACAGCAAAGATGCTTGATGTGATTGATTTGCCCCAAGCCAAAAGGTTCGGACGGCTAGGTCACTCGTAAACCCAAAATGACTGCGAACGGTGGTCACATTTGCTTGAAGGTCTTCCTGTAGGGGAGTTTCTTGTGATTCCTGGTTCTGTTTGATGTGATGAATCGATAGCTTTCTCCGAAACTTTTTGATCATGCAGCTTCACCTAATCAGCAATGAGATGGAAGTGCTCTTAGGGTACCCATCGATTTCCAATTCCATTCGGCTAGATAAGGACCTTCTTGATTGAGAAGGGTTTTTTTATGTCTAAAAAGTGAACAAAATGTAGCGGATTATTGAACATGGCTGGTTGATCCACTTTATCATTGGCTGGTGACACTCCAACGGTCCGGCTTTAGAGTAAGACTTGTTTCAATAGTACCCTGTGCATGGTGATAGGAGATGAGGACAAGGACATGAAGACGTCCAAGACAGTACGCTGTATGTCATTTTTGTTCATGTTCATCCTGCTGTTCTTGACGACCGGTTGCGCTGATAACTATATCGTGCTCGATCCGAAAGGACCCATTGGTGAACAGCAAAAGGACTTAATGATTTTATCCACGCTTTTAACGTTAATTGTGATTGTTCCTGTACTAATTCTTACTTTTGTCATTGTATGGCGATACCGTGACAGAGAAGGAAGAAAGGCAAAGTACACGCCTAATTGGGAACACAGCACGAAACTGGAAATCATTTGGTGGGGCATTCCCATCATCATTATTACGTTGATCGGGATCGTGACTGTTCGGTACACGTATTTTCTGGAGCCATCCAAGCCATTGGAATCCGAGAAGAAACCGATCACGATTCAAGTGACGAATTTGGATTGGAAGTGGCTGTTCCAATATCCTGAACAAGGTATTGCCACTGTGAACTATGTGCAGTTCCCAGAGGATGTGCCGGTACGCTTTGAAGTGACATCTGACGCTCCGATGAATTCATTCTGGATTCCACAGCTTGGCGGTCAGATTTATGCCATGTCCGGCATGTCTATGACTCTTTACCTGCAAGCAGATGAGCAGGGTGAGTACATGGGATCTGGTGCGAACTTTACCGGAAAAGAATTTGCGAAGATGTTCTTTACAGCGAATGCGACTTCCCAAGAAGACTTTGATCAATGGGTGAATCAGGTGAAAAATACTTCCCCTGAGCTGACGCTGGATGGTTATAAAGAGTTGACCAAACAAGGTACATCGGACGTACGTCATTTCTCCGCTTTCCCTGAAGGATTGTACGAGATGACGGTGACCAAGTATGCTGCTTCACACAATCACGGCTTATCTACGAGAGTGCAACCGCCAGCGCGGGTGAAAGAATAGTCGGTTGAAATTGAAAGAGGGAGGAGAGAGACAACGATGTGGGAGAGTGTGAAAGAATTCGCCTCTGAATTTTTCGTAACAGGCGATCCACTTATTTACGGTGCGGACGTCAGCATTGTGCTCAGTATGATCGCAATCGTATCGGTGCTGACTTACTTTAAAAAATGGGGATGGCTCTGGCGCGAATGGCTAACAACTGTCGATCACAAGAAGATCGGTATCATGTATATTCTCGCTTCCGTTCTCATGCTGTTTCGAGGAGGGGTAGATGCTCTCCTGATGCGGGCTCAGCTCGTCATGCCTGAGATGCAGTTTTTGAGTGGGGATCACTACAACCAGATTTTTACGACGCATGGCGTTATCATGATTCTGTTTATGGCGATGCCGCTCATGTTTGGTTTGTTCAATGTCATCGTGCCACTGCAACTCGGTGCACGTGACGTCGCTTTTCCGTTTCTGAATTCACTCAGCTTCTGGCTGTTTTTCTCAGGGGCGATGCTGTTTAACTTGTCCTTCGTCATTGGTGGATCACCAGATGCAGGATGGCTGGCGTACCCGCCTTATTCTGAGTTGGCCTTTAACCCGGGACCCGGTCAGGATTTTTATATTTGGGGGATTCAGATCTCAGGTATCGGTAGTTTGATGACCGGGATTAACTTTATCGTCACGATCTTGAAAGTACGGGCTCCTGGTATGACGCTGATGAAAATGCCGATGTTTTCCTGGTCGGTTTTGTCGAGTTGTATCGCGATTGTTTTCGCATTCCCGATCTTGACGGTTACATTGGCACTGCTGTTTATCGACCGCTATTTAGGAGGGCACTTCTTCACATTGGATGGCGGCGGTAATCCGATGATGTACATCAACCTGATTTGGATGTGGGGCCACCCGGAAGTTTATATTATCGTTCTGCCAGCATTCGGGATTTTCTCCGAGATCGTTGCTACGTTCTCACGGAAAAAGCTGTTTGGCTACAAATCCATGGTGTTTGCGATGATCATCATTAGCGTCCTCTCGTTCCTCGTATGGGCGCACCATTTCTTCACGATGGGCTCCGGAGCGGACGTCAATGCCTTCTTCGCGGTCACGACGATGTTGATTGCGATTCCGACGGGTGTGAAAGTATTTAACTGGCTGTTTACGATGTTCCGAGGAAAAATTACGTTTGAAACGCCGATGCTGTGGACGGTTGGGATTATCCCGAACTTTGTCATCGGTGGGATGACGGGTGTACTTCTGTCCGTAGCTCCTGCTGACTTTCAGTATCACAACAGCTACTTCCTCGTTGCGCACTTCCATCAAGTAATTATTGCGGGGGTTGTGTTTGGGTTCTTCGCTGGTTTGTATTACTGGTGGCCGAAGATTTTTGGCTTCAAGCTGAATGAGCGTATTGGTCGTTGGGCTTTCTGGCTGTGGAATATCGGGTTCTACCTGTGCTTCATGCCGCAATACGCGCTGGGCTTGATGGGAATGACGCGTCGTCTATATTCGTACGGCTGGGACAAAGGCTGGTTCGAAATGAACCTGGTATCGACGATCGGTGCCGTAATCATGGGAGCGGCATTCCTTGTGCAAATATGGGACATTGCACACAGCCTCAAGCACATGAAGAAAGATACAACAGGCGATCCATGGGATGCTCGTACGTTGGAGTGGTCGATTCCTTCTCCAGCTCCGTTCTATAACTTTGCTGTAATGCCGCAGGTAACTTCTCAAGATGATTGGCATGAAAGAAAGCTGCGCATCGAGCAGGGCTTGGAAAAGCCAGAGAAAGTAGAGCTGGAACCGATTCATATGCCGAAAAACTCGGGTATTCCGATTGTGATGTCTATGTTCTGGTTCTTTGTCGGATTCGGATTGATTTTTGACTGGCTATGGATGGCTGTACCAGGATTTATCGGTGTGATCGCATGTATGGTTGTTCACTCGTTTAACTACGACACGGACTATTACGTCACGGTGGAAGAGATTAAGCGTACAGAGGCAGCAGCAGGGAGGGTGATTACCTAATGGCTAATGTGAATGCTGGACATCATGATCATCATCCAGACCAAGAGGAATTGCGCACGTTTGCCTTTTGGATCTACCTCATGACGGATGTCATCTTATTCGCTACCTTGTTTGCGACTTATATCGTACTGCAAGGGAGCACGGATGGTGGACCAGGTCCAAAAGATCTTTTTCAGATGAGTGGTATTTACGCGAGTACGTTTATTTTGCTGACCAGTAGCTTTACGAGTGGTCTAGCGATTCTCGCTATGAATAAGGGTAATCGTCTTGCTTTGATGAACTGGCTCGGTGTGACTGTGTTTCTGGGAGCATCGTTCTTGTTTCTGGAAATCAACGAGTTCATGCACCTCGTAAGCGAAGGGGCAACGATTAGCACGAGTGCTTTCTGGACCGCCTTTTACACATTGGTAGGAACGCATGGATTGCACGTGGCGCTCGGATTAGGATGGATGATCATCCTGATTATGCAAATCGCGAAGCGCGGTATTACCCCAGTGACCAAGCGAAAAGTCAACATCATCAGCTTGTTCTGGCATTTCCTTGATGTTGTTTGGATTTTCGTGTTCACCATCGTATATGTGATGGGGGTGAATTAATTGAGCAAGCAATCTGTACAGGGAACGGCAGACCAACATGGCGGACATGGTTCTCTGAAATCGTATGTCATCGGTTTCGTCTTGTCGCTTGTATTCACAATCATTCCCATTTTGGCCTTAGAGAACGGGTGGTTGGATAGTGATAAGAGAATCATCATCTATTTAACAGCGGCTCTGTTCCAGTTTATTGTCCAGTTATTCTTCTTCATGCATCTGAAAGAAGAGGACAAACCAAGATACAACTTGATGTCGCTCTTACTCGGGCTCTTCATCGTATTCCTCATCGTGATCGGTTCCATCTGGATCATGATGTACAACATGGTCGCACTATAATGACGTAAATTCAATCGGGGGTAGGGAGATGCTAGCAGATTGGATACAGCTGACCAAGCCCCGCATTCTTCAACTCAATCTAGTAGCTGCATTCGGTGGGTATTGGGTAGCGAGTAAGTGGGAGCCAGATTGGATGCTCTTGTTATGGCTGATGATTGGGACCACACTCACAATGGCTTCGTCCTGCGTGTTGAATAACATTTGGGACTGGCAGCTTGACCAAAAAATGACCCGTACGAAAGACCGGCCACTTGCTTGCGGACGACTGAAACCTGGGGGCGTACTGCTGTACGCCCTGGTTCTCGGTTTTGTGGGAGAGCTGGTGCTATTTTATAAAGTCAATGCGTTGGTAGGTTGGCTCGGATTGTTTGGAATGTTCGTATACGTAGTCGTTTACACTATGTGGCTCAAACGAACATCGACCTGGAGTACGTCCATTGGTGGAGTTTCGGGAGCAATGCCGCCTGTGATGGGGTATTGTGCCTACACGAATGAGGTGGACGCAGGGGCATGGCTTTTGTTCGCTTTGCTTTTTTTGTGGCAGCCTGCTCACTTCTGGTCACTTGCGATCAGGCGTGTAGAAGAGTATAGAGCTGCGGGATTTCCTCTCCTTCCGGTAGTGAAGGGAATCAAGCGAACCAAGCTCCAAATGATTCCATATGTGGTGGTGCTGCTGCCAACCGTAACGATTATGTACTTGCTTGGTTATGTAGGGATTGTCTTTTTCGCTGTTTCCTTCCTGTTCGGAATGGTATGGATGGGACATACGATAATCGGGATTATGTCGGAGAACACGGAAAAATGGGCAAAGACAAACTTTTTCCTCTCAATTAACTATTTGATGATTGTTTTTGTGTGCATGGTAGTGGATACAGCAGACCGTCCCTTTTTGTAAGGTAACGTATATTCCCGTATGAAAGGCAGGGGGTTTCTGTGAAAGCCATCAAGTATCTCATGATTGGTTCGCTGTTCTTGGTTGCAACTGCATGCAGCAGTGGCGCAACGGAAGAGCAAACAGAAGTAGCAGATGCAGATAAAAGCGCAATGAAGCTATACAAAAATAATTGCATGAGCTGCCATGGTAACGATTTATCCGGTAGGGTGGGTCCAGGCTTGCAGCAAGTTGGCTCGAAAATGACGGAGGAAAAACTCGTTGAAATAATTACGGTCGGCGCAAATGGCATGCCTGGTTATGAAAATGTACTCAGCGCAGAAGAGATCGGCCAGTTAGCGAAGTGGCTCTCTGAGAAAAAGGAATAGGAGAGGGGCGGTACAATGAAAAAAACAGCTTGGTTGATCATGCTCAGTATCCTGATGGTTTTGGTAACTGCGTGTGCTCCAGCAAGATATGATTACAACTATCCGGTTAATGAATTTGCTTATACGGACCAGGAAGGGAAGCCTTTTTCATCGAAAGATCTGGAAAATAAGGTATGGGTTGCTAACTTTGTCTTTACGTATTGTGGAACCGTTTGTCCTACGATGACCGCAAACATGGCTGAATTGCAGAAAAAAGCAAAAAAAGCTGGCGTTGATGTGGAGTTTATTTCCTTCTCGGTTGATCCAGAAAGAGATACGCCGGAGGCATTGAAGTCATATCTGGGTAAATTCAATGCTGACTTCTCCAATTGGCATGCATTGACTGGCTATGGATTTGATGAGATCAAAACGTTTATTCTCAAGTCATTCAAGACTCCGATAGAAAAGGACCCTAATTCCGATCAAATCATCCACGACACGTTTTTATACTTGGTCGATCAAAAGGGAACAGTGGCTAACCGTTATGAAGGAATGACGGATGTGCCTTACGATAAAATTATCGAGGATATCAAACTGTTGCAACAGTAGGGGAGATTCTCGGATACGCCGAATAGTAGGAGAACAAGCGAATTTCTCTAGGAGAGCAGGGGAGGTCAATATGTCTAATCCGCAACAAAACGTTCGAGTTGCTGTTGTGCAAGCTGCTTCTGTCATCATGGACCTTGAGGCAAGTATGGAAAAGGCTGTTTCACTGACACTGGAAGCAGGAGAAAAAGGAGCAAAAATCGTTGTTTTTCCCGAAGCGTTTATTCCGGCGTATCCGAGAGGCCTTACATTTGGGACAAAAGTAGGCAGTCGTTCCCAAGAGGGGCGTAAAGACTGGTTTCGATATTGGGACAATTCGATTGTCGTCCCGAGTGAAGAGACAGACAAGCTCGGGGAGGCAGCGCGCAAAGCCGGAGTGTATCTCGTCATTGGTGTGATTGAAAGAGACAATGAAAATAGCGGCGGCACCTTATATTGTTCCGTCTTATTTTTTGGACCAGATGGCGAGTTGCTCGGCGTGCATCGCAAGCTGAAGCCAACTGCATCAGAACGGTTGATTTGGGGCGAAGGTGACGGAAGCACTTTGCCGGTATTTGAAACTCCTTACGGTAAGATCGGCGCCCTGATTTGTTGGGAGAATTATATGCCATTGGCAAGAGCAGCCATGTACGCAAAAGGTGTTCAAATCTATATCGCGCCAACAGCCGATGCGAGGGATGCATGGCAAGCCACCATCCGCCATATCGCATTGGAAGGCAGATGCTTCGTCTTATCTAGCAATCAGTACGTAACAAAAGATATGTATCCGACTGATTTGGCCTGCTACGACGATCTGGCCTCTTCGCCTGACGAGATGAGCAGAGGTGGAAGTGCGATTGTGGGGCCATTGGGTGACTATATCTTCGAGCCTGTTTTTGGTCGGGAGGAGATTCTCTATGCCGATCTGGACATTCGCGATATCGCCTATAGCCAATTCGATTTTGACGTCGTTGGCCATTACTCGCGACCGGATGTTTTTACGTTGTTGGTGAATGAAGAGAAAAAAGAGAATGTGAAGTGGATGAAATAAGTCGTTTGTAAAATGCAGAAGACCTCCATTGCTTGAAGTGCCCCCTGTCAAGT
>NZ_PXZM01000037.1 GCF_003013395.1 Brevibacillus fortis | reverse complement strand
AGTTTTCAAAGAGCATTTTCGCAACAACCATTTCATCTTATCAGGTTGTCCAGATCGTGTCAACAAGTTTTTTCAACGTGTTTTTCAGCGACCTCATTAATCTATCACATAAGCTGAGATAAAAGCAAGAACTTTTTTCAGCAATTTGTAATCGATTTATGTAAAAAAGAAGAACAGGTATTAATATATCACTTAACGCATTTAAGTGCAAGTAAAAAAATAAAAACCACCTGAGATTTTCTCAGATGGTCTTATTCTTCATTGCTAGTCGCGGTTACGCATGTGCGGGAACAACAGTACATCGCGAATGGAAGGAGAGTTCGTCAACAGCATCACCAAACGGTCAATACCGATTCCTAGTCCTCCAGTTGGCGGCATACCATACTCAAGCGCTTCAATGAAATCGTCGTCCATATCATGCGCTTCGTCGTTACCAGCTTCTTTTTCCAAGAGCTGTGCTTCAAAGCGTTCGCGCTGGTCAATTGGATCATTGAGCTCTGTAAATGCATTAGCATGCTCACGAGCTACGATAAACAACTCAAAACGATCCGTGAATCGCGGATCCTGGTCATTTTTCTTAGCCAATGGCGAAATCGCCACAGGATGACCGTAAACAAAGGTAGGCTGAATCAACGTATGCTCCAGCTTTTGTTCAAAGAATTCATTCACTACATGTCCGAACGTATGGTGAGGCTCAACGGATACGCCATGCTCTTTTGCCAAAGCACGCGCTTCATCGTCGCTCATTTCCTTCCAGAAATCTACGCCGAGATTTTCCTTAATCAAATCTACCATGTGTACACGACGCCATTTTGGTGTCAGGTCAATCTCGTTGCCTTGGTACTGAATTTTCATAGTGCCCAATACTTCCTGTGCGATATGAGCAACCATTTCTTCAGTAAGGCTCATAATATCCTGGTAGTCGGCATACGCTTCGTACAGCTCAATCATCGTGAATTCAGGGTTGTGGCGAGTAGAGATCCCTTCGTTGCGGTATACGCGACCGATCTCATACACCTTTTCCAGACCACCGACAATCAGGCGTTTCAAGTGCAGCTCAATAGCAATACGCATATAAAGCTGCATATCCAATGCATTGTGGTGCGTGATAAATGGACGAGCAGATGCACCACCGGCAATCGCATGGAGTGTAGGTGTTTCTACTTCCAGATAGCCAAGGTTGTCCAAATAACGACGCATCGAAGTCAGAATACGGCTACGCGTAATAAACGTATCGCGAACTTCTGGGTTTACAATCAAATCCACGTAACGCTTACGGTAACGGGTCTCGATATCTTTGAGGCCATGATATTTCTCAGGCAGTGGACGCAGTGATTTGGTCAGGTAGGTCAGTTCCTTTGCTTTTACACTGAGCTCGCCCGTCTTTGTTTTGAAAACAACACCTGTTACACCGACCATGTCACCGATATCAGCCAAATCAAATACTTTGCTCAGCTCTTCGCCAACGGTATCCTGACGGACGTAGATTTGAATCTGACCGGAACGATCCAGCAGCTGAGCAAAGCTCGCTTTACCCATTCCACGTTTCGCCATCAAGCGGCCTGCAATCGTAACCACGTTCTCTTCCGCTTCCAGCTCTTCCTTGCTCTTTTCGCTAAAGGATTTCGTAATATCTGCAGCGTGATGCGTTTGCTCGAATTTTTTACCGAACGGATCAAAGCCCCACTCACGCAATTGATTCATTTTGTCATGACGCACTTGAAGAAGCTCGTGAAGCCCTTCCTGTTGCTGTTCTTCTTGCTGTAGGTCTTGCTCGTTTGCCATTTTACTCACTCCTCTAGAAAATGCCTGCATTAACAATTTTGTACAGACTTTTATAATAGCGATACGGCGTACCTCGCAAAAGGTACGCCATAGATCGACTGCTTACAGGTTAATATCAAGAATCTCGTACTGAATGACTCCTGCCGGTACGTTTACGTCAACAATCGCGCCTTTTGCTTTACCAAGCAGCGCTTGACCTACCGGGGACTCGTTGGAAATCTTGTTGTTCATCGGATCGGATTCAGCCGAACCTACAATCGTGTAATCCATAACATCACCGAACTCGAGGTCTTTCAGCTTCACGCGGGAGCCTACGCTTACGACCCCTGTATCCACATCTTCATTTGTAATGATGCGGGCATTGCGCAGCATTTTTTCCAGCGTCAAAATGCGGCCTTCGATGAACGCTTGCTCATTCTTTGCCTCTTCGTATTCAGAGTTCTCACTGATATCTCCAAAGCTGATCGCTTCTTTAATACGAGCTGCTACTTCCTTGCGTTTAACCGTTTTCAAATCTTCAAGCTCTTGTTCCAGCTTCGTTAAACCTTCTGGTGTAAGGATGACTTCTTTTTCAGACATGGTTCAATTCCCCCGTTTTAAAAAATGATTCCATTATACTGGGTAAAGTACAAAGGATTATATGTAGATGTTCTATACAATATACAGCAGAATGCAATCGTCTGTGAGGTTCAAAGGTAAAGCTGCCAGTGTGGACTGGCAGCTCGGCTCCCAATATTACGGAGTATTATAGGATATGAAGGAACCCTTGTCAATGTCTGGAATGAACCACCAGTTTTAGTAGCTGACAGCCTCATCACGCGCTGTTTCCAGCGGTTCTTCGTTGTCATCTGTGTAGTTTTCGATCCACTCGACATAGTTCATGAGGACGCGACGAAGCTCCTCTTCTGTCTCAACCGCATTCACGAGATTTTTCGTGTGCGTCGAGCCCTTCAAGCCTTTCAAGTAATACGCCGCGTGCTTGCGCATCTCTAGGACTCCCACTCTCGGACCCTTCAGTGCGATTAAACGCTCTGCATGCAATAAACAAATATTCATCTTTTCACGTGCGGTTGGCTCCGGACCAAGCTCTCCCGTCGTCAGATATTGAATCGTGCGATACAGCATCCACGGATTTCCAAGCGCAGCGCGTCCAATCATAACACCATCGCAGCCTGTTGTATCCAACATGCGTCTCGCATCCTCAGGAGTAGCCACATCCCCGTTTCCGATCACCGGAATCGAGACGGTTTCCTTCACCCGACGGATCCAGTCCCAGTCAGCTTGCCCTTTGTACATTTGTACGCGGGTACGTCCATGAACAGCAATCGCTTTGCCGCCTGCACGTTCTACTGCCTTAGCGTTATCCAGTACGTACAGATGCTCTTCGTCCCAGCCCAATCTCATCTTCACGGTAACCGGCTTGTCGACCGCATCGACCACAGCAGATACGACTTCGTAGATTTTATCTGGATCGAGCAACAGACGCGCACCTGCATCACAGCTCGTAATTTTCGGCACAGGACAGCCCATATTGATATCAATGATATCCGCATTCGTATGCTGGTCTACATATTTCGCCGCACTCACCAAGGTTTCCTTGTCTCCGCCAAAAATCTGCAAACTTAGTGGTTTTTCGCGTTCGTCGACAAACAGCATATCTATCGTTTTTTTGTTTCCGTGCACGATACCCTTGTCGCTTACCATCTCGGCGCAAACCAATCCAGTACCGAACTCCTTGGCAATCAGACGAAAAGCAGGATTACAGACACCTGCCATTGGAGCGAGAACCACGTTGTTTTTTAATTCGATATTGCCGATTTTCATCTATTTTCGCCTCCTTAATTCCCGCTTAGTCGGGGTCTTGGAGAGGACAATCCTATCCAAACTTCATTACATCACTTATTTATAGCACATAATTCATCGTAGTCTACCTGTAAAGTGCTGGCGATCTTCCGTAATACGGGCTCTGTTGGTTTACGAGTTCCTCTCTCTAATGATCCGACAAACGACAGTGACACTCCCATCTTTTCCGAAAGGGACTGTTGCGTATACCCTTTTAGCTTTCGGAAGGACCGGATTCGATTTCCCAATTGATTGCTCCCCACTCACGTACCCCCTTGTGATCTTCTACCAATAAGGAAAGATAATGATCAATGGTCTGGTTATGCTCAGGTAAAACGCCGCCTTCCCAAACGTCTCGAAGCGGCACGAGTACAAAAGCACGCGCGCTCAGCCCAGGATGAGGAATCATGAGATTGTCTTGCGAAACACGAGATGTCCCGTACAACAGTAAGTCAATATCAATCGTGCGCGGTCCCCACCGAACCGTTCGCACACGCCCCAGCTCACGCTCTACTGACAAAGCCGTATCTAGTAGCTGATCCGGGGTCTGTTCTGTTTCCACAGCGATCGCCATATTCAGAAATGCGTCTTGTTCGACGTAACCAAATGGATCGGTCTCATAAACAGAGGAGACACGCAGCACACGAATTCCAGGTTGCTCGTTTAATCTCTGAATCGCCAGGCGTAAGTTCTGTGCCCGATCCCCAAGGTTAGAGCCTAGCGCCAAATATGCACAAACTGTCATGAAGAAAAATCCTCTCTTCTACGGATCATCTCAATCGCAACCGACTCATAATGCCCATTGATCGGCGGATTCGGCTTGGTCACTTTTGCTTTGACTTCATGCAAAGGGAATTGCGAAAGTAGACGTTCCGCTATCACAGCAGTCAGTTTCTCTATCAGTTGAAACCGTTCACCCTCGACAATTTTTTGCACACAAGTAAAGATATCGGCGTAATTGACTGTATCCTGAAGATCGTCACTTGCTCCGGCTTTGGATAAATCGAGCGATAGCTCCAGATCGACATAAAACCGTTGGCCTAGCTCAGCCTCTGCTCCAAACACACCGTGATATCCGTAAAAAGACATGCCATTGAAGTAGATTTTATCCAAGGTTAAATGCCCCCTTTTATCATCGCGTCCATCATCTTGGTAACGCGCTTCATTTCTTTGACATCATGCACTCGTACCATATGGCAGCCTTTTGCCGCCCCGAGGGCAACTGTCGCTGCAGTACCTTCGACACGTTCATCTACGGGCAGATCGAGAACATGACCGATCATTCGCTTGCGTGAAGTGGCCAGCAGAACGGGATAGCCCAGACCTACCAGATCATCCAGCCTGCGCATCGTCTCGAGATTTTGCTCGACAGTCCTTACAAACCCGATCCCCGGATCGAGGATAATTCGCTCCTGTTTTACCCCTGCCTGCATGGCAATCTGTACGGACTCACGCAGGTCTTTGATATAGTTTGGGAAAAAGTCGTGGTAGTCCGTGTCTTCGCGATTGTGCATCAGGATAATGGGCACGTCGAGACGAGCAGCTACCTCTGCCATCCGCTGATCACGCTTCGCTCCCCATACGTCATTGATAATATGCGCACCTTCTAAAATAGCCCGTTCTGCAACCGACGCTTTGTAGGTGTCAATGGACAGAGGAACAGACAATTCCTGCGAAAGTATCCGAATGACTGGCAGCACTCTGTCCAGCTCCATGGCCTCATCGACTGGTTCCGATCCTGGACGCGTCGACTCTCCCCCGATATCAATCAGGTCAGCTCCGGCCTCAACCATCGCACGTGCTTGTGCCAGTGCTGCCTCCACATTGACAAAGCGACCCCCATCCGAGAACGAATCAGGTGTCACATTCAAAATGCCCATGACTAACGTGCGCTCCCCTAGTGGCAGGACATACTGACCACAGTTTAGCTCGCGGCGCGTACGAAGCTTGGCAGGCATAGCTAAAACTTCCCGTACCTCTGCCGCCAACGCTCGTAATTCGTCTGTTTGGGTTTTCATATGATCCAACGCCAAATCCATCTGCTTATGGGAAGCCATCAACAGCACGTATGTTTTGTCGGCAGTACCCGGTTGGTCTGAAATAATGGCTTCCGCATCGAAAGAGTACATAATCTCTCTCACACTCTCTGCTACAGCCACACTCATGTTTTCCGTGTGAATCTTCAGGCTCGTCCCCGATTCCGCCATGCGTTCAGCTTCTGGAACAGGAACACCCCTTTTGACAAGCTCCGATACCATCTCAGCGAAGGTCGCAGCATGGATTCGAAATGAATTGTATTTCATGATCAAACTCCTTTTTCCGTCTTCGCACATTGAATAGTAGCATACCATAATTTACTCGCTAGCCGCTACAGACTGACGGTATGCCCGGTGCAGTTCGCGCGAATATGTACCATATGTCGAAGCGACGGAATACCCGTCAATTTCGCTAATCGGAACAATCTCTTGCACGGAATTTGTCGTAAAGACTTCATCGGCATTGAGTAGCTCTTCCAAGCGATATCGACCTTCTTCGACAGGCATGGATAATTGCTGTGCCAAAGTCAAAACATGTCGCCGCGTCACACCATCAAGAATGCCTGTATCAATAGAAGGGGTAAACAACTGACCGTTCTTGATCCAAAATACATTGCTCACAATTCCTTCCGCCACGAAGCCATCATGCGTCAAAAACAGACCTTCCACTTCGGGACGGGCACCGAGTTCTTGGCGAGCAAGAGCATTGTTTAAGTAATTGTGCGATTTAAAACGCTGCTGACCTTCCGCTGTCTGTCTAGCCAACGCCAATGTCTGCAATCGTTTTGGCTCGGGAGGTACTGCCAGAGGTGCTACGGGTTTGGCAAATACGAATAAGGACGGACGCTCGTACCCCCCTGCTACCAAGCCTACTCCTTCTGAGCCAGCCGTAATACTCAAGCGGACGTAAGCATCACGCAACTCGTTGGCATCGATGGTCATCCTAATGGCGCAAGCCAGCTCTTCCTTTGTCCAAGCAGGTTGAATCTGCAACGCAAAAAGCCCGGAACAAAGCCGGGCGTAATGAGCGTCCCATAGAAATAGCTTGCGGTCGTATACACGTAATGTTTCAAACAGACCAATGCCGTATAAAAACCCGTGGTCCAATACTGATACTGTAGCCTCATGAGCAGGACAAATCGTCCCGTTTACATAAACGTGCATCTTCGCTCTCTCCCGATAATATAGTCGAGAGCATCATATCATATCTTTTTCTCCTCTTCATCCGGCGTCAAATCTTTCATGGACAGCTTAAACTCATTCAAAGTCTGCCCGAGTGCACGACCAATCTCCGGCAGCTTTTTCGGACCGAAAAGCAACAAGGAGATGATCAAGAGCAAGATCAATCCGGGAATACCGATGCTCGATAGCATAGCTAGCCACACTCCTTTTCCTGTCGAATACCCAGTCTCTTCAAAGGATGTGCATAAAGCATCCAATCTACTCCCAGCACCAAGCGAAAAAGGCTACCACTGAAGCATGGTAGCCCATCACTCACGAAATTTTACTCTCGCTTATTTTTTCCCACCCAAGATTTCAAAGATGACATCTGCATTTTTGGTGTTGTCGATCAATCCAGAGACGTTCTCTTTTCCAGGGCCATATGCATAGACGTTTACATCCTCACCTGTGTGTCCACCCGTTGTCCAGCCAGTAAAGGAGCGTGTATCGATAATCGCTTCGATGGCATTATCAATTTTCACTTGGTCTTTTGTTTCAGCAGCTTTCTTCACTGATGCGATTTCTTGTGGAGTCAGCTTCAGGTCAATGTACTTCTTGAGTGTTTTTTCTACATTTGCACCTTTTGCAATCTCAGTCGAAATGAAATCAGGCGTACGTTTCACTGCTTTAATCGGCTCTACCAAGAAGTTGTATTCATCTTTAGCCGCTACAGACAATCCACCTGTGGAGTGGTCAGCAGTCGCGATAACCAGGGTATTTCCATCTTTCTTCGCGAAATCAATCGCTGCTTTGAAAGCTCTCTCGAAATCTTCCATCTCGCTCATTGCGCCAACGATGTCGTTGTCATGTCCAGCCCAGTCAATTTGGCTTCCTTCTACCATCAGGAAGAACCCATCCTTGTCCTTGCTTAGACGATCGATCGCGGCATTTGTCATTTCTTCGAGGGAAGGTGTTTCGTCGGCGCGGTCGATCATTTTGTCCATTCCGCCATCTGCAAACAATCCGAGAATTTTGCCGTTTTTGTCGTCCAATAGTTCGCTCTTCGAAGTAACGTAGCTGTAGCCATCTTTCTTAAATTCTTTCGTCAGGTCACGATCTTTTCGAACGAAGTTTTTCAAGCCACCGCCAAGCATTACATCAATAGAATGCTCGCCGTTAATTTTCAAATCATAGTAATCATTCGCAATCGCATCCATATTTTTGCGGCTTTCGTCATGGGCACCATAAGATGCAGGTGTAGCATGTGTAATCTCGGAAGTAGCTACCAAGCCAGTAGATTTGCCTACTTTTTTCGCACGTTCGAGTACAGTTTCTACTTCTGATTTGTCGTTGTCTACTGCAATGGCATTATTGTAGGTTTTTTTACCGGAAGACATCGCCGTAGCAGCAGAAGCGGAGTCTGTAATGTTTTGCTTGTGGTCTTCTGCGTAAGTCATTTGTGCACCGACCAAATATTTATCGAATTCTGTCGGCTCCATCAGTGGAGTCGAATGGTCATCCTTCATATAACGATGTGCGGTTGTATAAGCAGTACCCATGCCGTCACCGATCAAGAAAATTACATTTTTCACTTTTGCGTTATTATTATTTTCTGCTGCTTTTACAAGACCTGTAGTAGGACCAAAGAACGCTGTAAAAGCCAGCGAGGAAATTACTGCTACGGGAACGAGTTTTTTGGGGAATGTACGGAACATCATGTACCTCCTAAGAAATGAATTATTGTTTATTTTCAACTTGATTGTAATCTTCCAATATTGAGAAATGACGTGGGGAATGTAAAGAAATTTAAGGAAACAGTAAAGATCGATTTACATTTGCTCAAGAGAGGAAAGGGTCTTCTGGTTTGAGTCAACATAGTGGAGGAGAAGAAAAAGCACAATTCTCTTCGACTCTGACACGCCAGCATGGGGAATCACTGCCCGTCTCCACTTCAAAAAGGGGACCGTCGAGCCAAAGCCACCCTACGGGCGGAAGTTTCTCAAAGAAGAGGTGTTCGACAACCGTGGTCCCCTTTTTGAAGTTCCGACTGGGTAGGCGCTGTCAAGGTCTACGAGCCCTGCGCTTTTTCTTCTCACCAGCCTTTATTGGTTCATCGATACCTTTGAAACTTAGGATGAGATGTCACAACAACTGTCTCACACTAATAAACCCCTACCTATTAGACATGACTATGCCAAGCCTTTGGGGTTGTCTTAGCTTCGCTTATCTTTCCGACTAATAGAACAAAAAACCGCCCTCGAAAAAAGGCGGTTTCCCTGTCGTATCTATGTGTTAACCTGTCGTATGGCGCGCGTATGCGGTAAGGAAGTTCTTCAGCAATTGTTTGCCGTGCTCCGTAATAATCGATTCAGGGTGGAACTGGACACCTTCGATTGGGTATTCCCGATGGCGTACAGCCATAATTTCGCCTTCGGCTGTTCGGGCGGTTACTTCCAGCTCGCTCGGAATGGACGCTTCCTCAATAATCAAGGAATGGTAGCGTGCCGCTGTAAAAGGGGAAGGGATGTCCTGAAAGATGGTTTTGCCATCATGGAAAACTTCGGACGTTTTTCCGTGCATCAAGCGCTCGGCCCGAATGACTTTTCCGCCAAACACTTGCCCAATGGACTGATGGCCCAAACAAACACCCAAAATCGGAATTTTTCCGGCAAAATGGCGGATTGCATCCATGCTGATCCCCGCTTCATTTGGCGTGCACGGTCCTGGAGACACCATCAAATAATCAGGTGCCAATCGTTCGATTTCTTCCAGTGTAATTTTGTCATTGCGATACACTTGTAGCTCTTCCCCAAGCTCTCCCACATACTGCACCAAATTGTAGGTAAAGGAATCGTAGTTATCAATCATCAAAATCATCGTACACTCGTCTCCTCTCAACTCATCGTTCTCTGCTCGCTCAACTCAAGCGCTTTCCACAACGCTTCTGCCTTTTTCAATGACTCGGCATACTCAGCCTCAGGAACCGAGTCAATCACGATACCCGCTCCAGCCTGCACATGAGCTACGCCATCCTTGATCACCATGGTACGGATGGCAATGTTGACCTCGATATCACCATTGAAGCCAAACCAGCCGATTGATCCCGTATAGACGCCTCGTTTGACTGGCTCCAGCTCCTCGATGATTTCCATCGTGCGAACTTTTGGCGCTCCGGTGATCGTCCCTCCCGGAAAAGTCGCTTCGATCGCATCCAGCGCATCCTTGCCTGCTGCCAGCTCTCCTTTGACGTGAGAAACGATATGCATGACGTGGGAATATTTCTCCACGACCATGAATTCGCTGACCTCCACACTGCCAAAGCGACATACTCGGCCCATGTCATTGCGTTCCAGATCAACCAGCATGACATGCTCTGCGCGTTCCTTTTCATTATCAATCAGCTCACGTGCCAATGCATCGTCCTGCTCGTCCGTTAATCCACGCGGACGTGTACCGGCGATCGGACGCGTATGCACTTCCTTGCCTTTTACCTTTACAAGTAGTTCTGGCGAGGCACTAACCAATTGAAATTCAGGGAAGCTCAGATAGCCCATATAAGGAGACGGATTCAGCTTGCGAAGCACATCATACACTTCTGGGGCTGTCACCTGCACCGACTTGCTTTGCCGTACCGACAGATTGACCTGAAAAACATCCCCTTGGGCGATGTACTCCTGCACCCGACGAACGGCATCCTCGAATTGGTCTTTGGCAAAGGATACGGACGCTGGCACTAGTTTGGCTAGCGGTCTTTTGCGCAAAGCTTCCCAATCTGTCTCATCGCAATCCATTGCCAATGAAGCAATCGAGTCCATGCGTTTTTCCAGGTGGAATGCTGCTTGTCGATAGCTCTCTTCGGTCAAATTATCCGCACTCAAATGCGTCAGGCAAATGATCTCTCGGGTCTCATGATCAAAGACGAGAAGGTCTTGCATTATCATAACATACAGGTCTGGCAACTGTAAGTCGTCAGTCGCTATCTGTGGCAAGCTAGGCTCAAAAAAGCGGTTCATCTCATAGCTGATATAGCCTACGGCGCCACCGGAAAAATCTGGCATATTTGGAAGCGTAGGGGTACAGTAACGAGACAGCAGCTCTCGTAAAGCATTCAATGGGTTGTGAGCCTCTATGCTCTCTATTTTTCCTTCTGGGTACGAAACGATGGTTTCTCCTCGCTGACTGCGCAGCGTAGCGATAGGCTCATATGCCAAAAAGGTATACCGCCCAGCTCGTCCGCTTTCCAACAGGACAGCATTTTGCAGAGAAGGCTGTAGTTTTGTGAGCACCTGCCACGGATCAATCGTCGAAGACCACGGTTTACGCAGGGCAAGGGGAACCAACGGATAAGATAAGGCATACGTCTGGCAATCAGCAAAGGTAGGGAACATTCTTCCTCTTCACGCTCCGGTTTTCACTATTTATCCGTTCATTATATAGTTGCCTAGTACAAAAAGAAAAGACCACGTCGCCAACGGGGCGCTGCGTGGTCTTGCCGTGTCTTTTTCTGATTAATCTTCGAACTGATACAGAGGCGTGGACAAATAACGCTCACCATTCGAAGGAATGACAGCAATCACTTTTTTGCCTTTGCCGAGCTTCGCTGCTACTTGCAGAGCCGCATGGATCGCCGCCCCAGAAGAAATCCCTCCGAGAATGCCTTCCTGACGAGCAACACGACGCGCAGTTTCAAAAGCGTCCTCGTTTTCTACCTTAATGATTTCGTCGTAAATTTGTGTATCAAGAATATCCGGGACAAAGCCAGCCCCGATTCCTTGGATTTTATGTGGACCTGGTTTGCCGCCAGACAGAACTGGCGAAGCCGCAGGCTCAACAGCTACGATTTGTACATTCGGATAGTGTTCACGAAGAACCTGCCCTACACCCGTAATCGTTCCGCCTGTACCGATACCGGAAATAAACGCATCTACGCCGCCGATTTCCTTCGCTTGGTCCAGAAGCTCACGTGCAGTCGTCTCACGGTGTATAGCCGGGTTTGCCAAGTTATTAAATTGTTGTGGAATGAAATACGTGCTATCTTCTTTCGCCAGCTCTTCTGCTTTGCGAATCGCTCCGCCCATCCCTTCGCTGCCTGGTGTGAGAACTAGCTCCGCACCATACGCACGCAACAGGTTGCGTCGCTCAATACTCATCGTCTCTGGCATGACCAGAATAGCACGATAGCCTTTTGCAGCAGCAACCATCGCGAGTCCAATACCGGTATTTCCGCTCGTAGGTTCAATGATAGTATCACCCGGTTTCAGACTTCCCTCTGCCTCTGCTGCCTCAATCATCGACAACGCAATTCGGTCTTTTACACTGCTGCCCGGGTTGAAGAACTCCAGCTTCAAGTAAATGTCTGCAATATCTTCGGTGACAACACGATTCAGCTTTACAAGCGGAGTAAATCCAATCAAATCGATAATGGAATTAGCCACGCGCATATGTTCTGCCCCTCCTATTTTTAATAACCGAGTAAAACGCTAGGATTTATTGACATAATTATATCAACGGTAGCCTATTTGGTCAATGAGGCATTTGCCCAGAAATCTGGACTCCTACCGATTTTCGCAATCGCTCCAGCACGACATCTAGCGACTCCACCTGGGCAAAGGCGATTTCTCGGCGCAGCTCATCTTTTACCTCTTCAAACGTCCGTTGACTAGCTTCCCTGCGCTCTGTCAGTTGATAAATGACGTATTGATCGTCTATTTTGATCGCTTCGCTATATTTGTCTTTCTCCAGCTTTTCTACGATGGGCTTCGCCTCGTCGGGCAATCGATTATCCTTGATGGAAACCCAGCCTACATCGCCGCCGTTAGCCGCGGTATCCGCATCAATCGAGCGCTCTTTGGCAATCGTCTGAAAGTCGGCTCCGTTTTTTAAATCAGCCAAAACTTGTTCCGCTGCCTTTGATGATGCCACGACGATTTGTCCCAAATGCATCTGCATAGGTCGGGTATAACGGTCAGATCGGCTATTGTAGACGTTTAGCACTTCTTCATCCTTGATGATCATGTCCTTCGTTGCCAGGGTTTGCAGCAGGATTTGATAAGAAATCTCCTGCTTGAGGGCTTCCACGGTCGTTCCCGCCTGTTTTAACAGTGCAGCCTCAAACTCGCTGTCTGTCCGACTGCCATAGCTGTCGCGAATCTGGGAAAGCTCTTGCTCCAGCTGCTTCGGATCAACCGTGACGCCGGATCGCTTCGCCTCTTGAAAAACGACTTCCCGATTAATCATGTCGTTTAGCACCTGCTTACCAAACTTTTGTTTCAGCGCCGTTACATACTCATCGTTGCTAATCGTCTTATCCCCTACAATGGCCGCAGGCTGCAGCTTGCCTGATGCCTGGTACCACGCCCAGGTAACGGCAAGCAGCAACAATACAAGCGCCCCAATGAATGCCCACAACCCTTTTACGTTGGTCATGCCAACACTCCCCTACTTGACGCCGCGCTTACATGTCTTTCAGGATGTCTTCCAACGCGGATCTGTCATAATGGTAACGTTCATTACAGAAATGACAGTGTACTTCTGCTTCGCCCTGTTCTTCGATCAGACCTTCCATTTCTTCGCGTCCCATACTGATCAATGCCTGAACAACCTTATCCACTGTACATTTGCAGCTAAATTGAATGTCAGTGTGGCTCAGGATTTTTGGCTCATCCAATACGCGGTCCAAAATTTCTTCAGGAGTCAAGCCTTCGCCAATCATGCGAGATACTTGCGGAAGCTGTCCCAAGCGTTCTTCAATTGCTGCTACAACCTCTTCAGGCGTATTCGGCAACAGCTGAAGAATAAATCCACCCGCAGCCAAAACAGAACGGTCCTCAGGATTAACCAGTACACCCACCCCTACTGCTGAAGGCGTTTGCTCGGACATCACAAAATAATAAGTGAAGTCTTCCCCAATCTCACCAGAGACGATCGGCGCACTGCCTTGATACGGCTCCTTGAGACCGAGATCTTTCGTCACGTACACAAACCCGTCTGTTCCCACTGCACGCGCTACATCGAGCTTACCTTTATCGTTTAGCTCAAAGTGGACGTGAGGATTGGATACATAAGCAATTCCTTCACCATGTGCGTTTACTTCCGCGATGATCTGCCCGATTGGTCCGCCTCCTTTTACTTTGACATGGAGGCTCTCGTTTCCTTTTAACATAGCCCCCATCATCAAGCTAATGGTCAGCGTACGTCCCGCTGCTGCTGTAGCTGTATTCCACATGTCGTGACGACGACGCATATCTTCGACAGATTCTGTTGTGCGTGCGGCAAATGCACGAACATGCCCATTAAAACCAGTTGCTCTTATCATATAATCGCCCATGTAGCGATCCTCCTTTACGATCTACCTCATTAAATAACGAAAAAATCATGAAGCTATCTTACCAGTTTACCACAAGGAGAAAAAGACTACGCTTCTCCAGCTATGAGTCTGACACTTTGCGAATTCGACCATTTCTGACAGAAAAAACCCCTCTATACGAAGAGGGGCCGAAGTAACGAAATCCTATGTTAGGTTAAATAATCTTTTAATACATGAGAAGCTTTTTGCGTCCGCAATCGGTCAATCGTCGTCGCTTCAATCTGGCGAATACGCTCCCGGGTAAGACCGAACATTTTCCCCACTTCCTCCAGCGTATACACTTGATCATCATAGAGACCATAACGCATGGAGATAATTTCTTGGGCGCGGGGACTAAGCCGCTCCAACGCTGCACGCATTTGCGAGCGAAGGTCTACCTTTTCAATCCAGTCATCCAGAGAGGACAACCCATCATCCATGATTTCTGCGTAGCTCAAGCTCTCGTCTTCATGCCAAGCCTGCCATTTCTCACTATCCAGCTCAGCGTCAATGGATTCCATCTTCATCATCAAAGCCAATTCGATGGCCTCCACCTTTTCCAACGGAATATCCAAGAGAACGGCAATCTCTTGTCGATCCGGCGTACGGTTCAAAGCGTGGATGAGATGCAAAACTTGCTTTTGATACTGGCGAATCTGCTCATGCATGTGGACAGGAATGCGGATCAAAGTTCCTTTGTCGTTAATAGCACGGGTGATCGCTTGTGAGATCCACCAATGCGAATAATGATAGAGACGCACGCCACGTTCCACATCAAATTTGTCAATCGCGGTAAACAAACCAATCGTGCCCTCCTGAATCAAATCCAGGAACGGCATCCCTCTTTTCAAATGGCGCAAAGCGGTACTTACTACATAGCGTAAATAGGCGCGCACAATCGTTTCACGTGCTTCCAGATCACCATCCTGCTGATAGCGAATCAGGCAAGCAAGTTCTTCTTCTTTGTCCAACATGGGTGTTGCAGCGACGCTTTCCAAAAACAGTAGAGCAGCGGTGTCCGATCGAAGCGACCTAGGGACAACTATTCCCAACTGTGTCTCCACTTCCCGCCACCTGCGGGGTGTTGAATGGAACGAGGAGGTACTCAGAGTCATATGCAACCCTCACTTCTCTGGAATGGAAGTTCACGATGAAGTATGTGAGTCACGGAATGTTTTACTGTAAACGTATTTCGACAAAACCTGTTTGATTCCTGCCAGTTAACAGAATATTAACAGTTCTCCTCTCCGAATAGTTGATGAAAGCCCTTTCATCCGGTAGAGTTAAAAGTTTATGAAGAAAAAGCCATCCCCAGTAGCCGAGGATGGCAAAAAGACAATGTCGAATTTTCTGACAATAACCAAGATTACTGATACAAGTGACAGGCGACGAAGTGGTTGGTGTCCGCTTCCTGCCAGATAGGCTTCTTTTCGGCGCATACTGGTTTGGCTACCGGACAGCGCGTACGGAACACACAGCCGCTAGGTGGATTGATCGGGCTTGGAACGTCACCTTCGATAATGGTGCGCTCACGGCTTTTCTCTAAATCGGGATCGGGGACAGGAATGGCCGCCAACAACGCCTGCGTGTAAGGATGCTTGGGTGATTCGTAAAGAATTTCACTAGCGGTCATCTCGACCATATTGCCCAGGTACATGACGCCAATACGGTCACTGATGTGTTTGACCATCGCCAAATCATGCGCGATAAACAAATACGTCAGCTTTTGTTCCTGCTGTAGTTTCTTCATTAAATTAACGACCTGGGCCTGAACCGAAACATCGAGTGCGGAAATCGGTTCATCGGCAATGATGAATGAAGGATTGACGGCAAGTGCCCGAGCAATTCCTATCCGCTGTCGCTGACCGCCACTGAACTCGTGCGGGAAACGGTTGGCATGCTCTTTTTGCAAACCAACCATCTCCAACAGCTCAATCACACGATTCATCCGTTCTTTCCCTTTATATAGCCCGTTAAGATGCAGGCCCTCCGAAATGATTTCCGCAATGTTCATTCGGGGGTTCAGAGAAGCATACGGGTCCTGAAAAATCATTTGCATATGGCGTGTGAGTTTACTCCGCTCAGCAGATGATGCCTGATGGACGTTTTGCCCGTCAAAAATGACCTCACCTGTCGTCGGTTGATACAATCCGATGATTGTTCGCCCTGTGGTCGATTTGCCGCAGCCAGATTCTCCTACCAGTCCAAACGTCTCCCCCTCATATATATCGAAGGAAACATGATCCGCTGCCGTAAGTGAGAGCCCTTTACCCAACGTAAAGGTTTTTGTCAGGTTCTTTACCTGGACTAGCTTCTTTCGTTGCATCTGGCCACTCCTCCCCGTTATCCGTTTACCAGTATCTTCTGGAGACGCAATGTTCCTTTTCGAGCTTGTAGCCATCCAGCTTGACGATCTCAATGACACTTCGCGAGTCCGGAGAATGAATCATTTCGCCATTCCCCATGTAAATGCCCACGTGATGAACTCTGCCTTTCCCCTCTTCATGGGCAAAAAACAACAGATCGCCCGGAAGCAAAGCTTCTTTTTCCACGAGTTGTCCAGCTCTTGCCTGATCAGATGCATCACGCGGAATCTGAAGCCCGACAGAACGGTGCATGTTGTACGCAAATCCAGAACAGTCATAGCCGTAAGAGGACATGCCGCCCCATAAGTAATGCAGGTTGAGGAATCGCTTACCCGCTTCTACAATTGCCTCTCCACGATTGCCGGAAAGCTCGATGGGCTCGTTTGCTTTGACGATTTGTACATCTGCTTTTGGCAAAAGTCCTGTTCCATTCGGTGTAGCTACGGTTATCCACTCTGCACTTTCTTCTATTAGCGGCAGTTTGGTCAAAAAGGCAAGCTCCATGTCTGGTTTTTGGTCGGCTGTATGTAGACGGGTAAACGCGGCCGTGACCATCGCCAGCTTTTGGCCTTGCTGTATCTCAAAAGCATCTGACCACGTTGCTAGCTGGCGAGACGGAATCCAGCCCGGATAGCCTATAGCGTTTTTATTCGTAGTCTGATCAGGAATCAGAACCTGTGACCATTCTCCTTGCTCCTCAACTACTTCTACGCGCGTACCGTACAGTGCTTGTGTTTGAATCGCGTTTTGGTCGTAAAAACCAAGCTTCTCTTCTATAGTAAGGGAAGCGAGCCAATTACGCGCATCTACCGGGGATTGGAGTGCCACTCGGTCAATAGCACGCGGCGACTCCGGCTTGGTCCACACAGTGGCGACAGAGACAGAAACAATGGCAGATTTCATCTTAGATTTCTCCCTCCCAAATACTAACGGAACGAATACCGAGTCCAGACTCTTCTGGCATGCGCATCAAGCGACCCTCGTACGTTACGCCACCTTCTATGCCATCGTGCAAAAGCATCAACGGAGCATCGAAATCATAGCGAGTGATGTTCTTCTTACTGGCTGCAAAATGAGCGGCTGCTGAAACAGCCAGACGCGATTCGATCATGCTGCCAACCATGCATGGAATACCGTACTCTTCAGCCAATTGATTGATCAATTGTGCTTTGTAAATGCCGCCAGCTTTCATCAGCTTGATATTAATCAGGTCAGCCGCACGATTTTGCAAAACCTGCAGGGCCTGCGCTGGTGAAAACACACTCTCGTCAGCCATGATTGGCGTATCGACCGAATCGGTTACCCGCTTCAAGCCTTCCAGATCATGCGCTTTTACAGGCTGCTCAATGAGTTCGATGCCGAGACCCATGTCCTCCATTTTGCGAATGGATTGCACCGCTTCTTTTACATTCCATCCCTGATTGGCATCAAGACGAATCTTCACCTGATTGCCCACGGATTTGCGAATTTCCTGGATGCGCAAAATGTCATCCTCGATATTGTCCTTGCCGACCTTGATTTTCAGTACGTTAAAGCCTTGCTTGAGATAGAGAGCCGCATCCTCGCCCATTTCTTTCGGGGAGTTCACGCTGACGGTATAATCGGTTTCCAATTGGTCACGGTAGCCACCCAGGAATTGATACAACGGCATTCCTGCGCGCTGAGAAATGAGGTCGTACAGGGCAATGTCTACTGCTGCCTTCGCACTCGTATTTCCTACCATGGATTGATGCAAGGTTTGAAAAACTCGTTCATAGGCAAGCAGATTCAAGCCGATGAGCTGAGGTCTCATCGTATTCATAACCGCTGACTCGATGCTCTCGATGCTGTCTCCCGTAATGACGACAGTAGCCGAAGCTTCGCCCCACCCGACCATACCGTTGTCGCAGGTGATTTTCACCAGAACAGATTCCAGACTATGCACCGTACGCAAAGCCGTTTTAAAAGGCTTTTTCAATGGAACAGATATTCGTTTTACTTCGATGGCTTGAATAATCATGTTTTCCTCCATCTTCTCCAGCACTCGTGCTTTCTTTAGCTGTGTTTTTTCTAATAGTCATACTAAATTATAGCACTATTAAAATTTTCAGCAAAAAAGGGGGAGAGTCATTTCATCCGCTTGAAATGACTTCTCCCGAGTCACTCTTTCTTACTTCACGACAGCTTTTCTCAGGTCTGTGTAGCTAAGTGAAGAGCTTTGTACACCACTCACCTTGTCGCTTGAGAGCAAGGAAGTGTTGTAGAAATACAGCGGTGCGATTGGCGCTTCATCCAACAAGAGTTTTTCTGCATCATGCAACAGCTTCAGACGTTTTGCATCGTCTGGCTCCTTGTATGCGTCTTGGATCAGCTTGTCAAATTGCGCATTGCTCCAACCCGTACGATTGCTTGCTGCCTTCGATTGGAAAATATCCAGGAAGTTGATCGCATCACCGAAGTCAGGCAACCAGGAAGAACGAGCGATTTGATACTGCAATTGCTTTTGCATATCCGTCAAAACTTTTCCTTCAACTTTTTGCAGCTTCACATCGACGCCCAGTGTTTGCTTCCACATTTCTTGCGCGGCTTGCGCCGTTTTTTCGTTAGCCGTTCCGCTGCGGTAGGTGAGTGTAACCTCTGGCAGCTTTGTGTAGCCTTTTTCTTTCATTCCTTGTTCCAGAAGCTTCTTCGCTTCATCTGGATTGAAGTTCACCAATTCTCCGCCTACTTCACGGAATTGGCCCTCACCGTTGGCATCAGGCAAACCATAAGATACGAAGCCTGTTCCTGGTTTTTGTTGACGCATCAGCACCAGGTCGACCAGTGTTTGACGGTCAATCGCCAAGCTGAATGCTTTACGAATATTGGCGTTATCAAATGGCTCCTTTGTTACATTGAAACGATAGAACTCTGTACCTGCTCCATCACGTACGAATACTTTTCCATCCTTGAACAATTGATCTGCCATGTCTGCTGGAACAGTTGTCGTTCTGTGCAGCTCTTCGTTCGTAAACATTTGATACTCGGTATTCTCGTCGTCAATCATTTTCCAAACGGCACCAGGCAGAGTTACGTTTGCTGCATCCCAATACGTATCGCTTTTCATCATTTTCAATTCGCTGTCATGCGCCCACTCTGTCAGCTTGAATGGTCCGTTTCCAACAAAGCTTGCCGCTTCTGCTGCCCATTTCGGATCTTTTTCAACCGTTGCTTTGTGTACAGGGAAGAAAGCTGGGTTGGACGCCAACAGGAGCGTCCAGGAAGCTGGTTGAGCGAGAACCACCTCTAATGTCTTTTCGTCCACCGCTTTGACTTTTACGCCATCCGCCGGTCCTTTACCGCTGTTATATGCCTCCGCCCCCTCGATAATGTACGCGAGGGATGCTGCCGGAGAAGCCAATGCAGGATCAAGCATGCGTTTCCACGCGAACTCGAAGTCCTGAGCCTTTACCGACTCACCATTGGACCATTTGTTGTCACGCAGGGTAAAGGTATAGGTTTTTCCATCTTCGGAAATTTTCCATTCGGAAGCAGCCGCTGGTTGAGGCTTTTGGTTTTCGTCCAGACGGGTCAATCCTTCCATCAGGTTGTTCAAAATGTTATAGGACGGCTCGTCGAAGCCAATCGGCGGGTCCAATGACGTCGGTTCCTTGATATTGTTCAAAAGCAAAAGCTTTGCCGCTTGATCACCTGGCGTTGGAGCGTTTGGCTGTGCCGTGTTGCCTGGTGCAGGCTCACTTGGTGCAGCTGGTTGACCCGATGTACATCCAGCCATGAGCATAGACACACCCAGCGTAGCAGTTAGCAGCAATGTCGATAGTTTTTTCACTGTTTCTTCCCCCTTATTTTTTTGTATGACGTAAAAGGATAGCGCCGTCAGACGACACCCTCTTTTACACGAATGAAGCTGGGCTTGACCACTGCCCTCAATAGCTATGAATCAGGTCCCTGTTGGCGGCTGCATCGACACCAGCAACTTCTTCGCTCGTGGGTCCTGCAACCAACAGGAAACCGCGTGTTTGCTATGGACATGGGTCTCCGCAGGTTGATAATTCCGACATACTTCCAGCGCATAGTCACAGCGTGCAGCGAATGCACAGCCAATCGGGGGACTAAACAAATCTGGAGGCGTTCCCGGGATTGGACTCAGTGGAATCGAGCGATCCGCATCCAGACGAGGCATCGACGCCAGCAAGCCTTTGGTGTACGGATGCTGTGGATTGTAAAAAATGTCGCGCACAGGACCCGACTCCACCACTTTTCCGGCATACATGACATTGACCCGATCCGCAATCTTGGCAACGACTCCCAGGTCATGCGTGATAATAATGATCGAGACCCCCGTCTTTTGCTGAATGCTCTTGAACAGCTCGATGATTTGCGCCTGAATCGTTACATCCAACGCTGTCGTAGGCTCATCCGCAATCAGAATGGAAGGCTTACAAACGAGCGCAATCGCAATCATGATCCGCTGGCGCATCCCGCCACTGAACTGATGAAGGTATTGCTTGAGACGACTCTCTGGATTGGCGATCCCAACCAAGGTGAGAATTTCAATCGCTTGCCGCTTGGCTTCGCTTCTGGTGACCTTTTGATGGCGAATGATTCCTTCCATAATCTGCTCACCAATAGTGATTGTCGGGTTGAGCGACGTCATCGCATCTTGAAAGATCATGGAGATTTCTTTTCCACGCAGCTCGCGCATTTGCTTTTCCGGCAGCTTTGCCAGGTCCTGGCCTTTAAAATGAATGCTTCCACCCGCGATTTTTCCGATATGCTCCGGGATCAGACGCATAATGCTCCTCGCCGTTACGCTTTTCCCACATCCGGATTCACCAACAATCGCCAGTGTCTCCCCTTTGTTCAAGGTAAAGTTCACGTCCCGAACGGCGTTCACTTCCCCACCATGCGTCTTGAATGTCACCCGAAGCCCGCTGACTTCCAGCAGCTTTTCCTTTTTATCCATGTTGCCTACCTCCTTGACTTCGGATCGAACGCATCGCGCAAGCCATCACCGAGCACGTTGAACGCAAGCATCGTCAGCGAGATTAAGAAAGCAGGGAAAAAGAGCCGCCACCAATGACCGGACAAAATGGTGGAGAGTCCATCGTTGGCCATCACACCCCAGCTAGCCATTGGCGCCTGAATGCCAAGACCAAGGAAGCTCAGAAACGCCTCTGCAAAAATGGCAGATGGAACAGATAACGTGACATAGACAATAATGATGCCAATTGTGTTGGGCAACAGATGTTTGCGAATGATGTAGAAAGGCTTTGCCCCCATTGTTTTTGCCGCCAGTACGTACTCCGAGTTTTTCATTTGTAGTACCTGACCGCGTACAGTCCGCGCCATCCCGATCCAGCCTGTCGCACTTAACGCGATAATAATGGTTAAAAGTCCAGGTCCCATCACGACCATTAGTAAAATCACTACCAACAAATAAGGAAGGCCGTACAAAATGTCGACGAAGCGCATCATGATATTATCGATTCGCCCGCCCAAATATCCGGCAATTCCTCCATACAAGACACCAATGAAAAAATCGATAAGTGCTGCTGTCAAGCCGACAAACAGGGAAATACGAGCACCATACCACACACGTGTGAACACATCGCGGCCAAAATCATCGGTTCCAAACCAGTTCGCTTCAGAAGGCGGTTTGTTTTTCATAATAATCGACTGTTTGGCGTATTCATGACCAGAGATCATCGGTCCAATCGTCGCCATAACCCCAAGCAAGATAATAACCACCAACCCCATCAGGGCCAGCTTGTTTCCTCGGAGGCGAAGCCAAGCTTCTTCCCAAAACGTCAGTTGAGGTCGCACAATCGCTTCCGCATTGAGGTTGTCTTTGCGCATGGGGATAAATAAATCATCAGAAACGATCATCCTTCGCTCTCCTTTCGATGCAGCTTAATTCGTGGATCAATGATGCCGTACAGTACATCGACGACAAACATCAGGAAAATCAAAAGTGCGCTGTAGAAAACAGTCGTTCCCATAATGACGGAGTAGTCACGGTTATTAATACCAGCCACGAAATATTTGCCCATCCCAGGAATCGCAAAGATTTTTTCGATTACAAAGCTTCCCGTCAACACGTTGGCAATCAGTGCGCCTAAAAGCGTGACGACAGGCAAAATCGCATTACGCAGTGCGTGCTTCAACACGATCGTCACCGGAGACAGTCCTTTGGCGCGAGCGGTTTCAATATATTCCTGGGTCAACACTTCCAGCATGTTGGTCCGAGTCAAACGAGCGATAATCGCAATCGGACCAAATGCCAAGGCAAGCGCTGGCATAATCACATGCTGCCAGGAACCCCACGTTGCAGTCGGCAACAGCTTCCATTCGACCGCCAAATATTTGATTAATAAGGAAGCAACAACAAAGCTGGGAACAGATATCCCGATAACAGCAATAATCATGGCAAGGTAATCAATGAGACGGTTATGTCGTAGCGCGGCGATCACACCAAGCGCGATACCGGTGACAATCGCAAAGACGACAGAAATCAGACCAAGTTGAAAAGAGACGGGGAATCCACGGGCGATCATTTTGTTGACCGTATCGGAGCTGTTGGCAATCGATGGCCCAAGGTCAAACTGCACCAGCTTTTGCAAATACAGCCCGTATTGGACAAGGAGTGGCTTATCCAGGTTGTAATAGGCATTGAGGTTGGCAGCAACTGCTTCATTTAATGCCTTTCCTTCTTTTTCAAAAGGAGATCCTGGAACGGCATGCATCAGGAAAAAGGTGAGGGTAATGATGAGCCATAACGTCACGATCATGGAGATAAATCTGCGGAAGACAAAAGATAGCAAGGACTCTCCTCCTTTTCATCAAAAATCCGTAAAACCAAGTTGCTGGCAGCGACTGACCTCTCGTAATAAGCAAAAAACCCAGCAAATGCACGCGATCATGGCATTTGCTGGGTTTTACTTACGTGTATGCCGTGCATACGAATAAATAAAGCAGCGTGTGTATTCATTTGGTGACGGTGGCTTTATTTCTCGTGGAAACAGCTTGTTTGTACTTCTTTTGCGCGTCTTTAAACGCGGCGATCAATGTTTTTTGGGAAGATCCAAAATACCGAAAGCGAATCTCTTCGCCAATTTCCTCCGACGCCATAATCGAATGACCGATAAAGATCGACCGAGCAAAGTCAGACGTCAGTTGGACAGTGGAGGAACAGGCCGCATCTACGATCTTGTCGTTGGAAGTATCGACAACCAATCCGATAAAAAAAGCGCTGAATTGCTGTGTAATCGGATTGTTCGAAGAGGACTGTGCATCTCCTACGATATAAATGGTATCTTTATCAAACAAGTCAATAACCCCACTTTTACTATGCTTAACGGACCGGCAAACGGGATGTTCGGAGAGCGACTTCCTCACAATCGCAAGCTGGGTAAGCACTTTCCTACATAGTACCAGAAGAATTTGCAATTTGTAAATAAGTCTGACTAATCTTTCAGTTCTTCTACAGATACGACTGGAAACGAATGCGACGGCAGTATCGGCAGAAACGGTCGCTCGTGGATGTAGGCAACCACGACATGGGATGGACCAACCATTTTTTTCGGTGCGAGCTGCAGCTCCTCCCCTCGCTCCGTTACGACGGTAATCTGCAGCATTCCGCCTCCCGGACGAGCTGGCCCTTTCGTTGCTCGCTCTGTCACGAGGGTTGTCCCATTGTACTGTAGACGTAATTGGAGGTCATTGCGCCACGAACGGAAATCCACATAATGGCGCGAGAAAGGAATGGGATCAGTGGTCACACTGTCTGCTTGAGGAACGAACATGGCTTGCTCACGACGGTAGCCACCATTCTCGTGCATTCTGTCATCAAAACGTTCAAGAGCCTCGTCTTCAAGCAGATCAATCACACCTTCTGTTTTCAATACTGGATCAACAGCAAAGGTGGCGTGATGATTAGACAACTCAAGGAGTATCTTCACTTCTGTTTTTTTCTGCATGGCGATGTCTGCGTCTACAATAAACATGCCTACCAGCAAAAAGAACAGCATCGTAGAAATGGAAAAGATGTTTATACCCGTAACGATAGCCTCCTAACGGGAGGGAGTTTTACAGATCGTAGTCCATGATGTTAACTGTGCCTGTTCTTTGGACTTGCAAGGAGTCAGCTGGCATTGGAATCCATGAGGTAAAGCGGGGGTATGGAATAGCCAGCTTCACGAGAAACTCATCTTCGTGGCTCCATATGACGGGATCAAGTGAACGAGTGCGACTGACACTGACAGACAGCTCCTGATCTGGAACGGAAAACTTTTTCGCTGTCAGCTCCCGAGCGATCAATGCCCGAACCTCTTGTTGCAAGTTGGCTTCACTCGTCCCCCCGTGATTGCTAACGTATTTCGTAACTGCCGCGCTCACTTCCAATAATTCGTTTCTTGCCTGAACGACCGTATGTACCTGTAAAAGTCCCAATGGAACGAGTAGCATAACCATAATGTTCAGAATCACAGCGATTAATTGACCCATTAGCCTGTACCAAAACGCGTTACTTCAGCGAGTAAATCACCGAAAAACTGTGTGCATGCAGAAAGGAGATTTTGCGGGCCAGTGAGAAGCAGACCTACCGTCAAAGGCAAAACGATAGCCATTACAGCCAAAATACTAATCATTTTATTCATGCGCTACCACCCTGGATCAAAGTATTCGGAAGGACGGCTTCCCGTAAAGGAAAAGGATGTATCCCCCTCCACAAACTTATGCAGCCATTGGGTCACTTTTGAAGGCTGGATGATAACCGACAAGGTAATCGCCTCCTGTCGCTCTTTGCGAGCTCGCTCATTCTCGGTTCGAGGCCAGCTCCCAGCAAACGCATCCTCTGTCACTTCCCAACCCAGTTCTTTCATTTTAAGAAGATAGTAATCTGCTAACGTAGGCTCCAAATACCCGATGTCCTGCATATCATCCAGTAAGTCAGCATAGATTCCACGGGCAATCGCCCTTTCCATTGCGTACAAGTGATAAGCTCCCAATGCGGAAGTGATCAATAGAAGGACCAATAAACAAATAAGAAAGACTTTTGCTTTAACCATCGTTTTAGAAACGCCAGCTCCTCTTTAATGGAAGATGACTGTCGCTGCTCGATACACCCTTTCTTGTTGTGTTTGTCTAAGCTGCTCTTCTGGCTGGAGATTCCAAAGGACCGCGCACAAGCTTCCTACCATAATAGAAATGATGAGAAGAACGTGGATGTGCAGCATTATTTTGACGACGTATAGGATGTACCGTTTTGCATCCTGAAGTTGATGTTTTCATTTCGAGTATCGTAGTTCAGCGATGTGATGGATTGGTTAATGCTCTCGGCAGAATCGTTTGCCGCAGGGCTTAACTCATTACCATAGCTGCTGACACCTATCCCTAATACCATGACGCACGCTAAAAATATAAAAAACATTTTCGACATCTCGAATTTCCCCTTTGCTCATACATGATTTAAGGTATAGCTTTGTCGATCCACCCAACTGCTCGATCTCTCAGCCCGTCCTCTTTTACTACCGATGTGTTTATTTCGGACAGGCTGGAAACGATTATTCCTAAAGAGAAAACGATGCACATGATGATAGATAATAGCTTGGTCACGAGTTTCTCCTCCTCAGGTCAAATATTTATCCAGAATTTCTGTAAGCAGCTTATACCAAGGAAACATGGCCACCAATAACCCCATGTAAAATGCCGGGTAGACAATGACGGTGTAGCCGATCCCCAAAGACTTTATCTTTTTTCGATGACGAAACATTCGGCGATGATCCACAGCCCACTCCATTCGTTGCATAGTAGCACTTACTTGTCCTTCGCTCAGCGTCTCAATTGTACGCATACTCGATACGAGAATAATTCCGTCGTCGACGCCAATTTTGCGTTTAAAGCTCTCAAGTGCTTCATTAGCGTCTCTGTTCCACTCAGATAAAGTAGGGATATACTCCTTTAGCTTTCTAGTCGGTCTTGCTGCCTTGACCATGGCATTATAAATGGGCACCTGATTTTCTAGAAGGGTTACATAGCGATTGATAAATCTGGCGATATCTGTGCTCAGCATGTCTTCCCTGTGATTTGCCCACATCTTCAAGCCCATATAAGGAAGCATATAACTCCCTGCAGATGCCAGGCACATCGACAGAAGTGGAAATGATTCCATTCGACTCACGACGACCCACATAAGAATCAGGATGCAAACGGTACTTCCAGTCAACAATTGCAGAAACACCCACTCCGGTTTTCCCCATCCAAAAGGCCTTCCTGCTCGTGATAGTAACTGCTCCCATTTGTCGTCTTCGTCTGGCTTGAGTGCCTGCTCCCACTTTTCCCACCACACTCCGGAAACAAACAGCTTAGGCTTTTGCTTGTGAAACAAATACTTCCCGATCAAAAACGTTGCACTAAAAACAAATAGAGCACCTAGTCCAAGGTAGGTATACATGATTAGCATTGGCATTAGCGATATCTCCTTCCCCAAATAAACGCCAACAGGATCGAAAATGTCCACACAGTCGCTGCAATCGCTAATATGGCTTGTCCATCTGGCGTGTAGAAATAGAGACGGTAGGAATCTTGAAGCAATCCTTGATTGTAGGGGATCAAGCAAATGCAAATCGCTATGACGATAAGCAGGCTGATCCAAATGGAGTATATTTCACTATCACGCTCATGCTTTTCATCTTGTTGTACAAACATCTCATTCGTTAACCGATTTAGAGGTGATTGAATATCTTCTGTTTCTCCTTCCAAACCACTGGATATATACGTTGCAAAATCAAAAGCCCATGGATGGTCGAGTCTCTGCGCAAACTGTTCCACGGCCGCAACCGAGTTCCCCCCATCCGAAAGGCTATTATTGAGCAGAAGGAGGTCTGGCAATAACTCTTTGGGGCATTCCTCTATCATTTCGCGAAAGGTAAGGACGATGTTTTTGCGACTGTTATAATAACGGGCAAACAACTCTACGAAACGACAGAATGAGCTGATTTTTTTATTCATTTGTACTGTATAGCGTGCGTATAGAATCAGTGTTGGCAGCAAGAGGAATAAGAGAAAAAGCGACAATGATACAATCATATTTCCTAGCAAAATGCCCGAGATAAATCCCGCTATCCCGCCAGTCATGGATAGTATCAAGTACCCTTCTGGTGTACCTCCCACGATTAGACACCAACGCTCAAAGCGTTCATACATCAAGCGCCGGGTAGAATGCCTTAAAAATTTCTCTCTCCATACCTCAACCGTACGCGGGAAGAATACACGTGGACTTCTCCATCCCTTGTACAGGTGTATGCCGAGAAACAAAAAGCCTGAGAAAAGACATAGAAACACCGGGAAAAGAAATGTGTAAATCATAGCTGCCTGCCTATATCGGTAAGACGTAGCTCTTTCAACACTTCAATGTCTGCTTTACCGACGTAACACATGTATTCAACTAAATGTGGGCTCAGATGATTTCCCGTCCATTCATAAACTCCCGTCTGCATGTTGCGACCTACGAGGGGAATAGATTCGACTCGGTTAAAAGATGAATTCCACTCTGTTGTATGAATGGCATCAATAAAACGGTGACCGTTGTTGCGGTACGTAAGCGAATTGACAAAATTGACTGCCCTGCTAATCCGCTCCTGGGTCAACTCGACACTCCGCCCTCCGTATTGATAGACAAGATCAGTCAAATCATGTAAAGCTCTATGAGCAAATCGTTCGTGCATCGCTCCGATCGTAGCGTCTGTCCCTCTGATTCCAGCATTGATAAAATGGTACGCTTCTAAAGGCTCGCGAATTTCTCCAATCAAAATCGTATTTGCGGTTGATCGGTACATATCTTTGAAGCAATGCCCTAATTCAATGCCGATTTCCTCCACGTTTTGGAGTTCAATCACTTCACCTGGCCAAATATCACCAAATCGCATCTCGTGTTCACTCTCAAAAATCGTGATATATTCTGTCCGAGGATCCTTTAGCTTCAGCATACACATCATTAGCGTTGTTTTCCCTGCAGCCATCGGTCCAATAACCAGCACATTGCTGCGTCCGTACACTTGCTGTTCCATTAGCCATTGAATTCTTTCATCGAAGGCCGGCTGTTGCTGTGTACGGAGCTGATCGAGTGAAAAAGCGGGCGTTGTAAATCGTCTAACCAGAATGGTTGGTACTCTGGAATAGGGGAAAGTGAACATGGTCAGTCTCGCTTTTAGTGAATGTAAGTATCCGCTCAATCTAGGTTTTTTCTCGTTAAAAGAAAGACCCGCTGTATTGGTCAGCTTTTGTTGAAGAGTCTCAACCTCTTTCCAGCTTGGTGTGTAAGAGAGAAATTTTTTGACCCCTTGCTCCAGGTACGCAATGTTGCGGTTTGCAGAAATCCGCACTTCCTCTACCCACGGAGACAAATGGAGAACAGCATCGAGTATGCCCCATCCGTATGTAGAAAAGGTGAGACCTTCGTAACCGTTGACATACGGCAAAATTTGTTCGGTTACTGGTCGTTGGAGGACTTCCTCAAAATAATGCTGTAAGCGAAGAATAATATGATTGTGACTATCACGATCTCCCTGTTCTGCCAAAGCGAGAATTCGTTGCATCTCTAGCTTCTCTTCTCGCGTTTTGCCAAAATGATTTAAATAATCTCTTGCTGCTTGTTTAATATCCTCGATGGTTTGGATATCCGGTCTAACCCGATGTTCTAGTTCTATCCCTCTCATCAGCAAAACACCGCACTTTTATCCATATATTGTGCCTTAGCAATTTCCTTCAAACTGCTGATGTACGATTTGGGAGGAAAAAGCTCCTCTATTAATACACTGCAGCTCTGATGAGATTGCATGAGCCTGCTCTCCGAAATGCGTGGTACCACACCGTAGACAGAAACATCCTCCCCTATTCGAAAGGGTTGCCCAGGATCTAAATGACTGAGCAGAACCTCGCATTTCACTCCTTTTTCTCTCCATTTATGAAGCCACTCTCTGGCACTATCGATACTAAAGGGATCAGCCCTCACGAATAATAGATTGCGGTCAACGGTATGGAGCAGCCGTTGTAGAGTCTCGGACTCAGGAAAGCAGTAACCCCAATCGACGTATACATAGTCAAATTGCATGCGAAATACATTAATTAGATTGCTTAATTCTGAGCTTTTCCATTTGCTAGCTGCATGTGCGTAATACAGATTAGGCAAGTGCGCGCTCTGTTTGCAGACATTGCTCCAATTACGCTTGGCAGTTGTTTGTATATCGATAAAGTCGGGACGAAATAAAGATAATTGATGTTGTTGGAGTTTGAAGAAACGTGTTAGATCCGGCTTAGCGTCATTCATATCAAGTACGACAATTCGCTTTTCAGGATGCTGCCTCGCTAGCATGACAGGATAATTAATGCAAAAGGTAGTAATGCCAGAAGCTCCGTAGCTCATTAAAGCGTAAACAAGCCCCTTTTCTTTTGACGATCCGATATCTGCGCACTCTTGCACGAAGCCTAGAATCAGACTGATTTGATGGCGTATTTCTTCTTGTGATAAATGGGCTGATAACAGGTATACATGCTCTAGCCCGGACTCCTCTGCTACCTTCTCAATCATTTTCTCATCCCGATACAGAGGAACAATGATTAACGGTGAGTTTGTCGGGAGTTGTGCTTTCAAGGCTGGAAGCCATTCCCATACGGGAGAGTTGAACATTTCGGAAAAGATCACGACAGCTTCTGGCATATAAAGCTGCACAAGCCGTGAAAACTCCTCCGCCGACTCTGCTACCAGCACATCACTGTGCGCAGGCATATACGTCTTGGCGAGTGACTTCATCGGATAACAAACTAATATTTTCATGACGCTTGCTCCTTTGAACCCATGATATGACCTACCTGAAGCATCCCATATGACATTGCCTCGCTTACTATCACATATTCCTCGTCTGTCAAATTAAAGCCGATAAAAGCAGGTAGTGCTGTTGGCTGAACTCGGTAGTCGCGATATCGTTTTTCGCCATTCTGCAACGGCTTTTCTCGTGATCCATGAAAGATGGAATTCATCTGATCAGGCGATGGCAACAAGCTCGGCTTTAGTGTATATATCTCGATACCATTACTGTCCCTCACGCTTGCAAGCTGACTTTCAAATAACAAATCTGCCGTATCGTTTGTTTTTCGAAAATGCAATGGTGCAGGATAGTCCTGCAGTTCTGAGAGACTCTTGTATTTGACCCAAATTTTCACATGATCGCCTTTGCGTAATTCCGTTAAAGGGTGAATGGATAGTAGAGGGAACTCGTAACGCGCCTCCCCTTTTTCCGGTAAAAGCTGCGAATCTGTCAGCTTTTCCACTAATAATTGCTCGCCTTCATATATAGTCTGCGTACTCCTTTTCCCCAGAACGGTATCCAAATCACGCGCTGAACCAGGAAGAATTTCATCTACCTCCTCCTGTACCAATATCACATCATCTTGTGTAATCGGCTCGAAGGCTGATATTTCTTTCCCTGCTGCTACCTTTACAACTGGGGCAAACAGCTTTTCTGCAGCCATCGCATCGATATATTGAGTCGCTGCATAAAAGGACGACCCCGCCAGCAAAAACGAAATCAAGCAAATGACAAGCAATGTTTGCTTCTTCATAACATCCTTCCTTTATAAGAATGAATTAATGACTGAAACTCACTCTCTTCCTCTGGGAAAAGCTCCAATAGTAGATTGGCTTTGGCGCTTGCCATTGCTGTTTTCTCTCCATCCATCAACGGAATCAAGTCTGTTACCTGTGTAGCTCCATACTGATCCCACAGGGAGAGCGTTCCTTCTACTTTTTTCAGGATGCTTGTCCGAGATAATTGGCTATTCCACTTGTTTGCTATCATTTTTATTTTTCTTCTTTCTGTCTTCCACCATGCAGGGGCTGGATCTACCAGGAACAAACGGGTAAGCCTAGCCAAATCTGCATCAAATACTACCCATATTTCGTCGGCATGCTCAAAAATTTGTTTGGAGTGGATATCATTCCAGTTGGAAGAAACATCAATGACAACTATGGGACTATCCTTACAAATCCGTAGTAACCAGTTGGCTGTATCTGTTTGAGAAGATTCGTGCTGAAGTTGTGCTGGGGATTCTATCTGGATGCGAAGATGGTTATTCTGCATGAGGAGCGATGGTGTAGGAGACTCTCTTACTTGTTGTCGAACTCTACGTTCAAAATCAAGTGCAAAATAATAATAGGAAGTCACTTTGGGTAACTCGCAAAGGGTGACAGGAATGCCTTTTCCTGACCAAGCATACGCTAGGTTACTTGCAAGAAAACTAGCTCCAGCCTGTGCGTACAAACTCATAACGGCAATACATTTACGCTGATATAACTCCTGTTGCTCAACTATTTGTGGCGAAGCAAGCTTTTCTTTCAGTACTCTCCATTGCCGCTCTTCCTCAATAGACTGTGAAACCTCCTGCTGCTCCAAATCACGGAACCTGGAGACAAAGCGACTCATTTGGTGAAACATGATTATCCCACCTGGGAATCATTTGATTTATTTTTACTGGCAATGTATTTCTCAAATTTCTCAACCATCTCTCGAACAGTGAGGGATTTGCGATGATAATAGTATATTTTGCGCAGTCGCTCCCGTTCCTGAGCTGTCATTTCTGGTCTCACTTTCATGGCTAGCTCTATTAACAGAGCGAGCTCGACGTTGTTAGGTCTTCCTCTTCTCGGTGGATTGGCAAATAGCTCCTGCTGCTTCTTATTAAATGCGTTTGGGTACTCTACCAACCACATATCTACCAACGTTTCAATATCTTCGTGAGTACGTACTCCCAGCTTCATCAAGTATTTAAAATAGGTAGGGATTGGGCGCTCACGAATCTGCCCATTTTGCCATCGGGCGAGAAATCCATTTGGCATAGTAAGGAGCTTGGTTACGTCTCGGATGAGTGCTATCCGATTTGGAGATTGGTATTGAACGACTGCTTCCTTTACTAGCGTAAACAAAATGTCATGATAATTAACGCCTTTATACCCGCTTCCATACTCTGTGATGTACCATTCCTCAACTGCTCGATCAAAATCTCTCCGGCAATTCGATAACTGAAGCTGATTCAGATGCTCATAAAACTCTTCCAGATCATACTGAACCATAAACTCTTCCTGGTAATCTCCAAAAACAAAAGCAATAAAGGATTCCTTAAACTCTTCCAATGACAACAATGTCAGCTTGTTTGTCTCCTCGTAGCAGCGGTTGACTAATTCGATTGCACTCTTTGCCAACACGTCAAAATACCCCCATTTACCTTTTAATAGAACGATAGACCTTCTGCAACAGTATTCGCGACTCGTCGAATCTTATTTAGCCTGATAAACCAGGCATTTCACTTTATGGGTCGCCTCACACGCACCCGTGTAAGGCGATTAAGAGAACCTACTCAGTTACAAAGTAAAGTTCTTCTCCGGTCGCGAAAAGAAGAGCAATCCTTCCCCCGCGCTCCATGACGGTTGGAGCATTCTCCATTACAATCAGCCCGTCATTGAGTACTACTCTGTCTCCAAATCGATGTACGGATTCGATCTGGAACGCTCCCTGCGGAACTCTTTCCACTGAAAGATACCTGCCGGGTTTGTGCTTCTGGTAGCGTACTTTTCGCCCTAGAAGCTGCTCCACGGATGCAGAGCATTTCTGGTGAGCTTCTACTGTTGCCATACGCAACGCCTCCTTCTCTCACCTGTAGAGTACGGCCGTTTCATCTGCTTATAAGCCAATGAAACTATCTCTACCGTAAAAAAAGACAGCAGGGTTGTGCAAATATTTTTATATTTCCTCCCAATAAGAGGGATCACTAAGTTCGGGATACATTTCAGTGACCATATCAAACGGTGAAAAGTAGAGCGTGTCGACGAGAATTTTGAGTTTATATGTTTTCAGGAGCGTGTATGCTCTCTCTGTTTTGCTGAAGATACTTGGCAGTTGACGCAAATCTGCCAGCTTTAGTAGATGCTTGCACATATAATCGACGCATATCTTTGCCCGTTCCTCACCCTTTATGCTCTGAAAATAAGCTGGGGGAAAATGGCGTCTTATGCCTGAAAGCACTTCTTGGTAAACCCATAGCACTCGTTGTTCTTCTGAAAGTCGAGGTAAATACGGATAAGCAAATTCAACGAAATAATACACATCCTCAGCCTTTGCCTCGATGGGCGGCTCAATAAATTCTCTCACCAAATGCAGCTTCAGTTCTTTGATATCTTGGAAGCTCAAGTCACGTCGCGCCTGCTCTGGCGTCCATCTTTTTACATTCTCAATCGCATATCTAACAACTAATTGGACTTTTTGCTTACGGTACTGCACATCTTCGAACTCATACGGAGAAAAACGCTTTTGCTCTCCGTTAAGAATTCGTTTGTACCGATCGACTATTTTTGAGGGCACTGTCATTCACTCCTATCCCCATTTTTGGAATATAATACTAAATTACCACGTGGGATTAGGACAAAAATAACACTACCTCTGTTCAAAATTGTGACTTTATTCATAGACTCCAGACTGGGAGACTCTGTTCATCTTTACGAAAAGCTCATCCCAAAATACAGGTATATTCTTTTCAACCTTTACTTCTAAATGATAGATTCCTTGCAAGTACAAATAAGGCCGTTCATCTTTTTGGTGAATGACAGAGACCTCATCACTTGTCCCCTCTAGATTCGGCCTGTTTAATCTCCAAAGAATCCCCGCTTCTTCACGTGCCCCACGAATGATATCTGCATCACGTCGATCAGCTTCTTCCGTTGTCGCAAACAATCTGATTTGCTTATCACCGTTTGAATCCACATACTCCCATTTTCCAGCCGCACGTGCTCCTTTGGTAATCAGATCTGCTGTATGTTGCATCTTCATTTTTAGATAATCTGTCTGCTCCAAAAATAACAGGATAGAGAGCAGGCTGCCCAAGCAGAAGAGATAGAAGAGCACAGTCATCATTGTTGCCCCGCGCTCTTCCTTCACTCGAATCAAAAAATGGTGCAACAGATCATTCATTGCTTCTCCTCCGCATTTTCAACCATCATGTGATAGCTTTCGCTTATCTCGTATAATTCCCCCGTAGAGAGAAGCTGAAATGAAACTGTTGCTTCAGCTTTTACATGACTGCCTTTTCTCCATCCGTTCCCATCAAGCTCCAGCTGCACATCTTTGTGAAGGACTCCGATACCTTGCGCTAACTCCGATATGCCTCGCTCTTTCGCATGAAATTTGGCCAAACCGAAATTGGGCTGCACTGCAGCAATTCTCCCTGCCTCATACGCGGCCGCCAATGCCTTTTGCTTGTTGTACATCATGCTGAATTGGTCAAAGGAGAATACGATCAGGATCCAAACTAAAGGAAACACCAAAATAAACTCAATCATTTGGCTACCTCGCTCATCTTTCACCCTCGTACGTAACACGCGTCCCATTCGTGTGATCATCCGCTTACTCCGATGACATCACGTACGGATTGGAACACAAAAGCACCCAGCAAATATACCGCGTAGGGGAATGAAAAGGCTGTTCTTTCCCTGCCTGGAAGCCATACTTGTCGATGAGCCGTCCATCCGGCTGCTATGATTTGAAAATTGTTGCGTAGTCGAGCCCAATTTTGCGGATAGAACACCATAACAATCAGACACAAAACAATGGAATGTAAAAACAAAGAATACACCACACTCCAGCTCGTCCAAGCACCAACAGCCATCAGTAGCTTTTGATCCCCCATCCCCATCCCTTTTAAGATGACGGGACCAACTGTCAACAAAAAGGCTCCTGCCACACCTAACAATGCTCCACCTAATAACTCACCTTCCCACTGAGACCATAAGCCGACAGCTATCGCTGGAAAAACAAGAGTATTCGGTATTTTCCTTTGTCTCCAATCCATCCACGCTGCCGCTCCTAACACACCAAGCAAGACAACGTTTGTCATTTGCTTATTTTTTCTTGCAGTTCCTTCAGCTTCTCATCCTCGGCAGTGCCTAGTTGTGTCAGTGTCGGAATAAGCACAATCAAGATGACGGCAATGATAATGACCATTTCCACGATCGTAACACCGTCCTCCTCATACCAAAAACGCTTGACGTAATCTGCGATAGCTCCCATCCCATTCACTCCTCATTGAGATTTTGGTTCTATTTTCACTCTGCCAAAAGACAGTGCCTCTCGCAAAAATATTTACATTCGCTAGTTTTTGATTTTCTACAAGCTTTCTCCGATGCCGATAAATGCAGGACCCATTACCAAGAACAATAACGGCAGTCCCATTAACAAAATGACAAAAGGCAATAACCTGATATTTAACCGATTCATATGGGTAGCGGCCTCGTCTTCTTGTTGTCTCACTTGCTCCTCTACTTGGACAGACAACATTTGTGATATGCTAACCCCTTTTTTCATCGCCTCGTTCATCTCCAACGCGATGGTAGTCAACGAATCTACCTCCCACCGAAAGGCCAGTTCTTCAAGCGCCTTTCTCCAGTTCCCATGCCTTTTTTCTCCTATTTCTAAGCTCTCAAGCTCTCTGCCAAGTCTGGTATCAAAGCGTCTCGCTGTTTGCTTAATAGCCTGCTGCAATGGCATACCTGCTTCCACCAGCGATTGCACAATGCTGAAAAAAATAGGGACCTGCTCTCGAATTTCAGCTTTTGCTCGCTTGTCCGCCCAATCTAGCAGCATGTTCGGCAACAAATACAAAAATAAGCTAAACGCTAAGGGAAGCCCATTCGCCATACCGATTTTTTCACCGTTAACCATGCTAACTGACAATGAAAATAGTGATGAAACAATGAAACACATACTGATGAGCCGAAACAAAACAATCTCTGTCAGGCTTATATCGATCCCAAGACGCGCCAATGTTTCCTCTATTTTTTTCTTATCAATACCCGTCCATTTGTAGAAGTGCTGTAGCGCCTGGTTTTTCTCCAAGCTTCGAACCAGTGTCCACTTTTTTCTCCCTGGGTGAAACGATTGCTCAAGCTTGGCTTGTTTCTCGGAATCAATCCTGCCCAAAAGTGTGGCGGAGAATGGTTCTCCCTTACTCACACAAGACGGTAAGCCGTACAAAAATATAGCAAAACCCACCCATATACTAATAACAAGAACGAACATTGCATCCTCTCCTATGCTCCCCTGCTTATGCTTTTATGCGCAACATAACGAATTGCTTCTCCCCCAATCAAAATAGAAGCCAAGCTTCCCAAAATAAGCAGCCGTCCCCCCATTGTGGCCGTTAGTGGATCGAAATGATTCGGATTGTTGACGTACAAAGCAGTGACAAAAACAAACGGCATGACACTTAGTAAATTCACTTGTGCCACGATCTGAGCCATAGCTGCTTTTTGTCTACGGAGCGACTGTCGGCGCCGCAATATTGAGGAGGAAGCCAAATCGAGCGTTTTGGCCATATCTCCCCCCATTTCACGTTGAATGTGAACAATGGTCGCTAAATATTTGACATCAGCAGATCCTGTACGTTCAAAAAACCGATTCATTACGTGCTCTAATGGGACTTGTGCCCGCAATAGCTCTACAACACGCCTGTATTCCTCTAATACGATTTCAGATAAAAATGGACTGGCTGCTACCTGTTCAAACGCATGCAAATACGATGGAGAAGTACGTAAAGAACTGGCCATGAGACGAATCGCTTTTACATTGCCTGCTTCGAAATCGTCCTTACGACGAGCCCCCCATACACTAACCAACCGTTCAGTAAACATAATCCCTGCCAGCAAAGCAGGTAATGCCATCCACCAAGACTGCAAGATCTGACTACTCACACCAAAGGACGCGATCCCCAATAAAAAAGAGAGGGTCACATACTGGTTTACCCCCCATCCTGAGCGTGATTTCGCCAACCTCTCCTCAAACTGCTTCCAAATTGTTTTTCTGTCCTGTTGCAGCACTTCTACGATCTCGTGCTTCCCCGGCGGCTCTCGCATATACAATTTGTTGGGCATGATCAGTAACGTGATGGCCATCCCCATCCCTATCGCAACAGGTAAGCTAATGTCCATGCTTTCCCCTCCTATAGCGGTTACAGCGGTATTGGTGTGGTAAAAAAGACTTGCTCAATCTCCTCTCGCGACAGTCCTTTCTCTAGCCATCGCTTAATAAGTCGCTCCGGGCGATAGCCTGTCCATTTGAAGTGACCCTTTACTCTCCCATTCTCCACCCCTGTTGCTTCGTACACGTAAATATCCTGCAAATACACCCGATCAGGGAGAACCTGTTTAATGTTGCAAGCTCGTTTTATCCATTCTTCATGCGATTGACCCGTCCCCACTACCTCCGTTATCGCGACCACCTTACGACTGCCATCTTCTTCAAAACGTTTTACTTGAACAATCAGATCCAGTGCTGAACCGATCATTAAATTGCGCTCCTCAGCACTATACCCTTCATCTGCTTTTCCAAATAAAATGGGCAATGTTGAATCGACCAAAGCTCGCGGTGAGTTTGCATGCGCTGTGCTCCAGCTACCAGGATGGTCCGTATTCATCGCCCAAAGCATATCTACGATTTCTCCACCTCGTGTCTCACCGACCATAATGACATCCGGCCTTTTTCTCAAGGACAAACGAACACAATCCTTGATCGAAAACCCACCCCTCCCCTCGTAATTTGCAGGTTTCGCTAAAAATCTGCGCACAAAAGGATGCTGAAGCTTCATCTCCAAAACGTCCTCGATCGTAATAATACTTAAATAATCAGGAACATACTGGGAAATAAGATTGAGCATGTGTGTCTTGCCTGAGCCTGTTCCTCCAGTGACAATGCCAGATGCACGAGATAAACGGACTGCTCTGTTTAAAAAGAGAAGCATCGGCTCGCAAATGGAACCATACCGCAAGTAGTTGGACTCGCTGAGTAGCTCACGGTGTTTTCTGATCGTGAGCATATGACCATCGGGAGAAATAGAGCGATGCGTAGCAGCAACCCGGGAACCGTCTGGTAGCTGTGTATGCAACTCTGCTTTTGTTTCATTAAACTCACGCCCCATTGTCGCTGCAATTTGTTCCAATAAGCGCAGCAGCTCTTCCTCATCTCGAAAAACAGCAATGTCCGGCGATTCAAGACGACCAGTACTTTTTCTTTCAATAACGAGATAGTTATAGCGATGAAAAAGAATCTCCGTGATGTCGTTATCCTCTAATAAAGCGTCTAATGGCCCCCAACCCGTCAAAGAATGCAGCAGTCGTTTTACTTCTGCTTCCATTTGTATGGATGTCAGTGTGGTTTGCGACTCCAGCAGCATTCGAATATCTGTCGTCAGCTCATCTAAAAAGAGTGCGGAATGCTTTTCTTCCCATAATCGTTTTCCGTATTTCTCAACAATCTGGGTACGAATTGATGTTTCTCGATCTGTCCCGACCCATTTTTCATTCGTCCTTTCATGATCTGGAGCTTGCATTTGTTCTTGAAGCGTCGAAGGAACTCCCGCCATTCCCCTCCCTGCTGATCGTAATTCTTGCGCTGTGCGGACTTGATTAGAAATGCCGAGTAACTGTTTTTTATCGAACATGACACCCTCCCTCATCCCCATAACCACTTAAAGAGAGATGCTTTCTCTTTTAGTTTCTCTTTTCCAGTAGCCTTCACTTGCTCCCCGTCTACGGGAAACAGTGCTTTTCCTAGTGTCTCAATGGCTTCCTTGGCCGGAATTCTTCCTGACTGGAGCATGACCGGCGTTCCTGTGTTAATCGATTTTTTTACTTCCACATCGTCAGGTATCGAGAAGATTTTTTTGCTAGGGTGAAGTTGGAAGTAGGCGCGAATTTCATCTAAGGTAAACATTTCTTTCCGCTGCAAACGATTCATGCAAATTTGAATGCGTTCTTCAGGGTACTCTGCTTCTCTCAACAGTTTTAGCAATCGTTGAATATTTTCAATGGAGTCTACCACCGGATTTCCCACCATCACAACATGTTCTGCAAAAAACAGAGCTTGAATCGTTGCATCTGTTGTATCAGGTGCCGTATCTATGAGAATGACGTCGTAGTTGCTTTGTTTTAACGTTTCGAGAATCAGATATAAATGATAGTCACGGATTTCAAAGCTTTGCCGAATATCACGGGGAGAGGTAAGTACATGCAATCCCGTATCAGGATGAGAAACAATATATTTCTCGATTTGTTGCGGAGATAACGGCAAGGCTTGTGCGTATTCCTGCCATTCCTCGTTGCTTATGGAATACGGGTCTTTTCCTTGACTCTGAATAAACGAATGCAACTGAGCATCAAGATCCTTTACCCACGTAAAAAGATTAGGGGTACGAGGAAGATTCAAGGTAGTCGCAAATGTACCGAGATCAAGATTGAAGTCAACAGCAATTACCCGCAATGGGAGACCCTCGCTTTTTTGCATGGAAAAGAAAATAGCTAGCTCACGAGAAATAAATGTTTTTCCTACGCCACCTTTTGGACCGTAAACAGTAATAAGCTGCTTGGGACGAGTCAATTCAGGAACTGGTCTATCTGTGATCGGCTCGGAGTATGAGGGCGGCTGGCTCGGATAGCCTCTGGTTTGTTCCTGGATTACGTACTGGTGTTGTTGTGGCGCGGCTTCTGCTACCATACCTTGAGGCTGTATCATCATGGCTAACGCTTCAATTTGCCCTGGTTCAATGGGCTTGGCAATAACCCATAAGCCTAAGTTCCGGAAAAATGGCTCCCACATCAGTTCATTGCTTGAGCAAGCAGCAATAAATGAAAGATGAGGAAAGGCTAACCGAAATTGCTGACACAACACACCTCTTTCCGTTCCCTTTATACCACCCAGCAACACCAAATGCGGTTGGTTTGCCTGTAACTTTTCCCATGCTTCTTCCACTCCAAGTGCTTCCCCGCACACTTCTATCCATTTGCTGTTTATAAGTTGAGCCGTTAACAAGCGAACTGAATCTCGATCATCATCTACTATGAGCAAACGCCTTTTCACTCATGCTCCTCCTTTTGAATACCCCAACGTGTTTTCGTTCTCATTAACTCTGCAGCGAATTTTGCATCACCTATTCCCGGATTTCCCCCATCCTTCACTGCCGCCAAGCCTAATCTGATTTTTCCATAATGAAGTGCATGTGTTAGCAGAACAGCCTCATCACTTGTCAGGGAGAGAGTAACAGCTACCAGATTGGGATGATCACCTTCCATTTCGCGTTGAACGCCTATGATCGGCATGTTTTGCAATAGGAGTCCAGAATGTGCTCCTGACTCATCTTCAAAGGAAGCATAGACATGCACCCTTTCTCCGCTTGATACATGCGGTGAAACTCCTGCTACATTGTCTACGGGAATGCTCATACCTGTCATTTTTTCTGATAGCACTCCGCTGCCTTGCGCCTTGCTTTTTTGCTCCAAATCACTTTGCAATAACGGTCGGCCTCCCTTCACTTGACGGTTGAATGCTAAACCGACAAGACTCTGTCCTTCTTCCCATGGAATCAAACCTGGAATTGGGGCAATAGGTTGTTGAAAGATCCCTCCCAGTCTTAGTGTTAATGGCTCCATATCCCTCGCTTCAAGTAATTGGCCACTTTCTTTTTCCACTGTTGATCGCAATTGTATATAGGTCACTTGATGCGGCTTCAAAATGATGTAGGTCGCTACACCTATACATGTAGCAAAAAGCAATATAGCCAATAGTCGTAGTGGATGTATAGACATTCTCCCCCTCCTCTCCATTGTTTCTAGCCTAGGGGAAAATAGAGGGACAAAAAAAGAAAACAAAAAACCGTGCATTCGTTCAGCACGGTCACACCTATTACACAACAAAAAAAGCTGCATTCTCCATTACTTTTACAAGTAATCGGGAATACAGCTTTTCGCCTCATTCCTTCAAAACTGAATAC
>NZ_PXZM01000036.1 GCF_003013395.1 Brevibacillus fortis | reverse complement strand
TTTCTTGGGTAACAGTTCACGCTAGCGTCTTGGGACCTATTTTTCTATGATTCTCGAAGTATATTTGCTCATGTATCTTTCCATCATAGAGGTGAAGATTGGAAAATACACAAAACAGGAGTGAGTGACCTTTGAGCGTCAATGTCTACCTTACTTTCAATGGGAACTGTCAGGAAGCAGCCGAATTCTATGCAAAAGTCTTTCGTACAGAACCACCACAATTTATGAGATATGGCGATACGCCACCTGATCCGAATTTCACCATGCCTGAAGAAGCGAAAAATCTCATTATGCACACACGCCTTGTCATTGACGGAAGCTCTGTCATGTTTTCCGATGTATTCCCTGGCATGCCTTATGTCGAAGGAACAAACATCAGCCTAGCCATCGTCAATAAAGACCTTGAGGGCATTCACTCGTACTTTGAACAATTAAAAGAGGGCGGAACTGTCAGAATGGAACTGCAAGAGACGTTTTGGAGCAAATGCTATGGCAGTGTCGTCGATCGATTTGGTATCGAGTGGCAGTTTAATTACGAGGAATAGCGATCAGGTGAAAAGCATGCAATTCAGTCCTCTGAATTGCTTTTTTTGATGACTCCAAACCCTACCCTGGATGGGAGATTCTTTACATCCTCACTGTGATAAGCATGGATGATATCCGGTACATACTCTTCCGTCAATCGTATGCCTGCAAGAATCATTTCCTTCTCTTCCTCTATCACACTGAAGAACGGGTCACCACATTTTTCGCAAACCATCACCCACCGCTCTTCCAACTTTTGCAGGCGATTCATATCCCATTGCACATCTTGCTTACATGTTGGGCAGGCAATAGTTTTCATCGTCTTTTCCCCCTGTACTCACGGCTTGCTTTTCTTGCATTTTACTAGAAATGACAAAAAAAGACACTAACATCGTGTTAGTGTCTTCTTATATGATCGATACGATGGTTAGATTCCTATGGTGACGAGAATCCCCCCATATATGTAAAGCTTATCTCCCGCACCTGCACCTGCTGCCTGCCGACCGGACTTTCCAGCACAACAGAATCGTGTGGAGCCGCTAGCAGCAGTTGCCTGCCTATGGGCGATAAGAATGAAATTCTGTTGTTATCCGGGTCAATGTCTGTGGGGTATACCACAGTAAATGACTCCTCAAATTGATCATCTTCAAATAGCACTTTTACGTTGCTGCCTAATAACGTAATTGCTTTAAGTGATTGAAATAGTGCACTGTCTTCTTTTGCCAAAAGGTTTTCGAGTGTTTGCTTGTAACGCTCCACAATCTCATCGATGGCTTGCTTTTCTTTCCCATAATTCCGTACATATTGATCGTAAAAGAGTGAATACTGCTCGTCAAAAAAGACGAGCTGGTTGATCAGATGATTTCTGGTGCCATTCAAAATACTAGGGTTCATAGTAGATTTCACCCCCCAGTTGTTTTTCATAGACGTGTTTGATGAACGTAATGTTCTTCATCGGAAAAGCCCTCCTTAAAAAAATAGCCCCCGAAGGGACTCTCATCATTGTATCAATAATTTCAAAATGATTCCATCTACTGTTTAGGAATGCTTTGCAGAGGATGATCAAAACGATCACGCTCCGGCATAAAGAATGCTTCCTTCAATGTCCACGTGCCAATCTCAAAGATCAAGCCCGTTTCTTCCGCTATCGGGATGAACACACCCGGTGACAGAATTCCTTTTTCTGGATGATCCCACCGAGCGAGTGCTTCCACGCCAATAATCGAGATCATTGGTAAAAAACTGAAATCCGTTTTTCCCGTTTTTCTTCACTTCGTACATGGCAGCATCTGCATTTTTGAGCAATTGCTCCTCACTGCATCCGTGATCGGGATACACCGCGACACCAATACTCGCAGTGACGTAATAATCTTTTCCTTGCAAAAGATAGGGAATCTCAATTTCCTTTACCACCCGATCAGCCAACGTCGAAAACTTGTGGTCATCTTCAGCATTTTGGCAGATCAGTGTGAACTCATCACCACCCATACGGGCAATCGTCACATCGAATCCTTCCGCGCTTGTTTTGATCCGATTGCTCACTTCTTGCAAAAAACGATCCCCGTACGTATGGCCAAAAAAATCATTAATCATTTTAAAACGATCGATGTCCAGTACCAGCACAGCAAATCGCGTACCTTTTTCTCTATTATTAGCAATCGCCTCCTGCAAGGCTTGATGGAGCTTCCTTCTGTTCGGCAAGCCTGTTAATTCATCATGAAACGCTTGATATTCAATCATCGACTTGGCGCGCTGCTCCAGTATACGTGTCTGGTCTTCGTAAGCCTCCAGTACCAACTGCTGCTCAAAGCTGAGCAGCTTCGTAATGGCTTGTGCCAGTTTTTTCGAGTCAGGATACATTTCTTTCCGATCATCTATGATTCGCATAAGTGTGCCTAATAGGTTTTGAAAAGAACCCATGTACCACTTGGGAGGAAGTCCGATTTTTTGATGGACCATCGCAATCTTCAAGCGTTTTTCAATGAAGGTAGGATCGATCCGGCCGTCAAACATTTCGATTAAATGATTCTTTATGATTTGACGTAAACGGTCAACGGTAGTGTGCTCCATCACAATATGTTTCAAAGAGTCCACATGGAGAATCGATTCATAAAAAGAAGAAGTAATCTGCTCAATTTCGGTCTCAATGACAGGACGAAACGCTGCGATTAACTGCAAATCCTCTTCCGTCAAGCTAATCATGTTCATTTGTGCTAAAACTTCGGTGTTTCCTTCTATTAATATCCGAGCAGAATCGTCTGCCGGAGAAATCGACGGTTGGCAGCATGCAGTGCTTTTTTCTTTGGATGAACTTGATGACTTCTGCATTTACATAGATTCTCCTTTTCCATGGAACCAACGTACTTCTAGGCTCAGGCTTATTCATAAATATACGTTCGACATAATTCTACATTGTCCTCCCATGTTTATCCATGACAATGATGAATACTACTTCACGGGAAAAAGAGACGACAAAAGAAATCATGAAGCCGCAAACGATTATTGCACGAGAATTTGAACGGGGAAAGCACCGGCAAGCCGAACATCTACTATTTACGGCAATATTAGAACGCTAATCTTACATCCTCTTCAACAAAGTTGGTACGTGAACACACAAAAGCAGCGACAGACTAGGTTTTTCGGGTTCCTAGTTCTGTTACTGCTTTTTTAACCAATGATTCTATTAAATTGACTTCGATTTCTTAATAGGGTTTTGAGCCTGTTACTGTCTGACCTTATCTGGTTGAAGCTGACCTTTTCCGTATGGATTATCACCAATAAAAACGATCTTATCATCTTCGGTGACAAGCACATGGTAATGCGAGCCTGGCCCTTCGATCGCATAGTCGTACAAAGAGGAAATCAGTCTAACAGGACCAGCCACTTTTTGTTTTTTAAGCGGTTCCCATTCGTGTTCGAAGATTTGCCCATCCTTGGTTATCCGCAGACGTCCGCTCATCATGGCAATGTCTTCTTCGGTTTTTGGTTCCAGCTTCACTTTGATAGCTCCTGCGTCATTACCTTCGCTCTCTGGGTAAACCTGAATTTCGTGAACCTTGCCTGCGTCATTGATCGCCCATACTGATGCGGTATCCTTTGTATAACGGACAAAATACTCAGGCGCGAGCTCCCGAATCCCTTCTAAACCAGCTATCTGCGCAAATGAAGTGAACGGTTCATCATTCTTCCGTTCTGCGTACAATACTTGACCATTTTTCGTCACAGCAAAAAACGTATAAAGATTGGCATAAAGCTTACTCACATCCGCAGCTACTTTAGAATCTAGTTTGAGGGTTTCCACTTTTTGTGGGCGCAAGTTCGTGGTGACAGATAACCCTCCGCGTTCTGCGGAATCATAACTGAATTCCACCGTCAGGAATTGGTCATCTTCTGTACGCAACAAGAGATGCTCCTCTCCCCCAACGAAATCCTTGATGCGTGAAGGCAACGCCAATGTTTCACAGCTGCTAAATTCACTGGTCCACAACTGAATTTGTCCATTCTCATTCAAGGTAACGGGCGAATCCAGGATGCTATCCATTGTTTTTACTTTCTTAGGTCCTTTCACTTCATATGGCACTCGATCCAAGCCGAAACCCCATACAGAACCATCATTACGCACGAAGTATGGTTTATCCAGCTCTGTTACAACCTGCTTTACATCACGTAATTCGCCCAATTCTGTCCATTTGTCAAAAGTAACAGGGATTCGACCCAGCTGTCCTGTCATATTGCTGCCAAATGAATAGACGTTTCCTTTCTTATCGAGAGCAATCACATGATCTGTGCCCGCTTGTACGTCGGTGATATCAGAAAGACCTGCTAGTTTGACAGGCTCCTCGAGCTCATTTTCTAGATTCGCACCGAGCATTCCAAGTGTATTATGTCCCCATCCCCAAACAGTTCCGTCCGCTTTTACGATCAAGTACATTCCTTCTCCGCCAACTGCCATCCGCGTAGCACCATCTGCATGAGCGGCACGCACTACTTTTTTATCTTTTTTTGTACTGTAGCTATACACTTCGCCTTTTTCTGTTTGGATCAAGGCGCGATCCGTATAATCGACGGCTACCTGTTTGACTTTCCCTGAGATATCTATTACCTGTACATTTTCTGTGTGAAGCTCTCCGGATTTGCCATCGAGATAGAGAAGCTTCCCTTGGTCATCTACTGCAAACAAGGAAAAGGCAGAGCTATACAAGTCACGGATATTTGAAAACTTCGTCACCTTCTCTACTGCTTTCGCTCCTTTTTCCCATTTCAGTACGGTACCATCTTCTTTTAGTAAAAAGAGTACGCCTTCATGAAGATCGAGCTGCTGAATTTTCTTGATTTTATCCAGGCCGGCCAGTTTTTCAGGTGCCTTCTTCTCATCGATCTGCCATACTTCAGCTGCGCCCGTAAGGACATAATCCGTCGTGACTTGCTTGGCATCTTTAATCCCGGCTAACTTTTGTGGTTCATAATTCTCGTCAGATTGATATCCCCATTTCCACACTTGCCCATCCTCGGTGAAGGCATACGAAATGCCCGGTCTCCATCCATAACCTGCTTCATCAAAAATGATGCCTGTTGCAATGGCAGTAATCCCTTCCATTACCGGCTTATTCTCTAATGGTTTCCAGGACTTCATCGTCGTGTCCGAGTCATCCGCTACCGCATCATCTTGACTGCAAGCCTGCAACTTCACCTCGGTATTGCCCGTAGTACCAGCTGATGCTTCTACCTTTTGGGAATCTGTTTTCGCAGGGGATGCAGCAACAACCCCACCCGTCGTCAATAGGGAGAGTACCGCGGTATAGCTCAACAATGTTACCCATTTCTCTCTTCGTACCATCATGAATCTCCTCGCCATCTTCTAATGTAAACAATTGTAAGACGCTGGAAACTCGAATTGGGTTACTGTTTTTTTCGATTACTTTAACACGCTTCTCACTGTTTCAGCCCAGATATCCCTCTGATCAAGCTCAATCCCCATTAGCATGTAATTACTGATATTATCAACGACGAGTGCTAGAATATGAGCTTTTGCTACGACACGATCAGGCGTGACGACACCTAACTCTATCCCTCGCTCCAATAAGGAGGTAAAGCCCTGCAAAAAATCTTCTTGCATCAGACGCAGCTTGTCACGGTACTTCTCTTTTTGACTGACAGATAGTAGAAATTGATTGAAGACACGCAAAAAGGCATAATCCTCTTCCTCGCTCGGCAATAGCTTCAACCCATTTTCGATAAGGAGTTCCACGAAATTGTCAGCTGTAAAATCCGTAACCGTGAAAAAATGGGAAAATGTATAGTTTCCAAATAGTTGATCAAACAAATAATCGAGCAGTGCATCCTTTGATGCAAAGTGGTAGTAAATCGCCGGCTTGGTGATCCCTACTTCTGTAGCAATCATCGTCAGGCTCGTCTTTTCAATCCCATGCTCCGCGAATAATTGAAAGGCTGCTTCCACAATATGTTGATGTGTTTTATTATCTTTCGACATGAATGACGTCTCCTTTGGCAAATCGATCCTATACGTTTTAGCCTACTGATTGTTAAGTAAAAATGCAACCGGATACAAAAAAAGAGCTTTACCATGGATTCGGCAAAGCTCCGTTGTTCGTTCCATCTTGATTGTTCACTCGGGTCATCAGTAAGGCTTGGACGGACGAGACTTTTGTTCGGCTTCCTTGACAGCCGCTCCTGGATTCGTTGCGCCCATCGGTCCGCCCATCCCCTGATTGTTTCCGCCATTGTCCTGCGCGATTCCAGCTTTCAAGCGCTGACCGTACTCTTCGTCACATTGCGAGAAATATCCGAGCATTTTCTCTTGAATGCGCGGGTCACAGGAGAGGAGTGCATCCGTCAGATTGGCAATGAGGTCTTCTCGTTCCCAGTCTTCCAAGAGGCGATAACGTTCTCCCGCCTGTTTGAAATCGTTGGTGCGATCAATCTTTTGACGGACGACCTTCCCTTCCACTTCTGGCTGATGATCAGGAGCGGCTTGCTTGGCTTCCTGCAATCCGCCAATCGTCGATGGCTCATAGTTAATATGCCGTTGCGTCCGATCTACTCGATACAGCATTTGACCGCCTTCCTGGTTGGTAGCTACACGCTTTTTGGGAGCGTTGACCGGAAGCTGCAAGTAGTTGGCGCCAACCCGATAACGCTGCGTATCCGAATAGGAAAAGGTCCTTCCTTGCAGTAGCTTGTCATCGGAGAAATCAAGTCCATCCACTAAAACACCTGTCCCAAAAGCTGCTTGCTCGACCTCTGCAAAATAGTTATCCGGGTTTTTGTTCAATACCATTTTGCCTACAGGAAGAAACGGGAATTGATCTTCGGGCCATATTTTCGTTGGATCAAGCGGATCAAAATCGAGCTCAGGGTGGTCGTCATCACTCATGATCTGGACGCACATTTCCCACTCCGGATATTCGCCTCGCTCAATCGCTTCATACAAGTCCTGCGTGGCATGATTAAAGTTTTTGCCTTGGATCTCTTCTGCCTGTTTTTGAGTCATATTCTTAATCCCTTGCGTTAACGGCTGCCAATGGTATTTGACCAGGACCGCTTTTCCTTCGTGGTTTACCCACTTGTACGTGTTTACGCCAGAGCCTTGCATTTGTCGATAGTTCGCTGGTATTCCCCACGGAGAGAACAAAAACGTGATCATATGCATGGCCTCAGGCGTGTTTGAGATAAAGTCAAAGATCCGTTCCACGTCTTGAATGTTTGTCACTGGATCAGGCTTGAACGCATGTACAAGATCAGGAAACTTCATCGCATCCCGAATGAAAAAAACTTTGAGGTTGTTGCCAACCAGATCCCAGTTCCCGTCCTCTGTATAAAACTTCACCGCAAACCCACGTGGATCGCGTAACGTCTCGGGCGAATGCGTCCCATGAATAACCGTAGAAAACCGCACAAATACAGGCGTTTTTTTCCCCTGCTCCGAAAACAGCTTTGCCCTCGTGTGAGTAGAAATCGGCTCATCCCCTACGGTTCCATACGCTTCAAAATAGCCATGCGCTCCTGCACCTCGGCTATGCACGACACGCTCAGGTGTTTTCTCCCGATCAAAATGTGTGATTTTTTCCAGAAAGTCGTAATTCTCCAGAACGGTTGGCCCGCGATTCCCTACTGTTCGCAAGTTCTGGTTGTCTGTGATCGGATGGCCTTGGCGATTCGTCAGGATATTTTCTTCTGACTGGTTGATGGACTTGCTGTCGTCATCCATATGAATCCTCCCTGTCCAGTTTTTCTCATGTGTGGTTCATAACCATGGTTACCGAATGAGGGATTCTTTATGCGAAAAGACTAAATGGCTTCGTAAGCAAAATCATCGTTTAGGACTGGGACAGTGGAACTCCGATTCCATTGTGCTGCAAGTGCGACATCTTCCGGGTAGCCCATGCTGATCAGTTCTTGGCCTGACGCACATTTCTGCAAGTAAAAGGGAATATGATCTTGGGCAGATCGAAAGGCTGCCACCGCCATTTCGGCCTCTGGTGACAAGCGATATCCCTCCAATTCGTGAAGGAGTGAACCTGCTGCAATCATGTCCTCAATAGCGGGTCGCAACGCTCCATTCCCCCACCGTTCACCGCAAGCAATGACCGTTACGGTTCCTTTATGCTGCTGTATGTATCTGGCGACGGATAGCGCATTTCGCAAGCACGCAGCGATTACCTTCGCCCCTGATTTCTTTGCCAATACGGTACAGGTCGATCCGTTTGGCGAGGGTAACACCACCCTACTACCCATTGGTACCGTTTTCAGACAAGCAGGTGAAAGCGAAATTGGCTCTCCCCGTTTTCCAGCGAGCAGTGCTGCTTTTTGTTTGGCAAACTCCACAGCGGACGCATCCTTCATCTGATAAGGATAGACGATTCCCCCACGTCCAGTTACGATGTCGACACATGTACTAAAAGAGAGCACATCAATGATGACGATCATATCCGAAACGGCCCCGAGGTGCTCCACTCCTTCGTAGCCCCATTCAAAGCGAGCCGTATAGTCTAGTTGTTTGCATACATGATTGGCTACCATGAAACTCCACTCTCCTCTACCAAAAATAGGTACTCGTCCCCTTACGTTCGCCGTTACAAATTCACACAAGAAACAATATCGTATTATTGTCCCACTAGTTTATATCCAAATTGGAGTGATCAAGATGACGGAAAAAGAATTCGAAGAGCGTCATAAGCACCATAAGCATCATGGGCACCATAAGCATCACGATGATCGCAAGGATCGCAGGGATCACGATGATTGCAAGGATCACAGGGATCACGATGATTGGAAGGATCACAGGGATCACTGCGATCACAAGGATCACAAGGATCGCTGCGATCACAAGGATCACAAGGATCGCTGCGATCACAAGGATCACAGGGATCACTGCGATCACGATGATCACGATGATTGCAAGGATCGTAAGGATCGCAAGCACCGCAAGCCTCACAGAGATACACTTGTAAGAACAACTGGTATTTTGCAAAATAATCTCAATGTTACGCTTACAGCTCACCTTGACATCGTCAATCTATTTGACCGAGGCGTGGAAGTGCGCGTACAAGTATTGAACTGGGGTAATGCTGTTACTCAAACAAATCCAGTCAGTACATTAGTTGACGTTACGCAAGTTCTCCCAGCAAACACTCGCACTGTATTTAATGCGGCGATCCCTGCTTCCTTCCACTATGAGGTACGCCTTACTGTAGCCCGCAACAATGAAAACGTTCTTCTCACCACATACGGCCGCACTTCGATTGGCGGCGGACAAGTGAATGGCCTAACAGTGATCGATAGCCAATTTCAGACGATTGAACTCGAAACTTGCCCTTAGTATGTTAGCAAAATGGAAATAAGGAATTATGGTGTGGCGCCATAGTTCCTTATTTTCTCTTTTATTGAGTGGCTAGAAAAACCCTATCATTACTACCAAACAAAAAAAACTGCCCTTAAAAGGACAGTTTTTTTATAAGGAGACTTACAGTTTTACTACGTTCTCAGCTTGTGGGCCACGGTTGCCTTGAACGATGTTGAATTGAACTTTTTGACCTTCGTCCAAAGTTTTGAAACCGTCACCTTGGATTGCGCTGAAGTGTACGAATACATCGTCTCCGCCTTCTACTTGAATGAAACCGAAACCTTTTTCTGCGTTAAACCATTTTACTGTTCCGTTCGTTTGCATTTAAAAAGACCTCCAAAAATTCAATTTGAATATGCTAGTCATATTTACCGAAGCAAATAAAGCTCACATATCATGAAGAAATACCAGATCATGTACTTTGATACGCCTTCATGATATGTGAATTTTACCTACTCAGTGAATATGCGAATGTCATAGGACGGAACTGCAAAATTAAAAACTAAACCTTTTGAAAACCTAAAACAATGAAAGCCCTTCCTCTCTTCCATCCTTGCGGCTCCGATGACCGCGCCAGTGTGAATCGGGGATTCAAAAATGTTATCCATCAGCATACACCTCGATGAATGATAGGTATCAATTTTTCAAGTAGCAACCCCATTCTACCATGGTTGTCCAATAAAAGCAACCGTTCACCCTTATACTGGAGTAAGCGGAACTCTGTTACAATAAGAGTGGGAGGGATTTCATTGCAAAATCATACTTTGACAACTATTCAATTATCAGAAACGCTCCAACAGAAAAAGCCTGTGCTTTTATTGGACGTACGCGACACCGAAAAATTCATGACTGGCAGCCTCGTTCACGAAAACGCACCGACTCGTAACGTCCCCTATCTTCTAATGAAAGAACTGGACAAGCCGTTCGATGAAGAAACCGAAAAACTTGCGCAAAACGTACAGATCGTTACCGTATGTACAACAGGTAACAAAGCTCAAAAAGCTGCTGCTCTCCTTCGTGAGCATGGTTTTCATGCAAATGCATTGGAAGGCGGCTTAACCGCATGGAAGGAACAATCAAACGAAGCGAAATGAGCCTAATTTATCAACGTTTCTAGCTATTTGCCATATATTACTCCTTTATTTCGATTGGGATTGTCTGATATCGTTGTTCATGCCAAACGAAATAAGCCGAGACTTCCTCTTGCAAAGGAAGTGCGGGGGACTATCTTGTGGATGAGCTTTTCCACATTGGGGTGAATCGCCGAACTGGCGTAGGGTTGTTTCCTCAATCCGAATCCGACAACTAACCTCGTAGGCAAAAAAAAGGAGAGATTTGTTTAATGAAACGTTTTGGTTCTGTTACAATCGCGATGACTCTTGGTCTGGGCTTGGCTCTCACAGGCTTCGCTACTTCTGCTTCGGCTGCTTCTAATTGCCCTGTTCCTGGCGGACAGTTCCAATATTATATGCCACAATACCAAAAAGCTCCAAATTCCCAACAATTTTGGAACTTCTATCAACCAAAACAAGGCTTTGCCCCTGGACAACCAATGCCAGTACAGCAGCCAGTGACGCCGATGCAACCTGCAAAGCCAGTGCAACCAACGCCGGTACAACCAGCACCAGTTCAAGCTGCACCAGCGCAACCTAGCAATAATGTCACTCAGCCTGCCGCTCCAGTAAATCAAGTGGATCAAGGAAAAACTGGTGATTTTGCGAAACAAGTCGCGGATTTGGTGAACCAAGAACGTGCAAAAGCAGGTCTCAAGCCTATTCAAATGGACGCAGCACTGTCCAAAGTAGCTTTGGCAAAAGCACAAGATATGTCTGCTAACAACTATTTTGATCACAACAGCCCAACGTACGGTTCGCCGTTTGATATGATGAAGCAATTTGGCATCCAATACTCGACTGCAGGTGAGAATATCGCCATGGGTCAACAAAGTCCACAAGAAGTAATGACACAATGGATGAACAGTGAAGGTCACCGCCAAAATATTATGAACCCTGCGTTCACAAAAATTGGTGTAGGCTTCACAAATGGCTACTGGGTACAAGAATTTATCGGATAGATCGCAATGCACGAACCGAAAAGCCGGTGTCTCTTAATCGAGACCCGGCTTTTTCGTATAGGCGTTATTCCTGCTGTGCTTCAGATGCCTGTTTTTCGGGGGAACAACAGCAGCTATCCTGCTCATTTACCAAAGCGACATTTTTTTGATGCATTTTTTGTTTGGTTGGGTAAGCAGATACTTGCTGTAGCTCGGCATTGACATCAGACGATTGATTCATCCGTATGGCCCCCTCGCCGTTTTTTGTGGTGCATCCCTAGTATGCTCGCGGTTGTAAACGACTCATTCCTAAGGAACACTGGAAGCACATGCAAATTAGCCTATCTGCTAATGATATGTTCAAGGTCTTTTAAGGCAGCTGCTGCTGCCGCGACAGGATCTGATTTTCCTCCAACGACCAATAAATCCCCCATGACATCTGTTTCTACCCGTATGGCTTTTGTCGTACCTGATACAGATGCAAATGGATGACTATGATCCACTGCACTAAGCTCGACGGCTACAGAAAGCGTGCCATTCGCTTCCTTTTGGATGGTTCCGATCAGCTTGGGAATCTTTGCATGCTTTTTCCACGTCTCGATTTGTACTGATGTTATTTCGCGGATACTTGCGCGTGCGATATCGGACAGATTTACTTGCGCGCCAAAAGCGGCGTTTGCGAGGATCGTGAGCTTCGAAGCTGTATCCCAACCATCGATATCATAAGAAGGATCCGGTTCGGCAATCCCCATCTTCTGAGCGAGCTCGATTGCTTCCGCACAGGTGAGCCCCTCTTCCATCATTTTTGTGAGCACGAAGTTCGTCGTTCCCGTAAAAATGCCTTCCACTCGCTTCACTTCACAGCCTGCCAAGTTATACTGCAAAAGATCGATCGTCGGTAGAGCAGCTGCTGTTGCTCCACTAATTTTCAACGCGACGCCATGTTTTTTGGCTAGAGCGGCTAAACCAGCATAATCGACAACAAGTGCCCCTTTTGAAATGGCAATCGCATGCATGGCATTCTCCAATGCATAACGAATATAAGTCAGACCGGGTCCTCCCTCTTTTTCAGATGGACCTGCCTCGATGAGCACATTTGCTTGAGCTGACTTGATAAAATCCAGTGCGTCCCATGATGGATTCCGTGTTTGTTTTGTATGCGTATAGTCTTCCCATTTTCCTGAATCGATTCCGTTCTCATCATAGAGGCCGGACCCTGAACGAACAACTCCCACGAGTCTGACATCCGCTTGATATAGCTCGCGGTACCGCTCCCGGCGCTCCTCCAGCAGTCTAGCTACCTGCTGTCCTACTGTTCCAAAGCCAGTTAATATAATATTCCAACGTTTCATGAGTCAATCTCCTTGCTGTTTTATGCTCTGTTTATTTCCACCATTTTTTCCTACTTTCAACCTGTATCCGGTGCATATCTTTTCGATTCAGTTTCTTTCCTGTTTTTGCTGAGTAGAGCTCTTCCGTATGATCAATAAACAAAATCCCTTCCAGATGGTCCAGCTCGTGCTGAATGCACCGAGCAAGGAAATCTTCTGCTTCGATTATCATGTTTTCTCCTTCGCGGTTCAACGTCCGAACTTTGACATAATTCGCCCTACGAACGATTCCAAAAACACCCGGTATCGAAAGACACGCCTCTTGCCCTACCTGCTCACCTGATTTTTCCATCAACACCGGATTGATCAGTTCAATCAAGCCGCTGCCGCAATCCATCACAACCAAACGCTTCGGAATGCCAATTTGGATCGCAGACAAGCCTGCTCGACCTTTCGCAGCATAAATCGTTTGGGCCATATCATCCAAAATCTTTTCAACCTGCGGAGTAATGGATGGTACTCTTCTTGAAGTTTCACGCAAGATAGGGTCCCCTAGGCGAACGATCATGCGTTCTGCCATTTTCTTCTCCCTCCCGCATTACTCAGTTTTCGATTTCAAGGTAGCAAATCAGGTCCTCGCTGTCAAAAGGAACCTTGCAAAATCTGAAATATCCGGCTGGGCAAGGGTGACAAATGCATGTAGATACGCTATCTTTATTGGTAAAGATAGATGTTTGTAAATGAAAAGGGAGGCTACCATGCATTCATTGGCATCAACGCTGAACGAAACCATCCAACGGGAAAACCCGCACGTTTATGAAATGTTATCCGATATCGCCAAGCTGATTTATTTCCCAAAAGAGGGGATTCTCAGCCAGTCGGCAGAAGCGAAAACAAAAGCGAAAAAGTACAACGCAACCATCGGAATTGCACTGGAAAACGGTCAACCGATGCATCTCAAAGTCATCCAGGATAACCTATCTGCTTACGAACCAAAAGATATTTACGAATATGCTCCCCCGGCAGGAAAACCTGAGCTACGTGCAGCATGGCGTAAAAAAATGATCGAAGAACAGCCTGCACTGGCAAATCATACGTTTAGCAACCCAATCGTTACAAACGCTCTGACGCATGGCCTGAGCATCGTATCGGACTTGTTCGCTGACAGTGGCGACAGTGTCATCATCCCGGACAAAAACTGGGAAAACTACGAGCTTACCTTTTCGATCCGCCGTGGTGCTGAAATGGTCTACTACCCATTGTATAACGACGAGATGAAGTTTAATGCTTCTGCTTTGCGTGATGCGATTCTCGCACAAAAAGACAAAGGCAAAGCCATCGTTGTACTCAACTTCCCGAATAACCCAACTGGCTATACACCAGGTCCAGAGGAAGGAAAACAAATCGTCGCTGCACTCAAAGAAGGCGCTGAAGCCGGAATCAACATTGTCGCGGTAACAGATGACGCATACTTCGGCTTGTTCTTCGAGGATTCGATGCACGAATCTCTCTTCGCCAGCCTGTGCGACGTTCACCCGCGTATTCTTCCTGTAAAAGTAGATGGCGCTACCAAAGAAGATTACGTATGGGGCTTCCGTGTTGGCTTTATTACGTATGCAGCTCCATCCAGCGACTTGCTCAGCGCTTTGGAGCAGAAAACAATGGGGATCATCCGCGCTACTCTTTCCAGCGGATCACACCCTTCTCAAACGTTCGTTCTGCACGCAATCACTGCTCCGGACTACAAAGCACAGAAGCAGGAGAAATTCGATATCATGAAAGGCCGCGCCAACCGTGTCAAGGAAGTGCTCGAAAGCGGTAAATTTGATGATGTGTGGACCTACTATCCATTCAACTCCGGCTACTTCATGTGCCTCAAACTAAAGACTGTCGAAGCAGAAACATTGCGTCAGCACTTGCTGGAACAGTATGGCGTCGGTACGATCGCACTCGGTCAAACCGATTTGCGCATTGCCTTCTCTTGCATTGAAGAAGAAAACATTGCTGACTTGTTCGAATTGGTCTACAGTGGTGTGAAAGATTTGGAAAATGCATTGACCAAATAAATCGATTAAGCGTCTTGACCTCGTGTCAGGGCGCTTTTCGTTTTCTTTCAAAAAAAGCCCCGGATACCCCCGAGAGTGTACGCGAGGTTTTCCGAGACCTTTCTATCATGCCATATCTATCAGCTTTCCAGTGCTGAACTCGTACGTCGTGGCTGCTGTGTCCCAATAAAAATGGAGGCAAGCACCAGAACCATCCCTACTCCATGCATCCAAGTAAATGCTTCGTTCAAGAAAAAGACAGCCACGAGAGCAGCGCTTATCGGCATCATTCCTGTGAACAAGCCAGCCTTAGAAGCCTCCACCTTCTCCACTCCTTTGTACCAGAGAAAGAAGGATAAGACGCTGGCGGTAAACGCATAGTACGCGAGAAGCGACCATACATTTGCAGGTACGGCACTCCAATCAAAACGCAAGCTTTCCCAGATCGCAAACGGAAGAAACAAGACAAAGCTGATGACATTAATCGCAGCCGTCATTTGAAAAGGTGTAATTTTCCCAGACAGTCTTTTTGCGAATATCGTGAAGAGCGCTTCGCTGACGACTGCAAAAAATACGAGCAGATTGCCAATCATGTTGATCCAGTTTTGCTCCCCACCGCTTCCTGTGAACGTAATGAAACCGATGCCGCCCACTGAAAGACCGATCGCCACTAAGCTGTTGGCGTGTAATTTTTCTTTGAGAATCCAGAACGAAAACAATGCGATGCAGGCAGGTACCGTACTCGTAATGATACCAGCGGCAGTAGCTGTCGTCCACTGAACGCCATATAGCATGCAAATACTAAACAGAAACACGCCGAAAAACGACTGCCAGAATAACACCTTGCCTTCCTCACGGCTAAAGGTCGTTTTCCATTCCCCACGCATAGCAAGCAGCGGCAGCAGGATGACCATCGCGAGCAAAAAGCGAAGCTCCGAAAACAAAAACACAGGGACATGGGAAACAATTTCTTTGCCGATGGAGATGTTGCTTCCTACCAAAGCCATAGCCAAGGCTAACTGAATGTAAGCTAACAGCATGACGACTCGCTTCTCCCTTCATCCCCCTACTATTTCTACATCTGGCCAAACTGCTTTCGATTAACCTGCATTTTGCCATTCCTTTTGAGAGGACGGGATCTTTTTTGTCTTTTTCTCTGCTGCCCCCACCAGCCATGAACCAAACGGCAGTTTTCCTAGCCCATATGATATGGCAAAAGAAAGAATGGCGCACAAGACGAATGCTACCACACTTCCCCACACACCTGTGTGAAAAAGCTGAAGCCCGCGCAAACCTTTCATCAAGTACGTCAAGATCAGCGCATGAATCAAATAAGCTCCATACGAATATTTCCCAAGGAGTCCTAGCCAATGTGTCCATTTTGATTGCTTTTTGCTCAACCATAGGCAGAGACCGTACACAGCCAGCAAACAAGCCATTGTATAGAGGAACATGGACGGTTTCAATGACGTCGCGACATTTAAATCAATCTTGCCTTCCCCTGAATAACGGAAAAGTTCATAGCCAATGACTGCGTACAGGACACCAACCGAAACGATGATCCATTGCCAGTATCTTTTCAACATTGCACGAAATGCTGGCAACGTGAAGGCGACCAAGCCACCAAACAAAAAGTAATAGAAATAATAGAACGCATTGCGATCGCGGTATTTGATGAAATACGTATCCAACCAATTCATATCGAAGCGGAAGCCGTGCGCCGGGATGTATCTCGCTGAAAACCACATGAGGCCCCCATAAATCAATCCGGTAACTCCAAGAGCGACAACGAGACGGAAGCGACTTGTCACGAATCTGCGGAAAAGTTCAAATACTCTTCGCCAAAACGGATACAAAAGATAGAACTGAAAAATCATCACGACGAACCACAGATGATAAGAGGATGTCCCTGTCAGGAAATTTTTGCTTACATTCCAAACGAACGCTGCGCCCTCACCCAAGGGCTTTTCCATGAAATAAAGATAAACCACCGACCATATTCCATACGGAACCAAAATCTCCGTTATCCGTTTACGCGTGAAGGAAATATAGTTCACTTTTTCGGAGTAGTTGTAAAACAAAACAAGACCCGTGATGAAAATGAATGCTGGTACCGCGAATTTTAGCAAATGAAACACCATTCCGTAGATAATCGACACCTGCTCTGTCAATCCCGGCTCACGGATATACACACCAATGACATGCTGATAAACCACAGCCAAGAATGCAAAGGCCCGGATCAGATCCAACTCACCAATTCGTTCTTTTCGAGCCATAACCAAATACCAGATCCTTCCTTTTTTACGAAAAAAAGTGCTACCTCCCATCTTACCGACCAAAAGTCAGTCTGACAAGCCTCAAATCGAAAAAGACTGATACCCTGTTGTACTGGTATCAGTCACGAATATCCACCTTGATCCGAAGATAGATCCGCTAGACTTCGAATCGGCCAAATAAGACTTTGTACCCCACGTGAATACAGTGCAAGATCTGGAGAATCCGCTAGTGGGATCGACAGGTTTTCGGTCATCGAGTTTTCACGAATATGGAAGGCTGCCTCCTGTAGCTGCCATGGTTCGTGCACCACATCCGCATACATCATTTGCTTTGTTCTGTTACACCTGCAAAAAAGCGTGTATCGCTCCGTTAACCAATGCACCAGCGTTCCCTCTTTGGCGAAAAATTTGTCAGCGCGAGGCTGGTAGCTACCTTCGAACGAGGGGGAATGAGGTAGACCAGATATACGTCGAGAGGTAAAATCGATCCGATCCCCTTGTGGTTGAAAGGCCATCTGGGCCTGATAATATGGCAGTCGGTACCAATACGTTGCAATTTTGATCACAAGAGGATTTGATGCATCCAGCGAAAGAAAGTATACGCCCGTCTTCCCTTTCGCCTTCACATACGTCCGGACATTGATTTCAGGGAATGTCGTCGTGAATGGTACGGATGGCATCCGACGCAAACGCACGCTGCTCAGCAAAAACGGAATAATACTGATCCATGCCTTGCCATCGTAAGTATCGAGCTCAAGTCCTGCTGGAATCAGCGCTTGGATAGACGCTGGAGAAATCGCCCAATGTAAAAAAAGAAGATGCTCCCACGTCTGCGTCATGGTCCATCCGTTATACTGTGCAGCCGACTTGATTTGGATGATCCTCTGTTCGATACGAATCCCTCCCATTCGTACGTCTATCAAGCTGTTTAACTGGAAGAAGATGAATGATAGGCAAGGGGTACTTTCGTCACTTTGCTCGTCATCTCATCGAGTGAGACGAGATCCGCAGCCGTAACCTCACGAAGAGACGTTTTCCCCAGAGCGAGGATTGCTATTTCCATCTCATCCACAAACGAAAGAAAAAAGTTAGCCAAGTATTTCGTGGCTGAATCGGGATCGAACTTGTTTTTCAAGCTCCCTGGATAGGTGGTCAGCTCTGTTGGTGGTTCCCACGGTATTGCTTTTGTCACCTGATCATGAGTCATCGCCCACAGAACAGCCGTCCCCATAAATATGCCATCTGCTCCCAAAGCAATAGCTTTCAAGCATTCACCCGGGGTATTATATCCGCCCCCAGACAATAAGGTAATTCGTTCTTTCACACCTTTTTTCTTCAAATAGCGCACAGCCCGGGTCAGCGCATAAATGGTCGGCAAACCGAAATCATCCTCCAAGATTGGAGGTCCTCCTTTTGTTCCCGCTTGTCCACCATCGATACTGATGAAATCTACGCCGGCTTGGATCGCAATCTCCAGGTCTTTTTCAAGAACGGCACTCGCACAGATTTTGACGCCAATCGGGACGCCGTCTGTTATCGTGCGCAACTTGTCAACGAGCTTCTTGAGATCCTCCGGCTTCGATACTTCCGGCTGCCGCGAAGGAATGATGATCATTTCTTCATCCTGGACTCCCATGATTTCAGCAGCTCTTCCCTGAATATATTCAGCGGGAATAAAGCTCGCGGCAGCTGCTGTGGCCCCCTGCCCAAAATGGATTTCGATGGCATCTGCCTGTCGCAAAATTTCCGGTTCCTTTGCCCACTTTCCCGAGTTGTATTGGAGCACCAGATGTTTGGCGAATTTCCTTTCTTCCGGCAATAACGGACCTTCCCCCGTATTCGTCAAAGTCCCCACTGCGGCCGTTCCTTTTGCAATCGCGATTTTCACATCGGCACTCACACCGATACCGTACCCCATGCCCCCTACCATGAGCGGAATGTCCAAAGTTAACGGTTTTTTTGCCATGGGTCCAATCGTGATTTGCATATCCACTTCAGTATCCTCGCTAGAAGGTAGCACGGCCAACTGAGCGGGCGAAAATATCAAGCTATCGAAGTTTAAGAACTTGCGCGGACTCCCGAAAGGACGTTCGATGGCTTGGCCAGTAGCTGCTCGCAAGCTATTCTCCAAAATGTAGCGTGGACTGACTTTGGTCATTGCGGAGACCATCTCAAAAATATTTTCCGGATAGCGGTCTGACATGAGGCGCTTCATGAACTTGGCGAGCACCCACTGGGTAAGAGGTCGAAAAAGACAGATTAATAGCAGTCCCACCACGATGAGTGCAGCCATCGATCCTACAAAGGAGCCGATCAAAAACGGAATCCAGTTGCCAGCCATCCTCTTTCTCCTTCCTACTGTCAGAGCGCTGCTGCATGTTACGAGGCATGTGAGATAGGAAAATTTTGCCCCAATCCTGCCACTTTTATCCTATGCTCTACCCTTACGCTGAAGGTACAAAAAAACGCCCAGATTACCTGGACGTTTTCGAACAAAGCCATTTCCACAAATAAAAATAACAGGATGTCAGCACAAGCACGACAGCAATTGTCATGATAGTGTCAAATTGCATGAGATCCTCCTTATCTTTTCATTGGTACAAATTTTCCATATGTCAAACAGCGCCAAAGCCATTCTGCCGGACCAAACTGATAGTTGGCGAGCCACCAGCGACTCACGAAGATTTGTGCAATGAAGATTACCAAGCTAAACACCAATCCGAGAGCCAACCCAGGCGTTCCGTACAAATGTCCAACACGCACAACCACTACTGCAATAATGGTTTGACTCAAATAGTTGCTCAGCGCCATTCTGCCGACCGGTTCCAAATGCTTCAACATGCGCTTGCCGCTCTCTTTCCGATAAAGAAGCAGCAGTGACGTGATGTAAAAAGCGCACAGGCTAAGACCGCTCCAAGTAACAAATGTCTGAACGGCGATCGAGATCGAGGCTGGAAATTTTACGATACCAAATTGAACGAGCGGAATCATCGGTACAAGCACAGCACTCAAGCCCAGTGCCAGCCACCATACGCGGCGAATGACTGGAATAAATTCTTCGGTCCTCTCAAATACTCCCCGCTTGGCTGCCAGAAATCCGAATAAAAAGAGCGGCAGTACAGATAGGATAACAAAGAACTCAAGGGAGAAAACCACTGGAATTTCGTGAGCAACCCGGAATTGGAACCACTCGATAATCGACCCATTGGTATAAGCATCGATAGCTTTTTGTATGAGCGGTGACTGATCTGGTACAGGAACGAGGTCCTCAGGAACGGTCAGCATCAGAGCTGACAAGGCCTGCATACCAATCAAGAGCGTCCACGCCCATCTTTTGATCGTCTTTTCTTGCCTGTGGTAAAACAGCAACAAAAGAAAACCAGCTAAGGCGTACGTATGAAGAATGTCTCCATACCAGAGGAAAACAAGATGTGCCATTCCCACAATCAGCAGCACCAATAATCTGCGAGTAAACAGGCTTTGATAAGGCAGCTGTTTGCTCTCGGCACGATGCATAAACAGAAAAAAGCCTACCCCAAACAAAAACGAGAAGATGGTGTAAAACTTCGTCTGTACAAACATGTTAAACAAAAGCCGTATCCAACCATCTATATCCGAATGGGTATTGACCATCCCTGCATCTGGTAAAAACAAGAGCGGATACATAAATGACGGCATATTCACCAGCAAGATCCCAAAGAGGGCAAAGCCTCTAATCCCGTCTAGCTGTCGAATTCGCTGACCTTCCGCAACAGGTGCTACTTTCACGCAATGAACCTCCTCAACGACTCTTTTACGCTTTAACACTTTTAATACGAATGAACCTCGAAAAAAGTAACAAAATGCTTCTTCCACAACAAGAGAGCTTCGCGAAAACGAAGCCCTCTCTTGCATGCTAACTTATTTTGATGAAGAAGTCGTTGGTCCTGTTCTTGTACGGTTTGTCCTTTTACGAAAATCGAGCAGAATACCGACAAAACCAGCGAATAACGCTGGCATGATCCACCCGGCCCCTTCCTTATAAAACGGAAGAACACCCAAGATATCGTTCCAGCTCTTATTAAAAAAAGTAAGATTCATCAAATCCACGACACCAAAAACCGTCACAACTGCAACAGTCATCATATACACAGACGAATGCTCAGGTATCCAGCGCTCAAGCAACGCCAATAAAATAAGCACGATCGCAATTGGATAAATAGCGCCCAGGATTGGAACAGATACACTTAAAATCTCCGATAGTCCCAAGTTTGCCACTCCCATGCTCAGAACACAGAGAATCACTGCCCATTTATTGTACGACAAACGGCTGAATCGTCCATGAAAGTATTGACTGCAAGAAGTTACGAGTCCAATTGATACACAGAGGCAGGCAACGGTAAAGATGACACCAAGAATCAGTGTACCGCTTGTCCCAAAAAGCTGTCTCATGATAGCGGTCAGGAGCAGCCCGCCATTCTCCGGCCTACCTAAAGAGGCACCGGATGAACCCAGCAATCCCAAAATGACATAAATAAATGTTAGCAGCATACCTGCTCCGAGACCTGCTTTGATCATATTCGTGGACAGTTGCTTTTTGTCTTCGATTCCCTTGCTCCGCAGCGTGTTGGCAATCACAATACCAAATACGAGTGCAGCCAAAGCGTCCATCGTTAAATACCCGTCCAGAAAACCTTGCACAACCGGATTAGTGGCATAATTTCCTGCCGGTATCCCCGTTGGGCCCAGTGGTGTGAATAAGCTCTTGATGTAGATCAATGCAATCATGGTCAAAAGCGCAGGAGTTAGTATTTTCCCAAAGCGATCAATCAATTTGGAAGGAGTAAGACTAAACCAAAAAACAATGCCAAAAAATACGATCGTATAGAGGAAAAGACTCCAGGTAGAATCAGCGGCTTGTGCCGGCAAAAATGGAGCCATCCCCATCTCGTACGCAAGACTGCCTGCACGTGGGATCGCAAGTGCGGGTCCAATCGACACATAAATCAAAATAGGAAAAATAAGAGCAAAGCTTGGATGAACACGACTCGCTAATTGGTAAAAGCTCCCTGCTTTTGCGATGGCGATCACCCCAAGGATGGGAAGACCGACAGCAGATAACACAAAGCCTACAATCGACAGCCAAACATTGGTTCCAGCCTCTTGACCTAGATAGGGTGGAAAAATAAGGTTCCCCGCACCAAAAAACATCGAAAACAGCATAAAACTGACCAGCAGCATTTCTTTCTTAGACAAAGTTATCATCGACGTGTATATTACCTCCCACCTTATTGAGAGGCATTCTATCAACTTTTGCGTTCCTTAGCTAGTAGCAGCGTCATAGTTGTAATTGCAAGATCATTATCATAATTCACACGATAATTGTAAGTAGAAAAACAGGGAAAACCACCTGCCCATTTCTTACCGTTTGAACATCGACAAGTGGTTCTCCTCTTATCGTTTTCTCATGGAGACAATTCGTTTGTAAAAGGACTGATCCTCCAGTTTTTGAAAGAGAGAAAGGGATGGTCGGAAGTTCGCTTCAATAATCCACGGTTTGCCATCCACATCAATCCCTAAGTCCAAACCGATCTCACGAAGTGTCGGATAGGCTCTTCCCAATCGATGAGCGGCCGCCGCAGCTACCATGCGGATTTCACTCAAGAGATGCGGGCCAGCTTCTATATCCGACAGCTTGATTGCCGTGCGAACAGGCAATACTTTTCCACGGCTGCGAGCTACATTTGTCACAACAAAGCCCGGACCTGCAAGCTTTGCACACCACCCTGTTATGACCCAAGACTCTTTCCTGTTCCTTCGCTGAATCATGACACGCACATCAAAAGGCTTGCCGTTGATTTTACCGAGTGGGATACGCGGCTGGAGCAGGTATGTTTTTGGTCGAAACAACGATTCCACATATGTAATCGTGGCTTCCTTCCCAGTCACGAGACGCCGATGACTCCCACTATGCACCAAATAATTCTCTTCTCCTCGCGCTGTTACTTGAATAATTCCTGCCCCACCGCCGCCTCCCGAAGGCTTCAGCATCACATGTGTAAATGCTTCTGCATACTGCCATAGCTCTTCAGGAGAGTACACGCGGGTTTTGGGCAAATGCTCCTGCAAAAATTCATCTTTGACCAAGTGCTGATGCTTGCCCCATTTTCCAACGTTTGGCGGTTTTATGGCAGTGTCTCTCCATTCTTTATCAGATGATGCTCCTCTATTTTCGTGATACGATTCCGTTCGTCCACAAAGACGACCCTGGGAATGAGCTGTTCGATCTCGGATTCATCGTACATGCCCATACTCAAAATGATGACCATATCTCCTGGCGAGAATAAATGGGCAGGTGGACCGTTCAGGCAGATGACTCCGCTCCCCGATGCTCCGGGTAACGCGTATGTTTTCCAGCGCGTCGCATTACGCAGACTGGTTATTTGCACGATTTCATATGGCTTGATATCTGCCGCATTCATAAGGGCAACGTCAATCGTGATACTCCCCACGTAATCCAGTTCGGCCTGCGTAACTGTCGCCCTGTGAATTTTGCCTTTGCACATATGTCGTTGCATAGGCGGTTCACTCCTTTCCAAACCGATGACATTAGTCTATGTGCGATGCATTGTCCTTGAAACCATCGGCGAAAGAAATCTGGTTAGGGGATGTGATACGCTGCCTGCAAATCGACTCCATAGGTGCGGCATAATTGGCTGAGTTCTTCAGTCAGATTCGGATTGAATGGAATGCCATTTTCTATGCGTTGTTGCTTTTTTCGGCTCTCGATTTCCCCTGGTATGAAAATTTCGGATACGCCTTCTTTCATAGGAACGCTTTTCACCTCACGGATGTACGCATCCATATTGGCACAAAAATCGGGCAGTGGCATAAATCGTTCAATATTCACCGTCAAGAAAAGATGTCCGACGTTTTGAGGATCGTTCCAGTTGTCATATAAGCTTTTTACATGTGGTCCCGTCGCTGCACCCGTTAGCAGCCCACACAAAATATCGATGAACATCGCCAATCCGTAACCCTTTGCTCCCCCGATCGGCAAAAGTGAGCCTAGCAAGGCTTGTTTGGGATCAGTCGTTTCCTTCCCGTTGCGATCGATAGCCCAATCCGCAGGAATGGATTCCCCTTTTTTAACGGCCAAGGCGATTTTTCCCCTGGCAGCGACACTCGTGGCCATATCTAACAAAAAGGATGGCTCTTCCCCTGCCGGTATTCCCACCGCAATTGGATTCGTTCCGAAAAAAGGGCGAATCCCTCCAGTCGGTGCCATCGCTTCAGGGGCATTGGAAAGGACAAGAAGAATCATTCCTTCTGCTATCGCTCGTTCGGCATAGTATGAACAAGAGCCAAAGTGGTTGGAATGACGAACACCAACTATCCCGATTCCCATCTGCCGCGACAGCTTGATCGCTTCCTCCAATGCCACAACCCCGACTACCGCACCCAGCTGGTTTTTGCCGTCTACCAGAGCTGTTGCTCCCTCCTGTTTCCATACCACTGGTTCCTCGTTCAATTCGATCAAGCCAGCTACGATTCGTTGGAGATAAATCGGCAACCTCTCCAGACCATGGGACTCAATGCCTCGCAAATCAGCATGGACGAGAGATTCAGCGACAAGCCTTGCATGCTCGCGTCTGGCACCTGCCTGTACTAGCACTTCTGATACGACTTGCTCCAAACGCTTCCAATGAAAGAGTGCAGGGTGCATCTTCTCTTTTTCCCCTCCTTCACCGCTGTTCTGTACTTCGCCTGCTTCCTGATCTGAATATAGATATGTCTCCCGCTGATTGACCGCTACAGGCATTGACCCAGTTCATGCTTCGATAACAACCTAAAAAGGAGCTCCCGGTAGTAGGGCTCCTTTTTTGCGATATTCTTATTCATAACTAGCCAGTATCGTAATGATCTGGTCCTGCATCTTGGTAAATAGCTCTTCATCTTCGACATGTCCATTGAACATTATCGAAACAATGAGCTTCTCCCCGCCTTTGGTCGTGATATAGCCCGACAGCGTGTTCACCCCTGTCATCGAGCCTGTTTTCGCATGAAGATTATTCGCTGCGGGTGTTTCCTTCAAACGATTTTTCAAAGTACCATCAATGGCCGCTATGGGTAAAGATGCTTTATACGTGGCAAATGTCGATTCCTTGGTCATTCCCTCAAGTACGGATGCGATTTGCCGGGCAGAAATAAGATTGTAGCGCGTCAAGCCTGACCCATCCATCATGTCAAAGGTGGTATTCCCGCCGAGCGAAGATACGGTTTCCAGAACAACCTCTGCGCCAGTGGCTGCGCTCCCCTGCCCTTTCTTTGCGGCTCCGAGCGTCTTGAGGAGCATTTCTGCGTAGTAATTGTCACTGCGCTTGTTGAGGTACGCAACGATCTCCTTCAACGGCAGAGACTCAAATTGCGTCCATTTCACTGCTGCTGGGGGAATCGGCTGGATCAGCACTTCGCTTGTCGGAGCAAACGAAATTCCTTGCTGCTCCAACGTTTCCTTCAGCACGGTTCCAACGTACTTGGCTGGCTCTTCCACAGGTACGCGCTCGTAATCCCCTTCGTGATCAAGCGGGAGGTTCCCTGACAGTCTGATGGTATTTGTTCCACGGTCACGCAGGATAGCAAACGTATTTTCTTCCCCTTTTTGTACGGTCTTGGTTTCATTGATCACTTGCACATACGCTGTTTTGGGAAGCACGTTGATTTCCACTGGCTCGCCAGCATCGTTAGCGGGCTTAAATTCGATCATGACCGTCCCACGGTTCATAGCAAGAGCGCCAATGGTCGGGTTGTAATAGTAGCTCTCGTCATCCCATGCCCAGCCGAGGCCCAGCCGTTGTTGGTCAAAGTAGCTTTCATCCATCACGAGATTCCCGTTGATACGCGTGATTCCTTGTTGCTTGAGCCACCCTGCTATTTTTTCAATCGACACGCCTTCCTGCACCTGAAGCGCATTCTCCGTATGCAAGGTAGGGTCACCGTATCCTTTCACATACAGATTACCTTGTTGTACGCCCGTAGAGGTGATCGGTGCGTCTCCATACAGTTCCGTTTTGAATACGTAATCCGAACCAAGCTGGTTCAACGCTGTGGCAGTCGTCAGCAGCTTCAGATTCGAAGCTGGAGTAAGTAATGTGTCCGCATCCCTCTCGAATAATATGGGGTCACCTGATGAATCCAACGATTTGATCATGATGCTAGCCGTTACACCTGCTGCTTCTGGTGTATCGAGGATGGGATCGATCAAAGCAGAGAGTGGGTATGTCTTTTTCTCTGGAGGGCTGAATCCTTCCGGTGCTGCGATATCAGGGTAGGTGGTTAACAAAATTCCGATTCGATCCTGTAGCTCCCTCGCATACTTCGATTTATAGATGCCGTTGATCAAAATCGAAAAAGCCAGCTTATGACCATTTTTTGCCGTTACATAACCCGACATGGTGTTGACTCCGCTTAACGAACCTGTCTTTGCTACCAAATTCTTTTCCGCACTTGTTCCTTGCATGCGGTTTTTCAATGTGCCGTCCACTCCTGCGATTGGGAGTGATTTTTCCAATTCCGTTCGATATTCTTGTTCCTGCAAAAAGATGAGGGTTTCGATCATCTGTTCGGGAGTGATCATATTAAATCTCGACAACCCCGAGCCATCGACCTGGCGGAAGCCCGACGCAATGCCAGCGCGATTCATCACGTCAGCTACCGCTTCACTGCCTGCCTCAAAGCTGCCCTCGCTTTTCTCGGTGACGCCCAGCGTCTTTAAGAGCATCTCCGCATAGAAGTTGTCACTATCCTTGTTCAGCTCCACCGTAATCTCACCCAACGGTTTGGACAAGTGGGTATAGAGCGGTACTCCGCTTTGCAGGACTGTTTTTTTCACTTCTGTCTTTGGATGTAAGGCAATCCCTTGTTTGAGCAACTGATCCTTCCATAGATCGCCCACATAAAAAGCTGGGTCTTCCATCGTGACATCTTCATCATAAGGAGCCGCTTGTATCCCGATCGTGCCGGATACGATGATTTCATTTTTTCCGCGCGGTCGATCGACAAGCACGTTGCTCTCCTTGCCCTCTGTTGTTTTCAACTGGTTTGTGACTGTTATGTATGTGGTAGCCGGATTCATGGTCAGGACGGGGGCATCGTTCACCGTTTTTCCAGGGGTTGCGGTTAGGGTCGTAAAGTTTTTATTTACGGCTAATCCACTTACCTGAGCGCTGTACCCATACGGTTCGTCATCCCACATCCAGCTCGTGCCCAATCTGGCCTCATCGAAATAGCTGTCATCGAGAAGCAGGTTTCCATTGATTCGTTTGATCCCCGCATCTTTGATGGCTTTTGCCATTTGTTGCAAATCGTCTGGCGTCAGACTAGGATCGCCATAGCCTTTTAAAATCAAATCTCCTTGCAAAATGCCGCCGTTATTTACCTTTCCTGATACAAACACCTCAGTCTTCCACTGATAATCCGGCCCCAGCTTATCCAGGCCAGCGACTGTTGTAAACAGCTTCATGTTGGAAGCAGGGATAAAGTTACGCTCGGCATTGTGCTTATATACGTACTTTTTGTCGGTTAAATCGTAGACTGCGATTCCAGCGTACATCCCCTTGCTATTCTCATCGTTTTTCAAATCGGCGAGGAATTTTTCTATGCTGAGGGCAAGAGGACTGGAAGTAGCGGCCTCTTCTCTGGCGAGCGCAGGCGAAGCTGCTACCTGCAACAAAAGTGCCAACACGAAAAACCACATACCGGCACGTCGAAAAGCAACGAAATGATTCATGATAACCTCCTCATCATAGTCTGGGCGATTTCAACCAACAAATCACAGTACGCCATCATGATAGCACGAATTCTATTTATTCGGAATATTACCATTATACTAAAAGTCTATAGGCATGAATGATTCCCATTCCGTTCATACTATCTTCAAGACTTCTTTCGTTTGGAGGAAATGGTTTTATGTTCTATCGATTGCTGCTCTGTTTGTCACTACTCTGCGCCTTTTCATTCCCCGTTCATGCCCAAACCGACATCGGGCGTGTACATGTAGATCCCTCACCGTATCCTTCTCTTGCGGAGCTTGTAAAAAGGTCAGACTTGATCGTCATCGCATCGGTAAGCGGTGCTCATCAGCCTTATCCAACGGGACGCACCGTTCCCCAAGGCAAGATCGTGAATTACACACAAAGCCTCCAAGTAAAAACAACGATAAAAGGCACGTCATCCAGACGATTAACTGTGATTAGCACTGGTGTAGAGCCGCTTCCCGATGCCTCAAGTCCGCTCAACCTGCAATATCCCGGTCCGCTGTCGGAAGGGAATTATTTATTGTTCTTGCGAAAAGTGAGCGGATCACAGCTGTACAGTACAGCAGGCCTCTGGCAGGGCGTTTACCCGATCTATCAAGGAAAAACGATTGCCCTGTCCAATCTTGGCTTTACGGAGCTGAACCAGTTGTCACAAGAAGAAGCTGTCCGAAAAATAACAGCGATATCCCGCTAACGTCACAGCAAAAAACCGCTCTAGTAAGCGAGCGGTTTTTTGACGTTTCCATCAAGTGCTGTTAGTTGCGCATCACGTAGATGAATATCACCATAGACACAGCACAAGCGAGTACGCTGAGAATAAAACCCCAGATAACCCATTTGCTATTCGTCTTGTTTATGTGTTTGTCGTCCATGGAAACTTCTCCTCATTCAAAGCATTCAGCTTCTATTATAAGGCTGTTTGATAGGAAAGGGAAACGGTTAATGTGGCGAAAACTGTTAGATATCTGTTCTCTTCACCGAGCCATCACGAACCTGATTCAAAACAGCATCGTTCACAACCCCGAGGGCTGTCACATCCTTTTGCAAACCATGCTTTCATCTGACCAGCAGCACGCTCGCCTCATCGTCACTGACAACGGAAAAGGCGTCGCAAAACAATTGCTCCCTGACTTGCTGGAATTGCCGTATTCGTCGAAAAGAGTAGCGCCCGTACAAAATGGTCATGGATTGGGCCTACCGATGGTTGCGCGAATTGCCACAGCCCATCGTGGACGACTTCTGTTAGTAAGCGATATAGGAAAAGGAATGACAGTAGAAATTCTTTTGCCACGCTCTTCATGACGCAAATAGAAAACACCCCCTCTGTCTCGCTAGATGAGAATGGAATCTCAAAAGCGTGCAAAGGGGGTGCTTTCTTTTTTGTCGTCGGTTACTTCACGAGCGCGCGCATCATCTCGTCGGCTTTGACGTCAGTTGTAATCAGCTTCTCTTTTTTCATCCAATCAATCAGTGTTTGCCAAGATTCCACCGTCTGGTATCCAAATGGCTTTTCTCCCGCATCCATCAACGGAATCAGGATATCCAAGCTCTTGGTCTCAATGTCTTTTTCCAGCGGGAAATCGCCAGCCTGTTTGGACAACAACAGATCGAGTGCCTTTTCCTTATTATTTTTCACATAGTCCTGGCCCTTGCCAATCGCACGCAGGAAACCTTCCACAGCTTGCTGCTTTTTGCCCAACGTATCGTCACTGGTCGCCAATACGAGCTCATAGTAGTCTGGAACACCAAACTCAAAAGGCTTGAACACATTGACTGGAACGCCGTGCTTCTCCAAAATCGGTTGCTCATGGTTGATATAGCCACCTACCACTGCATCGACCTTTTTGGCCGTCAACGCTGGAACGATGTCAAAGCCGATATCCGTGAAGGTCAACCCGGAATCATCCCCACCAGCATCCTTCACAACTTGACGTACGATCGATTCATCGAGTGGAAGTGATGGATAACCGATATTTTTTCCAGCCAGCTTTTGCGGAGTATCGATTCCACTGTCTTGGCGCGTCATGATAACGTTTAACGGATGACGAACGAGTGCACCTACAGATACGACAGGAACTCCTTCGGCACGCGCTTGGATGAGCTGTGGTTGATAGCTGATAGCCAAATCTACTTTGCCCGCAGCCGCCATCTTCAACGGATCATTGCTGTCTGAAGGCATTTGCATGGTCACCTTGAGGTTCTCGTCTTTGAAATAGCCTTGCTCCTCTGCGGTATACAAGAAGGAATGTACAGCATTCGGATACCAATCGAGCGCAATCGTCAGCTCAGTCGGTTCCGCTCCTTTATCAACTGGGGCTTGCGTCTGACCAGCATCTGTGCTCGCCTGATTGCCGCAAGCAGCAAGACCAGTTGCCAATGTGAGTGCCATGAATGCTTTTGTCCATTTTTGAAAAGGTTTCATTGTTGTTCTCCTTTGATTTTCTTATGCGGGGAAAAATGGCGTTCGATCCGTCCTACCAGCCAGAAAAGCAGCATGCCGAGAATCGAGAGCAAAAGGACCGAGGCAAACAACGCGGGAGCCTGAAAATTGCCTGATGCCCGTCTGCCAAAATACCCGAGTCCCTCGCTAGCCCCCAGCCATTCCCCTATCGTCGCCCCAGCCACACTGTAGGTAGCCGCCACTTTGAGACCACTGAAGAAATGGGGTAAACTCGACGGGAGTTGCAGCTTCGTGAAAATTTGTCCGTTTGTTGCCCCCATCGTTTTTAACAGCTGGAGCATTTCCTTGTCCGTCGAGCGAAGTCCATCATACGTGTTGACGACGATCGGAAAGAAAGTAAACAGAATCGTAACGGCGATTTTTCCAGATAAATCATACCCGAACCACAAAATAAACACGGGTGATAATGCTATAATTGGGATCGTTTGGGAAATGACGATATACGGATAGACCAAGCGCTCTACAATCCGACTGCGAATCATCGCAAACGCAAGGCAGATTCCAAACACAATCGAGATCGATAGGCCAAGTAATACTTCCTTTAACGTCGCCCAAAGATGTACACCAACTAGAGAAGTACGTAAATCCCACAAAGACACGACTACAGCGCTAGGTGGCGGTAAAATGAATGGCGGCACTCCGAGGAAGCGACACCCAGCTTCCCACACCAGGAGAAAAAGGGCGATGGAGATGCCAAACCAGATGCCTCTCCCCATCATGCTTCTCTCCTCAACGGCTTCATCGCTTCTTGACGCTGCTGCCGAAGCAGCTCCCAGATTTGTTCACGCAATGCCAAAAATCCGCCTTGGTTGCGACTGCTTGCCGTTCGTGGTCTGCTCACCGGAACGATTAGTTCAATCGGCTTGGTGATTGGACTACCTGTCAGCACAACAATACGATCTGCCAGCAAAATAGCTTCGTCGATGTCATGTGTAATCATCAGCATCGTACTGCCTGTTTCCTGCCACTTTTCCATCAGCCACTCTTGCATGTCCATTCTCGTAATCCCATCCAATGCACTAAACGGCTCATCCAACAGCATCATCTCCGCGCCGGAAAACAATGCGCGCAAAAAGGAAACACGCTGACGCATTCCACCGGAAAGCTGGGCTGGATAACTGTCAGCCCAATCCTGAAGGCCGTACCTTGGCAATTGCAGTCTGACTCGCTCATGCGCTTCTTTTTTCGTCATACCTTTGATCTCTAGCGGCAAAGCTGCATTTTCGACAATCGTACGCCATGGCATGAGCAGATCGCGTTGGGGCATATAGCCGACCTGCCCCAAACGATTTGCTACAGGCACATTGCCGAGTCTGATTTCGCCTTGTTCCGGCGTAAGAACACCTGCGATGAGTTGAAACAAGGTGCTTTTCCCGATCCCGCTCGGACCGATCAAGCTGACAAACTCTCCTTTTTCCACACGCAGATCAAAATGATCGAGAATCTGCTTGTCGCCATACGAAAAGCTGACATCGGAGAAAGCTAGTTGTTCTCCCACGGCCACATTTCCTCTCTGTAGGACATGTCCCAGAACATGTACTCCATTTTGGAGGTATTGACAAAATACTCTTCCATTCTAGCCATCTCTTGCTCGCTCTTTCCTTCCGCCAATTGATTCATGATATCAATCAGCCAGATTGCAAGCTGCCCAAATTCATCGGAGCTGTACATGCGTACCCATTCCCCGTACAATTCGTGATCCAAGGCCCCTTCTACTTGTGCCAAGCGTTTTCCGATTTCCCAATAGCTCCATGTGCATGGGAGAAGTGCACTCACCAATTCCGCCAGCGATCCTTGATGAGCGACACGCAGCATGTAGCTGGTGTACCCCAGCATGACAAACGAAGACTCTGTCGCTTCCAGCTCCGCGCGGGAGATGCCAAAGCGCTCGGCATACTGGCGATGCAGCTCCATCTCTGTATTCAGCGTCGATTCTTGTAAAGCAGCGAACCTGGAGCTTGTTTCCAGATCGTACGCCTTGACACTCGCAATCGCGAACATTTTCGCGTAATCAATCAGATAGATGTAGTCTTGTTTCATGTAATATTTGAATGCACCAACAGGCAAGGTGCCATCACCAAGTCCAGTGACGAATGGATGCCGATGAACACGCTCCCAGATTGGAGCTACACTTTTTCTCAAACGATCAGTAAAGTTCGTCATGCGATACTCACTCCTTCGCTTCCTTTGGGGTATTGCACCAGGTGGCAATGAAGCGGGCCATGATCTGGGCAAAATGAACAAGCTGGTCAGGATCAATCGACTCGTCTACAGCATGCGCATACGTGAGCTCACCGGGTCCGAATAGCACAGCCGGAATGCCCGCATGCGCGAACCAGCCTGCATCTGTCACAGTCGGCGACATATTGACGACAGGTGCTTGCTGCAATTGACTCTCATATGCGGATTGCAGTGCTGCTAGACCCGGATGCTCGATATCCAACTCCAGTGAAGGGAAGATTTCACCGCGCTCTTCAATCATCGAACGTCCACCCCAGCGGAATGTTGGGGGATTGTCTCTCAGCCAAAGATCAGCTGCTGCTGCACGCCCGATGTGATCCTCGATCTCACGGATGATCTCTTCATAGGATTCGTTCGGATAAAAATGCACGGTAATCCACAGAGCGCAACGGTCAGCGATGAACGCAGCGTGACGACCTCCCTCGATGACTGCGGGATTGATCGTATTGCTGCCTGCCAGGAAGCCAGAATAAGACTTCATGACAGCCCAGTCCCGCTCCAGCTCCTGAAGTGCGGTGATCACCTTCGTCATTTTTTCAATGGCAGAAGCTCCCCGCACGCGCCCACCCGCATGAATAGTCTGTGCGCGCATTCCGTCATGCAGCGTCGTCGGACTCTCAATCGTAATCCAGCCTGTAATGACCCCGCCTTGTCCTTGCATTTGGAGATTGCTCGTATCCACGACGACGGCGTAGTCAGCCTGATAGCCGCGCTCGATAGCGACCAATGTCCCCGCTTCACCTGCTTCTTCTCCGATGACGGATTGAAAAAGCAGATCACCTTGGAGCTCCATTCCGTGTTCACGCAGCATTTGGATCGCAAACAAGCTCGCTGCAAGTCCGCCTTTCATATCGGCAACACCACGGCCGTACAGGCGCCCATCCTTGCCATGTGACAGAGCAAAAGGTGGATAGGTCCACCCCGTGTCATCTCCGACTTCAGCCACATCGATATGCCCGTTGATAATCAAACTGTTTGCCTGAGTTGAAGCACTCCCTGATAGCCGCCCGACGATGTTGTCGTCTCCTGGATATACCGTCCAGCGATCCACTTCGAATTCCATCGCTTGCAGCCTGTTGGCGATGACTCCTTGTGCGGCATCGCTGTTTCGCGCGGGAGGACTCACTGTCGGATGAGAGATGAGCTCTGCCAATAATGCGAACAACTCCTCTTTACGGCTGGCAATCGATTCTACCGCTTCCGTCAGCCGATCCATGTTACTCAATCATCCCTTCGGTCGGGCTGCTCGCGGATGCGTAACGCTTTTTCGCGATACGGCCTGCCAAGAAGCCTTTGCGACCTGCTTCCACGCCGAGCTTCATCGCTTCTGCCATCAGGACCGGATTGTCTGCGAGCGCTACTGCCGTATTTAACAAGACACCGTCCGCACCCAGCTCCATCGCTTTGGCGCAGTCTGCTGGTGATCCAATTCCTGCATCCACGATAATCGGTACTTTCGCATCCTCGATGATAAAGCGGAGGTTGTTTTCGTTGACAATCCCTTGTCCGGAACCGATTGGTGACGCACCTGGCATAACCGCATGTACGCCAACCTCTTGCAGACGTCTAGCGAGAATCGGGTCATCATTGGTGTAGGTCAGTACGATAAAGCCTTCTTCCACCAAGATTTTCGAAGCCTCTAGCGTGCCAATTGGGTCAGGGAGAAGTGTTTTCGGGTCTCCAATGACTTCGACCTTGATCATGTCACACAGTCCAGATGCTTTAGCCAAACGGGCAATGCGCACTGCTTCTTCTGCTGTATAGGCACCTGCTGTATTCGGTAGCAGGGTGAATTTTTTCAAATCGAGTTGTTCCAAAAAGTTCGGTTCTTGCGGATTTTCCAAATTCAAGCGACGAATCGCAAATGTCAAAATTTCTGCTTCCGACACCTCTACCGCTTTCCCTTGAGTATCCAAATCAGTGAATTTACCAGTCCCGAGAAGCAAGCGAGAGCGAAACTCGTAAGATCCAATTTTCAATGTATCCATCATGATCATCCTCCTCCGACAAAATGAACGATTTCTATGCGATCTCCGTCTGCAATCGGTGTTTGTTCGTACGCTGAGCGATCAATAATTTCACCATTTCGCTCTACGACGACAATTTTCTCTTGCAGGGAATAAGAAGCAAGCAAGGCTCGCACTGTTGTGATCTCTTCCGCCAACTCTACTTTTTTCCCATTCAGCTGAACAATCATGGATAACCTCCTTCTACTGGAAAAAAACGGCTTCCCCCGCCTGCCTGAGTCGATTCAGACAAACAGAAGAAGCCGTATACCCATCCCATCTCACCGGACGAATGGCATAAAAAAACCATCCGCCTCGGATGGTTGAGTGTCATCTTATCATACGTGCACGCAAACAAGCTTTTCTTCGCCTCGAATGCGACACCGTGATTCCGATTCCCTATACCTCTTCCTCCGCTGGCATGACCCAGGTCAGGTTCAACGGTCAGTAACACACTCGTTACAATCTCAGCCAACGTTGCTTGGCCCCCGTTTGGTAGTAAAGCTATGCAATTGTCGTACATTCGAGTACTACAGTACCACTCTATTTCGTGTTTGTAAAGGCTTCCTTGTGCATCTTTTCCAGCTCAACGAGACAACGCTCTGCCCAAGTAGCCATTTTTTTCAGCTTATCCATTTCTCTCTGCATTGCCTGACGCACGGATTCCTTATAGTCTGGAATCGCCCCATTATAGCGAATGACTCCTTGAACAGGCGTCATGAATTTTTCCATGTAAGAGAGTGCTGGACGCTGGTGAAACAGCGGCACATCTACTTCGTAGGAAGAATGCAAATCGCCTTGTGTCGGGTATTTGGTGACTGCCAACACTTTTACCAACAGCTTCGAGTCGTGGATTTCCAATACTTCTGCAATATATTCTCCCGTTCGCTGCGCAACGCGAACGATATCTCCCGGATTCCAGTTCATCGCGGTTTCCTCCTTTAATTAAATCGAATGCATTTACATTAGTGAGGCTTCGAGCAGTTTGCGAGCATGCAGCAATACTTCTTCCGCATCCACTGCGCGCTGCCCGCCGCCCTGTGCCATAGCAGGATTTCCCCCACCTTTACCGTCAATAACCGGCAAGGTTTCTTTCAACACTTGATTGATGGCTACGTTGGCTTCTTGCCCACGAGCAAACACGAGTTGCATCTTGTCTTCGGTAGTAGCAGCCAAGAGGCAAATCGCATCTGGCGCCATAGCAGTAGCCAGCTGTGCAAACTGTTGAAGCTGTTGAATGGTTTTCTCTGTGAAGGTACGCATAATGAGGCGAGAATTCCCCAGTTGGCTAGCAGCAGATAGTTGTTGATTGACTTCCACTTCTAAGAGCTGCTTATCCACTTCAGCCAATTTTGCCTTCAAGGCATCGCGCTCAGTAAGGAGGCGTTCCGTCTGTGCGATCAGTTCACCTTCATTGGTTGCCAGCAGCTTCGCTGTATCGCGAACGACAGCTTGCTTTTGGTTGTAATCCCGCAAAGCTCGCCAGCCACAGATGAATTCCAGACGAATGTTTCCGCGATGTCGCTCCCAGCCCAAGATCTTGATCATCCCGACTTCGCCCGTATGCCCTGGATGTGTTCCTCCACATGGATTGTAATCAAACTCAGGTATCATCACGACGCGAATATTTTCGGTAACAGTCGGCTGTTTTTTCAAGGGCAGCGTTGCCAATTCCTCATCATCAACGAACCGCGCAATGATGGGGTGGTTTTCCAGAACAATCTGGTTGGCTCGCTTCTCTACCTTCTCCCATACATCTGCTGTCAACTCATCCAGTCTTACATCAATGGTGACACGCTCTTTGCCCAAGTGAAAGGCAACGGTCTCAGCCTGCACGACTTCCAGGAAGGACGCAGATAAAATGTGCTGACCAGCATGCTGCTGCATGTGATCAAAGCGGCGGTCCCAATCGATGTGACCCGTTACTTCCGCTATGCTTTCGGACAAGGGAGCTTCCAGTCGGTGACGAATTACGCCTTCTACTTCTTCCACATCTACTACGCGAATCTCTTCCAATACTCCCAGATCGGATGGCTGTCCACCTCCGGTTGGGTAAAAAGCCGTTTGATTAAGGACCACATAAGGTGTTCCATCTTGTTCGACACCTGATCTTGTCACCTGGGCCGAAAATGTTCTCGTATAGGCATCCTGATAATAGAGTCTATCGTCCATCGTTACTCCTCGCTGCATGGAACAAAAGTTCCAGCCTGATTCTCCCACTAGGGGGCAAAGCAAAAAACATATGTATAAGACTTAACCAAACAAACGATCCATTTGTTTTTCGCGCTCTTGGCGCTCCTCTGGGCTTGCCAGGTCATACTTTTTCAATAAATGAAACAGCTCGTTTAGACGCTCTTGGCTGAGTTCGCCATTCAACTGATTTTTGAATTGACTCACACGCAGCTCCGACAGATGTGGAGCTTGTTCTGCCAGTTTTTTGAGTACGTCCTCATGGCTGTGATCCAATTTGCATTCTCCCATGATTTCTCCCCTTTTCCTTCCTGTCATCTTCATCATACCATGATTTTTCATTCGAAAAAAAGGCGTACAAACCGAGATGGAATGTACGCCAGATGACTATGCCCGCTTACGGACACGAAAGTTCTCCTCGATCAACAACCAATTTTGCGGAAATGGCAAACCGAGTTTCCAGTAACTGACGCCCCTCAAATCAAGTTGTTTAACCAGATTAAACTTGGCTTGGATCGACCGCGCATCCTCAAACCACACCTGATGTCGCTTGCCTTGATCATCGGTGTACGTAAAAAACGGAGCCTGCGCGCGATAGTCATACCGGATGACTGCATTATGCTGCGCAGCCAGCGCAATTGCCGCCTGTGGACTCAGAGCTTTCGCTGTTGTCCCTGGTTCATACGGTAAGGTCCAGTCGTATCCGTACAGATTTTGACCCATCAAAATTTTCTCGGCTGGCATCTCGGTAATGGCGTATTGCAAGACACGTCGCACCGGCCCGATCGGAGAAACCGCCATGGGAGGACCACCACTATAGCCCCATTCATACGTCATGATCACGACAAAATCGGCAATGGCTCCAATCACCTTGTAATCATGGGCGGAATACCATTTACCTGCTTGCTCGGCACTCGTCTTCGGTGCTAGCGCAACAGACATCATCAACCCCGCTGCATGTATACGGTCCCTTGCTTTTCGCAAGAAGTTCGCGTACGCTTCTGCACCTGTTGTGGGCAATGCTTCCAAATCAAAATGGATATCCCCCATTCCCAGCGCACGAGCTGTCGCGAGAATATTATCCAACAATTTGCTCTGGAACTCTTGATCATTGAGGATAAGTGCACCCAATTCCGTACTGAACTGACCTTTTTCCAGATTCGTAACGACCATCATGAGCAGGACTTGGTTTTCTTTTGCGATCGCAGGAAATTCGTTCAGCGTTGGTCGCTCGAGGGTTCCATCTCGTTTGATGCGAAAGCTGAACGGTGCCAAATACGTAAGATGAGGGGCAGCCGTCCGAACATCCGCTTCCATCTCTGGTGGGACGGTGCGGCGCGGTTCCACATACGCATTGAAATCCGCCGCTCGTCTAGGGCGAGGCGGGATGTAAAGCTTTTGCCCAACTTGTAGCGGTTTATAGGGAGAAATCCCATTGACGCGAGCAAGCTCTGCTGCGCTGATCTGATAACGCTGCCCGACGGTATACAGCGTATCTCCTTGTTTGACCCAATAATAGCTTCCTACAATCGGAATCACCATCGCCTGACCGATAGCCAGCTTTTTGGGGTCTGGTAATTCATTTGCCTTGGTAATCGCTTCGGGCGTCGTTCCGTACGTCTCGGCGATGCTCGCTAAGGTTTGTCCTTCTTCCACTACGTGGATTTGCATACGCCTCCTCCTTCGCATTTCATCTCTCTTTGTCATATTCATCGCGAAGGAAATAGGTGTATGTCTAGGCAAGTGGTTTCAGAACTTCGTACAAAAATCCAACAGACTGGATGGCGTAATGGCGTTCCATTAATTCATTTCTGCGAAAAATAAGCAAGGCGGGAACGCTGGTCACATGCCATTGTTCAGCTAATGCAGGCGCCGTATTAATGTTGATCTGATACAGAGGAACGGTAGGCAATGTTTCTTGCATGATGCCGAGCATACGTGCTGCGAGCTTGCAGGTCCCACACATCGGTGTATAGACAAAAAGAGCGACCGACTCTTTTTCTTGCAGATATTGGATCAGTTCTGTTGAGGTTAGTTCTTGCAAGTCGTTCACTCCTTTCTATCACATCGAACATGATCCTTCATGCTAGACTCACTGTTCGTGGATGTCAACAGAGAATACATAGACTCTCGGAACAGTTGACAGTCTAATTAATGTAAAATCTTGGTGCCATTCATGATCGAAAAGATAATGTCAGAGCGTTTTTGCTGTTTGCCTGTTTTTTCGCCTTTTATTTGTCGATGAATGTGCCTTTCCTCACTTATATGAATCAAAACATAGCCGCTCTTGCCCCAATTAGCCCTTTCTACGGCGTGCCGTTTACGTTAAATCTGCTTCTTTATTTTGCAGCAAGTTATGTTCGGACAATTCTGGTTTTCGACCTGGTTCAAAGCAATCCATGCCGCACGCTTCATCATGCATCTACGCCATGTGAAAGTAAAGAAAGCATTGCTTGGGATCATCCTGTTGTTCGACATAGTGACGTTAGGGAACAATGTCGTGAAGAACTTAGAGGCTTTGCATGTGATTGAACAGTCTTATTTACAGATGAACAAGACAAGTGAGTAAATGCTTCGGGAAGAGGGGCTTACGGAAAAAAGTAGACTACAAGCAATAGTTGCTGTAGTCTACTTTCTCTTTCAAACTCAACGCTTAACGCGCAATCGTTGTATGAGCCAGTTCCTCAGTCACAGTACAAACCGCACTCGAATCCCAGCTTCCCTTACCCTGTGCTTTCGCTGCCTCATACATTTGTGCAACCGTTCCTCCAACGAGAACAGGCACTTGCTGTTCACGTGCGGTTTGCGCATAGAGCTGCAAATCTTTGTGCATATGATCCAAAGAAAAGACCGTATTTTCATACGTACCGTACAAAATGTTTGGCCCAAAAACGGAGAGCACACGATTGTGGGCTGAGCCTTTGTCCATGACGGCTGCCAGCTTGTGTGGATCGACGCCAGCTTTTGCCCCGACACTGAACGCCTCGCCCAACGCTGCTGTGATAACTGCAACGACAGAGTTGTGACAAAGCTTCGCCACTTGTGCAGAGCCGGATTCCCCCAGATAAAAAATTTCCTTTCCAATTACCCTGAGATAGTCCATGATTTCCGGAAGCTTTGCCTCATCACCGCCGACCATAATGGTCAACGTTCCGGCCGCTGAACCCGCAGGTCCTCCACTCACCGGACAATCGTAGTAGTAGACCCTTTTTTCTACGCTGTGCTGATTCAGACGTTTTGCTGTAGCAGGATCGATCGTACTTGTATCAAATACGAAACTGCCCGCGCCTAATGATAAGAAAAGTCCGTCCGCACCCAGCATGACTTCCTCAACAATCGCAGGACCTGGAAGCGAGGTGAAAACGACACGTGCTACGCTACCCACTGCCTGTGGAGACTCGACGACCGTCGCTCCTTTTTCCTTCGCCCAGGCTTTTGCTGCCGGACTTGGATCATAGGCATACACGTGGTAGCCTTTTTGCAACAGATTGCAGACCATCCCTTTACCCATTGCACCAATGCCGATAACACCAATCGCTTCCATCTTCGCTCCTCCTGCTTTCCTTATACTTATGGCCGAATATAAACCGTCTTTGTCTCGACGTAAAAATCGAGCGCTGACTCCCCTTGCTCTCTCGGACCCAATCCGGATATCTTTTTGCCACCAAACGGAAACTGTGATTCAAAATGAGTCGACGGCATATTTACATGCGTGACGCCTGACTGAATGCCTTTGACAAATTGGAAGGCTTTTTGCAAATCGTTCGTAAAAATCGTGGAGGACAAGCCGAATTCCACCTGGTTAGCCACTTCCAAAGCATGTTCGAAAGAATCCACATCGATCACGGCGATCACAGGGCCAAAAATTTCTTCGTTGGCAATCGTCATCTCCTGCGTAATACCGGTAAACACAGTCGGCGCGACGAAATAGCCTTGGGAGAGATCACCTTCTACAAGGCGCTTACCCCCGCATTCCAATACGCCGCCTTCTTCGATCCCCCTCTGCACATAGTGCAAATACAGATTGAGCTGATGCTCGTCCACTACTGGACCATTATGATTGTCTGGATCGAATCCATTCCCGATTTTCAAGCTCTTCGCTCGCTCGATCAGTTTTGCTTTTACTTGTTCGGCTACTTCGGGGACGACCAAAACTCGACTAGTACCCGTACAACGTTGTCCATTATCGAAGAAGCCACTCAGTACGATGGAATCGATGGCGAGGTCAATATCGGCGTCCGCGAGAATGATCGCCGGATTTTTCCCGCCCATCTCCGCCTGAATCTTGCCTCCTCTGGCTCCTACTTCTCTCCCCAAGGCAAGTCCCACTTCAGAAGAGCCCGTAAATGAAATGCCCTTGACCAGTGGATGTTTCGCCAATTCATCACCAATTACCGAACCCGGTCCTGTTACCAGATTCACTACGCCACTCGGAACGCCGCTTTCAATCAGGAGCTCTACCAGCTTTACACTAATCAAGGAGGTGTTGCTCGCCGGCTTAAACACAACCGTATTGCCTGCGAGGATGGCAGGGACGATCTTCCACAAGCTAATCCCCAGTGGGAAATTCCACGGAGCAATAATCGCGAAAACTCCGATTGGTTCTCGCACCGTATAACCGATTACCCGTTCATCAAAGGAAGGCACCGTTTGACCTGTCAAGCGAGTGGCTTCCCCAGTCAACTGCTTCATGGAAGTGATTGTCTTGGTGACCTCGCCTCTCGCTTCCCGCAGTGTTTTTCCTACTTCACGGGTGATCGTTTCTGCGAGCTCTTCTTTATGTTTTTCCAATAAGTGAATGAGAGAGAACAAGAATTCTCCACGTGCGGGAACCGATTTTTGCGACCATTTACCAAAAGCATTGGCAGCAGCTTCAATGGCAGCACGCGCATCCAGCCCGTCCGATTTTTGAAAATAACCGAGAACCTCATTCGTATTGGCAGGGTTCGTGCTAGGAAAAACTTGTCCAGTATGGCTCGTCACCCAAGCTCCATCGATGTAGTTATTGTAGGTTGCTGTCAAATCGTCTCCCACCTTCCGCATCTTATAGGAGTATTGTATATAGTAAAAATTATGAATACAATGTATATACAGACACTTTTTTCCAACTATCAATGTGTATTTCTCTACATGGAGGACACGTGGATGAATTCATTTTCGCTCCTGCTTGAAAAGCTGCACGAATGGCTCGGCGATCAGCCTTTTTCGATATGGTTCCAATTTTCGCGTGATCGACATTTTCGGCTTATTTTCTCATCTGTTCATGAAAGCGCTGCCACGATGACTCCCCCGGTGACAGTCCCTTTCAGTGACAACGACGCTAGCCACATGCGTTATGGATATGAGTCCCTTCGCTCACAACAGATGTACCGTTTTTTCTACGAAAAGGAAGGACAAGCCGTTATTTGCCTTGAGCAGAAAGCCAAACAACAGATCATCCTTACCTCTGACCAATGGGACCTATTATGGTTCGGGATTCGCTTGTTGTTGGCAGAAGAAAAAGTGACAGCCAAAGCGGAGGAAAGCAAGAAGCTCTTTGAAGGGATTCGCTCGATCTCTGCTACCCTCGACCTTCACCAAATCATCCGTGGCATCATTGGTAACGCACTTGCTGTTATCCCAGCTGCTGACGCAGGTCTCTTGCACTTGTATGACTCCACTATCGACCGTTTGATTCCGAAAGCGACCGTCGGTTTTCATGATACGGTGTTCCAAGATCTCAAAATGCGGGTTGGAGAATCCATCGCTGGCAAAGTGTTTGAGGACGGAATCCCTCGCATGTACAAAACCAGCCAAGAGACAACCCTCGCGATGAAGGATATCTCCGCTGACAACTTCCACTCCCTGAACCACGCAAAAACATTACGAGACTTGAATGGGTTGCTATGCGTTCCGATATCACGTGAAGAAAAGCGTATCGGCGTGCTTGTCCTGCATCAGTTTCATCAAGAAAATGTGTTTACCAAGTACGACCTCGACCTTCTCCAAGGCTTCGCAGACCAAACCTCCATCGCCCTGCAAAATGCCGAGCTCTATGCAGAAGTCAAGCAAGCGTATGAACATATGGCTGGCATTAGCGCCCAACTGCAAGCCAAGCACGATGATTTGATACACCGCAACCATATTCATGAATCCATCAAGCAGTTGTCCTTGCAAAATAAAGGGGCAGAAACAATCGTAAAAACCCTCGGCAAAATGACATGCCATCCCATCTATTTCGCCGATTGGCTTGAGCAGAAAATGTATCCTGAAAAAAGTGTTTTATTTTTTAGCTGGGATGAGCTGCATGTCTTGCTGAACAAAAGAAGACAGCCTGTTTTAGTAAACCTGTTCTCTCCCACTTCTGGTGACGTTCAACTGTTCTGCTTGTATCCGCTGATCAATGGGAGCATCTTTCTCGGATGTCTCATTCTTCACTTAGAGGAACGGGGGCTATCTGATCTTGCACGGATGACCGTCGAGCAGGGAAGTGCTGTGCTCATACTTGATTTAGTGAAAAAGCAATCAATTAGCTCCGTGCTGTACAAACGGGCACACGATCTTTTTCAAGAGCTGATCGCAAGCAAAGGAAATGAACTGTTTGACCGCGCTCGTTCGATGGGGTTACAGTCGCAAGCAAAATACTACGTGATTTATGCCCATCTGACGCAATGCCACGATCTGGCTTTGCTAGAAGCGAACATTCACCGTCTCATTACCCGCTGGAAATGGGAGTTCAGTAAAACACAGGTGTTTGTCTACGGATTCCACAACCATGTCACCCTACTTATCCGGTCTCTCGGCTCCCGAGATGGCAAGGACATTCGGGAGAGGCTGCAACAGGCGTCCTATGAGTTTGAGCTCGGCAAAGTAGCATCTTTAGCGATTGGCGTGGGAAGTATGGCTAGCGGGATTGAGCAAATCAGCAAAAGCTACGAAGAAGCCAAGAAAGCCGCTCACTATTTGACCAACCGCAGTCGTTCTGGTGTGGTGCACTATAAAGACCTGGGTGTTAATCGCCTCATGCTGAACCAGAGTCAGGCCGATATTGATGCATTCATTCACGATGTCTTCGCCCCTTTCGGGCAAGACCCGGAAAAATATCTGGAATGGGAACAGACGATCATGACTTATATGAAATGCAGTCAATCCCCGCAACTGACCGCCAAAGAGCTGCACATTCACGTCAATACGTTGTATCAGCGATTGCGCAAAGTCGAGGAGCTTCTTCAAATCGATTTGCGAAATCCGGAAGACTTGCTGAAATTACAGCTCGCTTGTCATTTGCGCCAGGAAGGATAAATCGAAAAAGGCAGGAGTAGCTTTGGACTGGAAAAAGTCCTGGACTACCGCTGCCTTTTTTGTTAACAAATTCTTTTTACGTGTGCTTGATAATCAGTTTACCATAATTAAGTTATGTAAATATTTTCGTCTCGTTCAACATGCCACAGCTTTGCTTACTTTAATACATCCATCACGAGCTTGGTAGCCTCTGCAATGAGGGCATTATCATAGGTAGCGTCCTTTGTATCTCGGCTGGACAGAACAGCCAGGACGATGGGCTTTTTGTCAGGTGGCCAAATAACGGCAATGTCGTTTCGCGTTCCATAGCTTGCGGCTCCGGTCTTATCTCCGACCTTCCATTCTTTCGGTAAGCCTGCACGGATCAATTTATCTCCGGTGGTATTCCGCTGTAGCCAATCATTGAGAATTTTCTGCTTGTCTTCTGTCAACACGTCACCGACGGTATAAGCCATGAGGCTGGTTGCAAGTGCTTTTGGTGTGCTTGTGTCTCGAATATCTCCAGGGATGGCCTCGTTCAATTCCGGCTCATTACGCTCGGATGTGGTTACTTGATCGCCGATCTTTCTTAGTGCTGCTTCGAACCCTTTAGGGCCGCCCAGTTCTTTGAACAATAGATTTCCTGCCGTGTTGTCGCTATAGCGAATGGCAGCATCAGAGATTTCCCGAAGCGTCATTCCAGTGGAGACATGCTTTTCGGTAATCGGCGAATAGGTGACTAGATCACTGCTTGTGTACTTGATTACTTTGTCGAGCTCGTCCAGCGATTTTTGATGGAGTAGTGCGCCTACCACGAGAGCCTTGAACGTAGATGCAAAGGCGAAGCGCTCATCAGATCGAAAAGCAACCACTTGATTCGTGTTCGTGTCGATCGCATAGACGCCCAATCGAGCTTCAAACTTTTTTTCAAGATCAGCGAACTTCTGATCAATCTGAGATACTTGTTCTGTTTGTTTCGAGATTTCCGTTTGGGTAACAGGGGCTTCTACAGCCGCAGAACAACCGGCAAGCGTGAGCGTGAGCAAGCAAGCTTTCGCTGTGATTCCGATGAGTCTAGATGGATAGATTTTCTTCAAGTTCCTAACCTCTTTCTGTAATATCTTTCTGTAGAAGCGTAATACGATTAGGACTTGGATTCTATGACAGTACAATCATAATTCCATGTAAAGAGTGCAAAAACAGATGTCTATTTTTCACTTGTAAAATTTGGTTAATCATCCATAATGAACATGGGGGCATCAGGCACCAATCACCCCAGAGATTCGCGCCCTACTACAGGTAAAGGAGTGATGATGTTTTGGATTCGCAAAAACAAATGGAAAAGCATATGAGAGGTGCCAAACGATAATTTCATCCCTTCTCTCATATGCTATGGGAGGAAATGAACGAAATGTTTGCTCAAAAGATGGTTGAAGGAACGGAACTCACAATGGATTGCTTCCATAGCGCGACCAATCTGTTCGAAGCGCTGAAGCATCATGTATCAATCAAAGGGGTACTGGCAGGTGTTATTCCTGGTAGAGTATTCCTGTCAAATGACGCGAGATCAGCCTTGTTGACTAGCCCCCAAGGTATTTTTCTAGGAGGCAGTGTTGATAATCCCCTCTTCTTTGAAGAAGTGAATACATTGCTCAAAGAGGAGATATTACCACAGCTTGCTGCTGATGAACAGCTTGACTACGTCCTGTTTTATCCTACTGATGAGAAGTGGGATGACATTCTCGATATCGTGATGAAAGATGTATTTCCCATGAGAAGCGGACGAATGACTTTTACTCACCATTTACAGAATCTTTCCTCTTATGCTGACGACCATATTGTCCCGATCGACAGTGACTTGTTGAATCGTAAACAATTGGTAGGTCTTGAGGATATCATCGATGAAATAGCAGAGAACTGGCCATCCATGGCAGCCTATGAAAACAAAGGCTTCGGTTGTGCCGCGATTCAAGATACCGATGAGGGTACTACCATTATTAGTTGGTGCATGACGGATTGGGTAGTAGAAGACGAATGTGAATTGGGTATAGAAACCCATGAAGACTATCGGGGTAACGGATGGGCACGAAAGACAGCCTTGGGTGCCCTCTCACTCGCCAAACAACGTGGAATCAAAAGAGTGGGATGGCAGTGCTGGTCGAACAATGATGGATCGCAGCGAACAGCCTTGTCTGTCGGTTTCGAGCTACTCGCGGAGTTCCCGGTTCTGTTCGGATGGAACCTTCCTTTAAACAATTTCCTTGTCAATGGCAACCACTATATGCGTGGCGATCTGAAAAGTGGCGTGGAAAAAGACTACGCCCGCGCAGCATGGAGTTACGCCCAAGCACTTGATAAAGGCTGGGATTGGGATGGCGATGCAGCCTTGTATTGGAATGCTGCTTGCTTGTTCTACCTGATTGGTGAAGAAGACCGCGCAAAGCAGTACTATAAAAGGGCGATCGAGCATGGCTGGGTAAGCATTCACCACCCTCATTATCATGATTATGTGTACCGAGAACCGGACAGCGAACAGATCGCTCGCATTCTTGCTGCATCACTTAAATAAATGAAAGGGCCGCCGTTATATCGGCGGCTTTTTGCTACTTCTGTTCCTTTGAATGAAAAAGAAATGGCGTGCCTTTCAAGTAGTTTTTGATGATAGCCAGCGCATAAGGCTGTTCTTCTTTTACCCCCTCGGTTTCCCTGGGGTCAGGAGCATGATGAGCATAATTTTCAATCATGACCATCACCGTGAAACTCTCTAGCGTGGAGAGCCAGTCCCCTTCTAGTTTTCGCAAACTCTCGTAACCTTTTATGACAAGCTCTCTTTGTACAGGATATAAACCCAAAATGGTATGGGCGATATCATAAAGATAGTAGCCAAACCCACATCTCCCAAAATCGATTGGTCGAGGATCTCCGTTATGAAAAACGATGTTACCTTGGTGCAGATCGCCGTGAATGATGCCATAGCCGTTGCGATCCTTATCCAAGTTGTCAAAACAAGTGAGTATTTTATCCGCAGCCAATTGATATAGCTCGAATTCTTCGTCTGTGAGAAACCGATCGTAATGCTCGGTCAAACGAGTCATCGAGTGCTGAAAGCTATCCGCTCCCCAGACAGGACAGGCAAATTCTGGAGACAATTGGAAATCCTCAGATGCTGTATGGAGCTTTGCCAAAAGGACGCCTTCTTTGTAAACTTGGTCTTGCGAAATCTCTTCCTCTGCATGCTCCCCTTCGACCCAACGCATGACAGAAACGAAGACGCACTCACCTCCCGCAAGTTCGATGCTCACTGTCTTGGAACCATTTCGGTAATCTAATCCCGTTGGAATCGCTACATCTATTTTTTCATGCAAATAACTAAGCCAAGCAAGCTCGGATTCAATTTCATGTCTGTTCTTGGTTCCGTGAATACGAAGTAAATATTTCCCATCCCGGTCTGTTTCAATGACAAAGGTACAAGTGTCGGACAGTTGATTGAAACGAATGTGTTTCCAATCCAAGTCGTATTCGTCCATCGCTTTTTGTGCGATTTGCTGCGACTGGGCCACTGCTTTCTCGATTTCATCTTCAGAATCCAACTGAAATAACCTCGTCATGCGAATCCCCCCATCCAATATATGGATCATATGCTTACATTCGTTTGATTTCTTCCATACTCCTCTTTTCATTTTTTACGCTTGACTCCAACCTAAGGTCAGACTGCAAACTCAACTTCAGGAGGTGAATCGCTATGTTGTATACCGTTAACGATGTAGCCAAACTGTCTGGTACCACAATCAAGACACTGTACCATTATCAAAAGATTGGTTTGCTAATGCCCGCAATCATTACAGAAAATGGATACAGATATTATGGTGAGAATGAACTCAAGCGGTTACAACAAATCTTGTTTTATCGTGAGCTTGATTTTTCATTGGACGACATTAAAGCTGCACTTGATCACAAACCAGACAGACTTCGTTGCTTATGTGAGCAGCAAGCGATGTTACAGGCACGAAAGCTTCGATTGAAGCGCATTTTGCTTACTTTAGAAGAAACGATTCGACATGAAAGGAAGAGAGAAAATATGTCCACTACAAACATGTTTGATGGATTGAACGAAGAAGAATGGAAGCAGGCATTTGCTCAACAAAATGAGCATTTGCAGGCGGAATATGATTATCAATTGGATACAGAAAATCTGGACGCGGCTACCATGAATGAAAAAGCTGCCGAAGCGACAGCATTCATGACGTTTATGGCAGAGGCGTTGATAAACAACAAAAGTGTCGACGATGTAACAGTTGTTTCTGCGATTGAAAACCATCTTGCTTTTTTACAAAAGGACCATCCGATTGACGCGAAGGCTTTTGCTGAGCAGTCAAGGTTCTTCCTATCCGATGAGTTCCACCGTGCTATGTTGGAAGAACAACAAACGGGGTTAAGCTACTACATTTGCATTGCTGCCGAAAATTACGCTTCTAAGTAAAGTGTGGTTAAACGAGCGTTTAACAGTTAAACCGGGTGAGCTGCAACTCCCCGGTTTATTGTTCCAATTTCTACCTGTTTCCTAATACACTTCCGAGGTCTCAAATCAGCAGGGATCAAATGCTCCTTGATCAGCATCCACCGATCACGAGGATTCACAGGTTTCTTCCTCTGCATCACTTTCAAAAAATGGCATATTGATGTATGGTAATGTATGTGCATTTATCTACTATACTTTACTAAGGAGAGTGTACTTTGTGCGTGAAACCTGTGTTCCAACTGGCGTAGAGCTGAAAGACACTGGCTTTGGATACACGTTGTCCTTAATAGGCGGTAAATATAAAATGATCATTCTGTATTGGCTAGCTGAAAAAAAGGTGATGCGACATAATGAATTAAAGCGAAGTATCGGTACCGTTTCCTTTAAAACGCTTAGCATGATGTTAAAAGAGCTGGAGGCAGATGACTTGATCATCCGCAAGGAATATCCCCAAGTCCCTCCTAAAGTGGAATATTCCTTATCAGAGCGTGGTCTTTCTCTCATTCCCTTGTTAAACATGATGTGCGACTGGGGAGAGAAAAACAGCTTACCCCCTCAGGAGGCTGTAAAACAGCAGGCATAACGATTGATTCTAACAGCAAAAGAAGTATCTCCTACACGAGGAAATACTTCTTTTTTCATGCACTCTCTTACAGATTATCAACGAATTTCAAATAATCTTGCGCGCTCTTATCCAAGAGGCTACCAGTCGGCTCAAGCTCGTTGCCAGGTTCATTTTCCCCTGACTCAGTCTCTGTACCATAATACGCAAAGAATGAGCGATAATCTGCATAGCAGTAGCGGAAGGTTAATTCAAAAGGTGTCAATATTTGCTCAAGTGTATACCGATATCTTCCCTCTTCATGATAATCCTCTTCCCTAATTCCGGCAGATACGGCTAATGCAGCTTTGCGATTCTTTAATTTATCGCCTCCCTTTGAACCGTATGCCCAACCATATGCGAAAACATCGTCAAGCCATTTTTTCAAGAGAGGCGGACAATTAAACCAGTAAACTGGGAACTGTAAAACAAGATTCTCATGGGATTCAATCAATTGCTGTTCTTTTTGCACATCAATGTTTCCATCTGGGTAAACCTTATGCAATTCGTGTACGGTATACTTTTCTGGATATTTTTTGAGTTCTTCTACCCATCGTTTATTGATGACGGATGTTTCGATGCTTGGATGAGTGACGATTACAAGTGTTTTCAAAGTATGGTCCTCCTTGAAGGTTTGTTGTTTTATGAGTATAAAATACTCGCTGCAAATTTGTAAGTATGCACATTTTGTTCAGTTACTTACATAAAGGTGAGTGTAACGAACAGAAAGAAGCCTCCCCTCGACCTAATAATTCTAGGTTGCATCGGTGGGAGGCCCTTTGAAAATGTTTGTTTTATAGCAGCTTGTTCTCCATATACAGCGTGCCTTCAATCGGATTAAAACGATAAGGATCAATTGGATAGAACCCTAACGCGCGGTAAAGCTGAATCGCTTGTTCCATCGTAGGTAGTGTATCTAATCGAATGAATGAATAACCTCGTAGTTTCGCTTCGTCCATGATCGCTAAAGCTAATTTTTTCCCTACTCCTCTTCCCTTACATGCAGGCTTCACGTACAGTCTCTTCATTTCGCAAACCTGTTCATCTATTTTTCGTAAGGCGACACATCCTGCTGGCTGCTCGTTATCTAACGCCAACAAAATGCATCCGTCGGGGGGTGCGTATTCGCCCGGTATATTTTGTAATTCGGTCGCAATGTTTTGAAAACTCAAATCAACTCCTAATGAATCTACATATTCCAAGAAAAGCTCACGTGCTTGTTCGTATTGATATTCCTCCGTTGCATGAATCAAACGCAGCAATCCAAACACCTCCACATTCCGTTATAACACGGCAAGCTGAAGCTCGTACAGCTTCCTTACACGAAAAATCCAGCTTACAACGAATGAAGATCATTGTGTAAGCCGGATTTTTATCATTTGGTTGACCGGTCGTTTAAGAGGTGCGTAATGAGCGACGCAAGATTTTCCCCGTACTGTTTTTGGGAAGCTCTGCTACGAATTCGACTTGACGAGGAACTTTGTATTTCGCGAGCTTGTCACGACAAAAGGCCATAATATCCTCTTGGGAAACGGCTACTTCCTTCAATGCCACAAATGCCTTGACTGCTTCGCCATGCACCTCGTCAGGAATTCCGATCACAGCCGCCTCGATGATTGCTGGATGCTCGTAAAGCACTTCTTCTACCTCACGCGGGTACACATTATAGCCGTCAACGAGAATCATGTCTTTTTTGCGATCAACGATGTAGACATATCCTTCTTCATCCATATGGGCCATGTCTCCCGTATACAGCCAACCGTCCCGGAGCGCCGCAGCCGTATCATCTGGCAAGCCGAGGTACCCTATCATGACGTTGGGCCCTTGTACCACCAGCTCGCCCACTTCTCCACGTGCGACTTCCTTTCCTTCGGGATCGACGACTTTGTTCTTCACAAGCGGAATATCGACTCCAACTGATCCAGGCTTTCTGGTCCCGTGCAGTGGATTAAATGTTGTAGCTGGAGCTGCCTCTGACAAACCGTAGCCCTCCAGTACCTTCGCATCGTATTTCGCTTCGAACTTGTGCAGGAGCTCGACGGGCATGGATGCACCTCCCGAGCAGTATATCCGGATGGAGGAGAGATCTTCTTTTGTCGCAGTCGGCAATTGTAGCAGATAGTTATACATGGTCGGGACACCTGCAAAACATGTGGCTTTTTGCTCACGAATCGTTTGGACGACGTCTGCCGGATGAAATTTCGGCATGATAATAATGGTCGCTCCCGTGCGAATCGGGCCATTCATGCATACTGTCATGCAGAAGACGTGAAACATCGGCAGTACCGCAACCATGCGATCTTCTGGCACCAGCTCGAACAATTTTCCCATCGCTTCCGCATTCGAATCCATATTGCGGTGAGAGAGCATCGCTCCTTTTGGCTGGCCAGTCGTACCTGAGGTATAAAGGATTACAGCGAGGTCATCCTCGTTACGTTCCGGTTCCTCGTACCCTGCGTCTGACTCCTGCCCTTCCTGTACAAGCTGATCGATGGTTAATTCATTTTCAATGGGCTCCGTGTATATGAGAAGCTGCAAATCTTCTATTTGGTCCTTCATCGGGGTTAATACCGGCTGCAGCGCGGATAAGGCAATGGCTGCCTTTGCCTTGCTGTTCGATAGGATAAAGCTAATTTCGCGCGCCGTATAGATGGGGTTCATGGGAACAACGACAGCTCCTACGCGGAGAATCGCATAGTAAGCGCTAACAAAATGCGGCCGATTATCCATGAGCAGGGCGACAGCGTCCCCTTTTCCAATCCCATGCTGGGCAAGTCCTGCTGCGAGATGTTCGACTTGCTGATAGAAGTCCGCATACGTAGTCGTTTCTCCCATGAAGACGTAGGCTGGGCGATCCGGAAACTGTTTCGCACTCTGAATGAGGCTCTCATTCAAATGATACATCACACATCTACCCCCTTTTCAGAAAATTTTAACACTTAGAGCCAAGCCTATAAAGTATTACTTTTATGAAACATGGGAGATTGGCGGTGCTGATTGACTTGCTTGTTCATTGCGCTTCACAAAGAACAGGAAAAGCACGCCGCAAATGATAAAGAGCAACCCGTTGACGATCATGGCGTTACCAAAACCTGTGCCAATATCTCCTGCTGACTGAACGATTGCGCCCGTTACCAGCGGCGAGATGATCCCTGCCAATGTAACCAGGCTGGACAACACACCGACCAAAAGTCCCGTGCGTTCCGGCAACAAGCTGCTTACAATGACAGAGGCAGCTGTACCAACAGAAAAAGCAAATCCTTTTCCCAGGCACAGGAGGATCAAGACAAGTACCGTAGATTGAGCAAGGGTAACGCCGTAAAAGCACAGTCCCCCTAAAATAATCGAAACACCGCCAACTAGAACGTATGATTTACGATAGCTGCGGTGCTTCTTGAAGAAACGATCACCAATCGAAGAAATCAGTATGGTCATAAGTCCAGCCAAAAGCCCCGTGCCGGCAATCGCATAAGCCATTTCCTGATTCGTAAACTGGAAGACCTTGACGAGATAGACAGGCTCCCATACAGATGCGAAGGTCGTCCCCCAAATTTGTGCGAAATAGATCAAAAAGCAGAAAAGAAACGTGGATGAGAGCAAGACACTGGATATTTCCGACCATTTCGCTTTTGGCAAGGCAGGAGCTTCGACTTTTGCAGGAGCTACGCCGACAAGTGGCTTTTCTTTCCCAATCCACAGCCAGACCAAGAACCATATCAGACTGAGTGCGCCCATAAACGCCCAGGAAAATCGCCATCCATAGCTATCGATTAGCGCGACGATCAGCGGTGCCGAAGCAACCGCACCGACGAAAGCACCGAAGTTCACGGTGGAATAAACCAGTCCACGCTTTTCTTCGGGAAACCATTTGTTCAAATGGCTGACAACCGTTGCCCAAAATGGCCCTTCGCCTATTCCAAGCAATACCCGCGCAACAACGAGCATCGGCAGACCTGCGATCGCATAAGCGCCGAATTGGATGACTGTCCAGGACAGCGCCATGATTGCCAGCATTTTTTTCGTCCCGATGCGGTCCGACAATGCCGCACCTATAATCCCGGCAATGGAGAAAAACCAGAAAAAACTGCTTCCGACAAGCCCCCATTCCTTCTCATTCAACGAAAATTCCGCCATAATCGGCACTGCAGAATATCCCGCAATTGTTTTGTCCGCATAATTGATCATGTATAGCACAAACAACATAACCATTGTGATTCTGGCCATCATGTGAATCACTCCATTTGTCTAGGAAATAGACTGCCACTGCTCCCCACTATTTTGAAAGTCTCACGCGCCCAATTCCATCCGTGATCTCGATCACTGTGCCATATGGTTCACTCAAAGTCTTGAGCCCCTCCAAGATCGAGGTATCGCCGCTTATTTTCGGCCACCCCATACGATGTACGGGCTGATCAAAGCCTAATTCAATCGGATGCAGCTCCAGTTCGAGCAGTTCACCATCTTGCATTTTCCACAAGGGAATAACCGACTCCCACACCTCTTTGTGCACACATAGTCCGCGTGTGTAGTTGGCACTCATCGCTTCCAAGGCATCTGCCACATTATGGGTGTGGTTCAGGCCATAGTGCTCGTAGAAATCAGCGGGCTGACTCGTAACAGCTTCTGTCTGAAAAATAAAATCTCCCAAGCTGTAAAAGATCGGCCGATTGTTGTAGATTTCAATGCCACGCAATAAATGGGGGCCGTGTCCTACCACAGCGTGTGCGCCCGCATCAATGCAAGCTTTTGCAAATACAGGCAAGAAATCAGCCGCAACCTCTTTCGCATCACCTTTCATCTCATGAGCGTGAATACTCACGATAACGTAATCAGCCCGCCTTTTTGCCTCCTCAATCGTTCCCACGATTCTGTTCAGATCGCGCGGATGCGGATGGGTAGTCGTCCCCTCTTCGTCGCTTACCATAAAACGTGCATTTCCGAACAGAAAGATCTCCTTGCCCGGATCGTTCATGAAGCCTTCCTCGATCAGAAGCTTGTTGAAGGCGTTAATGTCCGTTGATTCCGCAATAGCTTGCAAATCAGCCAGCTTTTCTTCCGTAATGTGATGTGTCATCACATAGCGCATCGGATTGATTCCTGGTCTGCCGATACTATCCGAACGCTGATCTCCGGCCGCCCACCATGGATGAAAGGTCGACGTCGCGGCGATCAAGGCTACCCTGGCCCCTTCGCATTCGAGATAACGCGGTGCTCCCGCTTCTGCGAGATTTTTCCCTGCGCCAGCATGGACAAAACCATACTCATTGAGATACCGTTCGGTTGCTTCCAGTCCCCCATACAAATAATCGAGTGTATGATTGTTCGCCCAGCCAATCATGTTAAAGCCATAATCTTTCATGACTTGCAAAACGGAAGGTGGTGACATCGCCCACGTGCCTCCGCTCTGCGCGCTGGGATAGCCCTCGTTATCGTGTACAGTTGTCTCCAGATTCGCAATACGTACGTCTGCACGGTGCAGCAAATGGGATACTTCTTGAAAAGCTTGATCCTTGTATGGCAGATTGCGTGTAATGAAGCTGTCGCCAGTCGCTGTGAACCAAATCGGCTTGATCATTGGCAGAATTCCCCTTTCCCTTTGCATACCTTTCCGATCTCAATAGATCGAGAAGTCTTCCTCTTCCTCTCCGACAAAAGAATATAGCTTCGAGCTGATTTCATCATAGTGCTGCAATCGTTTCTGGACATTTTCCGCATCGTGGAGCATCACGCCTTTGATCAAAACATTCAGTATGGAGAATAATGTAGGCATTCCGCTAGTGGCAACAGGCTGCGGTGTGGTGATTTTCAGAAGATGATCTGCGACTTGACTGATGGGGGATAGCTCGCCTTCCGTAATCGCCAAAACCTTCGCCCCCAGCTCTTTCGCTGAGTGGACCATTGCGACCGTCTCACTAGGATGACGAGGAAATGAAATCGCAATGACTAGCCATTCTTGATCTCGTTCGGTGAGAAAGTAATCCGCGTTATCAACTGCTCCCGTATACAGATGCGTGTTTCCTTTGATCGCATTCAACGCCTGGAACAACCATTTTGCAGGGATATGGCACCAACGAAAGCCTACCACTACGATTCGTTTTGCCTGCACGATGCTCTTGACCACCTCTTGGAGCAACGTGTAGTCAATTTGCTGCAAGCCTTGTTGGAGATACGCAATATCACTCTCCATCACTTGATGTGCGTAATTGCTCAGATCGAGTGTAACCTCTGTGTCTCGATATTTCTGGATCGGCCCCTTCCTCTGGTCTCCTATTAAAAGAGACTTTTTGATTTCTTCCTGAAGCTCTGTGTATCCCGAGTAACCTAATGCATAACAAAAGCGAATGACAGTCGCTTCACTGGTATTCGTAAACTCCGCGATTTTTTTGGCGGTATGGATCGCTAGTAGGCTTGGCTTTTCAATAGCGATCTTACAGATGATTTTTTGGCTTGCTGTCAGCTTCCCATACTGCTTCCGAATCCGTTCTTTTACGAGTTGTGCCATGCTGAAGCTCCTTTATCATTCTAATTTGTTTTAATTTTGAGAATAGTATATCTCTTGCAATGAATGACTTCAATACTTCTCGATAAATGTAGTTTATGCTTCATTTTGGCAGTCTGTAAAAAGGGACCTCCCCAGTTGGAAGGCCCCTTCTCTTCTCTTTATTGTTCCGTACTGAGACATTCATTTGGAATCCAACCGCATTCCCCTGTGCTCTCTAATTCGCACCAACTCCATCCGTTTAACTCATGCAGAAAGATTACGCGATCACCAGCGTCCACATTTAGCTCTTTTGCCGTGTAAGCAGCGGTCAATATCCCAATCTCTCCATCTTTTTCAATGATTTGCTCTGGTACCCAGCCCTGCAACTGTTCATCCACGGTGTAGCAATACCGCCAATTGTGCCAATTTTCCGGACCATCATACAGCTCTCCCATTCGAACTCTTTGTCCTTCTACAAGTGTAATTGGATTGGGGTACTTGGTTCGATGATTTTTGATTACGACATCGTTTTTCCTTGTCATCATTGAACACCTCGCTAGAATAGGAACGTATATTCTTATTATATCTGAACTCATGTGCGTTGGTAGATACTTTTGCACGAAGACACGATCAATGATACTTTAGATTCAAATTAAGCTAATATCAAGCTACACTATTCAGCTTCATCTGGATTAAGCCAATCACCACCTTAACTCCTAGAAGTCAATCCTTAAAACCGTAGGGTACCATTCCATGACTTCTAATTATAGAATATGGTAGTTAATCGAAAGGCTTCAAACATGACTGAAAATCATAACAAGGACAAACCCCTGTAGGAAAACCGTATTATCAAGACCTAAATTAAAAAAATACAGTAAAATAAAAGGCGGACACATAATATATATGTATAATATGTGTCCGCCTTTCTATCAGTTCAACTATCGTGTCCCGTTAGTTGAATCCTAAACTGTCCAAAATTGAATTTATAAACTCAGTTTTTTCATCCGTATACAGTAGTTTATCTTTTTCGTGTTTCTGGGAGAGTTTCACTTTCAACTCTTGATATTCGTTTAGTGCTGCGTCATTTTTCAATAAATAGTCTCTAAATGCAAGTATCTTTTCTAGATACAAACTGCCTGTTTGGAACATGTGAATTTGATGAGTTCTTGGCTCACCCTTACTGAAATAATGTCTGTCGGGAAGTATGTTTGTTCCCCTATAAGCATATCCAAGCCTCTCTAAGCCTTGGACACATTCACTCCCATGTTGATAATCTTTTAATTCAATTCCAATATCAATTATAGGTTTCGCCGATAAGTTTTTCACAGCCGTACTGCCTATATGGTGGACTGCCAAGATAAGTTCGCCAAGTTCATTTTCTATCTGTGTTTTCTCCCTTATAAATTCCTTCTCCCACTCTGCCGTCCAAGCGATAAGAAAGACTTTACCTTTGGGTAGCCCTAGCACTCCTATCACCTCTGCATCAAATTAATCATTCTATTATAATCCAAATTCGTTGAGCGTAACTGCCCGTTAGATTCCTGTAAAACGAATAATATGGCGTTTGAACAAAAACGAGCGCCTCGGTAAGATGGGGTTGCACACGAGGTCATAGCCTCAAAAACCCATCAGGAGGTCGCTCTTCTATGAAGTTTAAGGCACAGGACAAGCAAAATCAACTAATTGAAAACATTACTGTTCATCACCTAGTTGTCGGGGTAGACATTGCTCAAGACACTCACGTGGCTCGTGCCGTCAGTTTCCGTGGAATTGCATTAGGTACCCCACTTGCGTTTAATAGCCATCTTGAAGGCTTTGAGCAGTTTGGCCGCTGGATCCAGGATCTATTCAAAACCTATACACTTAACAAAGTCATTGTCGGTATGGAACCTACCGGTCATTACTGGCTGAGTCTGGCTCGCTGGCTTGCTTCTCAAGGCATTGAGGTCGTTCTAGTAAATCCCCATCTCGTCAAAAAGAACAAGGAAAATCAGGATAATACCCCATCTAAAAGCGACCGTAAGGATGCGCTTGTCATTGCAGATATGGTAAAAAACGGATATTACTCCCCTGTTCGGTTTCCTTCGGAAACTTTTGAGGGACTACGTATTCTAATGGCTAATCGGGAAACAGTTACGAAACGCCTAAACAGCGCTGTTAATCAAATTCATCGCTGGGTCGACATTGTCTTTCCTGAACTGCGTCAGGTCTTTAAAATCCTTACCTGCACCAGTTCTATCGCAACACTCAGACTCTTTCCCTTACCGAAAGAAATCAGTCGATTATCCACTGATCAAGTCCTTGCCGGTTGGAAGCAGTTTGTGAAGCGTCATGCTGGTGTTAAACGAGCAGAGCAACTCATTGCACTAGCAAAATGCAGTGTTGGCACTACCCAGGCGCTCCACGCTTACAAACTTCATCTGGGTCAACTGCTTGAGGAATATGATTTGGCGTTGCGTCAACTTGCACAAATAGAGCGTGAGCTCCATCTCATCCTTGAATGTATTCCTTATGCGAAGAAACTACTCGAAATTCGTGGCGTTAATGTAACGGGCTTAGCGGGTGTTCTAGGCGAGGCCGGCGATCTAAGCGGCTTTGCACACGGAAATGCTCTACTACGGCATGCAGGCTTAAACCTAGCTGAAGCAAGTTCTGGGAAATGGCAAGGAAAGATGGTGCTTAGCAAACGCGGCCGCCCACGTCTGCGTCATTTCCTTTATCTCATGACAATGTGCATGGTGATGACCAATCCAGAAATTCGAGCTTTACACCGCTACAATGTTGAAGAAAAGAAACTAAAAAGAATGAAATCCATTATGAAATTATGCGGTAAAGTAGCGCGCATGCTTATCGGTCTTGCAAAAAGCAGCGAAGCTTATAATCCGACCAGAGTATTTCCGCAGGCAGCATAAAATCAGCTTCTTCTCACCAGTTCATGTATTCGCAGGATGTTAAAGAAGCACGGAGTATCGGGAGACGTTACGCAAAAGGGCTCGGACCCGTTCCGTTAGAAAGACCGACCTCCATCCCCTTAGTTTAGATGTGACGAAGGAATGAAAGGACTTAGACCCGTTGAGACATGGGAGCGAAAATCGCTAGGGCGAGGTGGAGACGTGCACAAATGGAACAATTTGGGTGATTGCATCTCACCTCTATTTACGCATGCCCTTCTTATGTTCCCCAAGCCACAAGCGCCTCCATTGAATCTTCTAACACACTTACATAAGGGTGAAATCCTGCGAATTCATGAGCTTGAGTGAGGATACTGAATCACTTCGAGGGAGCGTAACAAAGCTACCGATCATCTTCTCGGCAGCTTTGACTTGGTGTGTTTTTACGTTATCAAACCCGTAAGTTCAAGTAGTTATCAGTTATCTTGAACAGTATGATTTGCCCCATTGCATGAATTTCTCCCATATCATTTCATCGAATACTGCGTATTTATCCAGTTGGTAGTGCTTCCCAAGTTCTATCCATTCCAAATAATCAAAATTAGATGGGTATCGTCGTACACTAATAAGCTCAATTAAGAGTCCCTCAAACGCCATATCATACTCAGCATGCTTATAAAAATGCATGACTTCCTCGAGATCATTAATGCTAAACAGTTCTTTAGAGGATAGAATACAATTTTTTAGACTTGTTCAAATGGTCCCATTACGCTTCTCCTATGAGTTCGTTTTAGTTTTACAGATCGGATACCATATTTATTAAGCTTTTGCCACTACCTCCAACACCTTCCTCACCCTCTGTACTAAAGATGGCTCCAAGAGAAATACGCATGTGTAATATTTGGCATTAGAGGTTAGTAACACCTCTTTACGCTGATGCTAACTACACATTATTGAACAAGGAAAAGGTACAAAATATAGATTAATCATTGATTTTCTTACCTTTATACCAAAGATTATTATTGAAAACACTCAAGACGCTGCACCTGTTATGAACAAATTGCATCACTATCACCGTCCTACATTGACGAGCACCCACCACAAATATCCAACTTGACATGTGTAAAGGTCTATTGTAAATTGGGTTAGTGACTTGAACCATTAACCATATAACCTTAAGAAATACAGGTGGTGCAATGAGAACTGAGAAACCCGTATTTGCACAGGTTGCAGAGATGATTGAAAATGACATTTTATCAGGAACATACAACCCGGATGACTTGATTATTTCAACCACTCAAATTTCTAAACTTCTCTCAGTAAATCCAACTACATCGGTAAAGGCTGTTAGTATTCTCGCAGATAAAGGGGTCCTCTACAAAAAGCGTGGAATCGGAATGGCAGTCACTCACGAAGCAAAGCAAATCATATTGAATGAGAGGAAAAAAGAACTGTTAGATACGCTGCGACAATCGGTGAAAATTGGTATCTCACGAGACGAAATTATTAAGTTAATAAAGGAGGAAATCGATGATTAGTCTATCCAATGTAACCAAGAATTATGGAAAAAACATTGGGTTACGGAACTTTTCCGTAACCCTGGATTCACCCGGCATCTATTGTCTGCTGGGTAGAAACGGAGCAGGCAAAACGACCTTTCTCAAATTAATTGCAGGTCACCATAATGCTAGCTCCGGTAAAGTCACAGTGAACGGAAATCCAGTGGATATGCTTCATATGCCGGAGCAAGTCCATTTCGTTGCTAGTGATGCAGAGCATTTTAACATGCGTATTAAGGATTTGTTTAAGACGGCAAAAGAATTGCATAGTCAGTTTGATATCCATTTTGCAACCGAGATTTCTCAAAGATTCAAACTTGATTTGAACAAAAAATATGAGCAAGCATCTTTTGGGATGAAGGTTATGGTCAATACGATTCTTGGTATGGCCAGCAACAAAGCAGTAATTATTCTGGACGAACCGGTTTTAGGCTTTGATGCTATCACTCGTAAAAATTTTTACGACCTCTTACAGGATTGTAACGAACAGAAACAAAAAGTGATTATTGTTTCCACGCACCTGATAGATGAAATCTCCAGAGTAGCAGAAAAACTCCTTATCATTGACCAGGGAGAACTCAAATTATATGCCGATACTACCGATATTGATGAAATGGCCTATTCCGTAACAGGTCCGGCTAAAGTCGTCGAGCAGTTGACTCAAGGTCTGCATATAATCGGTGCAAAGAAAGTGGGTGGATTTGTATCGCAATACATTTTTGACAAGCCAATTGAGGATACAGATATGGTAATGGTTTCGCCATTGGGTCTACAGGATTTCTTCATTAGTCTTGTTGGGGAAGAATAAAAAGGCTTTCGTGAAGAAACATAGAATGAGGAGGAATAAAAGATGAATGCACTAGCAGTAGCAAAATTGAATTTTAAGAAGGTCAAATTATCTTACTTCATTTTTTTAGGGCTGATCGGCCTACAACTAATCAGCTATATCATTAATAATCTATTCAATACATCTAATGAAGGGGGCTTTTCGCTTAGCTTTGGTTTTTACTCCTATTTCATCATCTTAATAAGTGCTATTCTAATACCCGCAAGGAATTTCCGAAAGCTTATGAATTTTAACGTGAAGAAGCTCGATTATACGAGAGGTGTCGTAATCAATTATGTTGTTTTCTCTTTCGTTATTTCTCTATTTACTGCGTTTTGTTACTTTTATTTAGATAAATCCCTGCCTGTAGGTACCAATGGCGTTGTCGCCAATCCATTTACAGTCTTTGGTTGGAATAACAATGGTGCTATTGTTGCCTTTATTCGCCACTTTGTATTCTTGTTCATGGTTGCTTTGATTGTTCACACACTTACTACTATCCAAGGAACTTGGTATGGCTGGCTTACGAATATTTTAATTGTAGCCGTCATTAGTGTATTTACACCGATTGCTTCACTTAGAAAAGTATTGGTCTCAATATTCGATACTTTAATCTTTACTCCAAACGCGGTCATTCAAATCTTAGGTTGTCTTGGGGTATCAGTTGTTGTCTATATTTTATGTGTTCTGGCCGTGAGTCGCAAAAGAATCTAAATCAGTTAGACTCCAAAGGCACTTCTCTACTCCCTGCTTTCTGCTGTACACACTATGAAACTACTTATAAATGGAGGGTAATATAATGAACAAATTTTTCCAACCTATTATTGCGGGTGCAATCGTACTCTCGCTTGCAGCATGCTCCACGACTCCGTCAATGCCTAATGAACTTTCACAAAATCAAAGCGCAACTCAACGTTTTGATGAAAAGACTTTGAAAGTAAAAAGCGCTGCCTATTTAGAGCAGTTTCAAAAGCAAGATTTCGATCAACTATATGTAAATGTAACGGATGAAATGGCTAGTAAACTGTCAAAGGAAGAGTTTGCCAAAAAGTGGAACAATCTTTTCGCTCAATTAGGATCTGCTCTAGATGTTGAATCCGAAGCATTTAATTTGGATGACAAAACTGGGAGATTATCTATTACTACCGTACATCGAAAATTTAATTTGCAATCTACTTTTGTGTATACGGAGAATGGCAAAGTATCCGACATTCAAAGTCAACTGCAGCCACTCATAGTTAAACCACAACAAAGCGACAAATGGGCGGAATCTTCGATTAAGGTTGGGAATTCGGAGAAAAAATTGAATGGGTTGCTCACTCTTCCAAAAGGAATAGAAAAGCCACCTGTAGCAATTTTGCTCTCTGGCTCCGGTCCTAATAATATGGATTCGATTATTGGCACAGGTCTTAATCGTCCCTTAGCGGATATTGCACATGGCCTTGCTGATAGAGGGATTGCCTCTATCCGTTTTGACAAACGCTCTTACGCCTATCCTAATGAGATCGTCCCGGACATTGAAACTGAATATTTGTTTGATGCTAAGGATGCTGTTCGACTTGCCAAAGAAGATACAAGAATTGATAACAACAGAATCTATCTGATCGGTCACAGCCAAGGTGGTCTAATGGGACCAAAAGTTGCGCAGGACAACCCAGAAATAAAAGCTTTTGTCTCAATGGCAGGTACCTTGAGCCGCTTAGAAGATGCCGTTTTGTCCCAAACTAAAATGCGCTTGGCACAAGATACAACTCTAACGGAAGAACAGAAAAAAGCGGAATTGGACAAGATAAAATCAGAAGTACAGAAGGTTAAAAAACTTGATCCGTCTGAGAACTCCGGTGTTTTACTAGGCTACCCCACTAGTTACTGGAAAAGTCTGAATGCTATTGATGGAGTTAGCATCACCCATAATCTTACCATACCTATGTTTATCATTCAAGGGACAAGTGATTTTCATGTCTCAACTCAAGTAGATTTTAAACTGTGGCAAGAAGCTGTAGCCGGTAAAAACAACGTGAGTATGAAACTTTATCCAGGATTGAATCACCTTTTCATGCCAGGTGGCTCTGCGGATAAATTTGACGGTAGTATTTATAATATACCCGCTCATGTTGATTCACAGGTAATTGCAGATGTCTCTGACTGGATTAACAATCTTCATTAATCCTAAATAGGAGCAGCACTACTCTTTTGAAAAGCTACTCAGGGGTTTGGCCAGGATACACGTATCTTGCTCAACCCCAATATGCAAAACGATTCGCCTTATTGAGAGATCACAAGATTGGAATGTAGATTCGTATTTATTTGAAAGAGGTTTAATTAATTGTGAGAAAAACATTTAATAATCTTTTGTCTGCATCTGTTGCACTTGGTTTGGTACTCTTCACTTCGGCGTGTACATTTGATTCTGGCTTGCAAATGTTCATTTTAAGCGGTTTTCTATCTTCATATTCGTTTCCCTTTGAAAAATAAGTTGTAGACTGGTGGCCAAGTTCGTGTGAGTCTATAACTATATTTTATCGAGTCGAATACTTTATTTTCACAGTCTAAAACAATATTTTCATCGAACACCTTGAGACGACGCCAATGCTAGGCGCACCAAAACAGCCGATATTGCTGTGAGAGCAAATCGGCTGTTGCGTCAATTATTGGCGGGACACCTTGACGAGCTCCCCTGTCGAAGCATCGATAAAGCTATATCCATTCTTCCATTTGCGCTGATAGACCAACTGCGGTTTGGGAGCTCTTTGACCATCATACTGCTCCCACACGTAGACCAGTTCCAGGTCAATTTCTTGTTGAATCGATTCTTTTGCTTCTGCTGCACTTACAATCTTCTTAGAATCTGGAAGGGTAATGCCCGGTTTGAGAGGCTGGAGGTTTAACTCTGTAATTGTACCCGTTGCCTTGTCTACACCCACCATATAAGACTCGTCAGATACTTCGATCCCGTTGCGTTTTCCGAGGAAAGTGAATGAATACTCTTTATCCTCTTCCTTATCCAGCTTGCTCTTGTCTACCCACTCTGGAATATCTTCTTCAGGAGTCTCTACGATAAGCGAGAGCTCAGTTAACGCCGGGTCAAGATAAGGTACGAGTGCTGCGATCGCTTTATTCTTCGCTTTCTCTACACTAATTTTCAACTCTGATTTTCGTTGGTTTGACAAATTCAGATCGAAGTCGATGAGCCGATCACTCTGTTCATCTGTCGTGAGGCTCACCAGCTCAAATGCAGGCGTACCTTTATTTGAATCGTTCATCCAACGATAGGATTCGATTGTCTGAAGTCCTTCTAAAAGATTGTCCTTGTGATCATCGTATTCAAAGGTCGCACCTGAAACATCAATACCAAACTGCGTTTTCAGCCATTTCTCTCCTTGTTCGCGGGAAGCTATTTTGATGCTTTTCCCTTCTCCTTTTACACGAACACCCTCCTCTACCAGTTCAGCTTCTTCCCCTATGACTTTGCCGGTTAGAGCATCGATCCAACCAATGGTATTCAGTTGATAAATAAGCATCGGTTTTTTTTCTGCCGGTTTTCCATTTTGAGCATAGGAAATCGGCTGCTTCGATATGTATACCAGGTCAATCTTAATCTTGTCCTTATAGATTTTGCTAGCTTCCTCAAGTGTTATCGCTTTTTTCGGATCAGGCCAGTTCACTTCGCTAGGACCGATGAAATCATACGCTTCATAGCGAATAATATGGCCAGCATGATCAACGGATACGGAGATAGAGTTGTTGGACAGAGGGATGTCATTGATGAGAGAGTGGTATTTCACGGTGGAGCGAGCCCATTCCAGCTTGTTGCCTTTCCCGTCACCTGATCCTGCTTTTCCTCTGCTGAGTTTTTGTTCGTCCCTCAGCTGTTTTGCTTCCGTACCGAATAAGTCCTCGATAAAAGTTGAAGCCTTGTCTCTGGCAAGCTTTTCTTCCGGATAATCGGTTGATGCCCATGCTGGATTTTGGATATCCATGAAAAGCAGTCGGCCCGTATGCGCATCCAGCTCAAGGCTAACTGAAGAGTATGCGTCATACTCTTCTGTTTCATCTGTTTTTGGCATGTTGGTGAAGTTCAAGCTCCAGATCGGTGACGGATAACCGCGAAAGCTGTCTTCCTCATAATGTTTATCTATTAGTCGATAACCTTTCAACTCTGGAATCGCCTCAAATAGCTTGTCCAGAGAATTCTGAACATATTGGGAATAATCATTTTTTTGAGTCTCTTCCTTTTTCACATCGCTTGCTCCTTGTACCGTTGGTTGATGGGTAGTCCATGCTGGTGCAGAGGCAAGTAAGCACGCCGCTATAACCGACATCATCGATGGATTGAGTTTCATTGGGCACCTCCAAAAAGTGTTCAGATTTGTGGATAAGTTCGGTTTGACCTTACCAATGGTAAGACGGAGGGGCAATTGTTTGTGTCACATATTATTCCAACATTTCAAGATAATATCATTAAAAAGCACGCCCTCGTGTTAATCGACGAGGACGTGTTGGTACCACATAAGTTAAATGTTACTTGAACAATAGCACAAAAAAATGCAGCCTATTTTAGCAATTCAAAAGCTAGGATGGGCTGCTTTTTTCCGCTTAAATTTACTTCTAACACTCCCAAAAAAACCGCCTTTACGTCAAGGGTGATCTGTGACCCGTATGGTGGAAAAGTGCCCCCTTGCGGGTCATTTGTGTTTTAATCAAAGTAATTAAGAATACACTGAGGGATGTATATATGTGTAAAACAGGGCAAGTATTTCAAAGATTTTTAGCGTACATGCAAAATAAAGATGCCCCCGGTGATCTGTTGCAAGCAAGCTGACCAGAGGCATCTATTGTATTTTTACTTACATCTCTACCTTCCGCTTCCTTCTCAATACATGGCGTTCCTTTGCTTTTTCATACTGCATGCGTTCTTCCGCTGTCTCAGGTATGACACCTGGAACAACTGTTGGCTTTCCTTCATCATCGAGGGCAATCATCGTCAAATAGGCACGGGCTGTTATCCGTTTTTCCCCCGTCAACAAATTCTCTGATTCCACCTTCACGAATACTTCCATCGATGTCTTATGGGTCCAAGTAACATATGCTTCCAGGTTGATCGCTTCCCCCGTCTTGATTGGTGCAAGAAAATCGAAGGAATCGCTGGACGCAGTGACAACAGGCTTACGGCAATGTCGCATCGCAGCAATGCAGGCGATCTTGTCCACATACGCCATGACTTTCCCGCCGAAAATGGTATGGTGGTGATTGGTATCCGGTGGAAAGACGAGATCCGTCAAAAAGGTCCTCGATTGTTGGATCGGTCGTGATTCCGTCATCATTTGTATGGCTCCTCCCATGATGTTCATCTTTGCGACTGAGCTGTCAAACGACTCCGAATCGCCTTCGTTGCCGCTACCATGTTGCGCAATGACTGAACCGTTTCATCCCTTCCTCTTGTCTTCAGCCCGCAATCCGGGTTAATCCAAAATTGACCTGGCGGAAGTACTTGTACACCCCGTGCTACCATATCTTCCATTTCTGAAACCGCTGGAATTCGGGGACTATGGATATCGTATACACCGAGCCCGATACCTTTGTCATACGTACTTGTTTCGAAAACAGACACGAGCTCTCCGTGGCTTCGGGAAGTTTCAATCGAAATCACATCGGCATCGAGTTCGCTGATGACATCCATAAAATCATGGAATTCGCAATAGCACATATGTGTATGAATCTGCGTTCTCGGCGCAACAGTGGAGGTCGCTAGACGAAACGCTCTGACAGCCCATTCGAGATAAGCTGCTTGCTCTTCTTTTTTCAGCGGCAATCCTTCGCGAAGTGCTGGTTCATCGACTTGAATCATGAGAATCCCCGCCTCTTCCAAGGCTTCTACTTCTTTTCGCAATGCCAATGCGATTTGATCGCACACTTCTTGTCTGGAGACATCGACTCGAGGAAATGACCAATTTAAGATGGTAGCAGGACCTGTTAGCATGCCTTTCATTGGTTTTTCTGTCAAGGATTTTGCATACACACTTTCCTTGACCGTCATCGGTGCAACAAACTCCACATCTCCGTAAATAATTGGTGGCTTCACGCAACGTGAACCATATGACTGAACCCAGCCATTTTTCGTGAACAAAAAGCCATCGAGCTTTTCGCCAAAATATTCCACCATATCTGTTCGTTCGAACTCCCCATGGACGAGGACATCCAGACCCAGCTCTTCTTGTATATCGATCCATTCCTTGATTTGCGCCTGAATGAAAGCATCGTATTGCTCCACTGTCCAGTTCCCTTTTTTAAACTGTTGTCGGGCTTGGCGAACCTCCGACGTCTGCGGGAAGCTTCCGATTGTAGTCGTTGGCAGCAATGGCAACTTCCACATCTTTTGTTGAATCTCTCGACGTTCGAGATAAGGAACACTTCTTTCAGGATTTTCAGCAGCCAGTTGACGTAAAGCCTTCTTCACTTCCTGTCGATTCCTTGCTGGGGAGAGTGCCACCTTGAGCAAGTCTGCTTCATTTTGGGCGATCTCTTTTGAAATCACATATTTTCCATATCGGATTCCTTGGACTAAGAGCTGTACTTCCCCCAGCTTTTCGTCAGCAAACGCCAATGCAGGTACGACTTCCTCTGGCAAGTCACCCTCTCCTTCAACCGATACAGGTACATGTAACAAGCTGCTGGACGGCTGGAGCCACAGCTTTTCGAGTGGTACAATCTCGGATAGTTCTTTGACTAGCTCCCATTTCTCCTCAATAGACGCACGCCATATGTTTCGACCATCGATGATTCCCGCCGCAAGAATCTTGTCTGCTGGAAACCCGTTTGTTTTCAGATTGGCCAGATTGCGCTTCGCTCCGTGTACAAAATCAAGACCGATTCCTTTTACTGGTAAGGAAACCAGCTCCTTGTACCAATCGACTGCTTCAAAATAGGTTTGCAGCATGCACTGTAGATGCGGTAGAGCCTCACCGATTTGCGCATAGATGCGTTTGATGATGGCGCGATCATGCTCCGAGACATCCAGTACAAATGCAGGCTCATCGATTTGCACCCATTCCACGCCGTGTAGCTCCAATTCCCGGAGAACGTCTATGTAGAGTGGAACAAGTTGATCCATGACGCACTCAAATTCGTTTTTCTCATATCCTTTAGACAATTTGACAAACGTATACGGGCCTACGATGACAGGCTTTCCGATGATTCCGAGCTTTTCTTTGGCCTCCAAGTATGCCTGGAGAGGCTTGTTCTCCGTTATGACTGGTTGTCGTTCACCGAACTCCGGGACGATATAGTGGTAGTTCGTGTTAAACCATTTCGTCATTTCACTGGCTACCGCTTCCTTCGAACCGCGAGCCATGGCAAAGTATGTCGTTAAGGAAACCGGACCTCCCTCGTATTCATAACGCTTAGGGACCATTCCAAACATCACAGCCATATCCAGCATGTGATCATAGTACGTAAAGTCACCCACAGGGATCAGTTCAACCCCTTTTTCCTGCTGACGCAACAGGTTTTGGTGACGGATTTGCTCCATTTGCTGAACCAGGCTCGCCTCATCGATGGCGCCTGCCCAAAATGCTTCCAATGCCTTTTTCCACTCCCGGTTCTCCCCGATCCGTGGATATCCCAAATTGCTGCTTTTCATGAGCTTCCTCTCCATTCTTTATTCGATCTTGACTCGAATCCGCCCAATAAAAAAGGCATCTCCAACGATCAAAAAGAACGTTAGAAATGCCAAATAAGCACTGAGATCACAGCATCCTAACACCTCCCTATCTCCCGTAGGTTAAGCAGTGTCGTCGAAACAGGCAGGTCTCCTGACTTTGGGATCATCATCTGCACATGCCTTCCCAATCCGTTTAGATCAGTGGCTGAAAATGTGCCGACTCCCCTCATACAGTGGCGGGACCGTGTCGGATTCTCACCGACTTCCCTTTTCATCCTTGGTCGCTCTTTCTGACCAAAGAACCTGTTCCCACTCCTATGAAGTTGTAAGATTATGTGAAGTGCCCTTAAAAACTAGCAAGGCAACATTCTTTTCATACAGTAACACAGAATCCAATTTTTGTCATACTAAAAACGAAAATCGTCATCCGTCAATGGCTCTACGTTCAAGGTACGGACATAGCCATTTCCTTTTTTCGAGAAGAAGTCATGCTGCTTCGTCTGCGTGCGAATACCGTTCAGCACGATCGGATTCACATCTTCCTCCGGGAATAGCGGCTCCAGCCCCAGATTCATCAACGCTTTGTTCGCGTTGTAGCGCACATACACATGAACCTCGTCAGCCAATCCGATTTGCGTATACAACGAAGTCGTATAGGCCTCTTCATTTTCTTGCAGTTCATGCAAAAGGGCATACAGCTCCTCTTTTGCTGCGGTCTGCTCGACTACACTCAAACCTTGATATACTTCTTGCGCGAGAACGCCGACATAAAGTCCATGAATGCTCTCGTCGCGAACGATCAGGTCGATGATTTCTCCGCTGCTTGTCATCTTGCCTTGACCAGCCAAATAGAGCGGATAGAAGAAGCCGCTGTAAAACAGATAGCTTTCCAAGAAGACGGACGCTACCATTGCCATGTACAAGTCTTTCGGTTTCTCGATTTCCTGATAGCGTTTAGAGATGAGGGCCGCTTTCTTTTGCAGATCCGGATTGTTTTCTACCCACGAAAAAATACCGTCAATTTCTTCAGTCGTTGCCAGCGTGGTAAAAATACTGCTGTACGATTTGGCGTGGATTTGCTCCATCATGCCCATGAAGGCGAGGACCGCTTTTCTTTGCAGTCCATCGACATGCTCCATGATCTTCGGCATCCCTACCCCACCCTGAACCGTGTCCAACAAGGTGAGACCGCCCAATACTTTTTTATACGTTTCCCGTTCAGTCGCACTGAGCTCCATCCAGGACATCTTGTCATCTGACAGTGGGATCTCATCATCTGTCCAGAACTGCATGATGTTTTGATTCCAAAACGTCATCGTAAAATCGTCGTCCGGCCTGTTCCAATTGACTGCTTTCATATGGCGTTCCTCTTCTCTTTTTGCTTGATGCTTTTCCTTTTTATGAATCGGTTTCCCTAAACTGCGCAGCTAATGCACTCTTCTACAGTCAAATGCTTCGTACGCGTATAGTAGAGTGACTTCAGACCTTTTTTCGCTGCGTAAATGTAATAGCGAGCCAGTTCTCTGGTAGAAATATTGCTGTTCACGTGCAGCACAGTCGAAATTCCTTGGTCGACGTGCTCTTGAATTTCTGCAATCAGATCAATCACTTTGAATTGATCAATGACATACGCCGATTTGTAGTAAAAATAGTTTTCCTGCGACAAGTACGGCATCGGGTAGTACGTCGTAGAGTTGGCATACGTTCTCGTTTCGATATGCTCGACGATTGGCATCACGCTAGAAGTCGCATTTTGAATGTAGGAAATGCTCTGTGTCGGTGCAATCGCCAAACGGTACGCATGGTAAACGCCATGCTTTTGCACCTTTTGCTGTAGTTCCGCCCAATCCGCTGGCGTCGGAATGTGCATCCCATCGAAGAGGAGCTTTCCTTTTTCCGTCTGCGGGCTGTAATCGTTCGTCACGTATTTGGTAAAATAAGTGCCTTTAGCATATTCCGATTGTTCAAAGCCCAAGAAGGTCTGGCCTGTTTCCTTAGCAATTTCCATGCTCTTTTCCAAGGAGTAGAAGTTCATCATCATGAAATACGTACGAGCGAAATCTTTCGCTTCTTCACTCTCATAGGCGATTTTGTTCTTTGCCAGATAGCCGTTTAAGTTCATCGCCCCGAGACCTACTGAGTGCAGCTCACGGTTCGCTTTTTGAACGCCTGGAGCGTTTTCTACACGCGTCATGTCACTCACGGCTGTAATGGCTTCGATCCCTTCGTGGACGGATTCACGGATCATCTTGCGTTCCATCACGTTGACGATATTGAGCGACGCGAGATTGCAGCTAATATCTCGACGGATGATGTCCATCTCGCCGTAATTGGTGATCGTCGAAGTCTCCTGCAGCTGGAAGATTTCCGTGCACAGGTTGGACATTTTCACTGATCCGAGATCTTTCAGCGCATGGTTGTTGTTCGCATTCGTTTTGTTCATGATGTACGGGTAGCCCGATTCCATTTGGATCATCGCGATTTTGGTCAACATCTCGCGTGCGCTCATCACGGTCTTTTTCTTGATTCGATCATTTGCCAAGAGTTCCTCGTACATGTCATCGAGGTCCATATCATCCAGATGCACGCCGTATTCTTTGTACACGGAGTACGGAGCAAACACAGTCAATGGCTTGTTTTCCTCAGCCAGCTTGTAGAAAACGTTTGGTACGATCAGGCCGATGGACAACGTTTTGATGCGTGCTTTTTCATCCGCATTGATCTTTTTGCAATCGAGAAACTCGTTGATATCCCAGCCGAAGATGTTGTAGTACGCTGCACCCGAGCCTTTGCGTTGTCCCATTTGATCCGCGTAGGAAAATGCATCTTCCAACAGCTTGAGAACTGGCATGACACCTTTTGCTGCGCCCTCGACGCCTTTGATCGGCTCTCCTCGTCCGCGAAGCTTGGACAGGTTCACGGCTACACCGCCGCCAATTTTGGATAGCTGCATACAAGTTCCCAGAATAAAGTTGATGGAGTTCAGGGCATCATCCATTTCGAGCAGGAAGCAGGAGACCATTTCTCCACGGCGGCTTTTGCCTGCATTCAGGAAGGTTGGTGTTGCTGGCTGCAAGCGTTGATCCATCATGGAAATCGTTAAACGCTTGGCGAGCTCAAAGTTACCTTGTCCAAGGGACAGTGCCACAACGGCCACCCGGTCTGGATACTGCTCCAAATACATCGATTTATCGTTCGTTTTCAAAGCGTAATCTTTATAAAATTTGGAGATAGCCATGTACGAAGCAAATTGAAAATCAGCGTCATAGGCCAAACGGAAAACTTCATCGACCTGTTCAACAGTGTAAGTTTCATAGACGTTTTCATAGAAATCATTCTCGATCAAATAGTCCATACGTTCTTTGACACTGCCAAAGGTCATCGTGTTGGACTGCACTTCTTCCATGAAGACCGCAACCGCTTCCCGATCCTTTTCCAGTTGGTAAAATCCGTCGTTGCCACGCTGCATCAGTTCGTTGTTCAATTCAATATGCCGCAATTGCTGCCACCCCACTCGTAAATTGTTCCACGTCACGGCCGGTACCGGACAGTTCAAATTTAGAAATCACCGGAACGCCATATTGGCTTGCGATCGTATCCGCACTTTTGGCAAAGCTAGTCCCCCAGTTGCGGTTCCCGCTGGCGGATACCCCGCGCAGATGAACATGATTTCGCTTCAGGAACGTCGCCACCTTCTCCGGCACTTGTCCGAATCCCGTCGTGTATGTAATCAAAATGAATGGCTCGTCCACCACCATATCTTGATCAATTTCCACATGTGGCAAATTAATTTTGTTGACGAATCTTCGGACATTTCCTGTTTTTGAATCATAAGCGATTAACATGTCCCTCATCCTATCCTGCTTTTTTTACTCTGTATGTATGTTATTTAGCCAAAGTAAAAGCGCATCCGACGTTTTACATGCCGAATGCGCGTGATGACTTCCATCTAGCAATTCGCCAATGCGAATTGAGCGCTCGAACACTTCCCTATCTCCCGTAGGTTAAACAGTGCAAGCGGTTAGGCAGGTCTCCTGGCTTTTGGATCATCGCTCCATTTTCACCTTCCCGATCCTTCATGATCAGTGGCATTCTCTCGCAAATGGAACTCTCTCATTACAGTGGCGGGACCGCGCCGGATTCTCACCGACTTCCCTATTAAGTCTACCAGATCTGACTGGTAAACACCTCACCGCATCAATATGTAGTTGGTAAAACTTACTTTACCTCAATATATCGTAGGAGTCAAGATCAGTATGCGCTCTTTTCGAAAACTAACTATTCTCCTTTTTCGGCTATTGCCAATCTCTGGTTTCCGTCCATATAATAGATTTTGTGCGTGTTGGTTAGCCTTGGAGAGATTGGAGTGTAGCCCTCATGAAAAGCACCGACTATCAACCTGTTGTCATTCCTCGTTCTTACAGTAAAATCATGACTTATCAAGAGCGTGACTATCACATTTTCGTAAGTATACCTGCCGATCCCCCTCCGGAATCAGGCTTTCCCGTCATATATTTGCTAGATGGCAACTCTGTTTTTGCAACCATGACAGAAGCGATACGGATACAATCACGCGGTCCTGAGCGAACCGGCGTGTGTCCTGCTATCGTCGTCGGGATTGGATATCCAACAGACGGGCCGTTCCATCCTGCCCGTTTCTTTGATTACACGTATGAGGTTCCCGTCTCAGAGCTTCCTGGCAACCCAAGAGGATCTGAGTGGCCTCAGATGGGGGGAGCTGAGCAGTTCCTCACCTTTTTGGAGGAGGAGCTCAAGCCTAGCATTGAAAGCGACTTCCCCATCGATCGGACGCAGCAAGCGATTTTTGGACATTCGCTAGGTGGCTTGTTTGTCTTGCATGTACTTTTGTCGAGACCACATGCTTTTCAGCGATATATAGCTGGCAGTCCTTCCATCCACTGGAATGAGAGCGTACTGCTTGCGAAGGAGAGTCAATTGCCGACCCTGCTGACCGATGACCTCAACGTCCATGCGCTTCTTACCATTGGGGAATTGGAAAACGATGGCCGATTCTTGGTCAAAGAAAAATCTCTGGCGATGATCGAACGATTGTCTTCCATGGGCAAAGGTCAAATCAACGCTTCCTTTAAAGAATTTGCTGACGAAACTCATTCGTCCGTATTGCCAGTCTTAATTAGCCATGGACTCAAATTCGCTACGAAAAAAACTGCCCGCTAAAATCGGGCAGTTTTTTTATCCTGATTTGCTTACTGTAGAGATAGCACTTTGATGATTTTGGGCAACTCTTCAATGGTAGATACAATCGCCGGTGTAATCTCTTCATCGGTCACAGAAATAAGCAGGGCATTCTTCCCTTTTTGCTCGCGCGATACATTCAGCTTGGATACATTGATTTGATGGTCGGCCAGCTTTTGTGAGACATCATAAATCACGCCGGGATAATCGATATGGTGAACCAACAATCCATGGGCCCCTGGAGGTATGCGACACGCGCAGTAATTGATTTCACTGATGTACACTTCTCTCCAATCCTGCGCAAAGGTGTACTTGTTCACCCCTACCCGCAAAATCGCCAAATGATTCGCATATTCGCCGGAGCTATGTTGGACAGAAACTTTCGTACCGAATCCTTCCACTAATAGCGTTGCGATTTCCTCTTTATTTTCATGAGCAAGAATACTTAATTGTGCACCCGCTAACTCTGGCTCGAGTCTTCGGATCAGTTCAGCCAGCTCACGCAGTCCATCGTATTGGGTCATGTGATGCCTTCACTCTCCCAGTCAGGTTTATCCTTTTTTACGGTAGAATCCATGCTTCGGGCTCTTTTTTAATAGAGGAATTGTTATCAGCACGATACCAAGCCGTCAGCTGTTGCCCATCTTTCGTATAGAGGATACGGTAGATCGTATTACCTTTTCCACTGTTCGTAAATGGACTTTCCTCCAGAGGAACCGCTGTCACTCCACCTGTCGTAACAACCCCGCCCTTCTCCTTGATGACACTATGGATCGTCGCCATATGCTCTTGTCCCAAGGAGGCCATCCCAAAGTAAGCGAGGATCCCCAAGAGAACAGCCGCAGACAAAAACGATACGATAATCACTTTTGATTTTTTCGTAGCATCCACCGAGCGCTTCCCCCGTCTATCTTAGTTCTCTTTATCGACTAAGCGTACCTTGTCTATCGTACCGCCACCCAAGCATACTTCCCCATCATAAAAGACGACGGCTTGACCAGGTGTCACCGCTTTTTGCGGCTGTTCAAAAACAACTTCTACAGTTCCATCCTCCATCAGGTGAACGGTTACTCCCTGATCTGGCTGGCGATAACGGAATTTGGCTGTACAAGTAAACGTTTCGGAAGGCTTCTTATCACTCACCCAGCTAACGTTGGTTGCCAGGAGGCTCTTCGAGTACAGACGAATATGATCAGAACCTTCACCGACAATCAGGACATTCCGCTCCAAATCCTTGTCTACAACAAACCAAGGTTGTCCGCTCGTGCCATGACCTCCGCCTATCCCTAAGCCTTGTCGTTGACCCAATGTATAGTACATCAGTCCGTCGTGCGTACCGATGACTGCTCCATCTACTGTCTCGATATTTCCTGGTCTAGCAGGCAAATAGTTTTGTAGGAACTCGCGGAAGTTGCGCTCTCCAATAAAGCAGATCCCTGTACTGTCCTTCTTTTTCGCTGTATAGAGTCCTGCTTTCTCCGCGATCTCTCTTACTTGAGGTTTCGGGAGATGACCAATCGGGAACATCGTTTTAGACAGCTGTTCTTGGCCCAATACATTCAAGAAGTATGTCTGGTCCTTGTTATTGTCAGCTCCACGAATGAGTTTGTACTCGCCGTCGATGTACTTGACCTGCGCATAATGGCCGGTGGCAATATAATCCGCCCCAAGATCCATGACCTTGCCGAGAAGCTCACCGAACTTGATTTCACGGTTGCACATGACATCCGGATTCGGTGTACGTCCCCGTTTATATTCATCCAAAAAATACTGGAATACCTTGTCCATGTATTCTTTTTCAAAGTTTACCGTGTAATATGGAATGCCGATCTGTTCACAGACGCGCCGGACATCCTGGAAGTCTTCTTCCGCCGTGCAGTGGCCGAATTCATCGGTATCATCCCAGTTTTTCATGAAGATGCCGATGACGTCATATCCCTGTTGCTTAAGCAGGTAAGCCGTCACGGAGGAGTCGACTCCGCCGGACATGCCGACAACGACGCGTGTATCTTCTGGTCGCTTCATAAGTCTTTCTCCTCTTATTCAATTTTGTACCATTACAGATTACCATGTTTCGTAAAACAAATCATGTTTTGTTGCACTTTTGCCCGATAGAATGAAAAAACGCCTGACGCATAGTTGGCGCCAGACGTTTGGTAGCAAGTTTATGCCTGCGAAGATTCATCCTTGATTTCCGCACGATATCCCTCGATGCTTTCTCCACGACGCTGATTTTTTGCTTCGAGGTTTGCTCTTTCTTCATCAGAAATCTCTCCAGCATTAGCCGCCAGGTAAGCTTCGGACTCGCGAATGTTTTCTTCCGTATTGGAAATCATGTTTTGCAGCTTTTCTGCGTTGTCAGAACGGTCATCCGGCTTCGCCATAATCGATACGCCTCCTACAAAGGGTTATATTCAACACCTTTACCATTGTGCGCCAATCATGGTTTCTTTATGTACCCGTGCTATAATAGAAGAAACGGATTAAAACGAAAAAGAGGGTTTCACCTATGGCTTCCTTAGATTTGTTGGAAAGAAAGCTGCTTCGAATCATCTCTGATATTGATCCCGTCCGCCTGAAACGACAATGGGTGAAGGGGAAAAAGGTACCTGAATCCGAAGTGGAACAGCGCATGCGAATCGATCTTCTCTTGCGTAGACTCGACAAGCTACCTGAGGCCAAGCGTCAAGAAGTGCTTGCGCTACTCAAATGGTTTAACTGGTAGAGCTTAGCGGATGGACGTTCCCAGACGCCATTGGCCGTCTATCCGCTTCATTTCCTTCATATCCACGATCGCATCTTGATTCAGCGGTCCGTAGATGTGCGGATACAGCAGTCCATCCTTCGCAGCCTCGTATTTGACTTCCGAAGTCGATTTCGTTTCATCGACAACGAGTACATATAACTCCTCGTCAAACTGTGCGTAGACGCGGTTTGCTACTTTTTCAAGCAACTCGTCCCCTTTTGTCGCGTGAATAAAGCCTTCCTGCTCGTAATCGCGCGGTAAGTAGTGATCCTTATCGAGCCACTTTTCCCAGTAAGCTTTTGGTACCATGCAGTAAATGATAGAGTCTTGCATGTTTCTCCTCCAAAATGAATTATTTTTTAGGCATTGCTTTGTTCAGGTGACGCATAGCTTTATCATAGAACATCTGATCCATTCGTCCCTGATCATATCGCCATTGAATGAAGTTACGCAGAGAGTGCAAATCTACCCAGGCATCCTTTGCTTGCGGATTGCGTTCAGGTACGTCTCCTGTTACTTCACCATCGTAGACAAGCTTTGCCATCTCGGTTGGGTGCATACCGATCTGATAAGCGATTTGGTGTAAAGCTATTTTCATGGTACCTCCCCTTGCTTTCGCATGGATACATCTTATCTTCCGTCTATTGTGCCAGTCTTTTCGAATGATGCCAAGTCCCAAGCACTACTCCCAAAGGATGTACCTTCCTCCCTTGCGTTTTGCTACAATGAACAGAGTATTTTAAGGAAGGGGCCGTATCCCATCATGTCAAAACAACGAGATCAACTACGAAAGAAATGGTTCCTGCGAAAACGCGTCTGGATTCCCCTTCTTTTCATCGCTTTCCTGTTTTTGGGTAACAGCTCTTATCTTGCAAAAGAGCCAGAAGGCGAGCCTTTTTTACTTGCTCACCGCGGGATGGCCCAAACATTTCACATGGAGAACATCACCAATGAAACTTGTACGGCGGAACGGATTTATCCACCGGAGCATCCGTACCTGGAAAATACGATTCCTTCCATGCAAGCGGCTTTTGATGCAGGCGCGGACGTTGTCGAGCTCGATGTACAATGGACCAAAGACAATCAATTCGCCGTGTTTCATGACTGGACGCTCGACTGTCGCACAAATGGTACCGGCGTCACGAGAGATTATACCTTGGCCCAATTACAACAGCTCGACATTGGCTACAATTATACAGCGGATGAAGGGAACACCTTTCCCTTCCGCGGAAAAGGGATTGGCATGATGCCATCTCTCGATGATGTGCTACAAACATTCCCTGATCGCTCGCTGCTTATCCATATCAAGAGCAACGACCCACTTGAAGGGAAAGCGTTAGCGGATGTTTTGGCAGCATTGCCTGCCGAACGACTGGCACAGCTCTCTGTTTACGGCGGTGACAAGCCAATCGAGACATTGAAACAACAAATGCCAGAGCTGCGTGTCATGTCCAAAGCAACACTAAAAAGCTGCCTCATTCCTTACATAGCAGTAGGGTGGTCCGGATATGTGCCCGATGCCTGTTCACAGACTCAACTACATATTCCTGATCAGATTGCCCCATGGCTCTGGGGTTGGCCGAATCGTTTCATGGCAAGAATGGAAGCAAAAGACACGCGCGTTATCTTAGTCGCAGGCAGTGGAGATGTGTCGCAAGGCTTTGATATTCCGACTGATTTAAAACGAGTGCCTGCAAGCTTTACAGGGGGAATCTGGACGAACCGAATTGATTTGATCGGTCCAGCTTTTCACGAAAACGTAGAAAAATAATGAAACGATCTTCTGACATATTCGTATATACTTATACGGAATAGACTTCCAACCTAACTAGGAGTGATTGATATGCTCAAAAAGCTTTTGAAAAATTTACTCGGTAATCACTCATCTTCGCATAAGCACCGGAAATACAGCAGCAGCGATTACAAACATCGGAGAAAGTACAGCTCTAGTAATCGGTACGGCCATTCCCATCACGGCAGCTCTCATTATAAAAGAAAGCGCTCCAGCCGTAGCTTCTTCAGCAGTTAAACATCTGTTTAACACAAATGAGTACACTGCAAAACTCCGCTAGCGTTTAGCGGAGTTTTTTCATTTAACGAGACATGATTTCTACGAAACGATCCAGCGGCACTGCATGTACGGTTCTGTTTTTCTGGCCTTTGATTGTTTCCGCCATGAACATGGAGTTCAGGATCGCTTCGTTGACCGCTTCGATCGCCGCTTCAAACAGCGCATCCAGTTGTTCAGACGGAAACATTTTCACTGTGCTCATTTGCTCGTCGCCATACGAATAGCAATTTCCTGTAGAAAAGGTCAGGAAGAAATCACCGCTGCCCTCCTCACCAATCGCACCGAGCTGTGCCATCGCGAGTGACGCTCGCTTGGAAATGCGCTTGCATTGTGTCGGCAAAAGAGGCGCGTCCGTCGCAATGGTGACTAAAAAGGAGCCTGCATTTTCCGGTGTTATCCACGGCAAAGGGACTACATTTTCAGAGATCATCTGTCCAACAGGAATGCCATTTACTTTCAAATCCTGTCTTCTGCCAAAATTCGTCTGAACCAATACGCCAACAGTAAAGGAGCCACATTCGGTCTCGACGATACGTGAGGAAGTCCCGATTCCGCCCTTGAATTCGAAGCAGATCATCCCAGTACCTCCGCCCACATTTCCTTCCTCGATATGTCCTGTACGGGCCTCTACAATCGCTTCTTCCAAATCCTCGTACTGTATCTGCGTCTTTTCGAGATCACTTAGCCAACCATCCCATGTCTCCGCTACGATTCCATTGGAAAACGGTTCTAGCCCATCAATTTTTCTCGTCGCACGCGCAAGATGATGATGTGCTAACCCGAGTAGATGACTACCTGTAAATACGATCGGTGTCACGAGTGTCCCCGTCTCTTCTATCCAGTGACTGCCCGTAAATTCACCCGTACCATTAAAGGAGAAAAAGCCAGCAGGAAAATGCTGCCCCTCCAATTGACCGTCGTTGGGAACGATCACCGTCACTCCGGAACAAACGTCTTCCTTTTGAATCGTTTTATGACCGACCCTTACTCCTTTTACATCCGTAATCGCATTATACGCACCTGGTACACCCGACCCAATGAGTACGCCACATTCCCTCGCTCGTTTTCTCGTCATGTTACTCTCCTGTCATTTTTGAACCTTCCCATAATAATGGTGTTGTAATAATTGCCATCGGAAAGAACTTTGTCGTTTCTGAGTATCCCTTCGACTTCAAAGCCAAACCGTTTGTACAGCTCAATTGCCTTCTCATTCGTTTCCATCACATTCAACGTCATTTTGGTAATGTGGTTGGAATCTGCCCAGGCAACCGATTCTTGCAGGAGATTTTTCCCAATGCCATAACCCCAGAACTCTTGTAAGACACATACACCAAACTCTACTTTGTGAGCAAATCTGTTTAAGTAAACACCTGCACATCTGGAAAACCCGACAATCCGATCCTGTACTACAGCTACTAAAAACAAGTTTCTTGAACTTTCTGCATCCGTATTGATGATGCGTTCGAATCCTTGCCCATCGATGAAAGCCTCTCCTCTTTCTCTGTCCAAATTTTCAGTCTCTCCATCGATTTGCAGTCGGAGATCCGACAACTGTTGTGCATCTGCTTCCATTGCAGAACGAATCGTGTACGATAACCCATTCACAGAAAGGAGTTGTTGGCTGATTATCATCATTTTTCTCCTATTGGTAAAATTTTGGTCTTTCATTCTATCATAGGTAAAACTCTTTGTGAATCTTCTTTCTTCAAAAGGAAAGAGGCGGCCAGTTTGTTTACATAACATTTATTATGTTCATTTATACGGCAAACTGTGGATATGCTACAATAAGGGAAAGGAGCGTGCTCGTATGAATTTTTCCAAATCATTTTATTATACGGTCGACCATTCTAAGGTAGAGGAATACAAGAAGATGCTTGATCTGATGAAAATCCCCTACATGGTGGAAGCACCGATCGCCTTGCTGAATCAAGGAGCGAATGAATACTCCTTCGTTTTTCCCAACATGTCAGGTCGTCTTTATGGGATGGTGACCAAGTTATTTCAAGCGGATGGCAAGCCATATCCGAAGAATTGAACATAGACAAAAAAAGGACCCATTTACTGGGTCAAAATCGGAAGTGGAGAGAATGCATGCTATGTAACATATTTTAACGCAGAAAAGGCAGATGTCAATCAAACTTTCGAATTTTCTGCATTTTCACGTTAGGTTTTATTACACACTTGCTTTAAAAGCAAAAAAATTATACTGCGCATCTGTTTTTGTGTCAGGTTTCCGCACGTCTACGCACGTACATTGACAATTTTCTCCATCTCTATCCATTGACTACTCGTTTGGTTTGCTAATTGAACACGCCTCGCCTGTGGGTCTACCCATTTGACTACCCCCCACATGCTGCACGTATTCCCCCGCTCCCCCTCAAAGGACACACACCAGCTCACATTCAAGGGATAATTCTCTCTTGCCGAATCTCGCAGCATGTACATAAATGCCTCTCTTTCTTCGTTCGTTACTTCAAAATTGCCGTTAGCCACGCTTTTCCACCCGCCTATTTACGAACATTTGTTATCCAGATACTCATCCTATGTGGGAAATTGTAATTTCATTATATGAGTGCGAACATGAGTTCCCAACCTTTTTTTCAATTCATTGTCTGCCAAAAAGCCGTTTTCCAATTACTTAACGGAAAACGGCTCTTGCTTTTAGCTTGATAGTTCCTGTGGTTGATGTTGTGGTCTTTTCTCGACCAGCTCCAAAAACTTTCCGAAGGTAGAAGCGAGTATTTGCTGGAAAAGCATGCCGAGAACAACTGGAAGAGCAACAGGCGCAGGAAAGTACGTGATCGCCATAACTGCACCTGCACTAATGTTTCGCATTCCACTGTTGAAGGTTAACGTGACGATAACATCACGCTCCCATCCGAACAGCCTTGCTATCCCCCACCCCATCAAATATCCCAAAATGGCTACTACTAGTACGAGGACCGCCATTCCCACCAATTTGGCGTCCATCATATGAAAGTAAGACGAGACCATCGAACTGTTGATGGCAACGACAACACCCATTCCCATCTTAGAGAATGGCGCTAATTTAGGTGCCAGCGTTTTTTTGACGTTCCCTTTTGACAAATGATTCAGCAGCATACCGACAAGAGACGGCAATACGATCATATAAAATAAACCCTTCATCAGTTCAGCCAAATCCATCTCGACCGTTGCCCCTAAAAACAAGGACATTCCCAATGGAACAATCAATGGGGAGAGCATCGTATCTAACAAAATAATGGATAGCGTCAATGCGATGTTCCCGAAATAAATCGATGACCACAAAAAGCTCGTGATCCCTGTGGGAATTAAAGCAGCCAACAAAAAGCCCGTGATGACATGGATATCATCTGGATAAAACAACGTAGCCATTGACCAAGCAACAAGTGGCATTAGTGCATGAAGAATCAACAAGTTGACGATTAAAGGAAGCGGTCTAGTCAGTACCTTTGCAAATTCTTTAAATCCTGAACCCAGACTGCCGGCAAATGTCATGAAAGCAAACACCCAAGGAGACAAAAAAGCAAATGGTTGGAGATGTGTCCCCGCTATTACCCCAATGGCAACACTACTCGGCGTTAATATGGGCATGATTTTTTCAAGCGATCTATTCAGTTTGGCTAACCCGTTCATCTGATACACCTCAAGTCTCGTCCTTTGATGCTATTGATGTGAGGTATGTTATCATGAACAGATTATCGTTACAAGACCAAAGTTCATTATTAGATTACATACGCATCATTTATTCGTAATTTCACGTTGCATACTTTCACGCATGGGAGTAAAGCCTATGACGGAAAGGAGGTATTTTATGAACGGAATGGATTGGGTAGAATTTATCCGAAAAACCGAAGATAAGATGTATCACCTCCATCGAGCGATAGATGGAATCTGTAATGATCCCGACTATAAGGAATCCGTTACTACCTTGACGGAAGTGGTAAGAGATTATCAAGTCCTTGTGGAAAAAGCCAAGGGTGAATTACGCGGCATCGACCTCCATCGAGATCGAGAGCGCGCGCATCATTACGATCGTGATCACCATTAGCCTACATAGACTCCCAGTCAGGGAGTTCTTCTTTGTTGATTACTCACAGAATATTCATTTCACCTCGATCATTCCGTCAAAATAGACAATAAAACCTCACTCTACCCATGTAGTGTGTGAGGTCTTAAAAGTAGGCTAGCCCTTCATTTTCTTTTCAAGTTCTTTTAAGGATTTCTTCTTCTGACATGCCGCTTTTACATCGGTTGGCCACGGTTCGTCACTTAGCCTTTGCAAATCTTTTATTAATCGCTTGTCAGCTGTCACATGAATATTAGCATCTGGGAAGGCCTCTTTTAATTTCTTTCCGACTTCTTTTTGAATCGATTCCAGCTTGAACCGATTAAAATTCGTCACTTGAATAGCCACATCGAGCTCTTTATCGATTTGCACAGCCACTATTCTATCGATGCCCTTCACCCTGGTTGTAATCGATCTTGCTTGCTCTTCCCATTGATAATGTCTGACGGGAACAGGTATGCACAACGGTTCCGCTTCCGTTTTTTGCTTCGTTTCTGTACCAGACTGCTTCGTACACCCCGTTACGGTCAAAGCAAAAGCCAGTGTCAGTACCACGAAAGTTACCCGCACACAAAACACCTCCTGACCAAAATCACCTGTTACTAGCTTGACCTTGATCGGAGGAAGTATGTAAAGAAAAAAGCGGTGACTCCTCTGCGTAGTTTGAGTCACCGCGGACCCCAAGAACATCGTAAGTCCTATGTACAAGGATATAAAAAATCACATCAAAACGCGATAGGAGATGACTGGATATAAAATTCGAACAAAAAAAAATCCCAACCAACAAGAAGTGGTTGGGGCGTACGGGGTAGTACGCATATGTCATACGTGAATGATATAAGCATATAGGACTTCGTTTCTGTTGACAACGAACAATAATAGGTACATTTACCTATTGGTGGATTAAAAAAATTGCGCCGACTTTGACTGCATCATTTAGTCGAACGCGTGGAATAGAATCCCCAAGGTTGGATTATACTAGCTAGCTTGGATTACTTTTCTATTATCATGAAAATTTACCGTTCACGCTATGCGAAAATAATGGTAACAGGTGAAAATCTTACCTAAAAAGCTTGATCCACCAAAGATACCTCCGCTGAAATATGTCATTCGCTCCAAAAAAGCCAGCCAGAAGTTTCTAATCGTGTTATGATATCCCTGTAAAATCATGAGGAGATGAGATCATGAATAGAGAGCAATGGACAGCGGTCGATCACTATTTTACGGATAAATTACAGGAAGTCGATTCCGTTCTAGACACAGTTCTCCAAGAGAACGCAGCTGCAGGCCTGCCAGCTATCGATGTCGCACCCAATCAAGGGAAGCTCCTTCATCTGTTAGCACGAATCCAAGGTGCTCGTTCGATCTTGGAAATTGGCACTCTCGGTGGTTACAGTACCATCTGGCTAGCCCGCGCACTCCCTGCTGACGGTCGTCTCATTACTCTCGAATATGATCCTAAGCATGCAGAAGTCGCACAATCGAACATTACCCGCGCAGTACTAGATCATATCGTGGAAGTGAGGATCGGACTTGCCCTTGATTCGCTGATCCAACTGCACAAAGAAAATCAGGGTCCGTTTGATTTTATTTTTATTGATGCGGATAAAAAAGGAAACCCCGACTATTTCCAATGGGCATTGAAACTCTCTCGCAAGGGGACTGTGATCATCACGGATAACGTTGTACGAAGTGGTCAAGTCGTAGATGAAACAAGCACGGACCCCAATATTGTCGGAGTACGCCAATTCACTGATTTGGTAGCTGAAGAGCAACGTGTCAGTGCAACCGTTGTACAGACAGTTGGCAGCAAAGGCTATGATGGCTTTGCGATCATGCTAGTCACCGGGGATAACTAGTCTTTTTCACTTTCAAAGGTTGTCATGAGTAGGAGTGTGTACGTTTTGTTTAGGCTTGGTTTACCTAGCTTTATGCTCATCGCTAATGTGATTTTGGTTCTCACGGTACTGTCGTTAATTATTAAAGTGTTTGTGAAAAGAGAATAGCTGATGTTTCCGGAGGTGCTTTTCCTTGGAGCCTTTGCATGATCAGTCGCTTTATTTACGAGAAGTAACAGAGGCAGATCTCCCTATATTTTTCACTCAGCAATTGGACAAATCCGCTCATATGATGGCGGCATTTACTGTCAAGGACCCTGCTGATAGAGATAGATTCGCCGCGCATTGGGCGAAGATTTTGAACGATGATTCGATTGTGAAAAGAGCTATTCTTATGAATGGACAGATTATCGGTAATATTTTGTGCTTTGAGCTGTTTGACTTACCTACGATTGGATATTGGATTGACAAAAGCTGTTGGGGCAAAGGAATCGCGACAAATGCACTTTCTCTCTTTTTAGAAGAACTCCGAACACGTCCTGTATATGCGCGCGTCGCCCATGACAACATCGCATCCATTCGTGTCTTAGAAAAAAACGGTTTTTTGCCTTTCGATATAGATCGGGCATTTTCGGAAGCACGAGGCGAAGAAGTGGAAGAACTCATTCTGATCAAACACACATGAGGTCAGAGGCGCTTACCTTCAGCGCTTCTCCTCTTTTTAAGCAGTCTTCATTTTCTAAATCGAAAGGACATCCTACATGTGTTATAATAAAAGGACAGTATTCTCTTCTTACCGAATTTTTGAGTAACCAACACAATTGAACGCGGCAGTTCTTAAGATGATCTCCTGATTCAAGGGGGATCATCTTTTTTGTTTTTCTAGCAATCATCACAAAACGAAAGGTTGTAGATTCAATGGAAGCATTACCTTGCCAAGGCTGCAAAGGATTGTGCTGTGGCCCTGTTCCCGTAACAGAGAAGGAATATAAAATGATACACAAGAAATTGAAAGCGCTTCCAAAAAAACTTCGGGACGATCTGAAAAATCAACCGCGAATGTTCGGGACGTGTATCTTCTATGACTTGCACAAAGATCAGTGTGGCATTCATAGCGTTCGACCGGAAGTTTGTCGCGCTTTTGGCTATCACAAAGATCTCGTTTGTTTTCGCAAACCGGAATTGGCGACAAAGGAAACGCTGACCTTCAAAGAGACGCATATTGGGTATTTGAGTATTGATTTTACCTGGAAGCATTTTTAATGAAATGGACCCTTTATGGTACAAGGATTCTCGGTCTTTTAAATCACCAGATATTTGAAAATTAGTTTTAGACTCAACGTCAGAATGAAGCAAATCATGCATATAAACAGAATAATAAAGTTACTGATCCGATACCGGTTGTAAATGAGAAATTGTCATTGTCGCTACTTCTTTGACCTCGTAATTCGCGCGTCCCGCAACCATCCGCCAAGGGTAGGTATTATAAGGAGGCTAATTATGTTGAGGAAGAGTACAAAATCAGGTAGAAGGTCTGCAGTCATTACTGGGGTGTTATTAATAGTCGGGTTGGTTACAGGTATATTTAGTGTTGTTCCTGTTATAGATGGAGCAGACTACCTTGTCAAGGCTTCTACAAATGAAAATCAGGTACTACTAGGAGCGTTTTTCCAGTTGTTAATGGTTGCTGCATATGTTGGTATTCCTATTGTGATGTATCCGATTTTAAGTAAGCATAATAAAGGTATAGCTCTTGGATCTGTTGCTTTTGGCATCATTGCGGGTGTGTTCATCATGATTGGTGTAATCATTCTTCTGTTGCTATTGACAGTAAGCCACGAATTTGCGAAAGTCGGAACTCTACATGTATCGTACTTTCAGACTCTGGGTGGATTGCTGCGGGAAGGACGTGATTTGGTGAACCATGTGGCAACGACACTGGCATTTGTTTTGGCTATGTTCTTTTTTACCTGCATCTTTTACCAAACAAAATTAGTTCCACGTTGGTTGTCAGTTTTCGGTCTTATTGGGTCTACATTGTCCATATTGGCAAGCTCATTATTTATGATTCGCTTTATCGGTCTGGATGCAACCTACATGATGTTGAACATTCCCATAGCCTTTCAACAATTGATTTTGGCTATATGGCTCATCATTAAAGGATTCAACCCAACGGAACCAGGATTCTATATCCACGTAAGATAAAGGATGAACATTTAGACATAGAGGGATGTCTCCTGACTATTCACTGGAGACATCCCTTTTTCGTTTACACACAGCCAATTACTCTACACTTACCAAAACGCGCTCCAACGCATCCAACGCCTGCTCCGCGTCTGCACCATCCGCAGTCAATATGACCGACTGTCCTTTTGAAACAGCAAGGGACATGACCCCGATAATACTCTTGGCATTCACCTTCTTCTCCTCTTTGTTCAATCCGATTTCACTGGAAAAGGAAGCTGCCACTTTCACAAACAAAGTAGCTGGTCGCGCATGTAAACCTTGTGCCAACTGGACGATAACCTGTCTCTCTCTCATTTGATTCACTCCTATCCCTTTCTCATATAATGGCTACAGTCCTTCTATAGCAGCCAGTAGTTCTTCTACTTGGTCCAATCGCGTCAACCCCGTTTCCTTGTCGACGATCGATGTATAAATGTGCGGAATGACCTGCTTTGCACCTGCTGCGAGGCATACCTCCACAATCTGACGAATCGAAGCTGTATCTATCCCGCCTGTCGGCTCAAAAACTGGAATCCCGTAACGTACGGCTGCTTCTGCCATCGCCTTGATTTCATTCAGCCTTTCCAGCCCGTCGACTGGATAAAATTTGACTGAGTGTACGCCAATCTCCGCCAGCATCGCGGCGGCTGCATCGCAAGAGAGCAATTCTGACACTTTGTTGCTCATTGGTCCTGTGGTGACTTGAACCTTTCCTGATTGTCCACCGGGGGCAATCAATGCATTCACGATGGTATGTGAGTTGCCGACTGCCTGTAGCCCCCCGAGCGTATAGCCTGCTGCCGGAAATACTTGATTGACGTGATCCGGTTGTGTCTGCACCGCGACTTCTGCGACCTTCTTCCATTGAGTTGGATCACCTGCGCCCAGCCCTACTGACACTGGTACCCCTGCTTGCTGATATTGTCCAACTGTAGTTATTGCTGCTTCTACGGACGCAAATCCTTTGACCAAGATCCCGATCAAAGCACGGCCATCCGCTATGGAGCAGATTTGTTTCGCGTTCTCTACATCCCTTGCCAAAAGGTTCAAACGAATTTTCGGTGTGCCCACTTTTGTTATTCTCCTTCTCCCTGTTTTTGCAGCAGCTCCTTCATGCGCGCTGCAATGATGTGTTCCTGCCCTTCGTGAAATGGTCGTGGATCAAAGGCAATCACTCCCGTATTCACATAATGGTTGCGGGTAAAAATAGCTGGATTTCCTTGCTCCAGTTGGCGTGTAAGCTCACGCGCCGTCATTCCCGTCACTCGTTCGTCTAGCTGAACTTGCACCCGGTAGATCTCCCTGCCAGCCTCATCCTGTGCGATTGTTGCTCTCATACCGGGCAAGCTGTTCAGTTCTCCTGCCAGCCACTCCACTCGCCTGCGCTGCTCGGGAACATTTTGCTTTTCAGGGTCGTACTGTCCAAGCGCTGCAAGCAAACCGGCAATGGCTTCCTTTCCTACCTTCATGGCACGACCGACGCCTTTATACTGCGCGCGACATGCGGCAACCAGATCGGCACGACCTGTGATAAACCCAGACGTTGGTCCGCCGATTGCTTTTCCGCCACTGTAAATGACCAGATCGGCACCCATCGCCACGTAGCGCCGCAGATCCTCCTCCGCCGCTGCGTCTACTATGACCGGAAGTCCAAACTCCCGACCGAGTTGAATCATCGTGTCTAGCGACTGCATTCCTTTTTGAATCGCATGGTGAGATTTGACATAGAGCAGCGCTGCCGTCTGATCATCAATTGCTTCTCGCAAATGTTCTTCTTCTACGTGATTGGCATGCCCGATCTCTACGACTTTCCCACCACCCAGTGCAATCATCTGTTGAACAGACGCCCCGAAGTGCACCATGTGTCCTTTTTGTATGATGATCTTGTTATTCAACCCTTCGGAAAGAGGAAGCCGCTCGATCAAACTCAGATGGCAACCCGCTATGACTGCCGCTACACTAATGGCAATACCTGCAGCTGCTCCTGAGGTAGGGCAACCGTCTTCTGCTCCGGTCGCCTCTGCAATATGACGACCTGCTACGATCATCAGTTCACTGATTTCTACATAATCCATGGCGGCTTCTCCCATGGCCTGTGCGATAGAAGGATGGACGGCACTTGCACCCAGTGCCGTCATCTTACCGCTTGCATTAATAACTTGCTTCAACCCTAGCTGCTGATAGATTCCCATGGTTTGCCCATCCTTCCTGTGAAAACGCTTGGCGATTCCCTTATTGAGTCGGGATCGGGAAAATGGCGCCGAGGAGCATGGCCCCGATAATCGCACCGCCAGCAATCGGTTTGTTGTAATAGTAGAAAATCGCTGCTCCTGCTGTTGCGCCGAGTCCTACTGGAATCGAGGCCATAATCGCAGAAATGACAATCAATGGGCCTAAGTAACGACCTGCTGCGTTTCCGGCTCCCATCATGACATCCGCACCAAAGGTGGAATTCGATGCGTTGATCGTATACTTCCGAATCAAAATAATCACGGTACCAATGATGAGCCCCAAGAGCGCACCTGTCGTCAGCGCCAATGGAAAAGAAGTCAACGGAGCTGTAAAGCCTGCTCCCAACATCAATGCTGGAACACCAATCCCGATACCTGTTTGCAACGAGCCGCCAATATCGAGAATCCCAACCAGTGGTCCCTCCAATACGCGGGCGAACAAAAAGCTCGCTCCAAATGCAGCAGCCGCACCATATCCGCCACCCTTGATTCCCGCCTCGAGCATCGCAACGATAGCGATATCGTTAAATGCCCCGACATGATACACATAGTACAAATGAGTACCCGCAAAGATTCCTGAAGACAAGCACGCCACAAAGAGGGGAAATGCCCATTCTGAATACCAAAACCCTTTTGCCTGCAATTCACCCATTACTTTTTCACCACCGATCCGAATGTTTCGTGAAGCTCTATCAACCACTGTGGAATTTCTACAGACATGCTCTTCAAGAGCGCTACGTCAAAGCCACGGAAGAAACCACTGAATACAAACAAGAGAATGACTGCAATAAACATGGATTTCGTAATTTTGTTCCAACCACTGTCATCCAGGCCTTTTCCGATCAAAATACCCAAGACGATTCCAGGCACGGCATTCCCCATGACCAAGTGCGACATACCACCCAAGACCGTTCCCCACATCCCTGTCCGTTTGCCTGCATCCATTGCCGCCATCCAGAACACAATCGGCATGATCGGGTTGATCAACCAGTTCGCAGCCGGGACCAGTACCTTCGTCGCCACCAGCTGCATCGATTCAGGAATTGCTGTCGCGGTTGAGTTCAGTAGGGTGACCACAACAACACCGACAGCTGCTCCAGCAATGGCCATTTGCTTCGGATTGTGCAAGGTCTCTGCGACATTCTTGTTTCGCCAGAGCAACACGGCAGCAGCCCAGTTCGGGATGACGCGATGATCCACATCTTGTGTCAAAGCACCGGCACCGACAACAGACGCCCATGAGTTAAACAAAAAGCCTAGACCAAATGAAAAGTGGGAAATGGGATCGCCCGCACAAGCGTTCAGCTCTCCAAAAGTCCGAAATGCTCCCATCCCCTGGACATTGGGTGCGTGAAACATCCTCGCCGCCCCCGCACCAACACCGAAGCCGACCAATGCCCCGATGACGATCGACTTCAACACAATCATCAAAGTAACCATGAACCTACCCCCTGTTTGCTTCTATCGCTGACGAACCAACTGCCCCATACCCGCAGTCTGCTCGGTCTGCTGCTGAAACGAGATGTCTTCTACCTGCACCAACCCCAGTCTCACTTGAATATCTACCGTGATGTCATACCGCGTCCGTTTGCGTGGGAAGAACAATCCAAAAAATCGCTCATGCTTCACTGTTTCTGTCGCAGACACAATGGAAACTCCTACAGGTTCGATTCGCACGACCAAATCATTCGTCTGTCTCGCCACGACATGCTTGATTTGGGAAAAAATCTTGTTGAAGGCTCCCTCTTTCGTATCGGCACTGCCGGATAGTCTCAAGGTCTGCGTCGTCTCCGTGTACATGGATTACTTCCCTCCCAGCTTGATGTATTCTTCCACCATGCGTCTGCCCAGCTCTTCTATATCCATGAAGCCAAAACCAATCACTTTTTTGCCGCTACGCAAGGCGGTAATCCCAGCATCTACTGAGCGCAGCCCGTATTCGACGGGAAAACCATACTTGGTCTTAGCAGTCAGTGCCCCAGCCCCGCCACTTCCGCAAAAGGACAGCCCGAGATCTGCACTCTCACTGACCATGACATCTCCTACTTTCATATCAGCGCCAACACCTGGAATGACGATCGCAGTCCCGCCAGCAGCCTCGATTCCTTTTGCGATGTTCTGTCCTTTTCCAAGACGATCACCAATCACGATTTTTACCTTAGACATATACATTCCCTCCTTTTATTCGCAGCGATGTTTTAAGATGGCCCCATCTGCATGGCACGGATGGCTTCAAAATGGACAGCCAACAGAAACACTTCTGTATCATCTACCTGCCACGCACTCTTTTCTTCCGAGAGGACTTTGTGCGAGAGCGTAACCATATCCGGATGAATTTCGGCAAACAACTCCGCTTCAATCACGGGTAGCCTTTCACCGTTTGTCATCCGTCGTACAAATGCCAGCACATGAGCCCCAATGGCTAGCCAGCAATCTCGCGGTATGTGAATCTCCCTGAGGCGGAACTCCTCCTCAATTTTCCGGAGAATCTCCTTTGATTCAGAAATTTCAGATAAATATTCCGATTTTGTCTCAGCCAGTTCCTTGAGGATGTCATCAATCATTTGCATGTCAGTACCTTTCCCGAAGTAATCACTTGATAGGCGACTACTCTTTCCTTTGTTTCCAACGTTTCTTGTTCACTGTCCGTCAAGATCGTCGGCTCTTTTTTGATCTGCAAAATAGATACGTCCGCGCATGCCCCTACTTTCAACGTTCCGATCTCGTTTTCCAATCCGAGAATTCGTGCGGGTGCAAGCGTACTTGCCGCAATCACATCGTCGAGCGAGTAGCCCATGGCGAGAAACTTTGTAAGTGTGAGCGTCAAGCTATGCACGGGACCCTCGATGTTGCGTCGGTGAACATCCGTGCTAATGACATGTGGCGTAATGCCTTGGACCAGCGCATGTCGCAGTGTTTGAAAGCTGAAGCTCGCTTCGCCGTGTCCGATGTCGAGTAAGACACCCCGCTCCAATGCGTCTTGCGCCTCTGGAATCAACTCACCCCGTTCGTCGAACATCCCTCCTTTTTTTCCGTGAAACGCATGTGTCACGATGTCTCCCCGGTCTAAGAGAGGCAATATTTCCGTGAGTTTTGGTGGAGCGTTTCCGATGTGCACCATCATCGGTACGCCCGCTTCCCTCGCCGCTTCCTTGGCTACGAGCAAGGGATGGATCCCGTTTTGCTTGACGACAGAACTGCTCATGCGGGCTTTAATCCCTCGTACTATCGGCTGTTCTCTTATGAGCGCTGCCGCTTCTCTCGGGGTTAGCCGCGACATGTCTGCGAGCTCCCCGCCGCCCGTACACAAGCCGTCCCCTGAAATATTCAGAAATGCAAGAACACGAGTAGCAGAAGGATACACGGCTTCTTCGAGAAAAGCATCAAACGACCATAGCCCGACACTGCCAGCATCTACTACGGTTGTCACTCCTTGCTCGACGCCGACCCGATCCGCGGCTACGCCCAATAACGTCTTTGTCGGAAAAACGTGAGCGTGCAGATCGATCAGACCGGGCGTCACCAAATATCCCTCTGCATCGATCGTCTCCTTGCTTTCCAGATTCATCCTTTGATCATCGGTTGTCTTCCCTTTTTCATACAACCCAACGATTCGCCCTTCCCGAATGGCAAGATCATAGTGCCCGTTCAGGTTCTGGGAAGGATCGATGACCCGTCCGTTGCGTATGAGTAGATCCACTTTCACGCTCTACCGTCCCCTTTCCTGAAAAATAGCGCATAATGGCCGTCACTTCACTTGGCGGAACCAAGAGGTTTGCCTCAGCCATCAATTGGTTCAGCTGTTCACGCCATGTCTTCCATTCTTTCGATTCTGCCTCAGCAGATGATTCCCATTCCTCCTGATAAGGTGAGCCAAAAGCCAGTCGATTCACCATCAGCAGCAGATGCAGCGTAAGTCCGCTTGCCGTTTGTTCTGTTACGTACTCCCGAAAAGCAGTTACGATTTTTTGACTGATCTCATACCCTTTGCAGATGACATCCTGGGACAGTCTCTCCACCACTGGCAAATCTGACGGATTGAGATCAGTAGTCAACGTGGGGAACCAGGCTTGCTTACGTGAATTCACATCCTGCTGTCGATTTCCTCCCTCCACTTGCAAGGCTTCCAGACAGTTCTGAATCTGGTTGATATCCTGACGTGTTGGAAGAGGACTGACAATAACAACGGGCACCTCTGCTTTGATCGGCAGTACACTGATGATGACATCCACGCGACGACTCGCCAAATACTTCTCTACCTCTGTGCTGGAACACAGGCCTACGACCCTCAGTGAACGCAATTCACTTTCCAGGTACGTTTTCAAAAACCGAGAAGTTCCTCTGCCTGTTCCACAAACGACGAGCGCATCTGCCTTTTTCTGCTCCAGCCAGCGATCATAACCCGCTTGGAAATGGAGCACAAAGTAAGCAATGTCGGCATCGAGCCAATAGACCCCACGCTGCCAAAACACTTCTTCACAAGAGCGCTTGACTGCATCAAACATGCGTGCATAGGAACGGCGAATCTCCTCATTCAGTGGGTTTGCAAAAAGTACTCCCTGACGATAACGGTTCAAACTGTCATCCAAGTGAGCGAATAAAAGTCTGCCCAACTCCTGATCCTCGTACAATGGTGCCAGCATCCGCCTACTAACGGCTTCCGTCAGCTCCTTGGCTGCCTGGAAAACGTCCATAACAATCCTGCCTGCACGCGCCTCTCTTGGCACCTGTTCAGTCCCTAGCAGCGGAAGGCATGCATATGCAATCTCGTGTTCGGGGATATCGACGTTCAATCGCTGACATAATGCTCGAACTTCGGTTGAAAACAGCTCGTACCCACTCCAATGCCTCGCTTCTCCCATCTCGGCATCATCTGCAGTGACCAATTGCCCCCGCTGAACACGATGGACGACAATGCATAAGCGAATGAGTAAACTAATCAGCGCTCGGTCTGCCAGCGTCTCGGCAGCAGCATTCATCCATGCTTTGATGCTGTGAATGATCGCCCCTAGCTCTGTCCGGCTGATCAGCCATTTCTCTAATAACGGACCTGTTCTCGCTTCTTGTCCGTATTCTGGAATAATCCCCTGTACCATCCGATACATGTCGATTCCATCGAGCAGATCGTGAATCAAATTTTCGAGAGCATATCGCTTGTGTCGCTCACTCCCGTCTACACGCACACCGTACCTTTGCTTCGTGACGAGCTCAAGACGCCAGCCATCGAGCAGCTTTTCTGCGTCCTTGACATCGGCAACGACGGTATTGCGACTAACTCCCATGTGATCGGCCAAATCGTTCATCCGCTGATACCCTTCCGACAGCAGAAGAATGAACAAAAAATGCTTGACCCGATCCTTTTGCGGCAGGATGAGTGTTTTGCTGTCATCACTTTGCAAGTTTTCCTTCAAAGCATTTCGACGCTCTTGTACTTCCGTGATCCACAGCCCTTTATTCGGTTGAGAATGGAGGATGACATTTCGTTCCTTCAGCCATTGCCTGACGTTTTCCAGATCGTACTTGACGGTCCGTTCGCTTACCTGGAAATCACGCGCGACGTCCTTGATTTTCAGCGGATAGTAGCTGTCGAGTATCACCTTCAGTAATGCATGGGAACGTGTGGTTAAAAAGACCATTCCTTTCTCCTTTCCATAAAAAGCTGTGTCCTTGCTTGAGATTCATTATAGAAAACGCTTTCTCAGTGGTAAAGAACGATTCCTTTCCCCATCAATCGTGCAATTTTTGCAATTATCAGTTCGATTCGACAGAAATGAAAAAGATGATCCTGGATAAAACTAGGAGCCATCCTCTCTTCCTATCTCCATCCAAATAGTACCAACCATTCCATAAAAAAAGTCCGCAACGAAAGGTTACGGACCTCTACTTATTGGAGATGCTTACAGGATTCCACCCAGGCTTGCACCTTTGACAAACAGTCGTTCGATATTTTTCTCGACAGTTGGATCTGGTACCAATGGCGGTGCTTGATGTGGCTTGGTACGCGCATCAATGATCAGATTATCGCAACCCCAATGCTTGTTCTCGTAGTAGCTGTTCACGCCGTAAATGTCATGGGATGGATTGCTTCGAGTGAAGGTTGCCCACAGGAAGTTTTGTAGCGACGCACTCATGAATGTACTGTCATCGCATAGGATGATCATCGGGCAAGACGGGATCGGCCCTCTCGCTTGAATCGAGTCACACAGATTCTGTAATTGCTGCTGGGCGTTTGCATAATCGGTAAATGCAGGCCCTTGGATCGACACCACACCCGGCATGATCAAGCGTGCATTCTCAAACTCTCGCAAATCCTTCAGTTCATCCGGCACCTCTTTGCACAGCTCTCTTTTTTGATCGCCGTAAGCTGCGAGGACAACCTTGCTACCACTGTTTAAACCCGTTCCGGAATAATCCAGCGTATCAATGGTCGTGTTCGTATAAAAATGAACATCGCGATGCAGGTCGATTCTCTCCAAAATATAGGTGATAAAATCAACTTCATCATGCGTCGTCAACGGTCGATTTTCTTCTGCCGTAATGAACAAATACTTGGCCAAGCTCAATTGGCCCGTCCCTAAAATGCGGTTGGCAATGGTGAGCATCTCCGTCGGCTGTTTGACCTGCTGATAAGGCGTATATCGCTCGCTTCCAATAGCAAATAGCAACGGATGGACACCAGCAGCATCTACTGCATGGACTTCTTTTACACCCGGGATTTCTTGTTTGATCGCATCGCCCGTTAACTCGTGAATCAGCTGACCGAACGACGTATCTTCTTGTGGAGGACGGCCCACAACCGTGAATGGCCAGATGGCATTCGGCTTGGCATACACTTTCTTTACCTTCATCACAGGGAATGGATGGACCAGACTGTAATAGCCGAGATGGTCGCCGAATGGTCCTTCTGGTTTCGTATCTCCAGGGTAAATATCTCCTGTGATCACAAAATCCGCATCATTGCTTATGCAGTAGCCATCGATATAGCTGTAGTGAAAACGACGCCCTGAAAGCAAGCCAGCAAAAGTAATCTCGCTCAAGCCTTCTGGCAGCGGCATTACAGCTGATAAGGTATGTGCAGGCGGCCCACCTACAAAGCAGCTTACTTTCAGCGGCATTCCCTTTTTGGTCGCTTTGTCTTGATGGACACCGATTCCACGATGGATTTGATAGTGCAAGCCAATTTCTTTGTTTACTTCATACTCATTACCAGTCAACTGCACACGATACATACCCAAATTAGAATTCATAATTCCAGGCTTGTCCGGATCTTCCGAATAGATTTGGGGTAGCGTGACAAAAGCTCCGCCATCCATCGGCCAGCTTTGGATGAGTGGAAGGTCTGTTATGCTGATTTCCTGTGCAGTTACCGGCATGCTCGTCGATTTTTTTGCAGGCAATGCTTTTAGAGCTGCAAAGCCGTTCTCGATATTTTTAAATGGCTGCTTTAGCGCTTTCATCGGATCATTGCGCATGGCGATTATATTTTCTGCGGCTTGCCAGGTGCTTCTGAAAATAAACTTGCTTCGCTCGATCGTGCCAAAAAGATTGGATACCGCACGAAATTTTGAGCCTTTTACATTTTCAAACAGCAATGCTGGCCCGCCCGCTTCGTACACCTTCAAGTGAATCGCGGCCATTTCCAGATAGGGATCTACTTCTTCGCGAATACGGACCAAATGTCCGTGCCTTTCCAAGTCAAGAATGCACTCTTCTAAATTCTGATACATATCTATAGGGCTCCAATCACTAGATTCTAGATATTCCTGTAGATTAATACCTTCTAATCATACAGGAAAGATCCTATAAATTCACGTTACCCTTCCGCACAATTTCTTGAAGCTCGCTCAGGTCTCTGATTTCGTGCGTTGGCTGAATGCTCGTCTGATTTTCCTTGCCCAAAGGGTTGAACCAGCACGTATCGATCCCATAATGGGCTCCCCCTTGTATATCGGAGGTCAACGAATCTCCCACCATCAATACGTTTGCCTTTTCTGTTAGTTGCAGTTTGGAAAACGCGTATTCAAAAATTTCCCGATCTGGCTTCTTGTAGCCTACTTCTTCGGAAATAATCACGTGCTCAAAAGAGTTACAAAGCGGTGAAGCGGCAATTCTTGCCGTTTGGACAGAGGTGAATCCATTCGTAATGATCACCAAGCGGCAATCTTCCAGACTGTTGCACAATTCAACTGCTCCAGCTACCAGATGCACTTCTTTGCCCAAGGATTCGAGATAGGCGCTGCCGAACGCCTCTGCATCGACGTCTAGTTGAACGGCTTTGAAAAGTCTTCGAAATCTCTCTACGCCCAGTTCTGCTAGAGTGATCCTCCCCTTTTCTAAATCCTCCCACAATCCTTTACTGATCTCTTTGTAAGTCGCTCCATAATCAGGCGATCCCGTATCAAGTCCAAACTGGGAAAACGTCTTTTGTAGCGCATTTTCTTCCGTCGTTTTGAAGTCGAAAAGTGTATCATCTACATCGAATAATATGACCTGATAGCGCATGATAACCTCCAGAAATCTTTACTGATCAAGAATTCGTACAAACTAACACCTTTCTATCATATCAAAAACAGAAGGCCAACCTGCATACAAAAAGCCTCGAACTGTATCATTCGAGGCCGTGAAAGTTCCATTCCATCCTATTTCTATTCGACATTTTACTACCACTGTATTCAGGTAGACATTAATTCGCGCTTTTTCCTACATAACTCCCTGCAATGATGATCGAATTCGTGTATCCACCACTTACATTATCGAAACCTGAGAGCAAGGTTGGGACCCCAACAAATTCAACCGTATCATCTTCATAGACATCTAATGCACCTAGGTAAACAATTTGGTAGCTATCTTCCGCGTCATTGACGACATGCAAGACGGAAATCGTTCCGATTTCCGGTATTTCTTCCTCTTCGATGCTCAACACCGTTCCTTTATCTTGAATCATCGCGGCATGATACTTGGAAATATTTTTATTGATATGTTTCGGTTGCACATTTGGATCGACGAATTGCAGGGCTTCCTTCACTTTATCCCCAGTTGCCGGAAACAGATGAGCATGCTTTGTCAAAAACGCTTTGGATTCCGGTGGAAATTCTTCTCCCTCTTCAAATCCATTCACTTCATGTAAGGCGAGTGCAGCCATCGAAAGGTACGTAGCGACTTTGGTGTTTTCTGATTCCGCAGCTACCTCTGAACCTTCGCTCGTGGAAGAAGTGCCTTGCGTGGCTAAGTTGGAAAACACGGATGAGGTACTTGAATTCGTTGAACCACATCCCGTAACGAGAATAAAGGCAACAAGTATGAATGCGTAAGAAAATGAAGCTCTCATCTAACTCAACCTTCCTATTATTTCCTCCACTAGATTATCTCATGGTATTTACCTTGCAGGAAGTACACTCATTCCTTCCGAATTATTTACCTACATGGTAGAAGGAAGGTGAAGCAATGAACGCACTCTTAGTGATTGATGTGCAAAACGGAATTGTGAGTTGTGGGGATTACAAAGAGGAACTTTTTTTGATGGAGCAGGTGATCAAAGATTTCAAGGAGAGCAATCGTCCTGTCATTTTTATCAGACATATTGATGATGCAGAAGAAAGTCCACTGAATAGAAGCTCTATCGGTTCTGAAATACACCCTACATTAAAAGACTATTCCGACTACTTGATCGAGAAGCAAACCCCTAGTTCATTCTTCCAAACGGAACTCACACAAACCTTAGAAAAATTAGGGGTCGATCATCTTTTTTTGATTGGTTTTGAGACTGAATTTTGTTGTATGTTTACAGCGATCGCTGCCTATGATCGTGGATATAAAGTGACGTTTATTAAGGACGCGACTAGAACAACAAATACAGCCGATACATATGGCATGCAAGGATTAGATATTCAGCAATTCGTAGGAAAAGTGCTCGGTTGGTCAAGCGTGATTGAAGTAGTAGACTACGAGCAGTACGTTGAAAAATACAAGTGATGTGAGCAGGTCGTATTGCTCGCCATCGATTTCCCAGTGTGTGGATTGGGTGGCGAGTTTTTTATTCGTACCATTTTACTTTTGATTACGCACTGCTCCCCATTCGCACATCATACAAGATCGTCCGCAAGCTTTCCACTTTCCACCGATTACTTCTATTGTAGCTTCAACGGGTACGTTATATTGTTTCGTTTGAATATCGCATTCCTCCAAACCTTTTTCCTGATTGGATTGGTTACTTTTTGGGGCAGCTTCAAAATTACCCATCTATCGACTGTCTATAAAGTCGGGATTGAGATTTTGGAGTTTCCCAACCATCAGAAGCCCGAAAACAATTTTGCGTATTGGAAAACGGGCATCTTCCACCTTGCCGTCCAGGACCCAAATATTGAGGAACTCTCTCAAAAAGTTGCTACAGGGGCTTATTAAGAAGATCATTTGCAGAACGTTCAATCTATACTATATGACAAAAGATGTCATAATGGGCGGTTTATACTGAATCCATCAACGTAATGATTGGAGGATTTCAGTATGATAGGCCTGCGTAGCTTCGCAAAATGGGTAATGTTAATAGGGTTGTGCTTGATGTTCCTTTCAGCTGGTATGAGTAAGCTGATTGGAGATCCAGAGGCAACACTCGCTTTTCAAGCATTCGGGTTTCCCCATTGGTTCCAAGTGATAATCGGTTTAGGAGAAGTGCTCGGCGGACTGGGTCTACTTTTGAAAAAGTATGTGCGTTACGCCGCATATTCGCTCGCAGTCATTATGCTTGGTGCAACAATCACTCTTCTTTTACACGGTGATACGACTACTGTAGCGGTTCCGTTTGTCTTTCTCCTTGTTTTCTTGCTAATCGGTCGCCAGAGTGGTAGAAAAAAACAGCCGAATGATGCTACGTCGATTTAATCCTTCTACCCACTAAAAAGGCCGCCAGTTCACACCCGTAACCAGGTGAGGATCTGACGGCCTCCCTCTTTTTCTTCAAGCTCGTTCGTTTACAAATGCTTTTTTATAAAGTGTAGGAGGGTCTGACCTTGTGCGGTAAGAATCGCTCCCTTACCTTGGCATTCTAGGCAGGATTGCTCTAAGTCATCCATCGAAATCGTCATGAGACAAAACCCTTTCCCTGATAAAAATAATCGTACCTTGTCCTGATTTTAACTGTTCAAGGATAATAAAGTGTTAGACTGGCTTAGTTTATTGAAGGCTCGAACCCGTTAGTTTAACGGTTTGGTTGAACTTAGTAGTTGATTTCGTTGGTCTAATCGCTTTAATACGTCATTGACTACTTCTTTTGAAAAGTTTTTCACAATTACCTGATTCTCTATTAAGATAACATTATCGTCCATGTTCCGCTCAATGTAATCCAGCAATCCAGCCTTAGTGCAAAGGGAACACCATCTCTTGTCACCTTCACTAAAGGTGACTGTGACCTCAATATGTTCTAAAGATTCTTCACTTGAATCTTGAATCGTATCGTCAAATGTCCAGTTAAATAATACTGGTACACTACTCCCGTCAGGTACGAAATAATACTTTTTAAACCATCTTGCTCGGTTATCGTCACCAACAACCCTTATCTGTTCTTTTGCTTCGTCCTCAGCTAAAACTTCGTAATGCTTACCACGTGTCAGAGCGTCAAAATAAAGACCCACATCATTGCAAATTACTATCGTTCTTTTGTTGTCTGCCACCTTCGTTCACTCACCTGTTTCCCAATGACAATATATCAATATATAAAAATCATTATACATTAATCTTGTGCTAAACTGCCCGTTAGCGTAATGACTCAAGTTAGTCTAAAGCATTATTTTCTTAGTCTACAACTATATTTTCACAGTTTAATACTTTATTTTCAGTGAACACTAAATACCTTATTTCCAAACTGTCTTATCAGGAACAGTTACTCATGGTAGAATGCTGTCAGACAGCGCCTTGTGTACGAAACAGGCGCAGAGGGGGAATGATTCAGTGAAGCCTTGTCCTTCTTGTGGAGCACAAATAGAGGCAAACGAAGGATATCCGTTTTGGTGTGAACACTGTGACTGGAATCTAGCCGTCCCATCGAAAGAACGCCAAGGTAACGCTTGGAAGCGCCTTGAGAGGAAAATGCGTGATACATACGGCCAAGCCTTGTTCAAAGAGCTAAAGGGCCGCACCGAGCTCGTAACCAAACAGGGGGTGAGCGAGAGAGTGGCATCCGCGTACTCACTCGTCGTTATCGGATGTTCCGTTGCAGGCTTTCTCTTTTCTTTGTACGGACTTGTCGCCTGGTATCGCAGCCCCTTTATCCTCATAAGCTGTCTGCTAATCCTCCTGTTCGCATGGTTGTCGCGGCCTCGACCCCATCCGTTTCCGAAAATGGCCATTCTTTTGAATGCTGATGAACACCCAACCACCATGAAGATATTTGAAACTATGGCGCAAAAGATGGGGGTCGAAAAAAGTATACAGTTCGCGCTCTCTCCTTACTATGAAGCGTATACCACTGAATATGGATGGCGCAGAGGGAGGGTGGTTGTCATCGGTTATCCACTATTGTTTGCGTGCACACCGGGAGAGTTGACCGCACTGCTTGCCCATGAGCTGGCTCATTGCCGTAACAATGACATTAGGCGGAGCGCTCTGGTATCGCATGCACAGCGTATTCTCCTGAATTGGTGCGATTTGCTTGACCCAATCCAATACGAGGATGATGAATACCATTTTTCATTCATCGCCACGTTCAGCAGAGGGATCATGCGGCTTCTACTTTGGATTCCCTATCGTTTGCTGGCTGTTCTCATTCATCTTTATTGGAATCAGAGTCAACGTGCTGAATATGAGGCGGATCGTATGGCGGCTCAGCTTGCAGGCAGTCAGCATCTCATTTCCCTGTTGCAGATCATTCACATGAACGATGTGGTGGAGCCACTGATCGCGAGACATTCCTTGCAGAAGCAAAGTATGACACTGGGTCAGCACTTGCATGAGACTTTTTCTAAGCTGCCTGGAAAGGAAAAAATGCGCATAGTGCGCATCCTGGAAAGAAGTCAACAAAGCATGGACACGACACACCCTGCGACTCATATGCGGATCGCCATGCTGCTGCATAAAGATGCTCCTCCTGCTTATCAGATATCGGATTGGGAATACAACCGGATATGCCAGGAAATGACCGACCACCTACAGGAAAAAATGGAGCATCGAATCTTAGATGACTATCGCGCCAAGCTCGCTTAATTATCTTTCTTCACTCGTTGGGGCAGGACTCACTCGTGCAAACAGCCTTTTCATGCAAAACCGGCCCCGTCTAATGAGGTTCAAGGTGGTGGGCGAAGTGCTGAAGGAGGTCACCAGAAGAACGCCACTAAACGCCAATGTCTATGCGTTTAATTTGACGGACATAAGGCTCCTCTATTATTATTTCTGTCCAAATTGATTCTCCTTATGGTTGTAATGTGATTGTTGGTTGTTCGGGTGCAAAACGCTGAACGGACGAAAAGGCCTTGCCTGTGAGCTCTTCTCTCTCAGGTGGGGCCTTTCAAATTCTGTTTCAAAATTCAAGCCAATATTCGAGGGTGAAGGCACTTGTATGCCCATCCCCGTTAGATATACTTCCTTCATCCCCTGTAGTTCACCTGCTTCCGCTCGTGGTATTGATCCAATACATTTTGGTATCTATTGCCCTTGTTCGAAGATAATAAAGTTTTAGACCGGAACTGTTGATCTGGCGTAATCTTGAAGAAGAATTATTCGTTGCTCGTTAGAAATAAGTATTAGACTGACCCTACCAATCAAAACAGCGGTAGCCATGGACCAGAAAATAAAGTCCTAGACTCCCGCTATATTATTGAACTATCAAAACCCGTTAGTTGAATGGATACTTGACCCACTCTGTAACACTATGTTCCAGTATGCACCCCAACCTTGCTCGAAATTTTTACTATATCATTACGATCACGACCTGAAACAGCCCAAATTTCTTCTTGCTTTAAAAAATAAAGGGTCAACAAACCATTGCACTTAACCCATATTGCAGGACGGTTCTGATACTCGGTTATTTCGAAAGTGGGAGATTCTTCACCAGTTACGATATGGGCTATCTTAGGGGCATAAGGCAGAGAAAGCCAGCAGGTGATAAAATCGCCCATATTATCTATTACCCAGCGCCAGCCGTATGAATTTTCCAAGATAGTACGGTTTTCTTCATCAAAGCCGCAGTGAACACCTTCTAAATTCGGGCTATGGACAAGATGACGGTTAAGTCTAACCAGGTTAATCTGAAATCCTTCAACAGCTGCTGAAACAATATTTTCTTTTTCTATTGAAGCAAAGCCACGAAGACCATGAAACGCAAGTAAATCAGCGAGAGTTGCTATACCCCACTTTTTCCGCTCTTCATCTGTTGTGACTGGATCAACACATGGTAAACGATAAGTGCCACCAAAAGGAATTAACTGATTACCATATTTTGCTGGCCTACCTTGCCAGACAAGCCATCTATCCAGAGCTACAGCAGCGAGCCATCTTGCTTCGAAATATCCGAGCTCACTTGCTTTCTTAGCTAATTCATGCGCTTGAAACCAATCATTTAATGAGTCACCGTGCTGGAAGATTAACGCAGCGTGAAAATAATCAATCCCTTCGGTCACCCCTCCTTCGGAAAGAATTCCTCTTACCCGATTCCTCCTTAAAATATCTCTTTCTACACGATTAACTGGGGTATTCTTTAAGTCTCTTTGATCTTCTTCGAGCAAACGTCTCAACTCGATATTCATCAGAAAACTTCTCCTTATTTATTTAAACTAATGAACCCGTTAGTTCAATGCTTTAAATCTGTTCCTATGGCAATTGTTTCGCGATCTCCCAAGCATGTCCTGCCGGATCGATGAATGTAGCCGTTCGCACTCCCCACGGCCGGTCGATCGGACCGTTCAGTAGAGCAACCCCACGTTTTTTCAATTCTTCACATACCTCATCCACGTCATCGACCCAAATGGTGAGTAGGAAACGGAATCCGGAATCACGTGTTGCGACTGTTCCCGGTTTCATCAATTCGTGTGACTCGGAAATATCCAAAAGGTTCACGCTCATATTCCCGAAGTTAAACACCGACGAGACCTCGTCTTCATATACGGCTTGAAATCCGAATACTTCCTGATAGAACGCCTTCACCTTCTGAAAATCCTCAACAAACAGCGTAATGACATCCACATTCATAGATCCCAAACTCTTCATATGAACACCCTGCTTTCTGCTTATCATTAATTCAATCATAGCAAATATGAAAATTGATATTTCTTATGAATTGCTTCCTTTTCATTAAACTGCCCGTTAGCTTAATCTAAACTCCATTCTTCTACTTTGTGTTGTCATTCCAATTGACTTATAAAAATCGATTGCATTTTGATTCTTCTCCGCCCCCCAAAATTTATCAACACCACTAGGGACAAAAGAAGTAAGGTGGAGATCCCCCTCTACCTAACGAACTCATCAGCAAACTTTAGATAACCTAGATAGGATACTCGAACAACAAAAACTAATGGTTGTAACATAAAAAGTGACCAAATGAATGGTCACTTTTTACTTTTGGATGGTTTTATTTATTATCTCGTAGGCTAACGATGGATTAAAAGCCAATAGCTTTAAGTTAACTTCTTTATTAGTTGACGATGAAGAATAATGGAGTGCAAAGACATGAAGAACTTGAATTTAGTAGCGCTTTGTGATTAATATGCTGGATGTAATGTCGTTAAATCCGTGGGGAACCAAATCGCGAATCTGGGTGCCCTGTTGATAAGCATTACCACTAAAACTCAAACTTCTTCCAGTAAAGTCTGCATGTTCGAATATCGTTATATCATATGGTCCGACGATACGAATGGATGAAATCTTGTCATTAAGTGGGATAGTGCTCGCGCTTGAGTTTAACTTGATCCAATCGCCGCTCATTCCGTAGTTATCGTACAAGTAAACTCCATGCATACTTTCAGGTTTAAGAGGTCCAAGAATCGTTACAGAAGAAGTTTCATCGTTCCCAATATATTCATCACTCAAGTCAGGATCATCGAAGTAATAAGTAGTGCTACGCCCATTATAAGCTAAGTGTTCATAAACAGTTACTGCGTATATTTGATGGTCTCCAGCATTTACAAACTTGATCGAGGAAGCACTGTCATTGAAGTATTTTTCATCAAGTCTAAGGATAACACCTGGAGTTAGACCCAGACAATGACCTTGATAGTTTGCATCTTCGCATAAATAAGCAACTGTTGGACCTGAACCAGTGATTGGACCTTGCCCATCCGCGGATACTGCTGACCCTAATGCAATGAATGCCAACACGAACGTTGTTAAAGCACTTATTAACCTGACTACACCTTTCATTTTCAATCCCTCCTATTAGCTAATGTTTAATACAGATATATGCTATTATAATTACCAAAATATGGCAATGTAATATTTGTTAATTTTTTGTCTATTTATAAAACTGTCTATTTACTAGAAAAGTCCCCTTTTTCCCAAGCTATGTAGTCTATTCTTCCCCATACTGATCTTCCAGAACTCCTACTTGAAGTAAGCAGAGCGGGTAGTGGTGTCACATACTACAACTTTACCAGTGATCAGTTTACAAAGTTTCATAGAATCGTTATACCTGGCACACTCAAAGACTCTCTCTATCTTTTATCAGGAATTTTGGAACCAGCAAACTGTCTTGCAGCCAAGAGAAGTTATGACGGATACTGCTGGGTATAGTGATATTATTTTCGGGTTATTCGGGTTACTTGGCTATCAATTCAGCCCTCGCATTGCAGATATTGGAGGCTCTCGATTTTGGAGGATTGATCCAGATGCAGCTTACGGAGAATGAAACAAACTTGCAAAACATAGAATCCGAAAAGATATTAGTAATCGTTATTGGAATGATATGTTGAGAGTGGCAGGTTCTATAAAACTCGGTACAGTCAATCCGACGCAACTGATTCAAGCCAAACAACGCGGAGGAAAGCCGACCATGTTAGGTCGTACCATCGCGAATTTGGACGGATCTATAAGACACAGCACTTCCTTACTTATCTTGATGATGAAGGATATTGACGCAGAATTTTAACACAGTTAAACAAAGGAGAGTCACGTCATAGTCTTGCTAGAGCAATTTATTATGAAAAAAAGGAGAGCTTTATTAGAACGCCCATTGCTCCCCCTAGATGAAACTTCTTAATTGAGTTAATAAAATTGGTGAGGTTACTACAAACAAACCTCACCAATTTCTTTGCCTTTTTTTTTTCTATTACTACACAAACCCCAACAATGGCTATTTGTTCCTACAATTCATCTTCAGTGTCAGCGCCCTTCGCTATTTCACGGGATATAAACTGCATGAACTTCGTAAAGTAGCGTTCGGATGCTTCCCAGCGTATGGAGTTTAAATAAGAAATGTTCTCGCGCCCGTACTGGTTAGGAGGCTGATAATGCCGGGAAACAAATTTTTCATTACCTAACGTATAGAAATAGAATGATCCATCGGGAGTCTGAATTTCAATTCGGGCATCCAGATTGTCCCCATCCTCGTCCGTATGTGCCTGCCGAAAACGATAATACTTGGAGCCATCCCAGAACCCGTCGTTTTCCTCTCCTGCCGGATCCAATGCCTGAATCGTGGGGTGCTGCAAAATTCGCTCCATGTAGCGCCTGTCAACGCCCGGCAAATACAGCTCAGCTACATTGGCGCAGGTTAGCAGCATGATCCAGTAGTAGGTAATATCCGACAACTGCTCCTGTGGCTTATCGGTAATGTCTTCCCATACCGCTCCTTCATGCTCCGTTTTTCTTTGCAGACTAACGGCATGGTCTTCTTCAAGATAAATAAAATAGTGGTTATGGTCATCCTTAATGTAAATGCCAGGGTTCAGTTTGCCCTTCTCCACATCAACCTAACAATGGTTTCTCCGTGGTTGTAGGAGCCGCACAAAATTTCTTCGACTAACAGATTTCCCTCGATGTAGATTTCCTGACCGCCCACCGCCATGTTTTTAGCAGTCAGATCCCCCATCACCATAAGCCCTATGCGCCATCTGTATCTGCATTGTAGAGGTTGTCCACCGTAAGCTTCCTGTCAATGAAAATAAGCGTTGTCTCCTGCTACTGCGGAAACGGCTTCTCCCAATCTAGATCGAGGGAAGACAATGTTAGATTTCCGTTATAATAAGCCGCAATATGATTTTCGGTAAAATCTTGATGGAATCGTGACCACCAGGATTCCTCGGGAAACTTATCTTTTAGTTCACTAAAGATACGAACTGAAATGAGTTGCTCATCGTTTCACTCCTTCGGCTTCCAAGTTCTCTCTATATTGTAAAAATAAATAGATAATTTCTCCATCTTAGATTCATTGCAAATATAATGAAATGGATTTAGATATGCAATAACACTGTTTTAACATTAAAAAACAAGATTAATTCCGTTGCCGTCACTTATGATTAGCTAACACGAATTCGTCATGTTCTACCAGCTCGTTCACTTTCGCGACGGTGGGCTCTTCCCATTTAGACAAGTAATTATTGACCACATACCCTTCTGCTCGAAAGCATAGTAGGTAAAGATAGTAAAAAAGGAGGGATGACATGTGGATCAAGAAAAAGTAACCATCAAGATTAACGACAATGGATCAATTCGTGTTACCGGTGCGGTTGACTTGCTGGACGGAGCAGGTGACAAGTATGAAGTCGGTGCATCTTTTTCACTCTGTCGATGCGGGCAATCCGAGAAGAAACCGTTCTGTGATGGCACGCATAAAAAAGTAGGATTTGAAAGTGCACCACGAGCAAAATCATGATTCGAAAGAGCGCAGATGCGCTCTTTTTCACTTATCAATCGCATTTTATGTAAATTTGTTTCCTCATTAAAATGTTGGTATAATTTTGAAGAATGTAACATTTAGAAGCGGTCTTATTTTTCTGGATTATCCAGAATATCTAAAACTCTGCAAGCGAAAGTGGGTGGGTTATCGTTCTAGCGATAGGTACTTTTGAGAGGAAGAAAAAGCATAAGATCGCGTATCTGTTCTTTTTTGTAGCTGCGTTCCAAGTTCTCGTTTTGATTGACGGGGTTTATTTTTTATACGTAAGATAAAGACATTCCGATTCCATATACACAGTCGTAGAACCATCCTTCTTTCGGTTATGGCTGACAAAGCAAGGAGTGCACAACCATGTATGCACAAGTTGTACGTTATGAACAATTTGGCGAACCCCATGAAGTATTGAAGATTGAACAGCGGCTGATTGAACCTCTGAAGCAAGATGAAATATTGGTGAAAATGAATGCACGTCCGATTAATCCTTCTGATCTTATCCCGATTCGCGGTGCGTACAAGCATCGCATCAACCTTCCCGCAATTCCTGGGTATGAGGGCGTTGGTACCGTTATTGATACAGGTCATTTTGCTCCCTCCTCTCTTATCGGGAAACGTGTTCTGCCTTTACGCGGTGAGGGCACCTGGCAAGAATATGTAAAAACGCCAGCCGAGCTAGCCATTGAGGTTCCCGATTCGATCCAAGATGATACCGCCAGTCGGTTGTACATCAACCCTATAACTGCGTGGGTCATCTGCAATGAGACACTTCAACTGTCTCCCCATCAGGTTTTGTTAGTCAATGCAGCCAACTCAGCGATTGGCCGCTTGTTTATTCAGTTATCCGCTCTTTTTGGTTTTAGGGTGATTGCCATCGTCCGAAATGCAAGATATACCGAGAAGCTGATGCAGCTTGGAGCATGGCATGTCATCGACAGTTCACGTGTGTCTATCTATGATGCCATCATGAGTGTAACGAACGGACACGGTGCTCATGCGTCTATTGATTCAATTGGCGGTCCAGACGGTTTAGAGCTGGCTAAGTCTACACGTGCCGGCGGGATTTTCTTGTCTTTAGGCCTTTTATCGGGAGTTCAAGTAGATTGGTCGATCATCTCGAAAGAGCTTGGTGTTCTCCCTCAATTGTTTTTATTGCGCCACTGGAATCAACGCGTATCTGTGTCTACCTGGCACAAAACGTTTGAGAAAGTCATCGAGCTCGTTCAGAATGGGAAGCTCATTTTAGCAGAGCCTGGAGAGAAATTTGCTTTGCATGATGTTATAGAGGCAGTGCAATTTGCGGAAAGCCGCCATCGTACGGGGAAAATCATCTTGGTGTAATCGCTTGGGAGCTTTTCTACGAGCAAAATAAATCATAAGCTCACCATGCAGCACCTCATGGACTATTTAGATCAAAACGCTCCCAAGAGTGGCTATGTTAGCCTAATCGCAGATGTTCCTGCGGATAAACTATACGAACAATTCGGGTTTGCGTATACCGCTCCTCGTTCTGTAGGAATGTATAAGTGGTTTAAATGATCGTATCTACATAAAGAAACCGAAGCCAAAAATGAGCGTTTTCTCACCCTTTTTGGCTTCGGCGAAACATAGGAGGTCCTATGGCCAAACATGAAAAGAGGTTTCTCAAAAATTATGAATCAAAAGCATCTGAATATCTGAACGATAAAGAAAAAGCATCTAATCTCTTAAAGAAAGCAATGAAAAAAGCAGATAAAAAAACACTCGGAGATGCTTGGGAGAATTTACAGTTACTTTTTGGTATTTTCGGTGATTGGACGAGCGGAAAATACCGAGCAATCCCTGTTAAATCCATATTAATGATTATTGGCGGGATATTGTACTTTGTTGCGCCCATAGACGCAATCACAGATTTTATTCCTGTTGCTGGTTTACTAGATGACGCAGCAATTATTGGATTGGTGTTTCGACAAGTGAGCAGCGACCTTACTCTATACAAAGAGTGGAAGCAAAAAGGATTTTTACAGGAATAGAAAAAAACATTCAAAAGATGGTAGGAGAGCTTTTGTTCTCTCCTATTTTATTTTCTCCGAATCATTTTAGTAGAGCGAGGTGCTTTGATGGCGGTACACGAGTATTTACAGCATACATTTTCCAATGCTAATGCTTAGACCACCTTTATTTTATAGCTGGGATATTTGAATCCGTTTTGAGCTGGATGTGAACTCTGATCACCGTAACGCATCGATTCGCTTTGAAGTGTAAAACATCCGACCTTGCATTTGTTCCGATGATACAAGCAATCTGCCGTCAGGATATGGGATTAAAGCCGCGTATTTTTCATCGGATCTACTTTATCAATACCAGCAAGCATACAATATTTCACATCTATGACGATCGAGGCTGTGATTTATTAGCCACTACTCCAGAAGCAATCAGAGGTATTTATGACAGCTATGATCAGTGAATATTAGACTATGACCGAGCAAAGATCTATCAGGTATTTGCGTAAGTGGAATCAGTTACGGCAACACATTTCCGGCAGCGCGATAGATGTCATACCACTCTTCTCGCGTCAAGCGAATATGTGCTGCTTTCACGCAGTCTTTCATACGGTCGATATTCGTCGTGCCAATGACAGGTTGCATGTTCGCCGGGTGCCGTAATATCCAAGCGATGGCGATTGTCGTGTTAGTTACTTCATATTTAGCTGCAATTTCATCGATTTTCTTGTTCAACTCGGGAAACTTCTCGTTCCCAAGGAAAGATCCTTCGAAAAATCCATGCTGGAAGGGCGACCAAGGCTGAATCGTAATATCATGCAGCCTACAGAAGTCGAGTACGCTGCCATCGCGGTTCACAGCAGATGTGTTCTCCATATTGACATTGAAGCCTTGTGAGATCATCGTCGCGTTCATAATGCTGAGCTGCAACTGGTTAGCAACGATTGGTTGCTTCAGATATTTGTTTAACAGCTGGATCTGCATCGGATTTTGATTGGAGACGCCAAAGTGACGCACTTTACCCGCGCTTTTCAGGAGATCAAATGCTTCCGCTACTTCTTCCGGCTCGACAAGAGTGTCTGGGCGATGCAAAAGCAATACGTCCAAATATTCAGTTTTTAATCGTTTTAGAATGCCATCCACTGCATTCACAATATGCTCTTTGGAAAAGTCGAACATGCCGGGCCGGATGCCACATTTCGATTGCAAAAGGATACCCTCGCGAACGCTAGGGCTCATCTGAATCGCTTCTGTAAATACTTCCTCACATCTGCCTTTTCCATAAATATCAGCATGGTCGAAGAAGTTCGCCCCTTGTTCAAGCGCCGTCTGTACGAAGCGCTCCGCTTGCTGCTTGTCTAGTGACCCAATCCTCATGCAGCCGATCGCGATGACTGGTACTTCTAACTTGCTCGTGCCGAGTAGTATGGTTCTCATTTCGATCCCCCAATTCTATTACTGGATTGTACGATGACACCTGAATGTCATTTTTTTCATTTTGTCATGGATGAAGAAGCGTTTCAATACCGTGGCTCTTCCCTGTACACCAATGATTCTTCTATTTTCGGTAGTAATATTTTGCCCATTCGTTGATGATTTGTTTTTTCGTCTTCGCCTTCACTCTAGGAAAATCGCTTGTCTCCCAATCTCGAATCGCATCTCGATATGACTTGTAAAACCAGAAATCATTGATATTCCATGAGCAAAAAATTTTCCGATACATGCATCCAGTATGAATTCCAGACCTGTATCTTCTTACAGCCTTACTTGATAACCGTTTTGCGAACTTTTTGGGAAGTTAATGACCGTAGTTCATCTCCTTCATTGCATACCCTCCTTCGGGTTTATCACATGAAAATACTCACGAACGACTTAAAAGTTTCGTTTCCAAGTGCGTTTTTGTGCAATTATTGCCGCAAAAAAAGAAAAGCCTTTGTTATCAAAGACTTTTCTGCCATTTCGTATGGAGCGGGTGATGGGAATCGAACCCACGCCGCAGGCTTGGGAAGCCGGAGTTCTGCCATTGAACTACACCCGCAATATGTGATCGCAATCCATTCCAACTGCTTCCAATTATATAGCTGTCTGAATTATTTGTCTAGCACCTCCAATCGAATGGAACCCTGTCAACTATGCAAGAAAAGACCGCCGGGAACAATCCCGATTCGGTCTTCTCTGACTTCTCTGATTGGTTTGACATCAGGCATGCGCGAACGTTTGCTGCGAAATAATTCGCCCACTCTCCATTTTCACTACCTGGTCAGCAAGGTGAAAATAGCGATCGTCGTGTGTGATCGCAATTACACATTTGCCCTGTCTTTTCATTTCTGGCAGCAATGATTCGTAAAAGAATTGACGATACTCTGGATCTTGGTCCGCTGCCCACTCGTCAAAGAGGAAAATGGGCCGGTCTCTTACCAGACTGAGCATTAAGGCAAGACGCTTACGCTGACCCGTAGACAGCTTCGTCGTGCTAAACGTCCCCGTTTGATCCACCTCTACTTTATCAGCAATGCGAAGCACCTCTAAATATTGGCTCACTTCTTTTTGCTTTGCTTGGTAATCGATTCCGTACATCTTCTCAAACAAGTAGAAATCACTAAAGATAGCAGAGAAGAATTCGCAGCGTTGATCAGCATTCACTTTTTGTCCGTTCATGAAAAACTCGCCCTCATCCTGCTCGTACAATCCGGTAATCAGTTTGGCAAACGTTGACTTCCCGCTTCCGTTACCGCCAACAATAAAGACGGTCTCTCCTTTTCGGCAGGAAAAGTCCAGGGGCCCCACGGAAAACTCTTCACCTTCATTGTTTTTGTATCGGAACTGCACTTGTTCAGTTGAAAACGTTTCAAAGTCTTGCGTTTTCCACTCTGCCAAACTTTCCACTTCTCTTCTTGTTTCCACTGATAACGAATCAAGCAGCGCATTCAGTCGTTGCCAACTGATCTTGATGCGAATCAGCTCCGGTACTGCATTCAGGATACCGTGAACGGGCCCTGTCATATACAGAAAGACAAACACATAACTAACCAGCATCTCTTTTTGAAGAGAAGGGAAGAGAATCGGGAATAAAAAAGCAACCGTACCGATCACCACGACGAAAAGCAATTCCCCTATCAAATACACGTTCACAAATTTAAATTGGCCGGCTGATTTCTTTTCTCGATAGTCAGCGCAGCTTCTTTCCATGTGCTCTTCGAATTCTTTTCTTTGCGCCTGGGTGAGATATAGCTCCTTGAAGCCACCGATCATATCGGTAATATAGGAGAAAAACACATTTTGGATGTCTCTCGTTTCCTCCCATACTTTGTTTGCAAAGCGTCCTGCCAGCGTGTAAAGGCCCACAGCGACAAAGATAACAGCCAAACAAAACAAAAATCCGTATAGATCCAGTGAGCCCAGATAAATGAAGCAAAACACGAGCGTAACCGCACTGGTTAGTGCCACGACGACACTATTGGCGAACGTACTGATCGTTTCTGTATCGTTATTCAAACCCGCATATATCTGACCGTTATCGATTGTCTCGTACTTTTGATAAGGTGTCCTGAAAATTTTGCGGATCAGTTCCATTCTTTTTTCGTAAACCACTTCATTCGTGATCACAATCAGTCGACTACGCATCATTTTTTCCCCAACGATATACAGCAAAATACCCAGGAGAAAATACAAGAAAATGGATGCATGAAACTTGTTGGTAGAAGTGAGCGCAAGATTAATCATAAAAATAATCAGCGCATTTCCAAACCCGCTGATCAGTCCCTGGATGACAATAGACGTCATGGATGTTTCTTTTGATTTCGGAAACAAACGGAGCAGCGTGATATAGACATTAAATAGAGCTAGGCTTGCCACCAATGCGTACATGGCGTAAAAAATGGTGATCGGAAGCCAGACCTCGATGAAATGCCACGGTAGCCCCATAAAAAAAACATCCGGCAAATAGTACAAGGCAGCTGTCAATACACTTCCCATGAGAACAAAAGCAATGAAGGATGCAAAACAGATGCGCCCCGCATTCGAGGCAAGTTTTCGTTCGCCTCGAAAGAATTGCACCAAAATCTGCAAGATTGCCCCACCAAGTATCACCACAAGGATACCAAGGATCACGAGAGAAATGCTTGCCAGACGATCTGCTTTAAGATTGGTGTCAGACACGACTTTTGGAACTTCTTTTCCTTGAACGAGATTGACCGCCCCTTCTGCGATAACGAATGCGTTCAACGAGTTTGTATTGGTCAAAACGACGGCTCCCAGCTTTTCCTCTGGACGAAACACCACGTACGATGAGAATGCAGGGTTGTTGCCACCGTGCGAAATTTCCCCACCACCATCCTGATAAATCATCCAGCCTGACGCATACGAGGAACCGTCTGCAGCAGGAGCTACCGAACGGTCAGGAAGATGTGAGGCACGCACCAACTCTGTGTGAAACGCTGAAGTCTCCACCCCTAGCTGAATCTGAAGCCATCGCTCCATATCGTTCAGGTTGGATACGACATAACCAGCTGGCGTGTTTCCACGATAATCCGGTGCATCGTACACTTTTTGGGAAAAGAAGCTGACTTTGTGCCCGCTTGCCAAATCCCACTCGGGTGCTTGTGCCTTCAAAAAGGTATGGGTTAGTCCCAATTTGGCAATGATTTGTTGCTGCACATACTGCTCATATGATTCTCCGGTGACTTTTTCAATAATATAGCCAAGAATGTCATAGTTAAATGTGGCATATTCATACTCGGTTCCCGGCTTACGAACCAGTTCTGTATGATTGAGCGCTCGAACTGTTTCTTCGATTGCCTGCTCGCTAGAAGAAATAGGTATGGAGCCAATGCTTTTAAACGGAAAACCACTGGTATGGTACAGTAAATGCTTGATCAGGATCGTCTCCGGTTGTCCTTTATATGTAACGGTAAACCATGGTATAAAGCTCTGAACAGGATCATCCAGAGAAAGACGTTTTTGCTCGACCAGCTGGTGAATGGCTAGCGCCGTAAAAGCTTTGGAGTTCGATCCGATTTCAAACAACGAGTCAGAAGTTATACGTTCTTGCTTCTGGATGTCGGAATATCCAAACGATTGCTTGTAAACGGTTTTCCCCTCTTTGACGACAACAACTGCTGCACCCGGGATTTTTTCCGATTCCATTGTATCTTTGACCAGTTGTTCAATTGCCGTTGCGATTTCGGTATCTTTTTGACCGTTATTCTCGGCGTAAACGGGCATGCTCCCTTGTAGTCCGAGAACCAGACACATTAGCAAAAATGCTAGTTTTCGTTTCGACTCATCTATGATTTTTTGCAGAATGATCCTCTCCTTTTTGGCACTGCTACTGTGAGGTAGACCGCATTTGATAGAAACCGTGGCGAATCAGACTCGCCACGGTTTCTATTACGCATCGCACATATACACGGGTTTCGAGTAGAGGCGCAGGGTTTCTCTCCATTTTTTAACCAATCTCTCCCACTGTTCTAACTCGATTTGTTCCTGCTTCAATAGGCTAATCGGAATGCACAAGTTTAGTAGACGCCCGTCTATTTCAAAACGGGTCACACCCGCAGGCAAAACATGCCCTTCCGATACAATACGCTCCAAGTCCGCCAGACTGATTAGCGGGAAACGTATCAAAGCGGTTCCTACTTCCGGCCATTCAATCATTCCTGTAGGCAGGCGTTGTACGGTGTGGCTATAGTTGTAACTGTCGACTAGCTGACGCCAAAGCGTCATTCGCCACTCATCATCCTGCCGGTTTTCATTTGGATACAGATAGAAACGTTCCTTGTTCCCTATCTTCATTTCTGCCACAGGCGTTTCTCGTAAACGCTCTGTTTCCCACCGAAACTCCGAATTCTGCTCCACTGATTGCAACCACGCAGCGACAGGTACAATATGATCCCACATGTCTAAGTGAAAATCCGCATGATCGACAACTTGAATGGGGATGTGCTTGCATCCGAGCGCTTGAAGAGCAAACGTCCGATGTGCACCATCAATGATCAAATACTGATCGTTTTGCATAAGAATCGCTAGCGGAGGATGTCGTAATATCCCTTCCTCATCAATGATCTGTCTGGTCTTATGAAGTCGTTTGTTTTCATGGGACTCGTGCAAACAAATACGAGATGACTCTACCAGTTTTAGATTTGCCAGCACATCGTACAAAATGGTAACCTCCAGTTAGTCTTGCAAGTGAGTCCCGCTCCCCTGCGAGAGTGCTTGTTTGTAGTAATAAGCAGCAATGGCGATATCAAAGATTGCCATCCCCATCGGATTGAACATGATGGGCTCATCTTGCGGAAATTCTTTCATCTGATCCAGGCAGACGATATCTGTAATCGATTTGGTATCTTCTTTTTGCAATCCTCTCTCTAGATGCATGATCTCGATGTCCGTGTTCTCGCGGCAGACCTCGGTCCAGTCGTCTACGATAATGGAGCGGGTATAGTCCAAAATCTTTGGAGTAAAATCACGTAACGACACATTTAACAATAAGGAATTGCGTTTCGGCTGCTTATCAATAAAACCATGTGGTGATACCGTGCACGTAATGAACACATCTGCCTCGCAGTATGCTTCTTCCCACGTTTGCGCGATAACCGTTTTCTCTTTTATTTCAGCCGGAATATGCTCCTGCTGGATACCCGCAATGTCATAGAGAACCACCTTGTCGATCTTCTCTCCTAACAAGGCCGTTACCATTTGCAGATGAAGTCTGCCAATCGGACCAAACCCGATAATTCCGACCGTTACATTTTGCAGGGGACGTACTTGTTCGTAATGCTTGAGGAGAAGACCGGAAACAGAAGCAGTTCGAATGCCGCTGACCAGGGCCGTATTAATCGTTGCCACAGGCTTACCCGTTCTGGCTTCGTTCAGGATGGTAATCGAATGCGCGCGTTGGATACCCTCTTGGAGGTTTTTCGGGAAACTGGCAATCCACTTGATTCCCGCCATGTAGATATCTCCACCGACAAATGCAGGCATGGCAATAATGCGGTTTGACATGTCATGATATCGCAAGTAAGGTTTAATCGGCTGTGCATAATCTTCTTTATGTAAGGAATGCACAGCATGTTCAATGACATCAATCGTTTCCTTCCAATTCTTGCCGATCTTCTCAATATCACTCGTGTTTAGATATAACATCATGCAGCCCACCCTGCTTATCGTAGTTAATTTTATTGGTCACCACTTAATTGCCAACGAAAGAATGCTTTTGCTGGCTCAGCCACTTCACCCATTCCTGGTTGTATACGGTATTTACGTATGGCATACCACCGTCAGGACATAAAAAGACTACATTTGGCTTTCCTACGCACTCTCGATTTTTGAAGTAGCTTTCAATAGCCCTGTAGGAAGTACCCGAAGAACCTCCCGCAAAAATACCATGCTCCGCATACAACTGATAGCAAGCCTTGACTGTGTCTTCTTCCGACACATGAACGACCTCATCAATGATCGCATCTTTGAGTATGTCAGGCCGCATGCTCGATCCGATTCCCGGGATATATCGTTTTTGCGGCTCTTGTCCAAAAATAACCGATCCTTCTGTATCGACAGCAATAATTTTGATAGCCGGAAACCGCTCTTTTAATCGCTTCGAAATTCCCGTAATCGTACCGCCAGAACTAACGCCGATAAAAGCATAGTCCAAATCTTCGAAGCTGTTGGCAATCTCTGCTCCTAGTCCGAAGTAATGGGCACGAGCGCTATCTGGATTTCCATATTGATTGGTCCAAAACGAATTCTTCGTCTCGTTCAGTAGACGATTGACCGTTTGGATGCGCGTTAGGAGAAAGCCTCCTGTCTCGTCGCGGTCCGATACTTTTACTACTTCATGGGAAATTACCCTGAGCAAATTCTCATATACAGGATTAATGTTTGGGTCAATAACTGGAATAAATTTAATGCCGATTCTCTTGCACAAAGTCGCCAAAGAGATCGCAAAGTTTCCCGAAGAAGACTCAATTACGGTGGTTTCCTGCGTGATCTCTCCTCTTTTGATCGCCTCCTGTAAAATGTAAAAGGCCGGCCGCACTTTTACACTTCCCATGAGGTTGTTGTACTCCAGCTTGCAAAACAGATTGACGTGCTCATGCTCAAGTTTGATTAAAGGCGTATTGCCAATCATGTGACTTATGGACATCATTTTATTTAGCATGTTGAGCCCTCACTCCCGATTTTTCCCGTCTTCGTCTGATCGACCGTATGCATCCTGGACCTTCGATCAGGCAGATTTTGCATCCATTTTTTGCTGGATGTATCCTGCCAACGTTTTCATATCTTGAAAGTTTTCCAAATGGAGCATGTCATCATCGAATTCAATGCCAAATTCTCTTTCAACCTTTACGACCGACTTGATAAAGGTCAAGGAATCAATGTACTCCGTAAGTTCTCCGCTTTCGTTCACGTACTCAGAAAACAACCGAAGGAGCGTCTCATATACTTCGTTTTCCTTTTCCATAGGAGTCCCTCCAAGTGGTAGATGCTTGCTTACACAACAACGCCAACCCGTTCCAGTAATTCTCTTGTTTTGACGACCGCCTCAAATTCCTGCGTTTTTATGCTGCTGATTTTTTGCAGAACGCGATGAACCATGTCACTGCGATTACTGTCAAAAGCCTTAAGAATCATATTGGTCGTAATTTTCCATTGATGTCCGATACTGTGATACGCCTCGGCAAGGTCTGCAAAATTTTCGTACTTCTCACTGATCGCATGCAGGACATTGGCATACATCGCTCGTGTTTGTGCCATGCTGATCAAGCTGTGGTTAAGGATATCGAGATGATCGTCTGTAATCTCCACTCCGCTAGCGAGAAAAGCCTCTACGTCTTTGAGAAAAGGATCAAGGGATTTCAGCCCTACCTCGACGTTGACATCGTCGGGTACATCCAAGTCCTGCTTGATTTGACTTATTTCCAAACGACCCTCGAGTACGCTCAGATTGCTCCTGACCGCTTCCAGCAACTGATCGGGCGTCGGGTGAAGGGACTCTGAAAGGACCAATTCAAATGATCGATTGTGGAGCGGATACCATTCACCTGTACCTGCATCCCGATAGGAAGAGTTACTGGCCTGTAAAAATTGCTCGATTGGCAGCAGACCTTTGTAGCGATAGTAATCATCGACGATCAGAAGCTGGTTACCTTCTCTTCCTGTGACAATGATGCTATGCATTTCAGGCAGGTCCTGATAATAAGGGTTGTACGGGAGTTCTGCCATATTGCAGAGGACGATTGTCGGTACCTCCCGCTCTAATCGTTCTTGAATATGTGCCAAAAACAGGTCGTCTTCTGGTTCAGCCCGTCCTTCTACGCGAACATTGTGAATCCAGTGCAGTTCTGCAACTGTTCTCATGTATTGTCCGTTCAAATCTCCATAGGGAGCATTCTCCGTCTTTAGATAGATGGCACCGCACTGCTTCCATGCTGTTTCCAAGGCGGAAAAGTTCAGGTATTTCAGAACCGTGTAGATAGAAGCGCCGATGCAATCCAGGTTCGGATGCTTGCTAGGTTGAATCTCGTTGAGAGACATGAGGACTCTCCTTCCTATCTATCGTATTGGTAAACACATGCGACTATCGGATATCCGAATCACGTTCTCTCAAGGCAAATACTTGTTGCAGAAATTGACTAGTGAGAGACCTTAACTTATCGACAGCCGCTTCCATGTCGGATCGCTTCAACATTTTTTCTTTGTATAAGCTAAGTGCATAGCGATTCACCACGTTATTCGATGTCTGCACAATGTCCTCCGCCAGCTCGCGTACAGACTGATCCGCCTGTGGAATGTACCCGTCCAATAACGTTTCCATCCACAGTTCTTTCCCGCCTAATTGAACGTATAGCTCGTTTAGATTGGCTTGATCAAAATAGGTGTCTGGCTGCTCGGTAAGTGACAGCAATAGCGTAAGCTCACGACCTACTTCCTGTTTACTCTCGATCGCTTTTAATAAACGCAGCAGCTCCTGCTCCGCGCTGTAACGTAAGCTTGCTTCGTCATCTGTAACGCGATCGAGCACCATGATCAGCCGAGAATGCGGCTCTATATTTGCATAGATCTCCTCAAGTGTTTGATACGTTGTGGAAAATTTATCGTACTGGATTCGTTGAGCTTGACCTCGCGTCAAATGGTTGTGATTGATGATCGTATATACCTGCTTGTCATGGTCATAGCCAGTGATGACGGTGAGATGATCGGTATGTTCCTTCTGGTATTGCGGCGTGTAAAAGGTATAGTACTCGTCAAACGCGACCATTACTGGCTTACCTTGATCCAATTGCCGAATGATCGACTCATGTAATTCATCTAGACGAGCGACAGGCACGAGATTGACCCGATAGCCAAATTTGTAAAGCATCTCCTCATCCGACAAATATCCCATAACCTCAGCATGCTCCCGATACGAATAGGGGTACCCCTCTGTATCAAGCTGATAGCCGCGCTTCAACCCGAGAAAAAGCTTAAAATACGGAATCAGATGGGCATCCTGCTCCTCCATTAATAAAGCGAGACCCCGATCATAACAATTCCATTGACGCCAGGATAAATGACTGACATCGGCATACGTGCTGCGTTTAATTTGCGTGCCATGCGCTGGTTTCGTGTTTCGTTGGTGAACAATTTGGGCAGCAGTAGCAGTAACTGCTGCCTCTGCTATCGCAACCTGCTCTACTTCATGCCGAGCCGAATCCAGAAAGGCAGCAAACTCGGAAATGGTCAAATGGGTAAGCAGGTCTTTTACTTCTACTTCTCGGTTCACCCGCTTAGAGATCTCGCTGATCACTCTAATCGCGATGATCGAGTCCCCACCCAGTTCGTAAAAACTGTCATAGACATCTATTTCTTCAAGCCCCAGAACATATCCCCAAATGTGAGCAAGCTCTTGCTCTAAAACGGTGTAGGTATCGTGTTTTCTCCCACGTACCACCACGTTTGGCAGCTTCGCGTCCGCAGATTTTTGCGGTGCATCATTGTCTTTTTCTCTTCTGGCATCCTCGCCACGCGAATGAAGCGAAGCGATATCCAGCCAGCAGCGCTTGCGCTCAAACGGATAAACAGGGAGGTGAACGCGGCGTGGCTTTTTAAATGTATATAAGGAACTCCAGCGCACGTCAGCCCCGCTTACATACAATTCTCCAAGCTCTTTTAGATCAGATAACTCTTTGTTTTGCGCCAACAAAAGTTTTTGCAAAAGAGCACTGGTCGCCTTATTCATCGCTTGCTGTTCTGCCTCTGTCAGTATCCCTGGCTCTCTATCTGCCTTTTCGTGGGAGATAACCTTGTGCCAGCCAAAGAAAATATCTGGTTCAGAAAGTGTTGTCCAATCGCTCGCGCACAACTTGTTGATTTTAGCGGAGAAATCATCCATGTCCCTACAAATAAGGAGCAAGCGGTAGCCGTAGTGACTACGCCCGGTATTCGCCGTAAAACTGAGACTTTCCAATGTCGGCAGTTCCTCCACAGGCTTGCGGGTCCAATTCTGAAAGCGGAGCAACAGGTTGGACAAGCTCTCCTTGCTTTTAGCGGATAAAGCGATAGCCTGAAACCCTTCGTCTTGCTTGGGAGGCTGTATGAATCCCGGTGCCTCCTCGACTACGAGGTGCACATTGGTTCCACTCATCCCAAAGGAGCTGATTCCAGCCCGTCGCACGCTTTGCTCTGGTTCCCATTCTGTCAATTTGTCATGGATGTAAATGGGAGATTGTTCAAAAGGAATCATCCGATTAGCGCGCTGAAAGTGTAAGTGTGGTGGTATCTGCTTTTGTTTAAGAGACAGGATCACCTTGAAAAGACCAGCCATGCCCGCTACGTGATCCGTGTGACCGATGTTCGTCTTTACAGAGCCGATCCCACAAAATTGGCGCCGATTTGTGTATGGGCGAAAGGCTCTCTCCAGTCCGTCCATCTCCATAGGATCACCAAGCTTTGTACCTATGCTGTGCACCTCAATGTAGGAAAGGGTTTCGGGGTCAATCTGCGCGTCTTTCCACGCCTGCTGAATAACTTCGGCTTGTGCCAACGAATTCGGGGCCGTAAGCCCGAAAGAATGACCGTCTTGATTGGCGGCACTTCCCTTGATCACGGCATAAATCGAATCCCCGTCTGCAAGCGCCTTTGTCAACGGTTTGAGCAAAACGGCGCCAACCCCTTCACCGACACCCGTACCGTCTGAATCATTGTCAAAAGGGCGCGTACGCCCAGATTGTGATAAAATCCCCAAATCATTGCTTCCATCTTGTAAAGACAGCAAGATGAGCTTGACACCGCCTGCCAGCGCCATCTCACACTCTCCTCGACGAATCGCTTGGCATGCCAGATGAACAGCCATCAGTGACGAGGAGCAGGAAGTATCCACAAGCATGCTCGGACCTTTGAGATCAAGCATGTAGGAGATGCGAGAAGCGATCACCGATTTCATATTGCCAATGATTGAGGTGGACAATGCCTCTGGTTCCAGCTCCCGAATCATTCGTCTATACTCTTCACCAAAATCGCTACTAAACCCCAGATATACACCAGTACGACTGCCTGCGAGCATTGTCCCACCATATCCGGCGTCCTCAATCGCCTCCCAGCATGTCAGCAGGAATAGGCGCTGATTCGGATCCATCTGGCTGGCTTCCTTAGGAGAAAGACCGAAGAATTGCGGGTCGAACTTATCAATTTCATTCAGGTAAGCAGCTTCTCGAAATTGGATTTGCTCCATCGTCAACCCTTTGGCGAGTAACAATGGAATCAAATCGTTCTGGCGCTCTTTGGGAAGCTCTCGCACACAATCTTGACCTGCTTGCAATAGACGCCAAAAATCTGCCGGGTTTTCTGCGCTTCCGAATCGGCAAGCAGCACCAATCACCGCAATATCGTGTTGATTGGGTTTGCTTTCTATTGAATGAGCATCCGTCTGCTGTTTATTCAATTTGACTCGGTTCAGTCCTAATGGCTTGCTCACTGCGTTCTTCCTCCTTGGGTCCTTGGGTCCTTGGGTCCTCTGCTCACCTGAATCGACTTAGCTAGCTTGCCATTCGTTGCCGATCTCAGGAAATCGCTGTTGCAAGTCCGATTTGCTGGTAAGCTGTTCAAAGCGCATGGCTTGTTCCGTGTCAGGAGCCTTTTTGGTTTGCAAGATCAAACGAAGCAAAGAAAAAGCTTCCTGTACATCCCCATAGCCACCCTCTTTTTCTCCTTCTTCCAGCTGTTGTCTCAGTCGTTGAAGAGCTTGGTAGGGAGCGATCACCCCTTGCTGGTAATTTTCTTCATCGAGACCGCGGTTTTTGGTGCAAACAGCAACCGCAATGCAAGAATCGACAAGTTGGGCAATTGCTGTATGATTACGCGCCTTGGCATCCCGAAGCTCTTGATGATAACGATTGATCTCCCCCTGCTTGTCAAAGGCAAAGGCACGAAGGGGATATCCTTTGGCCAAATTGGTCAGCACACTTTTCGGACCGAGCTCAATTACGGTGTTTACTCCTTGTTTTACCAAATAATCCATCGTAGATTGCCAACGCACAGGGCTGGTTGTCTGCGCCGTGAGCAAATCGACAAGTTGATCAGCATGGACATAAGGTTCTGCTGTCACATTGGAAATCACTGGCCATTTGGGATCGCAGTACGTATATCGCTTCAGTTCCTCATTTAAACGTTCTGCGGCTTGCACCATTAGTGGCGAATGGAAAGGCGCGCTCACTTTGAGACTAACAACGGAAGTCGAGCCATGCTGCTTGCACGCTTCTTCTACTTGCCGCACCGCATGTGCATGACCGGAGATGACGATCTGATCAGCGGAGTTATGGTTAGCGACCACAACGATCGCATCGCCTCGAGAATGTTCCCGACAAAGCTCCTCGACAAGTTGATCATTCAAACCGAAAATTGCTGACATGGCTCCAACACCCTGCGGCGTGGCCGCCTGCATGAACTGACCTCGCCGATAGACAAGGCGAACGGCATCTGCAAACTGGATGGCACCGGCACAAGTCAGGGCTGTAAATTCGCCCAGACTGTGACCGGCCACCCACGCCGGTTCAATGCCGATTTCCTGAGAATAAACGCGGAAGGCTGCGACGCTTGCCGTCAAGATTGCTGGCTGTGCGTGCTCTGTTTTGGTCAGTTCTTGTACATCCCCTGCAAAACAAAGTGTTTGCAGGTTAAATCCAAGCGCATCACTTGCTTCTTCAAAGGTGCGAGCGGCAACGGGATGGGCCTCACATAATGATTGGCCCATTCCGACATATTGCGAACCTTGTCCCGGGAATAAGAGTGCGAGTTTGTCCATTTTTGATCACCCTTCTCTATGTCATATATTCATTCACTAGCATCTTGAGCAATTGCTGGTAATCCTGAGTCATCTCAGTAACTTTTTCTGCTCGGAGGCAATCAGGGTCGAATGCACACACGATATCAATCACGTCTATTCCTTCCTTTATCCAGAACGTAAGCTCATGTTCATGGTGTGTGAACGATGCATCTGTAAACTCAGTGACTCTGCCGAAGAATGGAATAATGGTTCCGTCGTTGCGATCCGTCCGCAATTTTTGTAGCCACAACGAGGCCTCCCCAGTCATTTTCTCGATGAACTGTCGTTTCTGCTGTACCTGCTTGAATAGATCGAAGAAGGTGTTGACCTCTGACATGTTCACCCGGAATGGATAAGCATTCGTCTGCATCTCCTTGGCGACAGCCACTTCCATATAAAGATCCTGTTGTCCAGTCAACTCAGCCATGAGGTATAAATACATCGAAAGCAAAACGTCTCTTACCTCAACAGCTTCCATTTGACTGACCTGCTGCACGTTTTCAAACAGATCATCCGTAAGTGAAAATTGGATCCAGTTTGTGTCCGCATTCACTTCTTTACTAGCCCAATACTGAGATGGCAACTCTATCAGCGAGACACGATCCAGCTCCTTCAACCAATAGGTGGTCGAATCGGTTTCCTCTTGTTCATCTGCTAGCTCTAAAGCGGTATTCCGCAAAAAGTTGGTTAGGCTGGACAGCGTAGGATGGGCAAATAAATCGGCAATTCGAACCCGTCCAGGATACAGCTGTTCAAGCTTGGCATGAACTTGCACCAGTAATAGCGAAGTACCGCCTATGTGGAAGAAGTTATCCTGCATACCGACCATTTCACGCTTAAGCACTTCCCGCCAGATGTCAGCCACCTGTTCTTCCAGTCTCGTAGCCGGGGCTTGATATTCGGTGGGGTTGTCATTGAGCGCATCAGGCTCTGGCAATGATTTGCGATCCAGTTTTCCGTTAGGTGTCAGCGGCCACATACTCATATGCGTATAGAAATGTGGAATCATGTAATCGGGTAAGCTTTTGCTCAGCATAGCTCGCAATTCTTCGCTGTCCAACGTTCGCGTTCCCATATAGTACGCAGCCAGGTAAGGATTGCTGGCGGTATCTCGCACACTGACCACCGCTTCTGTAATTTCCGGATGCTGACAAAGAGCGCTTTCGATCTCCCCCAATTCAATCCGATAACCACGTACTTTGCACTGAAAGTCGGATCGTCCCACGTATTCGATACGCCCATCCGGCAGCCATCTCGCGAGATCACCTGTTTTGTACATACGTTGACCAGGAATAAACGGATGAGGGATATAGCGCTCAGCCGTCAGTGCTGGCTGTCCGAAGTAGCCTCTCGTTACCCCATCCCCTGCAATGTAAAGATCGCCAGTGATCTTCATCGGCTGCAGTTGCAGATGCTCATCGAGGATGTACACTTGTGTATTGGGCAACGGTGCGCCAATCGTTATCGCCTCTGCGTCGGTCAAGTCCTGCACCGTAGACCAAATCGTTGTTTCAGTCGGACCGTACAGATTGTAAAGTCTCGCCTTGGTCTGTGTGCGAATCCGTTGGAACAAAGACGCTGAAAGGGCTTCTCCTCCAATCAGGATTGCTTTCAGGCAGTCAAGTGCGTGCAAGTTGCTCTTCTCTTCCAGCATGAGCTGTAGACGGGATGGCGTCAGTTGAAGGAAATTGATTTCTTCTTGCAAAATCAACTCCTTGAGCACCTGCGGGTCAGCTTGCTGCTGTTCGGTTGCAATGACCACTGTCATCCCTTTCGTCAGCGGAACAATCGTTTCGAGCAGAAAAATATCAAATGAAATCGTCGTCACAGCCAGCATTTTGTCTGCGCTGGCAAAATCGATGTGTTTCCCGATCCCCGCGCAAAAGCTCATCAAATTGCCGTGTTCAACCATAACGCCTTTAGGCTTGCCTGTAGAACCCGATGTGTAAATGACATAGGCGAGATCCCCAGGTGCAGCCTGTGCCGGAAGATTGGAGTCGTCTTGCATCACAATCTGAGAATCGTTTACGTCCACTCTGACGACACTTCCCCACTGCTTCTCGGCCAGAGAATCGTGGGTTAAGACGAGGCGAGTTATACTATTTTCCAAAACATAAGAGATACGCTCTTCTGGATATTGCGGATCAATCGGAACAAACGCAGCGCCTGCTTTCAAGATCGCCAGCAATCCAACCATCATTTCCACAGATCGATTTGTCAAAAGGCCCACGCAAGTATCAGCAGTGACGCCGTGTTGCTTGATTAAACGGGCTACTTGGTTTGATCGCTTATTTATTTCCGCGTAGGTGACTTTCTCGTCTCCGCATGTCACAGCTAACGCGTTCGGCTGTATTGCGGCTACTTCTTCAAAAAGCTGGACGACTGTTTTTTCACGAGAGTATTCCAAACTCGTGTCATTCCATTGCTCCATCAGCAGCAAGCGTTCTTCTGCTGCCAACATGGACATCTTGCCGATCAACTGTTTAGGATCTTCCACCATCTGCTCCAGAATTTTCTGGAAGTGTGTGGACATCGACGCGATCGTCTCTTTGCTGAACAGCTTGTTGCTGTATTCGATATCGACAATCAGGCGCTGTTCTCGCTCAATGATGTCAAAGGTCAGATCAAACTGGGTAGAGCGTTGTTCAAATGGATAAGGAGAGAGCGTCAGCCCATTTGCACTCATGCTTCCCTTCGCGTCGCCGGTGTTTTGCAAAATAAACATCACATCAAATAGTGGGTTGCGCGCCGTATCTTTTGGCAGAGTCAGACGATCCACCAGCATTTCGAACGGATAGTCGGCATGCGAGAGCGCAGCCAGTGCCCGTTCTTTTACTTCCTGAAGGAAGTCTGCCACGGTTCGATCGCTTCGCGGGAAGTTTCTCATCGCCAGCGTATTCAGAAAGACGCCAACGATGTTTTCCAAGTCTGCATGATGACGGCCAGCCACCGGCGATCCAATGATAATGTCTTCTTCGCCAGCGTATTTCGACAACATAATGGTGAGCGCTCCCAGTAGCGTCATGTACAAGGTTGCCCCGTTGTTTTTTGCCTGTGCCAGTATCTTCTCTGTCATCTCTTGGGGAATCTCAAAGGTCAGGACATCTCCCTCAAAGCTCTGAACGGACGGTCGAGGGTGATCCGTAGGCAGATTAAGCACAGGAAGTTCTCCACCCAGCTCTTTTAGCCAGAATTTCTCCTGAGCCGCCAATACCCCATTGCCGAGCTGCTCTGTTTGCCACACGCTGTAGTCTTTATATTGAATCCGCAGCTCGGGCAACTCGAGTCCCTGATACAATTGGAAGAACTCGCGGATCAAAATGTTGATGGACACACCATCGGAAATAATGTGATGCATGTCGAACAGCAATAAATGCTTGTTTTCATCCATGCGAATCAGCATACCGCGAACTAGTGGCGCTTTTGACAAGTCGAATGCTCGGATGAATTGCTCGACTGCTCTCTTGGCCTCGTTCTCGTCAATTTCACAATACGCCAACGTAAAATCTACGTTCGGGTGAACGGTTTGCATCAACTCTCCATCCACGATGGAAAATGAAGTGCGCAGCGACTCATGACGCTGTACCAGCGTGACAAATGCCTGTTCGAAAGCCTCTCTGTCCAGCTCTCCTTCGAGCAGCATGACGGTAGGGATGTTGTAGGCAACTGCCCCTTCCTGCATTTGTTCCAGTACATAGATTCTCTGCTGAGACGAAGTGGCAGGATAAGCTTCCCGATGCTCGGCTACAGGAATCGCTGACACAGCTGTTTCTTCATTCGGAGCCATCAACACAGCCAATTGACGGATCGTTGGTGTCTGAAACAGGTCGGTGATCGTGATCTCTTTTTGCAGCTGCTTGGAGACACGGGAAACGATACCGATTGCCATAAGCGAATCGCCACCCAGTCTGAAAAAGTCGTCGTCGATGCTTAATTCGGTGTAACCCAGCACATCGGACCAAATCTGCCCTAAGGCTTGCTCCAACGAAGTGTAGCGATCGCCTTCCTCCCTGCCAGACAAAGCAACACGGTTTTGCATGGTGACAACAGAGGGTGCTTCCGGTTCTTTACGGGTCTGTCCGCTTGCAAAGATCGACTCACCGAGCTTTACTTTCAAAGACGGTGCCCATTCTTTCAGCACTTGCAAATCAAATTGTCCAATGATCAGATGCTCAGTGTGGCAAGACAATGATGCATGAAAGGCTTGAATCGCCCCATCCATCGGCATGTATCCGATAAAACCAGGACCGGTTATGCCTTCAAACGCGTACCAGTTCAGAGCAATCGTCGGTTTTCCTGTTCGGTTGCGAGCTGCACTATAGGCATCCAAGAAGCAGTTGGACGAGACATAGTCACTTCCAGTCGCTCCACCCCAAATCGAAGCGAGTGATGAGAAGATCACAAAGAAATCCAGATGCTCCGGTTCAGCTATCTGATCGAGTATGACTGTGCCAGCCATCTTCGCTTTCAAGCCATTTTGAAAATTAGAAAACGTCTTCGTCTGAATCGTCTCGAAGGTGATATGCGCCGCGGATTGGATAATGCCGTTGATCGGTCCGTAACGGGCGCGGACTTGCTCTGAAATATCCTCCATCTGCTGACGGTCGGACACATCAGCTGCATAGCAGACTACCTGTGCTCCCATTTCCTCTAGCTCAAGCAGGTCTCTCAGCTTTCGTGCCTCGGTAGCACTGCAGTCTGGATGCTGTAAACGCGCTTGCCACTCGTGGTTAGGTGGTAGTGGAGAACGATTTATCAGCACGAGGGTCACATTGTTCTGAGCGGCCAGATGCTTACTGAATGCCAATCCGAGTTTTCCTGTACCTCCGGCGATCAAATAAACGCCATTTTCACGTATCTCTACGGGCCGTTTCGGAATCTTATCGATATCGCAGCGATTCATCTCTGGCACAATGCGATTTCCTCTATAGGCAACCAATGTGTCATCCCGATTGGAGCGAACTTCCGCTAGAAGCTGATCAGCCAACTGCGATGCAGACAGCCCCTCTGTCGCGAGATCCAGACTAAAGCATTGCAGTTTGGGATTTTCCTGCGAGATAACCTTGGCAAGACCAAACAAGGGAGCTTTTTCAGGAAAAACAGGTCCGTTATCATCTACTGCTTGTGCATAGTTCGAAACAATCCGTAAATCAAGCACCTGCTTCAGATCGAGCTCAAGCAACGCTTGTGTCAAATGAAACAGACTGTAGACTCCCAGATGTTGCGCTGACTCAATAGCATCAAGCTGCCCTAGACCCATTTGCTGCTGGGCGCCCGCAGTCAGGCTCCATAAGTGAATAATGCCAGTCAGCTTATCCTTTTTGTCTCCTAGTCTCTCGAACACACGCCGCAGATCTGCCGGCTCACTCGGATCTAGAATGAACTCGTGGGAGGAGAGGGAAGTAAATGCCTCGCCGCTGCGAAGTTTGAACACTTCATGTCCGTCTGCAGACATCGCGTCAGCAAGGGTTTCTCCCACACCGCCTTCATCTTGAAACACCAACCATACCCCTGGACGCTGCGTCTGATGATTGGTTGTCAATTCTTTTGTTTGCCAATTGATCTGGTAGATCCACTCTCGATATTCTTGTGGCGCATACGCTGAATGTCCGATCAATAACGCTAAATCAGGCAGCGCTGTTGACGATGGATAAATGGCAACCGATTGATAGTTCGTATCCCGAAGCGCCTTTTCCCAGCGTGAGGGATCCATCAGTCTGGATTGCTGCCGCAGCTCGGAGTCCTCATGCTGCCACCAGTCAGCAGCAAGCCCCCCGATCACATTTGCTGTTGAACGATCTTTCGTAAGCTCGATCGCAAACAGCAATCCTTGCTCTGCAAGCAACCGATGCAAGATCGATAATGTCGCCCGAACATCCTTCGTCCTGTGAATAGCGTTATTGGCGATAATCACATCGTATGTGTGTAAATCGAATCCTTGTTCGGCTGGATCCTGTTCCATGTTGAACAGGCGGCACTCCACAAACGGATACACTTCTTTGAACTCTTTTTCTGCCTCTGCAAGAGACGATTGGGCACGATCCGTAAACAGATAGGTGACCTCTTGCTTCTCAATTTTTGGCAGCATGAGGCGAGTAAGACTTCTGGAACCGCCTCCGATCTCCAAAACTCGAACGGGACGACTAAACGAATTGACGTACTGGGCAATGGTTTCCACTGCCATAAGTCCAGACGGGCTTCCAAACGTAGTACGATCCGCATATGTCTTGAAAAAGTCCGAAGTGTCATCCAACAAAAGTACAGGCGTAGAAATCATCTGACCTGCCATGATTTTTGAATAATAGGCAAAACACGCTTTCAATTGGATGAACGTATCGCGTTCATTCGGATAGCGATCAAGACAATCCAGATAAAACGTTTCCGCATCAAGACCCTCTGCTTGAGCAGCAAGTCCATATGTTCCTGCAACTTGTTCAACAAGGGCCGTTTGCACGACGAGCCCTAGCATGAGTTGGAAGAGATGTTCATTCCTTCCATCACACGTTACAGCTTCGCGCAATTCTTCCACCGTGTACGTTTGACTCTGCTTGTGGAAAACGCCCAGTTGCTTGAAGCATTCAAGCGATGACAAGCCAGAATAAAAAGTTTCATCCTCTTCCAGACCTGTTTGCTTTTGGACATTCATCTGATTCAGTAAATTTTCCCCAAAAGTAAAGAAGGTGGTAGCAATTTTATGAACATCAGCAGATTCGTTCTCATGTGCCGCCTCAGATGCTACAGCAGCGGACCGCTCAACTGTGTCGTTTGCAGGCTGATCCGATTGCACCCAGTGACGGGTCTTGGCAAAGGAATAGGTTGGCAAAGGTACCTTTTTCCATTTGACAGGACGGTAGTATTCAAGCCAATTGATCGGCACCCCTCGCACATACTGTTTTGCCATTTCTACTGGGTCAGTGCTGTCTATTTGCATGCTGATCGGCAATGAACTTTCACCACGGGAATTCAGTACCCCGTAGAACACCTGGTTCCCCTCAACGAGTGGAGCACCATCCGCCGTCCGTTCTCCCTCGCACAGGAGATGGATCTTCTGCAAAAAGTCCTCTTTACTGTTGATAACGAAGGCAAGACGATACTGATAGTGACCACGTCCCATATTGGCAGTCGCGCACATATCAAAAAGGGATTGCTCAGCAGGCCCTGACAAAAATGCTTTGTACTTCGCAAGCAAGTCCCATAGCGACTCATTTGTCTTGGCAGATAACGTAAATAGATAATCACCAGATTGTTCTGGAACCTTTGTCTCCTCGCGCTTAGGAGACTCTTCCAATATGACGTGGGCGTTTGTCCCGCTCAGGCCGAATGCACTAACGCCGGCTCTTCTTACAGGTTGGTCCGCCTCTACATCCCAAGCCTTTAGCACATCATTTATATAAACAGGCGAATCGATAAAAGGAATTAAGGTATTCGGCCGTTTCACATGCAGAGTCGGCGGAATCTGGCGATGCTTCATCATCAGAACCGTCTTAATGATACCAGCCACACCTGATGCTGCTATCGTGTGTCCGATATTGCTTTTGACCGAACCTATTGCGCAAAATTGCTTGCGTTTTGAAACTTTCTGGAACGCATGCATGATCCCCTCAATCTCAACAGGGTCGCCTAGTCTTGTCCCCGTCCCATGTGCCTCAATATAGGAGATGCTCTCCGGATTGATTCGCGCACGCTCCCAGGTTGTTCGCAACAGAGCAGACTGGGAAATCGCATTGGGCGCTGTAATACTGGTAGAACGGCCATCACAATTGACCGCGGTGCTTTTAATTACTGCATGGATATAATCGTTGTCCTTGACTGCTTGATCGTATGACTTCAAAAGAACTGCGCCAAGACCTTCTCCCCATACGGTTCCATCAGCAAAGTCATCAAATGCTTTGGTTTTGCGCTCTACAGAGACGATGCCAAAGTCAGTATCTTGTTGGATCGGAAACAGTGAAAGGTTAACTCCACCTACGAGAGCCATTCGACAATCGTTATTTCCAATCGCCTGACATGCTTGATGCAGAGCGACCAAGGAGGAAGAGCAAGATGTATTAATCAGTTGACTCGGACCTGACAGATTCAGCAAATAGGAAATTCGTGAAGCGATAATTGCTGCAACGTTGCCAGCCAGCGAAGACGAATCAATGTTTTTCAACACACGCTGGTATTGTGATTCATTGTCACAATATCCGAGAAATACGCCTGTAGGAGAACCGTTGATCATCTTCTCGCTATACCCGGCATGTTCAAATGTTTCCCATGCCAACTCGAGAAACATCCGCTGATAAGGATCCATGGTTCGAGCCTCTGCAGGTGATATCTCGAAAAACGCATGATCAAATAAATCCACGTGATCGAGATAACCCATCCGCTCATAATTGAATTCAGTGTCATTAAAAAATTCTCTCGCTACCCGCTCGACATCTGGACGTCTAGCAGCAGGGATATCACCGATTGAATCGTGCCCCTGTTTTAGATTGTTCCAGTATTCTTCGAGGCTGCTGGCTCCGGGAAAACGACAAGCCATACCGATGATCGCGATATCTTGGCGTGCATTTACGTTAGTAGATGACAGTTCTTTCAGCAAAGGAAGTGCTTCTTTCTCTTGCAGTCGATGAGCTGCCACTTGCTCCAAGATGTATTTTTTTAGCAAACTCATCCTAATTCCCCTTCCTTTTGTCGATCAGTTCGGCACCCTTGTCTACGGAGAGAACTCCCTCCTTGACCTCCCTCAGCAATTCCAGAAGGGATTCATCATCATCGCTTTGATCTTCCATAGATGCAAACTGGTCCTGTTTTCTTTGTTCGAGAAAATCCACAAACATGGCAATCGTATAGTAAGAGAACAAATGTGCGACGCTTATGTCGGCATCAACTTTTTTGACAATTTCCGCATGCATTTTGAGCAACAGCAGGGAATTCCCTCCCAGCTGGAAAAAGCTGTCGTGTACCCCTACTTTTTCGATCCCCAAGATCTCTTTCCAAATGGTAACCAGCTGTTCTTCCTTCTCGTTTCGGGGGGCTACATATTCAGCATCGGACGCCAGTTGTTCATCCACTTCTGGCAGTAACTTGCGATTGATCTTGCCCCCTGCTGTCAAAGGCATTTTTTCAATGCTGACAAAAAAGGATGGGATCATGTGATCGGGAAGCCGTTCGCCGAGATAACCACGTAAATCGCTAGCGGTCAATTCCGCCGCATTTGATACATAGTAAGCGCACAAACGAGCTTTCTCTTGTTGAAATAGCACAGCACACTCTTTTACTTGCGGATGGGACAATAGCACCTCATCAATCTCGCCCAGCTCAATTCGGTGTCCGCGTACTTTTACTTGATGATCGATGCGACCACAGAACTTGATATTGCCATTCGGTAGATAACGCCCAAGATCGCCTGTCCGGTACATCTTTTGATAACCAATTTCCGGATAAGGGTTATCAACAAAGCTGGCTGCTGTTTTCTCAGGATCGTGCAAGTATCCATGCCCCAAGCACAAGCCTGTTATAAAAATCTCCCCTTGATGTCCAGCAGGAACAAGTTTGCGACTGGAATCCAATAGCAGAATTTTCGTATTGGCTATCGGCTTTCCAATCGGTATCGGTCCCTGATGGGTATGGTCGATTTCAAAGTAGATGACACCAATAGACGTCTCCGTCGGACCGTACAGATTCGTGATACGAATGTGGGGAAACCGCTGAAGAAACAGATGCACGGTGTGAGCCGTAATTTCTTCTCCCCCCAAGATCAAGTGGCGAATCGAAGAAAGTGAATCGTGTATCTCCGTCCGTGTTTCCATTTGATCCACCAGCAGGTTGAAGACCGACGGCACAAAGTCCGTAATCGTAATCTGATAGGTTGAAATGGCGTGCAACACTTGATCGAGCGTCATCTCGAATTCAGGAATCGGCAATACGGTACGGCCACCATGCAGCAACGGCCAGAAGAGTTGCCAGACCGAACTGTCGTAGTGATGGGGAGTCGTCTGGAAAATAGCGTCCTGTTCCGTACAACCGTAATGTTCATCCATCCAGCGGAACCGATTGAAAATACCGATATGAGGAACGACAGCTCCTTTTGGTTTGCCAGTGGAACCAGATGTATAGATCACATAAATCGGGTCGTTAATATCTACCTGGACATTCAAGTCTCCTTCTTCCCCGATTTCATCCACATCGACGATGACAGCACGTGTCACTTGCACAAATGACGGTTCCGGACGTATTTCTGGTCCAATCAGCGTCACCGGACAATCCAATTCATCCAGTAGCTGCTTTTTCCGTTCGTTCGGACTTTGAACGTCTAGCGGGACAAATGCTGCACCTGTTTTCATCACCGCTAGCAGGGAAATGACCAAATTCAAGCTACGATTCATCAAGACCGGAACATGGCTTCCTCTTCCAATGCCGCGGTCCTTCAACATACGCGCAAGAAAATTGGCTTTGCCATTAAGTTGAGCGTAGGTAAGAGTTTTGTTGCCAAACACAGCTGCTGTTAGATGCGGAGTACTCACTGCCTGTTCCTCAATCAATTGATGAATCGGCTTTGGAGCAGAATGAAGAACATCCGTATGATTGCGGGTATACAACAAATCAGTCCGCTCTGCTTCAGTCAACATATCGATTGTCTTAACCAACCGTTTGGGATCGGTGACCACTTCACGAAGAATTTGTTGATAATGGCTGATCATCCGTTCGATGACTGCCCCTTGGAATTGCTCGCCCGCATACCGCACGCGTCCTGTAATTCCATCTTCGGTTTGCTTGAAGGCAAATAGCACTTGTAGTGACAGATCTTCTAAAGCAGCAATATCTTGCATGTTTTCTAGTACGAAGGCAGTATCTAGCAGTGTCTTCAAATCCGTGTCGGATAGATCAATCCATTGCATCATTTGCGAAAACGGATAATTCTGATGCTCAATTGCTTCTTTGACCAATTGCTTACCCTCTTTCGCCACTTCTGCAAAAGTTGCTTCTTGATGCATCCGTACACGCAGCGGCAGGACCCGATTCCAAGCATTAGGGGGAAGCGGATTCTGAAAGACGGGCGTGAGAATGATCATGTCGTCTGTCTGCTTATACCGATTCAGCATGATTTGAAACGTCGACAAAAGGAACAGGTAGAGCTTCATCGGATGATGATCGCAATGGGCCGCAACGGCAGCGTTCAAATCATCGGGAAATACAAAAGCTATTTCTTTTGTCACCGCCTCTCCCTCATCGCCTTCCTTGTCCGTCCCTTCGGTGGGAAGGAGGGAGAGTGTCCACTCCCCCTGTAACTTCTCGTGCCAGTACTGCTCCTCCCGGCTAAATTTCCGACTGGTTAGCAGAATGTTTTGCGAAATAGTAGTCTCCATATGCCTTCCCCCTCTTACTCACCGCTTGCTCTAAAATTCAAAATCCCAATCGACGCCCTGTGCTTGAATAAGGGCTACGTCACGGGTCAATTCAAAGTCTTGCAGGAGGCGCTGGGGATCTTCCATCACCTGCTGCAACAAGCTATTGAAGTCACTCACAAACTGCTCCATCGTTTCTTTTTGGAACAGGTCACTGCGGTAATCCAGCTTACATGTAAGTCTGTCGAAAACAGGGTAAGCCGCCAGATGAAGGTCAAGTTTCGCCGTGTTATTTTGCAGTGGATAGTTTTTGACGATCATGTCCTCAAGCTCCAGTTCCCCTTCCGGATTGTCCATGTTTTGCAGGACGAAGATCGTATCAAAAAGGGGCTGGCGACCTGTATTTGGCTCAAGGCCAAGTGTCTGGACAAACAAATCAATCGGGTAATCCGCTTGTTCAAAAGAGGCTAGCGTATGCTCGCGGACCTCCGCAAGAAACTCGCGATAGGTTTTCTCGCCTTTTGGATAATTGCGTAGGGGAATCGTGTTGATAAACATCCCGATTACTTCATCAAACTCTGCAAATTTACGCCCAGCTACCGGAGTTCCAACAACGATATCCTCTTGACCGCTGTATTTGGCAAGCAACATGTTGTAAACCGACAACAGCACCATGTAGAGTGTCGCATGTTCCTGCGCTGCCAGCTCCTGCAACCGCTGCCTCTCCTCTGCCGATATCTCGAACTCAATCGTTGCACCAGGAAACGTAAGAGATTCTGGCCTTTCGTAATCAGTCGGAATCGAAAGAAGTGGAGCCGGGCTGGTAAACAAGTCTGCCCAATAGTCAACTTGAAGCTCACCTGAATCCAGTGCAGATTCCTGCCAAACAGCAAATTCTTTTTGCTGAACATCCAATGCAGGAAGTGTCACGCCTGCATAGAGACGAACAAAGTCCTCCACGAGAATATCCATGGATACACCGTCTGAAACGATATGGTGCATGTCGAACAACAAGAGATGCTTTTCCGGTGCAATCCTGATTAGCCCTGCACGCAGCAAGGGTGCCTGACGCAAGTCGAATGGCCGCACAAACGTTGCCAGGCTGGCATCCAACTGTTCCCCACTTGCTTCGCTCTCTTCCAAATGAAAGACCAATGAATCATGTACAATTTGAACCACTTGCCCGTCGATATAATCAAACGTGGTGCGAAGAGATTCATGGCGTTCAATCAATCCTTGAAAAGCCTGTTCTACCTTCTCTCGGCTCAAATCACCCTCAATGAAACGGGCAGCCGTAATGTGAAGACTTGTGTCAGCCGGATTCAACTGCTGAAGGATAAAGAATTTACGCTGGGCAGGAGTAACTGGATAGGACGATCTGGCTTCGACTGAGAATCGTGTTTTCATAATCGTCTTGTCTGCTTCATCAATCACCTTGCCGAGCTCCTGAATAGTTGGGTGATTAAACATGGTTCGCAGTGGAATCTGTACGCCAAACTGCTGTGCAACCTGCGCAGCCACCGCGTTGATTTTTAAGGAATGCCCCCCTAGAGCAAAGAAATTGTCCCGGGCACTGATTGTTTTTGGATCGAGCTGTAACACTTGAGCCCAGATGTGGGTGAGAACTTTTTCCGTCTCGGTTGTTGCTGAAACAAAACTAGATGTGTCGACCCGATCCTGTATGCCAGGCTTCGGTAAAGCACCTCTGTCCACTTTTCCGTTAGGGGTGAGCGGCAATACATTTTGTTTTACATAGTGCATCGGCACCATGTATTCCGGAAGCACAGTAAACAGATAATCACGCACATCTCTGGCGGAAAAATCCTCCACTGGAACGATATAGGCACATAAGTACTTTGCGCCTGTGTCCTCTGAGAGCGCCAAGACCACTACATCCTTGACCGCAGGATGTCTGCGCATAACCTGTTCAATCTCACTCAATTCAATTCGGTACCCCCGAATCTTGACTTGATTGTCCATTCTCCCGAAGTACTCAATATATCCGTCCTCCGTGATCCGGCCTACATCACCTGTTCGGTAGAGGACTTGATAGTCCGCGTCTTCTACCCAGCTGGCATACGGATTTGCTATAAAGACTTTTTGCGTCCGTTCCTCATCTTTGTAGTAGCCGTACCCAACTCCCGGACCGGCTACACAAATTTCTCCTTTAACTCCTCGCGGGCAGATACACTGATGTTGATCGAGTATGTAAATATGAGTGTTCTGAATCGGCATGCCAATAGGAACCACTATCTGCTGATCGCTGGGCATTTCACGGATAATATGGTGGGTAATATCATCCGATGCTTCCGTTGGCCCGTACATATTCACCAATGGAATTTCCGAATAGCAGGCAAACCATCGCTGCACCAAAGGGGCAGGCAGCTCCTCTCCTGTAACTGCCATCCACCTTAGATCAGGGAAGCTGCGTTCGGAATCGGACCATTCTTGAACAAGGTCAAGCAGCACGGAGAGCAGCGATGGTACCACTTCCGCTACGGTGACGCAGTTGGAACGGAGTACGTTATGAAGGGCCTGGGTATCCATTACCGTCTCTGTATCGACCACCAGCACAGAGCCACCCACCAGCAAAACAGACAGATATTGCCAAACAGAAATATCGAAGCAAAGGGATGCCGTCTGTGCGACCAGATCATCCTCGCAAAGGGATAGGTCGTTGATTTTAGCGAAAATGTGGTTAATCATTCCACGATGGTGCACCATTACGCCTTTCGGTTGTCCAGTTGTGCCCGATGTGAAGATGATGTAAGCCAAGTCAGTTGCCGCACTCTCCCGCTCGATGTCCTCTCCCGAAAGTGACTCTACTGATTGATCGGATTGACCAAAGACATAGAGATACTTCAGCTCAGGTGAGGATGCTCGAATCGGCTCCAGTCCATCTAGCAAGTCAGGCTGAGTAATCAACCCAGCAATCTCGCTCTTTTGCACGATATACAGGATCCGATGCTGCGGATAGTCTGGATCAATCGGTACGTAGGCTCCTCCCGCTTTGAACACCGCAAGAATTGCAATAAGCGTATCCACGTTACGCTTCATATAGATACCGATTTTCGTGCCAGGTCTTAATCCTTGCTGCATAAAATGACGCGCGAGCTGATTGGATCGCTCGTTTAATTCCTGATAGGTTAAGGTTGTTTTTCCGTCTGTCACTGCTTTACGATTAGGAGTCTTTTTTACCTGCTCCTCAAAGAGGCGATCAAAGGTTTGATCACGCGGAAAATCAACCCGGTTGTCGTTGAATGAAAGAACTAAGTCCCGAACCTCTTCCTCAGATAAGCACTCGATTTCAGCGATCTTTTGATCCGGTTGGGCTACGATAACCCGATAGATACGGACCAAATGCTCCATCATCCGTTCCATCATGGGGAGTTGGTATCTTTGGCCTACGTAACGCACGAGTAATCCGAGCGAGTTTCCCTTTTTCGAAAAGAGGAGCTGTAACTCGCTCGAAACTTGTTCCAGGTCGTCCTGATCATGAAGTACGTCCAATAAGCAAGTCGCCTCAAAGAACGGCGTGCTGTCCCCCTGCTGCGGTACCTGCAGTTCCTCGATCAACCGCAAGATTGGGTAGTTCTGGTGTTCCACAGCAGCCTTTAAGGTCTGCCGCACTTCTTGCAGCAGCTCCTTGATGCTCCATTCCGGGAGTACCTGATGACGCAAGGGCAGTACCTTGTTCAAAAACTCACCCGGCTCTGATTGACGAAAGATAGCCGTTCCAACGCATATGTCTTGATGTCCCGTATATTTGGACAACAAGATGCAAAACCCACTCAGCAAAGCCATGAACAAACGCTGATCCGAGCCATTGCTCAAATGAATCAGCGCCTTGCTCAGCTCGTCCGGAAACGCGATGGTCAGCTCACGAAGCTCAGACTGACGCTGAAACGAGGCCCGAGAGTCTGTTGAAAGGTCGAGTGAATGAAACTCTCTCGAGAGATTCTGCATCCAATAGTCTTTTTCGTGATCAAACTGCCCACTGGCCAGCAAGATGTTTTGTGCAGTTATCGTTGTCAAGCCAATCCCTCTTTTCTGTCCGTCATGTATTTCTTAAAAAGCAAAGTCATCGTCGTCCACTTGTCCCTGTGCTACTTGTACTGTTCCATGACCGATCTGAAGTTGTCCGATGGTTCGGTTCGGGTTGGCTACCATTTGCTCCAAAAGAATGACAAAGTCTTGAGCCATCCTCTCGATTGTTTTTCTCTTATACAAATTCGTGTTATATTGCCAGTGCATGCATAAGTGATCCTCAGCCTTAACCACTTCCAGAGCCAGATCGAGCATGGCAGCTTTGCGCCTGAACTCGTAAGGAGCAAACTCGATTTGATCGAGACGGACTTTTTGCTGCTCCGCTGTATGATGCAGGGTCAGCATGGCGTCAAACAACGGGTTCCTTGCTGGATCGCGAGGCAATTGAATCTGGCTTACGAGTTGATCGAATGGATAGTCTCCATGCTCAAAACCGCTTAACACGTTTTGACGTACCTGCCCGATATACTCATGGACGGTCAATTCTTTCTTCGGCCAGTTTCGCAAGGCCAAGGTGTTAACAAACATCCCTACAACAGAGCCAAACTCCGCTCGTTGTCTGCCATCCATGTCGCAGCCGATGACGATGTCTTCCTGATTGCTGTATTTGGATAACAAAACAGAATAGACGGACATAAGAAGCATGTACAGCGTAGTAGAACTCTGACGTGTGAACGAGTCGAGTTTTTCTAGCCATTCTCCAGACAGCTCAGTCAGCAACTCATCTCCATCAAAGGTCATTGTTTGTGGGCGAGGATAATCGGTCGGGATTGCCAACGGTTGAGGCTGCCCGGAAAATACATCCAACCAGTAGGCTTCATGTTCGACCCAACCGCTCTCGGCAGCTTGTTCTCTTTGCCACCAAGCGAATTCCTTGGCCTGTACCGACAATTCCGGCAACACCTGTCCTTGGTAGAGGGTACAAAACTCCTCAAGCAATATGGACTTGGATATGCCATCTGAAATGACATGGTGCATGTCAAAAATCAACAGATGTTCCTCTGATGAGCGCTCAATGAAACCGATACGAAGTAAGGGAGCTTGCTTTAAATCGAATGGCCGGAAAAAACGTTCGAGGGTCTTTTCCACATCTTCCTCGTCTGCTTCCCATGTCTCGATCTGTACGGACAGGTCACTGTGTACTTTTTGTTTCACCTGACCTTCAATCAGATGAAACGAGGTACGCAACGCCTCATGTCGTGCGACGAGTTGATCCGCAACCACTTGAAGGCGCAGTGGATCAAGGGAACCGGTCATCTGCATAACTCCCGGTGTATGATAACTGGTGGCATCTTCTTCCAACTGCCACAACAGGTAAAGTCGCTCCTGTGCGGGCGTGACAGGGTAATATTCCTGATCACTGAGCAAGACAATCGGTTTTTGATCCATCTCTTGGAGGCTACCTGTGATCCGATTCGCCAAACCTCGAATCGTCGGTGCATCAAATAGGTCGCGCATAGAAAGCTTCACTTGAAAGTCACTTTCCATTCTGGATAAAAGCTGAATGGCCTTTAGCGAATGTCCTCCCTGTCCGACAAAGTGATCAAGGACACCGGGCGATGGAATCTGTAAAACATCGGCCCACAATTCGGCCAGTTTTTGTTCGACAGCATTTGCCGGTGGTACGTAATCACTACTGACACCCGGCTTTACAGCATGCAAAGCTTTACGGTCGATCTTTCCATGCGGGGTAAGCGGCATCTCGGACAGCTCCGTAAAGTAACTCGGGATCATATAACCGGGGAGCCACTCTAGCAGATGCGCGCGAAGCCCATCCGGATGAACGCCGTCTTTTTGCACCACATAGTAGCAAGCTAGTTCGGTCATACCCATCTGATCAGTCATAGCCAATACGGCTACCTGGTTCACAGCAGGATGCTGAAGGACGGCGCGTTCCACTTCTTTCAGTTCCACACGATAGCCGCGCACTTGTACCTGATCGTCCATCCGCCCTAGATATTCAAACACTCCCGTTTCGCTGAGCAATCCGACGTCTCCAGTACGGTAAAGGCGCTCTCCGGTAATGGGATGATCGGTAAAAGCTTTCTCGGTCAACTCAGGCTTGCCCAAATATCCGTCAGTGATGCCAATTCCTCCGATGCAAATCTCTCCCTTGACATCTGGGGGACAAATTTCCCCCGTCTGGCCAAGGATGAACATATGGGTATTGGCAATGGGAACACCAACAGGAATTCTGAGTGCTTCTTCAGCGGGCTGCTCTGTGCAAAGATAGACGGAAGCGTATATAGCTGATTCAGTCATACCGTAAATATTGGCGATACGCGCGATACGGAACAGACGATTCCATTCACGAACCAGATTAGCCGTCAGTGCTTCTCCGCCATTAAATACCCATTTCAAATTAGGCAATGGATCTGGTTCATTACGAGAATGCACATGAGCAAGAAACACATTCATCATCGCTGGAACGAACTGGGTGACTGTAATTCGTTGCTCCCGCAGCCAGTCATACAACGCTCCCGGATCTTTGCCGTCTTCCTCTTTCAAAATAGATAGCTTTGATCCAACCATCAGCGGCCAAAACAATTCCCACACCGAGTCCGTAAAAGAAATAGAGGTTTTTTGGGCAACAACATCTGTCTCGCTTAGTGGAAAAGTCTCCTCCAGCCAAAACAACGTATTCAAGACCTGTTTGTGCGTAATCATGACGCCCTTTGGTGCACCGGTCGAACCAGATGTGTAGATGACATAAGCAATATCATCCTCTGCACCTGCCGGAGCGATCGCCTCATCCTTTTGGCAGCGAATATCTGCCGCTGTATAGACCTTGTATACCTCGTGATGGAAGGAAGTCTCGTCCAAACAAATGATCGTTTCGATGCTATCAGGTAGATCCGGTATGATCTCATCCAGATAAATGGATTCTGTTACAAGCACCTTGCAGCGACTATCCTGCAAAAGGTACCGGATTCTAGCTCGGGGATAATGCGGATCAACCGGAACGTATCCCCCACCCGCTTGGAGGATGGCAAGAACTGCCGCTACCATACGGGAGCTCCTGTCTGCGAGAATTCCAACGAGATGCGAAGGAACTACACCCGCATCTTTCAAGATACGGGCTAGCTGATTTGCATCCGCGTGTAGTTCTGCGTATGTTCTTTCTCGATCCGCCTCTACCACAGCAACTCTATCAGGCGTTTTTTCCGCTTGCTCAAGAAACAGTTCAGCGATTGTCACTTTGTTGCGATACGGTTTGTCTGTCTGATTGACTCGGGTTAACAAGTTCGCTTCATCATCAGTGAGCAGGTTAAACTCGTTCAGATCCAGATCGAGCTGCATACGTCCATTCATTGCGACTCTTCCCCTTTTTATGTGGTGAAAAATTCCCGCAAACGGTTAATTCCCTCGTTATACTTGGCGGCAGAGTATGAGAGGCGCAGTGTGTTCGGGATACCAAAGTCAGAACCCGGTACAGTAGCCACATGTGTAGCCTCGAAAATTTGCGTAGCCAACTCCAGCGAGGTACTGATACCTTTTCTCTTCATGAATGCTTCGCAGTCAATTGTGAAGTAGAAGCTGCCTCTCGCTGGAAGAGCACGGACATCCGGTACATTTTGGAAAGCGTCAATCGTGTAGTCCCGACGACCTTTGTACAGTTGGACTAAATGATCAACCTCATGCTGGTAATCAAGCGCAGCCATTGCTCCGAACTGTACGACTGGGTCAGCTGTAAGCAGTGTGTGGTGCTGAATGACCGTCAGTGGCTGCACCAGCTCATCCGGTACGATCGCATATCCAACACGTCTGCTGTACATCCGATACGCTTTGGAAAATGCATCCGTTGTGATGAACGTAGACTTGGTATTTTTCAGCTGCATAACAGATTCGCACTCGTCATCGAAGTAGGTATTCGCATAAATTTCGTCATTGATAATAGCCGCACGTCCGTCTACGATGCCGTCGATCGTATACAATTCCTCTTTTGTAAGAATATTTCCCAATGGGTTGCCTGGCGTATTGATGACGACCACTTTCGTCTTGTCTGTAAAATTCTCTTTAAACGACTCCACATCAAGTCTCAATGTATCCATATCAATTTTGTAATAACGAACTTTCGCACCGACTAACAACGCGCAGAAATGGTAAAGCGAGTAGTACGGAAGTGGCAACAACACTTCATCGCCCTCTTTAAGCAAGAGGTAGAACAGGTTACGGAAGAGTGTGCTGGTACCGACACTGATCACGAAATTCTCCGGTTTGATTGACACATCGTATTTTGTTTTATAGTGGGTCGAGAGCTTATCTTTCAGCTCTGGCAGACCACCAGGATATACGAGCGAATATTTTTCAAAACTGTTCAATGCTTGTTGCATGGAATTGATGATTTCGGGATGCAGCGGCATTTCTGACTTCCCAAGAGTCATGCGGATCGCTTCTCCGCCATTTCTCTCAAGCTCATTGGCCATCTGGTCCAGTACAAACATCAAAAAGCGTTCGTCGTGAAAATTAATTGAGGATCTGATTTCCATATTCTCCTACCCCTTTTACTTTATTTTGGTTTTTTCTGCTAACATCTTTAGGATTTTCACATAGCGATCCGAAAGCGAATCAACATATGCCTTCTGAAGCTTAGATGGGTCATAGGCAAAAACAACATGAATACCTTCCGAAGTTTCTGCTACCTGAAGAACTAACGGACTTCCGGCTATTTCTGGCTCAACTGAGCGTTTGACTTCACGTTTCCAGACAGCTGACTGAGCTTTGAACGGTATCGTCTGATTGACAAAAAGAGTCGGCCATTCCATCTGCGTCGTCGCTTGCCAGTGCTCGGACGGATACAAAGCGAACGTTTGCATCTGGGCACATACCTGCTTCGTTTGATCCAATAATTGTGAAAACGAACTGATCGTCTGCATATCGATCGTGAGCGGTACGATGTTGTCAAAGTTGCCTAGCGTTTGTTCCAACACATCTTGCGTCCGATTCGTCATCACTACCCCAAGCGTCAAATTAGGTAATTGGGTGACTTGTCGAAGCAACAGCAGGTAGGAGGCAAGTAAGATGTCTTCCAGCTCTTGATTGGAATGAGTAGCTACATGCAGCAAATCGGAGTGACCTGTCGGGTCGATATACTGCTCGACTTGTCGCATTGCGACCCCTCCCGTACCAAATGGTTGAGCAGAATGTGGATTTACTGCATTCAACCACTCGTGACGCTGGGCCTCAAGATGTCCGTAATAAAGCATTTTTTTCTGCCAAACAGCGAATGCTTCGTAACGAGGCTGTTCTTCCGCAGCTGGTTCACGCCCTTCTGCAATCGCCTGATACAGAGCCTCCCATTCCTCCAGGAGAAGGCCGAGACCTCGCCAATCACTCAAGGAGCTGTGAAGACTTCCAATCAACCGATAGCGGTCTACAGCCAGCTTTATCAGTTCAAATCGAGCCAAACGTCCTGCTTTGTCCTCAAACGGCTTCTTCTGCTCGGCAGCCAAGCGTTCTCGCAGCCATATCCTTGCCTCTGCATCGCTTTTCTCCTGTAAATCACTTAACTCCAGCGGAATCGGTTCGGAAAAGCCTTGTGGAGACAGCTGAGGAAAGCGTCTCACGAGAACTTGCAATGCTTGCTGCATAAACGACAGTTCGATTTTGCTCTGAAGCTCAATGTCAAAACATCTGACAGCCACTATCCCATTTTCCTGTTCCTGCTTCAGCAAACGTTCCTGGACGAAGGAAAAGATGGGTGCTGATTCCGAATGAAACTCGCCTAGAATCGGCTTAGGTCTTTGTGCGGTTGATTTTCCGTTAGTTAAAAGAAGGTAGGGGGCATCTGTCAGTTGCAGATTACTTCCTTTCCGGTCTGTAAAAGAAACTGGTATACCACACGCAATCAGTGTATCGATCCGTTCGGTCAGATTCGCTACCCTATCCTCGATTTGGTAAACGCCACAACCACTTTTCATGAGCTCCCGCTGTTCTGGTGAGTTCTCCATTCGAGGCTCGACTAACTGGATGTTGCTCTCTTTCCCTTTGCCCAGTGTGATGATACTGGCTTGTGATTGCCGATCCAGATATTTTTCATGAACACGGTAGCCCAGGAACGTAAAGAACGACAGAGACTTTTCAGCATCTGGTGTAAGCAGTCGGACAACCGATCGCTGATCGCTGCTTTGCCATTCGTCATGCGTCATGTTGTTCTCGTTCTCTACAAGTTCAATCAAGCCCACTGATTCCAGAAAGAGAAAAGCAACCTGTCTATGATTGAAGAGTACCGCTGGCTTAGGAGCGCTAACCAAATCGTATTTAAATCCACAATCAGATAATTTATTCATAAAAAGTGTAATATTGGAAACAGAATAACATAGATGGTATGGACCCGTCCCCTTCTCTTCCAACAAACGAACGCAAGGTGACGTTTCATCGACAGGTGCGATTAGCTCGATTGGCACACATCCCGGTTTTATGCACATCGAGAGATACACGTTTTGTTCCGGATCATGCAGCGAATCGCTTGCATCAAAGCCGAGAGTGCCATACATAATTTGAGTCGGACCCAGTTCTGGAACTGCAACCCCGACATGATGAAGGCGGTTCATCACGCCCTCTTCTTCTGCTTGCTGTGGGACGAAGTCAACATCATCCAGTCGCTGCTTCGGAAGCTTCAGAAGTGATGCGAGAATCCGCAAAAAGTTATCAGCGAAGCTTTCCATTGTCTCTGCTATAAACAACTGAGTATCGTATTCAAGCACACACCTGAACTGATCAGCGAGTGGTGTAATATCCAGCTTAAAGTCAAGTTTCGACGTCTTCGATTCATGTGGAACCTCTTCAAATTGCACGTCGCCCAATGTAAACCGCACTTCTTGCTCTCGCTGGTTGTGGAAGATCAGCATCGTATCAAACAATGGATTTTGCGTTTGCTGGATACCTGCGGCACTACGAGCAACGATCTCTTCAAACGGATACTCCTGATGTTCGTAGGCCAGTAGCAGACTGCGCTGAACCTCTTGTACAAAATCGGTATACACAAGATCGGCACGAGGACGATTGCGTATTGGAAGGAAGTTGATAAAGACGCCGACGATTCGCTCCAAATCGGGATGGTTTCGTCCAGCTACCAGTGAACCGACAACGAAATCTTCTTGAGACGTGTATTTCATCAGCAAAACGTAATAAGCTGACATCAAAACAGCATGGACAGTCACTTCGTTCTGCTTGGCAAAAGCATGCAAATCACTGTACGTAGAATCAGTAATGAAGAACGTATGGTGATCTCCCTGAAATGTCTTAACAGAAGGACGCGGATAATCCAGCGGAAAAGACATGAGCGGGACTCGGTCGTTGAAAATGTCCACCCAGTATTTTTCCTGCTGATTCCACAGCTCGCTCCCCCGCTTCTGCCACTGCCAGTCTGCATAGTCCTTGTATTGAATAGGCAGAGCAGACAACTCTTCAGCCGCATACAGTCTAGCAAAGTCCTCCATTAACACATTCAGTGAGATGCCATCCAAAATAATATGGTGAGAGTTGAACAGCAGATAATGCTGTGTAGCTGTGACCTCGACTAGGCAAACCTGAAGGAGAGGTGCTTTCGTCAAATCAAAAGATTGCCGGAATTCTTCCATCAGTTCGTCCAATGTCCTGCCGTCGCTATGAATGGTTTTGATCTCAAATGGCACATGGTCGCTGATGTACTGATACACTTCTCCATCCTGTACCGCAAACGAAGTACGGAATGCTTCATGCCTTTGGATGATTTCCTTAAATACACTTTTCACTCGACTTACATCCAGTTGACCGTTCACCGCGATTACACCCGACATGTTGTAACTGGTGCTTTCTCCTTCTATTCCATGCATCACGAAAATGCGTTTCTGTGAAGAAGAAGCCCTGTATCTCTCGGCTTGACTAACTCGATCAATCGGCGCGTAGGATAACGGCTGTCTACCTCTGATACGATCAGCCAATTGTCGAATGGTCGGGTTCTGGAATACATCCCTGATCGTGATGTCTGTTTTTCTCTCTTTTTGTAATCTGGTCACGAGTTGAGCGGCCTTCAGCGAGTGGCCTCCTAGCGAGAAAAAATGATCGTGCACGCTTATTTTTTCGACTGCCAAAAGTTCTCGCCATATTTGCGCCAATTGCTGCTCAAGTTCATCTGCCGGGGCCTCTTCCTTTCCCGTGCGATACTGCGTGTAATCCAGACGTTGCAAAGCAGTCTTGTCTACTTTGCCACTCTGCGTCCGAGGCAACCCATCAAGATGGACAAAAAAGGCAGGTAGCATGTAGTCAGGCAGATAAGTCAGCAATGCTTCTCGCAGAACGTGTTCCTCAATCGGATGCATCGCAACCAAGCATGCAACCAAATAAGGATCGCGCTTTGACTCCTGAATGGCCACTACCGCTGCTTCCCGGACACCAGGCTGACGGCGCAGGACAGCTTCAATTTCCTCCAATTCAACGCGGTTGCCGCGAATCTTGATCTGGAAATCCTTGCGACCAAAATATTGCAGATGTCCTTCATCTGTCCAGCAAGCCAAGTCGCCTGTACGATAAAGCCTGCCATATGGGGTCAGTAGATAGTTCGCTCTGGTTCTTTCCTCGTCAGCGATGTATCCTTCCGTTACCCCCATCCCGCCTACGTACATTTCCCCCATTACCCCTTTGGGCAATAGATGAAAATCTTGGTCCAGAAGAAAGACACGAACGTTGTAACTCGGATATCCAATCGGAAGCGGGTTTTCAAAAGGCCCTTGTCGTGGTACACAATACCCAGATGCTGAGATACTATTTTCCGTTGGGCCATACAAGTTGTACATCTGCGCTTGAGGCAGCAAAGCTGCATGTCGTTCCACTAACGAAGAAGACAGCATCTCTCCTGTACACAGCACTTTTTGAATCGAATCCAGCGAGCCGTCAGCCACGTGGTCAAGCAAAGCGTGATACATCGTAGGGACAACGAGTATCACGTTTGCTTGTTGGCTCTCGATGGCGGCCGCGAGCTTTTGCGGGGACTTGTTTTCATGTCGCTGCAACAAGCAAAGGGTACCGCCGCTGATCAGTGTGCAGAAAATCTCGACAACCGATGCGTCAAAAGTCAGCGTGGCGATTTGCATTGTTCTCGTCTGCTCAGAGAACCCGACAAATTCGATGTGCCACCAAAGAGCGTTGATTAATTGATCATGCTTTACACGCACACCTTTTGGCGTACCTGTCGAACCAGAAGTAAAGATAGCATACGCAGTACTCGAAGGCGCCGCTTTTCGCTGTGGTGTTTGCGTTAACTCCTGTGCCCAGCTTGCTGGTTCATCCAGACGAAACACCCGTGTTTGCAAATCAGCGACGAGTTCCAGATAGCTGCCCTCTGTCACAATCAGAATAGGCTGAATCTGGCTTACGATCTGTTCGATTCGCGCTTTCGGCAAGTCTGGATCAAGCGGGACATAATAACAACCAGTTTTGAGGATAGCCAGCAGTGCAGTAATCATTTCAGGGGAACGATCACACATGATAACTATCGGTCGACCTGCATCTGTCACCTCCTTTTGCAGAGCCCAAGACAGGCGGTTCGCTTGCTCCTGTAACTCCTTGTAGGTCACAGTCTGCTTTCCTTGTACAAGAGCTATTGCATCGGGAGCTTTTTCTGCCGCTTGATCAATCAACTCGTGTACGCAGTAGTTACTTGGAACTGGCACGACTTTCATCTGTTCCTCGATCATCTCGTGCCGCTCACGATCACTGAGCAAGGTAAGATCACGAATCTCTTGATCCGGATCAGCCGCAATCTGCTCGAGAAGGCTCTGATAGTGAAGCGCTAGGCTTTCGATTTCCTTCGCTTGAAACTTCCATGCCTGGTAGTTGACATGGACTGTCCATTCATCACCTGGTGTTACTTCCAGCACCATTGGATAATCGGTTGTTTCATGTGAAGTGATATTCTCCAGCTCGAAGTCAAGTTCCAATCCGGCCAGCGTCTTGTCGATGGGATAGTTTTGGAAAACGAACAAGCTGTGTGCCAACGGGGTTTGTGCGTCCATCTCTGAGCAGTTTTTCAACTCAACTGCTGGCACGTACAAATGCGGGGCCATCTGGTGCTGTTCTTCCGTCATGACACCTAGCAGATCTTTGACTGTTGTCGTTTCTGTCCGTTTGACCCGGAGCGGATACGTCTTGATGAAGAGGCCGACGATTTCCTCTACTCCGGTAAGATGGGCAGGACGTCCGGCGTACGCCACTTCAAAAAGAGCATCCCGCGTATCGCTGTATTTTTGCAGCAAAATACCCCATGCAGCTTGCAACAGTGTGCTAATTGTCACGCGGTAACGCTTGGATGTTTCCTCCAATGTCTCCGTAAGCGTTCGACTGAGCCGAAGATGGTAAGAAGAATACCGCTGCTCTTCGTTACGATCCCGCATATATGGAAGCGGTGTAGGAGAGCTAATTCCTTGTAAAGAGTCTTTCCAATACGATAATGATTGTTCTTTCGAGGCTTCTTTAAGAAAACGCAGATAGTCCTTGTATTTCGCCTTCTGTTTGATGGCAGGGGACAGCCCCGAGCACAATTGACCATATACTGTAAATATCTCTCTTAGGAGAATGCCGGAACTCCACCCGTCCATGAGAATGTGATGAAACGACCAAATGACTTCATAACGATACAACTCCATCCTTACTACTTGAATGCGAATGGTATTGCCCAACTCAAGCGTGAAGGGCGTTTGCTTGTCCTGTGACAACAAGGCAGACAGTTTTCTTTCCCGCTCTGTAGATGGTAACTCGCTCCAATCGAAATAAGGAATCTCCAGTGTCTTTTGCTTGAGAATCAACTGGACAGGGGCTTGAAGCCCCTCCCAGCGAAAAACCGTACGAAGCATTTCATTGGCCTCAATCGCCATCTTAACAGCCTGAGTAAACAACTCCAGCTGAAACTTGCCCCGAAGGGTTAGCCGATGCTGTTCGAAATACAGCTTGGAATCCTGTTGGAGTCGGTAGTAAAACAGCATGCCCTCCTGCGTTGGACTTAACGGCAAAATGTCAGCTATATTGTTTTTGTCGATCTTGTTCATCACAATTCTTCTCTCCTGACTCCCTTACCGAACAGCTTCACTCGGCAGGTTTTCCACAATCTCCCCATCTGCACTCACGTACGGCAATCCATTGTGTTTGAACACATGGTCGAGACAGAACATCTCTCCCTGTTTGTAGTCCAAAATCATCAGGTCTTCTGAACGGGTTGGGATTAATTCCTTCAACCGCTCTGGAAGATAGTCTGGTCCCACCGCTTGATGCCATTTCAAAATAATTTTTTCAGGACGCTCAGCTGTAGGATAAAAACCGCAAATCTCTAATTTTCCAAAGTCATGTGAAGTAAGAAGTACTCCTTTTTTCTCCAAACCACCCAGATTGCGTTTGGACTCGGCCACATTCCGGAAAGCCTCATCCAGTGGAATGGCATACTGCTCGACTCCCCTGACTGGCATAAATACTGTCAAATAATACGAAATGATTCGATTGTCGAGAAACTTGCGCTGCAAGTCGATCAAGGTTTCGACAGAATCGTTAACTCCACGAATGATGGCAGGCTGTCCACGAATCTGTACGCCGACGGATAGCAGAGCTTGCGTTGCTTGGATTGAAACGTCGCTTATTTCCCCAGGATGGTTGAACTGGGAAATCACACTTACCTGCTTGCCAGGTGTCTGTCTAACTTGGTCAAAAAACGATAGCAGCTCTCCGTCAAGAAAACGAGCAGGATCATAGGCCAAAGCCTTGGTTGCAAAGCGAACGAGTCGAATACTCTTCACACTCAAAAGAGTACTAATCAGCTTGATTAAGTCAGAGCTTTTACGGAAAGAAGCTGGATCTCCACCGGTAAAGAGGACGTTATCGATGTACGGATGAGCTTCCAGATACTGCACTGCCCTTTCTGCTTTTTCCATAATATTGGTGTATCCAATATCCTCATGGCGGATTTCATTCACTTTATAGCAGAACTGGCAGTTGGCAATACAAAAGTCATCGATGTGAAGCAACAATGTCTTTTTGTATTTGTGTTGCAGGAAAGCTGTTTCATCCTGACGGTACGACTTGTTTCCATAAGGATCAAAGCGGCCTTTATAGGGTTTTTCTCCCGGAGGCGGAAGCACGATATTGATCATCTGGGTACGATAAGGCTCTGTCTGACTCGCAATCAACTCAGCATAATAGCGAGTCACCTTAAATGGCATATAAGACTGCTCCAGTAAAGCACTTCGTTCTTCCTTCTCGGCTTCTGTAAAGCCGACAATTGTTGCAAACTCCTCAAATCCTTTTTTTCCCATTAATACTTTAACACTCAACGTAATCCCTCCAGTCATTCTTAAACACTCGTTCAATCATGCGATTCGCTTGTTATCCGAGAAGCAAATCCAGTTCTTTCTGTGTCAATTCAACATCTTCAAAATCCGATGGAGTAAATTCAGGGGCCTCCTGACGGCAGCAATGATCAATGAGCTGTTCCAATTCATTGCTAAACGACTCCAGCAGCTTCTCCATCGTCTCCTTGCGATACTTTTGCAAGCTGTACGTAACAGAAACCTGAAGTTCTCCTTGCCGAATGAGTGCAGCCACGTCAAGCAGTGCTGTCAAATGGTTACCCGCTCCAGCATCAACTGTCAAGTTTCCTCCCACCAGTACCAGATCATCTGTCGGTTGATTATCAACGGAACCCAGATAGTTGAATCGAACATGGGATTTTTCCTCTGCTTCTAGCTGATGAGGATGCAGCCACCCAAACCCAAGTCCACCCATTGGAATCTGTCGTAATTTCTCCTTTACCTCTTTCAGATGATCAGTCCGATTGGTTGAATTCGTTTCGATCAGCACAGGATACATGCTCGTAAACCACCCTACCGTTCTGGTTACGTTCATCGCATGAATAGAGGACTCACGCCCGTGCGATTCCATTTCCAGCAAGAGACGTTCTCTCTTAAACACATCGCGCAATGTCCGGGTAAGTGCCGCTACCAGCAGGTCTTGCGGAACCGTGTTGAACATTCGGTTAGCCATTGTCAACAACTGTGACGTTACCTCGGCTGAAAGTGTGCGCGTAGATGTAGCGCTGTTTTCAACCAAGTCTTCGCCAAGATCGTGATCAGTTGGAAGTTTATCTGCCGGGATGGAAACCATGTCCCAATACGCTTTTTCTTTGATTGGCTGTTCTGACTGGTAGAAGGCGGAAACCTCCTGTAGCCATGCTTGCATCGAATGTGTTTTCTCCGGCAGGACGATAGGCTCATTACGTTTTACGCAGGACAAGGCACTCATCAAGTCTTCCAGGAGAATCCTCCAGGAGACACCGTCTACAACAAGATGATGGGCCGTCAGAAACAATCGCTGTGGCTTATCGGGACCGCATTCAAATAGACAGCCGGTAAAAAGAAGCGATTCTTCCAAGTTGAAGCTAGCAGCACAAGCTCTCATCGCCTCAAGCATTTTACGCTCCTGCTCGTCTTGCGGTAAGGATGACAAATCGATGCGAGTTACCGACACACTACTGGTAAGGTGGCGCTCATTGTAAAAGAGCTTCCCATCTTTTGCAGAGTAATTCAGACGTAGACAATCGTGATGATGGACTAGCGCAGACAGACTTGCTTCAAATTCTTCCAGCGTAATCTTTTCCTTGCTTTCAAGGAGTAACGACTGGTTCCAATGATCAGCATTGCGGAAATGTTGTGACAGAAACCAAGAAATAATCGGTGACAGCGGCAACTCGCCAGTACACGGCTCCTGCGAGATCCGCTCCACTTCCCAGTTCCAGTCCCTACTCGCTTTTAGTTCTGCGATCGTGTCATAGAGCAAAATGTCTCTCACCGGAATCTTGATTCCTCGCTGATGCAATCGATAGGAAACTTGAATCGCCTTGATCGAATCCCCCCCTAGTTGGGAAAAGGGGTCATGCAGTCCAAGTGGTGAATGACCGAGTACGCCCTCATACACCTCAACCAATAGCTTGTCAAACTCGTCACGAGGAGTGGTCGCTTCCTCCGCACCCATCCGCTCGATAACAGGTTCAGGTAGCTGCTTGCGATCCACCTTGCCATTTGAGGTCAGTGGAAATTGTTCAAGCTGCATGATTTGCGAAGGGATCATGTACGTGGGCAATCGTCGTGCCAGTTCCTCGCGCAGCTCTTTCTCCTGGAAAGCTGTTTCCGTAATCAAGTAAGCACAAAGGTACTTACGCCCCCACGTATCTATCCGATCGATCACCACCGCCTCACGCACAGATGGATGGCTAAGGAGCTGCTGCTCAATTTCCCCCAATTCAATGCGGTAACCATGAATCTTCACCTGATAATCAGCCCGCCCCAGATACTCCATGACTCCATTTGGCCGATAGCGAACCAGATCGCCCGTCTTATACATCATTTTGCCTGGTTGAAACGGATCAGGTAAGAATCGCTCTTGCGTCAATTCCTCGCGGTTAAAATACCCCCGTGCCATGCTATCTCCCGAAATGAACAGCTCTCCTGTCGTTCCGATCGGGATTGGTTTCCCATATGAATCCAGTACGTAGAGCTGCACGTTACTGATCGGATGTCCAATCGGCACAGAACCCTCGACATCGGTCTCTGGATCGTATTGATAGATCATGCAACCGACTACAGTCTCAGTAGGGCCATACTCATTGAGAATTTCGATTTGTCCGTTCCATTTCGCATGAATCCCCCGAGCCATGCTCACCTTCAAGTCCTCGCCGCCCACAATCACTCTCTTTACCGTAGTACAAGGCAGAGCGATTTCTTGCAGCAAAAACAGATGGGCAGGTGTCAGCTTTACAACATGGGAGCGTCCGTCGCTAAAGATGCGAGATAACACAAATTCTGAATCGGAGTGCGGATAGATCACCATCCGATTTCCCTTTATCAACGGACAAAAAATGGACGTCACCGTCAAATCAAATGCCACTGAAGAATAAAAAGCAAAGGCTTCATCAGGACTGGTAAGATAGCGGTCTTTTGCCCACCATATGTAGTTGACTAACCCCCGATGAGTAACCATGACCCCCTTCGGATTTCCGGTAGAGCCTGATGTATATATAACGTAGGCCAAATCATCTGGCTGATTAACCGATTCCAGGATTGCGCCATCATTGCGATACAGGGATGAATCACCAAGCTCTAGGATCTCTTTGGACCACGAAATCGCATCTGTTCGAGTGGTGTGACGAAGCAACAGATCCGCTCCAGAATCAGACAGCAAATATTCGATGCGCTGAGAAGGAAGTTGAGGGTCAATCGGTAGGTAAGCACCGCCAGCTTTTAGCACTCCCAGCAGCCCGATTATCATCTCTGGCGAATGATCTGCCAGCAGTGCGACAATTACTCCAGGGCCAACTCCTCGGTTTCGCAACGACTGAGCTAGTCGATTTACTTGATCATGCAGTTCCTGAAACGTCAGCATCCGCCCCTCTGACTCCAATGCAACTCCCTGTGGCGAGCGTTTTACCTGCTCTTCAAACAACTGGACAACCGTCTTCTGGCTGGGATAGGAAGCCGCTGTATCGTTCCACGCTTTGAGTTGTAGTGCCAACTCTTCGTCAGCAAGGAAGTTCAGATTGGAAAGCGGAACTTCTGGATTCGCGATCATTTGATTGAGCAGTCTTACGAGATGATCCGCTATCTGGTCAACATCATCTTCTGTGTACTCGGCGATCTTATAATCCAATTCCAGCGTCAATCGTTCATCTGTTGCCCATTCCCTGATAATTACTTGGAGCGAGTACAATTGGTGACCGTTATAAAACTCCTCATTCGTCACGGGGTATCCGCCAATGGTGAAGGGCAGCTGCGTGCTGTAATAATTTACACAAATCTGAAACAGGCTTTCATAGCCATGTTTCTTCAATTCCAACTCTTGAGCCAGCAAATCGTAGGGATATTTTTGGTGAAAAAAACAGGAAGTCAATTCCCTGTTGACATATTTGACATAATCGAGAGCATCCATTTCCATCGGAACTGCCAAACGAAATGGCATGGTGCTTGTGAACATCCCGAATATTTTTCGCTCCACTTTGCCTGAACGGTTTAACAGCGGCGTACCAATCACAATTTCTTCTTGCCTCGTACAACGCTGAAGGTAAAGACTCACGAGAGCCACAAACAAGGAATTTAGCGAGCATTTCATCTGGTTTGCAAACTCGCGTATTCTTGTCGAATCTTCGCGGTTGAATGAATACACTTTGCGCTTGCCTTCGGTAGTATCTGTTGCCTTTTGTAATGTCGTGATCACGGGCAAGCTCTGAAACTTGTCCCGCCAGTATCGCTTGTCCTTTTCAAATCTCTCAGACAGAGAATAGGCATGCTCCCTGTCGACAAAAGCTTGATAAGCGTGTTCATCTCCTACATGAACGCTACCGCCTGCCAGCAACGTGTCATAAAATTGAGCAATTTGTTCTGTCATAATGGAGATGGACCAACCATCAGCAATCAAATGGTGCAACTTTACAAAATACCCCGATTCTTCGTCACTCAGTTGAATCAGACCAAAGTAGGACAAAGGCTCCTGTCCGATGGAAAACGGCTTTTCAAACAAAGTTTGCATAAATTGTCTGCACCGATCAGGGGCATTCGGTTCCCGTCTGAAATCAAACACCTGCAATGGCTGTGGTTCGTACTCTCCAACAAACTGAAGGACTGTCTCTTCCTCCTGATAGTTGAGTCGTAAAGCATCGTTCTTTTGAATGAACAGGTGAATGGCCGCTTCTAGTACATCCAGTTTCACCTTTCCTTGAACCCTCACCATCCCCCCTAACGTATGGACAGGGAGATGAGGATGTAATTTTTCCGTATACCAGATACGCTTTTGTGGATGACTTAAAGGATATCCCACCTTCGATTGCTTCTTATCCTGGCGCAATGCATATCCCCCCTTTCGGAATTGTGCAGATGTAATCACAATTCGAGCGTGGTAAAAAATCTTTCTTATTACATATACTTCCAATTCCAACTATATAGATGACTCTTCTATAGTGTCAAATGAATTTTACATAAAATGTTATTTCTGAAAATTGGATGAATTCCCTCTCTTTTTCCTTACTCTATCGCTGCATAGAATGGAAAATTTTTTTTGCACACTATTGCTTTTAGTTGTCTTTTCACGTAGGATTAAATGTAATATATTGGTAAAAACAAGCTCTTGGAAGGATGAATGTGATTAGATGTCTGTGACACTTCGTGAAGTAACCCTGGAGAACTGGGAAGAGTGTATTGAACTGGAACCTACCCCCGAACAGAGTGAGTTTGTTGCCCCGAATCTCTACTCTATCGCTGAAGCAAAGTTTCAAACTACATTTGTCCCTTTGGCCATATACCACGATGAAACGATGGTTGGATTTGTCATGTATGGACTTGACCCCGACGATGGAAACTACTGGATTTACAGACTCTTAATTGATGCGAAGTTTCAACGGCAAGGCTACGGTCGGACTGCGATTTCGCAAGTCATTGATTTGCTGAAAGCAAAGGAAGATTGTCAAAAAATCGTTATTGGTTACGCCCCAGCAAATATGGCAGCCGAAAACCTATACGCTTCGCTCGGGTTTCAAAAAAATGGCATGGTTCTGTTTGGCGAGACTATTGCAGAATTGAACTTTTAACCTAGCTATTTTCGTTGCCCAAAAATGAAACAGCGGCGAGCTAAGACCTAAAAATCAAGTCTTAGACTCGCCGCTGTTTGAATTGTATTCCAACATACTAAAAAAGCACACTTTCCATGTGTCTGTAAACATCACGGATCGTGTGCATTCGTATTTGATATGGTGCCGGTGAAGGGACTTGAACCCCCACGGTTTCCCTCACGATTTTGAGTCGCGCGCGTCTGCCATTCCGCCACACCGGCATGTGAAACTTTGAATAAAATAGCACATCATCGATAGAAAATCAATGGTGGGGAGAGACGGATTCGAACCGCCGAACCCGGAGGGAGCAGATTTACAGTCTGCCGTGTTTAGCCACTTCACTATCTCCCCACAATATGTGCGGTCAAACTTCTAGGTCTACTATCTTCAACCAGAAGCGACATTTATTAATCTATCATGAACTTCGTTTGACGTCAACACATTTATTTGGACTGACTCTCTTTTTTTACCAAGATTTCCTGTGCCCACTCGTGAAAGACACGCAGTGCTTCGTCCACCTCTTGAAATGTTGCTTCTCCCTCACAGGTGTATTCCGGGAAGTCTAGAATGCGGTTTTTGCGAATCTTCACTTGCTCTTCTTCGCATTTTATCTCCAAGAAGTACGGAACTGCTTCATCTATCCCATAATTGTTTTCTAAAAACTCGTAGGTACGTACCCACTCCAGAATTCGAACTTCCGATGCTTTTAAGCGAAGCACCTGCTCCAAGGACATAATCGTTTCATTTCCGTAGTAATACATGTAATTCAGCCCTTCTGCATGAAAATGGACGGAGCCGTGACTCCGCCCTGTTATTGGTGTGATGAATTAGATCGAGGAAAGCAGCTCTCTCAGTTCTTTGACAATCACTTGCTGGTAGGCAGTGCCTTCTCCATACTGCTCAAGCATTTCGGAACGCGCCACTTTGATCTTGTCTTCATAATCTGGGGCATTTCGATCTGGGTTTTGCTGCTTAAATGCTGTCATGACAGCTTGGACATGCTTGGGTCTCGGTCCCCATTTGATCAGAACATGTCCACCAGTGTCCGCAAAGATAACGACAGGGATCGCCCGACCGCCCATTGTGAGAAACTCATCCATGAGATCGAGGTGTTCTTCCATCACCATAATTTCGACTGGCATGTCTGTTTCTTTCAGGGCATGCAATACAACTGGCAAGTTGCGAACGACGTCGCCACACCAGTCCGCTGCCAAAATCAAGCATCTGAGGTCATCGCGATGCTGGAGAGAGGCAAAAAACGCACGGTCTTGTTCATCCTCCCATGAAAATGCATCCGACCAGTTTTGGTATGTATCCTGATTTTTTGTCATGCTTTCCACGAACGCTTGTGGCTTGAGCCCCGTACGGAATTTATGTGCTACGTTTGCCCCCATCTTTTCTCCTCCTCGTGTGTAAAGAATCTAGTCTTGCTTTTCAGTCTCTGCTTCACTCGCTTCTTTCTCTTGCTTTGCCAACTCCATCATTTTTTGCAACAAAATATGCTGTGGCATGTGCATAAGGCGCTCTAAAGGTACCTGAAGTGCTTCAGCCAGCTTGACAGCCGTATCAGGTGATATTTGTAACGGACGCATGTATTTCCACTCCTTCCGCTTGCCTTCATCAGTCCCTTCAGTATAATACACGGCAATAAAACCTGCCAGCTTGGATACTGACTCAATAACCCTCGGGAATCCGCAATCGCTTCGGAAGGCGAGAGCATTGGAACGTCCTCAACAGGTGGGAGCGGATCAAATTGGCGATGAAATTGGGCTAACAGCTCTACCATAGCCTTTGCTTCACGAAGAGGCAATTCCCCCTCCGATTTCTTCTCAATAGCTCTCACTTCTACATGCAAATCTGCTTTTCCTCGCTTTTTACGCCAAAAAAGATAATCCCTTCTGAATGAAAGTGAAGGGACTATCTCTCGTGAACCGACACCTGCACACGGAAAAGAACGGACTATGGCTTCTGCTTAGTGAGGATGCATGGTACACCAAAGCCGATCGCGCCGGGCTGGGACATCTGTTCCAGATATGCCAACCCTCGTGCACATTGCTTTTTGCATACTTGGCATGTATGGGACGTTACGATTTTCAGCTGTACTTGATTGGGGTGCTGTTTCGTATTCTTCTTCTTTATCTTTTTACCCTTGGCCATCCGTTTTCCTCCCTCTGCCCTGGATCACTCCAGTCTATGAAGGAGAACAACCCCGCTCTTTAGGCAAACATACAAAATCAAGATATTCACCTGCAAATGGGCCTTGTCATGCGTGTCAACAAATAGAAAAAGCCGCCGGGGGTATTTCCCAGCGACTCATGAGTCTTCACTATTGTTTTGGATTTAGCAACTGGCGCAGTTCCAGCTCCAGTGTAGAGGCATCGATCATGCCGATTATCTTCTTTCTTACGATCCCATCCGCGTCAATCAAGTAAGTAGTTGGGAATGCCATCACCTTATAACGATTCGACACGGTTCCAGCTACGTCCATCGGTATCGGAAATGTCAGCTTGTAGTTGGTGACAAAGGCCATTGCCGCTTCCGGGCTGTCATTGCTCATGACGTTCACGCCATACAGATCAACCTGTCCGCCATATTTTTCGTAGACTTTTTGTAAATCAGGCGCCTCCAGCTTGCATGGACCACACCAGGAAGCCCAAAAATTTAGGACTAATGGTTTCGCTCTTTTTCCTTCTACCTTGTACGTCTGCTGGTCCAATCCGGTCAGTGTAAAATGGGGGGCCGCAAAGCCAACCTCCGGCTTTTGAACCTCTGCTACGATTGCGGCTGTTTCTTGAGGCTTTTCCCAAACAGCAAGTCCGCCCCCCAATAATACGAGCACCGCGAGCAACAGCTTTTTCATTTTGTCACCTCTGCCCTACTGAGTTAGAATCCCGTAAAGCCTCCGTACATTTGAATGAGCACGCGTGTAATATCCGTCAGTTTATCTGTATACAGAAGAATACCAAACAAAATCATGATGGCTCCCCCGATTTTCATAAACAGGTCGGAATACTTCACAATCGCGTTCACCTTACTGATGAAGAACGTCATTACAAAAAATGGGATGGCAAATCCGAGCGTATACGCCAATGTGTAAGCCAAGGCGCTTGAAGGATTGGAAACACCCATGACGATAATGCCAGAAAGAATTGGTCCCACACAAGGTGTCCATCCAGCTGCATACGTCATTCCCACCAGTATGGACCCAGTATACCCCAACGGCCTTGATTTTAAATCGATTTTAAAAGAACGCATCATCCAGTCCATTTTAAACACGCCAAGCATAACCAATCCAATGACAGCAAGCAGAATACCGCCCAGTTGACGAATCAAGTCCTGTTGGTCGGTGAACAAGCTTCCAATCCAAGATGTAGACAGCCCGAGCGCAATGAAAATGATCGAAAACCCGACAATGAAGAAAAAGGTATGCAAAAAGGCTTGCTTGCGGAATACCGCTCTCCCTTTCTTCACTTCATCTACCGTAACCCCAGTTATGTAAGACAAAAAGGACGGATAAAGCGGCAGGCAGCAAGGGGAAATAAACGAAAGGAAGCCTGCTGCAAAAGCCAAAAACACAGAAATATCGCCAGTCATATGTACCTCCGGTGGGTATTTTATCCACTATCCTCTCATTGTATCGAATCTTTTCCCCCTTCAAAAGTAGCAAAGACACTTTGTCTTAAAACCGTGACAATTTACTTTACATAATATTGATTATGTCTTACATTTCTGCACGAAATGCAACAATTGGATGGATGTATCTGGTCCACTTCAGAAAATAGATCAGATTTTTGACAAATGTGACAAGTACCTTGCACGGAATACATGTAGGTGATGAGCAGCATGCCCCAGGATGAAATAGACAAGTGCAACTGCAGTTGTCTTGTCCTGAATAATCACTCCTGAACGACTCAACTCTTCTTCCGTAAGGCCTTTTACCAGTGATCGGGTAGCAGCGCGCACTCTCCGATACTCCTCCACTAGATCGACAAGCCGGCGGCGGTCAAAATTCGTTAAGCTGACAAAAATGTCCTGATGTCTTGGCAAGGGTGTCTTGTCTCCTCGGGAAGCACACAGCAAGCGATAGCTTGAGACGAATACTCTCATTGTACACAAAAAAGAGGCGGATGTACTCCGCCCCTTCCCTCTTATTCTTTTTCTTACTGAATAGTAACCTTGCCGCCATCTTGGAGCAATGTTTGCCCTTTTACCACGATCTTATCGCCGGCAGCCAAGCCTGTCAAAATTTCGATCTTATCACTGGAGGATTTCCCTGTAGTGACCTCGATTTGTTTTGCAACGTCACCTTCCAGCTTGAAGACATACTGTTTGCCGTCGCGATCAAATACTGCACCGCGAGTTACAACGATTGATTTTGCTCCATTTTCCCCAACCGATGGGAAGGATACATTCACGACCATATCGGACTTCAGTTCATTGGATGGGTTTGGAATCGTAATCTCTACTGGGTATGCCTTGAGCTGCGTATCCATTACTGGACTAATAGCTGTTACTTTGGCATCAATCGTTTTTCCTGTCGATTGTACGTTTACTTTTACAGTTGTTCCTACTTTTACTTTTGTAATATCTGCTTCTGACAGATTCGCTTTTACCAGGAGTGGGTTCGTGTTAACAACAACCACAACTGGCTGCTGACCTGCCATTTGACCAACTGCTCCATTTACGCTGGAAACATAACCGTTGATCGGAGACGTCACAGTCGCATTCGCTAATTGCTCACGAGCATTTTGCAAACTCACCTGTGCTTGCTGCACAGATGCTTCGGAAACTTGCACACTCGTTTTTTGCCCAGCAGATTGTACTGCCTGCTGCGCGTTATCATAAGAGGTCTGTGCCGTCGTCAGCTGGGAATTTGCCTGTTCCATCTGCTGAGCGGAAATCGCACCTTGTGAAAAGAGCTGTTGCATCCGCTGCTGGTTTACTTTTGCATCCGCAAGTGCAGTTTCTGCCTGCTTCAGGCTATTTTTCGCTTGGACCAAGCCTTGATCAGAGCTGCTGCCTGCCTGGTTTAAACTAGCTTTTGATACGTTGTAGGCTGCTTCTGCTTGCTTTACACTGTTCACCAGATCTTTTTCATCGAGCTTGAACAATACTTGACCTTTTGTCACGTATTGGCCCAGTTTCACTGGCAGGGCAGAAATTTTCCCACCCATTTTCGGGGAAACCTGTACTTCCTCACTCGGCGCCAGCTTTGCCGTGAGACCAGAATCTGATACCACTGTGCCCGTTGCAACAGTTTCAACCTGTACAGGAGTTGCCGCTTCCACAGTTTCCGTAGGCGGCGTTTCCGCTTGCGGGCTGGAGCAACCTGCCACTAGCGTGATGGCCAGCAATGCCAAAATGACGGGTTTTTTACTTAGTTTCATGAATGTCCCTCCTCTTCCCACAAACGTCTTACGATTCCAAAGCGGGATTGATTTTCTTTTGTTGCTTTTCTAATTTCTTTTCTAGTTTCAACTTTTTCTTCAAGCGTCTCTTCTTCCCTAAATCGTCAAACCAAGAAGCAACGACAGGAACCAGAACCAGGGTAATCAGTGTAGAGAATCCGAGACCAAAAATAACCGTCACGGCCATTGGTGCGTTCGTCTCAGAACCGGCACCGCCAGAGAATGCGAGCGGTCCAATCGCCAGAATGGTGGTGAGTGTCGTCATCAAAATCGGACGAAGACGAATCGGTCCAGCATGCAGGATCGCATCATACAGCTCCATACCTTTTGCACGCAATTGGTTCACGTAGTCGATCAATACAATCGCGTTGTTCACGACCAGACCGATCAACAAAATGTACCCGATCAAAACCCCAACGCTGATCGTTGTGCCTGTCGCCAATAATCCAAGCAGAACGCCTGTAACGGTCGGTGGCACGGAGAACATGATGATAAATGGGGTGTAGAACGATTCAAACTGCGCTGCCATTACCATATAGAGCAACACGACTGACAGTACAATCGCGAGAGCAAGGCTGCTGAATGATTCCATCATCTCTTCACTTTGCCCGCCAAAATCGACTTTGTAGCCATCCGGGAGATTCAGCTTCGAAATTTTCTCTTGTACTTCACGTGTTACAGAGCTCAGGTCACGTCCTGCCAAATCACTCGTTACTTGCACTTCACGGCTTGAGTTGGCACGGTTAATCGAAACCGGCACATCTACCTTACTGATAGTCGCAACCGAGGTCAGTGCGATCTGTGCTCCACCTGGAGCGGAAATTCGCAAATTGTTCAAGAAGTTGATATCTTCCTGATAGTCTTTCGGCAGCTTGAGGTTGACATCAATCTCATCATCGCCAGTGCGATAATACGTTACCGTTTGACCTTGGAAGGAAGTGCGAACACTGGAGAGAATTTGTCCGGTCGTCAATCCGTACAAGCTCGCTTTTTCAGCATCGATCTTCACTTCCAGCTCTTGTCTGGATTCTTCCAAGCTGGTTGTTACGTTACTTGTACCAGGTACCTTCTCAATTTCACCTTTAATGATACCACTAATGTCTTTCAATACGGCCAGATCATCCCCACTAACCTTCAGTTGGATTGGGGAACCCGTAGACATACCGGCTGGTGCGCTTACCTTAATTTCTGGTCCAGCAATATGTTCCAGCTTTTTCTGGAGATCCATCACAATTTCATTGGAGGAACGAGTTCGTTCCTTGAGGTCTACAAGCATTAAGGTAATCGTCCCCTGATTGGATGACAATGTGCTAGCAACTGGTGATGCATTACTACCAACCGAAGTCGCAACAATATTCTTCTCCGGTACGGTGTTGGCAATTTCTTCTACTTGTCTGGTTACTTTTTCAGTTTCAGCCAGAACTGTACCATTTGGCATTTTAATGGAGATGTTTACTTGTCCTTGGTCCATAGCTGGGATAAACTCTGCCCCAATCAATGGAGTCAATGCGAGAGAGCCCACCATCATGACGACTGAAGAAATCATGACCGTTTTACGATGGCCCAATGCCCATTTTAACAATCTTTGGTAGCCTTTTTCTACTTTGCTAAATCCAATGTTGAACCAAGTGACAGGATTGATTCCTCGATAGTTCTCATGATGCGTATGCGACGGAATTTTGTTCAAAATTCTCGAACTCAGCATCGGCACGAGCAAAATAGAGAATACAAGCGCCGCAATATGTGAGTAAACTACCGTCAATGCAAGCGGTCCAAACAACTCAGAAGCAATACCTTCTGTGAGGGCAATCGGCAAGAATACGCAAATTTGCGCCAAGGCCGAAGCCATAACTGCCGTACCTACTTCTTTGGAACCATCCAGGGCGGCTTCCATCATGCCTTTTCCCTGTTCTCGATGACGGAAAACATTCTCGAGCATAACAACCGCAAAGTCAATTAATGATCCCAATCCCAGTGTCAAACCTGAGAGGGAAATCAGGTTGATCGTCTGTCCAGTCATGTACATCAGCAAGAACGTGGCAACGATCGATACAGGAAGAACGATGACCGCGATTACCATGGATCGCAAGCTGCCCAAGAAGAAGAACAGCAAGATCATACCGATACCGCCACCCAACAGGGCATGTTCAGCGGTGGTGTAAACGGAATCCTTGATGTAGGTGGATGTATCCAGAGTCGTAATGATTTCTACGCCTTCTGGCAGCTCGCTTTTGATTTTCTCCAGCTCAGCTTTTACATCATCTGCTACCTCAATGGTGTTTCCGCCAGAAGCTTTTGTCACTTTAATACCCAAGCTAGGTGTTCCATTTACGTAACTCAATTGCGATACATCTTGATGCGTGTCTTTTACTTCAGCAATATCGCTGAGCCTGATGGAGTTCCCTCCAACAGAAATTGGTGTCAGCGCGATTTGTTCGATATCGGCAAACTCACCTTGCACTCGGATGTTGAGCTTCGCGTCACCTTCGCGTACAGATCCTCCGGAACCAGACAAGTTGCTGCTCTGTAGAGCTTGCTGAACTTGGTCAAGTGACAGTCCATACGCAGCTAGTTTGGCTGGATCGACTGTAACATCGATGATTCGGCTTTGTCCGCCGCTGATGGAAGCAGATGCGACCCCATCAATACGCTCCAGGCGTGATTGGATCATATCCTCTGCCATCTTTTTCAATTTGTTGATGTCTTGCTCACCCGTCACCGCAAACTCGATAATCGGTGTACTGTTCGGGTCAATGCGCAGTACGCGTGGCGCTCTGGCTGAATCAGGCAAAGAGCCACGAACCTGATCTACCTTCTCCCGCATGTCGAGAGTCGCCTGATCAAGGTCTGTCCCCCAGTTAAACATGAGGATAACCTGAGAAGCGCCTTCCATCGATACCGATTGTATACTATCTAAATCGGATACCGTTGCAAGTGCGTCCTCAATCGGTTTCGTTACCAGTTTTTCTACCTCACTCGGAGATCCGCCGTCAACGGATGTAACCACGACAGCAACCGGGAAGTTCAGATCCGGCATAAGATCAATCGACAAGCGAGGCAGTGAAACGAAACCAAAAATGAGCATGGCCAGAGTCAACATGATCATGGTGACCGGGCGTTTAATCGATAGTTCAGAAAGATTCAATCCACTCACCTCTTCTTTATATATCTGTTAAATTATTGTGAGTAATAGTTCGTATGACGAAATGAAAAAGGCGAATCGTATTTAACATTTCGTTTAACGAAATATCAAGGGATGAAGCCATTTTTAGACGGTATGTGAATTTCCCCACTTCACGTCCCGCTGTTGGTACACACGCTCTGTGAGTGCCACCCACACAACTCGTCGATCTGATTGGTCACGGAACCTGCGAACCAGGTTTTCCTGCTCCAACCGGTTAATGAGCCCGGAAGTTGTGCTGTATGAAAGACCGACTGTCTTACCTATGTCCCCCATCGTTTTTGGCCCGTTTTCAAGCTGCTCAAGAATCAAGACCTGTTGCCAGGTGACATCGCTTGTATCCAGCTCTTTCTCAGAAATCGTGCTAAACAACACACTGGCTTCTTGCAGGAGTTTTGCCAACTGAATCAGTTCTTTCATGAGAACCTCCCTTGCCATCCTTACTTAACCACTTCACACACTCATAACTAATCGTTTATTTCCCAAAAATAATTCTACTGAATTGTATATGTAGTGAAGTCTACCCAGGGGTAGATTTCTGACAGGGATTTATCTATCTAGAGATAGACGACAACGCATGCTAGAATGAAGTTAAGTGATTATCCGGCAGAGAAAGAAGGACTTTTCATTGTTGAAGATAATGATGAAAGCCATACAAAAACGTTTACTGATCATTTGGTTTTCTATCTTAATTGTATTAGCTTTGCTTCCTGATTCGTTTAAACGGGAAACTCCGTTGCAATTTTCTCTAACCATTGTACTATTTATTTGTTACCTTGTGGTATTTTGGACTTCCAAGAAAAAATGGAAGCCTTTCCAATTCGAAATAGTGACAGTCGTGCTTGGGATCGTTTCCTTACTAAAGTCCCTCATTTTAGGTGGAGAGGGCTTCGGCTTGATGCTCCCACTCGCTGTTTTTATCGGATTTCACATTCATGGGCGCCGTGCGTTGGCCTATGCTACTTTTTTTGGTACATGCAGTACGCTTTTTTTATATTTTGAAGAAAACCTGAAATTCACGCACATCATTTCCTATATCCTTACGTATGTCGGCTGCTATATCGGCGCACGTGGCTATCGGATTCAAACCGAAGCATACGAAACCAACCAACAACACCTGAAACAGCTACAAAAAGCACATACAGAGTTGCAAGAGGCGCACTCACAGCTTCAAGAAGCAGCGCTTCATTCCCTGCAAGTAGCGGTTCTTGAGGAACGGACGAGAATTGCCCGTGATATTCACGATGCATTGGGCCATAGTTTGACTTCACTCATAGTCCAGCTGCATGCCTTGAAGTATATGTTGCAGGATGGACCTGACAACGCACAAGAAGCCGTGCGCAACATGCTTGGTGTTGCCAAACAAAGTCTGGAGGATATTCGCACGTCTGTCCATACACTGGCTCTTGATAAAACCTCCCTTGGACTTACGCCATTGAGGGCTCTCTTGTCACAGGCTCAAAAGCATACAGGAATAAAAATGGAGCTGATATGCTCCGATCTGGACATCCCGCTCTCTCAGGAAATGACGATTACGTTTTATCGAATTTTGCAAGAAGCGATCACCAATTCACTACGACACTCTGACGCAAAAGAAATCCTCGTCATCATTGAACAAAAGAAGGACATCCTTTTGTTATCGATTCGAGACGATGGAAGCATCACGAGCGACCAAAAAATCAAACCTGGCTTTGGCCTAACTGGCATATCTGAACGAATTCAATTACTGAACGGGACTCTCGCGTATCGCATTCGAGAGCCCCACGGTTTTCAACTGGATTTCAGCTTTCCGATTCGCCAGACTGAACCTGAAAGGAGCATGCGAACATGACCGGTAAACAAAAAGAAGGAGCCATTCGCGTGGTCCTAGTCGATGACCAAACCATGATTCGCCAAGGTTTGGGTTATGTCATTCAAATGCAATCTGATATGGAGGTAATTGGGGAAGCTTCCGATGGCGTAGAAGCAGTAGAACTGATTGGCACCCTCACACCTGATGTCGTTTTGATGGATGTTCAAATGCCCAACAAATCTGGCATTGAGGCCACAAGAGAAATCATGCAGCAGCATCCTCGCACGAAGGTATTAATTCTTACAACCTTTGACAATCACAATTATGTGGTGGAAGGGATTCGTGCTGGAGCCGTCGGCTATATGCTAAAGGATGCCGACTCTCAGGAAATGCTTGATCTGATTCGCAGAGCCCATCAGGGAGAAGCCCTCTTCCACACCGTGACAGCTGCAAAAGCCCTTGCCGAAGCTCTGCAAGGTCAACGCGAGACGCCTGATTCGACTACCACTTCCCAATCAGTCTTGCTGGATGAACTGACGGATCGAGAGCTGGATGTACTTCAACAGATCGCAAATGGCTATCGAAATGATCAGATTGCGCAAAACTTGTTTATCTCAGAAGGCACTGTAAAAACACACGTGCATCGGATTTTGCAAAAAATGGGTGTGGAAGATCGTACACAAGCAGTGGCAAAAGCACTGCGGCATAAAATCGTGAAATAAATCAGACAGTTTCAGGCAGGAGGATTAAGTCGAATCAAGTTTCCATCCTCCTGCTTTATGCTGATGGAAATCCCTTCTACAAGCTGTGCGCCGGACATAGCTTCAATTACGGCAGCAGCCGCTTTCTTCGTATCGATAACCCGGCAAATCACGGCCAACGTCCTCTCGCTGTCTTCCCCACCATCGCTGTGACCATTCCCCGTTTTTCCCAAGCATTCATCCAAAAGCTGTTCGATCAAATAGCGCATCTCAATCTCTGACTCACACAAATGGGCAAAGCGAACGATCATCGGATGGAAATCGTTCTCTTTCATGACCTGGTATCCTTGTTCTTTCATCTCTTCTGCCCAGCTCTGCAAAACATCGTCTGCCCTTCCCTCGATCTGCTCCGCTACTACAGCAAAATGGTCACCCATTTCCCCTACATTTCCGTAATGTACGGTGTAAAGGTGCTCCTTTTCCTCATACCAAACCTCCCAGTAGCTCCACCTCGTTTCGTTTTTTTTCAGCATCCGAATCACCGTCGTTCAACTCCGTTCAAATTGTAACCGTTTTGTAAATTATTCCACTGAACGACAGGGTTTGACAACAACTTACAAAAAGATTGATTCCAAAGACTTGCAACTTTTTCGCGAATAGGTCTATCAGCTTATTCAGACATAAAAAAAGACGGATAACGGATCCGTCTACAGTCACAATCTTTTTTGTTTATTTAGGAAATGGAGAGAGGTAAACGAATCTCAAAACGGGCTCCTTTCAATTTCGGAGAGTTTTCCGCAAAGATTTCGCCACCGTGATCTGCAATGATGCGTTGTGTCGTAGACAAACCTAACCCCGTCCCCTCTTGTTTCGTCGTATAAAAAGGAACGAATAAATTTTGCAAGCATGAATCTGATAGACCAGGTCCGTTGTCCTCTACAACAATGACTACTTGATGGATAGATGAGTACACTTTTACATGAACAAGGTTGCCTTGGGTCATCAAAGCTTCAAGCGCATTTTTCAAGATGTTCAGGATGGCTTGCTTGATCCGCGAACGATGGCCGAACACATGCCATTCGCCTTGTGCAATGTCCAGCTCAAGCTTGATTCCTCTTCGATTTGCTTCTGGCTCCAGTAAACGAATGACTCCATGTAACTCGTCCATCACTAAGAAACGTTCCGATACGATTTTGTCATCCCTGTACCGGGCCAAAACAAGGACATCGTTCAATAGCCCATCAATACGTTCAATTTCCGTTAATATGACAGAAAAATAAGATTCACTGCGATTTGCTTCTCCTTGCTCCCGCAACAACTGAATAAAACCCTTGATGGCTGTCAGCGGATTCCGAATCTCATGCGCCATCCCAGCGGCCAGTTGCCCAACTGCTGCCAGCGCTTCACGCTTGCTCAATTCTTCTTCGTACTTTTTGCTTTCCGTGACATTTCGAAGAACGGCGATCGCTCCCCACATCTCTCCATCGTAATAAATGGGGCTCGTACTAACAGTTGTCCATTTGCCACTGTATTCTGCAACATAATGGCCGGACTGCCCGCGTTCAATCACCCACTGGACAAAGCGCTCGCTTACATGAGGACGTAATGCCCGATCAATGTTTTGGCCTATAATTAGATTCCGATCCACGCCAAATAAATGACAGACTGCGAAATTCGCTTCAATTACTCGCAGCTGGCGATCGATCATCAAGACGGCAATATCGCTGGACTGCAGAACCAATTGAACAAGCTCCTGTTCAGCTAGCATCGTAACATCTTCTCCTTTGGTCGTACTTACAGGAGAAGGTGGTGTTTTTTCAACCGGAAATTGATGCGTATTTTTGTTGAAGACATCGTCCATTTGACACAAAATATAGTCCATCGATTGATAGAGACGAATCTGTCCTTGCAAAAGCTCTACTCGCTCCATTTCCGACGTAGCAAGAGAAAATGCGTTGTTATTCATTTCTTCAACAATAACATCTCGACACTTGCGCAAAAATTGCTGCAAATACGTAAGATTCATTCCGAGCAACGAAAATTTGTACGCAATTTCGCTCAATTCTCGCTCGAACGTATACGTGTCGATTACTTTTACGACTTCAATCCATTTCGTGATTTGCTGAACAAACAAAGCCTCTCTATTTTCGCGGTCTTCTAGAAGCAAAGCAGAGTAATGATGATCTGAAAGAAAGGAAAACGTCTTGGCCACCGCCGCAGGGACCAAATGAGTAAGATACTTACTTATTCGATTTTTCAAAACACTCTGGCTCCTTTTCTCCGTGCTTCATTGAGGCTAATTTTCCAAGTATGTATAGGCTCTATTATGGACGTAAATGAGACAAGATGTAAAGCGGCTTGATGATATCCTGGTGCAGAGTATGACACCATCCAATCAGGTTCTCTTCTTATCCTTACAGACAAACAATCTCGGCTAGCATCCTATTTTCGCGCATTTTCTAATGCCTTATTCGGACACCTTCACCCCCTGATCATGTTTGACTGAAAACGCTTTCCCAATATTTTCTATCATATCACGATCAAGCATAAAAAAGTAAAGGATGTTTATTATTCAATCATCCAAAAAGCATTTGCCCCGTAGAAATAGAGACAAATGCTTTCGTTTTATGATTGGGCTTTAACAGCGTAATTGCGCAAATCCGATTTTACCGGGCTATTTTGGTTGGTTCCTGTATGCGCACGCTTGAAAGCCTCGCTTTGCGTCCAATTTGTAAACGATTCCTCATCTGTCCACTTCGTAAAAACGATGTATTCGTCACCTTCCGTTGGTGCCAGGAAAAGGAACTCCAAAAAACCTGGAACCTCCTTCATTCGTTCTCCCCCATTACCAAATGCGCGTTCCAAATGGGATTGGTAGTCTGCTGGTACAGTCAGTCTGTTCATGGATACATACATGATGGTCACACATCCTTTTCATTGGGTTCTTCTACCAACTCCCATTATACTACTACTTTGACGAAAAACCTAAAAACCGCAAACGCTATTCGCGCCTGCGGTTGATTTGTTGTTCGAGCATGATATCCATCAAGAGTGTATCCTGCAATGGATCTTTGGGGTCTATCGTCAGAAGGGCAGCAACAGCAGCCATCGCACATCGAACCGATTGGTAGGAATAAAAGGCCTCTCGCTCCGATTCGCTGAACAAAGATAAATCCGATCGCTCTTGGGCCGGATACGGGAAATCAGTCTCGACACCAGCACGATCCAGAACGATGAGTGCCTGTTTAATCGCAATCAATGCCGCACTGACGCTAATGCCGTATTCTTGGCGTAGATCCTCCCACACCTGAAAAGCTGATTTCTCTACCCTTTCCTGATTAGGGCGCGTGACAATTCCCGATTTGCGCCCTTCTTTCAATAACCAATCCACAAAAATATCATTACGTGGAGGAAAAGCGTATACTTGCAGCTTCATTTCCAATTCAGTCGGGTTATCCTTGGCAAAACGCGCGTGAGCCAACGACATTTCGTAACGCCGTGAGGGATGACCAGGAACCGTGACAAATACTGTATCTTGTCGTACGGCTGCAATCTGCAGCTTGGTTCGTGCGGGTATCCTGCCTTGAGGTGCTTTTTCCCTGCGCATATTGCCAGGAATCAATTCTACACCGAATTGATGGTACTCCAACGGTGAATCGATCCAAGGGATGGGCTCTCTCGACTGTACTTCGTATAGCCCGTTGAAAGTCACCCATTCTCCCGGGCGGCGCTGGCTGCGAACCAAAACAGCATGGACTTCCTTTTCCGGTGGCAATTCCGTATCTTGATCCTCCGGTGGGGGATGCATTCGCTTGTGTTCGATAAGAATGCAGTCGGTCATGAACAATCTCTCGAGCAATTCCCGTTTGCTCACCCATTCATATCCGATACGGTAAATCCGATTTTTCATCGGCTTCACCTCCTTTTGATCACCAATATCGCATCATCCTGGTTTGTTTCTATTACCCTACCATATGTAATCGTCGCTTTGTCCGTGCTAACTCGATCGTACAATCCGCTGTAACGCTTGCGCTGCTTCTTCAGGTGATTCGGCATGGCTAATCGCACTGATAATCGCGACTCCATCGGCCCCGGCAGCGATCACTTCAGAAGCATTTACCAGTGTAATACCACCAATCCCGACGATAGGCAACTCAGTACCCACTGCCTTACGGATCTCCTTTAGCCCCACTGGTCCGATAGGCTCGCCAGCATCTGCCTTGGAACGGGTAGCGAACATCGCTCCTACACCGATACAATCAACACCGCCGTTTTGGGCAGCAAGCGCCTCTTCGACCGTACCTGCAGAAACACCGATGTACATCTTGGAGCCAACTTTGGCTCGTACCTCCGACAACGCCATGTCATCTTGCCCGACATGGACGCCATCTGCCTGCAAGCGAATCGCTAGATCCACATCGTCATTCACAAAAAATAAGGTATCATGGTCACGACATAGCTGTTGCAGTTGTCGGCCCAGCTCATATTGTTCCTCAGCAGTCAACTTGCTTCCTTTATCACGCAATTGAAGAGTGCCTACTCCTCCGCGCAATGCTGCTTCTACAATTTTCACGGTCTTTTCGCTGGAATACTCGCAGTCCTGCGTACCAACGACAAAGTATACGCCCATCTTTTCCCGAAGTCTTTGTATATTCCGCATGCTTTACTTACCCTCCCAACTATCCAATGCCTCTCGATAAGCACTGGCTGCTGACTTGGCATCAGTTGCATCAGTGATCCCCGATAAGACAGCAATGCCCGCACAACCTGCTTCCAAAACTTGCGCTGTCCGTTCCGGTGTAACGCCACCGAGTCCGATGATCGGTACCTTCAATCGTGCCGTCATTCGCGCGAGTTCTGTTGTCCCTCTTGGCGGAAGACCTGGCTTCGAACCACTCGCAAAAATATGTCCGTAGAGCAAATAATCGACTTGTGCGGCAATGGCTTGCTCTGCTTCCTCCACGGAATGGACGGAACGCCCTATTTTTTGACCAGTCACAAGCACCATTCTCGCTTCCGCTGGAGACAGACTATGGTATGCCAGGTGAGCACCGGCACAACCCGAAGCAGCAGCCACGTCCACCCGATCATTCACGATCAAGGACGAAAGGGGGATGACATTCGCCAATGCCTTTACCCAGTCCATGCATTCCTTTGCTGTACGCTGTTTTTCCCGTATGTGTAAAAAGTTCATACCACCCGCATAAGCAGCTTCTGCCATTCGCAATACATCATCAAGCGAATGCCGACCGCTCGTAATTACATGCAGCTCACGAGTGCTTGGCATCAGGTTGGACACCGCCTCCAGCGAGTGCCGTCACACATTCCTGTAGCCATTGAGTAGTTCGGTCTTCTTTGTCCATCGGCGACTGAGCCAACAGCTCAACCACGAGCCGACGCAAGAAAAATGCTTGTTGCACGGTAAGTGGGAAGGTAATATTTTTCGGCTTGGTTTCCTGTTTCTCCAACGTCTCCACGCCCGCCAACAAAATATCACCGATGGACTCCACAAGCTCGCGAGCCTGCTCATTTTGCTTCAATTCGTCATAGCAGCCATCATATAGTCTGCACAAAAGTAAAAACGCCTGTGACGACAAGGTCACCGGCTGAACATTCTGCATCGGTTCCGTCATACGTTTCCCTCCACTCGCTAGAAAAAACAAACACTATTATATCACATCATGACCTGTATCCATTAAGAAAACCGCTGATTGCTCAGCGGTCTTTTGCAGTTCCTTCATTTCGATCATTATGGTTCGATTGTCGCAAATTTGTATTGCGATCTTTTTCATCCAGCGTTTTGCCGCGGTTTTTTCCGAGGTCTTTGCTGTTGTTGTTCTTTCCCAATTGATTCACCTCCTAAGTGGTTCATAGGATAGCGTAACCAATTTGGGCCACTTTATTAGCTGGTCGCTAAAGGTCTGTTGCGTTTGTAGATCGCGTAGCCGATGGCAAACGGTACACGCCACCCGAGCAAAAACGCCAGTGTAATGAAATAAGTAACGCCTGCAAAAATAAGGGTAATCGGTACACCTGTCCACCAGGAGCGGAGCAGCAAGCCAATTGGTGCCGCTACTGTCCAAGTAATCAGTGCCGATAGTAATTGTCTGCCCGCAGATTCATACGTTCGCTGTCCATAGCTCTTGAAAAGCAGAATCGCGATGATCCATCCCACCAGGAAAGGAGCTAATGTTTCGATGATCCCCATGACAGTGACAGGGTAGTTATGAATGATTTTTCCGTAATAAACAAAAAGTACGAAGGCGATCAGATCCCCGAGCAACAATAAATAGCCCGGTAATGACAAACGCAGTCTCATGTATACCCTCTTTTCCGGGTCTTGTCAGAGTAAACCCTCTTGGTTCACCCCTATTGTACACATGCTCTGAACGCCCTTCAATCAATCCAAGCCTTTATTCACCAAACAGCAACAATTGCAGCTTTTTCTTGGCTTCTGGCCATTCACGATCCAGTATGCTGAAATATACCGAGTCGCGAATGTATCCATCAGACATCACCATGTGATTGCGCAGGACACCTTCTCGAATGCCACCGATCCGGGCAATGGCACGTTGCGAATTCAAATTACGCGAATCGGTCTTGAGCTGTACGCGAATACAACCAAGTTGTTCGAAGCAATGGCACAAGAGAAGCCATTTACATTCCGTATTGACGCCCGTTTTCCAGACGGACGGGGTCAGCCATGTAAAACCGATTTCCAATCCGCGATCCTTTTTCGCAATCCCTAAGAACCTCGTGCTCCCGATGACTCTCTCATCTGCTTGGCGGATGATGACGAATGGCAGCTCTGCCTGGGCTTGTTCATTTTTCAAAGCCTGCAGGGTAAAAGTCTGAGCATCTTCTCTTGTTCTTATTTTCGTGGACATATGAGGCCAAATCTCTTCGTATGCGCCTGCTTCCCAGATTCCGTCCACATGGGCCATTCTGAGTGGCTCCAATCGGACCAGCTTGCCTTCTAAGATTACAGGTTCAATGTTTAGCATGTCTGTGTCTCCTCTACTGTTCTGCCTCATCCATCAAGCAGAACAGTTTCCCAAAATTTTTCCAATGTTACGGGCTAAGGAGGACTTTGTCAAGGGAGTTACGCTTCTTCGCTGATAATGACTTGCTTCCCTCTACGCTTCAGTAAGATGGGAATGATCAACCACAGAATCGCACAAACCAGAAAAGCAGCGGAAAGTGGCTTCGTCAAGAAGATCGAGAAGTCTCCATTCGAGGTGGTCAATGCTCTTCTCATGTTATTTTCAATCATCGGCCCTAAAACAAGGCCGAGGACGAGCGGTGCCAGCGGAAAATCGTTTTTCGTCAGGAAATAGCCAGCTACCCCACAAATCACGAGCACGATCAAATCAAAAGTACTGATTTGTACAGCGTACACACCGAACACGGAAATCGCGATAATGAGCGGAATCAAAAAGTGTGAAGGTGTTTCAATAATTTTTGCAAAAACTTTAACGAGTGGCATGTTCAAAATCAGCAGCATCACATTTCCAATAAACATACTCGCAATCAAGCCCCAGGCAATCTGCGGGTGATCACTGAACAAGAGCGGACCTGGCTGTACGTTGTACATCAATAAGGCACCCATTAAAATCGCTGTGGTACCAGACCCCGGAATCCCCAGCGTCAACAGAGGAATCATCGCACCGCCAGAAGCAGCGTTGTTTGCAGACTCTGGTGCTGCTACACCTGCGATCGCTCCTTTTCCAAAACGACTGGGGTCTTTGCTCAGTTTTTTCTCAAAAATATACGAGAAGAAGGATGCGAGAGTAGCGCCAGCACCAGGCAAGACACCAATGAAAAACCCGAGCAAGGAGCCGCGTGTAATCGGTCCGGCACTTTCTTTTAGGTCTTGCTTGGTAGGGAGTACTCGCCCCACTTTAATAATTTCCTTAGTTGATTGATCGTCTTCCAGGATTGTCTTGAACACTTCTCCAAGCGCAAACAAACCAACTGCTATCGTGAGGAACTCCAGACCTTGATACAAATCAGGAATATCGTAGGTGAATCGCGCCACGCCCGAAACGGTATCCATCCCGATTGTCGCAAGCAAGAGTCCCATGACTGTCATAATGAGGGCTTTGGTCATCGACTTCCCCCCGAGTCCGCTGACCGCACACAAGCCAAGAAGCATGAGGGAGAAATATTCAGCAGGACCGAATTTCAAAGCCAGATCTGATAATGGATCAGCCAAAAACACAAGAGCAATCAACGCTACAAGCCCCGCGACAAAAGAACCGATCGCTGCAATCGACAACGCTGCGCCAGCACGTCCCTGTTTGGCCATTTGATAGCCGTCCAATGTCGTTACAACAGAGGAGGATTCACCCGGCGTATTTAACAAAATAGATGTTGTGGAACCACCATACATCGCGCCATAGTAAACGCCTGCCAGCAAGATCAGCGCGCTAGCCGCCGCACTTTCTGGGGGTAAGCCAGATGTCAAGGAAGCCGTAACAGGCATCAGCAGCGCGACTCCGCTCATTGGACCGATACCGGGAAGGACCCCTACGGCAGTACCGATCAGGACGCCAATAAAGGCAAAGACAAGATTATGCCACTGTAAGGCAACGAGAAAACCGTCCGCTAAAAATTGCAATGCACTCATGCTTACCTATCCCCTCCCTAGACGCCCAGCCAGGTAGGTAGTCCTGGAAGCGTACCTTTTAGCAAATGTACATAGATGACATAAACACCTACTGAAAACAGTAAGGAAACGATCACGGATTTAAGAACGCTTTTGCTTCCCATCATGGTAAAAGCGTACGTAAGGAATGCAAAGCTCGAGATGACATAACCGAGTTTCTCCAACAACAATACGTACAAGACTGTCGCTGCCAAAATGAATAAGAACCGCTTGTATCGCAGTGGGCTCTGTGACTCGGATGAGGAAGCAGCCACGCCTTTCTTATACGTCTCCCACAACAGCCGCAAGCTCAACAAGATCAGGATGATGCCAAGTCCGAATGGAAACATATTCGGCCCAACCTGACTTCCGTATGCACTGGCCGAAATATTTTGGCTTTCAGCGATAAAGAGCGCACCTACTAGCGCAAAAAACAAGCTGCCGATACGATCAAACATCAGGTTCATGTATAACCTCCTAAGGTGTGGAAAAAGGAGGGGCTTGCCCCTCCTCTCCCTACTTCGACATACCAAGTGATGTCAACAGTTCTTTGACCAGCTTATCTTGTTCATCCAGGAATGTTGTGAAAGCAGCAGCGTCTTTGTACTCGCTTTCCCACCCGTTTGCTGCCAATTCTTTTGTCCAAGTCTCATGAGTTGAAAGTTCTTTCAGCTTTGCATCCCAGTAAGCTTTTGCGTCTGCTGGCATATCAGCAGGACCGAAGACACCGCGCCAAATCGTGAACGTTGCATCAATGCCTTGCTCTTTTAACGTCGGGATCTCTTTCAAATCGCCGCCGAGACGTTCATCGGAAGTGACGCCGAGTACGCGGATTTTGCCTGCTTTCAGGTATTCACCCACGCTAGAAGCATCCGTCGCAATGATATCCGCATTGCCGCCCAACAAGGCAGCCATTGCTTCGCCACCACCGTCATAAGAAACGTATTTCACGCTTTTCGGGTCAATCCCGTATTTGGATGCTGGCAATACACCGATCAAATGATCCATCGATCCTGGAGCAGAGCCGCCTGCTAGCGTAATTTTGCTTGGGTCAGCCTTGATCGCGTCCAACACGCTCTTGATGTCCTTGTGCGGTGAATCCGCTTTCACAACAAGTGTGCCGAAATCTTTCGTCATTTGCGCTAATGGTGTGACATCTTTGTATCCGAATGGGCTGTTCCCCTCTTTTTTGTTATTGTTTATCAAAATAGGAGGAGAGCTAACGAATAACTTATAAGGATTTCCTTTGTCTTTGCTTACATACTCAGCCAAGAATACGGTTCCCCCACCACCCGGCTTGTTTTCTACCGTGATGGTTTCTGTCACCAGCTTGCTTTCAGCCAACACCTTTGCTACCGAGCGAGCTGTCTTATCCCAGCCCCCTCCTGCACCGGATGGAGCCACGTATACGATCGGCTTTTCTGGATATTTAGATGCCTCTGCGGCAGGTTGCGGCGCTTGCGCTGGTTGCGTTCCCGGACTTGCTGTTCCCGAATTTCCAGTACCTCCACCACAAGCAGCCAATGCTAGTGTAAGAAAAGTGGACACTGTGATTAGCACTTTTTTTCTTTTCATCAAACAATTATCCCCCTTAACCCGCTTTTATGTAAGCGCTGCCACGCTTGAACATAATGTATCACCGCAAAAGTCAGAGGAATAGTTTTCGTGCATAAGGTCTATTTTGAAAATTAATCACTTTTTGTTCATATTGTTCATGGAACATTATGGAAGATAGCGATATTTTCTTTCCGGTCTGCCCACTGTGCCATAAATCAAGTCAGCACGCGCCTTTTTTTCCAGAACCAAGTATTCTAAATACCGTCGCGCCGTTGTTCGGCTGGTACCAATCTCGCGGCCGATCTCCTCCGCCGAGACCCCCTTGTCTCCCGTTTGTCTAATCGCTTCGATCACTTTTTCCAATGTTAAGAGGTCAATTCCTTTTGGTGCGAGCACATCTCGATTTTTAGGAGCGACCAGTCTTCTCGTCAGCATTTGGTCAATGACTTCCTGGTCTACCTCGACAGCTTCTCTCGTCCGAATGACGTGCTCGCGATAGCTTTCCAACCGTTCACGAAAACGTTCGAAAACCAGCGGCTTAACGATGTAATCGAAGACTCCGCCGCGCAGCGCTTCCTGTACCATTTCCATCTCCTTGGCTGCGGTGATCATAATAACGTCTACTTCGCGGTAATGTTGCCGTATAAACCAGACCAGCTCCGTTCCCAGCATGTCAGGCAAGTACACATCCAACAAAACGAGCTGAGGACGTGTACAAGACAGCAATTCTTTGGCATCCGCACCATTCGTTGCCGTAGCAATTACTTCAAAGCCTTCAATCTTGCTGACAAATCGCTTGTTGATATCGATAATCCGCATATCATCCTCTACGATAAGAACCTCCAGCTTCCTCAAGACGCCACCTCCATTCTTTTGCGCAGGGATACTGTGAAAAGTGCGCCTCCTAGCTCGCTTTTGCCAACGAGTATATAGCCGTCCAATTCTTTAATAATTCCATGCGCCTTGGCCAGACCAATTCCACGATCTTCGCCTTTTTTCGTGGAGAAACCGTGCTCGAATATTTTTTCTCGCAGCTCTTCCACAACGCCCGGTCCCGAATCCTCGATTTCGAACATGATTTCATCACCCGTGTCAGACAAGTAACATTCCACTCGTTTGTGCTCGACACTTTGCTCATTGACGGCTTCCAATGCATTTTGGATCAGTGTCCCCAATAGAACAACTATCTGCTGTCGGTTGCTCGTCGCTGGGAGCTCCTTCAAGTGACTGTCGTGATGGATGATGAATTGAATTTTCAGTTCCTTGGCTCGATTGTGCATCCCTAACAGCAGAGCCCCTATTAACGGATCAGGAATTTGCTTCGCCAAAAACAAAATCATCTCTTGCTGTGCTGATGTTTCACTCGTAATCAGTTCGACTGCTTCCTGAATCGAGCCAAGCTGCAACAAGCCAGAAATGGTATACAACAAATTGTGAAATTCATGTGTTTGGGCGCGAAGGACATCCGCATAGCGCCTCGCTTGAGATAGTTCAGAAGCTAGCTGATCAATTTCCGATTTGGGACGGAAGCTGCTGACCACTCCTACGACCTTACCTCCGAATTTGATCGGTAGTCGATTCACGATAATTTCCTTTCCGCCCATGATAGACTCCCGATCTAATTGATGCTCGCCTGATTCCAGCACTTCTGGCATACGACTGTCTGGAAGCACTTCTAATATTTCTTTGCGATGAACGTCTTCTTCCGGTAAGTTCAGAATACGAATAGCAGCCTTATTCATCATCGTGATGCGTTTATTGCGGTCAATCGCCACGATTCCTTCGCGGACTGACTCTAGTACAGCATTTCTCTCTACGTACAGGGAGGCGATCTCCTCCGGTTCCAATCCCAAAATTAAGCGCTTTAAATAGCGACTGAGTGCAATGGCACCAGCAACGCCGCACAACAAGGCGAGAAGAGTCAGGATCAATATACGGTCTTGGTAGAGGTCAATGGCCTCCTCGATGTCTTCCAGCAGGAATCCAACGGACACAATTCCGATGATGTCCCCTTTTTCATTTTTGATCGGCACTTTTCCCCGCAGTGATGGACCCATGCTACCGATAGCCTTCGATATGTAAGATTGACCATGCGAGAGTCCGGGCTCGTTATCTCCTCCCACCATTTCCTTTCCGATCCGTTCTGGAATCGGATGCGCATACCGAATTCCCTCATGGTTTCCCACAACTACAAACTCTGCTCCAGTTTGCATCCGGATGTTTTCAGCGATGGGCTGGATCAGCGCTGGAGGATATTGGCTTGAAAAAGCGTTGCGCAGCTCAGGATCGCTGGCTACGATCTTTGCCACACTTAGTGCTTTTTTGCCCACCTGCTCTTCGATCGAAGACGCAACTATGGAAGAAAAAACGGCCCCAACTGACGAAACAATCAGAATAATGACAATAGTAATCAATAAGATCATTCTGGTTTGCAAAGACATATGGATTTTTCTTGTCATCACAGCTCGCTCACCCCTTGCTTCATCTTACCATCTCAATTAGGTAAAAAGGTAGAATCATTCCCTTTGTCAATGGCGAAGCTTGTTGTCACAGGCTGTCTTTTTACGACGAAAAATCAGGTATTAGGCCTTCTTTCCCCCAATATAATGTTACAACTTGTATTCAAGACAAACTAGGGCGCTTGTCCGAATACGAGACATCTTGAAAAGCAAAGGAGGGAAAGAAATGAAGACGCAAACGGTATCAAATGGAATTGTTACCCTGACGAAAGAAGGCAAAGAGGCAATCAAGAACAGTCCGCTTTATAATGAAGGTCTTCGGCCGACGACGACAGCAGAGCACAACTGGACATCTTATAACTTCGCTAGCTTGTGGATCGGTATGTCGATTTGTTTGCCGACGTATGCAATGGCGGCAGGGTTGATTTCCTTGGGTATGAACTGGTGGCAGGCCATTTTGACGATCATTCTCGGTAATTGTATTGTCCTTATTCCCATTCTTCTCAACTCTCATGCCGGGACGAAATTTGGCATTCCGTATCCAGTTTTTGCGCGCCTCTGGTTCGGCTCCAAAGGAGCGCACATCCCTGCTGTCGCACGTGGATTGATTGGTGCTGGTTGGTTTGGCATCAACTGTTGGTTCGGAGGTGCTGCCATCGATACGCTCTTGATGTCGATGACAGACTGGGCTAATGTGCCCGGACATCTCTGGATATCCTTCTTTGGCTTTTGGCTGTTAAACGTATGGGTCGCTTATCGCGGTCCAGAAGCGATCAAAAAAATGGAGGCTTGGGCTGCTCCCATTCTGATCATCATGAGTTTGGCTCTCCTCGTCTGGGCGCTTACGAAAGCAGGCGGATGGGGACCGATGCTCTCGGCCCCTTCGAAATTCACTTCCACTGCAGATTTCCTGAAGATTTTCTTCCCCGCATTGACGGGAGCCATTGCTTTTTGGGCAACAATGGCCCTCAACATTCCGGATTTCTGTCGGTATGCCAAAAGTCAAAAAGCCCAAATCATCGGACAATCCTCTTCTTTACCGACCACGATGGGTTTCTTCTCCTTCATCGGAGTTGCTGTCGCTTCTGCTACCGTCGTCATTTACGGAGAAGCGTTATGGGACCCTGCTGCCGTGTTGGCTAAATTCTCGCCTTTTGCCATTTTCCTCGGAACGATTGGAATTATTCTTGCCACATTGACGACCAACGTAGCGGCCAATATCGTTGCTCCCGCCCGGGCAGTGGAGAATCTCGCCCCTCGCCGCCTCTCGTATGAAGCCGGCGCCATCATCGCCGGAGTTGTGTCGCTCTTGATGCAGCCTTGGTACATTTTGGAGAACTTCGGCAACTACATCTTTTTATGGCTTGGAACGTACGGAGCCTTGTTAGGACCGATCGACGGTATTGCCATTGCCGACTATTGGCTCGTGCGCAAGCGGCGCATTCATTTAACAGAACTGTACAAAACAGACGGGATCTACACCTACAAAACGGGCTTTAATGGCAGAGCCATCTGGGCGATGCTAATCGGGATTGCGATTCCTTTTATTAGTAAATACATTCCGGGCTTAACCATTATTTGGGACAATGCTTGGACTATCGGACTTTTGATTTCACTCGTGATTTACACATGGATGATGAAAAACGACTCCTCGATTTTGAGTGCCAACGATTACGAAAAAATCACCGCAAACAACAAACAAACGATTGCTTCTTAATAGCGAGCTATCAAAAAAGACTGGCTGCCCTGTTGGGTTTGCCAGTCTTTCGTTTGTTGACTCATTCTCACACATCGAGCACAGATAGAATCGCAATCTCTTCAATTTGAGCGTCAGGCTCATAGCAGATATAATACGTTAGCTCCGGGCTGATCCGATACCGAATCCCCCGGTATCCACGGGCAATCAAATACGCACGCACCTTATCCCCTGTCCATTCCAGCCACTCTTCATGACCCATGCCGTTCTGTCTTCGTTCGAGTTCCTCTTCTGAATAAGCAGCGCGCAACGCATCGATGCGCAGTTCATTTTCCCCATAGCGCTCGTCCAAACAAACGAGACCCTGCAAATGCAGCTGCTGGCTCAACACAACTGCCTTCTCCCCATTCGTCTCTGCATGACAAATCGCATACTGTGCGGCGATTTCCGGATTGCTTACCAAGTAAACACCAGCGCCAAACACTGCCTTTGCACTAGCACCATTTGTAAAATGACGCCGTTCTGCCCTCTCATACTTTTGCGCTTTCACGACACGAAGTCCCTCGCCGTATTCGACTCCTCGATATACAATCTGCCTCATCCCTGAACGCTCCTTTTGACTCTGATGGAATCCTTCTAATGATGCGAAAAGGAGGAAGGCGCGTGTCCGGCACCTCCCTCACTCTTGTATTAAGGTAATAGCTTTACCATATCTTCGTAGGTTTCCGGTCTGCGATCCCGGTAAAATTGCCACGTATCCCGCACCTCATGAATTTTGTTGCGGTCCATTTCAGCGATAACGACCTCATCCTGATCCCGACTCCCCATGGCGACAAATTGCCCTCGCGGATCGACCAAGTACGATTGTCCGTAAAACTCTCCCATATTCCAAGGGGCTTCTGTCCCTACCCGATTGATCGCTGCCACATAATAACCGTTGGCAACGGCATGAGCAGGCTGTTCGAGCTTCCACAAGTATTCGGATAAGCCCGCTACAGTGGCAGACGGATTGAATACAATCTCCGCCCCATTCAAGCCCAACAGTCGTGCGCCTTCTGGAAAATGGCGGTCATAGCAGATATAGACCCCTACCTTGGCAAAAGCGGTTTCAAAAACGGGATACCCGAGATTGCCGGGCTTGAAGTAATATTTCTCCCAGAAGCCGCACCCGCTGCTGCCTACTCCCACATGCGGAATATGCTGCTTGCGATATTTGCCCAAATACGTGCCATCCGCATCAATCACAGCTGCCGTGTTGTAATACGTACCGATCCCTACGCGCTCATACACAGGTAAAATGAGTACGGTCCCCAATTCGCGGGCAAGGGAAGAAAACAGTTGCACGGTTGGTCCATTTGGGACTTCTTCCGCTGATTCATACCATTTCGGTTGCTGCTCGGCACAAAAATACGGGCCATAGAAGATTTCTTGCAGACAGATGATTTGTGCTCCCTTGGCTGCCGCCTCCCGCACCATTCTATAATGCTTCTCAACGGCTTTTTCTTTGTGCAAATGAACCGATTCATCTCCGTGGACTTCGTTTTTCGCCTGAATCAAGCCGATCCGAATGATATCTGCCATAATCGCCCTCCTCGCCTTTATATGCTCTCACGAATTACGGTCTTGCAAAGGTCGATCGTTTTACAAAGCGTCCAGCCCCGGCTTGACCGACGAACTGCTGATCGCGAATGACATAGGAGCCGCGCGAAAGCACAGAAATGATATCGCCGTTCACCACCATACCTTCAAATGGATTGTAGTCGACATTCATATGGTGAGTTTCAACGGAAATGGTACGCTTCAAGGTTGGATCAAACAACACGATATCGGCGTCCGAGCCTACAGCAATCGTTCCTTTTTGCGGGAACATCCCGAACAGTTTGGCTACTTTTGTAGAGGTCATATCGACGAACTGATTAAGGCTGATCTTGTCCTTTGCTACGCCTTCTGAAAAGAGTAGGCGCATCCGGTCCTCAATGATTGGTCCTCCATTCGGGATTTTGGTGAAATCCCCTAGCCCCAACTCTTTTTGACCGGAGAAATTAAAGGAACAGTGATCAGAGCCGACCGTTTGCAAAATGCCATTTTTCAATGCGCTCCACAGGACGTCCTGATTCCACTTTTCCCGGAGTGGAGGGGACCAGACGTACTTCGCACCTTCAAAGTCCGGCTTCTGTAGATCGGTAATATCGAGCACCAAATATTGCGGGCACGTCTCCCCGTACACATTCCACCCTTTTTCGCGAGCTTCTGCGATTCGACGCACTGCCTCTGCACACGATACATGTACGACATACAGTTGTGCATCTGCCAGTGCAGTCAATGCGATCGCTCGTCCCGTCGCTTCACCTTCCGCTTCAGGTGGGCGGGTGTAAGCGTGGTACACGGGGTCTGTCTGCCTTTTTGCAATCGCCTGCTTGATCAAATAATCAAGAACGTCGCCATTCTCTGCATGGACCTGCACCAAGGCACCTAGCTCCTTGGCCCGAACCAATGTTTTAAATAGCGTCTCATCATCGGCCATCAGCACATTTTTGTAGGCCATAAATACCTTGAGCGAAGTAATCCCTTCATTTCGTACGACTGCTCCTAATTCCTCGAGAACTTGATCGTTCGCATCTGAAACCATCAGGTGGAAGCCGTAGTCGATGACCGCTTTGCCCCTTGCTTTTTCGTACCAGGTCGAAATGGATGAATGCAATGGTTCCCCTTTATTCGTCAGACAAAAATCGATGATGCTCGTCGTCCCGCCAAATGCTGCTGCCTTCGTGCCTGTATAAAAATTATCGGAAGTAACCGTTCCGCCAAAAGGCATATCGAGATGAGTATGTGGATCAATACCTCCTGGAAAAACATAGTATCCGGTAGCATCGATTATTTCGGCATCTTTCACATCCAGATTGGAGCCGATTGCGACTACCTTTTCCCCTTCAATCAAAATGTCCGCCTGATACGTGTCTGACGCTGTCACGACTGTGCCATTTCGAATCCATTTTTTCATCCGATGATCATCTCCCCTTCAAACCGTCATCGAGTAGACATGCCTTCCCTTGTACAAGCTATGCACCCCGGGCCGAAAACATGACTGCCTCACAGCTCGCAGCTGCCACCCGCAGCCAAAGCAGCCTGTCGCTGATTCCAACTGAGAGGGGTTTTGGCGCTCGGAATCTCGACCATCTCGATCGTCCCTTCCACCGGACAAACGATGGAGCACAAATTACAGCCGACACAATCTTCTTCTCGTACGACCAGGCGCTCTTTGCCCGTCGCTGCATCAGGAACAATGTCAATGCATTGATGCGAGGTGTCCTCACAAGCGATATGACACTTGTTGCAATGAATACAGGTCTCGTCATGGATGCGCGCCACAACCTTGTAATTTAGATTCAGATGTCCCCAATCCGAGTACGTATGCACGGCTTTTCCGACAATATCCATCACAGAGGCAATTCCGCGCTGATCCAGGTAATTGGTAAGTCCATCAATCATATCTTCCACGATCCGGAATCCATGATGCATGGCGGCCGTACATACTTGAACACCCGTTGCTCCCATCAGCAAAAATTCAACGGTATCGCGCCAGTCAGAGATTCCTCCAATACCAGAGATTGGGATACCAACCTTGGGATCGCGTGCACATTCTGCGACCATATTCAGGGCGATTGGTTTGACAGCAGGTCCACAATAGCCGCCGTGCGCCCCTTTTCCATCTACATGTGGGATCGGCAGCCATTTCTCGAGATCAACCCCTATCAAACTGTTAATGGTGTTGATCATGCTGATGGCATCGGCTCCACCCTGAGTCGCGGCCCTTGCTGTAAAGCGTATGTCCGTAATGTTTGGGGTGAGCTTGACGATGACAGGGGTTTGCGCTACTTCTTTTACCCATTCGACCTGTTGCCGGATTAAATCTGGATGTTGACCGACCGCAGAGCCCATCCCGCGCTCTGCCATGCCGTGCGGACAGCCGAAATTCAGTTCCAGACCGTCTACGCCGATTGCCTCCACCTTTTTGACAATCTCGTGCCATGCTTCCTGCTTATGTTCAACCATGAGCGAAGCAATCAAGGTGTGCTTTGGAAAACGGCGCTTCGTTTCATCCATTTCCTTCAGATTGACCTCAAGCGGTTTGTCCGTAATCAGTTCAATGTTGTTAAAACCAAAGACGCGCTGTCCCCCGAAGTTCAGTCCTGCAAAACGGGACGTGACGTTGATGATCGGCTCTCCGAGTGTCTTCCAGACCGCGCCACCCCAGCCCGCTTCAAAGGCACGCTGTACTTGGTAGCCTGAATTAGTCGGCGGCGCAGAGGCCAACCAGAATGGGTTCGGGGATTGGATTCCCGCCAGATTAATGCTGAGATCTGCCATGATAGGTTTCCTCCTTTATACCGGCTGTTTTTGATCATTGAGCGATTGGTGGATGGCATGAGCGGCTCGTTTCCCATGATTGGCTGCATCGACTACCATCGCATCTGTCTTTCCTCCCCCAAAAATGACATCGCCCGCCGCGTAAACTTTGACATGGGAGGTTCGATAGGTGCCTTCCTCGACCTCGACAATCCCATTGCGGTGTTGAAGCCCGAATGATTCAATCAATGATAGATGCCTGTTTTGTCCGATCGCTTTGACGACATAATCTACTTCGATGACAAAATGACTGCCTGGAATTTGTACCGGACGCTTTCTTCCTTTCTCATCCGGCTCACCTAGCTCCATTCGCACTAGTTCCAAGCCTTTCACTCGGCCGTTTTCCTCCAGTACACGTGTTGGGGCAACGAGCCAGCGGAATTCTACGCCATCCTGCTTGGCGAATTCGTACTCAAACTGATAACAGGACATCTCTTGAACCGTCCGCCGGTACAGAATCTGAACATTGTCTGCCCCCAGTCGTTTCGAACAGGTGGCAGCATCAATAGCCGTATTCCCAGCACCGATGATGACGACTTTTTTGCCGAGCATTTCGTCTGATGGTGGCTTGGTCTTGGTCTCCTCCACGAGTGCGATGGCATCGAGGACACCTTCTAATTCTTCTCCCGGGATCTGCAGCGAAGGGACATTGCCCATACCTGCTGCCAACAGGATGGAATCATACTGATCTAATAGCACTTCTGGCGATACATCCACGCCGATTCGCGTATTGGTACGTATCTCTACCCCCAACGCTTCTACTTGCTCTACTTCCCATAGCGAAATTTCCTGTGGCAGACGGAAAGAGACGATGCCGTACGTATTCAATCCTCCTGCCTTTTCCTTTGCTTCAAATACCGTAACCGCATAGCCGAGACGTGCAAGCTCACGCGCAGCTGATAACCCCGCCGGGCCCGCTCCAACGATGGCTACCCGTCTCCCATTTTCTTCGCCTTTTGAAAAAAGTGTTGCTTGATTTTTGATTGCCCAGTCTGTCGCGTGACGCTGGAGAAGACCGATCATGATTGGCTTGGAAGCTGAATTTAGTACACAGGCACCCTCACACAGCTCCTCTGTTGGACAAACGCGCGCACAGCTCGCCCCGACGGGATTCGATTCCATGATGGTCCGGGCTGATCCGAACATATTCCCGGTCGCAATTTTTTTGATGAAGGAAGGGATGTCAATCGAGGTGGGACAAGCCTTAATACAGGGTGCGTCGTAGCAATACAAGCAGCGATTCGCCTCATCGATGGCTTCCTTCGGTTTTAGGGCAGGCACAACTTCTGCGAAATTTTTCGCGAGATCATTGGGAATGCTCATCTGTCCACAACCTCCTCACCAGATCTATACATGTTTGCTATTAATCAATGTGCGAAATCGCTTTTTTATGATTGTTACATTTCGTATTTACCTAGCAAGGAAACGAAATCAATTCGCTTGTATTGACATGAATGATTTCATGTTCGAATAGGATGAAAACAAACACGGAAGAAAGGGCCGTCCCGTATGAAGGATTACGACCTCGAAATCAGGCTAGTGAAACAGAAAATCGCGGATGCACAAACACTTCTAAGTCAATTGGAAGCAGAGCGCAAAAACTACCTGACGCAGCTCGAATGGCGCAAAGCGTTTCTCTCTTCACGCGAAATACTAGACATCCTAGAGACGAAAGCAGGCCGTGTAGGCAGTATGGCTACCGTCAAACGCTGGGCAGATCAAGGCTATTTAGGGGATTGTATAGACGAACGGGAGACCTTCCCCCTATTGGTCAGTAAACAAGGAAACAAACGATTTCTATTTCCTCGAGAATCCGTCCTCACTTATCTATATAAAAAAGGGTATCTTCGCCCTAGCTTTGAGGTTTTGGATCGTGTCCAGCTCAGAAGAGATAGCAAGTGCTGCTGGGGAATGATCACCTCCGTTGAGCGAAGCGATCAGCACTTCACCTACCAAGTCCAATTGGAAAAAACGGGAGAAGTATTGATGTCGGTAGCAGAAGAAGAACTGCTCATCCCGTAAGGAGGCACTATGGAACTGGCCGTAATCACGCTGGAAAATACAGTTACCAATCAAGAGCGATCCCGACAAATCCGCGACTTGCATAAAAAAAAAGGCCAGCCCCTCGCGATTCGTTTTAGCGAGGAACTGACCCATATTATTTTAGAAGCACCATGCTTGTATATCCGCCACCATGAATGGTTGGACGAAGCTGTTGTCATCGAAGGAACCATAAAAAAATCAGCGGAGTACTACGAGCTGCATCCGCGAACAAAAGGGAAGACTGTCAACCTTCACCTGGATTCCGAATTGGTAGCTGAGCTGGAGCTCATTCGCTCTCTCGTCAGCAGCAAAACACAGCAGGAAGTCCTTCGTGAGTTGTTCGTTCGAGGCATGCGCTCGTACTTGGCCGAGAAGGAAGCAGCCAACTCGCCCATCAGCGCCAACAAAGAACGATAATCCCTGCTCCCTACCAGGTGAACGTAATTTTGTCACCCGTGATTTGATAGCGAACGGTGTAAGTCTGTTTCTTCTCTTTCATGCTGACTTCAAACACAATTGCTTTTTGCGTTAGATCAGGCTTGACTATATTGACATCCAGCATATCAAACGGCTCGTTTGCCTTTTTCTCCATCCCTACAATTTCTATCTTTTCATGTGTAGTAACATGGTAAACTCCGACACCCATCATCGTCTGATACAAGATCCAGTTGTTGTCCAACCATGTTACTTCATCGAGAAAATACCCTGGAAACAGTTGAGCTTGCGGTGTGTAGTCTGGCTGATAAAAGCGAATGTTCGCCGTATTGTACAAATTGTCTGAATCAATTACCGCGATCTTTTTCTTGTCTGGTGACGGGATTCCAGCTTTTTTCGCCAATTCGATTTTTTCTTTTTCGGTTTCGATTCTCATTTTTTCGATCAAGAACAGGGAATCTTCTTTGGAAAAGACGATGTTTTTTACGTTTTTTAAGTCAGTGAGCTTGTCTTTGCTCGGAAAATTACTATAGATGGTTAGTGTTGCATCATCTGGCATACCATCGTAGGCGATACCTCTGGATGGATATTCCCAGGCATATGTACCGACTCCTCTGAGGTGGTACGAAAAATCTGGCTTACCCCATGCACCAAAGATAGAAAAATCAGCATATTCAGCGGGTGCCCCTAATTTTTCACCATACGCTTGCAAATTTTTAGCCATATCAACAAGTGCTTTTGTATCGGCGATCTGATCACGACGATAAATGGAAATGGCTTTTACTTTATCCTGAGCAAACGTGAAAAACAAGTGATAGCCCTGTTCCGCATATCCAATCAACTCAAGTTTTTCATCCGAAAAATGTGGTTTACCCAAGACCCGGACGATCTCGTCTTTTCTTTTAGAGGTCGTAATACCTTTTACAACTTCACCTTTATAGGAAGGTTCAACAAGAACGGCAAACGCTTGCTTATTTTCGTCCCACTTCATGCTGACACCTTGTGGATAATACACATATTCATCAAATTCTTTCACGGATTTCCCCAGTAGCTTCGTAAGCGAATCTTGTCTCCACTGATGGGAAGTGAAGGTATTCACGAGCAGCCCTTTTGACAAATCTGCTGGTGCCTCCACGGATATTCCTGTTCCACTTTGCGGTGAGGTTGGCATTGTCGATGCTGCGCTTGCTGCGAATGCTGTCGAAGCAAACAAACAGCAGGACAACAGTAGAATTATCGCTTTCTTTTTCACTTCATTCCCTCCCAAACTCTCAGCATAACTATACAACCGTCGCCATAAATCAACGGTTATCCCTAAATTATACCATAAATAGACACAATCCGCTAAAAGGATTTTTTAATCCATTATCAATGTAATAGAAGAAAGCGTCCTTTCCCCGCTTTTGTGAAGGGAAGGACGCTTTTCGATGTACAGTATTTACTTCGATTCGCCGTTGAGATAGTTAAAGAACGGCTGATCTACCCAAAACTTGTATGTCTCTACCTTTACTTTGTCATTCAGCTTGTGGAAGCCTTCCACGACTTTTGGTGATTCTTCATTTAGGGAGAAAGACTGCACGACAAAACGACCATCTTTTAACACGTTGTTCGTAATGACAGCATAATCTGCCAGCTCCGTACGGGAATGATAAAGCGGCTGCCACCAAGAAGCCTTGAGCAATCCGGTCATGTCCTCTTGATCCCGTTTGGCATATTTCAAAACAAGTGGCTGGAACTTCTCTTTCTCTTCTACACTGTCGAATTCCAGGCTGAGATCGTACTCCTTGGCATACGCAATGTAGTTGCCGTTTTCAATCTGAACGACCTGATAATCCGCTGTTTGAGCGGGCTCTCCCCATTCTTTCAAGTAAATGAAGGCAGAAGTTTTCGGTTCAAATTGAACTTTTGCATCGACGCCTTCACTTTTTAACAGACCGATTAATTGAATGGCGTGGGCGATATCACTATGCCCATACATAATCGTGCGCTGTGGATCAAAATGAGGTTCGAATGCGGCATCCTTCAGATTGTAGCCAGTAATCAGATTTTGCTTCAAGCCTTTGTCCACGAGCTCTTGCAATTCACCGGCTTTAATGATTTGCGATTCGTTCCACGCCTGGGCGAGCTTGCCAAAAATCTCTTCATCGGCGATTGTGCCCAAATAGTTTTTGGCTGAGCCATGGAACTCTGCTACTTTTGCTAGCAATTGACTCGCAAGCTCTGCGGATACTGCCCCGTCTACAGAAGCTGTCTTCAAAGTATTGGCGGACACAAGCCCCGTGTCAATCGCTACAGCCAGCTCTTGTGCAGCCTGCAAGGTAAGCGTGCCGCTTTTTTTATAGGAAATCCCTGCTTTTTTCAAGGCAGCCGCCACTTTTTCCTCGCTATATGTATACCCGAGTTCTTTTAACTCTGCAGCTTTTGCGGCAGCACTGACCGCTTCCCATACAACCAGCTTGGAGGCATCTTTGGATTCAGGCAAGAAAGTTTTGGCTGACAAGTCTTTTTCCGATATACTTGTGGTAGCAGATATAATCTTGAACAACGCTTTCTCAAATTGCTCGCGAGTTACCGTCTTGTCAAAAGTCACACCGTACTGCTGCTGCAAAAAGCTGTTCCACTCTACGTGTGCTTCTACCGTTGTTTTCGTTGTAGCACCGACTGCAGTTGGAAAAACGAGCGCCGCTGAGAGTACGGCAGCTGAAGTGGAGAGTTGTAGCCATTTCGCTGATCTGTTCATGAAGAATCCTCCTGACGTATGAAGACGAGTCATATTAATATTATTCCTATGCGTTTACTATGGATATAATCAACTACATTAGCACTCCTACATTCATCCTGTCAATAACTAGAATAACCCGAATTCCTCCCACAGATGGAGGGCTTCGGGTTATTTTTTTGCACGTTGTTATTCATCCAGTTCCGACCATTTGTTTACTTTCACTGGTGGTGTGTAATCTCGCATACGATCTAGCAAAATAGCGGGATCACTCTCACAAAGGATCAATTCTCCCTGCATAGCGGGAATAAATCCGGCCTCGGTCGCATGCTCCACCATCTGCATCAGCGGCGAATAGTAGCCATCCACGTTCAACAGTCCGATTGGCTTTTGGTGAATGCCAATTTGACCCCAGCTCACCACTTCAAATATTTCTTCAAAGGTTCCCAGTCCGCCGGGCAAAGCAATGAAGCCATCAGACAAATCGATCATTTTGGCTTTGCGCTCGTGCATCGTCAGAACCTCATGCAATTCTGTCAGCCCTTTATGTACGATTTCTCCACGGAACAATCCTGTAGGCATGACGCCGATTGCTTTGCCGTCGCCTTCCAGTACTGCATTTGCAACGCGCCCCATCAGTCCCATGCTGGAACCACCATAGACCAATTCAAGACCACGAGCGACCAGTTCTTTTCCCAACTCCTGTGCATAGGACTCAAAAAGTGGATTTACACCCGGATTGGAACCTGCATAAACACAAATACGTTTCATGTCATCCTCCCAAAACTTGTTGAAGTAGAATGGCTTTTCCATAAATTGCTTTGCGTGTCATATAATTATACTAAAATCAGGAAGGGACAGATATATGTGAATATTACTGAGTTTCAAAAATGGGTCGGAGATTTTTATCAAGAACGCGGATGGACAGGATACGGTCCGTTTATACGTGTAGGTTTTCTGATGGAAGAAGCTGGCGAGCTGGCAAGAGCTGTACGCGCCATTGAAATTGGTCGAGATCGCCCTGATGAAGGGGAAAAGCCCGCAGTAGAAGCTCGGCAGGAGCTGGTGGAAGAGCTGGGCGATGTACTCGGGAATTTAATCTTGCTGGCAAACCAATACGAGGTTTCTTTTGAAGAGATTTTGGAAGCCCATCGAGCGAAGCTACAAAAACGCTATCAAAAATCGGAGACTGAATAAGAACAGCGGCAGCCTAGGATTTTCGCGTCTCCTAGTCTGCCGCTGCACTCATCTATTCGTCTTTTCGTCCAAGCTTCCTACTCCAATGTCTCGAAGGCTTCCTTCATAACCTGCGCAATGAAATCGATATCATCGCTCGTCGTGGTAAACGGCGGCGAGAGTGTCAGCACATTGTTGAAGCTCGGAATGGTGTCGCCATTACGCCCGATGATCAGCCCACGCTTCTTGCACTCGGCAATCACCTGTGTCAATTTCGCTGGCGCCGCAGGTTCCTTCGTTTTGCGATCCTCCACCATCTCGATCCCCATCAGGAAGCCGAAGCTGCGAATGTCTCCAACGTATGGATGCTCCGCGAGAAACGCCAGCTTGGCACGCAATTCTGCACCGAGCTCCTCTGCTCTCTCCACCAGTTTTTCCTCTTCTAAAATTTCGAGATTTTTCAGGGCCAGCGCGCATGCCGCCGGATTGCCCCCAAACGTGTTGACGTGACGGAAATGCAGGTTGTTCCCTTGCTCATTGAACTTGTCGGCGATTTCGGCCCGCACAGCCGTTGCGGAAAGTGGCAGGTAGGCGCTGGTAATACCTTTGGCCATGGTCACGATGTCTGGCTTGATTCCGAAGTTTTGGTGGCCAAACCTTTGACCGGAGCGACCGAATCCGCAGATGACCTCGTCCACGATCATCAACACGCCATACTTGTCACAGATTTCTCGTACTTTTGGCATGTACTCCGGCGATGGCACAAGGACGCCGCCTCCGGTAATGGTCGGCTCCATGATGACCGCTGCCACTGTCTTTTCGCCTTCCCAATTAATCACTTGATCGTAATATTGGGCGCACTCCAGATTGCATTTGCCGTATGATTTTCCCGCTGGACAGCGATAGCAGTAAGGAGGCGGAACGTGAAGGAAGCCAGGCGCCAATGGCTCGTATTTTTCCTTGCGTATGGATTGACCTGTTGCAGCAAGAGCCCCCATCGTATTCCCGTGGTAAGCGCGATGTCGCGAAATGAATTTGTAACGTCCCGGCTCCCCGTTCTGGTGATGATATTGACGGGCAATCTTGAACGCGACCTCGTTCGCTTCCGAGCCGCTGTTGGAAAAGAAAACGCGATACTCCTCCCCAAGCCATTCGCTGATCTTCTCAGATAAACGAATAGCAGGTACGTGGCTTTGTGTGAGTGGAAAATAAGCCAATTGCTTCAACTGCTCATAAGCGGCGTCTGCGAGCTCCTGTCGGCCATAGCCAATGTTGACGCACCACAAACCAGACATTCCATCCAGGTACCGGTTCCCATCGATATCGGTGATCCACGATCCGCTCGCTTCCGTTACGATCATCGGATTGGGATTGTAAGGGGACATATGGTGCCACATATGCGAACGGTCAGCATCCAGCAAGCTCTCTTTATCAAAATCTTTTGTCACTTGTCCTTGCTCCATCGCGTAATCCTCCTTCTTTTTCGTAAGAGGTTATTTTACAAAAACTTTTTGCGAGCCAATGCTGGTATCGCCATCTTCGAACCATCTGGATGTGACCGTTTTTTTCTTGGTGAAAAAGAGGACGCCATCTTTTCCATTTGCATGCAAATCACCATAAAAGGACTGCTTCCAGCCTGAGAAAGCAAAGAAGCCCATCGGAGCAGGCACCCCTACATTGACACCGACCATACCCGCTTCCACCTGCTGAACGAATTCTCTTCCCCATTTTCCATTGTTCGTATAAATGGTCGCCCCATTGCCAAAACGTGAGCGACTGATCGTCTCCAATCCCTCAGCAAAGTCTTTCACACGCATGACACTCAGGACAGGCGCAAAAATCTCGTCGCGGACAATGACCATCTCAGCATCTGCCTTGTCAAAAATCGTTGGCCCGAGGAAGTAGCCATCTGGCAGCTTACTTGCGTCCTCGCGACCATCGCGAACCAGCGCGGCACCAGCAGCGACACCTTTTTCAATATAGTCATGTACTTTGGACAAGTGCGAATCACGGATGACAGGACCGAGGTCGATGCCTTCCTCCAAACCATTTCCCATTGCCAGCGCAGTGGCTTCCCCGATCAGATGCGCGATCAGCTCATCAGCAATCTCCTCGACAGCCACTACGGCGCTCGCTGCCATACACCGCTCTCCTGCACAACCGAACGCTGAGCTCGTAATGGTTTTGGCCGCGCGCTTCAAATCCGTGTCAGGCATGACCAAATGGTGGTTTTTCGCACCTGCCAGTGCTTGCACGCGCTTCCCGTTCGCGGCTGCTGTCTTGTACACGTACTCCGCAACTGGCTGCGAGCCGACGAATGAGATCGCTTTTACGTCCGGATGCTCCAAGAGACCATTGACGACATCGTGCGCTCCGTTTACGACGTTAAATACACCGTCTGGCAGCCCTGCTTCCTTGAGCAGTTCAGCAATCCGAATCGAAGACAGCGGCGTACGCTCTGAGGGCTTCAGTACAAATGTATTTCCTGCGGTAATGGCAATCGGGTACATCCACATTGGGACCATCACAGGGAAGTTAAACGGGGTAATCCCACCCACTACCCCCAACGGAAAACGGATCACCTGACTGTCGATACTGTTTGCGATATTGGGTAATGTTTCCCCCATCATCAGTGTCGGCATCCCACAAGCGAACTCTACCATTTCCAGCCCACGCAAAAGTTCCGCCTGTGCCTCAGGTAGATTTTTGCCGTTCTCCATGGTGATCATCCGGGCGAGTTCATCCTCATGCTTGACGAGAAGACTATGAAAACGAAACATAATGCGCGCGCGATCCACGACAGGGGTAGCACTCCAGCTCACAAACGCTTCCTTCGCAGCAGCAACAGCCTTGTCCACGTCTTCTCTCGTCGACAGGGGGACGCGCGACAACAATTCTCCAGTTGCCGGATTGGGTACATCCTCAAAGCGTGTTGTCAGTGAATCTACACATTGCCCCCCGATGTAGTTTTTCAACGGATTTCCAACAATAGCTGTGTTCATCCTTTCAACTCCTCACGCTCAATTAATTAACAATTCCATTTTATCCAAAAATAATACCTGTCAGCACTAGACAAAGCGTAACGCATTACGTAGGGTTAATCATACAGAGTGTAAATGGAAGAGGTGATTCCGATGAGCAATGATTTGCGCCTGACAATTGCAGAAATCATCAAGCGTCCATTGTTTCAACATGCCCAAGTGGTGGCGGGGCATCGCGGCTTGTCCCGTCCTGTTCGCTGGGTTCACGTCTTGGAGACTGCCGATACGGGACAGTTTTTAAATGGCGGCGAGCTGATCCTATCAACCGGGCTGGGATTTGGCGAAGAACAGGAAAAGCGACTCGCGTATTTAACAGAACTCATTCGGCGAAAAGCAGTCGGGTTGTGCATCGAGCTAGGACGTTACATTCCTTCTATCCCTGAAGATATGCTAGAACTGGCCAACCACCACCAGTTTCCGTTACTCGTTTTTCATCAGCCTGTCCGCTTTGTGGACATCACGCAAGATTTGCACGAGCATTTGATCCATGCGCAGTTGCAAGCCCTTCGCAATCTCGAAGCATACTCTCGTAGTTTGCAGCAGCTCAGCCTACAGGCAGCAGGCACGCCTAAGCTACTTCAGCATTTTCAGGTGGCTGTTCAGACGCAGGTCTTCTATTACGCACCAGATGGCACCACACAATTTGCCCCGGTGGTACCGCATGATGTTGCAATTGAGATGAGCGATGTGATGCGGTCTCATTTTTCCGAACTGGATAGTGGTGAGGCTGGTGTCCGTCTCCTTTCACTATCGGCGACCAGGCAGCTTGCCTATCAGCCAGTAATGGCGATGGGTCACGTGCTCGCCTATGTCGGCATTGTCTTGTTTGAACGCAGTCCGGATGAGTATTTGCTCCTGACCTTAGACAATACAGTCAGCGCGATGGCCCAAATTTTAATGCGGAAAATGTTTGTGGAGGAACAGGCGCTTGCTACCGAAAACCGGCTGTTTGATGACTTGATTGCCAACCGCTCCATACCGGAAGAACAAATGCGTTCCTTGCTCGGTATCACAGGCAGCGGTAAAGCCTCAACATATCACTTGATCATCCTATCGTTTGAGAAGAAGAAGAATCTGGCTGAGGATTCCCTTCCACCGCACGATCTGACGGCCATTTTCCGATCGCTATTGACGCGTCATCGCTTTCGTCCTTTCATACGTTGCATGGGCCATCGCTTTTACTTTTTGCTGATCGAACAGCAGCCGCTTATAGATTCCCGTCGTACCCTAGAAAAAGCCTTTCGCGATGTCAAACGAATCATGACACAAATGCTAGGAGTGGATGCTCAAATATGGATGGGAGTCAGTCGAGCCGGAAAACGGTTGTCTGACGCTGGACGACACCTCGCGGAGGCAGAACAGGCACTGGCTTTTTATCATGAATCATCCAGCCCGTTTTTCGCAGATCTTGGGTTGTTCCGACTTCTATTCCACGTACCGAATGAGCCTGTGCTGAAAGTCTTCATTAGCGATTACCTCGGCCTGTTGCTAGCCCATGACCAAGCTCACGGTTCCTCGCTCGTGCATACGCTTCGAGTCTATTTGGATGCTAACCTGTCCAAACAAGAGGCTGCGGAAAAACTGTACATTCATCGTCAAACGCTCTATCATCGTTTGGAAAAAATCGAGGAGATACTCGGCGAGGATTACACGGCAACGCAAAATAGGATTTGCCTGGAGATCGCCCTGCGCGCGCGGGACTGGTTAAGCAAAGAAGAGCGACATCACTAAAAAAAGACACAACCTTTAATCTCTTCAGAAGACGAAGGTTGTGTCTTGTATTTATTTTCCTGATTGTTTCATATACATGCGATATTTCGCTTCTTTGCCTTCCGTTAGCACTACCCGAATTTTGTACAAGCCACTTCCTTCGATATTCACCGTTAATTTCTCAGGATTGTCGGAGGTTGTTGCAGAAGCAAGCTCTTTTGAACGACTGTTATACACGTACAAATCGACATCTGCATCACCGTCCCAGTCTACGGACAATTCCAAATCCCCAGGCTCATTGACGCGGATTAAATAGTCCATGTACTTCTGCTTTTTCGTTAGCGTCCCTGTTCGCGAAGGCTTCCCTTCAACCGGTGGCTTTTCCTCTTCCTTTTCCTCTTCCTCATCATCGGTCTTTTGCCATTTTCCCGTTGTCGCTAACGCATACGGCTGAGGTCCTTTCGGGATGTTATAGCCTTCGACAGTCACGGTGTAGGTTCCCTCTTCCGGCTCGGTAATCCATACCTGTTCGACGTTGTTAAGGTTGTCCACTTCGTCGTTGTAAGGGGCCTCAAAAAAGTCGTTGCCGTTCAGTTTTTCTCCACTCGGTGTCGTTACCTTCAGATTCAAATCATTGACGAGCGCACGTTTTGCCACAATGGCAGCGGGATAATCCGTCCACGCAAGGGTGATTGCCAAAGGCTTAGAATCATCTGAGACCTTGACCTTATACGTGACTTTTTCACGTGTGCGAATTCCGTCCTTCTCGTCCTTATAGTTCGTTTCAATCGCATGCGCCAGATTGGCTCGTCCGAAGCCTTGCTCTCGCATGTCTTCATCCAAGTTGTCTGCACTAGTTAGCAGCATAGCCTTCACTAATGCACCACTCGGATTTTTTTCCCCTTCTTCCTGCAAAAATTCCCGAACTTGTGCCACACCGCCCGCTAAAATCGGCGTAGCCATGCTCGTCCCGTTCATATAAGCGTAATGTTCATTAAAACGCTTGTAGAAGTTTTTGCTCGGTGCCAGTGAAGAACGCGTGGACAAGATCGCTGAACCAGGCGCGACAATATCGGGCTTCAAGCGCCCGTCGTCCGTTAAACCGCGACTGCTCGATACCCACACGTCGTCCGCTTTATCGGAGTTCTTCCCCATATTGGGTCGGACATTTTCTGTAGCACCCACAGCAATGACGTTTTTAGCCGTAGCTGGGCTCCCGATCGTTTTATAGCCTTTCTCGCCATCGTTTCCAGCCGCAACAAGCACCGTCATATCTGGATGCTCCCATAAAAAGCGATCAAACAGAAGCGATGACAGGCTGTACGCTCCCTTATCATTCGTTCCCCACGAATTGGAGTGAATGCGTGCTCCCTCTTCGTATGCTTCCTGCAAAATGGTCTCGACATCCGTGTTGAGCTTCCCTTTCGCGTTCTCTATGGAATGAAAAACGAGCTTCGCACCCGGTGCCGTTCCTTTATACTGTCCATCTGATGCTTCTCCTGTGCCCACAATGGAGCCAGCTACATGCGTACCATGACCGTGGACATCACTCGATTCATTCGGTCGGCCAATTGAAATGAGCTTCTCAATCTGGCCCTTAAAATCTGGATGCATCGTTTGAAGCTTTCCTGTATCAAGTCCAGTATCGGCGACTCCGACAATTTGTCCCTTCCCTGTGTACCCTGTCGAGGCCAGCTTATCCGAATGAATGATGGTAGCTGCCACATCATTGTGCAGCTTGTTTTCTGGCACAGGGACGACAGCAATGACATCATCCGATTCGATCACTTGTTCAACCGTTTGCTGATCCATCTTCGCGATTGAAATATGCGGAGCATCTTCTGGCGTTTGAATGTCTCGTATCTCTTGATCCTCCGTCATTTCCGTCATCGTTCGATACATGTCTACCCGTTGATTGAAACCGATAACGGCAACCTCGACCCTCTCTCTGCTGCCTCCTGCAAAGCGAAGCTCAGGCGATACCTTTGACTTGGGTGTAAACGCCATGATGTCTTCAACAAAGGACAGCTCCTCAACTTCCCTTCTTACCTGTTCATCCTCCATTTTCGCAATGAATGCATAATCCGGTATGTAATCTCCAAGTATGACGCCGATATCCTCCAGTTCTTCTTCCCATTCCTCACGAACAGGACCAGATAACTGAATAACGACGAGCTCGGACTCTCTCTTCTTCGACGAGAGCTTGTCCAGTGCCAGACCCTTATCGGCCTCGATCTGGATATTTCCCCGACGCTCTCCCTCTTGCTTGGCATCCGCCGGAATGCCCGCAAGCGAAAGTGTCAGAACAAGTGTCGTGCATAAAGCTGCCTGCCATTTTTTTCGCAAACCAAACACCCTTCCCCCATGGCGTAATGTAACCATTAATATCCATTATAAGAGAAAGGGTGAATTGTCAAAAGAGTAAGATGGCACAGACATGGGACAAAAACTAATTTTTTGTCCCATCCTCCTCTTCCGTCCACTGTAATAGCGGTTGAAAATCGGCCCATGCCAGCTGCATCAGCATTTCCTGATTCCATTCCTGCTTCGGAATATTCATCAGTCGCACAGCCTGGTTTTGAATCGCCTCTTGCAAAAGGTTATAGCTAAAACGACCGTTGCCATTCAATCGATGATCACTGGCTGCTTTATCCAAAGACTGCGAGATCATTTCCAGCACATTCTTCTCAATCGCATACCCAACATCACATGAAGCCAGTTCAAGAATGTGCACGAGTTCCTTCACCATATAGTCGGGGAATGCAATGTATTTTTTAAACCGCGACAAGAGTCCAGGATTGCTCATCAATAATGAATTCATTTCGAGTGGGTAGCCTGCGAGGACCACGACCAGATTCTCTTCGTGTTTGGTCATCTCTTCTACGAGCGTATCAACCGCTTCCTGACCAAAATCCCGCTCTCCCCCGCCAAGCAGCGAATACGCTTCATCGATAAACAAGACCCCACCCAAAGCTTCTCGGACTTTTCTGCGAGTAAGCGTTGCTGTCTGACCGACATACCCCGCTACCAAGTCGGCTCTACTCGCCGTAACAAGATGACCCCGTTTCAAATAGCCGATTTCTTGCAAAATCTGCGCATACAGCTGGGCAACCGTCGTCTTCCCAGTACCTGGATTTCCAGTAAAGACGGCATGCAGCTCAATCGGACTTCTTGGCAGGCCTCTTGCTGCGCGTTCTTGCTGGACGGACACATACGCAGCGATTTTTCTTAGCTCCGTCTTCACTTGAGCAAGACCAATCAACGCTTGCAGTCGAGTTTCCGCATTCCTTTCTTTTTGCGGCGGATCGAAGCCACGGACATCCTCAGGTTTTAGAATCGTGAAGTCATCCCATTTCAGTTCCTTGCCGTCTGTCTCGCGCCCTTTGGCAAAAATCGCATCGAGCACGATATTCGTGACTGTCCGTGCATTACCAAACGTCTCGTCTACTTGCGCTTTTTCAATACGCTGTCGCAGCGTAATTTTTGCCGCCTCTGTCAGAGTATAGTCGTTTCGTACTGCTACTTCTTCTGCGATTTGTACCAGTTCGTCCGCCTGATAGTCCGGCAGTAAAAAGTGGCCCGTCTCTGGAAAACGGCTATTCAGCCCAGGGTTGGCGTACAAAAAATGCCGCATTTCTTCCGGATAGCCCGCCAGCATCACGACAAAGCGTCCTGCATACTCGCCACTCGTCATAGCGGATACAAGCGTGTCGATCGCCACTTGTCCGTAATCACTGCCAGAGCTATCTGGGCGCTTCAAGCTGTATGCCTCATCAATAAACAGGACGCCGCCGTCTGCCTGCTTGATCGCTTCCATGACACGCTGCTCTGTCTGTCCCACGTAAGCGCCGACCAGCTGAGAACGATCTACTTCGATGAGCTGTCCTTTTGCCAACAACCCGAGCTCCTGATAAAGCTTGGCAATCAAGCGAGCCAAAGTCGTCTTACCTGTGCCTGGGTTACCCATCAGCACGAGATGAAGAGGGAGCTGGTCTTTCATATGCCAGCCTTTTTCTTCGCGCAGCTGGCGATAATTGAGAAATTGCGCCAACTGCCGAACCCGCTGTTTGATCTCGTCCAAGCCGATCAACTGTTCCAATTGCTCTAAGGCACTCAAATCTTGCTGCGGCGCTTTTTCGCATACTTCTACCCTTTCGTTTCTTTGTGACAGGAGCTTTTCCTTCTGTTCTTGCTGGTTGGATAAAGCGCGGATCGTCTCTTGCAATTGGCCGAGCATTTCACTGGAGTAAAAGACCCCGGATAAAGACGCTCCGTACGCTTGAACACGTTCTTGCAATTGTGCCAATAAATGTTGTCGCTCGGTGTATAACTGCACGAGGCCAGTAGCTGTAGCTTCCGCCTCCGAATCGTTCCATTTTTGCGCTGCATGCAACGTATCTTCAGCAAGAGAACGCCACTTCGCGATTTCAGGTAACTCATTGGTTGCCTGCTCTGCCAACACCTCAACGGTTCTCCTACGCATGACGACGTTATCCGTTTCGCGCACGGACTTGAATTCAGTCAAAAGGGCATGAGAGCGTAACTGAGAAAAGTACAGATCGAGCTTAACCTCTCCTGCGTAGTGATAATCAGGGGCTAGTTGAAGCGCACGATCCACCCACTCAGTCGCAAGCGTATGGCCTCCTGCTTTGTGCAGCCGTAAAGCAGACATCCGCGTCAACACCATCACTTCCGTCAAATCAAGCTCTTCGCCTGGATGTTCTTGTCGATGCTGTTCGATCAATTGCAGGAATGTTAGGCATTCACCTTCAGATAGTGATTGGATGCTGGACGGATTGTCGCTAATACTTGCAATCAGTAACTTCGGATCCCGTTCTTCTTGATGCTGCATCTTTTGATTGCTCCTCCCGCTCCATTGTGTCATTCCTGTTGTAGCATATTTAGCCGAACATGAAAAGTCTGTCCGAATATCAGAACTACCCTTGACTGTTCGCTGCGATTCTTTCTACCTTTTGACGTGCGAATATAGTCGCTAAAGCAATAAGGATACCGGCAATTCCGAATTCGAGCCAGATTCCTCCCCATTCTAGCAGCAAAGCACCTACAACCGGACCTGCCGCCATCCCCGTATAGCGGATGAAATTGTACACACCAATGGCCGTTGCACGCTCAGCTTCAAATACTTCCGACAGCAAGATCGTGTGTGCAGACAGTCCTACTCCCAAGGTTAAGGCAAACAGCGTACTTGTCACCACCAGAAGGAGAAAAGAAGCATCAGCCGCAGCCATAAAAAGAAAAATCGCCAATGCATTTGAACCGGTCGTCACCAGTAATGTTGTACGTGCTCCCCATTGATTTTGCAAAAGAGCAGACAGCTTACTACTGATAATAAAGACAGCTGACACGAGCAAGAATACCAATCCGATTTTTTCAGCGGAGATTTGGTATTGGTTCGTCAATTGGACAGGGAGAAACAGCAAAAAACAATAATAGGCGTACATTTGGCTAAAGCCGATCAAAATGACGGATGCACCAACCGGGTGGAGCAAAATATTACGGAAAGACCCTAACGAAAAGCCGCCCGATGAGGCTGCTTGATTCCTCTTCGTTTCGGGTAACAGTGTTGCATTTATGACGACGAGAAAGACCGCGCAGATCGCTAAAAACAAAAAGACCGCAGAATGTCCGCCGAAACCGCCCATCCAGCCACCTAACAGTGGACCAATTGCCGGACTAAGCGCTAGTAGCATTTGATAGGTGCCCATCGCATTTGAACGATTATTCCCTGTAAATAAGTCTCCAATGATCGTTGCTGCTACAATCGGAATGGCAGCAAAGCCCGCCCCTTGCAATGCCCGGAAAAATAATAGCCCATAAATAGAATCGACCAGATAGCATCCAATCGAAGCGAACGCATATAAGATCAGGGCAGGTATCATCACACGTTTTCGACCCAATCGGTCGATAAATGGACCGTAAATTATTTGCATAATCGCGAGCATGATGGTAAAGATCGAAACGGTCCAGTTAATCATGGTTGCACTCGTCTGAAACTCTTGTTGCATGGCTGGTAAAATAGGCATGAACAAATTTTGAGAGAACATACCTAGCATAAGCGTTATTCCAAGCAGATACAGTACTTTTTTTGGACTCATGATTGCTCTCCTTTTTTATCTTGTTATTATTGTGTCCAAGGAAACTATTTTCGCAAAAAAAATGAAGGCAAGATGGTATGTTTCCCCTATTCCTCTGTTGCTTCTCTTATGACATCCTCCAAAAATGCCATTTCGGCAGGAGTATACCGATCCAAAAATCGGTACATGTCATTCTCTAGCTGTTGATGGTAACGTTCGTGAATCTCGTTTACCATTTCTCCTACTGATGTCAGCCGAAAAAAAACTTCCTTCTGATTGTCTTCGAGTTGGTAGCGCTCGAGTAATCCTTTTTTCATCAGCTTGACTGTTATTTTGGATATCGCACTTTTTGTTACCCCAATTTGCTGTGCAATCGTCGTAACGTTCACTCGATCTTTCTCCCCTACCTCTTGAAGGACGTGGAGTTCTGTTATGGATAACCTTCCAACTTTATCGTAATCAGACACACTGCTTCTGATCTCGCGCAATAGCAGTTCTTCACGTAGCTTGCTGCGCTCCTCCTGTTTATGTAGAAAGGTGATCCATCGATTCCAAATCTTCTTTTTAGGGTCCAATGCAGCATCAGCTCCTTGTCTATTTCAATTTAGTTTCCAAGGAAACAAAATAACTTTATCATGAGATTACATTTTGCGCAAGAAAAAACCGCAGCCCTGCATGCGCAAGCTGCGTTCCGAGTCCAGTCTCTATCCATTTAGATTGCCCAATTCCTTGTCCGCACTAAAATGAGCACGAGCAGCCTCAAACACTTCACTTTCCGATCCGGCCGAGATTTTGAAGCTCGATACCACTTTCTTGCCGCATCGTACTTGAACATTATACTGTGAATCACCATCATACGTTGACTCGAAATGGTAATCCTCACCATTGACCTGAATGGTTCGTTCCATGGTTACACCTCCCACCTTAGTGTGACCAAGCAACAGCGCAATCATCCAATATTTTATTGCAAAGAAATCGTCTTTAGCTAGCTGCTACCGTCCCCCCCAACAACCAGTTTCTGCGCACGATCCGGATTGGGGTCATACACAAGGAAAAGCTCGACATTTGGATGAAGATGATGGGGCACGACGCTGGTTCGTCAGCGCCGTGCCCCTTTTCTACAAATCAGCAATGCGATGTGCTTTTTTTCGAGCCAACCTCTTTTCACGAATCCCCTCAAAGGTCGCATATAGAACAGGAACCAAAACGAGAGTAACCAGGGTATGAAAAATCAAACCTGCAATCACCCCAGTAGCAAGCGGCGCCTCTAGCTCCGCTCCTTCTGCAACAGCGAGACCCATTGGCAACATACCGAGAATCGCTGTCAGCTTGGTCATAATCACCGGACGAACACGGTCTCGTGTTCCTTGTACAATTGCCTCTTCTAACCCCATCCCCCGAGAGCGGAGCAGATTGATTCTGTCAATTAACAGAATCGCATTGGAGACAACGATTCCGACCAGCATGATAAGCCCAATCATCGCCATCTCACCAAAGGTTCGCTGCGTGACCACGAATCCGAGAATGACTCCCACCAAGGCCATAGGTAACGACAGCATGATAATAAACGGCTGAGATAACCTCCCAAATTGTGCCACCATAATCACATAGATGAGGGAGACGACCGATACCAAGACGATGATTCCCTGGGTAAAGGTGTTACTCTGTTCCTTCAAATCACCAGCAATCTCGATCTTGTATCCAGCGGGCACTACCACAGTGCCCAGCTTCTCATTTATTTGTCTGCCCGCCGTTCCAATGTCTGTGCCCAACAGTTCTGCTGACACCGTGATGATTTGTTCTCCTTTTTCATGCTTGATTGTAATAGGAGATTTGCTGAAATGAAAATCAACCAGTTCATATAACGGCACCTGTGAGCCTGTTTCTGTTCGGATCATAATCTGTTGGAGTTGATCAGGATGCGTCGTCCATGTTTCTGGAAATCTGGCGACAATAGAAGTTTCAATACTATTTTGACTGATTGTGGAAAGTGGCTGCTCCCCAAGTAACATGCTGATTTGGCTGTACAATGAATCAGAGTCAACCTGCAATTGAGACATTGCCTCCTGATTCGGTGTCAGGGTTACCTTTTCCTTCCCTCTTTCAAAGTCATTCCGAATATTGATGACACCGGGGATGCTACCCAGCATTTCTTCTACTTTTGCGGAAACTGACCGGGACACCTCCAAATCTTCGCCCGCGACCTGCAACTCGATGGGCGCCGACTTACCTGAGAATCCAAATGTCATACTCGTCCGTTCCACTCCATCAATGGCATTCAAACGACCGTTTACTTCTTGCATAAATTCTTCTTTCTCTTGCGTTCGTTGCGACTTGGTGACCAACGTGATATTTAACTCCACTGTCTCTTTCTTTGCCGTAAAAAATACTTGATTCACATCGGACAACTCTCTTAACGCTTTTTCCGCTTCAACCGCCGCTGTTCGCGCCTGTTCCAAGCTGGTGCCGTCGGGCATCGTTAACGTCGCAAAAATTTGATTCTCATTGGCATTCAAGCCATTTCCTATTTTAATGAATGGAAAGAGACTCAGGGCCCCTACAAACACTGCAAGAGCCACCAACAAGGTGAGAATCCGATGACGAAGTGTAATCAGCAGCAGTCGCTGAAAGAGAGAAACAATTCGATTCTTCCCTTCTTTCTCGCCATGGGTCTGCAACTGCTTATCATGTTGGAGAAAACGCTCAGAGAAAATCGGAACAAACAGAAAAGCTGCAATCGTTGACGCAATAATGGTCGAGGTAACGGTAAATGCGATGGTATGAAGAATGGGCTTCAGCCACTGTTCAAAATCCGCTACTACAAGCGGTAAAAACACAATGATCAAGGTTAGTTGGGAAGCGAAAACAGGTGCAATCACTTCTTTTGAGCCCTGAACAATGGCCTGTTTCAATGGCATTCCCTTTTCTCTCAGATGATAAATACTCTCCAGAACAACGATCGCAGCATCCACAATCAATCCGATTGACAAGCTCAGTGAAATCAAAACCACCATGTCAATGTTATAGCCAGCAGCTTTCAGAGCAATGAAAGTCATCAGGATGGAGAGAGGCAGAGTCGTTGCAATGACCATTGTCACACGCCAATTTCGCAGGAATATCCAGAGAACGAGGATTGCCAGTATTCCGCCAATCACAACATCCCGACTCAAATTGGTGAGCGCTTTTTTAATAAAGGAGACGGATTCAAACATGACTCTCAGCTCGTAGTTTCCGCCCGCTTCATCATTGATTTGCCTCACAACTTCCTCGACTTTTTTCTGTGTGGTGATCAGATCACTTCCTGAAGCGCGTTTTACGCTTATTTGCACAAAGAGGTTTCCTTCGGTCATGGAAATAGCGTCCTTCACGCTTCCACGCAGATCACTCACCGTTGCCAGTTGTTCAAGAGCAACCTTGCCCTTGGGTGTTTTGATCAACACGTTGTTGAACTCTTCGATGCTTTTGAAGCTGTTATCCATCATCACAACGGTGTCGAACCCGGGATTCTCCAATATCCCCACTGCTTTTTTCCAGTTGGCACCATTCAGCTGACCAACAACCTCCGCTGCAGTCGTTCGATAGGCGGTTAGCCGCTCAGGACGAAATGTGATCGCAACCTTATTTTCAAAACCGTCCTCAGATACGACCACTTCCTTCACACCCGGGACGGATTCTATTCGATCCTTAATGGTCGTCTTCAGCAAGGTAAGCATGGTCTGTGTATCGGCACCCACCATTGCGTAGTCGATTAAGTCCTCATCACCTAGATTCGTTTGCGTGACTGTTACGGTATCCACTACTTTGGGAAATTCGTTGCGCAGCCGATTCACAATATTTTGTGTCTCTTGCTTGACCTTTTCACCTTCCCCATCCTCTGCAAGGATCGAGATGCCAGAAAATCCCGTCCCTGTTTTCGATGAGAAGTTTTTTACGCCAGCCACAGATTTCAATTCCTGCTCTATTTTTTTCGTAACCTTTTCCACCATCTCTTCAGGCGGCAGCGCTCCTCCTGAAATATTCACTTCAATCCAAGGCAAATTCGTTTTAGGTACGAGCTCCACGTGGAAGGAAAAGAGAGCACCGATTCCTGTAAGCACAATGAGGAATGTGCATAAATAGAGGATCACTTTTCGTTTCAGCAAAAAGAGAATGACCTTGTCCATCGGTTACTCCCCTTTCACCGTAACGACTTCTCCTTCGGCATAGTACGTTATGCCGGAGATTAAGATTTGATTGCCTGACTGAAGGCCTGATAGAATCTCGACCTTATTTCCAAAAATTTGCCCCACTTCCACGTCGCGTCTCTTGATTACACCATTCTCGACAACCATGACGAAGCGCTGTGTTTCCTTAATCCCAACGCTTTGGACGGGAACGAGCATTCCATTCACTTTGCGTGACATCTCTACAGTTGCGACCATCCCCTCTATCAACACGTTGTCTTTATTGGAAACAGCTATCTCTACAAGATACTTTCCCGTTTCCGCGTTAAGAACGGGGGAGACAAATGTAATGGTCCCTGTACTTTTGCCCTTTCCCTCCACTGCCATAGGCACCGTGTCCCCTTGCTTGTAGTTTTCCATCACATCCAATGGGACATCGACCTTCAGCTTCACTTCCGAGCTATCAACCAGGTGAATGATACTTTCACCTGGCTGGGCAAGACTTCCTGCCTTTTGGGTCACATCAATGACTGTACCGCTAAACGGTGCGACGAGTTGCGTTTCTTGAAGGGTTTTCTTTGCGAGCTCTACTTGACTGGCCGCTTGTTTCAAATCGGCATCTGCACTGGCAATCTCGTTGACTTCCGCACCCTTTAGCAACTTATCCAACGTAATTCGCGCCTCTTGTAGCGAAATCTCGATTTGCTCTTTTTCCGACTGCGCACTGTCCAGCTCACTCTGTGAAATAGCGCCGCCCTTAAACAGCTCCTGGGCTGTCTCCCATTTCCGTTGCGCATCCTTCAAACGCTTTTCCTGGCTGTCGACTGCCAAGCGTTGTTTGCTGATGAGATCGGTGCTTGCTCCTTGCAACGTTTTTGAACGCATAGCAGATGCACTTTGAACCTGGCTTTGTGCCGCTTCCAGCCCTTTTTGAAAATAGTTCGTATTTAATGAACTTAATACCTGGCCCTGTGTCACCTTTGCCCCTTTTGTTACGTTCATTCGTTCAATCGTACCAGAAGCCCCAAAGGCTAAATGGCTCTCCTGCTTATATTCAACGAAAGCAGTAAGTGGTATCGGCAGGGAATCTGTCTGTTTTACGGTGTGCACCTGCACGATCTTTTGCTTTGTTTGCTCCGCTTCCTGTTTCGTTTCCACTCCACATCCCGTGATAAACATCAGTACAACGGTCAAAACGACATAGTACATACTCTTCACGTAGAGTCCTCCAGCAGTTTTGTCATTGTCTTTTTGAGTGAAACTGACATCATATTCTCTCTCTAGTTATCGTGACCTTGCTCAAGCAGACTTGTCTGTTGCAACCGCCTGTTCTTCTTTTTTCTTAAAGTATTGACTCACTTGCTTGTTCAGATGAGCGATCAAGGCGATCACGAAAATGACGGCACCTGAGACCAACACGAGATACGGCCAATGAACGGCCTCCAGTAAAATACCGTACAACCAGATCCCCAACGGTACGGCCACTCCGGTAAACGTGCCGACCACGCCAAACATGCTAGCGCGCAAATGCTCAGGGGTGTTCAATTGAACAAACGTAAAGAGCGGAATGTTCCCCATGGAGTTGAGGATAGCTGTGACCAATAAAATCGCGACAAACACGCCAGTAATGATCCAAGATGCGTTACTCGTTTCCGGAACAAAAATCGGAAATACCCACGTTAGCAAGAGTAGCCCTTGCAATTGAATCAAAAGGAAGATTTTATTCTCGACGTATTTGCTCACCTTTTTCATAGAGACAATGGCCGCTCCTACAATAATCCCGATAAACCAGGAGGCCTGAATAAAGGAGAATTGCTCCATGGATACTTGTTCGACTCGATAGGCAATATGCAGCAACCCCACATACATGAGGGGAGGGAAAATAAAGTTGAGCACAAGGAAAATCAGGAACAAGTACTTGGTGACAACCTGTTCTCGGATATATTGGAATACTTCCTTGATTGTTTCTGTATAGCTTTGTGTTGTCTCCTGTACTGCCTCGGACTTGCGGAAACGGAGGAACATCTGCATGATCCCTGCTCCGATAAAAGAAAGACCATCAATCAGCAAAATCATTTCCATTCCCAGTGCCCGATAGGCAATTGCCCCTACTAATGGACCCGCTACATTGAGAATGGCACTAATTGCTTGGTAAATAGAGTTCATGCTTCCTACCCTGTCCTCGTCTACCAGTTCAGGAATGGACGCTTGCAAAGCGAGATACGTAAAAGCCTGAATCGTACTGATCGTGAAGCCGTATCCGACAAAAAGCCATAGATTTGTGGGGAACTGGAGGAAAAACAGTAAAAACAAAAGAACCAGCGCCCCGCTTAATATCTCTGTGACAACCATGATCGTCTTCTTGTTGTGTCTGTCAATATAGGCGCCTGCAAAAATATTAATCAGCACCCCTGGCAAATACGTAAAGCCCAACACAGTCGCAAATGCGGCAGAAGAACCCGTCACATCCGCAATGTACAGGGCAAGAGCAAATTTGTATACACCACTACCTAATTCTGTGATGAAGCGAGTAATAGAAAAAATAAATATATTTAATCGGTACGATTGGTTGCCCATCTTAACCTCCTGAATAGTAATCCTTCTAGGTGACGACTTATTTCGGCGGATGATCCCGCCATACCCCTAGGACAATTGGCCCCGGAATAGAGCGGAATCCATCTGCCGATTTCCAATACGATTCCTAGGCGATTCTTAGCGTATGACTAGAGGCGATCCTATCAATTTTTTCGCTTCCTCCTCTAGTATCACTCGCAGCTTCCTTTCATCCGCTCGATACGGCAAAGCCATAAAAATAGTCATTTTGCCCGTGGATGTATAAGAAGCCTCAAAGAGAACACGCTTCTTTCCTTTTATAAACAGATGATCGTATTCACTTGGTTGACTCTTGTTCTGTTCGCCCAGGAAGTTGCAAATCATAGGTGTCATCTGCAAGGATCGCATGAGCGTTTGATTGGAAAGAGGATATTTTTCTGTAACGTCAGGATTTTGCGCGATATTGGTAAAGTGTATATTCCTCTCTTTTGTGACATCTAGACGAGCCTTCACATACGTTTCCAACTGATCAAGACTCCAAGACGGATCAATATGAAGCGGAATATGATCAATGCACTCGCCAAGCACATCGAAGAAATGGTTCCCCATAAAGGATCTGCCAAAGTTCATGAGGAAGATCGGGGCCTTTTGGACCCCATAACTTCTTTTGCAAAATCTGGCTAATAGTGCAATCGGAATCCGCGCATTTTCTGTCTCCTGTGTGTTGTCCATATCCAGTTCGCAGGTAACAATCGTGTATCCGTCCATAGCGGATGACGATGGAAGCTGTGTTTCAATAGACAAAAGACTATTCTCAAATGCGTGAAGGTCAAATTCCTCCATGAGCTGCTGATCTTCGATTCCGACTGGACCTTTGGTAATTTGCCCGACGAAATCCCAATACGTATTCCGATCATTTTCCGAGAGGTCTGTGCCATTTTCCAGCGCTTCGTAATACAGGTTGATATCATTCTGCAGAACTTCACTGCTAATCAAATCAAAAATGAGATGAGATGCCGGGAAGATTAACGAGTACTCTTTCTCGCTCTCTTTCAGCAAGATCACTTTGTATGACAAAGAACCGATCGGATCATCCTGCTTGTAAAAATATTCGCTCAGTAAAAGCTGGCGCACCTCGTCTTTTCTGTCATCCGAATCGTTCGATACATCAACCACAGGGAGCACAATCTCACTAGGGCAAGGATATTCTTTCCAATATGGCTCTTCTTGCTCAAAAGCCAACGTGCATCGCAGTAAATGATGCCGCTCCAGAACGCCCAGAAAGGCCTTTTCCAGCAGCTTTGTTTCGATCATCTGCTCAAAGCGAATCACGGTTCCTGAAATGTCCTTTTCCTGTACATGATAGCGCTGTGAAGGTGACAGAGGCTGTTTGATAAAACTCTGCTGATTGACGATTGCCTCCGAATAACGAAGGAGCTTCTGATCGAGGTCGTTGACGAGGCGCTCCTGCCAAGGCAAAGATTCCTTCTCATCAAGCGTAGCCTCCGGGTACTGATGCTTCTCCTTTTCCCCTGCTTTTTGCAAGAGATCCCGATAATGAATCGCGTGCGGTTGAATCGTAGGATCGCAAGACATTCGCAAAAGGGACAGGATTTCTTGGTGTTTGTCCCGAGCATTTCCCTCCACGTACAGAACAGCCCGGTTCTTATTTCCAAAAGGCACCTCTACATAATTGCTCCGCACTTGAAAATGGGCATAGATCAATGTTTCCAGCTCTTTTTTATCTTTCGCTTTTGTGGTACGAATCCGGTTTACTGTATCCAAATATCCTGCTAGCCCTCTGACAGTATCGTATTGGAAGATGGTTTGAATCTTCACTTCTATTCCTTCCTTATGAAGCCGTGCTACCAGTTGTATCGCTTTAATAGAATGTCCGCCCAGATCATAAAAATGGTCATCCACACTGATTTCCTCTAGGTCGAGCACTTCTTTCCAGATTTCTGCAAGTATGATCTCCTTCTCTGTAACAGGGGGATTTAGTTGCTTACCTGCCTCCCTGATCATGACAGGCTCAGGTAATGCTTTTCGATCTATTTTGCCATTGGGTGTTATAGGCATTTTCTCAAGGATGTGGATATACGTTGGTACCATATAGGCAGGAAGAGTGGTCAAAAGCTCCTGACGCAAATCTCTGTTCCATTCAGGCTGCTCCCAGACCAGATAAGCAATCAGACTGGTATCTCCTCCCTGCACTTTTTTTGCCAACACGACAGCTTCCTTCACTCCTGCCTGGGATAGGATCACATTTTCAACCTCATCAAGTTCGATACGAAAACCACGTATCTTGACCTGGTTGTCCATTCGCCCCAAATATTCCAGACTACCATCTGCAAGCCATTTCACCATATCTCCCGTCTTGTAGAGCCTCGAACCTGCAATAAACGGATCTGCCACAAATTTCTCGCTCGTCAATTCCTCACGATTGATGTAGCCATCAGCGACACCAATGCCCGCGACAGCCAACTCACCAGGAATTCCCTGGGGTTGCAAATGGCCATGCACATCCAGCACGTACGCTTTTGTGTTGGCAATGGGCTTTCCGATTGGCACTTGCTGCGGCAGCCTCTCTTGCCCCTCATACGTCCAAGTCGTTGCACAAATAGTTGTTTCGGTTGGACCGTATGCGTTGATGTATCGACAATGAGCGCTCCATTTATGGACGAGCTCCCAGTTTGCTGCGGAACCTGCAGTAATTAACGTTTGCAACGTCGGAAAATTTTCTGGCTCCAAATACGTCACAAAGGTAGGCGGAAGCGTCGCGACTGTTACTTCATGCCGTTGCAGATACTGGCTAAAAGCCTCGGGATCAAGAACGACATCCTTTGAAACAATGACCAATCTCGCCCCAGTCAATACCCCCATCGTAAACTCCCAAACAGAGGCATCAAATGAGATACTGGCAAATTGCAACACTTTGTCCTTTTGTGTAATACCGAGATCGTTGATGAAAAACTGCTGGAGGTTGGCGATTCCGACGTGGTGCAGCCTGACCCCCTTTGGCTTCCCCGTTGACCCGGATGTATAAATGACGTAGGCCAGGTCATTGCAACGATGTAGGGTCTGTACATCAGAGGTAACGCCTTTGTATAAGCTCATATCATCAAGATTCATCAACGTTGATGCAGGGAGAATACGCTCTGCATACGCTACAGTTGGATTATGGACCAAAACAATGTTGGCTCCACTATCTTCGATCATATAGCTGATCCGTTCACTCGGATGGTCGGTGCTAATCGGGAGAAAGGCACCGCCCGCTTTTAAAACGGACAAGATCGCAAGGCTGTAAGCAGTAGAGCGCTCCACCATTACAGCAACAATGCTCCCTGGTTTTACCCCTTTTTCACGCAACACGTGGGCCAGCGCATCGGATTTGTCATCTAATTCCTGATACGTGTAGGTGCCTTCTTGATCGACCAAGGCAATTTGATGCGGTTCCTTTTTAACCTGTTCCTTAAATAGCTGGTCAATGGTTAGCGTTTGATCAACCAGCATATCCGTGTCATTCCATTGTTGCAAAATGAGAGCCTGCTCCTCGTCCGTGACCATTTGCATTTTGGCAATCGGCTGGTCGGGATTGTGGATGACACTTTGAATCAACTGATTCAAATGCGCTCGCACTTTTTGCAGATAAGCATCGCTATAAGCAAGTGCATTATAGATAAAGTGAATTTCTAATTCCTTTCCGGGAATGATGCATAAGTTGAAGTCGTAGCTGGTTTGCTCATATCCTTGGACATCAGTAATTCCGAATAAACCGCCTTTTCCATCTTCGTCGAATGTATCCTCCGTCAATGGATAGTTTTCAAAGACCATGAGATGCTGAATCAGGTTTTGTTTTAATGCGGTTTCGGACTGAATATCCGCTAGAGACAAGTATTGGTAGCTGCTTGTGGCTGTGAAAAACTGTTGTACCTGCCGAAGCAATTCTGAAAATGTCTGTTTGCTTTCACTTCGAATCCGCATCGGGATCGTATTGACGAACAATCCGACCATTTCTTCGACGCCAACGAGCTCAGAGGGGCGTCCCGAAACAACTGATCCGAAGACAACATCATTGGCATAATTGTATCGTTGCAGCAACAAGCCCCAGAGGGAATGAAAGACGATGCTAAGTGTCACATCATTTGATCTTGCTATCTGCTCCAAATTAGCAGTCGTTTCCCGATCAATGCGAAACACGATCGATTCTCGTTGGTACCCCTTACCGGTTGAAATATATTCAACCGGTAAAGGAGATTGCTGATCAAATCCATCCAGACTATCTCGCCAGAACGATAGTCCCTCTTGTTTGTTTTGCTTGCCAAGCCAGGTGACATAACTACTGAAGGAATACGGTGGAGCCAGTTCAGCCTTCTTATTTTGAAGATAAGAGTGATAGATATGGAAAAAGTCTTTTGCGACAATCCCCAGGCACCAGCCATCCATAATAATATGGTGGAAACTCCACACCATCTTGTATTTGGATTCACTCAATTTAATAACGGTAATGCGAAACAGCAGGTCTTTCTCCAGATCAAATCTCTTGCGCCGATCCTTTACAAGAAATTGCTCCAAAAATGCTGTTTGTTCATCCTGAGTCTGGTCAGAGATGTCCTCGATCTGAATAGCTGCTTCTCTTTGCTTCAATACGATTTGAAGGGGCTTTTTACTTTCTTTATAGTGAAAGACTGTTCGCAGGATATCGAATCTTTCGACGAGGTCACGAAAGCTCTGATCAAGGTGATCAAGCTGCAACGACTCCTCCATCGTAATCACCGTTTGCTCGAAGTGAACCTCTGATTCAGGATGAAGGATAAAGTGATACAGCATCCCTTCTTGCATAGGTGTCAAACGGTATATATTTTTTATCTGAACACCATTCAAACCTCATCACCATCTATCATTGAATTTTGTCACCCAGCAGTTGGGAAAGATGATCTAATTCCTCAATGGACAGCTCATCGTATGTGAAATCTGTTGGGCTTTGCTCGACTGACTCTTTCGATATGCAATGCGTAATGATTTCGACGATCTTTTCTCGGTAAGCATCCACGAGGCTCTGAATGGTTCCTTCTTCAAACTCTTCACGATGATACGTAAAAGTAAGGGTCAGCTTGTGATTCACCACCATTCCATTTACATCAAGCGCAAAGGATCGAATGGAGGTGGGACTGATTTCTCGGCCCGGAGAAAGGGAGGAAGTCGTCATGCTCCCTGATTCTAAATCTGTATCGAACTGTCCCAAGTAGTTGAAACTGATCTCGGGCTTTATCTGGAACGTTAACGGAACATCGGTTTGTCTCGCAGTCACATACTGTAAAATGCTGTATCCAACACCTTTGTTCGGTACACGTCGCAAGCTGTCTTTCACCATTTTGATCTGGTAGCCAAGCGATTCCGATCGGCTCATATCAAGTACGAATGGATACTGGGCTGTAAACCATCCGACCGTGCGTGAAATATCCACGCCCTTCACGATCTCTTCTCTGCCATGTCCCTCCAGATTGACAAGCACATGTTCTAACCCCGCCCACTCTTTTACCGTCAAGCCCAACGCCGTAAGCAACAAATCGTTCACTTCCGTGTTATAAGCTTGGTGGCTCTGCTTCAGCAGCTTTTCTGTGTTGGCTTCATCAAGTTCGATGGTGACATCGGTTGTATCTTGCATCAGCGGTGCTTCAATCGTCTCCGCCTTTACCAGAGGAGAGAACGGCGTTTCCTCTACCTGCTTCCAATATCCGATTTCCTGTTGAATCTCGCTTCCCTGCGCATATTTTTGCAATTCTTCTGACCATGTTTGATAGGAATCGGTTTTCATAGGCAAAGCAGGCTCTTCTTGCTGCAGCAAGGAGTCATACAACGTATGGAAATCTTCTAGAAGAATCCGCCATGAGACACCATCGACTACGAGATGATGAATCACGATTAACAAGTGATCTCCTGCTTCTGTTCGGAAAAGGCCGAGATTTACCAACGCAGTATCCGACAAATGGATTCCTTCCTGTATGAGCTGCGCAGCCTGCTCCATATCCTCTACGGATTGAGCCGGGAACTCTCTGATCGAAATGGGAACCAGGCACTCGTCCAATTCCCGATGATCTTGGACAATGTCGGACTCATTCATTTGGAATTTCATTCGTAAAACATCGTGATGCTCAATCAGCTTCCTAAATGCTTGTTGAACCAGCTCTGGATCGAAGCCAGCTTCTCTGAACAAGATGACAGATTGATTGTAATGATGTGGGTTCTGATGCTTTTGTTCAAAGAAGTTCATCTGAATGGGTGTCAACGCTACTGCTCCCACAACAGGCCCCTGTTCAATCTGTCTGGTCAGCGTCTGGAGATATCTTGCCGCACTACGAATGCGTGGGTTTTGGAACAAGTCTCTCAAACGAAGCTCGTACCCATGACTCCTCAATCTCGCTATCATCTGAAGAGCTTTAATGGAGTCTCCCCCAAGCTCAAAGAAGTTGTGTGTCACACTCACTTGCGCAAGCCCCAGCACATCCTTCCAGATGGAGACCATGATTTGCTCCTGTTCATCTGACGGCTCGACGATGTGTTCCTCCACCAAGTTAGAGCGATCAGGAAGGGGAAGATTTTTCCGATCCACTTTTCCAACAGCCGTAATCGGCATAGCCTCTAGTCGAACAAAGAAAGACGGGATCATGTAATCTGGCAAATCTTTGGCGAGCAGATCCCTCCACTCGTCAGCCGCAAGCTCATGCTCTGTCACAATATACGCGCATAAGTACTTGCTTCCATTTTCTTCTTCTCTAGCAATAACGGTTGCTTCTTTTACCTGTTCTAGCGAAAGTAGCTTGCTTTCAATTTCTCCTGGCTCGATTCGATAACCCCTGATTTTGATCTGGAAGTCCTTTCTGCCCAGGAAGTGGATGTTTCCATCCGGTAAATAGACAGCCAAATCTCCTGTCTTATACATTTTTTCATAGCCGGGTTCCGCGTATGGATTATCGACAAAGCTCTGCCTCGTTAGCTGCTCGTTATGCAAATAACCTAATCCAAGCGGCATGCCTGAGATGAAGATTTCTCCAGGTACACCTATCGGCACTCGTTTTCCGTACGCATCGAGAAGAAGAATTCTCGTGTTGAAAATCGGTTTTCCAATCGGGATGCGATCTTCTTCTCCCGTAATTTGATAGGCAATGCATCCGATACTTGCTTCTGTCGGTCCATACAAATTCGTCGGGGATACATACTGGAATATTTTCAGGAATTTGGAAACTGCAGACGGAACGATTTCCTCCCCGCCGATAATGATCTTTTTGAGCGATTGTAATTTCCCCTGCAGTTCGAGATTTTCAGCTAACTGATTTACGATCACGTTAAAGACAGATGGCACGAAATCAGTTAAGGTAATCTGTTCGTCTTCAATGATTCCAGCCATGTAATCAGCCGAGACAGTCATCCCTGTAGTAGGCAAGACCGTTTTTCCACCATTGGTCAGAGGCCAGAAGAATTGCCAAATCGCACTATCATATACATGGTTGGTGGTCTGAAGCACAGATTGCGCTGCGTCTTGTCCAAAGTAATCATCCATCCAGAGAAAGCGGTTTACGATCCCTCTATGCGGTACAACGACTCCTTTTGGTTTGCCTGTTGAGCCAGAAGTAAAAATGACATAGATGGGGTCTTCCGACGATACGGACAGATTTGGATTTTCCACTTCCATTGTCAGCTGCCCCAGATCAATCGCGACCAATTTCGCTCCCAAATCCGTTTCCGTAAAGGAATTTCCGGATTCTACGAATACGAACTCGCTACCCAGCTCGGCAATAACAGACTGGAGTCGATCGACAGGCCACTGAATGTCCAGTGGTGAAAACGCTGCTCCTGTCTTCATTACACCCAATAACGATATGACCAATTCCAGACTTCTTTCCATAAGAACAGGTACATACTTGCCTTTTCCTATACCGCGTTTCAGCAGATCAGAAGCGACTGCGTTGGCTTTCTCGTTTAATTCTTGGTAAGTGATTGTCGAGCCTTGATAGGAAACAGCAGTTCGATTTGGATAAAGTCTGGCTGATTCCTCAATGGCAACATGTATCGGCTGTACTACAGGATACTCTCGCTTCGTATCATTGCTGAGCATCTCCAAAAACTGCACTTCTTCAGGAGACATGAGGTCAATCTCGCCCACAAGCATATCCATGTCAACAGATACCTGCCGAAGGACGTTGGTAAAATGCTTGATAAAACGCTCCATTGTCTCAGAATTAAAGAGACTGGTGCTATATTCGCACTCTACAAAAAAGCTTTCATTTCTCGTCTCGACATTCATCACGATGTCTAGCTTGGATATTTTCGTTTGGAATGGATAAAGACTTACCTCTACCCTGTTCCAGTCAAAGGCCGTATCTGACACATTGTCATAGGCGAACATGGTGTCAAACAACGGATTCCGGCTTGGGTCACGTCGCAGCTGAAGCTTTTCTACCAGGTCTTCCAATGGATAATCCTGATGTTCAAACGCCAGTAGTGACTTCTCACTAAGCTCTTGGACAAACTCGCGGAACGTTTTGGTGCCTGCTGGATAGTTTCGCAGAGCCAACGTATTCACAAACATTCCCACTACATTTTGAACATCAGTGTGGTTTCGTCCTGCGACTGGGATCCCTACGACAATGTCCTCTTGCCCGGTATATTTGGACAGCAAAACGTTGTACGCAGCCAATAGAATCGAAAAGACCGTTACGTTTGCTTCTCTCGCCAAGTCGTGCAATTTGCGGGATACATCCTCCTCGATCTCGCTTTCGACCGTACCCCCTTCAAAACTTTGAAACTGCGGTCGCTGATAGTCTGTAGGCAAATTCATGACAGGTAGTTCCCCGCTGAATTCATCTAACCAGAACTTCTCCTGCTTATGCGACTGTCCCGTCGTCTTGATCTGTTTCAACCAAGTAGCATAATCCTTGAACTGAATGTTGAGTGGTTCTGGATTTCGCCCGTTATACAATTGGTTTAACTCATCAATGACAATGCTCACCGATGTTCCATCTGCTATGATGTGGTGCATGTCAATCAGGAGTAAATGCTTGTCCTCCACCAGTTTTACCAGCTTGACGCGCAATAACGGAGCCTGGCTCAGTTCGAATGGTTGAATGAACGTCCGTATGAGATTTTCTATACTTTCCGGACTGTCCTCTACTTTCGCATGATCGATGGCAAAACGGACAGAGTCATGGACAAATTGTTTAGGCTCACCATTTACGTAGCCGAAGGACGTACGAAACGCCTCATGCCTTTGGATAAGGGACTGGAATGCTTTTTCCAATGCCGCAGAATCTAGCTGCCCGGAAAGAATCAGAGCGCCTGCCATGTTATAGGCGACACTCGTTTCATCGAGTGATTGAACAGTAAAAATCCTTTTTTGCGAAGGAGACAGCTCATAATGCTCTTGTTTTCCAACCGCCTGAATCAAAGGCTTTTCGGCCTGTGTCGCATCAGAAATGACGTGGGCAAAGCTTCTGACGGTAGGATTTTGGAAAACGGCTCGCAGCGGAATTTCTACCTGCCATTCCTTGTTCACTTTGGCAAGAAGAATCGCAGCATGCAGAGAATGTCCACCGATTTCAAAGAATCGATCCAAAACGCCGACTCGTTCGATACGCAAGACATCTTGCCATATTCCTGCAAGTTTTCTTTCATTTTCTGTCGCAGGCGCTACGTATTCCTCGGATACCAGCTTAGACAGATCAGGTTCAGGCAGAGTATTCCGATCGATTTTGCCGTTTGGCGTCACAGGCAACTCTGCCAATTGAATGATAAAGGTTGGAACCATGAATTCAGGCAGAGAATCGGCTAGAAACGCCTTGATTTCGGTTGCACTTACTTCCTCATCCGTTGTGTAATAAGCGCACAATACAACGGAGTCATCTCCTTTTGTCTTCGGGAGCACAATGGCATTGCGAACCTTCTCATGTCGTAACAGTTGATTTTCTACTTCGCCCAGCTCTACACGGTATCCACGAATCTTCAATTGGTAGTCTGAACGACCAACAAACTCCATATTTCCATCTGCCATCCAGCGAACAATATCGCCGGTCTTATACATGGTCTCACCAGGACGGAAAGGGTTTTGGATGAAGCGCTCACGGGTTAATTCCTCTCGGTTCAGATACCCCCGAGCAACACCTGCTCCCCCGATATATAGTTCACCGTACACGCCCACCGGCAGTGGCCGCAATTGGGAATCCAACACATAAAATTCTGTGTTTTGCAGCGGTTTTCCGATCGGAACATTTCCGGTTGTCATTTCGGTATCGCCAGCTATTTCGAAGTAGCTGGAATCAATAGCAGCCTCAGTGACTCCATAGCTATTGATGATTTTAATCTGCCCGAAACGCTCGACCAAGCGGACAAACGCTTCGCTTTGGCATGTATCCGAACCAAGAATCAGCAGTTTCAGATGATGGAGCGGCAATCCATTTTGATAAATGTACTCCATAAAAGGAAGAACAAGAGCAGGTGTCGATTCAAACAAAGAAATTTCATACCGGGTCAACCACTGATAAAGGGCCGGAAGATCAATCCTTACATCACTCGGGCATATCACCAAATGTCCACCATGCAGCAAGGACCTGCATAAATCACCTGCAAACACGTCAAAGGAGAAACTTGCCATCTGCAAGAGATTGACATTGATATGTTCAAGGTCGTACTCATACCGCCATGTATTCGCTACACTCACCAGATTGCGATGCTCGATCATGACTCCCTTGGGTTTGCCAGTTGTGCCCGATGTATAAATGATATAAGCAAGATCTGTCGGTCCGGACACGGCTACGAGTTTGGACGAATCCTCGCTGTAACTGGTATCTGCATCCAGATCGATAATGGAGCCGCTGAAGTCTATGCCGTCCTGGCCATTTTGATTGACCAGCATGACCTTTGCCTGACTGTCTTCCAGCATGAACGAAATGCGGTCCTTCGGATACTGGGGATCAATCGGTACATATGCTCCACCCGCCTTCATAACTGCCAGAACAGCCACGACCATGTTAATCGAGCGTTCTGCCAAAATGGCAACCGCGCTGTTTGGTATTACACCCTGATCACGAAGAACCCGGGCCAGACGGTTTGCTTTCGCATTGAGTTCCTGATAGCTGATCTGCTCTTCCCCGTATGAGACTGCGACTTGCTCTGCATGGCGGTTTGCTTCTGCTTCAAACCATTCAGAGAACGTTGGATAGAGAGGAGCTGGTATTTGCTTCCGCGCTTGATTAAAGTCGGCGACAACCTGCTTGACGTCTTCGCTGGACAGGTACTCCAAATCAGCCAGGCACATCTCATTCGATTGAAGAATGGAGTGAAGAATCATGGTAAAGTGATTTGCCATCCGCTCAACAGTATCGCGTTTAAACAGATGAGTGCTGTAATCAAATTGGCAAGTGAGCGTCGTCCCGTCATCATGCACATCAAGACTGAGATCAAATAGGGACACACCTTTTGGATATTCATACGTAGTGACTTTGAAATCATCTGAGGCCACATCGTCAAAGGATTCATAATGGTAATCAAACATGGTATCGAATATAGGATTCCGGCTTAAATCTTTGTTGAGCTGAAGAGAATCAACCAGTTTTTCAAACGGGTACTCCTGGTTCTCAAATGCAAGGATGGCTTGATTTTTCACTTCTTTCAAGAAATCCTTAAAGGTCTTGCTCCCTGTTGGATAGTTACGGATAGCCAATGTATTTACAAACATGCCGACCATTCGTTCCAAATCAGGGTGTTGTCTTCCCGCCACAGCAGAACCGACAATCAGCTCCTCCTGCCCCGTGTATCGGTAAAGAAGTACATTGTAGGCAGCAAGCAATACCATGTACAAGGTCGTGTCAGTTTCCCTGGCAATTTGGAGTAACTGCTTCCTGACTTCCTCTCCGATCCCCATCGTCAAGCGGTCACCTTCAAAGGATTGAACCGGTGGTCTTTGATAATCAATGGGAAGCTTCAATACCAGAAGTTCACCTTGACCAAATTGCGTGAGCCAGTACTCCTTTTGAGCGAGAAGCTGTTCTGACTGCTCCCTCTCTTGCTCCCATGCCACAAAGTCTTTATACGTCACGCCGAGCTCTGGCAGTGATTCTCCTCTATACGCATGAAGCAGCTCCCGGATAAACAAAGAGACCGAATAGCCGTCCGAAATAATGTGATGCATATCCACAGCCACAATGAAGCGCTTGGCTGAGACTTGGAAAATTTTCGCCCGAATAAGCGGTGCTTTGCTGAGATCAAACGGCTGGATAAAGGTGCGAATCGCCTCATTTACATCCTCTTCGGCCAGTTGCTCGACCTCAATATCCAATGGCAGATCGTCATGTAATACTTGCACGACTTCATTATCCCTGATGACAAAGTTGGTCCTGAAAGACTCGTGCCTTTGTACAACCTGTTGCAAAGCTTGAATCAGACGATCAAGTTCCAGTTCCCCATCCAATTGTAAGTAACCAGACAGGTTATAGGCGGTTCCTCCATCCAAACCTTGGAGGATATACATTCTTTTCTGCGCGGAAGAAGACATATAGTATGGCTGCATCTCGCATGTGCGAATGGGAGCAAAAGCTTCATGTTTTGACGAGTCTACATATTTGGCTAATTCACGTATCGTCTGCGATTGAAAAATTTGATGCAAAGGAATTTGTACATGGCATTCCTTGTAGATTCGGCTGAGCATGACAGTCGCTTGTAAGGAGTTCCCGCCTTGTTCGAAAAAATTGTCATCCAGATACATCGGGGAGCTTCCCAAAACTTCCTGCCAAATGACTCTGATTCGCTCTTCAGTCGCCGTTCCAGCCGGCTCTACTTCTCTTACTCCTTTGCTTGATTGCCCTGCAAGCTGATCAGATGAATGGATGATATGGATTTCCCCTTTTCCTAGGGGAACAGCAGATTTCGTTGTTCGCTGCCAATGAGACGGGACTGCATGTTCGAATCCCCCATCATCCAGATACACCTGTCCGATCGCACCCATAGGGGCCACTTGCTGATACTGATCCAATACATAGAGGGAAGCTCGTCCTACTCGATCATCTGGGACATCCTGCAATAGTTCTTTCCATTCCTCTGCATATTTGCCCAGGTTGCCAATGGATTCGCGAATCATTCTTTCACTTTCATCGGGCTGCAAAAGGGACAGTGCACTGATTGTTTCCTGATCGTCTTCTGCAATGCGATGCACAAGATTGGCAAAGTACACACCCCACTGGCGAAGAATCTCCGAGGTTACTACCCCGCTTCGTGCATCCACATCAACAACAAGCTCTCCGCCCACTTCTGTAACGTTTATAAAGAGATCGTACTTGCTGTAAATGATCCGATTCGGCAGCAGCGCAGCTTTCATTTGAGCGAAAGTCAGGTTGTGAAGCGGCCGATCCATATTGAACAACACAGAAAGCTCCGGCAAGTTCTGATGCGGCAGATTCTCAGCTAATGCTGCAAATGAGTAGGCTTGATGCTTTTCCATCTCAGCAACCGCCTGTTTCACCCGGGACAAATAATCCGCTGCCGTATCATTGCCGTCAATCTCGGTGCAAACAGGCAACAGATTGACGCAGTTTCCGATCAAAGACATTTTGCCGATATGGGATTGGCCCGCAGTAGGAATCGCAACAACCATTTTTCTATTTCCGAGAAGGCGGTGAAGAAACAGATTAAAAGAAGCCAGTAAGGTAATAAACAGACTGTTCTTGTTTTGAATGCTTCTTTTTCTTGCCTTCCTCGTGATGCTGCTGTCGATCTTGAAGGTAATTCGCTCGCCTGTAAAAGATGGTTTTCCCGTTTCTCGCTTTTCTAAAGGAAAAACGAGCTTGGGTATTGGATCTGAGAATTTTTCGTTCCAGTACGTGAGCGCTTCTTGAAACTCTGGTTTCTGCACCTGTGCTTCTTGCCAGGTTTGGTAGGCAGAAAATGGTGTAGAAGGCTCTAGCGACACTGGTCGTTTCTGTGTAAGGGCTGTGTAGATATCATCCAGCTCTTTTATGAAAACAGCCATGGACCAACCATCTGCAATCATGTGATGGAAGGTATAGGAGGTTAGGAATTTGGCGGAAGCCAGCTTGATGACACTTACCCGATACAGCGGTTCCTCAGAAGACAGCTCAAATGGTGTGCCTGTTTGTTCATCCAATAGCTGATTCCTTTTTTCTTCCTGTTCCTCGAATGAAAGGTGGCTCAAATCCACGACTCGAACTCGTATGTCCCGCTTGGGCAATACCTCCTGATACTCTCCGTTTGAGTCAATGATGGTTCGCAATGCTTCATGACGATCCACCATGATTTGGACAGCCTGCTCAAACACAGGGATATCAAGCTCACCCTCCACCTGAAGGGAGATGTTCTCGTTAAAAGCTGCGGATGCTTCCACGCGAGATTTGACTGCAAACCACATCTGTTTCTGTTCAGGGCTAAGGGGAAGCCTCAGTTGTTCCCCCACACTTCCCACCAGGTTTGGCTCGTGCTTTTGCCCATCCTGTCTCGTAAAGTTTGTCATTTCAATAACCTGATTTTGTTTCCGTCTTCCATTCGGAGAAGTAGGGGGTGGCTCCGGCAAAAAACCTCCACGTCTCAGATCATCGATGCTTTCCTTCACCGCAAGGATTATTCTCTCCATATCCTCGTTGGAATGAGCCGTAGAAAGGAAGCAATTTCTGCCCTCCCATATATAAATGCCCTTGCTAATCAGGTGATAGAAGAACAATTCTATATCAGTAAACGATACGAAGCGGAACAAGGAACCGCAATTGATCATCTGGATTGGAATCTGCTCGTCCTTAAAATACGCGTTAAGCGTTTCTACCAAGTAGAGGGTCTTTTGAGTCAACGCTTCCTGAAGCTTCGGCCCCTGTTCCTTCAAATATTCCAGAGTAGTGATCGCAGCATGCATCGTCAGTGGGTGTGTGCAAAACGTTCCGCCCACAAACGTCTTTTTCTCGGAATGTAACGGATAGGAATCATCTCCAAAATTCCAGGTTCCCCCATCCACCGCATCCATGAATGCAGCTTTACCAGCAACAACACCGATTGGCATGCCACCACCCGGAACTTTCCCATACGTAACGAGGTCTGCTTCTATTCCATACCACGCCTGTGCGCCACCAAGATGTATACGGAATCCTGTAATGATTTCGTCAAAGATAAGGGCAGTGCCTGATTGGCTTGTAATCTCTCTGACTTCCTTCAAGAATTCCACTGGTTGCAGATCTGGACGTCGGCTTTGAACAGGCTCGACCAGCACTGCGGCCAGTTCATGTGCATGTTTTTTGATCAGCTCGATTGATTTTGGATGGTTGTAGTTTAAGACAAGGACGTCATCCACCGTATGCTGGGTAATACCTGGAGCCATCGGTATGGCCTTCCCGTCCTGGGACTCAGGATCAGCGACAGTCAGAATCCCGTCAAAGGTACCGTGATAGGAGCCGGAAAATAATGCGATCTTCGTACGGCCTGTGACAGCTCTAGCCAGGCGCAGCGCCACCATAACTGCCTCTGTCCCCGAATTGTAAAAGGCAACACGCTCCACTCCGGTTAGCTCGCTGATTAATTCTGCTACTCTTCCAGCTGCATCTGACATAGGTCCGAGCGGAGGCAGATCAGATTGAACCTTCTCCTCTAGCTTTTTCATGATAAATGCGGGATTATGACCGAGCAGGTTTACACCGAAACCCATCGTCAGATCGATATATTCATTCCCATCCATATCCCACATTTTCGAACCAGCTGAAGATTGCGTAATGATCGGATAAACCATTTCCTTCCAATAAGAACGGAATCCAGACACATTGCGATTGTTCGCATGAACCAATCGGTGCTCTTGCGTATACTTCTTGGAGCGTTTTGTCTTTTCCGTATAGCTTTGAATGAATCTGTTTAGATACTCTCTTTGTGCAGGTGTAAAATTGCCTGATTCACCGATCATTAGTGGTTGATAAGGTATAAATGGCTTCTGGCGTTCCTCTTCATTCACCTTGACGGGTGGTTTTGCTTCGGGTTTCCGGCTCTCGGGAGCAACAGACACAGATGCAGCGTGTTGTTCAGGTACATAGCTTTGTTCAGGTACATCGTTCTGTTCTTGATTCAACAGTTCTAATTGCTTTTGTAACAGCGTGGCCATTTGATTTTGGTGTTCAGCTAAGAGCGAAATCTGCTTTTCAATAATGTTTTCAACCGCCCCTGCACTTCTCGGGATTGGCATTTTTGTTGTATGTTCTCTCGATTCTGATTGTTGAACATTCTGAACAACCTTATGTTCTACAACTACGTTTTCTCTCGGTTGCTCGGTTGCCATCCATTCCATTTGCGTGGCAGAAGCTACAGCTGGGCTACTGGATAGTTCCAGAGCGATGTGGGCCGCTAGCTTATCAATGCTGGTAATGGTTTCGAACAACTCTTGGGTCGGAATAACCACTCCAAACTTTTCCTGAATTTCACGATTGATTTGTACGAGCATAATAGAATCCAAGCCAAGCTCCAGAAAATGAAGGGATGGATCAATTTCTTCTACACCAAAACCTGAAGCATGATGAACCAACTCTTTCAGAACTTTTGTGATTGGCGCAGTCCCTATCTCTGACACAGTAGCACCTCTATTTCCGCGTGTAGTATTCATTTGTTCTGGAATGATGCTGCTCACATCATCTGTAATCCAAGAGCGATGCTGATCGAAAGGATAGACCGGCAATGGCATTTTTCTTCTCTTTTTGCCATCTCTGTAGAACTCATCCCACTCAACCGTAGCTCCCTGTACATACAAATCGCATAATGTCTTTGCATACGAATACTTCAACTCTGTACTCGCCTTGTGGTACTTTTCCTGCACATCCTGAGCGGAATGACTCAACAGATGAACTGTTTCTTCTGGAACGCGTTTCTTACCAGCTGCGTAGACGAAAACATCTCGATCATTTTCAAGCCGGACCGCCAATCGATCGAGCTTTTGTTCAAAATCATTGCGACTATGCAAAACGAGCGCAATACGATAGGGAAGCGATTCTCTCCCGGTATTTGCCGTATAGCACAAATCTGACAGAGAAATCGGTCCGCTCGAAGAAAGAAACTCACGGTACTTATGAATCAGTTGTTGAAGGGCCGATTCGGACATGGCCGACAAGGTAAACACTTGCACCTCGTCTGAGACTGTCATCTCTGTTTCATTAACCGACTCATACTCTTCCAAGATAACGTGGCTATTGGTCCCGCTAAACCCAAACGAGCTGACCCCGCATCTCCTCGGATGACCCTCTGCTTCCCATTTTTCCAGTCTGTTTTGCACATATACTGGCGACTTTTCAAATGCAAAATTTCGATTGGGCTTCTGGAAATGGACGAGGGCAGGCAGTTCTTTGTGCTTTAACTGCAAAGCAGCCTTTATCAAGCCAGCGATTCCCGCTGATTCATATAAATGTCCAATATTCGCTTTGACAGTGCCGATTCCACAAAACTGTTTCTTCTGTGTATATTGGCGAAAGGCTCTCTGAATTCCATCCAACTCAACAGGGTCCCCCAGTTTTGTTCCCGTTCCATGCGCCTCTATATAGCTAATTGTTTCAGGATCGACTTGCGCATCCTCCCAAGCGTCTACAATCAATTCTGCCTGCGCTTGTGAGTTCGGTGCGGTAATCCCGACTGTAACGCCGTCTTGGTTAACAGCGCTTCCCTTGATCACGGCATAGATGTGATCTCCGTCCCCGATGGCTTTTTCCAATGGTTTTAACAGAACAGAAGCTACGCCTTCGCCCCAACCCGTTCCATCAGATTGATCGTCAAACGCCCTTGAACGGTTGTCAGAGGATTCCATTCCGATTCCAGCTTTTTGTGCCAGCAGGATGGTTTTGACTCCACCAGCCAATGCCATCTCACAATCACCGTTTTGGATAGCCTTGCACGCCATATGAACCGCAACTAAGGAAGAAGAGCATGCTGTATCCACCGTGATCGCAGGGCCGCGCAAATCAAGCAAGTGCGAGATGCGGCTCGCAATAATAGAAGGAAGGTTACCTACTGCATAAGAGGGCAAATCCTTGGGACTTACTACAGACAAAAGGCGTTCGTAATCGTATCCCAACTTGGAGAAGCCGACATACACCCCTACTTTTTTCCCGGAAAGCTTGTTCCCGCCATAGCCTGCATCCTCTAGCGTATTCCAAGCATTTTGAAGAAACAGCCTTTGGTTGGGGTCCATCAGCTTCGCTTCTTTTGGGGCGATCGAGAAGAACGAATAGTCAAACTTGTCTATCTCATCTAAATATCCACCCTCTACGAGTGTAGGATTGCCCTGTTCTCCTCTTACCAGCGAGACATATTGTTCTGTGTCCTTTCGTCTCTGGCCATGAAGTTCATGAATACAATCCTTTCCTTCTCGGATGTTTTGCCAAAATTGATCGACATCCTGAGCCTGCGGGAACTTACAAGAAATTCCGATAATAGCGATATCTTTTTGTTTCTGTTGGCTAGCATCAGTCTGTTTTATGCGATCAGTCACTTGTTCGTCGTGGAAGAGACTGCGAGATAGCCTGGAGATCGTCGGATAGGCAAACAAATCGGTTACCGCCAACGTGATGCCCATCTCCTCTTCTATCCGCCCTGCTAACTGGGTCAGCTGCATAGAGGACGCGCCTACGTCAAAATAACTGTCGTTTGGTCCCAAGCTGTCCGACTGAAGCACCTCGCGGCAAATGGCAAGCATTTGTTTTTCTATTTCTTCGCGCATCTGAGGTGATTTATCGGTTCTTTCCTCGTTTACCTCTTCGTTGTTTCGTCGTTTCATTTCCTCGGAAACATCGTGAAATACTCCAGACTGATACTCCCTAGCCACCCTATATCGTTCCACTTTTCCACTCGTTGTTTTGGGGATGCGCTGAATCGGCAAGACCTCGCTTATTCTCCATCCTGTTCGCTCGTTCAAATGCTTTTTCACTTTCTTAGAAAGCGCAGCGAACTCGTCTACACTTTTCCGATGAAGGATAAACACAAGAATATCCTCTTCTTTGCTATCCTCGTTGAATACCCCGCAGGCAACGACCTTCCCAAGCTCGACTCCTTCAACTTCTTCAGCAATCCGCTCAATATCATGCGGATAAACGTTTTGACCATTCACGAAAATGATGTCCTTCGCACGCCCCGTAATGACAAGACGTTCCTTTCTCATAAAACCCAGATCCCCTGTTCTGAGCCATCCATCAGCCGTCATTACATTTGCAGTGGCAGTAGGGTTGTTGTAGTACCCACTAGTTACATTCTTCCCTCTAATGTGGATATGGCCAACAACACCCTCTGGCAGCTCTTGATCCTCGTCATCACATATTCTTACCTCGCAAAAATCAATTGGGTAACCCACTTCTACCAGTGAGAGAGCTTCTGGATTTGTTTGATCTGTCATCTTGATTGGCTTGCCTACCTGGATAAACCTTCGATCAAGAGAAATCGTTGTAAAATACTGGTTCTGATCAGGTATGGATACTCCCACAGAGGCTTCAGCCAATCCATAGCACGGGAGCATGCTCGTTTTCTTCAATCCATAAGGGCTCATCTGATCCAAAAACTGATGGATCAATTCGGAAGCAATTGGTTCTGCTCCATTTAATATCGTGCGAAGCGTAGACAAATCCCACTCTTCAGCCACTTCCGGTTTAAACCTAGCCAACACATATTTATATCCAAAGTTCGGAGAAGACGTAATCGTCGCCTTATGCTCACTTACTTTCTTCAGCCATAGCGTAGGCCGCCTGATGAACAGTGACGTATGAATAAAATAATGATGAACCCCTGCATACAGCGGTGATAAATGGAACCCGATCATCCCCATGTCATGCGTTAAGGGCATCCAGCTTAGGAATGAGTCAGACTCACCCGTTCCAAGTCTGTTATTAATCGCACGCACATTATGGACAAGGTTTTCGTGTGTCAGGGTAACGCCTTTCGGATCCCCTGTAGACCCAGATGAAAATTGAATAAAGGCCACATGATCAACAGAAGGATAATAAATGGTGCCCTTCTCTACATTTTTCCCGGTCTCATCAAGCAGGAAAGACCTCGATTTCAATGATTCCATTTCCGTCAGGTAGTTGTGTTTACCAAAGAAATCCTCCAGTCGTTTCCAGACGCTGTCCGTCGTAATCAGATACGGATTGATTAACGTCTTCCAAACCTTTAGCAGCTTAAGACGATGTTCTTCGTTATCCCCTACAGAGATAGGGACAGCGATAATTCCGCCAAGCAAGCATCCCCAAAAAAGGCAGACAAAAGTTCGGAGATTACTATCCTCAATTTGAAAAACGACTTCATCACCAGGCTTTATTCCATTTTTTTGGAGGACAAATAAATAACCGAGGGCTTCTTCATATAATTCCTTATAGGAAACAAACATCTCATTCTGGTCTCCCAAAATGAAGGTAACGCCTTTTTGGTCCTCGTTCTTCCACAATTCCAGCGCTTCTACTAATGTCTGAACAATATGCAAAGCGTTGTTCCTCCCTTGTTCCGTGTTTGATAGTTTTTAGCTCTTGCCTGGTGAGATACTCACCCCACGTGTATACAAGAGAAGTTATTTTCCCCAAGCCATGGACCCGTTGTACGAAGCGCCAGTCTCCCTATTCTTTTCCGGGCAGGACATAGGCTGGTACTCGGAATGACAAAACAGACTTTTCGCATTCTGAATATTAGGAACCTTTTCCCAGAAACTATATAGCCACTCCCGCGGAAGAAAAAGCACAGCCCATTCTTTTTCTTTCAGCAGATTGGAATGAAACGATCAGTTATAAGAGCTTTACTTTTATTACCTTCTGTTATAAATTTTTCAAGTAACGAGCAATAAAAAGCCATCACCTTTTTGAGATGGGTGTTTCTTTTCCTTTTTCCAGAATGATCGTATCGATCAATGATTTTTTGGGAAATGGCTGTTTCTTTTGTCTTTTCTAGGAGTGGAATAAGAGTGACGATTAGAGTAACGGTCACATTGCAGCGAGCATGGCAGGGGAAAATGGTCCTTGATTAGCAAATATTCACGTGGGCTAATATGATGATAAGTAATAAAAATATAGGTGAGTTGGGAATATTTTACTATCCCAAATATTAGAAGACAAGACTTTAATTATTAATTTTTGCAATTTATTTAAATAAATTTCATTACAATATTACTCTTTACTTATCTTGACACATAACAAAAAGGCTTTCACCCGCTCTTTGAAAAGAGAGGTGAAAAGCCTTTCATTCATATTCTATCACTCTACGGAGTACACCTTTCGGCTCGGCAGCTCCAAGCAATGCAGACGGCCGCCGTATACGGCACCTCCGTCAATGCCGATGATTTTATTATCACCGTAAAAGACATCGTGTTTGCCGTGCAAATAACTCGTTGGCGTGTGACCAAAAACAACGGTCTTCTCACCCTTATAGCCTTTATGGAACTCGTCACGTATCCACATCAGCATGTACGGGTCAGTCTCTGCAACCGGAGTCTCGGGATGTACACCCCCGTGAACAAAAATATAATCATTGGTTTCATAATAGCAGTCCAAGCCAGCCAAAAATTCCAGATGCTCTTTGACCGAAGAGGTGATTTCCAAGGTCTCAGGTGCACCAGACTCCGTATCTGCTGCGACATGACCATAGCTAGCCAACGTCTTTTGTGCGCCGTTTCGAAACCATCGCTCGATAAAGACAGGGTCTTGTTCGAACGATTTGACCATCATATGATCATGGTTGCCCATCAACACGATTGCTCCTTCTGCATGGAGCTGTTTCACCTTGTCGACGACCCCCTTCGACTCTGGTCCACGGTCTACATAATCGCCTAGCAGGATCAATTGATCGTTTTGTGGATCGTACTGAACTTGCTCCATCAACGATTCCAATTTCTCTAATTCCCCATGAATATCGCTGATTGCCAACAATCTTTTCATCCTACACCCTTCTTTCGCTCGTCTGCGGCTTCTCTTTCGTTACTGTTGTGTCTTCCTATTGTACGCCCCATTTCACCTGATTGCCAGCATGTCTGTCCCTCGAAAGCTTGCAAACGTAAAAAAAGCCCTGACCCCAAAATCATGGAAGGCCAAGACTATATTATGTCTCCGTGCTTATTTACTCGGCATCTCATTCCAGAACGTAATCTCTTCTACATCCAGGCGAGTAGTCGGATGACCGGGCTGTGCCGCTTTGCCGATTGCAATCAACATGACCGTTTCATATTGATCTGGGATTTGGAAAGCTTCCTTAAATTTCTCGCTGTTATAGCCTCCCATCGGCACCGTGTCGTACCCTCTTGCCTTGGCAACGAGCATCAATTGCATCGCGACGAGACCTCCGTCTACCAAAGCAATTTCCTTGATGATTGACCGATCCCGATTCTCATAACGTTTGTTGATGTTGTCGATGAACGCGGCTTTTACTTCCTCTGTCATGTAACCTGCTTCGACCGCTTTTTTGTAAATGCTCCCGGCTTGCTTGTAGCCCTCATAATCAGCCAAGACTGCAATAACCGCCGCAGCCTCTACCACCTGCTTTTGGTTAAATGCGATGGGGAGCAGTTTCTCTTTCAATGGCTGTTCATCAATAATCAAAAACCGCCACGGCTGGAGGTTGGAGCTGGAAGGTGCCAAGGTCGCTTCCTGCAACATTTCCTTCCATTCATCCCGCGAGATTTTTGCTGTTGGATCGTAATGACGTACGGAACGACGCTCGCGAATGACGTCCATAAAAGCCTTTTGATTGATGACTTTTTCCATGATTCCATCCTCCATAGGTAAGGTTGCTATCTCAGTAAGTTACTAACTTTATTACAAATCACTCGTGTTCAAACTGTATCACAAACTCCAATTCGCTGGCAATCTTTTCGTATGCAAAAAAACGCTTCGGCTAAACGGCTCACATCCTATCATGGATGCAAGCTCGTCACCAAAGCGTTACTCTGTTAAACCGGAGAAAAAGCGGATAGAACGGCTGGCTGTCTTACGGTGTCTCCATTCGGAAGCTCGACAACGAGGTAGCCACTTCCTTCGTCCTCACCTGCTTCCCATCTCAATGAAAAAGCTTTGCGGCTAAATGCTTCCTCTTCGTCCAAACACCCAAGCATCGTCTTCAATGTGTCTGACGTAATCGGCACAGGCACACTTGCGCCTTGCTCTTGTGGAAGCGAGAGCAGCTTCGGCGCCTCTTCGAAATATTGCACAGTATCAAGAAGCAGAGAAACTTGCTGCCAGCTTAGCGGTGAAACAAAGTCTTCAAACGCCATCTATTCATCATTCCTTTTTTTCTCGATGAACTCCATCGAACAGGCTAGCCTGGACATTAGACGTTTTCTGTTGTCCTGCTGTGCCAGCTCCGTCTCCTCAGCCTTTTGAAGTCGCATCGTCCTTCGGTTCATCTGTCGGCAAAATGGTTTCAAAAGCGACTGCTTTTACCCCACCCTCCACCAGTTGTCGGCCGATACCACCTTGCTCGTTGACGATCACTTGCTCTGTCTCGACAAGGGTCCATTCGTTCTGCGACGTCCAGGCATAGACGGTTTCCTCGATGAACATCGCGACAAGCTCATGCGGATTATTTTTACGTTTACGAATCAACTGTACGCCTTTGCCTGCGCGTGCCTGGAGTGGGATCGCAGCAATGGCCGTGCGTTTTACAACCCCTTCAGCCGTCAACAAGCTAAAGGCACGAGAGTCGTCTTCCTCAATCGGAAGCAGCGTGATCACATCGTCGTCTGGAGCAAGTGCGATTGCTTTTACCCCGCTCGACGCTCTACCCGTTGCGCTGACTTCACTGCGCTGGAATCGAATGCCCATGCCATCCTTGGTCGCACCGAGTATCGCCCCAGCTTCGTCTGCAACAAACACATTCACAAATTCGTCATCGTCGGCTTTCAGCTTCGCAGCTACCAACGCACTGGAACGATTCGTTTCGTATTCGGACAACGCGGTCTTTTTCATCAAACCATTTTTACTTACATGGTAGACATACAGCGGTTGTTTGAAGTTCTCTACGATCGTAAAGCCAACGATTCGCTGATTTTTCTCCAATGGGATGATGTTGACGAGGGCAGAACCGATATCCTTCCACTTATCGTCCGGGAAGGCGTTGACCAGAGTAGCGAAGTATTTACCGTCCTGAGTAAAGAAGAGAGCAGTGTGGGACGTATTCGTCTCCATGAAATAACGGACACGGTCTCCCTCTTTTACACCACATGTCTCCAGCGTTCCCCCTACTGATTTGAAGGAACGCGGGCTCGTCCGCTTGATATATCCTTCGTTTGTGAGGGTTACGATGCAATCCTCTGCATTGATTTGCATGGCGATATCGATTTTGATTTCCTCGATCTCGCCCTGAATTTCTGTCAGGCGCTCTTCTGCATATTTTTTCTTGATCTCGTTCAGTTCGCCTGTAATGACTTGAATCAGCTTTTTCTCACTTGCCAAAATCGACTTAAGTTCCTCGATTTCTTTTGCCAGCGTTGCCAATTCTTTTTCCAGCTTAACGATATCCAGACGTGTCAAGGAAGCGAGCTGAATGCTCAAAATCGCATCCGCTTGGTTTTCGGTGAAGCCGTATTTCTCCATGATGTTATTCTTGGCATCTGCACGGTCTTCCGAATCCATAATCGTATCGACGATCTCACGCAAAATGGACTTGGCGCGAATCAAGCCTTCCACGATATGCTCGCGGCTTTGCTTTCGATTCAGATCATATTGGCAGCGATTCGTGACGACTTCTTTTTGGTGGTCGATGTACGCCCCCAACAAAGCCTTGAGTCCCATCTGGCGGATGGTCCCCTCATGAATCACGTTCATGTTGTAGTTGTAATAGATTTGCAGATCCGTATTTTTGTACAGGTAGTTGAGAATCGCCTGTTCATCTGCTTCCTTGCGAATATCCACTACGATACGGACTTTTTTCTGCTCGGCCTCTTTGCGACCGGTTTCATCGCGAACCGCCAGTGCCCCCTCGATTTTGCGCTCCATCACGAGCTCATCGATTTGGCCGACGAGCTTTGACTTGACCACTTCGTAAGGGATTTCGGAAATGACGATTTTTTTGATTTTGCCGCCTTTTGGCTCCTCGACATGGGTCTTCCCGCGAATGATGAATTGGCCACGGCCTGTCTCAAACGCCTTACGAATTCCGGACAGCCCTTGAACAATGCCGCCTGTTGGAAAATCTGGCCCCTTGACGTGCTGCATCAGCTCATCCAGCGAGATATTCGGGTTCTTCATTTGTGCAACAGCCGCATCGATGACTTCACCCAGATTGTGAGTCGGGATGTCTGTTGCAAAACCAACCGCGATCCCAGCAGCGCCATTCACGAGAAGATTCGGAAACCGTGAAGGCAATACTGCCGGTTGTTGAGCAGAGTTGTCGTAGTTCGGGATAAATGTAACCGTATCCTTTTCAATGTCGCGTAATAGCTCGTTGGCCAATGCCGACAGTCTGGATTCGGTATAACGCATAGCGGCTGGCGGGTCTGCGTCCAAGCTACCGAAGTTTCCGTGTCCTTGAATAAGCACCTGACGCATTTTCCACCATTGTGCCATCCGTACCATCGTTTCGTAAATCGCCGAGTCACCGTGCGGATGATAGGTACCCATCACGTATCCGACCGTTTTCGCTGATTTACGGTATGGTTTATCGTTCGTGTTGCCTTCTTGGTACATGGCATACAAAATACGGCGCTGTACCGGTTTTAGTCCATCGCGAGCATCTGGGATCGCGCGTGAGAGAATAACCAGGTTGGCATAGTCCCCAAAGCGCTTTCCCATAATCTCCGCGAAGCTCTGATTAATCACTTGATTGGACAGCATGCTTATTCATCCTCCCCCACTTCAAAGGTGACGTGGTTCTCGATCCACTCACGCCGTGGTGGGACTTTGTCACCCATCAAAACAGTTACCAGCTTCTCACAGTGAGCGAGGTCTTCCAGTTCAACCTTGATGAGCTTGCGCGTCTCAGGATCCATCGTTGTTTCCCAGAGCTGATCGGCGTTCATCTCACCCAAACCTTTGTAGCGTTGCACTTCAGCACCGCGTCCAGCCTTTTTCAACGCCTGTTCCAGCTCGTAATCACTCCAACAGTAGATCCCCTCTGTTTGCTTGCCCTTGCTCTGCTTTTTCACCTGATACAAAGGTGGTTGGGCAATATACAAGTGACCAGCTGCAATCATCGGGCGCATGTAGCGGAAGAAGAAGGTCAGTAAGAGCGTTTGAATGTGCGAGCCGTCAACGTCCGCGTCAGACATGATGATCACTTTATCGAACGCACAGTTTTCGATGGAAAACTCTTCGCCAATATCGGTTTCAAGCACCTCTAGGATCGTGCGGAACTCTTCATTCGCCAATACCTCTGATAGCTTTGCTTTTTCCGTGTTCAACGGCTTCCCGCGCAGGCTGAACAAGGCTTGGAACTCTGAATTACGTGCCTGTTTTGCAGAGCCACCCGCGGAATCCCCCTCGACGAGGAAGAGCTCATTGCGCTTGGAGTCTCTGTATTGCGGCGGAGTAAACTTTTCCGAAATCGATTTGCGCTTTTTCGCGGTTTTGCCTTTCTTGTCGCCGCGTAGTGCTTCGCGTTGTTTGCGCAGCTCTTCGCGAATCTCAGCAGAACGCAACGCCTTGTCAATTAGCAGCTTGCCTATTTCCGGATTTTCCTCGAGGAAGAAGCCTAGCTTTTCGGAAACAATCTGTTCTACAATTGCCCGTGCTTCTTCGTTCCCCAGCTTGTCTTTTGTTTGGGACTCAAACTGGACGTCAGCCATTTGCAATGACAATACACCGAGGAAACCTTCCCGCAAATCGTTTCCAGTCAAGTTCGGGTCTTTTTCTTTCAAGTACCCTTTTTTCCGGGCAAATTCATTAAAAATCCGGGTCGTACCGTTGCGGAAGCCCGTGACATGTGTTCCGCCGTCCGTTGTTACAATCGAGTTGACATAGGATACCAGTGTTTCCGCATAGCCGTCATTGTACTGAAAGGCCAGCTCAACGTAGATATTGTCCTTTTCTCCTTCGAAGTAAACAATCGGATGAAGGGTGTTTTTCCCCTCGTTTAAATAGGAAACGTATGATTTCAAGCCATCTTCGAAGTAAAACTCTTCCCGTTTCTTTTCCGGTCCGCGCTCATCAATCAAAACCATGCGCAGCTTTTTCAGAAGGAATGCCGTCTCACGAAAACGATCACGAATCGTCTCATAGTCAAAGCGAGCATTGCCAAACACCGCGTCATCCGGCAGAAAACGTACGGTTGTGCCTGTGCGTTTGGTGTTCCCTGTGATTTCAAGACCTGTAACAGGCTTACCGACATGCTCGATTCCATTTGCATCCACAACATATTCAAAGCGCTGCTTATGAATTTTGCCTTCGCGATGGATTTCGACCTCAAGCCATTTGGACAAGGCGACAACGACACTAGAGCCTACCCCGTGCAAGCCACCACTTTTTTTATATCCGCCGCCGCCGAATTTACCGCCGGCATGGAGCGTCGTAAAAATAACTTCTGGTACAGGTCGACCAGTCTTGTGCATACCGGTTGGAATTCCGCGTCCATGGTCTTCTACACTGACACTGCCATCCTTGTTCAAAGTGACGATGATGCTATCGTTAACACCGGCAAGCGACTCATCTTTGGCGTTATCTACAATTTCCCACAGCAGATGATGCAGGCCACGCGAGCCCGTGGAACCTATGTACATTCCAGGCCGCTTTCGAACGGCAATCAAGCCTTCTAAGACCTGAATGTCTTCTTCTGTATACGTTAGTGTTTGCTGTGTTTCTGTTTCCTTCAATCGCGCTCTCCCCTCTACTCTTCGGACACGTACCAAAACTTTTCATGCCTTTTTTACTGATGGCTAGCGTCGTTTTCACCTTTTTTGAAAAACGCCGAGATGTTTCAATCACCATGAGAGGTACGTTTTCCTAATAAAAGCGAACACTTAATCGCTATTGTACCGTATGGTTCCCATAGTATTCAACGCCAGTAGCAAAATGGGGCAAAAAAGCCACCTCGCCCCTAGCGAGATGGCCGATTATCCTCAGTATTCCTCGTTTCACATTCGTTCTGTACATGACAAGCATATTCCATTAATTAGTGTAGCACTAATGGTGAAGATTGGTCAAAACGAAAAACCAAAACATTTGTTTCCCTTTCTCTATTTCTTCCTCCATCATCGTAATCCTGCTACTATCAAGGAAAATATGCCAATTGTTCTTTTGTACCGTTCACTGCTTTGCCTCAGGTATTTCCATTCATCCGCGTTTTGGCTTTGGGCATCCTAGTAAGGCATCGATTCCTGAGGCGAAAAAGGGGGGAATAATATTGATCAGTGCTACCAAGCCGTTCGTCAAATTCCACAAGTATGATGCTGAGCTTGCTTCTGACGTTCACGCGTTAACTGCTGCCGGATACAACAGTGATGACATCTGGGTTTTGAAATGGAATCCTGATAAAAATCACTCAAATCAACGAAACAATTTTTATAAATACAGTACCCACTTTGAAAGTGCCGTCGGTCACATTGACAGCATGGCGCATTTCTTTGACAATGGCGGTAAAGAACTCCGTACGCGACTCGAAAAGCTCGGTCTTACGAAAGACGAGTGCTCTGCGCTGGTTCGCGAGCTACAGGAAACAGACTACACCTGCCTTCTCGTTGTACGAGACCTCAAGGATAACATTATTAAAATGAATGACTGATCGACTGCAAGAAAAAGCCACTGCTTGGGTTCTGACGCCAGCAGTGGCTTTTTTCGTTCATACCGGGATTACTTGTCTTCTTTAATGAGTTCGATGCCTTCCAGCACTTCGTTCAGCTTCGCGTAAACAGTGCTCTCCTCGTCCTCTTCCAATGGTACCATTTCGCCGCCGTCCACTTGGAATACGAAGATATCCACTTCTTCATCTTCTTCGCTTTCTTCGTCTTCCACCGCTTCAGCCAAGGCAATATATTCTTTACCGTTCAGGTCGAACATAGCCAATACTTCGAAATCCCCCAACGGTTCACCGTTTTCATCGTCCAATGTAATGATATCGCCCAACTCGAGGTCTTTGTTCTCTTCTGTCAATGTGTTCACGTCCTTATGCTGATATTCGTACTCTATTCCATCATACCGTTTTTTTCCGGGAGAAGCAAACAGGCGAATAACTCTCTGCCTTCCTTTGTCCATGAAAAACAACCTACCACTTTAGGCAGGTTGTTAGCTGATTACTCACTATACTCTTGAAGAACACCCTTTTCAAGCAAAAATGCTTCTTCTGCCTGAAGAATGGTCACGATCGCTTCGCGTTTGACATACAAGCCTGCAGATGCCAGACGGCTCTCAATCGCACGGAGCAGTTCTTCAAAATCAATGATCTGCACTTCTTGATCGCTCACAAAAAAACCTCCCTTTTCCCATGCACCTTTTTCATTGTACACGAACAGGTCGTTTCTTCCAACTCCACCATTTTCGGCGAATTGGTTTTAACAAATAAGCGCTCCATATGACAAGCACAAAGGAAAGAACCACGTACACACATGAGAAAAACAGCCACGGTGCAAAACTAATATCATCGGACTGATCGAATGATTCGCCTAAAATATCGAACAACACGATGATCGGGTTCATCCCTGCCAACATCTGCAACTCATACATGCTCCAAACATCCGAATTGACGTATCGTTCCGGATACGTCTGTTGCAAGGACTCACCGATGAAAAAGAACAGCAAGCCAGTACCTACCACAAAAAAGAAGGCAATCCCGTACGTGGTGACCGTCGAGATCGACGTTCGTTTAATCCAGGTAGAGCAGAACAACCCCAACGACCCTAGAAAAAACATATTCACCGCGAGAAAGAGAACGAGCTGAGCCATTTGTTCCGGGGATACGCTCCCGTACAGCATTACAATACTGTATAGAGGCATCGATGCAACCAAGAGCAGTGTGGAGAACGCTAAGGATGTGATGAGCTTGCTCAAAATAATCGTGCGCGTCGACAACTGTGTTGTCAGCAAAATATGCAAGGTCTGACGTTCTCTCTCTCCACTGATCGCTCCAGCAGTCAAAGCAGGTGCCACAAAGCAAACCATCGCGTAGTGTATACCCGCGGAAAGCAGGAACAGATCCCGACTATCCCCTAACGATTCGGCCTTAAGGGGGTCCATGAGCAAAAAGCCCATTGGTATTCCCCCCATGACAAACAAATACACGACTAAAATGAGCATGGTCTTTCTCGAGCGGAATCTGTCCCGCATTTCTTTTACCAAAAGAGGATTGAACAAGAAGTCGCTCACTCCATACCGACTCCTTCCGTAATCGCTAAGAAGACGTCTTCTAAATCTTTCTTGGAATCGCCATAGTAGACGACTGCGACCTGCTCATCCAGCAGTTCTTGAAGCAAATCAGCTTTTTGTTGCTCCGTCCCTTGAAAGTAGAAGCGAAAGCCTCCCATATATTCCGTCAATTGATGTACATACGGAGAGCTCGCTAACAGTAGTCCCGCTTTGTCCAAGTTCCGCAAGGCTCTTAGTTGCATACGGCTTTGTCCTGTGTCCCGATTGCTGACCTCATGTACAGAACCATACGCAATTAATCTGCCTTTTTCAATGACACCAATATCATCACACAACTCGGCTAGCTCCGGCAAAACATGGGAGCTGATAATAATCGTCTTGCCCATTGCACGTAGTTGCTTCATAATCTCACGTAATTCGATACGAGCTCGCGGGTCCAGTCCTGATGCGGGTTCATCCAAAATCAGCACAGCTGGATCATGTACCAGACAACGGGCTAGCCCCAGGCGCTGCTGCATACCTCGAGACAAAGAATCGACGAAAGCGTCTGCTTTGTGAGACAGATTCACCAGTTCCAAAAGATCAGTGACGAGCGCCCGTCTTTTGGAGGCAGGAATTTTGTAAGCTCCCGCATAAAACTCCAAATACTCTACAGCTGTCAAATTGTCGTACACGCCAAAAAAATCGGGCATGTAGCCAACAGACTGACGCACACTTGCAGGATCTTTCCGCACATTGTAGCCACAGACAAATGCTTCCCCTTCACTCTGTTCAAGAAGGGTAGACAAGATAAGCATCGTAGTTGATTTTCCGGCGCCATTCGGACCAATGAAACCGAACACCTTACCCGGCTCGATCGAGAGGTTCAAATCTGTCAATGCTTGCAAATTGCCGTATCTTTTTCCTAAATGAACGGTTTCGATTACCATTTTCGCACCCCCTCTACCTGGAAAATTGGCTCTGGTAGAGCTAATCTCGATGTTCCATTGTGGGAAAAGCGAAGCAATAATGTTTGATTTGGCGTCAATACTTGCTGGATATCATTATCGAGGACAAGTCTCTTCCCGCGCTCAACAGGTATCCACCTACCGCTCTTTTGATGGAAGTATTCTATCCGGAAAGGCTTGAATGAGCTGTGATTCAATGGTACCGTTATTCGCTTCATATTGATCGCCGCTTTGTCTGTACGCAACTCAAACGTAATGTTGCCCTTTCCCAGCTGCCAAATGTATCCGGTACTGTCGAAGTCCCCTGTCACTTCATACATATCAGCATCAAGCATGCCATAAGGAAACGTCACTAGACCTTGTTCATTCGGCTGGAATTGAATAGGCTGCTGTATGACATTCCAGTAATTCGCTTGATGAGGCACCTGCATTGTCATCAGAGGAAGAGGCTCTGTCGTTGTGCCTATGATACTTACCTGATTCCCCTCTTCATATTCAACCACTCTTTCCTGCATTTCTTTGATTCGTTCTTCAATCGTTTGCAATTCTTTTGTTGCCTGTGGTTTTCTTGGCATAAATAAGGGCTCAAGCACACTGTCAATCTGCTTTTCTTCTCCCTTTTTCAATGGCCCAAGCGGAATTCGCTGAAAACCAATTTCAATATAAGTCTGATCGTAGGCAAACTCCGTATTGTTTTTCACGTGCCCTTGCAGACGATTCTCATTGATTCGCAAGGAAGTATCGAAAGCACCCATGTCGTGCTTTACCCCGATACCGATCGCCTGTTTCGGTGTCAAATAGGGAAGATTGCGGAAAGAGAGAACCTCATCGCCATCCATGAGTCCCTCTGGTCGATAATCATTTCGCCCCACTGTCAAGGGCAGCGCAACGATCGACGGTTCAAGCTGAACATCGTATTCGTTTTGATCCACCCCCAAAAACGTTGCTGCTGAGCGAACATGAGCCAGAGACTCATCTAATATGTCGATCTTGGTTACTGCGTAGCTGGTACTCGTTTTCACAACAGCAGGCTTTCCTACCGCGAATATAGCGACGGTCAAGAAAATTCCTCCTGCCGGGATGACTCCCCACGCCCATTCAGGTTTTCTCATTCTTTTCAAAACGAAGTATGTCAATGGTGCGAGTACAATGACATATCCGCCCCACAACGCCACCATCCAGATCGGCAGAGGAGTCTGTACTTCAGGGATCTTTTTGCTCAAGTCAAGAAAAGGTCGGGTCATTTGATCCATATAAAGCTTCTCTTCAAATATCTTCTTGGCGCCATGCTGGATCATTGCATTTTGCCACAGTTGTGGATTGAACTGCCAGGATGCCAACGGCTCTACTGTCACATCATAGTTGACAAATAGCAGCAATCCTCTGCCGTACGATTTTGACACAAATAAGGGCAAGTCACGGTTGTATACACCTATCCTGCCATTTGGCGCAACTTTCGCAATGTCATACTCGCTTAATGCTTGCTGTAGCTCAATAGTACTAGCTTTTCCGGCTTCCACAGGGAGGATATCAGCAAACCGCTGGATCATTCCATCTTGATTGGGACCTGCGGAAACAACTACGATCCCTCCGAGCTGGATCCACTCCTTGATCGCTGCCATCTGTTGATCATTAATTGTGGAGCCGCTATTGCCTGCCAACGCTAACATGTCCATGTTTTCGTAAATCCACGATTGGTCAGGCAACATTTGTTCCGTGAGATTTTGTACGGACAAGGGGCGGTTCATTTTGGATTGTGATTGATTGACAGCAAGAAAATGAAACGCATTGCCTTCTTCGCTGATCACCCCAATCGTACGGCCATCTGTTGGGTAAGGAATACGCAACTTTTCGCTTTTGATAACTTGACCGTTTTGCGTCACCTGGACGTACCAATCATCGAGCAAGATTTGGGAAGGCATATCAAAGTACACGGTTGTACTTTTTCCTTGCTCGAGCTTTATTGGACGCCGCAGCTTAAATTCATTATTTTTTTTGACTTGTCGTTGAGATAACTCCACAGCCCCTGTGAAATTCTGTTCCTGGCTGGTTACCTTTACGCCTAGTCTCATCCATGATTCATATTTGACGATACCACCTAAAGGTATCTCGAATTGTATGTCTACGTTGTTCTCTGCCATAGCTGGGCGTATCGAAAAGCTAAGCCATGTGATGACAAAGATTAACACCCATTTCCATCTCATGCTTGTTCCTCCGCTCATTTTCGTGACGCCAAAGAGATAACCAGTTGTTGAAGTTGATCATGGCGTGAGATAAGCAGTAAGTTCTTACCCTTGTTTGCCCAGTTGCCTTTGATCAGCGCTTCAGATGACTGGTTTCGCAATGGTAGCTCGCGTGTCACAAAAGGCTCTTCACCCACGTTTACTTCCATCAGCGTTCCATTTGGGTGTGTATAGGTCAATTTCGTATCGGAGCTCCACGATGCCCACTGTCCCATTGCAAGCGAGGTAACTTTCCCTGTCCGTACTTCCATCAGCTGTACTTCACCAGCTTTATTGAAGGCAAGCAAGCTTCCATTTGGTGACCATGCAGGCTGAGAGCCTTCTACAAGCTTCCACTCTTGGAACGATACTGTACTGCTGACCCAAATTTCTTCGACGCCATTCTTGGAGCGGGTAAAGGCAAGCGAATCATCATGTTCAGACCAGCTTGGAGTAGAGTACAATACCCCTTCTTCTTCTTTCAGCAATCGGCTGCTGCCCATGCTGTAAGTCGTCGGCATCTCCACAATCCATATCCGCGATAATTTTTTATCCTGCTCGACAACAGCAATTTGGTTCCCAGAATTAGACCACGCTACTCCCGTGTATTTGCCTTCGGTTGGCGGCAGCTTGATCGTGACTGGCTTTATTTCCTCATCGATTGGCATGGTTTTCAGCTCTGCATTGTTATTGATATAAGTAAGCTGAGTCGCTTTCCGATCAATATCAACAAGCTCCGCGGTCGCTTGTGCTGGCAGCTTAAGTACTTCATTCTCTCGAACGGCAAGAGAGGTATTGTTCCACCACACAAATCCTCCTATGGCAATCGCAAGTGCAGCAGCCGCGATTCCGGTCCAAACCTGCCTTCCCCATTTTTGGGGTGCAGTACTTGGAGCTTTTGCCTGTTTCGCTTCGAGTTCTCTCATTTTCTGGAGCAATTGTTTTTTGAGGTCTGATTTTAACTGATAATTGACAGGAACCGACCCGCGCATCTGCTTCAAATGGGCTAGGAGTTGGGTTACAGTCTGATCATCGGATTGATGATCCTGGGGGCGCTTCTCCTCTTCTCTCATTCGGAGTCCCCCCTCTCATACATCTTTTGAAGTTTTTGTAATCCGCGATAAGAAATCATTTTGATACTGGATTCAGTTTTGCCGAGCACCTCAGCTACCTGACTGATTTTGAGGTCAGCAAAGTAACGGAGCATCAACACGTCTCGTTGATCCTGAGACAACAAGTCCAGACGATCACGAAGCTGACGAATCTCTTCATTCGTCAGCGCTTGTCGTTCTGGCTGCCATGTGTCGTCTGGTTCTGCTCCTAAAAAATCTTCTTGGTCAACCGGAAACTCCCTGTTTTTCCGCATAAAATCGACATATGTATTGTGCGCAATACGAAAGATCCATGATGCGAAAGGACTTGTTCTGCTATATTGCTCGAATTTTTCTAGCGCTTTTAAAAAGACCACGGTGGTCAAATCATCGGCATCCCACGTACTTTGAACTCGGCATCGTAAATACCGGTTGACGCGATCAAAATACTCGTCATACAGTTCCGTAAATGGACGAGATTCATAATAATCTCCGGATGATGGCCCCGACGGTTGCTTCATAGCCATTCCCATTTGCGTTTTCCTCGGTTTCTTCCAGACTGAAGCATGCCCTCAGAATGGACTTTCTCCACTGCATTCTGAGACTACTCTAACTAAGTAATACGTATTTCTTAGGAAGAAAGTTTCATAATGTGGCAAAGTTTTTTGAATTATTTCCCTAATGCGGCATCTAATTCTAACAGAATGTCTTGAACAGCCTCGATTCCGACCGATAACCGTACCAGTCCCATCGTAATTCCAGTCTCCCTGCGCTGCTCTTCAGAAAAAGCACGGTGGGATGTCGTAACGGGATGAGAGACACTCGTCTCCACTCCTGCAAGGGACGGAGCTAATTTGATCCAGTCAAGTGCCCGGTAAAAGTCGTAAATCTTCGTCTCGTCTGCCAGTACAAATGATACCATTGCCCCCTGTTTTTGCCGTGAAAAAAAGAAGGTATCGGTAGGACTTGGGTAATATACTTGTCCAACTGCAGGATGATCACGAAGAAACGCAGCGATCTGGCTGGCATTATCGCATTGACGCTCCATTCTCACTGCCAATGTTTTCAAACCGCGAGATGTCAACCAGGCCTCAAAAGGACTGAGCGATGCACCGTAGTTGGCTACAATCTCCGTGGCACGCTTGACTTTCGCATGGGATCCAACCAGGACACCCGACGTCACATCACTATGTCCACCAATGTATTTGGTTCCACTATGTACCACGAGATCTGCTCCGAACGAAATTGGTTGTACCAAATACGGAGTTGCAAACGTATTATCCACCATGACGGTTAAGCCAAGATGCTTTGCTTCCTTGATCCAGTAAGGCAGTTCCACAACTGTCAATAGCGGATTTGTGATGGTCTCCAAGAAAAACATCCGCGTAGATGGGCGAACATGATCGGCAAGATTTGTCATTTGGCCAAGCTGGATGCACTCAAGCTCGATCCCAAACCGAGAAAGCTCCTTGTGCAGTAGAGCATAGGTACCGCCATAAATTTCATGGGAAGCCAGCACGTGATCACCAGGGGAAAGAACGGCAAGTAAACCCGCCATGATCGCTCCCATACCGGAGGCAGCACTGACGCCTGCTTCTGCTCCTTCTAAAACAGCGATTGCACGAGCCAGCTCTGCTTGGTTGGGGTTGCCATTTCGGGTATACAAGTATTCTCCTTCGCCGACGTAGTACTGTTCTACTTCTTCCAAGCCTTCGAAGGCAAATACGGAGGTTTGATAAATCGGTGTAGATTTGCTCTTTACTCGCCGCAAAGGGTCATGTCCAATATGTACCGTTTTGGTCTCAAATCGCTCTGCCACATTGATCACCCTTTTCTCCCAATCATACCACGCGAGATTGGAAAGGAAACTAGCGGATTGGCAAAAGCTAAACTACTTGTGTTATAATTCGAAACCGAACCACCCAACAGTACGAAACAAAGGAAGGTGCATAAGATGAGAAAAATGATTACAACTCTGTTCACATGTCTGACGGCAATCGCCTTGGTTACGGGTTGTTCTACAGGAAGCAATGAAGCCGCTCCTAATCAGCCGACTACGCCAGCAGAGAAACCAGCAGAGAAACCAGCATCCAAAGAGCCTGCTAACCCACCGGGCCCAACCGGAGAGAAGAAATACGAGAAGGCTCCGGCAATGCAGATCGACAAAGCAAAGGACTATCAAGCGAAAATCTCTACTTCCATGGGAGACATTACGATCGATCTGTTTGAAAAAGAAGCCCCGATTGCAGTAAATAACTTTGTTTTCCTCGCAAAGGACAAGTACTATGATGGCATCACGTTCCACCGCATCATCAAAGACTTCATGATTCAAACAGGCGATCCATTGGGATCTGGAATGGGTGGTCCAGGTTACACGTTTGAAGACGAATTGAAAAATGGTCATAAATATGAACCAGGCGTGGTTGCTATGGCGAATTCTGGTAAAAACACGAATGGTAGCCAATTCTTCATTGGTTCTGGACCTGACGTGACCGGCTTGGACAACTCTCCGAATTACACGATTTTCGGAAAAGTTACGGGTGGCATGGATATCGTTCAAAAAATTGCAGGAACTAAAGTAAAGAAAAACCCACAAACTGGTGAATCAAGTATTCCGGAGCAAACGATTACCATTAAATCCATTACGATTACGGAAAAATAAGAGCAGCTTCCAGTTGCACACGAAAGCCACTTTCTCATCGGGAAAGTGGCTTTTTTTATAGGGGAATTCGTCCATTCATGAAAACACTTTCACGATTAAAGTCAATTTGTAAATAGTCCTATGGAACCAATTACCTCTTGAACCATTCCGACAAGACCGATAGACTTGCAAAAGACCTGATTCGCTTCCGCAATCAAAACGCAAAAAGCGAAAAGGAGTGGTTCACACCATGTTGACACGAGAAGCGCCAACGCGCTTTTTCTTCTTTTTGAACAGTTTTGGCTTGATGCTATTATGCTTATTTGTCACACCGACAAGTGCAATGGCACCACAACCAGTACAAATACTCCCTGTTCTCGGTAGTGCACAGGCGCCATCGGAACAAGTATCGAAGAAGGAAAAGAAACCAACCACATCTGCTACAGCCGTAAATCGCGAGTCTGTGCAGGTCAGTCGTGATAGTCGCCCAAAAGTGGTTCGCAATGGAAAAGTGAAGATTTCTACGAGGGATATGGAACTGCTCGCCCGGTTAGTGTATGCGGAAGGCCGGGGAGAACCGTATGAAGGACAGGTAGCGATTGCTGCCGTTGTATTGAATCGGGTTGCTTCAGATGAATTTCCAAATACGGTACGGGAGGTTATTTATGCTCCCAATGCGTTTTCGCCTGTCCATGACGGCAATCTGACACATCAATCAAATGAGAGTACGAGAAAAGCGGTCCAGGACGCGGTGAATGGAAAAGATCCGAGCAATGGTTCCCTTTACTTCTTCAATCCTGATACAGCTACATCCAAGTGGATTTGGTCACGTCCTGTAACGGTTGAGATCGGTAACCATCGTTTCGCTCGTTAACGCGCTACTTACAGAAAAAGATTTAATAATACTTTATTTTTATTTTATTGATGTTTTACTTTTGCTTGCTATGTTGTAGATGTAAGCACTTTTTCAACGCATTGAGAAAAAGTTCGATTATCTTCTTTGGATGACTTTTTAACGTAAGCATGTTTAGATCGATCGTTCAATCTGAGTATGCCTACGCTAATAGCTTTGATTGATTGACTGTTTTGGGTGAGAGCAAACCAGTCATAGAACAATCAGTCGTTCTTTTTCTCAATCGCCCCCAATAATTAGGCATTCCCAACTGGGAATGCCCCTTTTTTTATTTTAAAACCCGTATATGGACATGCGAGACTACCGCGACCTCCGCCCCCGCTTCTGCGATACCCAATGCAAGTGCCTTCCCAATTCCTCTTCCAGCACCTGTTATGATTGCTTTTTTTCCATGCAATTCAAAACGTGTCATTTTCGAAACGCCTCCCCTTTCGTTCCCTTAGAGGATTCTGCATCCATCGCCTTTTCCCTTGTCTTTTGCTACAATATACCTGTATGGAAAGGGGGCAGTCCGTTGCGTTTGTACAGTCAAATGACACTCGCCGAGCTGCAGGAGGAAATGGAGCGCCTGCACGTCGAAGCGAACGAGAAAAAGAAGCTTGGTGATCACTCACAGCTCGCTATCATTACACAAAAGTACTTCATGGCGAAATCGTACTATTTAGGAACAGATGAGTTCCGAATCGGCAGCAAATACAGTGTGCCTGATTACGATCAGCCGTTTACCATCGATTATTTCAACGGCGTCTTCGCTTGGGGACGTTTCCCTGATTCGGACGAACAGACAGGTTTTCCAGTAGGAATGCTGGAACTGTGGTTCGACTAGAAAAAAGAGATCGGCACTCGCACTCTTGTGCAATGCCGATCTCTTTTTTCTTGCCCGGGCACATGTGGTAGCAGCATGGATATACTAAGAAAAACGAAAGTGAGCCAACCTGCACATGGACTGGATTTCTCTCATCCTCTTGGTACTACTGGCGCTCGGTGTCGTCGGTAACAACGCAACCGTATCCATTGCAGTTGCGGTCCTTCTCTTAATGAGGCTTTTATCATTGGACCGTTTTTTCCCGCTGCTCGAGCAGCATGGACTACAACTCGGGATCATTATCCTGACGATCGGCATCATGACTCCGCTTGCAAGCGGTAAAATCAATCCTTCGTCAATTTTGGAGATTTTTATGAACTGGCAATCGATACTTGCCGTCGGTGTTGGTATATTTGTTGCCTACCTGGCCGGAAAAGGAACCATATTGATGTCGCAAAACCCGTTGATCGTTACAGGCTTACTGATCGGTACGATCGCTGGTGTCACTTTTTTCCGCGGTGTTGCAGTCGGTCCTTTAATTGCAGCAGGTATTCTCGCCTTTATTTTACAATTTTTCCCGAAGTGATTAGCTCCAGCGCTCTTTTAGCTGAAGGCCATACGCCAAAATTTGCTGTGGCGTAACCATGCGAAAGCCTTGCTGCGCACGATAATCAATGGTAAGCATATCAGACCCAATATAGGCAATGGTTTCGCGATCTATCAGAAACGCCAAAGAATCGACCTGGTAGACTTCATCTTCTGGACCTTGGGTATCCCACCACAACGCATACTCTACATTCATCCCGCAACCACCGACTAGTTCACCGTTGATACGAATGGGCTTGTCTGTACTTTCCATGCGTTCTACTGCTTCTTTTGTGACTTTTACTATCATGTTTGGTGCCACCCTTCTCATGATTTCCCAGATTGCTGGATGCATCATCTCTTACATGATAGCATACAATGCTTGAAAGGCAGCAGAAAGGACGATCATCAATGAACATCTACGAACAAGATGGGATTTTTGTCGCGGAAACTGAGTTCCAATCGGAGCAAGTTGTTATTTTTGCGAATACGTGGGAGGAAGCCAAGGAAAAACTACTCGTTCGGCTTCTCGTACTAGAAATGATTGGTTGAGGAAAAAGCGGGTCACCCAGTGGACCTGCTTTTTTCCATGTAAAAGAGAAGGAGCTACCGATGACATACCTGACAGCTACGACTATCGACGAGCAGCACCTGGTTGCTCAAATCAGACAAGCAACAACCAAAGCCAATCGCAACAATGTCACCCGCACACAAGCATACCTCGCCTTTTATCTCGAGCACCAAGAGGTTCACTGGGCGTTATTGGCCCATATGGTCTCACGAAATGGCGGGTGGAGCATGACCGATTTAAAAGGGGAATGGCTACCGCTGATCATGGATGCACAAGCGATCGAGCCCTTCTTTTGGTTTTTGGAGAGATGTAACTGGCTAATTTTTCACGATGCCTATCCGCAATTACTTCTCTATGCGGAGATGAAACGAACAGGGACAGATTTAACAAAGCTTTTGGCGCCACTCGGTGTTTCAGTCTTTATGCAATCGTATTGGCAGGAGTTCCTCGCTTCCAAAGACAGCGCGCGCATTTCACATGCACTCATCGTCAATGAACAGCAGTATATCGAACAACGTGTCGTACAGAAGCCATTTACACTGAATCGTATCTTCGCTTCGTTTGCTTTCGTCGCCCAATCGGCTCTCTCGATGAACCAAGTGCTCATTCCTTATAAAGCACATCCCACTGACCGTAGACTCAGCCTAATCGGGTTGAACGTCCACCATTTTCCCGCCGTCAACAGCCGCATTCAGATTGGAAAGTCGTTGTACCAGCAAATATTTGGGGATCGTTTTCGTTTTGAGAAAATCGTCTCCTACTGCTCTCGTATTCCTCATACAGGCTCACGAGCGGATTATTGGCCGCATTTGTTCACCTCTCATCATACTCAGCCGATCACAGAAGTTGAGTACCAATTGCGATTGGATGGACATGAGCTGCTACAGGGAACTCCGAAAATATACAGTCCGCGCCTACAAGATGCATGGACTGATTATGGACACGATCCAGCAGATGGGGTAGATTGGTTTCGAGATGAAAAATGGCACAAGGTAGTGAAAGAACCTGCTTCACTGCCTTCTATCGACAGTGATTCATATGTGCGTTCCTTGCAATGGATCGAATATGGAGTCAAACTTGTCTCAGTAATCACGTAGCTTGGAGAGGAGATCAGTCTCATGGAAAAATGGATGCAAAAAATGGCGTTGAATCAAACAAGTTTTTTGCTATCCTGCCAATTGCCGAGCGGTACCTTTCGACTTGGCCCCAAACGTGATCAAATCAATCCGTACTTCACCAACCTTGGACTGATTTCCCTCATTCGCATGAAGCAGGTAGAGGCTGTTCGCGGTCATCTCGATTGGTATTTGCAAAACCTGAATTCGGACGGCTATATGAATGATTTTCGTCTTGAACAAGGCAAAGAAATTGATACTGGCACAAATGATAGCGAAGATAGCTACCACACCACTTATTTCAGCTTGCTTGCGGAATGGATTCGAGCAACGGGGCGTATGGACTGGCTGCTTGCCAACCATGCCAAACTGATGACCCTTCTCCAAGCAGTTGCCCGCCTTCAACAGAAGGACGGCCTGACCTGGGCGAAGCATTCGTATCGGGTCAAATATTTGATGGACAATTGCGAGGTGGCCAAGGGGCTGGCAGATGCTTCGTTTTTATTTTCGTTGATCGGAAATGTGGAGGCTGCCGAGGAAGCGGCTGCACGCGCCAAAGCCTGCGAGCTCGGCATCAGTGGCATGTACAGTCGGATTCGCAAGTCTTATGCAATGTATGATCGTACGTACCCCGGCTGGCGAAAATGGTATCCGGACGTCACTTCCCAAGCGTTTCCTATTGTCTACAGCTTGACTGATGCCAATACCGCCTCGCTGCTCTATCAGAGGATCACAGACGCGTTCCCGCATTTTGATACATTTCAAACTGGTGATTTATACCCTTGGATGACGATGGGTGTATGCGCGCAGAAAATGGGTGATACAAACCGAGTGAAGACGATGCTCGTCACAGCCACCGATTTGTACATACACGGTCCCAGATTTCCGTACTGGCTGATTCAAGATGCAGGGCGCTATGTTGAATTACTATTGGAAGTAGGTTCATGAGGTTCAGATAAGAGTTGCTTCACCCAACGATAGCAACGCTCAAGTTGTTCGTCTGTTACTTGGTCGGAACGATGCTCGAACATGATCTTTACGTGCGGGTTTTCTTTCCTGATGATTGTTAGGTAGGACTCGATTGGAGCCCATCCTTCTTCCGGTATACATTCGGGAAGAACGGGATAGTGAACGAATTCAACGGTATCAGCAGTCACCTTCATACTCTTCAAATGAATGCTCCATGCATATTTTGCATATGTTTGGATGACGTGACGCGCATCGAAAAACGGGTCAATTTTTTCTTGAAGAAACAAGCGGCCCGTGTCGAGGCAGAGCTTGATCGTAGGATATTTTAATAGCAATCGTTCTAAAAATACAGACTCATACACATAGCGATTAAGGGCGTCGAGCTCCAAGACGGGCGTGAAGCGAAGCTCCTTGCCTTTCTCAGCCAACCACGCAAACAGCTGCTCACTACGGTATTGAAACTCCGCTTCTGTCAAGACATGCTCCCATACATACTCTCGCGAATCATAAAAGCGCCATGTACGCCAATCCACGCGATCATCCAAAATAACCGGCTTCGGGTAATGAAATAAGACGTAGGTTGGCTGTAGGGATGCCATAAACGCCAATTCCCTCTCCATCCATTCATATGCCTCTGCTCTCGTCTGATCATCAGCATCCATAAAAAGGGCATCTCGTAGCACGGATTGACCTGCACGAAGCGGAAAATGAACGCCAATCGAAAACCCTCTTGCTCTCGACTCCCGCTGCAATATCAGAATGTCCTCATCAGAATCAAACAGGCAAGCTTCTATTCCATAGAAGCCCTCCTTAAAATCTCTGACGTACTTTGCTTGATCAAATTTTCCGTATTGACCAATCATGAAATTTTTCATTTACAGGCCCTGCCCTTCTTCACGAAACGAACCATTCAACAACATCATGATACCATGAACGGAAAAAAGAAAAACGCGGGAAACAGCCCCCGCGCTTGATCTATTTTCTTTCAATTTTCGTACCCGAGTCGTGCGTCACCACGAGAAATGGGGTCAATTCCCCTTCCTCCCAGTAAAAAGGCAAGACAGAAATCGGCACTTGCCCTTTCGATGCAAAATCATAGGTGAGACGCGCTAACAGGTGCGCTCCGGCCTCTCCTGCCATGTCCGCCACAATCAACACATCCTGATGCGGAATCGCGACACCGAGCGAGTCTCCTTGCTTCTTTTGATCCATCTCCGCTAGAAATGAATCAAGCAAAATTCGGCTTGCCGCGTATCCATCTGTCGGACTAATAAAATGGATGCGCTGACCTCCTACCTCTTGTGACTTCACTGAAAAGGGGAGCTTTCGCAAGTTTTCCATCGCATATGCATGAAGCTGCTCGCTTGTCCAGCCTGCTTCTTGCAACATCCGCTTCTCAATCAATGCGTAGCCTTCGCCTTGATCAAGGGCGTACAGTACGTACGTATCTGCCGTATGCTCCTTCACCACCCACCGCTCCGGGTACTTGTTGACCATGGAGGCATGACGCAAAACCGGATAGATGTTATGCTCTTGGCCGCTTACTCTTAGTTGTCGATCCAACTCCATCACTCCCTTCTCTTCGTACATTACCAAGGTGGATTATCATCGTCCTCTGTAGGCGTGCTCACCGGGGTATAGGCAACGTTCTGGCTTCTCTCTTCGATTTCTTTCACGATGTCCGCCAATGCCTTTGGCTTTAAAAACTCAACAGGGGACATGCCACGCTCAAACTGTAGCTGCTCGCCCTCTAAGAGCACCAAGTAACGCCCGTTCACTTTGGCGATATGCAGGCTGGTACCGTAATCCGCCAATAATGTGCGGATCTGCATATGATCCAGCTTGAACTTCAGTTCGACCTCTGGTTGGCGATCCGTAATGATTTGCATCGCTTCCATTACAGTCTCATGCTCCCATTTTTCAGCGAGCTCCCGCTTAGGACTTGCAGCAATGAGTTCAATCGCTTCTTCTTCCCGTACCCGCTCATCGGACTCTTCGGGATACGTATATTCGATGTGCTGTCTCGCCAATGAAATGACTTCTTCGGAGACGATCTGCGTCATCGTTTGCGGATACTCAATAAAACGCAGAAATTCCTCGAAATAACGCGCATGAGAGAACTGGTGAATTTTTACGTGATACGGGTCATTCATCCCCGACTCGATCATGTACGGATACATTAGCGATTTCATGTTTTTGGCATTGATCGCCATGCGTACATTCGATATCAGGCTCTTCTCATCTGTGATGACCGCTGTTTTTTGTTCGAAATCGCATTTTAAAATAAAGACATAGCGCTCGTCAATCAGCTCTAGCCTCGTCCGCACCACAATCATGACGCCGCCTCTCACTTGAGAGGTTCGCAAATACGACTGAATCAGCTCCTGACAGGGCTCTTTGCTCTCCCCCGACGTTTCCGCTGCCAACAATCGATTCAAGAGGGCATAGTTGGGGTTTGAGTCCAAGGGATGTCCAGGCTCCAGCACAAATTGACCTAGTTTTGTCGGCGTGCCTTCTGTCTTCGGATTCATCTCGACTTTTCTTTTGGCAATCCGGGCGAATTCTCCATCGAGAAAATCTTTCAGCTCACTTCTCTGATATTCATCATGGCTCAAATAGCGCGTCATCCGCACTTGTTTAATGCCATCCTCTTCTTCAAGCTGTTCCATTAGATAAAAGGATAACCAGTCAATTGTAAAATTCATACCCTTCGCTCCTGTCTGCATGTAACGAACTGATTATAGCAAACCTATTGAAAAAAAGGTCAGCTTTTTCAAAACATGATAAGATGAAGGGAGGAGGGGAGAATCAAACAATGTGGAATCGTATGAAGTCATGGTGGAACGAAACGATACACGATAAGCCTTATCGGCCCGGCCACATGGCAGGACAGTATGAAATTACAAAAGTATTAGGTATGGGAAGCTACGGGATCGCTTATCTCGCTACGCACAACCTTACAGGTAATCAGGTCGTACTCAAACAAGTGAAACCAAGCCTGCGTCACACGCCAAAAGGCGAAGCCATGCAAGCGTATGAAAAAAAGGTGCTGATGTCCCTCTCGCATCCGCAAATCCCCCGCTGTCTGGATTCCTTCACGTATCGGCAAGACTCTTTTATGGTCATGACTTATATAGCAGGCCCGACACTCGAAGACATGTTGTTTGATCAAAACATCGTGGTTGATGAGCAAAAATGCGCCGAATGGATTCGCCAAATCGGGGAACTCGTGGCCTATCTCCATGAGCAAAATCTGATTCACCGTGACGTGCGCATCCCCAACGTCATCTGGAAAGAGGACAAGCCCTACTTGATTGATTTTGGCCTCGCTCGGTTCGTTGGTGATCGCCCTACTTACACGGCTGATGCCCTCTCTGCCTATCCATCTGAAAAACAATTGAAGCGAGAAGTTGCTCCTTCCAGTGATTTGTACGCTTTGGGACATTTCTTTTTATTCTTGCTCTATTCCGGGTACGAATCTGAACCGGACGCACCTGAAAAAAGTTGGGAAGAAGAGCTATCTTTATCTCCTCCTATTCGCATTATGATTCGGCGCTTGTTACAAATGGACGCCCCTTATGAAAGCGTACATGATTGGCTAAGAGAACTGGACCGATATTTGATCCAATACCAAGAAAAAAGAGCAGGGCATCCGTAGCCTTCACGGATTCTCCCTGCTCTTCTTCGTTTTCATTCTGCAATCGGCTCTTGTTTCGCCTGTTCCATCTTTTCCTTCAGTTCCCCAGCTTCCTCGCGCAGCACTTGTCGTTCGTGTTTCGTCAGAACTTCTCCACCAACTGTGCCATTTACCAGCAAATCCTCTTCATATAACCGATCTTTGCGCATGGAAACCTCCTGCAGACAAGTTGTGTACTTCTTGTCCTACTTTGTTCCAAAGCTGCCCTTCTTATGTGCGCGATTTTGATTCCGCTTTGCAGGACTCGCATTTTTGGTTGGAGCACCTGACTTTTGTGCTGGCGCAGGCTTCCGTACAGGACGTGGATCTTCCAGTGCTCCATGCGTCATGAATTTTTCAGCAATAGGCAGGCCTGTTTGCTTGGAAAATTTTTGGACAATGAATCGTTCCTGTGTCGTAATGATCGAAAATACCAGTCCGGCACGCCCCATGCGCCCAGTCCGACCACTGCGATGAATGTACGTGTCAGCATCGGATGCAGGATCGTAATGAACAATACATTCCACACCTGGAATATCAATGCCACGTGCCGATACATCTGTGGTAATCAACACAGGGAATGCTCCATCCCGGAATTGTTGCAGGGTACGAGCCCGCTCTTCTTTCGTAGCATCGCGGTGCAGAAGTCTGCACGGCAAATGGTGGTAGTTGAGCTTCGAGACAATCTCGTCCACTTTTTCGATTTGATTGACAAAAACAATCGAGGAGCGTACATTCACAAGCCGCAGAAGACGACGGAGCGTGTCCACCTTTTTGCGTGGGTCCGTGACCAAATACATGTGTGCTACTCCCGCGGCGCCTTCTGGTGCTGCTGCGCGAATGACAACGGCATCTTTTGTAAAAATCTCAGCCGTATGTACAACTTCCTCTGCGATTGTCGCTGAGAATAATAGACGTTGTGTGTCACGCAGTGTCTTTTTCATGACCTCTTGAACTGGCTTGCCAAAACCCGCATCCAGCATCCGGTCTGCCTCGTCTACAACGACTGTCTTCACTTCATGGACCTTTAGCTTGCGCTGCTCGATCAGCTCCAGCAGTCTTCCTGGCGTTGCTACGATCAATACAGGCTTCTTTTTCAGTTTCTCGACTTGGCGTTTCACATCAACTCCGCCAATAATGGACATCACGGCCGTGTCTTTCCCTGGCAAAAGGCTTTCTGCTTCCCTCGCAATCTGAACAACGAGCTCATGCGTCGGTGCGAGTACAATGGCCTGGACATCTTTTTGCTCCAAATTGATTTTCGATAAAATCGGCAATAGATAAGCAAACGTCTTGCCTGTCCCTGTCGGTGATTCAATCAAGGCGTCCCGACCAGCCATAATCAACGGGATGGCTTCACTTTGTACAGGTGTCGGTGTTTCCATTTTTCGCTCTCGCAATATAGTCAACAGCGGTGCGCTAATTTGTAATTCTGCAAACGTGGTGCTCACAAAAACCCTCCTGGCATAAATTCGTGCATTGGGTAAGCTTACCACACTTTGCAGGTAGAAAACAGAGGTAAGGCCCATAGCAGATAGATAAAAACAGGCGAAATCCGCGATGGACTTCGCCTGACCTTCCTACTACCCGTTGTTGGAATCGATACGGGTTTCCTGCTTCTCACCCTGGTCTTGACGGTCCCGGCTGGTGGTTTGGTTACGTGTCCCTTTTGGACTTTCCATGTACTCCTCTACTTCCTTTTGAAACGCCTCATCATAGTCACGCACACCTATCACCTCCTACCCTTTATTTTGACCAGTGTGATCACATATTATTTTCCTGAAACCTTTTACCCGGTCATGCGTCTTTTCCTATAGGAACGATAACCCTAGAACAATTTGTTAGATGGATGTGAATATGAAATGGAGACGTTATCGCGCACTCACACTCGCAAACGAGTCAAGCGCAAAAGACCATGGCGTTGGGTTAAGAAATGGATGCTCGGCACTGCCTTAACCTGTACGTCCGTAGCTTTACTGGGAATTATTTTTTTATTTGGAACGAAAAACGGAGTAGAATTACGAGAGTGGGCGGCAGGCACTTTGTTGACAACACAGCATGATTACTGGGCCCCCTATACGTTTTTACCTGATGAAAAACTGAAAGAACTGAAGCAGCAAATTACACATCCAACCGTTATCAATTCCGAAGGCACAGTCACGGTAGGACCTCCTGTTCCGACGAAATCGAATCTGGTAACAGTCACACTTCCACAGAAACCAAAGGAGCTAATCGAGATCGAGGAGCTTGACGTCTCGAAAGGCAGTTATTACTTTAAAGGAAAAATCATGTACATTAGCGACCCGAGCAGAGTACGGCTCGTCGTTACGAATCGGAAGGACCGTGGAGATCTGCTCGATGAGTTTGTGAAGAAAACAGAAGCCATCGGGATTGTCAATGCGAGCGGATTCGCTGACCCAGACGGCTACGGCAAAGGAGCGCGTGCCTACGGAGTCGTCATCCACGACGGGAAGATTTTGCAGGGCTACAATCCGAGAAGCGGAGAAACCGCATTAGGGCTTACGTTTGACGGTAAACTGATTACAGGCAGCTACTCGGCTGAACAGCTCGTAAAGATGGGTGTGCGTGACGCTGTGAGCTTCCGTCCCCAGTTAATTGTAAACGGGAAAAATATGTTTGAAGGTAAGCCTGCCAAAAGCTGGGGGATTCAACCCCGTACCGCGATTGGACAAAAAGAAGACGGGACAATCGTATTTGCTGTCATTGACGGACGCCAGCCTGGCCACTCCATCGGTGCAAGCATGAACGATATGGCGGAAGTATTGGCCGAGCGCGGTGTGGTTACGGCAATGGCCATGGACGGTGGTTCCAGCTCCATGATGCTGCACAACGGCGAAGCCATCACGAAGACGTCTTCTCCGTATCATCGAGGCCGCTATTTGCCAAATGCGTGGGCTGTTTTTTAAGAAAGTGTTGAGGGTTAGAGGAGGTCACTGGATACATGCGAAGACTCTTTCATTATAGTGAAGACCCGACCATTACGATTTTTCAGCCTCGCGCACATCCCTCCCACCCCACACTTGCTCCGGCTGTATGGGCGATTGATGAAGCACGAGCGCCGATGTATTATTTACCGCGAGATTGCCCGAGGATTTGCTTTTACAAAAAAGCAGATTCCGAGGCGGCAGACTTTGAGCGCTTTCTTGGCTTGACGAGTGCCAAAATGGTCATCGCGATCGAAAGCAAATGGTATCCGGTTCTTACAAAAACAAAACTATATGAATATACCTTCTCTCCAGAATCTTTTTATTGCTGGGACGAAGGTGCGGGCTACTTTTTGTCAAAGGAAGCCGTTACACCACTAGACGTAAAGCCATTAGGAGATCTCGTGCACTGCCTTAGCCAAGCGGATATTGAATTGCGAATAACGCCTTCACTTTTGCCGCTTCGAGATTCATTGCTACAAAGCAGTTTGCACTTTTCCATGATCCGTATGCGAAATGCGTCGCTCACATAAAAAAACAGGCAGTCTCACCCAATGGTGACTGCCTGTTTTTTCCTTTTACAATTGAATCGGTGTTTTTGCCTGTTCCAAGCTCCATTTCTCAACATCCCACGTCTGTGTGACCCAATCCTCATAAAATTCAGGTTCGTGGCAGACGAGAAGAACGGTCCCTTTGAACTCCTTCAAGGAGCGTTTGAGTTCTTCCTTGGCGACGACATCCAAGTGGTTTGTCGGCTCGTCAAATACCAGCCAGTTGCTTTCGCGCTGCAATAATTTACAGAGACGAACTTTTGCTTGCTCGCCCCCGGACAAAGCATTCAAATTGCGATTGATGTGCTCATTTTTCAAGCCACAACGTGCCAACGCTCCGCGAACCTCATGGTTATTCATGGAAGGGAATTCATTCCATACATCATCGAGTGCTGTAATTGGCTTCGCCTTAACTTCTTGCTCAAAGTAAGCAGGATGGAGGAAATCGCCTTTCTCCAGCTTTCCATTCAGTGGAGGAATCACGCCCAGCAACGTTTTCAACAGGGTAGACTTACCGACACCATTCATACCGACAATCGCTACTTTTTCACCGCGCTCCAGCTTCACACTCAACTTTGGCAGCAGTGCTTGAGAATATCCGATCTCCAAGTTTTCAGCCTCGATGACAAAACGGCTACTAGCCCGGGATTCCTTAAAGATAAACGAAGGTTTCGCAGCCGTTTCCGGCTTGTCGATACGATCCATTTTATCGAGCTGCTTTTGACGGCTCTTCGCGCGGCCGGTAGTAGACGCACGTGCTTTATTGCGTGCAATAAAGTCTTCCATTTTCGCGATTTCTTCCTGCTGTTTCTCGAATGCGTCAAAGTGCTGACTGCGTTTCGTCTCAGACTGAGCCAGGAAGGATTCGTAGTTCCCTGTGTAACGATTCAGCTTGGTAAATTCCAAATGATAAATCACATTCACAACTTCATTCATGAAAGTCGTGTCATGGGAAATCAACATGAAGGCATAAGGATATTCCCTCAAGTAGTTTTTCAGCCACACGATATGCTCTTCATCCAGATAGTTTGTCGGCTCATCCAGCAATAGAACGGTCGGTTTTTCCAGCAGCAATTTTGCCAAAAGAACCTTGGTACGCTGACCACCAGAGAGCGATGCAACGTCACGCTCTAAACCGATTGCACTCAAACCCAAAGCGTTGGCGATTTCATCTACTTTCGCATCGATCAAATAAAAGCCGCTTGTTTCCAGCTTGTCTTGAATTTCACCCATGCGCTCCAACAATTCTTCCAGTTCCTCAGGAGTTGCCTCGGCCATCTTTTCTCCAATCGTCATCAGTTCAGCCTCTTGCTCCAACAGCGGCAGGAAGGCATCCTTGAGTACGTCGCGAATCGTTTTACCTGCCTGTAGCTTCGTATGCTGGTCCAAATATCCGTATTCGATTTTTGGCATCCATTCAATGCGACCGTTATCAGGCAAGTTTTGACCAGTCAAAATCCCCATCATCGTTGATTTTCCGGTACCGTTTGCGCCTACGAGTCCCACACGGTCATTCGGTTGCAAACGAAAAGACACATCACGAAACAAAACACGGTCCCCAAAACCATGGGACAAATTCTCTACGATCAAAACACTCATGCTCTATTCTTCCTCCTGATCTGTTTCCTCTACGAGGCTTACAACAAAATTCTTTCAAAAAAAGTGGGAGCGTGCCGTGCCACATAAGATTCGCCTGTAAATACCAATTCGTCCAGCCGCACACGCATATCCTGAAGGTTGACACCTTCTCCAGCGATGTTCAAGATCGCTGCTCGTGTCATCACCCTCAGCGTATTGACTTCTGCAGCCAGCTTGTCACCGAACAGCTTGCCACTATGCACAATCTCTGAGCGATGATTGTACGATTTTTTTACAAACTGTGCAATCCGTTCTCGCTGCAAGGCGGTGTCTCCAAAATAGTACGCCATTCGAACACGCAGTTTATAGGTAATCTCGCCTTTTTTGCCATCGGGAACGAACAATGATTCCAACGCAATCCACAGATCCAACAGCTGATCCTCGTAGTTTTTCTTCTCCAGCGAGAGCGCATAGCGACGAAAAGCAAGGGACGGCAGCTTCTGTTCGACTAATGAAGTGAAAATGCTCGCAGCTTCATCATCAAATGAGTACTTGTCACCATCAAGTGATCGCTTCAAATACGTAATGCCATACATATTGCCATTGACAGTGATAATGTAAGGAATCGAACAAGTCCCCTTTATGGACGCTAGATTCAGCTTACTTTCGATTTCTTCAATCCACACCCGATCATCCGTTACTTTCATCTCTTCGTGATCCCCAACTAAAAATAAACTGCTGGGATCTACACGCAAATCAAAGGTTCGCTTGTTCTCGTCCATCTCATTGCGCAAGAAACGAGACGCGATCTCATATGGCTTCTTGGCGCCTGATATAAGAGTGTACGAATTAGGCAAATCGATCCGAACGGGCTGCGCTGTGGTTGAATTGAATACGGGGGCGATTAAGACCGGCATAGTTCTCGCTCCTTCCAGACCAGCAGAGCTCGTTTATTGTTTACATAATAAATATTATGTTCTATAAACAGTATCGTGCCATTCTGTAGTTTTGACAACATATCAATTCCTTCTAAATGTGGACATGCTTCCCCTTACCATACAAGTTCAAAAAGTTGTCTTTTCAGCACCGGACTTCAAAGGTGAACGCCAATTTCGATGTCGACCAAGCTTTCAGGACAACATCGTGACCAAAAGACGACTTTTAGAACAACCTCATTATAGAATACCAGCATTTCCTATGATTCGTCATCATGAGTTTACGCCAAACTAGGTAAAGAAGGAGTTGATTTTATGGAAAAGGACCATATTCTTGATGAAAATCCGCATCAAACTTACAATAATGTAGCTCGACCGCTGGAACAGACTGGCGAACCCCAGCCCGGCTCTAAAAAAGTGAAGCAGCAAAATCACTCGCGTTCCATTCAAACACGAGAAGGATAATGAATGGCACCCGGCTCAATTGCAGTCGGGTGCCTCTTCCCTTCCTTTTTTTAACATCGAAAATGATTGAATTGTCCCACAAGGATGCACTATGATAAATTTAGTATCCTTGATGGAGGTTAAGTGAAGATGATCACCATTCCACTTCCGGGCAACCATAGCCCTCTTTCCAATTTGATCAGCTATAGTGTATCCCCGCTGTATGAGATGGCTGCTAGTTTGTATACACTCGCCCAAGAGGCACCTCCCGAGCGATTTGCGTATTGGACCGAAGAAAAGTTAGAGCAGTTTGAGTCAGCCCGTCTTTTAAAAGAATGGGGTTATTTTGTCCCGCTCTTTCGATATGGGATCCCAGACTCATTTGACCCCCTACATACAAAAGGTGTGATGGCCGTAGATGATCAATATGAGTACTTCGTAACACTTTCCACTGATCATTTTGTGCGTAGTATGAAACCGATCTTGGAGGCGTGGATATCGCATCACGACACTCCTACGGTTTCCTTCGATTTAGAAGAGGATGCCGATTATGTGAAAGGCCGTTTTAGCCTATTCGTTTCATCTTATTGGCAGTTATTTTTTGAGGCGAATTGGGAGGCGATTGCCCCAAAATTTGTGCGTGAGGCAGAACGGATTTATTACTCTTTACAAGGAATCGAATCCCTTACCACCTATCTGCAATCCATTTCTCCCGCAATTACCTATGACACAGAAGCTCATCAACTTACCTGTCCGAGTAACGGCCCAAGCTATGATGCTCAGCATCTCATTCTATATCCTAGCTATTATTATGCCCAAGAACCCACGCTTACGAAAAAAGGCTGGAATGCCCATTTGCTGTATTCCATCTCGGAAGCACCTTCTCAACCAAAAACGCCCTCATGAAGGGCGTTTTTCATGTTGCATATGGGCGACGATCAATTTATCTAATTGTTGACTGATTCTCACGATTTCAGGGTCAAGAAAATTGTAACCTGCATCTTTTGCTGCGCGTTCTAGCTTTAGTCGCAAGTCATCAATCATCTTACTCGTAGTTTCCATGCTGCAGACCCCCACCAAATGTTGTCTCCCACTATTTTACATTATATAAGAACAGGTGGAAAGGGTAAGATGTGGAAGAAAAAGCCTTGCACCCAATTCCGGCACAAGGCTTTTCCCACTTTCTATTTCATGACGTGGATCGGACGACCCAGAGCCAATTCAGCAGCTTCCATAGTTACTTCACCCAGAGTTGGATGTGCGTGGATGGTCAACTCGATGTCTTCGAGTGTCGCTCCCATTTCGATCGCCAATCCGATTTCTGCGATGATGTTGGATGCTTCTGGACCAACGATTTGTGCACCCAATACGAGATTCGTTTCTTTTTCTGCAATCAGCTTCACGTAGCCTTCGCCTGCATTTACAGACAGAGCGCGACCGTTTGCTGCGAATGGGAAACGACCTACAACGTAATCGATGCCTTTTTCTTTTGCTTCTTTCTCATTGATTCCTACGCTTGCGATTTCTGGATCGCAGAATACAACCGCTGGAATCGCCTTGTAGTCCACTTCTGCCGGATGCCCAGCAATCGCTTCGGCAGCAACCTTACCTTCGTAGGAAGCTTTGTGAGCCAATGCAGGACCTGCTACGATATCCCCGATCGCGTACACGTTAGGAATGTTCGTGCGGCCTTGCTTGTCAACAACGATCAACCCACGGTCAGTCACGTTCATGCCGATATCACGAATACCGAGTTCATCTGTATTCGGACGACGTCCAACAGTAACGAGTACGTATTCCGCCTCGATCTTTTGTTGCTCGCCTTTTACTTCTGCAGTCACGATCACGCCGTTGTCTGTCTCTTCCATTCCTTGTGCCAGTGCTTTGGTATGGATGGTAACGTCGAGCTTTTTCAGCTTGCGTTCCACCAAACGTGGCATGTCTGGCTCAAATCCTGGCAAGATCTGATCGGAACCTTCCAAAATGGTTACTTTTGTACCAAACTTCGCGAACACAGTACCAAGCTCGATACCGATGTATCCGCCGCCGATTACCACGAGGCTCTTCGGCAGTTCAGTCAAGGACAGCGCTTCAGTGGAAGACATGACGCGTTTGCCAAACGGGAATGCAGGCAACTCGATTGGACGCGAACCAGTTGCAATGATGCAATGCTGGAAGCGATAACGGTTGACATCATAACCGTGGAATACGCGTACTTCATTTTCACTTACGAACAGTGCCTCACCAGGGATTACCTGGATTTTGTTGCCTTTGAAGAGGGAGCCTACACCGCCAGTCAGTTGCTTTACGATGCCGCTTTTCCACTCTTGTACTTTGGCAAAATCCACTTTTACATTTTCCATGGTAATACCCATGGATTCTGTATGTTGTGTGTGCTCATACGTATGTGCAGCGTGGATCATTGCTTTGGAAGGGATGCAACCTACGTTCAGGCATACGCCGCCCAGCTCACCTTTTTCCACGACAGCTACTGTTTTCCCCATTTGGGCTGCACGAATCGCTGCAACATATCCACCTGGGCCAGCACCGATTACGAGCACGTCTACTTCTGTAGTAAATTCACCTACTACCATTGTCTCTTATCCCTCCATGACGAGCAGCGTTGGGTTTTCCAAGAGCTGCTTCACGTAGTTGACGAAACGCTGTGCAGGTTCGCCATCAACCAAGCGGTGGTCAAAGCTCAAGGACAGGTGCAACATTTGACCTACCACGATTTCTCCGTTTTTCACAACTGGTTTTTCGCTAATACGGCCAACACCCAGAATAGCTACTTCTGGATAGTTAATGATTGGCGTAAAGAACATACCACCAGCAGAACCGATGTTTGTGATGCTGAAAGTAGAACCTTTCAACTCATCTGCAGATGCTTTGCGGTCGCGTGCTTTCTTCGCCAGATCGCCGATTTCTCCTGCGATTTGGAAGATAGATTTGCTGTCAGCCGATTTCACAACTGGAACGAGCAAACCGTCTTCTGTCGAGGTAGCGATACCGATGTTGTAGTACTTTTTGAAGATGATTTCTTGTTTCTCATCGTCGATAGAAGCGTTGAGTTCTGGGAATTTCTTCAGACCAGCTACAACTGCTTTCACGATCATTGGCAAGTAAGTCAACTTCACACCACGCTCTTCAGCAAGTGGTTTCGCATCTTTACGCATAGCGACAAGCGCTGTAACATCCACTTCGTCGAAGATCGTTACGTGTGGTGCTGTGTAAGCAGATTTCACCATTGCTTTCGCGATTGCTTTACGCATACCTTTCAGCGGAACGCGCTCTTCCAGCTCGCCAACTGTAGGTGTGTGGTGAACAGTTGGAGCCGCTGCTGCTTGTGCTACACCAGTAGCTGCTGCTACAGGAGCCTCAGTTGCTACTGGAGCTGCCACTGCTTGTGCAGTTGGTGCTGCTGCTCCGCCAGATACAAAGCGATCTACGTCTTCGCGTGTGATGCGACCCACTTTGCCAGTACCCGGTACATTAGCCAATTGCACGCCTTTTTCACGAGCGTATTTACGAACGGAAGGCGTAGCCAGCACGTGCTTACGGTCAATTGGTGCCGCTACTGCTGTTGCAGTTGCTTGTGCCATTGGCGTTTCCAGTGCTTGGTTCGCATTTGCGCTCACTTGGGAACCGATGTCGCAGCCTGGCTCCATTTTGTCTGCAGCTTGAGGCGCTGGTGCCGCTTCAGCAGCATGGGAATCGCCATGACCATGGTCTGGCAGGTTCGGAATTTCGCCTTCAACGTCAAACTCGATCAGTGGATCGCCGACTACAGAAACCGTACCCTCGGTTACTTTCAATTCGATAACTTTACCTTTAACAGGCGACGGTACTTCTACAACCGCCTTGTCATTTTGTACTTCCATGATGACTTGGTCTTCTTCTACGGAATCTCCGGGCTGTACGTGCCATTTGACGATTTCGCCTTCATGGATACCCTCGCCGAGCTCCGGGAGTCTGAATGTAAAACGACTCACAGTATCTCCTCCTTATAGAGATTTATCATTTATTTTTAGTTATTATATCGGTAGAAAGAAGGCGGAAAGCTCTCAACTTTTCCGCCATTATGTCCGTTTCTCAATTAAAAATCGAGGACTTGAGTCAGACCATCTACTACGCGTTTTACGTCAGGCAGCCATACATCTTCTGCTTGTGCAAACGGGTAAACGGTATCCGGTGCTGTAATACGCAGCACTGGTGCTTCGAGGTGAAGAATCGCACGCTCGTTGATTTGCGTGATGATTTCTGCCGCAACACCAGACGTTTTTTGTGCTTCTTGAACCACGATCGCACGATTTGTTTTCTTCACAGAATCCACGATGGTATCGATATCGAGTGGACTGATGGTGCGCAGGTCAATTACTTCTACTTTTGCTCCACGCGCTTTCTCGATTTCTTCTGCTGCTTTCAGGCTGGTATGCACCATCGCACCATAGGTGATGATGGTAACATCGCTACCTTCTTTTACTACGTTTGCTTTGCCGAGCGGAATGGTGTACTCGCCTTCTGGAACTTCTTGACGGAAGGAACGGTACAGCTTCATGTGCTCAAGAAAAACAACTGGATCGTTGTCGCGAATCGCGGAGATCAACAGTCCTTTTGCATCGTACGGGTTGGAAGGGATAACCACTTTCAGACCCGGAGTTTGCAGCATCAAGCCTTCCAAAGAGTCCGCATGCAGCTCAGGCGTTTTTACACCGCCACCAAATGGGGAGCGGAATGTAATTGGGCTCGTGAAGCGACCACCGGAACGGTAGCGCATACGGGAAGATTGGGATGCCACAGCATCAAACGTTTCAAATACAAAACCGAAGAACTGAATTTCTGCTACGGGACGGAAGCCGTTGATGGAAAGACCAACAGCCAAACCGCCGATTCCGGACTCAGCAAGTGGTGTATCGAATACGCGCTGCTCGCCAAACTCAGCTTGCAGACCTTCTGTTGCACGGAAAACCCCGCCGTTGTTACCTACGTCTTCACCGAAAACAAGAACGGTTTCATCGCGCTTCAACTCTACGCGCATTGCATCCGTAATGGCTTGAACCATTGTCATTTGTGCCATGGCTTATTTCGACTCCTTCGCCAGGAATTCTGCCTTTTGCTCTTCGAGTGCAGGCGGCAGTGTCTCAAACATTACATCGATCAGTTCGGAAACCTTCATCTTAGGTGTTTCGTCCGCTTTTTTGATTGCGTCCGCAACAGCTGCTTTCGCTTCTTCGATTACAGCTTCTTCGTCTTTTTCGCTCCAAAGGCCTTTCGCTTCGAGGAACTTGCGGAAACGGATCAGTGGATCGCGCAGCTCCCACTCGCTTTGCTCTTCACCTGTACGGTAACGAGTTGGGTCGTCACCAGCCATGGTGTGAGGACCATAGCGGTACGTCATTGCTTCGATCAGAGTCGCACCTTCGCCATTTACGCCGCGCTCTTTTGCTTGTTGAACCGCGTAGTAAACTGCGAGAATGTCCATACCGTCAATGCGTTCGCTAGCAATACCAGCCGCAACTGCTTTGACTGCGATATTTTCAGAAGCCGTTTGTTTTTCGAACGGCAGAGAAATCGCATAACCGTTGTTTTGGGAGAAGAAGATAACAGGCAGTTTGTATACCCCTGCAAAGTTCATACCCTCGTAGAAGTCACCTTGGGAGGTCGCACCGTCACCAAAGTAGTTGATTGCAACTTTCTTTTCACCGCGCAGCTTGTAACCCATTGCAACACCTGTTGCTTGTGTACATTGAGCCGCGATGATGATTTGTGGCATCAATACGTTTACACCTTCAGGAATTTTGCCACCCTCAATGTGTCCGCGGGAGTACAGGAATGCTTTGTGCATTGGGTAACCATGCCATACCATTTGTGGAATATCACGGTAGCTAGGCAGGACAAAGTCTTCTTTGGAAAGAGCAGCCTCGGAACCGATCATGCTTGCTTCTTGACCAGCTACTGGTGCATAGAAACCAAGGCGGCCTTGGCGGTTCAAGCTGATTGCGCGTTGGTCCCATACACGGGTAAATACCATCTTACGCATCAGTTCACGCAATTCATCATCGGAGAGCTTAGGCATCAAGTCAGGACGAACAACCGTACCATCCGGGGCAAGAATTTGCAGCGGGGCGTTGTTCTCTGTTTGTTCAACAGCAGTGGATACGCTCATCACATTCACCTCGTCACTAGAATAAGGGACTTCCGTCTTCACGTCTTGCACTCTGCCTCTTCGACTGAGCATCTGCTCAATCGACGACGAATGCAATTCGCGGTGGAAGTGACCCTGATAAAAACCAGAAGAAAGTTGCATGGTGCAAGAAAGGGCTTACAGCGCCGCTTGCAACACCCTGTTATATTGCAGATAAAATACCTGTTTAATGTGTTACAGTATTGATATTACAGGGTTTATTTCCTCTCTGTTATCATTTACTATATAAGCTGTATCAGTTTTTTTCAAGGCTTAGTTTTTTATTTGAGCAAACAGGGAGTGTGAATCGATGACTGACTATGTAAAGCGAACAATTGTAAAAGAAGAAGTGCCCAGCATCCACGTGGACACTCCCCGCTCGGTCAAAGTATACCTACCGCCGGGGTACAATGAGCTTCTTTCTTACCCTGTTGTTTATTGCCAAGATGGGAACGACTTTTTTACGATGGGGCGAATCGCGACCATCTCCAATCAATTGATTCTGGAAGAAGGTATTGAACCCTACATCGTCGTCGGTGTCTCAGTCGACCGTAACAAGCGCACGAGCGAGTATTCTCCATCTGGGTCGAGAAACGCAGCCTATCAACGCTTTTTCACCGAAGAGCTGATTCCTTACATAGAGGAGCGCTATCCTGTACGCCGTGATCCTGCTTCACGTGTGCTGGCAGGAGACTCTTTAGGTGGAACCGTTTCTTTGCATCTCGCATTGGAAAACCCCGACCTCTTTCCACATGTACTCGCGCTGTCCGGGGCGTTTTTCCAAACGACACTCGACCCGCTTTTGAATCAGTCCAGCCTATCCTGGCTACGAATCTGGATGGTCGTTGGCCTCGATGAGACAGCCGTAGAAACAAGTGCGGGTACATTCGATTTCGTTCAATGGAATCGCGAGGCAAAACAGATTCTCGAGGACAAGCAAGCAACCTTGTCCTATCGAGAAAAACCAGGGAATCACGTCTGGGGTTTGTGGCAAAAAGAGCTGCCTGACGCCTTGCGCTACTTCTTCCCCCCTCCCCGTCTGTAACCATTACGAGCCATTGATTTCTTTGATGTCCTCGTACCCGTAGTACCGGCCATCCACTAAGAAAATGCCTTGGTGGTTGGCTTTTTCAATTTCACCAGCAACCTGATTGGCGTCGTTTAGGACGATGTTGACAATCTTACTCTCATCCCGTTTCATTTGATTGAGAATGCGTTCTCGCTCTTTGGCCGAGATCATATCTATCCCTCTTTTCCCCTATGTTGGATAGCTATAGTATTTCATTGGCGAGTCTGAATTACACACAAGCGAGTCAACCGAATGGAACCAAAAAAAGCCTTGCCGCTCCCCCTTTTTCCGGGTTCGGCAAGACTTTAAGACGTCTTTTTTTATTGTTCGACTGTTGTATATTTAAAATCTCTACCACCAAACGGGTTGATCAAAAATCCTTTGACTTTGTCATTTTGTATATAGGGTCTTGCGCCATAATACACAGGAGCAATCGGCATTTCTTCCATTAAAATGGTCTCTGCCTCACGCATGATTGCATTACGCTTCGTCGGGTCTTTTTCCAGGTAACTCTGGACGATCAACTCACGGTATCTGTCGTTCTTCCAAGCAGCGTCGTTCGTCCCCACTGTTTTGTCCTTGAAAATTTCCAAGAAATTGATCGGGTCATTAAAATCAGCACCCCAATTTCGGTAGGCAAACTGATAGTTTTTGGAGCGCTTGTTTTGTAAAAATACTTTTTCTTCCAAGCCACTGATTTTCACATCGACCCCTAGACTTCTTTTCCATTGATCCTGAAGAGCTTCAGCCAGCTTTTTCTGACGATCGTCACCTGAACCATACGTGTACGTCACTTCAGGCATCGTAGAAAGCCCCAACTCCTTTAACCCTTCAGCCAATAACTGTTTGGCTTTATCTGCATCTTCCTGAAAATAGTCATTTCCGCTAAGCTGCATAGAGGGTGGTACCCATGCCAAAGCCGCAGGCACCCCTGTCTGCACGATTCCGTCTACGAGAGGCTGTCGTTGGATCGAATACGAGAATGCTTGTCGAATCTTCTTATTCGTAAAAGGAGGCATTGTTGTATTAAAGGTGACCGCGACTGTATTCGGATACGGAGCCATGACAATTTTCCCTTCATCTTGTAAAGCAGGGATCACATCGACGGGCAACACGTAGGTTGGATGCCCTCCCCAATCCAATTCACCTGAATCAAACAACGCTTGAGCGGTGTTGGTATCGGTAATCATGCTCCAGACGATTTTGTCGAGCTTCACGGCATCTTTGTCATGATACTTCTCGTTTTTCACAAGAATCAACTTGTTTTTATGCTCCCACAGCTCCATTTTGAAAGGGCCGTTGCCCACATAGTTGTCTGGAGACGCTGCCCAGTCCGGATGTGCCTCCAAGGTTTTTTTATGTAAGGGAAACAATGTCGGGAAAGCCGTCAGCTCGTAAAAAAATGGAGCTGGCGAATTGAGCTTGACCTCAAGTGTAAAATCATCTAGCGCTTTGACTCCTACGTCTTCATGCGATCCTTTCCCTGTGTTGAATTCCTCTGCCCCTTTAATGAAATAAAGCATGTAGGCATATTCGGATGCAGTCTTTGGATCGAGATTTCTTTTCCAAGCGAATTCAAAATCATGGGCGGTTACCGAATCTCCGTTGCTCCATCGCGCATTCGATTTCAATTTAAACGTGTATGTCGTCAGATCCTCGGAAACCGTATAACTGTCGGCAATCGCGTTGGCTATTTTCCCATCCGGTCCATAGCGAGTCAATCCTTCAAAACAGGCAGTAATGACATCAAAGGAAGTGCCATCTGAGGCAAGTCCAGGGTCCGCTGTCGGTGGCTCCCCGCCGTCTGCGTTCCAATTCAATACCATCTCTTTTCCTGTTGATTGCGTTGGTTGCGATGCCTGATCATTCGGTTTGTTGTTTACAGTCGTTTCGCTTGTACTACATCCTGCTAACACTTGAAGCAGTAAGAAACAGCTCAAAACGAAGCTCATCCTCTTTCTCATCGAGACCATCCCCCTTGATTCGATCCGATTCCATGCACTAGTCAATGTTATTGCTTTATCACACTACCATGATAATGCATGTGGACACGAAACAAATCAGACGGTATGGCGAAAAACTGATAGCGTATAGACTCATATTTTGTACAAATTGTCTAACTATTTAGAACTTGTGTTTTCTAGGCAAAGAAAAAAGCCAGTCTCCCCTTAGACTGGCTACAAGCGATTGACGCCATTACTTCGTTTCTAACAATTGCTCTACTGCTTCTATAACACTCTTGACATGTTGATCACTAATGTGTCGATGAGCCGTAAAGCGAACCATATACTCATCAAAGTCAACTGCGAGAACCCCTTTTTCATCCAAACGCTCCAGGAAGGAAACTGCCGTTTGGCCGATCGACTCCGTATTCACCAGCACGATGTTGGTATCGACCTGCTCTACCTGCAGCGATAGTTGACGCAAGCCTTTTGCCAGTTGCTGTGCCCGTTCATGGTCTTCTGCCAACCGTTCGGTCATCTGTGTCAGAGCGATGATACCCGGTGCTGCCAAATACCCTGCCTGCCGCAGCCCACCTCCTAATTTTTTTCTCCACCATCTCGCTTCCTCTATAAAAGCACGATCTCCAGCCAAAATGGAGCCAACTGGAGCACTAAGACCTTTGGACAAGCATATTTGAACGGTATCGGCAAAAGAGCTTAACTCACTGACTGCAACACCTTGGGCCACAGCCGCATTAAAGAGACGAGCACCGTCCATATGAACGGGAATACCGTGTTTTTGCGCTACATCATAGACACTCTTCATTTGCGCGACAGAGATTACCGCCCCACCAGCGCGATTATGCGTATTTTCGAGACAGATCAATTTTGTGCGAGGAAAATGGATATTGTTGCCCCGAATCGCTTTCTCTACATCTTCTGCACGCAATGCACCCCGTTCTCCAACCAGCGTCCGTGTCTGCACGCCAGCCAATGCCGACATAGCGCCGCCTTCGTAGTAAAAAATGTGCGAATCCGCTTCCGCAATGACCTCGTCTCCGTTGACACAATGCGTCAGAACAGCCACCTGATTGCCTTGCGTGCCACTTGTTACGAACAAGGCAGCTTCCTTTCCGAGTATTTCAGCCGCGATCGCTTCCAAACGATTGACAGTAGGGTCTTCTCGGTAAACATCATCACCAACTTCAGCTTCCGCCATGGCTCGAAGCATCTCCTCGGTTGGTTTCGTAACGGTATCACTGCGCAAATCGATTTTCATAGATGAATCTCCTTCCACCCGGTTGTCATTCTCTAGACATGTCGTAACACTTTCAACATTGCATCCTGATTTCCCTCTTGCTAAGATGGAGGGGTAACTTACATACAGTTAGGAGATTTGACCTGTGAAACTAAAAATCACGCGGAACGCTGCTAAGCAATTGGCTCCAATCATCGAGCAAGAAGAAGACAAAGATTTGAAACTTCGCGTTTATATTACTCATGCTCACGGTGATCATGCACACTACGGACTCGCTCTGGACAAGCCAACAGACGAAGATGTTGTGATCTCGACAGACAAAGAGATCGATGTGATCGTGAAAAAAGATGAGCCATTGCTGGACGGCATCATCATTGATTACCTCTTCTTGCCGCAAGAAGGTTTTGTTATTACCAACCCTTCCAAAGGTAACACAGGCGATCACTAAGCATAATACAGATAAACCCTCTGCTTTTTTACAGGCAGAGGGTTTTTGTTTGATGATGAGATTCTTATTCGTCTAAAGCCGTGGTGTACAGTTCTGTCGGTAAATCTTTCAGCAGCGGAGAAGAAACATCATCAACCTGCGTCATAACAAGCCGATGAACCGGACGCGTCATCGCAACATACAACAGTTTTGCGTCCCATTCATTATTTTGATAAGCGTCTACATCCAGTAAAATGACCACATCGAACTGCAAGCCTTTTGTTAGAAAAGCAGGCATGACGGTTACCCCACCCGGGAATTGGTTATCCTTGCTGCCTAACAGGATCAAATCTGCTATCTTGTCTTGCATGCCTTTATGTGCTTTTTTACTCGCTTGAATGGTTTTCGCTACGATCGCAATCGTCTTGAAGCCTTCCGACTGGAAGGCAGCTACACGCGAAGAGATGTCATCCCACAGTTGCGCTCGTGAACCAGCCTTGACCATGATTGGTTTTTCACCATGTCGCAAAACCGGTTTTGCCAATACCGTCTCTGGCAATTCAATTTGCCGCAACACTTCATTGGCACAGCGCATGATCTCAATTGTCGAACGATAGCTTTGCGACAACGTATAATAGGAAGGAAACAGCTGTGCAAAAATCCCCTTCGTCAACTCTTCCCATGCATGAATTCCCCGGTAGCTGTGAATGCCTTGAGCAATATCTCCCACGATCGTGAGCGAATTTCGCTTGGTGGCCAATGCAATGACGGCGATTTCTAGCGCACTCAGGTCTTGTGCTTCATCTACAACCGTATGATCGAAATGATCTGCTTTATTCATGCCCTCAACAATATGCTGTAAGTATAACAATGGCGCGATATCTTCCGGCTCCAATCTCTCCTCTGCAAACAGTGCTGCACTTGACTCGGTCACATCGCGCACGACCTCGTCTGAAATGTCAGCCGGTACGAGTTTGCGCAACAATTCCTCATCAGCAATCAACTCACGATAAGCTGCGAAGATTTCCAGTCGTGGAAAGGTCGTCAGGTACGTATCCAGTATTTGCTCCAGCATTTTCTCGAATTTGTACAAGCCTTCTTTGTCCAAATCGACTTTTCGCTCTCGCAAATGGGCAAACAATTGTTTGTTCATTTCTTGTTTCAGATGCTTGCGAAGCGCTTCTACCCGTCGATGATACGGCATATTGGCGAATAGCTCCAGGAAGCATTGGCGGATAAAATCACCCGGGATCGAAAAAACTTGCTTCGTTTTGTTGTATAAAAAGCTGAGCTTCTTAAAAGGAATTCTTGTTTCGACGATATACCGAATGTATTGCTCCAGAGCCTCCCGACAAGCAAGCGATCCTTTGAACCGAAGCCTGTTTCGCGTCATTTCTTGCTGGCGCTCATCTTGCCCCTCTTCGAAGAACAGTTGAAGAGGCTTATCGGGACTGACGATTCTCCATCCTTTTGGCAGCAGAGGCTTCACAATACGCGCCGCCCAATCTACAAAAGTAGACTGTTGAACGTCATCGACTCCCAACTCAGGCAAAACCTCGGATATATAGGTAAGAAACATCCGGTTGGGTGCAAACACCATGAACTTTTTGGACATCATCGAATCCTGGTAGTTATAGATCAAATAGGAGAGTCGGTGCAGAGCAATGGTTGTTTTTCCGCTACCCGCTACTCCTTGCACCACAATGGGCCGTTCTTTTTCCGCCCGGATAATATCATTTTGCTCGGATTGAATCGTTGCCACGATGTCTTTTAGCCTGCTATCGTTCGCCTGATTCAGATTGGCTGCCAAAAATTCATCAATGAAGCCCTCTTGCAAAAACTCGTCGGGATGCCCCATTTCGCGGTTAATCGTTTCTTTTACCGCTCCATCATAGATACCGACGATCTTTCCGTCTTCGATCGCAAAATTACGCTTTAATCGGACTTCTCCACGCACGATCTCGCGTCCCATCCGGTAAAACGCGTCTTTGCTTTCGCCGGAATAATAAAGACTGGCGATAGGCGCACGCCAATCCACGACGACAGAATCAAACGTATCGCTGCGTACAATTCCGCGTTTTCCTATGTAGACCTGATCCAACTCGTAGATTTCATCTTTCAAGAAATCCACTCTACCGAAATAAGGCTTCTCTCGTCCCTGATCTTCCAGGTAGCGCAAATCCTTTGCTTTTTTATAGTTAACGACCTGTTTCACATAGTCATCTGTTGCCTCGCGAATATCATTGCGAAGCTGTTCCATTTCTTCGTCGATCGCTGAAACTGTTTCATCCAGCTTTTTTTGTTCCAACTCATAATCACGATGCTGTGTACTCACATTCATTCCCCCTCACATGTATCGTGTCATTGAACGTATCAAGTCCATTGCCTAGCCAGCCATATTCCAACTGCACAAGAAAGTAGGCCGACTCCCAAACTGAGAAGAGCGTACAAAGTGCCACGTAACAGGTGGCCTTCACCCCAAAAAGAGACCACTTCCAAGGAGAAGCTTGAGAAAGTCGTAAATCCTCCCATGACACCCGTTGCAAATAAGAGATAGAGTGTCGGAGATAAAAAGTCACGTTCTTTCCCCAGTACGAACAGGATGCCGATGATCAAAGATCCAGAAACATTGGCAATCCAGGTTCCACACGGCCATTCTGGTTGATTAGCGAGCAAAGACAATAGGTAGCGCAAAAGAGAGCCAACTGCTCCTCCAACCGCCACAGCGATCCACGCCATCTTCTTCCCTCCCTGGCTAGTAAACTGGTCTCGTTATCGTTATGTATGTCACAGAAAAAGACACCCTAGCGTCGAGCGAGGATGTCTGTCGTATCAGTAATTGTTATCTTACTGTTTTGGCTTATTTTCTTCAAGGTCTTCCACATAACGGATGGAATCCAAATTTGCTCTCAATGAAAGCTTAACGGCGTCAATGTACTTTTGGCGCAACGCCTTTTGTTCGAGTTTTTCTTCTTCGGTCAAACCTTCTTCGCGAGATTTTTTGACCAATTCGTTAATGCGTTTAATTTCTGCGTCAGATACCACTGCTGGTTCCTCCCACTCTGTAGTAGTGCCGCTTCATTATATCACATATGAATGATCCCGCAAGACAGCCGAACACTTACGGAGTATCAGGAAGGAGCAGAGTCTGACCTGGGTAAATCTTGTTGCTCTCCAATCCGTTCGCATCCTTAATCTCTATTATATAATCACGAGTATCCACATGCTGATCTGCTTTGTATCGAACCGCTAACGTCCATAGGCTGTCTCCGGATTGTACGGTTACTTCTGTGCCGTGTGGTTCCTCATTAACCGAAGAGGCAAACACTAGTTCGGTCAATAAATAAAAAAAGAGAGTGAATGTAATAAGAAACAAGAGAGCTTGTCCTCTCGTGATACCAAAACGAACACGGCGTTCTTCCTTTTTCTCGAAACGATTACGTACTGTCAATGAATTCACGATAATGGCCCCCTAACAAACATACGTTCTGTCCCTTTGTAACCTCATAATAAATGAGAACATATGTTCATGTCAACAAAGAATCGAACTTATGTTTGTCGAACGCAAGCTCCCATGGTATAATATAGGAAAATATGTTCGAGAAATCAGAGGTGTCTTTCTATGTCAAAATTATCGAGTAGACAACAAGCCATCATCGAGTTCATCCGAAAGGAAGTTCGTGATAAAGGATATCCACCATCTGTCCGTGAAATTGGTGAGGCTGTCGGACTAGCTTCTAGCTCAACGGTACATGGACATTTGGCACGCTTGGAGAAAAAAGGCCTCATTCGTCGAGATCCTACCAAACCGCGCGCTATCGAATTGCTATCCGATGAAGATCGTTTTCAAGACAATTTCGAAGACTCTGTCGTTCGTGTGCCTGTAATCGGAAAAGTAACTGCTGGACAACCGATTACTGCCATTGAGGATGTGGAAGAATACTTCCCGCTTCCAGACAATATCGTGACTTCTGACAAGGTCTATATGCTGCGCGTCTCCGGAAACAGTATGATTGATGCCGGGATTCTCGATGGAGACTACGTAATTGTTCGCCAACAGCACGTAGCGAACAATGGTGACATTGTCGTAGCTATGACTGAAGAAGACGAAGCGACCGTCAAAAGATTTTTCAAAGAAAAGAACCACTTCCGACTCCAACCGGAAAATGCCACAATGGAACCGATCATTCTGGAGCATGTCACCATTCTCGGTAAGGTCATCGGTGTCTATCGACTCATTCACTAGTTTCCACGTAAAAAAGGACAGCCTCTGCTGTCCTTTTCGTTTTCTGTATGTTATCTGGCGATAAAAAACCAGATGATCATCGTAACTTGTAGAATGACTTTTACGACCGCACTGCCCAAAAATCCGATCAGTGAGCCTACGCCTGCTTTCACTGCTCGCTCCATCGACTGCTTCTGCACCATCAGCTCTACCAGAACGACGAATACGAACGGCAAGATCAGCATTCCAAACGGTGGGAAAACGAAAATCCCGAGGATAATTCCGACCGCAGCGGCAATGGACGACCACTTGGACCCCCCGTACCTTTTCACGAAGTACATGTTCGTCAGCAAGTCAGCACCGTAAAGCAGAATGCTTAGAACGACCATTCCCCACCAAAAGGATGCCGGTAAGCCCGCTCCCGGATCTGCTATGAAAAAGTGATAGAGCAAAAAGCCCGCCCACAGCAATATCGTATCAGGTAAAACGGGTAAAAATATTCCAGCGATGCTTAGCAAGAACAATAACACAACCACGACCCACAAAAATATTTCCATCCATTACACTCCCTTCATCTAGGTATACGAGTGATTTCCGATTTCGTTGCGTACTTATTCACTTTTGTCTAAACTATTTTAAAAGAAAGCAGACATGGAGGTAGTCGCATGAGAACTTGGCATGATCTCTCTTATTTAGGCAGAGGAACGCTACGTCAAAAAGCGGCGTGGGAAGCGATCCAAAAGACTCACATCATGGAAATACTATCCGTTTACCGCCCAGTGCTTGCCGGAACTATTCCATTGGACATTGACGTCAAGCAAAGCGATCTAGACATTATTTGCGAGAGTCATGATCTGAAACAATTTGAGCAGGCTGTTCGAACAGTGTTTGGTTGCTTGCACGGATTTGAAGTGACGCACCTAGATATAAAAAGTATTCCCACATGTGTCATTCAGTTTCTCACAGCTGACTTTTGGTTTGAATTGTTTGCTCAACCGGTAGCTGTCGAAAAGCAAAATGCTTATCGCCATATGGACATCGAAGCACGGTTGTTAGAAATAGGAGGCCTAAATGCGTACCAGCATATCAGGGCTCTGAAGCAAAGCGGCATCAAAACAGAGCCTGCATTTGCTCAGTACTTTCATATTCCGGGTGATGATCCAAATGAGGCATTGTTGCAATTAGAGCTGTTAACCGAACAGGAATTACGAGAAAGAGTTCAGCTCTGGCAAAAGGATTAATCTTCGAATAAACAACCGACCTCTCCTTCCTGAATACAGGAAGGATCATCATTTTTGGGGCTGCCCACTTTTATAGATACCGGATACACCATCATTCTGGTTGGATGCAGAGGAAGATGTATATGATCAAAAGTACAGAAAATAAGAGTCGGTGTGTAGAGAAAGTCCCCTTTCGTCAAAAAGGGGACTTTTCCTCGGACATTAGATGGATACAGCTCGCTTGCGGAAAAATTTACTCCCCTGTTTCCGCAAATTTCTTTATACGGGCACCGATCTCGTCACGAACTCGTTGAAACTCAGGCCATTCTTTTCCCGCAGGATCGTCAAATCCCCAATGGACACGGTTTACATGAGTAGGAGTGGTTGGACAAACGGAATCGGCATGGCTGCATAGTGTCACGATCAGATCAGCCTTGTTTAAAATATCAGAGTCAATGACATCTGATGTTTGATCGGAAATGTCTATGCCAACTTCTTTCATCGCTCGAACGGCATTTGGATTCACACCATGGGCTTCAATCCCAGCAGAAAAAACATTCCAGGCGTTACCTAAGTATTTTTTTCCCCATGCTTCCGCCATTTGGCTTCGGCAAGAATTTCCTGTACATAAAAAGTAAATCGTTTTTTTGTTTTCCATGATGTACACACCTTTTAGCTTCAATTAGGAAATGTGCTGCTAAAATATTTGCGCTTGAACCATAAAGCTACATTAACTAATGCAATCATCACAGGTACTTCCACAAGAGGGCCGATGACGGCTGCAAAGGCGGCACCTGAATGAATCCCAAACACTCCGACTGCCACAGCGATAGCTAATTCAAAGTTATTACTACCTGCTGTGAAAGCAAGCGTCGTAGTAACGGGATAATTTGCGCCAATCTTTTTCCCCATATAGAAAGAGATAAAGAACATGAGGATGAAATAGATGAGAAGTGGAATGGCGATGCGAACAACATCAAGTGGAACGCTTACGATGTTTTCTCCTTGTGTTGATAACATGACAATGATGGTAAAGAGTAAGGCGATCAGAGTCATGGGGCTAATTTTTGGGATGAACACTTTCTCATACCAATGTCTGCCTTTAACTTTTACAAAAGTAAAGCGCGTCAGCATCCCGGCAAGAAAAGGAATACCTAGATATATAAACACCGATTTTGCCACTTCCGCCATCGTAATACTAATGACTGCACCCTGAATACCAAGCCATTCCGGGATTACGGTGACAAAGACATAAGCATATACTGAAAAGAAAAGCATCTGAAACAAAGAATTGAAAGCCACAAGTCCGGCAGCATATTCTGCATCACCTTTTGCGAGGTCATTCCACACAATCACCATGGCGATACAACGTGCCAATCCAATCATGATCAGCCCCACCATATATTCTGGTTTATCTGGCAAGAAAATGATGGCTAATAAAAACATCAAAACTGGGCCTATAACCCAGTTCTGAATAAGGGATAGCAAAAGAACCTTAATGTCTTTAAATACGCGCCCCATTTCTTCATATCGAACTTTAGCTAAAGGAGGGTACATCATCAGGATTAAACCTATAGCAATCGGTATGGATGTTGTACCAATTTGTAAGCTATTTAATCCATTGGTGAAAGCAGGAAAGAAAGTTCCGATCATAATCCCTACTGCCATAGCAAGGAAGATCCAAAGGGTCAAGAAGCGATCTAAAAATGATAGTTGTTTCATTGAGCCTCCCACTTTGTCTTAGCAGCAAGAATTGGTTGCTTCTGTTTTTGAATCTACGCAGCAGGATGTGGACTCGATTTTATGAACGTCACTGTCAGACTTTGTGTAGAAAAATTCCCACTCATTACCGTCTGGATCAGTAACCCAAAATTTATCCTGCACAGCATAACAACATGTCGTATCCATCTCGTCACGAGCGAAAAAGCCTTCTTTTTCTAGTCTTTCCTTATGAGTCAGGATTTCATTTGCACTTTCAACCTGGAATCCGAAGTGGTTAACTTGAATTCCGCTTACAGCGTCCCGAACATTCAATGTAAAGTTTAATCCTGGGGTTTCAAGCAAGAACTTAGCATAATCAGGCTTTACCTTTACAGGGTTAGCCCCAAAAACCTTTTGATAGAACTCAATAGATTTCTCCAGATTGGTAACGTTAACGCCAACATGTACATACTTCATTTAAGATTCCTCCTTTAATTTAAAAACTATTAATCAAAAAAATTGATATAAGGTCTAAAAAAATTAGCAGCAACTGCCTTTGCCTGTTTTCCTGAAGATACAACAAAGCTCTTCCGATAAGAGGTGGTTCACTTCATCATCATTCAAATCGTAGTAACTCCAGGTACCTTTTGTCTCTTTGATAATTAGGTTGGCATCCAGTAATATCTTGAGATGATACGATAATTTAGATTGAGGCATGTCAAAAACCTCGGTAAGGTCACACACGCATGTTTTACCTCTTTGACAAAGCTCATACATAATTTCAAGTCGCTTCTGATCGGAGAGAGCTTTGAATTTCTTCTCATATTGCTCCAATTTGTGCTTAATATCGTTCATCGATTACAACCTCATTCATCAATTTTTTTTGATGCATTTATTATATGCACGATTACCAAGAAGATGCAATGATAAATCAACTTTTTTTGATATAACATCCTTTTCGATAGGTGATAGCTACACTAAGAACCTTCGACGCTCAAAATCAATGGTGCAAATTTTGTCCACATAAACTCATAAAAGCTGTCAGCAGGAAGGATGCATCGCTTTCGGGCGAAAAGCTGTTTGAATGCAGGCTTTTCATTTAATGTCTCACAACGCGCTTTAACCTATATGAGTAAATAAATTAACAGAACGATGGATAATGTACAATAAGTCAAAAAGCTTAAGTAAAAAATGAAATGTCTCAAAAAGAAAATGTACTTTTTGACATGTCCGCCACATAACAAAGAGGGCTAGAAATTAGTTGTTGACAAACTTTCATGACAGGGATACTATGACAAAGACAATAATAAGTCCTCGTTAGGTGAGGCTCCTATACAAACATAGGCCACTGCCCGGAAATATCGAAAGATGCCAATGGGTAGAACAGGAACTGCCGGACTAAGGCTTTTCTTAAGGTGGCTAAGGATTTTTCCTTTACGTTGTATAGTGCCAAAGCTCTGCTAGGGGGAGATAAAGTGTTGTTGTTTCGTGCGCTTATCTAACCCTCTTTGTACTCGGAGGGTTTTTTATATTTTGAAAGGGGGGAAACATTTTTATGGATAGTAGTCCAAGTAGTCGAATGTATAACGATCGATATCCTGTTCAGAGAATTAACCGGCCTTGCGACGTTCCTACATGTTCCCCATACCTTATTATCATTCGTCTTTTTTCTTAGGACGAGTGTATGTAAGTATGCTTATTTGACATGCTCGCGTAACACGGTCGTTTCCGATTCCTCGGCTCTCTCTGATTACAGGGAGAGCTATTTTGTTGGTGCTTCGAGGGTAAGGAAAATATTTATGCGGAAATCTATACCGCCGATTTGTTACATGCGAAAGGATGAATAAACATGTTGAAAATTTATAAAACCGATGTTACCGGAAAAATAAAAGAACTCGATCAATTTGAAAAAGGGTGCTGGATACATCTTACCAATCCCGCTGAGCAAGAAAAGCAAAAATTGGTCAGCGATTTGAATATTGACCTTGACTTTCTGCAGGATGCCCTTGATGACGAAGAAATAGGGCGTATCGACAAAGACGGAAATCGAGTTATACTCTTTGTGGAAATACCCATTTCCACAAAAGAAGGTATGAAGGATATCTATACTACTGTTCCGTTGGGCATCATGGTTATGGAGGATTATTTCTTAACCGTTTGCCTAGAAGAAACGGCAGTCATGAATGAGTTAGTCCAAGGTAAGGTGAAAAATTTTCATACTCATATGAGATCACGTTTTGTTCTGCAAATTCTATCTAGTACCTCTTTCTATTATTTGCAGTACTTGAAAAGAATCAACAAGCAAATGGAAACCCTTGAAAAATCCTTGCGGCAATCAATGAAAAACAATGAACTGCTTACCTTGCTTGAATTGCAGAAAAGCCTTGTCTATTTTTCGACGTCCTTAGAGACGAACAGTCTACTGATTTCACGGCTTTGGAGCGGTAGTTATCTAAAAATGTACGATGATGATAAGGAACTGCTTGAAGAGGTAAGAATCGAAACCAAACAAGCTATCAAAATGACGGAAATATATACCGCAATTTTAGGAAGCATTATGAACGGTTTCGGCTCCATCATTTCCAACAATCTGAATCAAGTAGTTAAATTGCTTACCTCGATCACCATCGTCATCACATTACCTATGGTGATCGGTACCTATTACGGTATGAACGTCGCACTTCCTTTGCAGGATCACCCGCAGGCATTCAATATCATTATGATAACCTCTGCAACAATTACGACAGTAACAGCACTCCTGTTCTGGAGAAAGAAGTACTTTTAATTTCTAAGCAGAATTTTAATTAAACGGAGGAAGGAGCGACAGTTAAATGATAAGAAAAGAAGGATGGTACTATCTTTTAATGTTGCTTGTTCTGATCACAGGTTTAGGAAGTTCATGGTACTTATATACCCTGGGGATGGTGTCGTAACGTTAAATCGTTACACATCATCAGAATCTGAGTCATTACGCTCATGGGTTCGATAGTTCAGGCTGCCGAAAGGCAGCCTATTTCATTCTTGGAGATCAATCTTTGCAGCAGCTTTGAAGTCTCGTTGTTCCATCTAAGAAATTTTACACGTCGACCATTGCTACCCTTGCTAAACCATTCGCTTCCCTTAAAAGTCCCTTGGAGTACCAGTCTCCGAGTGTGAGTCCAATATCTTCGGACACACGTCCTCCCGACTCAAATAGGTACGTATTGGCAGTACTCTGATTTGTCGCGGCATGTGCCTCTTTTGCAAATACGGTCAAAGGTAAATGTATTTTATTGTTGCGATCAAAAACAATATCCGGGAAACCGTGCATAGTATCTGACGGCCTCCTGACAACCCTGTACGGCTTACTCAGCAAAATCGGCACCACCTTCGCATTTTAGACCAATTTTTTACAGTTACCATTCTTCTTTTACGCAAGATATCATTTTGTAGCTGCTCTTCTCATCGGCAGTCCACGATGGCACTAACCCCCATCTCAACGGACCCATACGTCGCTTGCCGCGATCAGCAATAATCGCTGGAATGAGCTGACCCGGTGCAATATTGTACCGTGGCTTTGCATTAAATGGAATGACTTCGATTTGGAACCGTTCCTTCCATTTTTCCAAGTTCGTTACGAGAGTAAAACGGCCGCACATGCTTTTCCCCTCACACCCTTCCATACTGGACGTCTGCTTTTTTCTCTTCTATTTTACTGTTTCACCCGGCGTGTCATTTCAAAGCTTTTATGCGTGTGAAGTAAGTGGAAAACGAAAATGTTCTCTCTCCATTTTTAACGAAGGACGAACAAATAAGACATCCTCAGTCGTGGTCATCAATTCAGACTGGATTTTTTCACTCTCACTATCCGGCATAAAATGAAAATGAATGATCGTTGTCTTAGCCGATATCAAGTGAGAAGTGACTGCTTCTATATCAACTGCTTTTTTACTTACGAGATCAAATACTTGCAGCTGGTCATCTTCTTGTTCAAATAGGACAATCACATCCTCCTCTTCGACATAATAGATCGCATCCCGAAAAACGAGAAGAAAGTAAAACATCAACAGATGCTCGCTATCCTTGACGCCCAATCTCGATGAAACGGGGATTCGTTTGGCAGCAAATTCCTTCATGACGATATAATCAGCTTCGTTATCAACATCCAGCTTGCGCAAGGCAGATTTTTGTCCTACTTGCTTTTTCAAATCGGATGCCAATATGTGAAAGCTACTTTCCTGTACTCTCTCAAATCCGAACTTCGGGTAAAAATCAAGCACAGTTTCGTTGGCAAACAAATAAATAAAATCGTATTCCTTCTCGCATGTTTGAATGATATGGTTCATCAATTTCGCTGCCAATCCTTGATTGCGATAAGCCGGATGCGTCATGACCGTTCCGATCTGAAGTGCCTTATAGTCCTTACCGTTGGATGTCACGACCATCTTACTTGCAGAAGCGTTCGCAATGACCTGATCCCCATCCATATAGGAATAGCAGACATAGTTATCATTCCAAAAGCCCTTGTTATACCATTCTTTAAAATCGAGCTGAAAGACCTGCGTGGCGAGGTCATTAAAACTTTCCTTGTATTTTTCGATATGCTTGTAGTCGCTAATCAATCGATAGTCACCCATGTGAAAGCCTCCCTTTTGATTGTTTGTGCTTCTGGTAATCATTCATTCCTTTTCAGCAATCCCTTCCTTCAAATAAAAAAGACCACAAGAAGAATTCTCTTCTCATGGTCAAATTTATCGTTGTGATGAAGATACCTATCCCGAACAGAATAGATATCATGCATAAACGTGAAATTTGTTTTGATGAGATTGATGCCTTCTAATCGCTTTTGAAAAAAGGTACAAAAAATAAACCAAGGGCACGCCCTTCATTTGACCTTTTCCCATATAAAATTCATTAGAATTTTACTTAGCGATTATAAGTTTCATCATATTCAGTCAAAACCTCTTTTCACGTTAGATATCTTTACTATATTTGACTTTCCATAGTTTGTAAATGAGCAATCCATTTCTTTTCGTTGCGTAAGAATCGTTATACAAAAAAGCCATTTTCTTATATAATTACAAATACTCCCTTTTCAAAAGGAAAGGGAACACCGTTTTCAAAATGGACCTCGAGGGGGGTGTACCAATGGCGAATGCTCTCAATTTGCCACATACCGCAGCGGCTCATGCAAAGCCTAGAAATAGTAAGGCGATACTTTGCATGAGGTGGTCTCTCGTTTAATCGAATCATCGCCTTCATTTGCGTATCTCATTTCCTATTTCTTGGCTTTGCCCCTTATTTGCCTATCTATAAATAAGGAGCGAGCAGAAATGAAATGTGTAAAAGCAAATTTAATCCTTCCTGAAACGTTACTGGCAGAAATTCAAAAGTACGTGCAAGGAGAAGCCATTTATATCCCAAAGACAAAAGTCACGCACCAAAAATGGGGGACACGCACAGGTGGGAGAAAACTCCTGGATGAGCGAAATACGGCTATTAAAAGCAGCTTTCGGGCCGGAACGTCTATTTCCCAGTTAGCGGAGGATTACTTTTTGTCTACCGAGACGATTAAAAAAATCGTGTACACCAAATAGACGCTTATAAAGCACTGACGACCTTTTCATTCAGGTTGTTAGTGCTTTTTTATGGCGAGTTTGTTTACCAAAAGTCTTATCCCTTTCTCCCCCATTGCAAACACACTAAAGTAAAGAAGAACCCACCTAACAAGACAGAAACAGGAGGAACCGAAAGATGGAACCTTTTATCCATACCCATCAATATCACTTCATTAAATCACGCGTCCAAGCAATCTTGAACGCCTATGCCACCAGTACAGATGTCAACGTCATCCGTGCTCGCAAAGAAATTGCTCATGAAGAAATCTTTCAGATGTTCCCGAACATGACGGAGGAACAAAAAGAGATTTTGCGCCCGATTGACTCGATGAAAGAAAAAGCAGAAGGAAAGCAGTTTTTGCATCAACTTTCACCGTTTGTGATTCCATTCCCTGCTCTCACAGAGTCTTTCATTAAAAAGCTCTTTCCAAAAGTAAAGAAGCTGAAAGTCTCGAATTTAGCTGAGATCAATTTTTCAGAAATCTCTTATGTAAGCTGGCTAGACTCTGCGACGGAAAAGAAGTTTATTGTCGCCTACCACGAAGGAAGACTGATTGGCATTCACGGACAATTTACAAACTTGAACAAAAAAGGTGTCTGTGCACTCTGTAATCACTTTGAGGAAATTGGCATGTTTGTCCTTGAAGCCAAAGGATCTGGGGATGGAACGTATTTGAAAAAAGGAAACTACATTTGCCAAGACAGTGTAACGTGCAATCAAAATATCATTGCGTTAGATAAGCTAAACGGTTTTATTTCGCTGATGGTGAAATAAATCTGCTGACCAAAATGAAAACGGCCGCCGGCTCTCCATGCCAAGCGGCCTTTCCTCTATGTCCCTTACTTGATCTCGTTCAGACTCTCTTCCAAACGATCCCACGTTTGGGTGATGCCCTCTAGCATACTCATGTCCATCACTGTCTTAAGTGCTTCAGCGGACACATATTCACTACGGCTAACCAGCTTCAATGTCACTTGAATTACTCTACGATGAGGTATGCTCTCTAAAAAGCAGCCGCAGGACAGCTGTTAGTGATTGATCAATAACTAACAGCTGTTATTTATTTCATGGAAGTACGTTTCTGCAAATGCTGGATCGTTGCCGTTACACCCTCTTCGAACGTCGTCGTTGGGATCGGTCCAATTAGCCGTTGATATTTTTCTCCGCTTAAGATCAACGGATTTTCGGTTAAATACAGCATCTCAACAACCTCCTTCATCACTGGGACGAACATGCCCAATAAAGACAATCCAATTTTCCCAAGGGGAATGACAGGTTTCACAGTGCCACTAGCTTTTTGGGCGATTCGGACGATGTCTCGACCGGAAATGATCCCTCCACCTGGAATGTGCCAGTTTTGTCCATAAGCAAACTCCCGGCTGGCCAACTCTACAATCATCTTCGCCGCATCCGGCAAATAAACAAACTCGCGACGAACATGCCTATTTCCAATGAAAAACCCCAGTTTTCCATCCGCAATTGCCTCAAGTGTGGAACCCAGATACGATGCTTGATTAGCAGTAGGTCCGTAATAATCCGGTAATCTAACAATCATCGTTCGCACATGATCCCAGCGGCTGCTAAACAGCATCTGTACAAATGCCAGCCTGATTTTTCCTTTCTTCGTATGCGGTTGCTTTGGATGCTCCTCCGTTACTGGATCCATTTGCTTTCTCCCGTACGGATAAATGCCGTCTACCGCAACAACTTTCAAGCCTTTCTTGTTGGCGGCTTCCATGATCGCTTCGCCAAGTGGGATCAACTTATTTACCATCTCGTGATACGGGACGTTTGCACAATGGAATAGTACATCCGCTCCTTCCGATGCCGCTACGATGTCTTGAGATCGGAATGCATCTCCGACGGCCAATGACAAATGTGCGGGATTCCCCAACTCTGACGCCATTTGTTCTAGTTTTTGTCGAGAACGCCCAAAAGCAATCGTTTCAATCCCTCGATTGATGAGCTCCTCCAAAATTGCTGCACCCGTTCCGCCCGTTGCCCCCACTACTATGGCTTTTTTCATATGAATCATCTCCATTTAATTTTGTAATTGATCAATCACTAACTAGTTAGAACTATAATCGCTCAGTTAGTGATTAGTCAATAACTAATTGTCAAAATTTTTCTCCACTACACCTCCATCAATTCTGGCATGTCCAAAGCTACTGAAATATTGCAAAGCATGCCTCTTGCTAGGAAAATAAGCGTTCGCTCTTCCGGACTCGCGATGCCCGCTTCACGAAACGCTGTTAGGACGATCTGACGAACCTCCCGAAATCCTTCGCGCATCGCCTCTCGTATCGGAGCCTCTTGAATCGTCTGAGACTGCATTTGAAGAAGCATCTCATTTTGATGCGAAGCCAAAACCTTTTCATACGCTTTGATTAAATCTGATTCCAGTTGCTCGGCAAATGCGGATTCCACAACTGAGCGAAAAGAATCGATAATACGCTGCCAAGAAACCTCCAAGGCAGCTAACAACAAAGCTTCCTTCGATGCAAAAAACTTGAAAATATACGGCTGTGAGATCTTCGCTCGCTCTGCAACCTGTGCTGTTGTTGCCCGGAAATATCCGATTTCAGCAAAGACTTCGATTGCAGCTGAAATGATTTCCGTTTTACGATTGACCGACGTCATTGCAAGATCGCCTCCCTTTTTTTAGTGATTAATCAATAATATCTGATTATACGTCAGTTTGTGATGGGTTTCAAATGACATGTAATGCGGATTCTCACAGTCGCTATTCATGTAGTTTACTTTGTCTTCTGTTCGACAAAATCTCTTAAAGCCAGAATAACAAATATTATATACAATGGTATATAATGGTATTTTATTTAATCACTCTCAAGAAAGGTTGTTGCAAATGTTTAAGAAAGCCTTGATCATGCTGGCAGTAAGCTCTGTTGTCACGATACCAAGTTTAGCCACAACCGCCCAAGGAGCAACTCTCCCTTTACAGGAAAAGCCGATCACCTTCGCAGCAAACACTACCCAGAAAGACTGGAAAGGGAAAGAACCTTCTTCAAAATCTACAGGGGCTAAGCACGAAACCACTAATATCAAAAATGCTGCATTTGGTGAGCAAATTTGGTTAACGCTAGGCTCCCCTATTCCAGCCGGATGGGTGATCGTCGATAGTACAGCAACGAGGAATCTGATCAGAAATGTGAACGACGCTCCCGATGGTTACGAAGTTTGGGTAACGTTGGCCTCCCCTATTCCATCTGGATGGGTCATGACCAATAGTTCAGGAAATAGGCACCATATCAGAAATGTGAACGACGCCCCCGATGGTTACGAAGTTTGGGTAATGTTGGCCTCCCCTATTCCACCTGGATGGGTCATGACCAATAGTTCAGGAGATAGGCACCTGATTAGATATCTGAAAAACCCTTATGGTGGTCAGGAATTGTGGGTAATGATAGCTTCTCCTATTCCACCTGGATGGGTCATCACCAATAGTACAGGATCTAGGCACAATATTAGAAATGTGAAAAACGCTTATGTTGGTGAGCAAATTTGGGTGATGCCGGCCTCTCCTATTCCACCTGGCTGGATCATGGTTCAATCAACAGGGACAAGAAACCTGATCAGGTATATTGGCTAAACAAGTAGAATAAGTTGTCAAAACAACAAGCTGACGTCGAAACCCCATCGACTTCAGCTTGTTTCCTTTACTTTCTTGCTGCAATCTCTATCGTTGTCCCACTTCGGGCAGATACGAAGAATCACATTGTCTCCTAGTAAGAAAAACGATTGTTTGTTATATTGATTGAGTATTCCAATATCAGTCATAGATGAATGGAGAGACTATCTTGAAATCAAAGTTGCTTTATTTTCTACCCATTTTCGTTCTATTACCTGCAACTTTAGTTGGTTCATTCACTATGATTTCAAATGATGCTCCCATACGTTTATGGTTACTAAATATTGTTTTAGTAATCCTAGGTGGGTTTCTATCTTCTTTTATTCTTTTCAAGAAGAAACACACAAGTAAATCGGGATCAAGGAACATCACTATCATGGTGATATTTGTCTTGTTATTATTGACTTTCTTGGATAGTGGCGTTGAGAATGTTCACCGTTGGATATCGATCGGTCCTTTTCAACTATACATAGCAAGCATAGTTTTACCTTTTTTGATCGTGCAGCTATGGAGTTTATTAGTAACGAATAATTGGTGGATCACTTTCGCGATTACAACGAGTATATCCCTACTCGTATCTCTGCAACCAGATGCTTCTGAAGTGACCGCATTTACTCTCTCTATGGCTATCCTGTTATGGAGTAAAGCAAACCATAGTATCATTCGGTATTTTGTTGTGAGCCTGCTATTTATTTTTGTAATTAGGTCTTGGATATATTTGGATCACTTATTGCCCGTTTCCTATGTGGAGGGAATATTATATTTGGTCGCAGATATGGGGACTGTGTGGTTACTAATCGGTGTTATTTCAATCCTTATTTTGATATTACCATTCCTTTTCCTTCATCCTTTGCATTCAAAAATACTGTCATTAACTCTCGGGATTCATTTTACGATCATTTACATGACAACGTTTTTCGGAAATTTCCCTGTCCCAATCATGGGGTATGGTGCATCTCCTATTATAGGATATTTACTTGCCTTAACATCGATAATACGATCTAGAAAAGACCTGCCTTTAAAATAACGCAGGTCTTTTTCTACATAAAGAAGTGTACATGCCCCCGGTCGTGCGTTGGAGAATACTTTCACATTTGCTTCCCCTGTTATCACAATTAGTAGTTTGTGAAACAACCATACATACTTTTTCTATCACCGGATTTATTTTCTGAATTTTTAGCAAATAATATATTATTCATCATTTGAATGTGTTACTATACTAATTGAAGTTATAATTTTCCATTTCAGGAGGTAAATAACAATGTTCAAGAAATTACTTCAAAAACTGGGTGCTAACTCATATCGTCCATGTCCACCGGAGTGCATACCTGCAGGAAAATATTGCATGTGCCCAGCGTAATGTTAGATAGCATTTAAAAAGGCTGTCCCAAAAGCAATGTTTGTTGCAGAGGGATAGTCTTTTTTCGTCTAAGTCCCAAAAGAGAAATGGTATTGAGCGTATTGTATATACTCTTTGCAACAATGGTTAGATACGTTTTGATATTTGTTTTTACTTTGCTGTTTTACGGATTTGCTCCATGAGTAAATCATCAGCTACTCGATTTATTTCCAGAATATATGCAGTTCCTAAGCGTATACTTTTTTTGGAAGTTAAACGTTAAATTTACGAGGGGGAAGATTTATGAAAAGGTTTGCTCTGTTTGGTATTGCTGCTGCTTTATTTCTATCGCTTTCGTTTCCTGGTGTAAGCAGCGCAAAAGAACAACGTGTACCATGTGAAGCTGACGGATATTGCGGATGGCCGACCTATAGCGTTTAACACAAGCCATTCAAATAAAGACTGCGATGGCACTTGGAAACAATCAACTGTCCAAGACCCAGAAGGCGACAAGGGTGCTACTCGTAAGGTAAAAGAAAGCACACGAAAACTAGATCATTTATTTTAATTAAGCATCATACCACCGACTGTTTAACTTTTGGTATGATGTTTTTTCTTTTTGTCTCATTTGATAAATCACAAACAACCGATCGCGCGATTATATTCCCCATTTACAAGTCGTTTATTTTGTTACACCATGGAAATAAATTCTATGGATGGAAGCTGAGAATTGGGGTAATCCAGAACCCGATGATGATTACCTCTGCCCTCCATATTTTTTGAGTATTACGAAATCTACTTTTTTCAATGACCGATTTGTAAAAGAACTTGTCAGGGAGAAGAAAGCATGAAAAGTCTTATGAAAATGATAATTGGTTTGGCATTTGGTTTCTGGTTCTTTATTCTTTGGGCCTGTAAATCGCTTCTCTCAAGCGATATTCCTGTAACCATTTCGGCCTGGGATACGATCATTTTCTCTTTTAGTTATCTCGTTTCTACGGTAGTAGCACTTATCTATGTCAGGTTCACGCAAAATGGAAAATTACATATCTTCCAATCTATTCCTACCCTTTTGTGGGGAGTTTCTACTGCTCAAGTAATTACCCATCAGTATCATCCTTATGATACGTTGATGAGTGTTATTGGCTTTATAGGATCTGGAGTGATCATGTTCTTTTCAATTTGGAAGCAGCGTCATGCTCGTCATGGTTCATAACCCTTGTTCAAGAGTTGTTCATGAATCTCAACTTTGCTTTGGTCAGATCATAGTGTGGAAGTCACAACAATTAGAAATGAAGTTCTGCATGTCGAATCCGAAGAATTAATTTATTGGAAGTATCTCGACAACATTGACTCCTCTTTGGACGACATCACTTCAGACTATTTCCACGTTCTTCAAACCGACTTGAAACTTTAACATAATACACAATTTGCAAATAAAATTCATGTTCTTATAATCACTTCCTTACGATAAGATGGTAGTAAATGGAAAATGCATCTAACAAGGAGGTGAATGATCATGCTGAAGAAACTCCTTAAAAAGTTAGGTTCAAATTCTTCATCGGAGCCTTGCGGTGATTCTTGCATTATTTATCATGGCAGATGCTTATGCCCTTGGTAGAGGTAGTTAAACACGTAAAAGTTCTTAGAAGGCTGTCCCAAATGCCATGAAGGTGGCTAAGGGATGGTCTTTTTTCGTCGTATATCCCCTCTGATCATTTAACATAATTGAGCCTGTGGACATGACAGGTAACAGATTGTTTCATGCCCAAATTTCCGACTTACTGTGATATCGCCCTTACATAGCACTTCAATTTGCATAGCTTGAGTTTGAGGTTCTTCTTCCTCATTCTCTTTAAGGGGTGATATCGATGGGATTCTTTGACGACAATTTTGCTTTAGTCTTAGTTCTTTTCGTTTTATTAACAATTGTTGCTTGCAGTTGTGATGGTTGCTAATATCTGTCCAATGTTATGGGCGGCTAAGCTGCCCTTTTTTACTCCTTCTTTGACATAAATGAGCGTTAAGCGCATCTTTTTATCCCATCCTCCCACGGTACGCTCCCAGTAGAAGGAGTGTCGTTTGTGGAGAAATTGTTTGGGTTTACTATGTCGTCACCTGGTCAGATTCGAACACTCTTTAGGGATTTTTCGTTCGATTTATTCCGTTGCCTTCATTCAGTTTAAGCACCCCGAATCATATCCCATACTCTCCTCCCTCGCTTTGATTTAGCTTTGGACAACCTATCTTGCGACAAAACTTTTTAGCGCTATGTATTTCACCTACTATTTCAACAGTATGGTACTATCTACAGTAGATAGTGGAGATGGATTGTCCATTCAGGTCAAGTCTTCTGAAGGCGACAATGTCGGTAGTTGAAGACACCGAAGAATTCAATATTTGGTGAAAATTTTATTTGGCTGGTATAAACTATTATTTAATCTTGAGGGGGAATTTATTGATGATTTCTTCATCATTGACTAATTACATATTGTGATATTATCAATCAAAACTAACTAACCCTAGGTGATCAAATGGGCCTTACACATGAATTTTTCTTAGTACGGAGTGAAAGTGATGATGAACCAGTTGAACAGGTAGTTTTAAGTGATAACCTTGTCCTCTACATACAGGACTCCCTTAGGTGGATCCCTTCCTTTAATCCCTCAACCCAAGAAGACTACTTCGGCTTAAATTACCACGGTATTACGTTAATCCGTCATGAAGGTGCAAACCTTCTCAAAGACATTTGCTTAAGTTGGTCACGTTTGTTTTCTCTGGCTCCATCAACCTTCCAACTCACTGGCGACTTTGTGTCGGATGATAATGGTAATGGTTACTATGAAAAATTGAATTGCACCAGAGATGATCTGACTAAATCCCTATTAACTTTGGCAGCTATTGCGGAGATGGCTTTTTATTGAAAACTACATCATCGTTCACCACGGCATTTAGCATTTTGTTAATAAAAGGTTAAACAATTTTGCTATGTTACCGAATTCCTACGTGAGGTGATTTTATTGCCATTATTCGCCACTATTTGGTTTCTATCCGTTGCTACATGTATCTATATGGTTTTAATTGATGATTTACCTGGTGATGTTGATAAGTGGATTGGAATGTTTGCCCTCGCGACTACCAAAATGATGTGGTCGGATCTAAAAAGATGGGTGGCATTAAGGAAGAGTAGTAAAACAGACTCTTCGAAAGGTTCTATTTAACACAACTGAGCTTGTAAATTCAAAGCCCACATAGCATTCTATATCTTTTTCAATGAAAATTATGTTTGTGATTCAGAACAAAGTGGAAGACTGTGAAAAAATAGTTCTACGAGCTATATCGGGCCGAGATAGCTCAAAGTTCAAATGGTTATTAATAAAAGAACGCAATAAAACGAATGGTAAGGAGAATAACATGAGTATTGGTGCATTTTCTGTAAGTTTAAGTGTTAAAGACATTCATGCATCTAAAGAGTTTTACGAAAAGATTGGGTTTCATGTTTTTGGCGGAGATATTACACAAAACTGGTTAATCATGCAAAATGGTGATTCCACAATAGGGTTATTTCAAGGTATGTTTCCCAAAAATACATTGACCTTTAATCCAGGGTGGAATGGCAAAGCTGAAGAAATAAATCCGTTCAAAGATATCAGAGACATACAAGAAGAATTTCGAAATAAAGGAATACATATTATTGGCGATGCAGGATCAACGCCAGCAGGACCAGCCAGTTTTGCGATTGAAGACCCAGATGGAAATCCAATACTTATTGACCAACACAGATAGAACAAAAAGTTTTCATGTTTGAGTATGAGTATTTTCGGCAGTGACTTAGCATTTTTGAAAAGCATAAGATTTTTATTAGATGAGTTCCCGATGCCTTCTCGATTGAGAAGGCATTTTATTTATTGAAACGCTGACATAAGCATCCACGATTTGATGAAATAGCCGTACCCACCAGTGCTCACCTACCATGTAAATATCAGTGCGTTGATGCGTACTTATGACTTCACCGATAGTAGCTGTCTCTACATGCCCTGACACGCATATAATTATATCCATTTTTTACTATGTAAATATTTACCAAATCATATAATTTGATTATAATAACCTTTAGTTCGTGTATTTAGAATTTTGATTAGAATTGATACAAAGGAGTGTTCTAGGTATGAATAAACAGCTTCTCTCTATTTCGATGCTCTCTTTACTACTCTCTGGCGCACCTGCCTATGCTTCCGCTTCTACCGATGCTCAGGTACAAGGTGAATCACACAAAGTATCTATGGAGCAACAAAAACAAGAGCAACAATTCACAAAATATTACTATCTTTCACCTGGGCAGTTAAGCCAGAAAGAAGCGATTTATCTAAAGAAAGGGCAGGAGCTCCGTATTAGTCCAAAAGGTAGCTTTGCTAATTACACAGTCTATGATGCTCAAAATAAACGGATTTGGAGCGGTACGACAGCTATTATTATTAAAGCTAATGAGGACGGGTACCGCTACGTACAATTTCAAGCACCATATTCCTATGAGGATCCAAATGTCATTGTAGCTACTTATACGATTCAGTAAAATATGTATACATTTTAGCCTGTCTTGATTATGAGGACGGGCTTTTCTTATGCATTGTCAGCTTGATACAGTGTTGTTCTCCAAGTATCTGATAAGACATGCTATCTTCCAATAAGCTGAGTTCGTCAGCCACCGGGTGATGTTCCTGAATACTGATCTACACACATTTTCGATACATGCGGACATTTGGCCAATCAAAAGGATAATTGAGTTCGTACGCTATCTTAGATCGTCATCAGGAGGGGATATCTCTTGAAAAAGAAAAAGTCTAAGCGAAAGCGATTCAGGAAAGTAAATGGTCGATTGGTTGAATTTAATCCTTTTCTCGATTGTCTGAATGAATGTAGACGTGTAAGTCCGCCTCATGAAGATTGTGAAACGATATGTCTCCCGTATCTAGACTCAAGAAGAGTACGATTGGATGAAGAGTGTTACATTCGTTGTCGTCGCTGGAGATCTCACGGGATTTGTGATCACATTTGTCAGGTGCCTTATTGAGCATGAAGTTAGGCTCAAGTTTATCGAGTTTCCCTCTTCATCCCCCCATTTAGCATAATTGAGAATGATGTACCCACTTTTTAGTCTTAGCCTCCCACATAACGCTCTAAGAAGAAGGAGTGTTGATTTTTGGGGAGGTCGTTTTACCATGTCGTTATTTGGTCAGAAGCACGAAAAAAACCCCTCGCGCCAACAGGCACAAGGGGTTTCGCTTATTCGTATGCAGTCGAACGCGACATATACTTTGTCAAGCTCACGTAAACTATAACTTTTCCTCAAATGGGAAGTCAAAACCGAATTTCTGTACATCCCTATCTTTTGTGTTGATCTCTTGCTTATTGCTTTTTCAGCAACATGCTACTAATCTCATCTAAGAGCATTTCCTTGCCGATTGGGCCAAAAGCTTTGATGTTGAATGTTTCATTGGTTACCTCATAGAGATGGCCTTGTTGAACTGCCTTGTTGCTTTTCCATACCGGGCTCTTTTTCAGTTCTGCATATATATCATCTGCTTTTCCGCCGAAATTGACGAGGAACATATGGTCTGGCTGAAACTTCGTCAGTCCTTCCAGCTCGATCATTTCCATTGTTTTATCGGCAGGTGTTCCAGCTGCCGGCTTCAGGCCGAGGTCAGAGAACAGGATATCTGCATATCCATAGTTTCCGTACACGCGGAACAGTTTTGGCGTTACAGCCAGGAACATAAAGGTCTGATCGCCGTACGCTTGCTTGAGTTGCTCGCTCATCCCTTTCATCTTCTCGTCGTAGCCAGCCAGCCATTTGTTCACGTCCTCTTCCTGTCCAAACAGGCGGCCGATTTCTTTAAACTTATCACGCCATTTGTCCATGTCTGTTTCCAGAACGACAGTCGGCGCAATTTTGGACAATTGCTCGTACATCTTTTGCTGGCGGTTGTTCATGATAATCAGGTCTGGCTTTGTTTCTACCACAGCTTCCAGATTGATGGAGTCATCCCACATCCAGCCAACCGGTTTTACATCTGTCAGCTTATCCGCTACGTGCGACATGATTTTTGTCTTGTATGTATTGGCGGTAGCAACCGGCTTGTGTCCCAAAATCAAAAGCTCCTCCGCTGCTCCCGATACATCTGCAATCCGCTTTGGTTCCGCTGGGATCGTCACTTCCCCCATCAAATGCTTGACTACACGTGTCTCAGGCTTCTTGTCTGGTTCCGAAGCAGTTTGGTTGCTTCCACACCCTGCTGAAACTGCGGTGACTACTGCAACCAAGCAGGTCAGTACGATACGAGTTACTTTTTTCATGTGCTCATTTCTCCTTGTTACGTGGTGTTTTGTTTGAAGCTATCTCTGATAATGATTATCATTATAAGTGACAAAGAAGATAATCACATATTCCAGCGAATATGTCAATGTTTTTTATATATGTTGTGCATATACAAAAATGAGATTGTCCTATTGTCTCTCGATTTTAGGACCGCCCCTTTTTTCTTGCAGAAGTTACCTACGTCCACCAAGAGAGATCATATATCTCGCCGTTGAACCTAGCGAGAATTCCTAAGCTAAAAAAAGCCGCCCGGTGCTTTACCCGAGCGGCTTTTCATCGTGCGCTTCATCATGAGGAGAAACGGTTTTGTTAGTTTTTCGTCCTACTAATTGTGAATCGTATTACATGTAATTAGAAAGGAAATGACACTCTGTTATGAGAAAAACATATTTGCTGCTTTCTTCTTTGATATTCTGCGCTTTGTTTGTTACTGACGTTCATGCAGGTTCACACCAAGAAACGGTTACACCTGTTCCTCCCCAAGTAATTGTTCCAACAAGTAACAAGGATAAACACGGAAATACCCTTGAAAAAACAATGGCATATGTGAAAACGCTACAAGTGAAAAATGGAAAACTAATCGTCTCGCTTGACTATATTCAATGGTTTTTCGGTGAGGCAGCAGTAAAAGCATATCGTCAAGATCATCCATTAGAAAAAGAGGACTATCCAATGCCCTATTACATTCGTAATAGCAGTCCTAAAATTAGAACGTTTGAAATTTCTCCAAGAGCTTCGTTTACACTTCAAACCAACTCTACACAAGATGAGAATTTCCATTGGAATGAATCAGTAAACACCGATACTTTTAAAAAGTTTGTGCTATCCAAGGGAATTCCTTATCAGCTACCATTCCACATTGAAGTAACGAATGGAATCGTCACAAAAATTACAGAACAGTACATTCCCTAATTATTAGCAGCATTCCCTTTTTGGGATGCTGCTTTTCATTTTTTCTTTATTATTAAATAGCTGCCCCTTTCACCTGCCATAAAGCCAATCATTATGGGATACGGATTGATAGGTATCTCCATTCTCATTGGTAAAATATTAGGTGGTATTTTTAATAAAGTGATAAAACACAATTAATAGAGGAAATTTAGGGTAGCAAACTGCTATCCTTTTTTACTTTTGTCCCTCTTGAACTATTAACAGCAGTAATGTTTTGTAAAGCAGTTACGCTTGTAACTAGAATTGAGTTTCCATAGTCTCTTGAGATTTTACAAACTGATTTCTTGTATAAAACTGTACACTGAATGCTTTTCGGTTACTATTGACCCCTATCCTTTCCTTTCGCCCATCGTAATAATGGATAACAATACTCTCATTATGCCCTTCCAATTTCTCTCCATAAATTGTTGGTTCAACTGTAATTGCGACATCATCGTTAACGATGAAATATCCACCTGAATTGTTTTGTCTTACATGAAAAAACAAAGTGGTTATCACTCTCCGCATTTAATAACACCTTCCGTACTCCCTAACAAAAAGGCTCCATGGTCAAACGCCATTCATATCGACTTTCAATCTATCCTCCTCCAAACGCTTTTTGCTGGTTTCGTCGGATTTTGTCGCGGCCATCACCGTGCTCCTGGTTGTCTGCCAACTCCATCTGTTCCGGTCTACCTTTAAACACCCATTTTGCAGGATTTCCATATCTGTCATATTCACCCCAAGGAATAAAATCATATCCTAATCTGGAAAGTCGGACACTCTTGCCGACCTGATCAGACACATAAGCTTGATCCTTAGCGAAAAGGAGTTGAGATGTTGACACGTCCAACGAAAAACACCTTCAATAGCTCTATCAAAATTGATGTCCTGATCCCAGCTATTGAGAAAGATCTTGGCACTCTTCCCTATGTCATTGACAGTATCCGTAAGCAAGTGAAACATCCCATCGGTAAGATCATGGTTGTATCACCACCAAGCAAGCGAATCCAAGCTCTTTGCCGACGTAAAAACTGCGCCTTCATCAATGAAAGACGCGTCCTACCGATTACAAAAAAAGACATTCGCTACCAAACCAAACGCACCAATCGCTCAGGCTGGCTGCTCCAACAATTGTTGAAGCTGGCGGGAGGAAACTTGAGCAAGCAAAGGTATTATCTTGTGATTGACGCCGACACCATTCTCATCCGTCCTCATGTCTTTCTCGTCAACGGGAAAACCGTTTTTTACTGCCGTAACTGGAGTCGTCCCGAGTATTTTCGCACCTACAAGAAATTACTGGGGACCAAGCCAACCGCCTCACGCTCTTTCGTTGCCCACTATATGCTGTTCGACAAATCGAAGCTCTCCCGACTGAAGTATAAAATTGAGGCTAAGCATAAGACTAGGTGGTACTGGGCGATTATCAAGAAGACCAACAAACAGAGTTATGCCGGCTTCTCCGAGTTCGAAACTTACGGTAATTTCGTGAAAGCTCACTACCCCGGTCATCTGGTTGTAAGAAGTTCTCTGAACAAAAGCTTCTCTTCAAAACCGGCATCACTTACTCGTAAACGAATCATCAGACTGGCCCAGAAATACAGGTCCATATCCTTTCATAAACGAGGCTGGTATATCAGGAAGAAGAGCGCTAGAAAATGAAGAGCTGCCGAGCCCAACTGCTTGTGATGTAAGATAGTCTCCAGACCTTGGCTGAATGTGTGCGGCAATCTTGGATTCGTTACAGTTGTATGCGAAGAGAGATATGGAACCTTATCAAAATGAGCAGATTGATAAATTGCTTAATCATGTATTTGTATTATCCCCCAAAGAATCGGGAGCAATTGAACAGGGTTTACTGCGTTTCCTAATGATTTCAACCGTGCCTCCCTGACCATTCCCTTCATTCCGGTTATCACCCGGCGTTGCTCACAATCAAATTGGTCTAATCCCATTGCTACAGGCCATCTAAATCGGTCCAACCAATCCAGTCATGTATTGCTCGCGCTCCCAATCGTGGACGCGTGTGCGGAACATATGTTTCAAATGACATCAAATCATTTCTTCATTTTGTCGGTTCGTTATGCGTGTAAAAAAGCCCAATACTATGCTACTTAGAGCCTTTCAATATTGGAGGGCTCTTGTTTTGTTTTTAGTTATTATTTTCTTTCATTCTTGGTTATTTGAAGGCCCGTTCACACTTTTCAGCCGGTTTTCGAGAACTTATGGATTCGTTTCGAGTATACCTGCGGAATTGTTCATTTCAGATCACCTTGTAATTTTAATTAACTGAACTTATCCGCAGTTTGGACAAGGGATTAAAAGTTTATTCAAAACCGCATTTTTGCAGAATAGTGGACTTGGTATTTCACGAAAGGGCGAAAAGAAATCGGTCGCTGGGGAGTGCACAGGCTTTTGTGGTTGAGCTGGCGCTTGCAGACGGAGTATTTAGGGAGAAAGTGAAACATATGTTTATCTATGCTATAAATCTTAATTAATTTGAAAAAAAATTTTAAAAGAACCTTTAGCAAAAGTTTCTTTTATCTTTCTACTATTAGTATATGATTTATGCCTAAATATGAAAATCCCGTTCAAAAGATACACAGATTGGTTTTGTACTGCTTGTATCAGAATTCAAAGGAAAATAAGCAAAATATGTATAAGTACGCCACCATACTAGTATCGTGGCATTTATCAACAGCAAAGTTTACAAGGAGAGCCATTTATGAGTAAGAGAATAAAAGAATTAGATTCAATACGAGGATTGGCGGCCATTACAGTGGTGATTGGACATTTTTGTTTAATGATACCATCGTTGCCTAATTCTATTAAATTTTCACCTCTTAGATTTTTATGGGCTGGTGGAGAAGCTGTAATCATTTTTTATGTACTCAGTGGTTTTGTCTTATCTATGGCAATATATCATTCAAAAACAAATTATTGGGGATATTTAATTAAGCGATTTGTAAGAATTTATATCCCTTATTATGTGTGGATATTCATCACCTTTGCTTTATTTATTTTGTTTTCGCCATATGAAGTTACGGGACTACGTGATTGGTTCTATGATAAGTGGCAAGGACCTATAACAAATTTAGATATTATCAATCACCTTCTGCTTCTTAACAACTTTTTTACAGATAATTATAATCCGGTTATCTGGTCATTGGCTCAAGAAATGCGTATATCTATCGTGTTTCCTTTGTTATTCCTTCTTTTTTATAAACAGAGTTGGAAGAAAACGATACTGTTTGCTATGAGCTTTTCTTTCATTAGTATTTTCCTTAATATATTGCATATTGGAAAAGCTGAGGGATTTTATAATGGTTATGCTGATACACTGCATTTCACATCTATGTTTATGGTCGGAATGTTACTTTTTAAGCATCAGGAAGAACTTGTCCGTTTATATAGAAATATGAAAAAATTAAAAAGAAGACTTCTTATCACATTAGGAATCATTCTATATGTATACTCTACTGGAATTTTGATGATTTCTCGTAGTGATACGTATTTTCTATTAAAAGATTGGGGCGTTGTAATTGGTGTTAGTATACTTATTATAATGGCTATGAGTAACCTAAAAGTAAAAGCAATTTTAAATAAGAGTGTATTTGTATACTTAGGGGAAATTTCATATAGTATCTATTTATGTCATTTTCCAATAATGATGGTACTATTTAAACTTTTGTATGCAAAAATTCCAATCTCTTTGCTGTTCCTCTTATGTGTTACAACGACAATATTGTTTTCTATCGTATCGTATCATTTTATTGAAAAGAAATGTATAAAATGGGCAAAGCAAAGGACTATAAAATTCCAAAAAAAGGTGTAATATTTAATCGGTTCCTTATATATTTAGGAACCGATTAAAATGCGTCCAAGTCGTATAAACGTACAATTTTCTTTTTTGCGTAGTATCGGGCCTCTTAGCGGGGGCATAGTGACAGAATTACGGCTCTAGACCGCAAAATCTAGCATGTTTTGTACGTTGTGTTCATTTTGGATAGACGAAAACTAGAAACCAGTGAAACAGGTACAGATATGTTCAAAACATGGTTGTTCTTTCAATCCGACCTGTGGCCTAGACCTTAACGTACTTCGGCTTCGTTAGGTCCCCTATGTTAGACTGTTAGAATAGGATCTCAAACATCACTTATCCTACCAGAATCAAAACAAACTCGGATTCGGGGATCTCTACCATCATGAATTTCATCTACATGACCTGACAAGCGCGCAGACTGCTTTTTTGATAGGCTTGTCCATCCTTTCCGCCTAGTACCTCGACCACTTGCTGCCTTGCTGCATTTTGCAAAATTGCTGACCGTAGTCGATTGTCTTGTTATTTTCCAACCTTTGAACCCTACTCTCAATCTCTTGAGTCTTCTTGTCCAAAAAGAAAATTGCTCGTACCTCTTGACTTAACCCGGTGAATGGCTGCTGAATCGCCCGCTCCATTTCTTCAAATTTTGTGACGTATGACGCTGTGAAGTGAACGCCTTTTTCACCAGTCATTTTGTTGGCAACCATATCGCATCCTTTACGGGTTAGTAGAAAGCAATCATATGTCTTGTAGTTACCTTCTACCCTGTAAGTGCTGTGGATGGAGAAATCTTGAGAACGGAAATTTCCGTTTTCTAAGTGCCTTTTGTATCCTCCAATTTTTTCAAGCAGATCAGCATGTCTTACTGAAACCATTTCCGCTACTTCTCTGCTATCTACCAGCAGATGTCCATTTTGATTTATGATAGTGAGACTCTTCATGCATCTATTCCTCCTTATCACACGAAATATTTCGTTAAATTTTTCGACTTGAGGAGAAACGTTCTAATTTGTTTTTCGTCTTACTAATTATGTATGGTATTACATGTAAATAGAAAGGAATGACACTCTGTTATGAAAAAATCATATGTGCTCCTTTCTTCTCTGATTTTATGTTCATTGCTTGGTACTGAGGCTTATGCAGGTTCACAACAACAAACAACTGCACCTGCTCCTTCCTCAGTAATTATTCCAACTAGTAGCAAAGATAAACAAGGCAATACCATTGAAAAATCAATGGCCTATGTGAAAACTCTACAAGTGAAAAATGGAAAATTAGTAGTCACGCTTGACTATGTTCAATGGTTTTTCGGTGAGGAAGCAGTTAAAGCTTATCGTCAAGATCATCCCTTAGTGAAAGAGGTCTATCCAGCACCATATTACATTCGCAATAGTAATCCTAAAATTAGGACGTTTGAAATTTCTCCAAAAGCTTCGTTTACTCTTCAAACCAACTCTACAAAAGATGGGGATTTACACTGGAATGAATCAGTAAACGCCGATACTTTTAGCAAGTTTGTGCAATCCAAAGGAATTCCTTATCAGCTACCTTTCCACATCGAAGTAACAAATGGGATTGTCACAAAAATTACAGAGCAGTACGTCCCATAATTATTAGCAGCACTCCCTATTTGGGATGCTGCTTTTCATTTTTTCTCTTGTGTTAAATAGCCTGCAGCAGCTCTGGGTTCAAATTGTTCAGTCTGAGCTCTAATTATTGAATTCCCCCATTTTTTCAACTCATGTAAATTAGTCCAAGCATTATCTCTTTTCCTTCATATGTTGATCCTACGAAACTTAAATAAACGTAGATGGTGAAAATATGAAAAAAAAATCATCATCTAAGATTGTGAAAAAAAGAGGTGTAAAACGGACAAAAATAATCACCCTAAGTCGGAAAAATGTACGTATAACAAATAGTCTCGGAAATGGCTTTTGGCGCCACAGTTTCCAGCCCATCGAGATTGGACCATATTCATATGAACATATCAACTGGATACCAGCACCAACAGGTACTAGGAGGGTTATCAGTGCTGGATGGCTCATTGAACATATTGAACCTGTATATGTGATTGCAAATTACCCAATTGAACTAGATAGATGGTTTATGCGTATCTATAACCCCACTGGCTTTTTTAGAAGAGTATTTACTTATGTAATAACTAAATCGCCATAAAAGGAAATTTGATGGACACACAGTTGTGCAATTGCTTCGATTTCGTCAGAAGTTTCGATATAGCGAGAAAAGATTTTCGACTCCTGTCTCCTTGCAGGAGTTAAATCTTTTCGCTAGTAAAATTATGTCTGCTGCATTCCATCCTCCCCTTCTCAGAAGTAATGTTGTGTTAAAAGCACCCCTCCCCCACAGTAGGCGAACTTACTAACTCTGTTTTTACCTCCATTTTTAGTACTAGACAACACTCGTCCAGTCAAGAGGTCAATTTTGTTCATACATTATCTTAGATCGTTATAAATGGAGAGAATATCACATGAAAAAGAAGAAATCTAATTTTAAGAAATTCAAGAAAGTAAATGGTAAATTGGTACAATATTCCACTGAATCTCTAAATCAATATCCTTCTCAAATAATCGGTTGTTTTCGCTGTTGCGGGCGTGGTTGGTGCGGTTGGTGTTGCCCAGAGCAACCAATTTGACCTTGCTTCAAGAAACGCTAATCACATGGTTGCGTTATGACACTCCCTGTTTATTAGGGAGTGTTTCTTGTGATAATTCCCGGAGCCAATTAACAAATCGTGTGTTGTGTCACATTCTTCACTTAGTCGCACTGCAAAAATCAGCAGGGAGAGTTTGCAATGATTCTTAAATTTTTCAAATGGTTAATGCTCATTATTGGAGTAATTAATGTGGCATTTACTGGGTGGGCGTATCTCACTGGCATAACAAGTCGATTCTACTGGACTGCAAATGCGTTTTATCTGCTTATTGCCTTCTTACTATTCAAATGGGATGCTAAACGAACTGCTAAGAAGAAGCAGCAGTCTAAAACAAAAACTGCTCGATAGTCGCCCATATTTTTGGGCTTCTTTTCATTTTTACCGATTTGTTAAGCGCTTATTGGCGTGGTCAGCAATCATAATGGAGAAGTTTGCTACGTCAGCTGCCTCACGGATAATATTTTTCAAATCCAATCCTGACTCGCTATTATGACCAGTTTCCATCAAGTCACTGAGTTCTTTAACTTCCTCGTTCAATCTCCCCAGCAGCCAGAATATCCCGCAATCATCCCAGCCGCCTTTATGATCATTCTCCAGCAACTTTGATTCCATCTGTTCAGCAAACCAAAGAGCTTACTCTCTCACATTTGGGATATTAACCTTTTGCAGATACTCCCTTGCGAATGGGTCACGGAACCCTTTCAAGCACACCGCTGGCTTTCCATTCTCCGCTATGAACTCGTCCGTCGCAAGTCCATATTTTCCCTTGATAAGTAGGAATACTAGCTACCAAGCAAGTGTGCATGACAACCTTGTCACCCTTTTTCAGCATCTTCTTTCCTCCCTAACTACTTTGTATAATTTCCTTTCAACCACCAAATGCTAAAAAAAAATAGAGGAGGTATTTCGGTTTGACATCAACAAATAAAGATCCTAAACCTACTTCTCCGTGTCCACCAGATTGTAATTTACCAAATCCAGAAATCCCGCCACCTGGTGAAGTCCCTCAACCACCAACCCCTTGGCCACCACCCATACTCGATCCTGATCCACCAACCCCTGTACCACTACCACCAGTTGATCCTCCCACCCCTGTGCCACCACTCGATCCAAAGGAAAAATAGGCCACGATTACTCCCTTTGGAAGGGAGTTTTTTTGAGCAACTTTGAACTAGTTCAGCGCTATCCACGCTACACATTTTGTTAAATTACGCTGACATGATATTTCCATGCCTATCGATCGCTTTATATTGATGGCCTTCGGATCCTGCGATTGCATTCGGAAACGGGGCGTTTATTTTGCTCCCTCCGAATTTCAACCGATGTCTTATAAACCATATCTCCCCTTGCATGCAGTACCGATGCCACCATTCGAGGTTAATTGCTATGTTTATGAAATTTCTTCAAGCGTTAGGATCAAAGCAACCAGATACCCCTTGTATGCCTGGTTGCATTATGTCAATGATCATTAGACTGGCATTGGTGTTAGTTGCGGGTTTTTACCTCACAAAATCGGCAACCCAGAACGCGAAAATAAAGTTCTAGACTGCCGCTGTATTATTCAACTATCGTATCCGTTTAGTTATCGAAACGCTGATAGTGTTTTTAAAGCACCTGACGTTCACCAGTATCTGCGGCTTTTTGTATGAGATCAAGGAGTACATGTAGTTTAACTGCATCCTCAAAATTAGGAACGTAATGGGTTCCCTCTAAAATATCCACGCCAAATTTCTCCAGAGCTTGTGCAACATTGAAGGCAGGTCCACCTGGGATCGTATCTGGAACCCAACGATATTGATCAGGAATGGATAATTCAGCAAGTGAAGTCGAGTTCCCCTGATTGGCAATATTCATCCCTTCAACTTTCAAGTCTCCCCATTGGAACTGAGCATGTGTACTTTCATTGGATAGTACAATTGTGCCCTCCGTACCGTATATTTCTAAGGAGACTCCTGTTCGAAAGGTTACGCCCCCCTGTACATGTATTGAGGCGGTTGCTCCACTTTTTAATGTTCCATTAATTAAGATTTGATCTGCAGTCGTTTTCTCGATCATTTCACCAGTTTCCTGCACTTTCACTTGTTTGATTTGATTGGCAATCGTAGCTGATAGCTCTTTAAAATCACCAAGAGAATAACATAGTGCATCAATGGCATGTCCAGCATTAATCGTCAATAAGTTTGCACCATTTGAATTATCCAATAAATATTTAGAGGTTTCATTCGTTGTACCACCCTTTGCCGTTGTAGAGACTTTCATATGACACGATAGTACTTTACCGACATATCCCTCAGCCACCAAGTCTTTCACAAAGTTAACTTCAGGAGATTGTCGGGCTTGCAGGCCAATCGCATGATGAACCTTTTTGGCTGCAGCTAATTTGTTCATCTCGACAGCTTGAGAAGTATTTAACCCTAGAGGCCATTCACAATATACATGTTTCTCGGCATTGAGGCCGGCCATGACCGCATCGTAATGACCAGGAACTTTTACACTCACAATAACCATATCCACATCTGGGTGTCGGGTTAGTTCGTTTGAATCCGCAAATGCAAGAGGAACCCCAAATTGGGAGGCACTTTTCTCAGCACTTTCCATTCGGGTTGTGCCAATTGCCGTAATTTTAAATTTCGGAAGCTGTTGTAATGCAGGAATGTGAGTAGAACTCGCCCACTGATTGTTAGCCGATCCCCCGATTACACCGACATGTATTATCTTATCCATTTATTGTATAGCCTCCTTGAGTTTCTTCTCCTCGTATACTTATTATTTCAACAAACTATAATAAAAATTTCTTTTATCCTGTGCTGAGGACTTCACGATTTCCAATTCCCTTAGTTGTTGCTCCAATTTTTCTATATGCGTATTCAAAATTTCAATCCTTTTGCGAAATATAACCTTCACTTCTATGTTTGGCTCCTCTCGCGTCACATAACATCCCTCTTCCACAAACGTTGCGATGTCTTTTAACTTCATCCCCGTTTGCTTCAACCCATGAATAAATTTAATAAATCGAAGATCCTGATCATCATATCGCCTAATCCCGTATTGCTTTCCATCCAGACGTTTGGGTTTAGGAAGAAGACCTATTTTTTCATAGTATCGTAGAGTATACGCTGTAATACCCGTTAATTTGGATACTTCGCTGATTGAGTACATTGTGGCCGGCCACCTTTGATCAACTGATAATCTAATTATATTTGTTAGAGTAGACTCGAAGTCAATTGTGCTGAATAAAATACTTCATAACAATTGTATTAAACTGCCCGTTAGCTTAACTCATCTGCCAGTCTACAACTTTATTATTCAGTCTAATACTATACGACGTGCCTCCCACTCGCGCGTCAGCACGTCAATATTGCTATCCCAGTCCATCCCTGTAAGCTCCGCTGTTTCTCGTTCATGCGTGCTAAATCCGTTGTTGATTCGTTTCACGGCAGCATCTACTTCTTTCTCTGGATCGATTTGACCAGGACTCGGTCCGATCCAAATGGCTTGGCTCCAAAGCTTCCGCATGACCGGATCGTTAAAGAATCCAGTTGCCTTGATACGCCCCGTTGCCACTGCTTCAAATAACCATGTCTCATAAACAAGCTGACAGAAGTCATGTGAGAACCAATCACGACGGTCTCGGAAGGATCTCCACGCTTTCAAGAGTGCAGCTCGACTCGCTGAATAGCTTAGCTACTGTTGAACACAGAAAGCAACACTTCATATGGCATGTCCAACGCTGGGCCTGCTAACTGCGCCATGGTCTTTGTAAACGAATCAAAGTCGGCATTCGGATGCGTAGGATCGCCAAAGGTCAATTCCTCGCCTTCTGCCAACATGTTGATGGTTCCCGGACCCAACTCGTAACTGGAAAGCCGTTCCTCTGGCGACAGTTTCAATTGCTCACTTTCAGAAATGGGATTGGTAAATGGTATTTCATTTTTTGCTCCTTCTTTTCGTGTAATAAAGGCAGCGAAAAAACTATTGATGATCGCCGCTGCAATCTCTGCCACGGCATAACGATCCATTTGTTTGACTTGCTCGATGACAGGTGCAAGATAGGGTACACCACGATATTGCTCTGCCCTCTCCGCATCCATCACAATAAGCACGTTAGGTAATCCGGAAACCGGATTCTGTGCCTCAACGCGCGCCCATTGTGTTATATGTCCTTGTGGAATCGTACTATTCGGGTGTTTATTGCTTATCCAGTATGCGATCACTTTACCGTTCGGGGCTGTCTCGACTCCATTTCGGATAGCACGGCCATCTGATAGCTGCATATATTCTGAAAGCGAGAATCCCTCGGTAGTAAGAATTGGTGAGTATCCTTGTGCATGATTCGGATTGTTGAGCCTGTCGCCCTCAATGAGATGAAGCCGCATACGATATGGATTTAGCCGCTCTGCGGCAAAGACTTCTACCAATTTATTAGCTTCTGTTATAGATGCCATGGCCTTTCGATTTGGCAAAAGGAAAAAATTGTATATCCCTATTCAGGAGGGATTGCTAATCAGTCTCCAAGGGCTTCAGTTGCACTTTTGAGGTTAGCAGTGCAAATGCTAATGCCACATGTTGGTGAAAGAGGAAGAAAAATTGATGATGATATTAAAAATCTTGTTTCCAAAGGATTACCCGATCAAATACAAAAAGCTTTAGATTCCTTGCGTGTTATTGGCAATAATGCGGTACATCCTGGCGAAATTAACATTGCGGATGACTATGAAACAGCAGCCTCTCTTTTTGACTTACTGAATATTATCATTCATCATTTCATCTCTACTCAAAAAATGATTGATAGTATTTATGAGAAGCTTCCTGAATCTGCAAGAGCTCGCATTGCAGATAGAGATGGAAAACCAGTTTCTCAACCGAAATAGAAATTAGTGCTTCTTCAAAAAACAAGATATTACAAAGCCGCCCGGTTATTTACCCGAGCGGCTTATACATCGTGAATAACCCAATCATAGCCAAACGTCAATCACTGTTTTCCTGTTAGGAGCTTAATAAATCATCACTATACAGTTCCCTCGCTAGTCTGTTTACAATATCCCGCTTGATCTCATTTAATCGCTGTCGAGAGACTCCTAAGTGTCTGGCAATGCCATTTATACGCATTCCGTCCATCATGCATTCCAAGACTGTTCTGTATTTGTTGTCCTCAAGGTTAATTGCAAATTCGTTTATCTGCCGCACCTTGTTCTCAAGGCTTTTCATTCGCTCGATTCGCTTTTCATACCGTTCTTCCGGAATAGTCAAGGTGGAGAGGCGCAATCCCTTCCCGCTCGGTATACTTGCAGCATCACCATAGGTAGCGACCAACTTCTCCTGTATCAACGGATTCGATGATATTGCCTTGTCGATTTCCTTCCTCAGACGCTCAACCTCTTTTACCATCCAATGATAATCCTTGATCTCTTCCTCTACTTTCTGCACTACTTCAAGAGCTGGCTCGAGATTGATAAAACCGAGCTGCCCGCTCCCATCAAATAACCCCTGATTCTCTATAATATAATTGTCCCACTCTGGGCAGGTTTCGACCTTACCAACGTGGAGGTTGTGGACACTACAGATCGATTTCTTGCCCCATTGTGTAGCGGGGCATTTTTCACATAATTTTCCGATCAGCTTATCTTTCACCTACACCGCCTACCCTTTTATTAGTCTTGTATATACAATCTGTTTGTCTCTTTACAAACCGGTTACCCCGCTCCCGATTAGGTAATCAATCCGTTTTTCTCTTCTGCTCCGATTGCCATTTCATCTACATGACCTGACAAGCATCCCAAGCTGCAGTAATGACTGACAGTTGGTTTCTTACTAATCAAAATCCATTCAAGCTTGCCCGTCTCGATCTTTTCGTCGCAAAATTCACATCACATGTCATCTTCCCCCTTACGAAAATGCCAACTGGCTATTGGCATCTTCAATTTCACGAAGGAGTTTTCCCTTACTTCTCTACTATCTATCAGCAGTTGTCCATTTTGATTTATAATAGTAAAATTCTTCATGCTTCTATCCCTTTTAGATACAAACGAAATATTAAGTTAAGTTGAACTACAGAGGTCTGCAACAAACAATTGTTGGGTCAGTTTATTCATGTTTTAACTATGAAATAAGGTGATTCGTGCAGAAAAATATTGTTAAATTTTGTATATACATGTAACGTTTAATCAAATCCAAAAACTGGGAGATGACAGATTTGAAAAAGTTTGCTCAAGCAGCTTTGCTCGCATTACTCACTGCATCTTTTGCTATTCAAACAGAGGCAGAAGCCGCAAGTTCTCAACAAACTTCTAATACGGTTGCACCTGCTTCAACCAAACAAGTAGCAGATTACTCAAACCTTGGGTCAAGTGATCCGAGTATGATGTCTGCACCCTTCAATGTAACTACACCTGGCTATGTCACATTTAATGTGACACAAAACCATGGTACGAAAACAGCTTACATGTACTATGCAATTGTTACATACCTCCCGGATGGTACTACAACCTCCTATGGCTCTTCAAACATCGAAGGAAATGGCTCTTTTAGCTTCACAAGTAGTAAATCACTACCTGCTGGCGAGTATTACATTCGTTATAAAAGCAAACAGCGTGGCCGAACTTCTGGGACTATTGCAGTCACTACACCATAAACCTAAACTTTTTTGAAAGAGGCTTTCACAAGAATCAATTTCTCTTTTGTTAAACAGCGATCCCTTTCACTCTTAAAAAAGTCAAGCTCACTGCATGAGGAACAGTTCCTGCAATCGGCGGTTTGATTGCCCTATCTCTTGGGAGGTTCAACCAGTCATCGCTTTCCTCACAAAATTTCCATGCTCTTCCCAGGTATCTACCCTCCCTGAAATGCTCGTATTCGAGTAAAATACCTTGCTTCTCCGCTTCTTCCATCAGCACGCACATGCCACTGCCTTTTGGTATGTGCCTTCAAAATCTTCTGGATACATGCGTTGTATTTCGTTCACCTGAACCCCTCCACTTATCAAATCGATTATTTTGTCAAATTACTAGACAGGAATTGGGTCTTCGTAGATGTTACCAACGACTTCGACAACGTTCCCATTTTGAACATAGTGAAAAAGGTCATTATTAGCGTAAGGGCTGAATTTTAAGGCAAATGACGCCCTAAACTCTTTCCAAATTACATGTGTCACTCGCTCTTTTAACCCATCCTTCGAAGACAGATGTACAATATCCCCTTCATAGATGTCGATTCCGTTTTTGTCACGGAGGCCAGTGAATTGCATCAAGATAAACATTTCACTTGAATCGCTCTCAGAGTTATCACCTTCGTCCAACGAAATGACATCATTTCTAAAGTCAATTTTTTCGACTGGCAACATCTTTTCTTGGACTGCATCCCAAGCGCGAAACCTAATCGCTCGCATGCTCATTCCTCTCCTTTACAAATCGTGTGTTTTGTAAAATACCCCCGTACTTCTAGTAAGTTGTTTAAAATCGATTGCATATTTACCATTTTCTTGAAATATGATCTTCATGTAGTTACTTTCCTGAGAGGGTGTTTTTTCATGAGTGCACTTAAGTCGACGTTTATCGGCGCTATTTATTCCGCTCCTTCCCCATTGCCTGGTCAATCGCATCGTTCTAGCTCAAATATTGGTACAGAAGTCCTTCCGCCAGACACAGTTAATTTTCAATGGGTAATAAGTGGAGTTTCCAATCCTAATCAAATTAGTTTTTCTGTCAGTCAAGATGTTAGTGGAGGCAATGATCCTACTCATCTTACTGGAGTAGTTAGCGAGAAAATCACAGATGTTGTTTCTACTCGCTCTCTTTACATTGGGAGTCCCAAGGGTGCACAAGAAAACTTTTTGGTTGAAATCTATGCACTTTCAAGATCATAAATAATGCTGTTCAATTAGGGTGTCCTTTGGGACACTTCTTTGTTATTTGCAAATGACTATCTTGCATTACCGTTGTGTTAAATCGCTTCTTCAACCTGTAAGAGCTCTGGATTTGCATAGATATTTCCGACCACTAGTATTTCCTCTATGTCAAACTCGTCTGGTGAATAGCAGTGATCACCGTCCGCCTCATCAATAAACCAAAATCGCGCATACTCTTCGTCATAAGCCACTTTCAAGTAAAACCAACCATCATCATGTGGGACTTGCAAAATGTCTGCTGCAAACACTTGGATTCCAGCTTTATCAATCAATCTTGTAAAGAGCATGATTGGCATGACTCTCCAGTACCCTTTCCCCTCATATTCAGAGACTTCCAAACCTGTGTTATTGAACCCGATGAAAAAGTCTCTCTTTCTGGTTACACCCTTAGGCAGATAGCCAGCATAGGGAATGAACATTTCTTTTCGTTTTTCGTCCCAATCACGCACTTTAAGCTTACGCATCGTATTTCCTCCCTAACTAAAGTGTTATATAACGATTTTTCCATGTGATAAAATTTCGATATACCTTTTATGGAGTGATCTTTGAAATGATACAAAAACATGAGGTTATTAACTTATTCTTATCTGCTTGTCCATCTTATAAAGAAAGATGGCTCCATTTTGTTAGTGAAACTTACGACGATAGCGAAGAGCATCTTCCGTATATTGATGTCTCAGATTTCGCCCAACATGTAGATGAGCTTTACCAACAGCAAAAGTTAACCGAGTTCCCAATGATATTTGAGGTTTTAGAAATGCTCCATATCAACGGTGACGACTATGTTAAAGAATTAGCGACAATTGGGTTTCTCGAATCATTGCTAGGTTGTGAAATTTCAAGCTCAATTGAATGTTTTTTGATGCCCATTTCCCTAAAATGGTGGATCTCATTAAATAAATTCATGTCTGGAGAAAGTCGTTATGTTGGCGAGGACCAATAATACAAAGTACACATTGTGTTAAAATCTTCTATTTTCATGTATCATTTAGCCATCTCTAAATGGAAGCGTGAGCAAATGACTACTGAAAAATACACCTGCCCTTGTTGTGGCTACAAAACATTAGATGAAGAACCCCCAGGTACATATATCATCTGCAAAATATGTTTCTGGGAGGACGATCCTGTCCAATTTGATGACCCTGATTATGGTGGGGGTGCTAATATTCCCTCATTACGACAAGCGCAACAAAACTTTGTTGAGTTTGGCTCTTGTGAAGAACGCTGTATACCATTTGTTCGAAAGCCTACGTCTGCAGACTTGCGCGATCCTAATTGGAGCCCACTGATTTTCACAAAATGATCATTTTGTATCCATCCGCTATATGCCGGGCAGCGAGAAGATTGTCTGCTGCCCCACTTGATCAGCTGCCACTGGATTGATCCAGATAACTTCTGTTCTGATGTGGCGAATTTCCGCCAAAGCTTTCTTTTCTTCTCTACGCCAATGTTTTAGGCGGATGTTGTATAAATCATTATCGTAACCACTTAGTATCACGTGTCCCGGATGTTCGTCTAATGCGTCGAGCAATTCAATATGGTCCCCATCCGTCATCTCATTCTTGTACAAACGTTTGCTCCTTGTTGATAACAAATACGGTGGATCCGCATAAATCAAAATGCTTGGATTATTATATCGTTCAATCAATTGCAGAGCTGGCTGTTGTTCTATTTGCACCCTTTTCAATCTGTCCGTTACCGTCAATATCCGATCAGTTACTTTACTCCATTGATCAGGCATCCTGTTGTTGGGTGCTTTTGATACGTCGATGTTATGCTTCCATCCGGTTCTGTCAGATGTTTTTCCACCCCTCGCCATCCAGCACCGAACCAAGAACATCCTTGCTCTTTCAAGCTCGTCCATCTCTCCCTCTACGTGGTAGGAGTTGTAGTATTCTTCCCGACTATAGAGGGCCCATTTAACCTTGTTTGCTAAATCCTCGGGATGATCACGGATAACTTTGAACAGATTTACCACATCTCCGTCAAGGTCATTGATCGTTTCAAGTGCGGATGATTCTTTGTTGAAAAATACTGCTCCGGATCCGAAGTATGGTTCCAAATATGTAGTATGTTCTGGCATATATTCGATTATCCAGTCAGCCATGCTCCATTGCTGCTTGGATAGTGCAAAATCCTTGGTACTTTCACCGCTCGCGCTCCCCTCATTTATCAATTCGTGTGGTTTGTAAATCCATCGAACATAATTCGTGTATATTTTGCTTAATGTTTACTTAATAGATCCCTTTGTCCAAAATGTAGATATACCTTTGCTGGAGTGAATCTCAATGTCTGATAAATTTGTACCTAATGATGATTTGAACTGGATGGGGGTTGAAAAATACTATCCTGGTGCCACGTTTGATCTTAAAAAGGGAACTACATTTTCACTATTGTTGACTTTTAAAAACCCACTTGAGAAAGAAGATAAGTTACTTTTACCTTCTTTTCTGTCCACATGGACATATGGCGAGGATCGGTTTATTAAGCCATATAAACTCCTAAAATGTGATTTGGGGTTACAGACAGTACATGTGGAGTATGAGATTATGGGTCTGTCAAGAATTTTGTGTAAACTCCATCAACCGATATATGAAAAGGTTTCATCCCCCTAATTG
>NZ_PXZM01000035.1 GCF_003013395.1 Brevibacillus fortis | reverse complement strand
GAGCGCTTCAAACGTAGACAATTTCGAGGACGTACCTCATAAGTGAAGCTTAAATTCCCCGCCATTCATTCCTACGCTAGGTAGGGCTCCAGAGGCGCTTGGACTGGAAATGCGCTTCTTTCCACGCAGCTTTTTGTGCTTCTAGAACGCTGATCCAAGCTTAAAGTGAAATACTGATTACACAAGATGCTGAAACAAAAGATCATCCCCCTCAAAAGACTTCTAGAGACATAACTGACAAAAGGTCTAACCCCCCGAAATAATCCAATGCTTTTCGAAAGTCATGTCACATGTTTGGAAGGAGACCGCCCGAACGAAGAGAGGATATAGGCGACTGGAAAACATGTGGCATGGCTTCTCCCGACCTCAACAGTTGGAGGTCATCGTTCTTTTGGTTGGGTTAAGATAGTAGGCCCGAATCTCCTCCAGTGTTTTCCTTGCAGGCTGCACAAATTCACGGTCCCAATCTTCCGGCGGAGAATCCAGCGATATGCCCTTTTCCTGTAAGGTTCGAAACAGCTCCTTATCCGCTTGCGTAGGTATCCACCACGTGTAGACGGGATTCGTTTTGCCATTGAGTAACGATTCGAACATAAATTTCATGTATGTAGCTGTAGAAAGTTCACCGTAATTGACGTCGAATTCAGGCTCGGGAGCCGGGTAATCTTCTGGATAGCGGAACGGGCCAAAGTGAATGGAAATACCGAGAAAGCCGACAGGTGGAATATTATTTCCATACCCCGGAAGCGAGAACGGCAGATCGGCTGCGAAGTGCAGGCGAATCATGACAGAGTTAATGAATTGCCGTTCGAAGAAACTTTCTTTCTGCCAAATGCCAAGTTCCCGTGAAAGGGTATCCCAGTGAATAATGGACGTATTGTGCGCGAGCCAGAAGGAGGACGACATCTGTTCAAACGTTTTGTAAAATTCCTCATCGTGATCATGGAAGGGATCGAGCATGTCGAACAGGCTGAAGCACCCGTGTTTTCTCCTCCATTTTTGCGCGATGTTCAGAAAATCAATCAATCGTTGGATTCGCAGCTCCGGGCTGCTCTCGTTATTGGCAAACAAATACGTAGCTTCTATCAAATCGGCAGTGAAGTTGCCGTTAACAAAATCCCAGTAATTGATTTCACCAGCTTCTACGCGTTCTTCGTTAATCCGCTTCGTATCCGTTTCCCACCGTGCAAAGGTGGTGACATCAATGCCGAAATAAAGCTCAGGCAACAGGTCGCCCAAAATACTGAAGCGATAAGGGCTGGACTGTTGGAACCAAGTTTTGATGAAGTCCAGGCGAGAAGAGGGAGACACGACTGCGGCCCGCTCCACATAGTTCGTTTTGGCAACGGTTGACTCGAATTCTTCAACGGATGAGGCAATCGCCACGAAAGGGGCTGCCGAGGTCAGGAAGTCTACTCCGTCTTCGTCGTTGTCGTATTGCACAATGATTTGCTGGAAGCTTGCCTCAGCCAAGGGAGATAACACGAGCTGATTCCAACGGTGCGCGGTTGTATCGTCAATGGCGCCGATGACAACGACGGGCTTGTCTGATTCCCCACGAAAAGAAATAGAGGCACCGTTTTGGACGACGATCTTGTTTTGGCAGCGTACGTTGATGGATGTACCAGCCTCAAAGCTGATGGAGGTCCCAGCCGCTATGATGACATCCGCTGGTCCGATCATGTATGGACCATTCTCTGCGGTAAATTCCTCCGATTGATTGATGATCCCTGATAGTCGTTTGTACTTATCCACGTGCAGTTGATAGGTGTGCTGCGGGTCTGGATCAGGCCCAATCGTCAGTTGTACGTAGTAAAGACCTTCTTCCTCCGGAAAAAACGGAAGGATGATGGGCGCGTTCGGACTGTATTCAGCTTCTGCGAGTTTTGTTCGATGGATGTCATAGATTCTGATGGTAGTCAAAGGATGCGTCAGGTTATTCATGTGGATTTCGATAGCGTCTGTAGAGGCAAGAAAGAGCTTGTACATCTCCACCTTGGCTTCAAGGTTAGGAGAAGCTTTTCGGATTCGTTTGTCCGTTTCCAGAATAGATGTATACGAGCTGACGGTCATGTAAAACAGGCTCCTATCAAAAAAAGTGTAGGTATAATGGAATAGTTCACTAGTAATTGACGCCTGAATATAGAAAAAGTTTTGAGTTTTGTAGGGTCTTTTGGGCTAGGGAATAAGAAAAAGGATAGGGGTCAGATGATTTCTGACGATCCTATCCTATCCTTTTTCAATTAGGTTATCTTCTTATTTTCCGCCAGCCTGCGTGAGCATGTCAATCATTTCCTTGTAGCCATGCTTCTTCGCATGTGCAAGAGGCGTAACACCATCGTGATCAGCGAGAGTGACATTGGCTTTGTGCTCGATCAAAAGCTTCACGATTTCTTGATGCTTCTTGCCACCATCGCCCAAAATCACTGCTTCTAAGAGAGCGGTCCAGCCTAGCCTGTTGACGTGATCGATGTTGACATCAGAGGTGGTGAGCAGTTCCTTGACGATCTCGACATGTCCACGATCAGCCGCAGGAATCAAGGCCGTTCCGCCAAAACGGTTTGTAATGGTAGTGTCAGCACCTGCTGCTATCGAAGCTTTTACGAATGCTAGCTGGCCTGCAGCGCTTGCGAAGAGCAGGGGATTGTCTAAGGTGTTGTCTCGGATGTTGATGTTGGCTCCGTGTTCAACCAACAAGTTGAAAATGTCGAGTTGAGCAGAGTGGACCGCGATCATCGCAGAGGTGCGGCCTCTACTATCGGTAGCGTCAATATCTGCGCCTTCTGCAAGCAGCTTCTCAATCGATGCTTTATCTCCTTGACTGGTTGCTGTCAATAAGGCTTGATTCAGCTTATCCATTTCAACTTTCACCGCCTGGGTTGCCTGCTGCTCGCCACTCGTCAAGAGGGTATTCCAATTCATCTCACACCCAGCCAGAGCGATGGCGATCGTCATAAGACCAGTACGCAGTATAGCGAACCCACACCTTTCTTTTGATTCGGATACCTGCATCACACGAAGAGGTAGTTCAAAAAGTCAACTTTTGATCACGAAGTAGTTTTGAAAGTAAATTCGGCGTCGAAAGTAACGTTCTCCTTCGAAGTCCGGTGCTCATGTAGGTTCCCTACACTCCGCTCCTCCTTCTTCAGGTTCTCGCTACTTTCTCGGTGCTGAAAAGTCGACTTTTTGAACATCTACACAAAGACTACTCGACTGTCAGCTCGGCGGAAGATTTGCCAGCCCAATCGCCGACAGGTGTTACCGTGTATGTGGTACCTGCTTTCAGTTTACCATCTTGCTGGATGTCAAACACACCTGTGGTACCTTTGCGGCTGGAATATTTGTACGTCGCCAACAGTTTTTCTCCGTCTGCATTAGTGAGTTCTACGCTGCGTCCGGAGAACAGTTCGTCTCCCGGATCCTCTGTCAGGGTAACGGTGATAGAAGTTTCGCTAGCTGCTTTGGCTTCGCTGATTTCGAGCGGAGCGATTTCTGTTGCGACGAAGGTCGGATTTACGATATTCGCCCAGTCGGAGGAAATGGTGTACGTAACGCCCGGAGTCAGGACCTGGCCTTCTGGGAGACGGAATTTAATTTCTTGCTTGCCGTCTGTTGATTGTGTGAAAGGCACGTATTTCGCTACGATTGGTTGTCCGCCTTCCGGTGTAATCGTCACTTGTCTTGCTTGCATGGAAGGAATGATTTGATACGTTTTGCCGTCTGCGCTGTTGTTTTGATCCAGCACCAATGCATTTGCACCGCGCCCTCCGCTGTAGGCAGAGATGATATATCCGTAATCGATGACACCATTTGCTCGTAGGGACTCGACTTCAAATGTGTCGTTTGTTACTTGGCGCACTTCCGTCATGTCGATCTTGGCTGCGTTGCCTGTGAATGTGCCAGCTTTTTTCCCTTTGTATGTCAAGGTATAGGTGGTTCCTGGCTTTTGAACCGATGTTGGCACGATGTAGGTATTGGTAGATCCTGTTTTTAGGCGCGGCATGTTGGTCAGTGTCAGCCCATCGCTAAAGACGAAGTCTTCTTTTGCTTTGGCAAATGCTTCATTTTCTGCGGTCAACGGAGCGTCGAAGGTCACAATCAATGTAATTTCGTTCAAGGCTTGTACGTTCGTGATGGTCGCTTTATCAGAAGGAATTGCCTGACGAGCCACATTCAAAAGATAAGCGGCTTCACCACGAGTAACGGTGCTGTCTGCGGAGAAGAAGCGTTCTGCCCAGTGATTAACCGATTTCACATCACGCTTGAGCGCTTTTGCAACGATTTGCGTGAATTCAGCATCTGTCACGGTTCCACGCGGATCAAATTGACCATCTTTTGCTTGCATGATATCGAGGGATACCAAATCAACCGCGTATTTATAGAACCAGTCATTTGCTTTCACATCTGTAAACGTTACGGATTTATCTGTTTTGCCGCCTTGCAAACCAAAAGTGTGCGCTACCATTTTTGCAAGCTCGGCACGCGTAACTTGATTATGAATATTACTGCCTTGCATGACGCGCAGCTTGGAGAGTTGAGTAACGGCTTGTTGAATTTCTTGAGCACTCAGGGGAGTGGAAGCTGCTTGCACGTTCAGTGCAGCGTAGGGAAGGGATGCAGTGCCCAAAACGGTTGCGAGCATCATAATTGCGATTTTATTGGAAAACTTTCTCATCAGTTGGTCCTCCTTCAGATCAGTTGCTGTTGTTTGATTACCTGTAGGATAGTCGAGAGACCTAAACTGCCAAGAAACAAGAGATTAATAGAATCTAAAAATGTTCTTAAAAAATTATTAAAAAGCCTCCAGCTTTGACGTGGAGCGGCAAATCCGTCCTCGTTTTCGCTGAAGGCTTTGTGATGGTCATAGTATTCACGCTTAGACAGTAAATCGGTAACCTGCGCCCCAGACCGTCTCGATATACTGCGGATTGGACGGATCGACTTCGATTTTTTCCCGCAGCTTGCGAATATGCACCGTAACTGTGGCGATATCTCCGCTGGAATCCATGCCCCAGATTCGTTCGAACAGCTCATTTTTGTTAAAAACCCGATTCGGGTGCGTCGCTAAAAATTCAAGCAGATTGAATTCTCTTGTCGTGAAAATGACTTCCTGATTGCGTACGTAGACTCTCCTCGATACTTTGTCGATGACGAGACCGCGAATATGAATCTCTGCGTTCGATGGTTGAGTTTGTCGGGCTGTCAAACGCTCGTATCTTGTCAGATGGGCTTTGGCTCTAGCTACTAATTCGCTTGGACTAAATGGCTTTGTAATATAGTCATCGGCACCGAGATTAAAGGCACGGATTTTATCGATCTCTTCTTTTTTGGCGGAGACGATCAGGATCGGCACTTCCTTGACTTGCCTGATCTGGTTGCACAATTCGAAGCCGTCCATGCCAGGAAGCTGTAAATCAACGATGATCAAACTGTAGTCGCCATTGAGGGCAAGCGGCAAGCCTTCGCTGCCAGAGTGGCATAAATCGACCTGAAAGCCGTTCAGTTCAAAATAGTCGCGTTCCAGTTGAGCGATGGTCGTCTCATCTTCAATGATGAGGATGCGTGAAGACATGGAAATGTGCACCTCCTATTGTTTGTGGGTACGTTTTAACGTAAAGAACAGGCTGGTACCTACTCCGTGCTTGCTCTCCACCCAGATCGTGCCACCGTGACCCTCGATGATCTGGCGCGCGATGGAGAGTCCGAGACCGCTACCGCCTGTGGAAGAATTACGGGATTGCTCCACTCGATAAAAGCGCTCGAACAGGTGAGGAATGGCTTCTTGCGGGATACCGATGCCGTTGTCTTTTATTTCAATGGTGGCCCAATCAGCGTCCGCTTGAACCGAGACACAGATAATTTTCTCAGGTTTATCCATGTATTTTTGCGAGTTGCCGATGATGTTTAAGACAGTGCGCTTGATTTTTTCCAGATCGGCGATGACCAGGATGGCTTCTGCTGTGCGCTGATTCCACTGAATCGTGATGCCCTTCTTTTCCAAATCGTAGTGTAGCTCATCGATGCAATCGTCCAAAAACTGCACGATATCCACATGTTCAAACGTAAAGGGCACTTGCTTCAGATCGAGCTTGGAGTAGAGAAACAGCTCATCGACGAGCATATCGAGGTCTACCGCCTTGGAGTAAATGATGTTCACATACTTGTCCATTTTCTCCGGGGTATCAGCCACACCATCACGGATTCCCTCGATGTAGCCCTTAATATTGGTAATCGGTGTACGTAAATCATGCGAGATGTTGGAGATCAATTCTTTGCGGCTTTCTTCGTCCGCAAGGCGCAGCCGCACTGATTCCTGCAATCGTTTGCGCATGTTTTCAAACGCTTCGTTCAGTTGTCCGATCTCGTCCTTTGTTTGCAGATGGAGCTCAAAGTCCAGATTGCCTTCCTTGATGTTCTCAGCCGAATTGCGCAGTAGATCGAGTGGTTTGACGACGCTGCGGGTAATCCAGCGGTACAACAAGACGTTTGCGATGACAATGACACCGAGGAGGAGGAACACGAGAATCGGCAGCAGTTTGCGGATAACCTCACCAAATGGACTGCGCTCACGGATCACAAAGACGCTGCCTTTTGCGCCATCGGAGAACTTGAAGTCAAACTTGGCATACGCATAAAATCTTTCACCGATGTTGAACGTGTTGCGAATCTGGTTGTTGTTCAAGTCATAGGGTGGCAAGCTGTTTTCCAGCTCGGGCTGATTGATGGTGGGGGAGGCAAAGACTTGATTGCTCTCTCTGCGGACATACAGGCCGGCTCGTACCGTTTTGAGCTTGAAATCGTAATCGGCGAGCAGCTCAGCGTTTTGCAACTGGTCCGGCTCATTCTTGGCGAGATATTTCAATTCGAGGAAAATATTCTCTTCCTGTTCTGTGAGCGGATTGAGCTGATAATGCACTTTATAAAAATCGCGAAAGCTGTTGATATCGCCTGTCGCCGCAATCGTAAACAGGCTGGCACCGACGAAAAACGTCAGCAAGCTGATGACTAGCATCCCTGTGTAAGAGAGCAGCAGTTTGATACGGATAGACATGGACTCACCTACTTCCCATGGGGTGAAAATTTATACGCAAGATGACAAGTCCATTATATACAAGACGTCCAGTTGGTAAAGCATATTTGCTTGGAACTCGCTCAAAATCAGTTATACTAGCAAGTAAGAAAACGAGAGCTTTGAATGAATGGGAAGGACGGGGATATTCATGAAAGTAGCAATTGCACAGCTTACAGCAACGATGGATAAGACGCAAAATTTGCAAAAAGCAGCTGATTACATCGCAAAAGCAAAGGCAGCAGGGGTAGATTTTGTAATCTTGCCTGAAATGTACAGTGCACCTGCCACGCCAAAGTCAGGAGTAACGCCAGCGGAGGTAGCGGAAAAGCTGGATGGTCCATTTGTTTCCGGTTTGGCGGAGCTTGCGCGTGAACATGGGGTATACGTGGTTTGCGGCGTGTTTGAATCTATCGAGGGTGACGAAAACCGCGCCTACAATACGACCGTTTTTCTAGGCCGTGAAGGACAGCTGCTTCATGCGTACCGCAAAACACATTTGTACGATGCCTTTTCCTACACAGAATCGGACTTTATCGCGCCTGGGGATAATCCGTATCAAGTGGTGGAAACGGAATTCGGCAAAATCGGGCTGATGGTATGCTACGAGGTGCGCTTCCCAGAAATTGCGAGACAGTTTGCGCTCCAAGGTGCCGATATTTTGTTTGTGCCAGCAGGCTGGGTAGCCGGAGCGATGAAAGAGGATCACTGGGAGACCCTGGTTCGTGCGCGTGCCATTGAAAACACGATGTTTGTATGTGCCGCTGATCAGGTTGGAAATATTTTTGCCGGACGGAGCATGTTCGTCGATCCGATGGGTGTCGTGATCGCCAGTGCAGGGGAAGAAGAAACGTTATTGATCACAGAACTGGATGTAAGTCGGATTGAACGAGTACGGGGCAAATTGCCAAGCGTAGCCAACCGCCGAGCGGAACTGTATACCAATTAAATGCCTATGCACACTTTCTCATTTGTTCAATATGATGGTAACAGATATCCAGTCATTATTTTGGCCTTATGTAAGCGTCACCATCATGAGAGAGGGAGTGTGTACGAATGTTCTGGTTCGTATGGGCTGTCGTCGGTGTGGTCGTTTGGTGGGCAATGAGTATGATCTGTACAGGAAAAGCGGCAGGATCAGGCTGGTGGGCATCGCTCATTGCTGCTCTTTTGGGTAGCTGGCTGGGCGATTTGGTACTGGGTGATTGGCTGTGGATGTGGGCCGGCTTCAACGTCATTGCCGGAGCCGTTGGTGCGGTCGTCGTTACTTGGCTGTGGTGTTTGGTAAGAAAACAACTGCAATAAGCGAAAAGATTTCGTACGACTAACGAACCAGGAATCGTCCAAAGGGGCGGTTCCTGGTTTTCTTATGCAGAGCTGTAGTGGAGAGAAGAATATTTCCAGTCTAGGCTCCAGGCTCCGTCCTGCTGAGGGTTAAGACTGCCCGCTCCGAAGGGATTCGCGGGGAAACGCAAAAGTGGTAGCCGCTTCGTAGCGCGAGCACGTTGCGTTTCTTTTGCCCGCGAATCCCTTCTCCGCTCGGTTGGACTCCACAAGTCGCTACGTCTGGAAATATTCTTCTCTAGCGTGACCGAATACGTTCTGCATTCTTTTAAGGCTTTTAAAACCCGAATAACTCGGAAAGCTCGCAGAGGAAACAGGAGAAAACAGCGAAGATCTTTGGGACTCAGACCGAGACGCAATGCAAAAAGCGAAACACGCTTTTAAGCGTCCACCTCTGAAATAACTTCGAGGAAGAGACCACTTTGGACGCGGTTTCGCTTTTTGCATGGAGTCGGGCAGTCAATCTCACAGCTGGCGGGACAAGAAGCTGAGCGTTTTCTCCTGTTTCCTCCCCACCACTACAGCTGGACATTATGTACCTCTGTAAGACAGTTTGGAATAATAAAAAAACAATTCATACTTGACCAGTAGGGATTGTTGGTAATATAACTATATCTATAACGAATACAATAATGAGAGGTACATAAAACGAAAGGGAGGGGAATATATGTCGACGTTATTGATCATCGTAAACATTGTTTTGTTGCTCTTATTCATTGCTGGATTGTATGCCATGCAAAAGAAGCATATTTCTTTTTCCAAGCGGGTATTTGTTGGTCTCGGACTCGGGATTTTATTTGGACTCATTTTGCAATACGTATACGGAGCCAAATCGGACGTACTCAAATCCACTATCGAATGGTACAACATTGTAGGGAAAGGCTATGTGAAGCTGCTTCAAATGATCGTAATGCCACTGGTATTCATCTCTATTTTATCGGCTTTCACAAAAATGAAACTAACCAATAACATTGGGAGAATCAGTACGTTGATTATCGGACTTTTGGTAGGGACGACTGCTGTCGCGGCAGCGATCGGGATTTCGACTACCTTGGCATTTAATCTCGACGGGGCACAATTCCAGCAAGGGGATGCAGAATCCGCTCGGATCGAACAGGTGGAGCAGCGCTTAGGTGATATCGAGAACTTGAGCATGCCAGCCAAAATTCTGGAACTGCTTCCTGCGAATCCTTTCCTCGATCTGACTGGAGATCGGGCGACTTCTACGATTGCCGTCGTGATTTTCTCTGCGATTATCGGTGTTGCCTATCTAGGGGTAAAACGCAAAAATCCGGAGCAGGCTGAATTGTTTGCGAAAATTGTGGATACATTCCATACGATTACAATGCGTATCGTAACTTTGATCTTGCGCCTGACGCCATATGGAGTACTGGCAATCATGATCAGAGTAGCAGCTACCAGCGATTACAATGCCATCTGGCAGCTGGGCAAGTTCGTTGTCGCTTCGTATGTGGCAATGATCATCATGTTTATCATCCATCTGTTGCTGTTGACGTTTGCAGGATTGAATCCAATCACCTATGTGAAAAAAGCATTCCCTGTCCTGACGTTCGCCTTCACTTCGCGTACGAGCGCCGGCGCGTTGCCGCTGAATGTAAAAACGCAGCAAAGCATGGGTGTTCCTGAGGGGACTGCCAACTTCGCAGGCTCCTTTGGACTCTCTATCGGACAAAACGGTTGCGCAGGGACGTATCCGGCCATGTTGGCCATCATGGTAGCACCAGTCGCAGGAATTGATCCGTTGACACCATCGTTCATCCTGACGCTGATCGCAGTAGTGGCACTCAGCTCCTTCGGGGTTGCAGGCGTAGGGGGCGGGGCGACCTTTGCAGCACTGCTCGTCTTGTCCACGATGAATCTGCCAATTGCAATTGTCGGTCTGCTTATCTCCGTTGAGCCGTTGATTGACATGGGCCGCACAGCGCTCAACGTGAGCGGAAGCATGACGTCTGGACTCTTGACGAGCAGAGTGACAAAAGAGCTGGATACCAATGCCTACCACGGAAACGAACAAAAAACGCTGACTGTGTAAGTGTAATAAAACAGGCTGTACCGTCTATTGTGACAGGTACAGCCTGTTTTGTTTGGATTATATGTTTTCAAGAAGCTCGTGAATCCAAAAAGCTACGGCGAGGAAGAGAAAAACGGAGCGACCGGAGGCCTTGGCGCGTCCGCCCAGTCGGAACGGAAAAAAGCGGTACACGCCTGTCGACCAACCTCTTCATCGAGAAGCTACCGCCCATCGGGTGGCTTTTGGTCGATGTACCGCTTTTTGGAGTGGAGACGGACTTCCCTGCTTCCTCGTAGGCGTGCCACCAACGGAGGGAGCCCGTTTTTCTCTTCCACACCACTATGTTCGCACAAACATAAGACTTTTTTACCTATTGACTAATCGAGGTGTACTTGAAGTACGCGCCTCCCAGCGGGAAGATGATGAAATCCTTCACCTTGTCGTTTTTCACGTAAGGACTTCCCCGGAAGTTGATCGGCGCCAAAGGCATTTCCTCCATGAGGATCGTTTCTGCCTCTAAAAGGATCTTTTTACGTGCGTCCAGATCAGGCTCGTTGTAGCTCTTGTCGATCAGCTCTTTAAACTTGGCATTTTCCCAATCCGGGTGGTTGTTTCCGCCCGTTTTGTCACGGAACATCTCGAGGAAGTTGATTGGGTCGTTGAAGTCTGCGCCCCATTGGAAGCGAATCATGTCAAAGTTGGCTTGCGATCTCATGTCGCGGTATACCTTCAGCTCTGCCGTATACAGCTTCACGTTAACGCCGAGTGCTTTTTTCCACTGGTCTTGCAGGGCTTCGGCCAGCTTTTTATTAGTATCATTCGTGTCAAAGGTATAGGTGACAGTCGGGAAGGTCGAGAGTCCGAGCTCCTTCATGCCTTCTTCCAGCAATGCTTTTGCTTTCGCCTGGTCTTCTGTAAAGTAGCCGTCTGGTTTTAAGCCCATGGAAGTCGGTACCCACCCGTAGGCGGCTGGAACACCGGTCTGCAAAATGTTATCGATGATTTCCTGACGGTTGATCGCATAAGCGAAGGCCTGACGGATTTTTTTATTGTTGAACGGCGGTTTGTTTGTATTAAAAACGACGGATTGTGTGCCCGGATTATCCGCGACCATCAGCTTGCCCGCATCTTTAAGCGTAGGGATGGCATCTGTAGGAAGCGTCGAAGCAGGATAACCGCCCCAGTCGATGTCGCCATTCTCAAACATCGAGAACGCTGTATTGTTGTCCTCGATCATGGCGATTTCAATCCGGTCGAGCTTGACGTTGTTTTTGTCCCAGTAGTTCGGGTTTTTCGTAAAGACGATCTTGCTTTTGTGCTCCCACGTATCCATGATGAAAGGACCATTTCCCACGATCGTTTTCGCCTCGTCAGCCCATTTCGGGTTTTCTTCCAGCGTTTTTTGATGCAACGGGAAGAGAGTTGGGAAGAAGGTCAGCTCACGGAAAAACGGAGTCGGTGACTTCAGGTTGAATTCGACGGTATAGTCGTCTACAGCTTTGACGCCAACATCTTCTGCTTTGCCTTTCCCTGTATTGTATTCCTCTCCTCCTTTAATGTAGTAAAGCTGGTAGGCGTACTCGGAGGCTGTTTTCGGATCGAGGTTGCGTTTGATCGCATAGACGAAATCATGGGCGGTGACTGGATCTCCGTTGCTCCACTTTGCGTCCTTGCGAATTTTGAAGGTGTAGTTCATGTAATCCGGCGAGTTGGTGAAGCTCTCAGCCGTTGCATTGACGAGCTGTCCGTTCACGTCGTAGCTGGTCAGCCCTTCAAAGGCAGCGTAAATCATGTCAAACGAATCTGCGTCGACGGCGATCCCAGGGTCCATCGAAGGAGGTTCACTGTTGATGCTCCATTTCAACACCATTGGTTCTGTTTTTGTTGCTTCTGCCGGTGTTTTGGAGCCAGTGGGTTCTGCAGGTGCGGAAGAGTTTGAGCACCCTGCTAGTACCCCGAAAAGCAAGGTTAGACAGGTTGCGATTGCCAATCCCTTTTTCATAAATACCCCCTTGATAAATGATAGAAAACGTATATTCAGAATATTTGCTTGTGTTTTCGATAGCAAAGGAATTTTTTTAGTTTCTCGATAAAAAATATTTACTTAGCTCATTGATAGATAGGAATAGTGGTATGGAATTAATTGATTTTTCTTAAAAGTTTACTCATTTTTAAAGATATGGTATATTTTGGTAGATGTTAATGATAGGAGAGGTGGGAGAATTACTATGTTCAAGAAAATGGTTTTTTCAGCATTAAGTGTAGCCGTATTTTCTGCAGTGCTAACGTCTCCGCTTCAAGCAGCAAACACATCATCTATTGTTGATGAGCAGGAAGAACACACATTAGTTTCTGCCAAATGGAGTTCAGATGAGGAATGGATTAAAAAATCGTCTCCTGTCCCACCTGGTTGGGTCGTCATTCGTGAAGACCTGGGTTCCAAGCTAATTAAAAATACAGCAGGTGCTCCCTATGGTACGGAATTAAGAGTTAGCAAATATTCTCCCGTTCCACAAGGATGGGTAGTTTTAAGAGATGAATTAGCTGGTAGGGTTATAAAATATACAACAGGAGCATCTTATCGTACGGAGTTCAATGTGACCAAGTTCTCACCTATTCCAACTGGATGGGTTGTAACTCGTGAAAATTATGATAGCAAAACGATCATGAATGTTAATGGAGCTCCTTATGGAACGAGATTATTAGTGAGCAAATACTCACCTGTTCCACCAGGATGGATTTATGAGGGACAAGTGGCTAATGGTAAGTACATTAAAAACTTGAATCGGTAGAGAATAAATTAAAACATAAATCTTCGAACTCAATTTAATAATTTTATAGAGGAAAGAACTGATGGATAAGTTGTAGATAGCCATCAGTTCTTTTTACTTTGGCATTCGATGGACAAAGAGAACGGTACATGATATGAATGAGGAAAAGGTGTCGATCATGAACAGGTAGGAGAAAACGCCCATATGTATAGAATCGGTGTTGTAGGACCGCCTCCTTCGGTGGAGCGGATATTGGCGGTTGCCAATGAATTTGAGCATGAAATCGAGTTCGTTCCTTTTCGTTATGAAGACGTACGGCATGTGAGTAAAATCGTTTTGGAACATAACGCAGATTTAAACGGATGGTTTTTCTCTGGTCCGATTCCGTTTACGATCGCGAAAAATGTGCTCAGCCCGGATGCCAATATCGTGTATTGCCCGCCGAACGGTTCGAATCTGTATCGTTGCTTCATCCAGATGTCGATTGACCAAAACGCAGCCGTGAACCGCGTTTCCATCGACATGATCGACTCGGAAGGAACGCATTTGCGCGAGGCGATGTCGGAGCTGGACATACCCGAAGAGGGGATTTACGTCACTATGTACGACGAGCATTTTGACCTCGATGCCATCACGCAGTTTCATGTATCGTTGTGGCGAGAAGGGAAGACCCAAGGTGCATTCACCACGTTTTCTGTGGTCGAGCATGCCTTGCGCGAAGAAGGGATTCCTGTCTATCGTGTCCTGATGACGAAGATGGAGATTCGTCAGGCGATGAAAATCGTCATCGAAAAGGTCAAAAGCTCCTATTTCAAGGACACGCAAATCGGGGTAGAGATCATTGAGCTGGAGCAGTTTGACAAGATTCCCGAGCGGACCAGCACGCGCTTTTATTTGCAGCATCTGGAGCTGAAGATCAGACAAATTCTGCTTGCTCTCTGCGATCGGCTGGACGGCTCTCTGCTGGCAAATGGCAACGGGCGCTATCAGATTTTCAGCTCGCGTGGTGCGATTCAACGAGAAATTGAAATGCTACGACATACGGTGGAACAGCTCTCCTTGGAGGCAGAGGTTCCGGTTGCAGTAGGTGTAGGCTTTGGGGATACAGCTTTTTCTGCGGAAAACAATGCACGAAAAGCGATCCAGCATGCAAAAGAACGACCAGGGGCTGGCATTGTCGTCGTACAGGATAATGGCGTCATGATGGAATCGGTGGGAGAAACAGAGGAGCTCACCTATTCGTACCGCTCCAGCGATCGCGAGCTGTTGGAAAAGCTGAACCGTGCGAACGTCAGCGTCAAATCGTATCATAAGCTGCGTGCGCTCGTTCAGCGTATGGGTTGGAAGTCGTTTTCGACGACGGATATTGCTTCGCACTTGTCAATGACGGTACGAAATGCACAGCGCATCATGGGCAGCTTGTGCGAAGTGGATTTGGCTGAGTTCAGCGGGGAAGAGCAGCAAGCTGTGCGTGGACGTCCGAAAAAGCTTTATCAGTTAAAGAAATGAGGACACCCGACGAGATGTTTCGGGTGTTTTTTCATATCATGAGGCTGCGGTGGGGAGAAGAATATTTCCAGTCTAGGCTCCAGGCTCCGTCCTGCTGGGGGCTAAGACTGCCCGCTCCGAAGGGATTCGCGGGGAAACGCAAAAGGGGTAGCCGCTTCGTAGCACGAGCACGTTGCGTTTCTGTTGCCCGCGAATCCCTTCTCCGCTCGGTAGGACTCCACAAGTCGCTACGTCTGGAAATATTCTTCTCTGGCGTAACTGCTGACATACTTAAATCTTTTAGGGCTTTTAAAAATCGGATTCACACTGACAGCTCGTAGAGGAAACAGGAGAAAACAGCGAAGATCTTAGGGACACCGACCGAGACTCCATGCAAAAAGCGAAACACGCCTTTAAGCGTCCACCTCTGAAACACATCCTGAACGGACCACTTTGGACGCGGTTTCGCTTTTTGCATGGAGTCGTGCAGTCAATCCCTCAGCGGGTGGCCCTAGAAGCTGAGCGTTTTCTCCTGTTTCCTCCCCACCACAACAGCCAGACAAAGTTTTTCTATTTTTCAAGAAGTCTAACAACTTCTATTGAAAAAACGGAGACGCAACTATATAATTCAATTAAGCGAAAATGTCTTTTAATATTCGTATATTGTAAGGGTTTACATTTGCCAGTTTTCTCATATTTCTAGGGCTTGCCTATCGGACCTGGGCATGGAAGAAGTCATGCTCCAGAGTTAACAGGAGGAATTGAATGATGTTGGATCTGGTTTCGTTGCGAAGAGATTTTCATAGACATCCAGAGGTGGGTTTTACGGAGTTCCGTACCGCTTCCAAGGTAGTAGAGATTTTGACATCCCTCGGCTATGAAGTCCTATACGGACAAGAAGCAATAGATGGAGATTCCCGTCGGGGCCTGCCTTCCGAGGCGGTACTTGAGGCAACGTATGAAAGAGCTTTGCGTGACGGTGCAAACCCGGCGATCGTTGAAAAAATGCGCGGTGGCTATACAGCAGTGATCGGCGTGAAGAAAGGGAAGGCACCAGGACCAACGGTTGCTTTTCGTTTTGACATGGATGCACTGCCTGTATTGGAAAGTACAGAGCAAGACCATTTTCCACAAGCGAATGGTTTCCGCTCCCATTACGAAGGCAACATGCATGCCTGTGCTCATGACGGTCATACCACGATTGGCTTGGGATTGGCAGAAGCGCTTGCAGCAGGAGATTTTTCCGGTACGCTCAAGCTAATTTTCCAACCAGCAGAAGAAGGTGTTCGCGGTGCGTACGCCATCGTGGAAAAAGGGCATTTGGACGATGTTGACTATATTTTCTGCAACCATTTAGGCGTCAATGTGCCACTCGGTGAGGTACACGGCGGTTCTTACGGATTTTTGGCGACCACGAAAATGATGGCGCATTTCTACGGTGTTTCTTCTCATGCTGGTGCGTCGCCAGAGCAAGGGAAAAATGCATTGCTCGGAGCGGCTACCGCCCTGCTGAACATTCACGCGATTCCTCGCTTTAGCACAGGGGATACGCGAATCAATGTGGGTGTGCTAGAAGGCGGAACAGCAGCGAACATCATTCCGGCCTATGCGAAGATGGTCGTGGAGACTCGCTCTATTACCGAAGAAGTGAATGCTGAATTGGAAAACCGCGTACGCAACATCATCGCGCACAGTGCCGCTATGCATGAGCTCGACTACAAGATCGAAGTCGTCGGGGGAGCAATCCCGATCAACTACGATGTGGAGATGGCAGAGCTGGCACTGGAAGAAGCCGAGCAGGTAGAAGGCTTCCATTCCTTTAAGCACGGCGAGTACAATTCGATGGGCAGTGAAGATGCCAGCTTTATGATTAAACGCGTTCAGGATCGTGGTGGAAAAGGAACGTACATGGCAATTGGTACGGATATCCCGGCGCCTCACCACCATCCGAAATTCGATATACAAGAAGAGGTTTTACCACGCAGCGTAGCGCTTTTGAACCGAATTGCAAGACGATTGCTGAAGTAAAAAAACGTTCCTAACTGAGCGAAAAAGCACGTGGACAACTAGGACAGAGAGGATGTTTGCGAATGCATACCAAGCGAATTGCAGAAATGATTGAGAAGAAACGAGATGCCTTCATCAAGGTGAGCGACCAGATTTGGGATTTCGCGGAGACGCGTTTTGAAGAGTACCAATCTGCTGAGCTGCTGGCTCAAACACTCGAAGGAGAAGGCTTCAAGATTGAGCGTGGAGTAGGCGGAATCAAAACGGCTTTCATCGGAAGCTTTGGCAGCGGCAATCCTGTCGTGGCGATTCTGGGAGAGTTCGACGCTCTGTCGGGCATGAGCCAGAAAAAAGGCCAAACCACAGAAGAGCCTCTCGTAGCAGGCGCAAACGGCCATGGCTGCGGACACAACCTGCTCGGTACCGCTTCTCTTGCGGCAGCCGTTGCAGTGAAAGAGTACATGGAAGAGAACAACATGTCGGGGACTGTTCGTTACTACGGCTGCCCAGGGGAAGAAGGCGGCTCCGGGAAAGCGTTCATGGCGAGAGCGGGATTGTTTGACGACGTGGACTTCGCGCTTTGCTGGCACCCAATGGGCTACAACAGCATTATGTCCATCGATTCCCTCGCAAACTATCAAATCTACTTCAAGTTCAAGGGAAAGAGTGCCCATGCGGCAGCAAGCCCTCATCTCGGTCGAAGCGCACTGGATGCGGTGGAATTGATGAACGTCGGTGTGAACTACTTGCGTGAGCACATTATCCCGGAAGCACGTGTGCACTATGCCATCACGAACTCCGGCGGCTTGTCGCCAAATGTGGTGCAACCAAAAGCAGAGGTGCTCTATCTCGTGCGTGCGCCAAAGGTGGATCAAGTGCAGGAGATTTACGAGCGCGTATGCAAAATTGCGCAAGGCGCTGCGCTCATGACCGAAACCGAGGTAGAGATCGTATTCGACAAAGCGTGCTCGAACCTCGTGCAAAACAAACTGCTCGAAGGGGTCATGTACAAAAACTTCCAAGAGTTAGGCGTCCCTGTGCATGATGAAGCGGAACTGCAATTGGCAAAAGAAATGCGTGCGACGCTGTCCAAGCAGGAGCTCGCTACTTCGGAAAAACGATCACCTGACATGCCTGCTCCAGACATGGTTACCTGGCTCAATCCATTCGACGGATCCAAGATCCCACTGAACGGCTCCACGGATGTGGGGGATGTGAGCTGGATCACGCCAACCGCGCAATGCACGACTGCGTGCTATATTAACGGCTCCACGCTGCATTCCTGGCAATGGGTGTCCCTCGGGGCAACATCGATGGCACATAAAGGGATGCTGCATGCGGGGAAAGTCATGGCTTCTACAGCCATTGACATGTTGAAGAAACCAGAGCTGATCGAACAGGCAAAAGCCGAGCTGAAACAGCGACTGGGCGATCAAACGTACGTGTGCCCGATTCCAGAGGGTGTCATGCCTTCTGTGAAAAAATAAGAATATGAATAAGACGGCTCCTGAATGGATCAGAAGCTGTCTTTTTTGTTTTGGTTGGGATTGCAAAAATAGTATGGGTTGCTGTAGAATGATTTTTAAATAAATTTTGCCTTAGGGAAAAACTTTTTGATTAGGTAAAGAAATATGGCGTAATGCAGAAAGGATACCAAGATGTATTCAGCTCAATCACCATCCGAAAGATTAGCCAGCGAGGAAATGCCACTTCCGATCAAATATGGGTTTCCGCGCTTTCTCGTTTCGATGATCAGCTTGTGCTTGGCTCTCTTTGCGGTGATTGTATTCGCCAGTTCGGTGGGACCTGTATCTGTCCCCTTTGAGCAGACAATCGCCATCATTTTGAAGAAGCTCGGGCTCCACATGGAAGCAAGCTTTACCGAGCGGGAGCTGCTGGTCATCTCAGAAGTCCGGCTGCCGCGTATTCTCGTCGGAGCCTTGATTGGTGCAGCGCTGGGGATATCGGGAGCAGCTATGCAAGGGGTGTTTCGTAATCCGTTGGTGGAGCCGGGGTATGTCGGGGTTTCCAGTGGGGCGGCGGTCGGAGCTGTATGCGCGCTATTTTTTGGATGGAGCCAGTTCAGCGTGTGGGCATTGCCCTTATCCGCATTCATCGGTGCTGCTCTCGCTGTGATCATCATTCTGGCTGTCTGGCGGGGGAGCCGTAGCCGGTCGATTGCCACATTGCTGTTGCTCGGAATCGGCATCAATTCGCTATTGTCGGCGCTGATCAACATTATGGTGGCGAGTTCAACCAACGACCAGGAGCTGCGCAGTATCATTTTTTGGCTACAAGGGGGCTTGGAAGCGCGAACCTGGGAGCATGTGCAATTGATCATACTGCCCATTATGGTCGGATGTCTGATCACCCTTTCATTCGGACGTCACCTGAACATGATGCTATTGGGCGACGACCAAGCAGCTAGCTCCGGCGTGAATGTACGCAGAACACGCTACATCCTGCTCGCACTCGCTTCGCTCATGACTGGTTCTGCGGTTGCTGTTAGTGGCATTATCGGGTTTGTTGGCCTCGTCGTTCCACATATGATCCGTCTTTTGACTGGACCTGATCATCGATTTTTGCTGCCAGCGAGTGCCCTTGGCGGCGCCATTTTTCTTGTTCTGGCCGATGTCATCTCACGAATGATTCTTCAGCCAGTGACCTTACAGGTCGGTGTTGTTTGTGCCTGTATGGGTGCGCCGCTTTTTATCGCGTTGATATTGCGATCTCGCAAAGGAGGGAGGACGACATGAATATCGTGGCGGCAGAAAAGATATCGACCTGGATCGATGATCGAGCCATTTTGCGTGAGCTGTCTTTTTCTGCTCAAGCAGGGGAGTTCATCGGGCTGATCGGACCCAATGGCAGTGGAAAATCGACGTTATTGCGGACTGTGGCAGGATTAACACCTCCCACGTCCGGTCAACTGAAAATTTTCGGAAGACCAGTCGCAGAGTATAAGAGCAAGCAGCTTGCACGCATTATCGGATATGTACCACAGGATACGTCTATCGATTTTGACTTTTCAGTAAGAGAGATAGTGCTAATGGGAAGACATCCGCATTTGTCCCGCTTTGGCTCAGAGCGTCAGCTTGATCGCATCATGGCGCAAAAAGCGATGCAACAAACAACGACCTTGCATTTGGCAGATCGAATGGTGACCACTTTGTCCGGTGGCCAACGGCAAATGGTATTGATCGCAAAAGCCTTGGCGCAAGATCCGCAATTGCTCCTGCTTGACGAGCCGATTTCGGCTTTGGACATCCGTTATCAATTGCAAGTACTGGAGCTGATGCGCAAGCTAACGGGAAAAGGCATCACGATCTTGGCAGCATTGCACGACCTTAATCTTGCTGCCCGATACTGCGATAGACTTGTACTGCTGCATCAAGGCGAGATACTCAGCATGGGGAAACCCGATGAAGTGCTGACACCGGACATTATCCAAAAAGCTTACGAGGTGCATGCAAACGTGAGCATCGATCCGTTTCTGGGCGTACTTACCGTTACGGCAATAGGAGCACGCAATGATTTTACCTACCATAACCTTAATTAGGAGTACCTACATATGAACAAGAAAAAACGTTTTACGATAAGCTTGATGATGCTGCTTGGCGTAGTATGGGTAGCTGGATGTGGAAGTGTACAAGATCAGAGCGAGCAGTCGCGAATCAACACAACCACGCAAAGTACGCAACAACAGTATCCGCTAACAGTATCCGTGGACGGTAAAGAGGTGACCATCCCCAAAAAACCGGAACGAATTGCTGCCCTTTCACTTGATGCGGCAGAGGTTGTCTTGGAGCTGGTTGAGCCGGATCGAATGACCGTCGTTCCGAAAAGCATCAACAACAGTTCACTTGCTTATCGCACGGAAGAAGGCAGCAAGGTAAAAAACAAAATTGCTGGGGCCACCTCGCTCGATCCCGAACAAATTTTGTCTTATGAAGCAGACCTGTTGATCATGACGAAGCTTCATGATAAAGAGAAAGAAGCGAATACACTGCTTCAACAGTCCGGTATTCCGATTATTACACTGGAATCATGGAGCACGCTGGATGTTATCATGTCGAATATCCTCATGATAGGCAAGGCTACAGGCGAAGCGTCTCAGGCGGAGGAAATTGTCGTAGACATGAAAGAAAGAGCCGAGAAAGTGAAAAAAGCAATCGATGGGACCAACAAGCCTTCTGTCCTCGTTATTTCTCCGCTTGGACCGGGAACTGGTCCGTATTTGATGGGGGCCTCCAACATTTCGTATGATCTCGTTAGGCTCGCTGGCGCGAAGCATGCTGCTGACAGCCTCGGTTTAAATCGCACGACGAAAGCGACCATCGAACAGATTATCAAAGCAGACCCAGAGTACATATTGCTGGTAGAATGGCAGGAAGGAAAAGCGGATGACATGAATGACATCATGCAAGCCCCCGGCTGGTCCACCTTGCAGGCTGTGAAAAACGATCAAGTGAAGCGCATGCCTGCGAAAAAGCTGCTGAATCCTAACCGCTACAGTATTGATACATTGGAGGAAATCGCTCAGTGGCTTCATCCAGACAGGTTTTGAATGATGGAAAAGGAGTGGTAACCACTACGATGAAAGCCCTGCTCATGCTGTCTTACGCTTCATTGCAATCAATCGATGATGTACTACCCTTTTATAACCATCTGTTTCACGGCAATATCCCTTCAGTGGATACATTGAAAGCGGCCAAGAAACGTTTTCAATCAATTGGCGTCGCAGATCCGCTTGGCTCGGTAACAGCTCGGCAAGCCCTGGCAATGGAGCGGCGGTTGAATCCATTTGGAGGCGAGCGAATCAAAGTCTATCAAGCTACGAAGCATACGTCTCCTTTTGTGCACGAGACGGTTCAGCAAATGGTCGAAGACGGCGTTACTGAGCTGTACGCATTTCCGACATCACCCTTGTATTCGAGAACGGGAACGGCAGCCTATCATCAAAGTGTTCGAAAGGCGCTCGAAGCCAGTGGTGCAAATATTCCGGTTGTAGAAATCAATCATTGGCACAGCTATCCGGGGATTGCAGAAGCGATCAGTCTTCGCTTGCGGACCGCTCTGCAATGGCTCTCTATAGAAAGTCGTTCCGAAGCGACTGTGTTGTTTACAGCTCACAGCCAACCGGGGGTGTCAGAGGTGAACAACGAGTTCATCCAAGCTTTTACGGAACTGGCTGAAGCGGTCGCCACGAGAGCCGATTGCGGGAAGTGGTTGCTCGCTTACCGAAGTGCAGGACCGGCTCCGCAGAAGTGGTTAAGACCAGATGTGCTTGCGATGATCGAAAAAGTGGCCGAGGACGGTGGTAAAGCCGTCGTCGTCTGCGATTTGCTGTCTTTGACCGAAAACGTGGAGGCGATTTTCGATTGCAGAATCCATTGCCGAATGAAAGCGGAGGAGTGCGGGCTGGAATTTGTCTCAACTGAATTTCTGAATGATTCGGCTGACTATATCGACACTCTCGTGGAGCTGATTCATGAGAGAATGGAGCAATCCAAAGAGAGGAAGAATTAACTTTCTTCCTCTTCTTTTTTGTTGTAGCATGAAAATCTCCTTGATGAATAATCGTGTACGGTGAGGCCAGTCGGAAAAATACCTACCGATTTGCCTTTTTGCAATCATACCGTCAGCCACCATACCCCCGCGCATTCCGGCAAAGTCACCAGTTTCTCCCGGGCGACTCTGTCCGAAAGCTCATCTCCAAAGAAAAATCTTGCTTGCCGTTCTGCTTCTTCCAAGTCTGCAAATTGATAGTCCAAGCGAATCCATTTGTGGGAGAATCCGTATTTGTTTTCCAACAAGGAATAGTACTGGGTAAGAAATTCAGGTGGGTGAGGTGTTTCGTATCCAGTTCCCATCGTCTCCATGATGATGATCGTCCCACCAGGACGAAGCACGCGTTTCATCTCCAGAATGATTTTTTCAAGATTGTGCTCGTTGTTGGGAACCTCAGAGCTGGTGAGGTAACAAACCGTCCATCCCGCTACGATGACATCCGCACTATGATCGTCTGCGGGCATTTCGCGATGATCCCCTACGCTGGTTTTCCAATTGGAAAGACCTGCTTGCGTCAGCTGTTGTGCATTCACTTCTAGCATGGCAGCGGAAGCATCGAGAGCCAAAATGGACTTGGCATGAGGGGCGAGCACAGAAGTGAGTCTTCCTGAGCCAGCTCCCAGATCGATTACATCCAGTCCTTTGATGGGGGTGATTTCTTCGATGACAGCGAGCAGACTTGGTTGTTTGGAGATCATCAGATCGTACTGCTCCGCTTGATTTTTATAAATGAGTTCGTGGTTTGGCATCGTTCACCCTCCAGTTCTTTGATCGTACTGGAAAATATCGTAAAGCTTCACGCCACGTGAAGGTCAAGAGAAAGAAAAAAGGATTCCGCCTCGCAGTCCTATGCGCTACAGGGGAATCCTTCTTTTCGTTTAGGAACGGACAGAAATCAAATCCTTCGCCAGTGCCACCATCTGATCATGAAGGGTAGGGTCCAGTTGATTACTGCCGGTGTGGTACGCGAGATGATACAAGATTCCTTGATCATAAAACTCCATCTCATGGGCGTTTGTGACGATCAGATTTACAGCCTGATTTTTATCATCGTACTTGTAAAAGTTATACACATAAGAGCTGTTAGTCGTGATGATATGATGATAGAAAGTAATATCGGCGGTCAGTGGCTCAACGCGCATGACGTTCCCGAACGAATCCAATCCAGAAGCAGATGGCTTCACGTGGGCCAAGGGGTTTTCATCTGTCTCTGTCATACGTACAATGAAGAAGTTTTCCGTGATACGAACTCCGTTTTCCTGCGCGTATGTCAGCTGCAGCTGGTGTCGCGTTTCTTTTTCGGAGCCTGGGGAGAATGAGACGAGATAGGCCATCTCTTTTTCGACAGGAAAAGGCAGCTTCGTTTTATCCACTGGCTTGATTCTGCTTTGGATAGACGAAGGCAATAGTGGTGTCATTTCCTGAATACTCATCGGCTGGTAATGGATTACGTTTTCAGGATCTTGGGTCAGTCTGTGAATTTCGCTCTGGGCAAAAACATCTCCGCCAGCTTTGACGAGGCCAGTGGAAGAGGAGCAACCGACAAGCAATAGAAACAGGCTCACTACAAGGGAACACACAACTTTCGGTCGAAAATTTCTCAAGGCGTTCCTCCTTTTATGCCTTCGACTCCTTCGTTTGATTTGCGAGACGAAGCATCTTATTCCCGACGTTGATTGCTGCTTGAATAATGTAGCCAGTCGTAAACGACAGCACGACCGTTCCATAATAAATCGGGCCATCTAACAGGAAGCTTGCGCTAAGAAACATGCACGCCAGCAAAATTTCTGTCCGTCTGAATGTCCACTTTAATCTTTTCGACATGACGAGTACAAATGCCTCTTGGGGAGCCGTGCACACTTGCGTACACACATACAGCCCGATACCACTTCCGATGCAAATGTTTCCGAGTGCCATGGTCAGAAGCGGCGGCAATGAACGGATAGCAGCCATGAGCGCATCGATGGACCCGATCAAATCGACGAAAATAGAGATCAGCACCATGACCAAAATGGCACCGAATGTAATGTAACTGCGATCCATGAACAAGACGATAATGACAAAGGTCAGGTTAATGGCAAACATCCAGAAGCCAATTGATATTCCGAAGTTTTGATACAGGGCAATAAACAGAGAATCATAGGGGCTAAGACCAAAGGATGTAATGGTCGTCATCATATTGATCCCTAACGCCAGGATCAGCAAGCCTGAAAGAAATAAGAAGTATTCAAATTTTAAGCGAAACATCAAACAAGACTCCTTTCCTTTTACATAAGGAGAGCATAATGTGTGGAACGCTTTTCAGAGCAAGCGGAATGTGCTTTGATGTATGTAATAATTACTGATCCGACTTAGAGGAGTAGTCTGAGTGGCTAACATAAGAGAAATCGCGAAATTGGCAGGTGTATCCGTTTCAACCGTTTCCCGTGTGCTTAACAACCATCCGTACGTGAACGAGAAAAAACGCGCGGAGATTCTCAAGATTATTGAAGAACAAAATTATGTTCAAAACAGTAATGCGGTCCACCTCTCTACCGGAAAAACGATGGTAATCGGTGTGACATTGCCTCTCGTCAACAACCAATACTACAGCTCCATTATCGAAGGGATTGCAGCCGAAGCAGCCCGGCATCATTACAAGCTGATGGTGTGCCAAACGAATAATAACCCTGAGCAAGAACGCAGCGTTTTACACTTGCTCAAAAATAAAAAAATCGACGGGCTAATCATGTGCTCCAGGTCCAGCTCTTGCGAAACGCTCAATGAATACGCAGGATATGGGCCGATCATCACTTGTGAAGCAAATGATACTACCTCTGTTTCGAGTGTTCATATCGACCACTATCAGACGTTTCTGATCGGGATGGAGTATCTGATTAAGAAGGAGCATCGTCGGATCGGGTATTGCATCGGCAGAAAAAACAGCTTTAACAGTCAGCATCGCAAACGTGCCTATTACGAAAAGCTGCGTTCGATTGACGTGACCCCATCTCCTGAGTGGGCATTTGAAGAGTGCTTAACGATCCAAGACGGCAAAAATGTCGTCGGGAAACTGCTGCAAACAGAAGAGCGGCCTACAGCAATGATCGTATCGTGCAATCATATAGCGGCGGGGATCATCAAAGAAGCGAGCAGATTGGGGCTTAGCGTACCGGAAGACTTAGCCGTAATCGGTTGCGATGATCAGCCGATCGGAGAGCTGCTAGAGATCACCACCGTATCCAGCTCCAGTACGTTGATGGGAAAGTACGCATTTGAGATGCTGCATGAGCGGATTTGGACACAGCAATTGGATGGGAAAAAGGAAGAGAAGGAGCTGTCGCCCGTATTGGTAGAGCGATTGACGACGTAAAGCTTGAAAGATAGCACAGTTGATCAAAAAAACGCCAGTGATCTCCCGCATACTAGAGAAAAAACAGGTGAAGGAAGTCAAAGATGGACACGTACAAGCGGATTCAGGACGCGATTGATTATGTGGAAGAGCATCTTCAGGAAGAAATGAACATCACAGATATTGCTTCCAGGGCGCATTTCTCTGCGTTTCATTTTCAACGACTGTTTCAGGCAATCTCAGGCTTCAGCGTACAGGAGTACATCCGCAAGCGCAGATTGTCGGAAGCTGCTCTTGCATTAAAACAGACAAGTGACAATGTACTCGAAATTGCTGTGGCTTATCAGTACCAGTCGCAGGAAGCATTGACACGCGCTTTTGAGAAGCAGTTCGGCATCACACCTGGAAGGTATCGTAGGGAAAATCATTCGCTGCCCTATCTCGCCAAAATGGACTTCTTGGCCCTTCGCCAAACCATCAAAGGAGAGATCACGATGAACAAACCAACCATCACGACATTGGATGACATTTGGATCATTGGGCGCAGGTTCCGGACGAATTTACAGAATGAGCAGCATTTTAAAGACATTCCGGGCTTCTATTATGAATTTGGCCGAAATCAAGATTATTTGCGGATTCCGAATAAAGCCGCAGAGGATATGTCGTACGGAATCGCCTGCGAATTTGAAGACGACGGGAGTTTTTCTTTCGTGATCGGGGAGGCTGTGCATCGTGTTCCAGATGAACTGTCAGAAGACTTTATTTCGCTCGTCTTGCCCGGTGGCAAATACGCGGAATTCAAAGTGACAGGTGATGCGGACCTCGTGCAAAACACACGTCGCTATATTTACGGAACATGGTTGCCCAATTCGAATTACGAGAGAGGCGAGGGGCCGGATTTTGAAGTGACGGACGTGAGGGCGAGCTTTCCTGAAGCGATGAAAATCGCTATATACATCCCGCTTCTATAGACGTTTGTTCAGCCGAACGCAAATGAATTTTACAGTACTTTCACACGCCATCCATTCCAGCTTTATACCTGTTTGCTAAAGTGTAAATGTAAGAGCGATTGTACAGGAGGCGGGTAGGGTGGAAGTGCAGATTGAGCGTGTCGTAAGAGATGATTTTGCGGAAATGATCACGTTGGCGGATATGACATTACCCGATCGAATGAACTTGCATGAGCTGAAAAAGTATATGGAGCTGTTTCCTGAGCTGATTTTCAAGGCGACGTACAATGGCCAGCTCATCGGTTTTAGCTGTGCCGGAATCGATATGTACCAGACGACAGGCTGGCTTTTGTTCAGCAATGTACGCAAAGAGTTTCAAGGTCAAGGCATTGGCAAGCTTTTGATCGAGGCCAGACTGCAAGCCCTGCGCCAGTTTCCGACACTCCGTACCGTGCAGGTCACGGTGAGTGAAACCAACGCATCCTCCATTCGCGCCTTGTCTGCCTATGGCTTCCGTCTGGCTCACGCGGAGCAGGATTACTACGGGCCGGGCAAGCATCGGAATTTGATGGAGCTGCCTATTTTGCCTATGATTCAACCAGAAAAAATACAGTCGTCCATCGTAACTACCTAGGTGGATTCATGAAAAAAGCGGAGGAACTAAACCCTTGCCGCTTTTTTGTTTTTTTATATGCTGGTATCGATGCTGTAGTGGAAGGAAGAAGTGCATTTCCAGTCTACGCTTCGGCCTACGCCCCGCAAGGGGGATTGACTGGCCGCTTAGAAATGAATAGCGGGAGCGCTTCAAACGTTGAAGTTTCGAGGAAGTATCTCATAAGTGAAGCTGAAATTCCCCGCTATTCATTTCTACGTTGGGTAGGGCTCCAGAGGCGCTTGGACTGGAAATGCACTTCTTCCTACGTAGCTCTTCTTGGTTAACGCCTTGAGAGTGATTCAAGAGGTGTATTAAGTATGCGTCTCTGCTCTGACTGATAAAACGGTTTAATAAATGAAGATAACACTGCTGTAAAGAAGTCCTGCTACATGTTTGGAAGGAGACCGCCCGAACGAAGAGAGGATATAGGCGACTGGAAAACATGTAGCAGGACTTCGGGCTCCACATCTGTTGGAAGTCAACCATAATTATCCCTTTTCTTTAATCAGCAAAGCAGCCAACACCTGCTGCCCAAACGCGGTAATCTGTGTCCCTTGCTTCTTGACCCCAATCGAGACGCATCCAGCGCGGTCCAGCACGGTCAGCTTTTGTCTAACTTGGGCTTCGGTCATGAAAGGACTCTCCATCCTCGCAAGTAGGGCAGTACGTCCAACACGCTCCATACGCTTGTAGCAATCAGACAGTACTTGCAGGATCGTTGCGTAATCTCCCAAGGAGCCTTGCCTGGACAAATACCGGATTGTATCTTCCAACGTATCATCCCGGTGAGAAAGAAGTGGCGGAGTAGAGAGGTGTCCCGCAAAAAAGCGCTCCGGCAAATGAGCCAACTCCACCTGATTCCCCTCTGCGATGACGACTGCATAGTGAATGAAATTTTCTAGCTCACGAATATTGCCTGGCCAATCGTAACGGAGTAGCTGTTCCGTCACTTCCCGTGAGAAGGACAGACGCTGCTTTTTTTTCTGCAAGAAATAATCTATCAGCACCAAAATATCCTCCGGACGATCACGCAGTGGCTGGATGTGCAGCGGTAGGACGTTCAGTCTGTAGTACAAATCCTCGCGAAACGTCCCTTTTTTGACCATTTCCATCAGGTTGCAATTCGTAGCTGCGATGACGCGGACATTGACTGGAATGACGCGATAGCCCCCTACGCGCATGACCTGTTTTTCCTGGAGGACGCGAAGCAGTGACGCTTGGATGCTAAGTGGGGCATCCCCAATCTCGTCCAGAAAAATGGTCCCGTTGTGAGCCAGCTCGAATAGCCCCATCTTTCCGCCTTTTCGTGCTCCTGTAAAAGACCCTTCCTCGTACCCGAACAATTCGCTCTCTACCAAGCTCTCGGTCAGCCCTGCAAAATTGACGGGGACGAACGGACCGTCACGGCGCGTCGAGTGTTGATGGATGGCTTGGGCAAAAACTTCCTTTCCAGTTCCGTTTTCCCCTGTGATGAGAATCGTAAAGTCGCTTTCGGCCAGCTTGGTCGCCACTCGTTTGTTGGCCTGAATGGACGGGCTTTTGCCAATGATATTGTCAAACGAATACTTGGTCATCAGTCCGAGATTGGCACTCTTCGTCCGTATTTCCTGTTCGATCTGCTGTACCTTCGTCACGTCTTGAAAGGTAATGACCGCGCCAAGAAACTGGTCATCCAAGAAAGTGGGAATCTTGGTAACCAAGAGGTACAAATCACGGAATTCCAATACTTGCTTCGTTACCTCGGTGTGTGACTCTAGTACTTCCAGAATAAGAAATTCAGGAATGACCTCCGCTACATTTCGCCCGATGCAAGTTGTTTCAGTCATATGTAAAATTTTCTCGGCTTCTTTGTTCAGCACAGTGATCTTCCCTGTGGCATCTGTCCCAATGATGCCTTCATGGACGGCATTTAAAATGGAGCTCAGCTTTTCATTCAGCTTTCGTTCATTGTGTACCGAGTTGGTCAGCTTGCGCCCAATATGGACGAAATCACTGATGAAATCAGCCGTGTACAGGTTTGCCTTATCTGGAGACAGATCAAGCAGGCGCGAAATATCAAAGATCGTAGTCAAATCCAAAGGGCGGTGCCCCAGCTCAATGATGTTCTCAAAATGAACAGGAATCAGCTCTCTGAGTCCATGACAGACAGCGACATCTATTTGATCTTTTGTAGGAAGTGGAGTCTCGGTATCGGGTACGTACGGCACAAACGTAAGATGAGAGAATCCGAGATGAAACAATAGCTCAATCGCGCCTTCTACCATTTCGATGGAGTTGGAAACAAATAGACAGCGCGTTCCTGGAGGTAAGTCCATGAGTTGATCCAACTTGTTAATGTCAATCGTACGTCTTGCTAGAAGCACGGGTATGTCTGACGGAGGAGCTGGCTGATCGTGCAAGAGACTGGTATCAGAAACGAGGATGAGATCAACTTGATCGTATACACTCGGGTGAAGCCGTTCTTGCATGTGGTTTCGAATGATGTGCAAGCGGTTGCCGAAAAAAGACGTGAGCGTGTTTGCGAACAGCAAGCTGATCGTCTCCAGCCGGGTCATCAACAGGATGCATGGGTTCTGGTTTTTCATGATGCGACTCCTTTATCTCTGTCAGTTAGCTTTTGTATTAGGTGAAAATATGGGAGGAATTACGTTCGAAAAAACAACCTATATTATAACCTAAAAATCTGAAATTGTTCAGAAATGCTTAACTTTTATAATAATACAGTTTTGGCACAATTCTTGCTATACATCCGGTAGAGCAAAACGAGATACTAGAGATAGACATCAGGGAGGATGATGAATCGGATGAATCCGTTCTTATACATGGACGAGCATCACGACGAAATAGTGCGAACATACAAAGATTTGCATCAATTGGCGGAGCCGAGCTGGCACGAGGAGAAAACGGCGAGATATTTGCGGGAACGCTTGGAGGCGGCCGGTATTGCCGTCACACGCTTCGAGGGGCACCACGGCTTTTATGCAGAGATTCCTGGAGAAAGCGCTGAAATCGTAGCTTTGCGCGCGGATATGGATGCGCTCGTGCAGGAAGTGGACGGCGTGGTGAGACCGAATCATTCATGCGGGCACGATGCTCACTCGACACTGGCTCTCTACAGCGCCCTTGCTATTCAAGCAAGCGGAGTTGTGCCGCAAAAAACGATGCGCTTTCTTTTCCAGCCTGCTGAGGAGAAGATGGGCGGAGCCTTGCAGATGCTGAAGGATGGCGCCCTGGAAGGCGTGACAAAGCTGATCGGCGTTCATCTGCGCCCAGAAATGGAAGTGCCGTATGGTAGCGCTGCTCCGGCGATTTTGCATGGATCGTCTAGTTCCATCAGAGGGACGATTACAGGTCTGCAAGCACACGGAGCACGTCCGTCGCTCGGTAAAAATGTCATCGAAGCCGCTTCGTTTTTGGTTATTGCGCTGCAAAATATTCGTCTGCAAGACGGATGCTCTTTTTCCGTGAAGATGACCCAATTGCAAGCAGGGGGAGAAACGGTGAACGTCATCCCTGATCGAGCGACCTTTAGCCTCGATGTACGTGCACAGTCCAATGAAGGCATGGCAGAATTGCAGAGAAAAACCGAGCATGCCATGAGTCAGACAGGGGCTTTGATGGGCATGGATGTAGAGTGGGAATGGTCGGGAGTCACACCGGCTGCGGTTGCCAATGCGAACATGATCCAAGTAGCGAAAAAGGCAATTGGGAAAGTATTGGGTGAGGACAAAATTGCCGATATATGTGTGACGCCAGGCGGAGAGGACTTTCATTTTTACGCGATTCATCGCCCTGAGCTAGCCACCACAATGATTGGTCTGGGATGTGGGCTTACGCCGGTCTTGCATCATCCACAGATGACTTTTCAGACGGATGCCTTGATTTATGGGGCGAAAATCATGACAGCTGCGATTTATGAAGCAGCCCAACATTCTTAGAGAAGCGCTAGACACGCAGGGGGTTACTTTATGACAGAGAGCAAGCAACTAAAAAAGAAAAGCTTATTTCGGCTAGACGCCTACGTCCTTTTGTTTTGCATCTTACTTCTATGTGCACTAGCTACCTATGTGGTCCCGACAGGCGAATTTGACCGTGTAAAAAACGGTAATGTGACGACGGTTGTCCCGGGTAGCTATCATGCGGTGGAGCCGAATCCTACGGGCTTTATCGAGTTTTTTACCGCGATCCAGACAGGGATGGTCAAAGGCGCGCCGATCATCTTCCTTGTTTTGTTTACAGGCGGTGCTTTGGCTGTTCTGGATAAAACAGGAGCACTCAACGCAGCGATTCTTACCATGGTCCGAAAATTAGGAAATAGAGAGTGGCTGCTGGTTATTCTGATCACTTCTGTCTTTTCCGTACTAGGTACGTTGGGTGTCATCGTCAACTCCGTCATTGCCTTCGTTCCGCTTGGCATCATGATTGCGAGAGCGATGAAAATGGATGCGATCTTCGGTGTGGCTCTGATTTATTTGGGTGTGTATGCTGGATTCAATACAACAATTGCTTTTCCAGGAACGCTGGGCTTGTCCCAAGAAATTGCGGAGCTGCCGCTGTTTTCAGGTATCGGCTATCGTACCATCATTTATGTTACGTTTGTGATTGTAACCATTTTGTATATCGGGCGTTACGCGCGCAAGGTTCGTCAAAACAAGAGTATCTTGGGGGACGAGCTGTTTCCTTCGGATAGTGGTTCAAACACGATGGAAGTAGACACGAAAAATGTTGATTTTACTACCCGTCACAAATTGATTTTGGCGTTTACGGGGATCGTTCTGATTGGTTTTATCATCTGCACGATTTTGTTCAAATGGGACGTAAACGAGATGTCAGGTATCTTTATTTTCATTGCGATCGGAGTAGGCTTGCTCAACAAAATGAGCGGCAACGATATCGCCAAAACGTTCTTAAAAGGCTGTCAGGGACTGATTTATGGGGCTTTGATTGTCGGTATGGCACGTGCGGTCACGGTCATTTTGGAAGATGGGAAGTTCCTTGATACCATCGTGTACGGTCTTGCTACCATTCTGGAGCCGCTGTCACCGATGGCAGGTGCAATTGGGATGTTCCTCGGAAGCGCCGGGCTGCACTTCTTGATTTCGTCCGGTTCTGGAGAAGCCGTTATGCTGATGCCGCTGTTGGCACCATTGGCTGACCTGATGGGCATTACGCGCCAAGTGGCAGTAGAGGCTCTGATGCTCGGAGAAGGTGTGGTCAACTGCATCAACCCGACCTCAGGTGTTCTGATGAGTATTCTGGCGATGAGTGGCATTTCCTACGGCAAGTGGCTGAAGTTCATGCTTCCGCTCACAGCAGTATGGACAGCTCTCTCCATCGTGTTTATCGTGATCGGGGTCTTGATTAACTGGGGCCCGTATTAATCCGACATTCGATGATAAGATTCTCGAAAAAAATCCCCCAACGGCTACATAGCTTTGGGGGATTTCCTGTCTTCTATTGACCAATGATGATGCGTTCTTTCGGATAATGGTAGCGTACGATTCGATCTTTGCGCTTCAAGAAGAGGAGCAAATTGATAATCCCGATACGTCCGATCATCATCGTAATAATCAGGATGAGCTTGCCGCCTATGCCCATCTGTGCCGTAATCCCGGTAGACAATCCGGTCGTCCCGAAAGCAGAGCAGACCTCGAACAAGACGTGCTGGAAAGGTAAATCCTCCAGCCAGACGAGCAGCATGACCGCTGTGAACACCAGGATAATCGCGATGAAAAAGACGATGAAGGAGCGCTGAATGTCCTCATCAACCAGCTCTCTTCCGAACACCTTTACTTCCTTGTAGCCACGCATGTTGGCAAAAACAGAGGCAATCAGGACGAAGAACGTCGTGGTCCGTATCCCCCCGCCCACACTGCTCGGGGAGGCGCCAATGAACATCATCCCGGAGAGCATGATGAGTGTCGCGGTCGACAAGAGGCTGATATCCATCGTAGCCAGGCCGCCGCTTCGCGAAGAGACGGAGTGGAACAACGAATAGAACAGCATTTCATGCCACGTCTTATCGGCCAAAAACTGATTTCGTTCAAAAACGAAAATGAGCAGGGCGCCAATGGCGATCAAGGAAAAGAACGTCAGTGTCGTAATCTTGGTGAAGAGAGAAAAGGTGAAACGCACTTTTGCACGGCGATAGGAAAAGTACGTCCTCAGCTCCACGAGTACAGGAAACCCGATCGCCCCGCAAATAATCAAGATCATCACGATGGTCTGAAATATGTAATCGTGGGTAAAGTCGATCATGGAATTTCCGTACAAGTCAAATCCGGCATTCGTAAAAGCACTGACAGCAGCAAAGTACCCGTGGTAGAACGCGCTGTACCAGTCGTCGTAGTAGCCTGCGAACATAAAATGACTGCCTAACAAAATCGTTCCCACCAGTTCAATCAAGAGCGCAATCACGAGGATATTGCGCATCAGGTCGACCAGACCGGACAACGTGGAGCGGTTATGGTCCGTCGCGATCCAGATGCGCTGCTCCAGACCGATTTTTTGACCCATGAGGATCCAGATGAACGTTCCGAGTGTCATGATTCCGACCCCGCCAACCTGGAAAAGCAAGGTAAGAAACAATACCCCCCACTGGTTGAAAACCTCATGAATCGCAATGACAGTAAGCCCGGTAACGCTGATGGCACTGGCCGCGGTAAATAAAGAGTCAACAAAAGAAAGAGAGACTCCCGGCAAATGAAAAAACGGCAATGACAGAAGAAACGCTGAGATCAGGATGAGCCCAACGTAGGCGAACACGATGATTTGAACAGATGTCAATCGACGCTTTTGATTGGATGATAACAAAATAAATAGCCTCCTGAATGAGCTTCATGAGGATAATCATACCAAAAAAAGTTCGCTAGCAAAAATACGTAAGAAAACACCCCTTGCCTGTGGTAGCACCAAAGACAAGGAGTGTTCGTTCATCTACCTCTTATTGCGACGGAGGGCACGTCTGATCTGACCGCGAATCTCTCCACCCGGATTTTGCGTTGTGTGCGCGTTTACATACGTTCGCCCGTTGTTCATGAGCCGAATCAAGTCTGACAGGGGTCTGCCTTGCAACGGACCGACCAAATCAGCTCGCGTAATGGAACCGGTCACAACACCCCGATTCACACTGATACCACGCGTTACAGGACCAAACAGGAATACAACAACAGGTCCATTTACGCCTCTGGCCCCAACATGAATATGACCTTGCGTGAAATTCCGCAAGTTGTTCACGACCAAGCGAAAATCGAGTCGTTGTCCATTCTGACTTAATTGAAAGCTAGTAGTACCTGTCGCATTTGTTCTGACTGGCGGAACCTCTTCAGCGCCTCGTAAGATAGCTCGAAACCTAAATGCCATAGTAATCACCTCCTGCTTTCTACAATATTTTGGCGGCTCATAGATGGCTTGTACGTTTGTCCAACGCGATTAGAACTTGTGCAAAAAAGGCTCGTAAACTAGCCGTAAGGGGAGAAATCGTGCGAGATTCCGCTGTAGCGAAAAGATCAGTTGACAATGTATCCGCAACAATGGTAAAGTTCAGAATGTATTTATTGGAAATTCAAAATATTAATGGAAAGGTGGGCTAGTCATGAAAAGAATTGTACGCATGGGTCATACATACAAGGGCATAGATGACGTAACCCCACCATTGATACGAGCGTAGTATCGTTTTTTTGATCTCGTTAACATGGCGTAGGTTACATTTTTCGTAACTTGCGCCTTTTCTATTTTTGTTGAGGAAAAGGCATGTTGCTCACGGGCGATATGTCTTTTTTGGTCGATAAAAATTCTCGAATTTTTATCGACATAAGTGCAACTAAGGCTTCGCCAAAAGATTTGGCGAAGTCAAGTTTTCTAATCCCAAAAAAGGTCACCCACCCAGCTAAAGAGAGGGGAGAAACACGGATGTTCTCGGTTTTGGCAAAGCTTGATTGGTTTTTCAAGGAGCATTGGAAACGTTATACGGTCGCTATTCTGCTATTGATTCTGGGCGGCTTACTGGAGATTATCCCTCCAAAAATCATCGGGGTGGCTATTGATGAGATTCACCTGGGGACGCTGACTGGCGAGCGGCTGCTGTCCATTCTGCTGTTTTTTGGTGGATTGTCTGTCGCGATTTATTGGGTCAATTTTATCTGGATTCGCCAGCTGTTTGGGGGAGCGTTTCTGGCGGAGCGGACTTTACGTTCGAAGCTCATGACGCATTTATTGCGAATGACGCCAACGTTTTATCAGCGCAATCGTACCGGTGATCTAATGGCGCGGGCGACAAATGATCTCAAGGCTGTCTCGATGACGACAGGCTTCGGAATTTTGACGATGGTGGATTCGCTATCCTTTACAGGGGCGATTGTGCTGACGATGGGCTTTTTGATCAGTTGGAAGCTGACCTTAGCGGCGATTCTTCCTTTGCCGTTCATGGCCTATATCATCAAGCAATATGGGAAAAAAATTCACGAGCGTTTTTCTACCGCACAAACATCGTTCGGCGAGCTGAACGACCGCGTGCTGGAATCCGTCTCTGGAGTTCGCGTGATTCGAGCTTATGTACAGGAGATGGCGGATCAGGAGCGCTTTCGCCAAAAAACTCATGAAGTGTATCAAAAAAATATCGATGTGGCGAGAGTAGATTCCTTGATTGAGCCGACCGTCAAAATATTGGTTGGAATCAGCTATTTGATCGGCTTGATCTACGGTGGTTACCTCGTGTTCCAAAGAGAGCTGACCTTGGGAGAGCTGGTCTCGTTCAACGTTTATCTCGGGATGCTCATTTGGCCGATGTTTGCGATTGGTGAATTGATCAATGTGATGCAAAGAGGAAGCGCCTCATTGGATCGTGTCAATGAAACCTTGGCTTACGAAGCAGATGTGACGGATCACGACAGACCGGTACATGTGGCAGTACCAGAAGTCATTCGATTTGATTCCGTGACATTCCGCTATCCATCTGCGCAGGTTGACCAACTAAGTAATGTCTCCTTTACTCTTGGTCGGGGGCAGACTCTAGGAATTGTCGGGCGTACAGGAAGCGGGAAATCCACGCTGGTGCGACAGCTGCTTCGCGAATATCCGGTAGGGCGGGGAGCGATCAGTGTTTCGGGAGAGGCGCTAGAACAGATCAGTCTGGATAACATCAAGAGCTGGATTGGCTATGTACCGCAGGAGCAGATTCTGTTCTCGAAGACAGTCCACGAAAACATCCTGTTCGGGAACACCGAGGCGACAGAAGAAGAATTACAGGAAGTGTTGAAGCAGGCAGCATTTGCTCGGGATGTGCAACTATTGCCCGAAGGCTTGCAAACGCTCGTTGGTGAAAAAGGCGTAGCCCTTTCAGGCGGGCAAAAACAACGGGTATCGATTGCCCGAGCTCTTTTGGTCAATCCGGAAATCTTGATTCTCGATGATGCCATGTCAGCAGTGGATGGCAAAACCGAAGCGGAGATGATTACGAATATTCGCCGGGAGCGTGCAGGCAAAACAACACTGATCACTACACATCGATTAACTGCCGTCCAGCATGCAGACTGGATTCTCGTCTTGGACGAAGGTCGAATCATCGAGGAAGGTACGCATGCACAGCTATTGGAGCTGGGCGGATGGTATAAAGAACAATTCGAGAAACAGCAGATTGAAGCGACGCTGACAGAAAGCGGGTGAATGAATGACGACGGGGAAAAGGCTAGTTCACTATGCAGCCATTTTTAAAAAGACGATCCTCTTGGCGGTATTGATGCTGTCCATCTCGGTTGGGGCAGAACTGACGGGGCCGTTTTTGGCGAAAAAAATGATCGATACGCACATCATGGGCATTGAATTCCCTTGGTATGAGACGGCACAGCGTGAGGGCTCCGTGCTATACAAAGGGAAGTATTACACCAGACAGGATCACTTGGCAGCAGGTGAGAGCAAGGGCGGGGAAGTTCGTGTTCTGCAGGTAGGACGCGACTATTATTTCTTGGATCAGGCGATTTCGTATGATGGGCAGCGATCCATTAAGGATGGGAAGCTCGTCATTGCCAAAGGTTCCGATCGAGCTGAGTACCAGGCAACGCTCTTAAGCAATCAGGAGATATTTGAATTTTTTCGACCAGAGACAAGTGGCCTGATCACGCTGGCTGTTCTCTATTTCGGGTTATTGGTAGTTGCCGCGCTCTTTCACTATGGGCAAAAGTTCTTATGGCAAAAATCAGCGAATCAAGTCATCGAGAGACTGCGCATTGATGTGTTCGCGCATATTCAACGATTGCCCATCCATTATTTCGATCATCTCCCTGCCGGGAAGGTGGTTGCTCGTGTCACAAACGATACGGAAGCAATCCGTGAGCTGTTTACGAATGTGCTCGGCAACTTCATTACGAGCGGGATCTATTTAATCGGTATTTTTGCAGCGCTGTTCTTGCTTGATGTACGACTCGCGCTCGTGTGTCTGGTCATTTTGCCAATCATGGTCGTGTGGATTTACTTGTATCGCAAGTACGCTTCTGCTTTTAACCATGTGATTCGGGCACGCATTAGCGACATCAACGGGATGATTAACGAGTCGATTCAAGGGATGCCGATCATTCAGGCGTTTCGCAGGGAAAAGGAAACGATGCGGGAATTCGGCGAGCTGAACGAAGAGCTGTTCACCTACCAAAATAAAATGCTACGGCTCAATGCGACCGCTTCGTTTAATCTGGTTCAGTTCATCCGCAATATTGCGTTTGTGTTGTTCATCTGGTATTTCGGTGGTGCGTCCCTCGGGATAGGTACACTGCTTTCACTGGGCGTCCTCTACGCTTTCGTCGATTACCTCAATCGTTTGTTTCAGCCGATGACACAGATCGTCAACCAATTGGCGAACCTGGAGCAATCTCTCGTCGCGGCATCGCGTGTGTTTGAACTGCTTGATGAAGAGGGCATTGACGTTGATCCTGCAAAGGTTCCTTGCTATCAGGGGAATGTCCGCTTTGACGATGTTTCTTTTGCCTACAAAGACGACCAATACGTGCTGAAAAACATTTCATTCGAAGCATGGCCAGGTGAGACTGTGGCACTTGTCGGTCATACGGGCTCGGGAAAAAGCTCGATTATCAATCTATTGCTCCGCTTCTATGATGTAAACAGTGGAGCGATTATGATTGATGGACGCAATGTGCAGGCGTTTTCCAAACAGCAGCTTCGCCAGCACATGGCCATTGTGTTGCAGGACCCGTTTTTGTTTACAGGAACGATTCGTTCCAATGTGAGTCTGGATGATCCGTCGATTTCGCCGGAAAAGGTGGAAAAAGCCTTGTGTGATGTAGGGGCAGATCAATTGTTCCGCAGTCTTTCGCAAGGATTCGATGAACCTGTTATTGAAAAGGGCAGCACCCTCTCTCTTGGGCAGCGTCAGTTGATTTCGTTTGCGCGTGCTCTCGCATTTGACCCGGCCATCCTCATTCTGGATGAAGCGACTGCCAGTATCGACACGGAAACAGAGGGCATTATTCAAAATGCACTTGAGGTGTTGAAAAAAGGCAGAACGACCTTCATCATTGCTCACCGTCTGTCTACGATCAAAAATGCGGATCAAATTCTCGTACTGGATCGAGGAAGGATCGTAGAGCGAGGAAAGCATGAAGACTTGATGGAAAAGCAAGGCAGGTACTATCAGATGTATCAAATGCAGCAAGGGAACAAAGTAGCGCAGGTGCAGGAGGCAGTAGTAAATCACGGAACCGCCGCTGCACTGACCTAGTTTTTTCTACTCTTTTTGCCTGCTGAACGGTAAGATAGAGCATAGAAGTATGGACTTTTCAGGAGGGATCATCATGCCACATCTTATCGTTCGAGGTATCCAAGCTGAACAAATAGCCACGATTAGCGAACCGCTTGCAGTGGAGCTTGCTGCACTATGCCAATGCGGCACGGACAATTTCACGATCGAATGCTTGCATACGACAGGCGTTTTTGGTGGGAAGATCGTGGAGTCGTTTCCTTTTATAGAAGTAGCATGGTTCGAGCGGGGGCAAGAAGTTCGTGACCAGTTTGCCCAGATTGTGACCAAGCATGTCTTATCTCTTGGCATTCCAGAAGTAGAGATGGCATTTGTCGCTTATCAAAAAGAAAGCTATTATGCCAACGGAGAGCATTTCTAAAGGAAGCCGACAGGTGCTGTCGATTTCCCGGGAAAGTATCAAGACATTCGACAAGCGTACGGAAAAGCAAATGAATACAAGCATGGAATAAGGGTGTTCCTACCGGAAGTACGAGATTTTTCGTACGAGACGGGTGGAGCACCCTTTTTATTTGGAGAGAATTTTTATTCGTAAAACCAAAAATTTCTAAAATAGGTGTCACAAACAAAAGATGCCAATTGTTATTCATAGTGAGAGGAGGGCAAACCGTGGAAAAAACAGAGATAGAGCGCCTACTGACAGAGATAAAAGCTGGCTCTCTTGAGCAATACGAAATCATTATCGATCACTATCAACAACCGATCTTTACATACTGCTATCACATGCTCGGTCATCGTCAAGATGCAGAAGACGCAGTCCAGGAAGTTCTGTTTCGTGCCTACGAGCATCTTGAACAGTATACGTACTCGCTGTCATTTTCCGCATGGCTGTACCGGATCGCTTACAACCATTGTGCGAATGTGCTAAAGCGCAGGAAATTAAGCCGCGTATTGCCCTTTTTGTACAACCGGGATCAGGATGGACGCAATTATGTCGAGGAGAGCATCGACAGCAATTATTTTGGGGAGCCGCTTGAACGCATCTGGAAACGGCTGTCCGCCGAAGAACGAACACTTATGTTCCTGCGGGTGCTAGAGGAAAGAGAGTACGAGGAAATTGCAGAGCTGATGGACAAAAAGCCTGCGGCCCTCCGCAAGCAATTTGAACGCGTTTTGAAAAAGTGCAAACGTTATTTGCCAACGACGGGAGGGGTGCGAAATGATGGACAAAAATCCGTTTAAGCACATGCGAGACATGCTGGTAGCGAAGCCCGTCCCGAAAGTCGATGTCAAACATAAAGTCATGGCCGCAATTCGTGCCAAGGAGAACAAGGAGGAGAAAGTCGTGAAAAGGAAAATTGGCCTGTTAGTCACTGTAGGTATGCTGGTAGGAGCGTCGTCCGTATGGGCGGGGATGGAAATGATCCAGTTGAAAAATGAGAAGGGAGAAGTAGTGTTAGAGCTTGAACAAATGAGTATGCAAGAACAGCAACAAATGATGCAGCAGCTACCCCCTGACACAAAGGATCAGATCAAAAAAAGTAGTGCAGAGATTTATAAACAGTTGGATACCGGAGAACAAATCGTCAATGGATTAAAACCAGGAGAAGCGGTTGCCATTTATTGGCCGGTGACAAAACTTCAGTTGGAATCAAATCCAAACAGCAAGCCTTTTGTAGATGTACGCTCCAAGCCTTTTACCTATACAACGTGGAAGGACATGGAACAAAAGGTTGGCCATCTGTTCAAGGTCCCGGCAGAGATGGGGACGGACTTCAAATTTGCAGCAGGCGAAGCGATCTATCTCCCAAGTGACAAGTATGATGAGAGAGCGATGAAAGAGGAACAAGAAAGAACGAAAAAAGAATACGTGGTACAACCAGTTCCGTTATCGGACAAGTTTCGTAATGCAGAGATTGAGTACAAGGGCCAAAAAGGGAGTGCTTTCTTAGAAGTGTCCATCCTGGATGACAAGAATAAAAGTGGAGGTACATTTGCGGAGAATCTGGAGAAGATCATGATTGGCGACAATGAAGCCGTGTACTCCACTTTCGCACCTGAAAATGGGGAAACTGTGCACTCTTTGCAATGGGTGAAAAATGGGACAAAGGTGGACTATAGCCTGAGAGCCAATATGAGTGTGAGCACGAAAGTAGAGCTGCTGAAAATGGCGGAACAAATCAATCAAGCAAAATAATTTTAAATTTCCCTCATCGTGGGTGCTATACCATGATGGGGGTTTTGTTAGGAAATAGTTTTTAAATAATTTTTTAATAAATGTCACATTAAGGAAACTTCGATTGTTATTCACAGTGAAAGGAGGGCAAAGCGTGGAAAAAAAGGAGATAGAGCTTTTGCTGCAAGCAATAAAAAACGGCTCTCTCGAACAGTTCGAAATCATCATCGATTACTATCAGCAACCGATCTTTACATACTGCTACCATATGCTCTCCCATCACCATGAAGCAGAAATGGCTGTACAGGAAGTTCTGCTTCACGCCTACGAGCATCTGGAACAATATACGACCGCCCTATCTTTCTCGACATGGCTCTATCGAATTGCTCACAACTATTGTGCGAATGAACTAAAGCGCAGAAAGCTAAACCGTTGGTTGCCCTTTCTGTACAAACAGGATCACGGCGGAATTGTGAAGGAGCACATCGATCGCCCTAATAGAGAAGAGCATTTGGAGCGTATCTGGAATCGGTTGGCCGCTGAGGAACGGTCACTCGTTTTTTGGAGGGTGCTGGAGGAAAAAGAGTACGAGGAAATCGCAGAGCTACTGGATAAACCACCTGAGGTCCTGCACAAGCAATTTGAACGCATCTTAAAAAAGTGCAAACGTTATTTGCCAACGATGGAAGGGGTGGCCGCTAATGGACAAAAATCCGTTTAAAAGCATGCGAGACATGCTGGTAGCAAAGCCCGTCCCGAAAGTCGATGTCAAACATAAAGTCATGGCCGCAATTCGTGCCAAGGAGAACAAGGAGGAGAAAGTCGTGAAAAAGAAAATTGGCTTGTTAGTCACTGTAGGTATGCTGATAGGAGCTTCGTCCGTATGGGCGGGAGTAGAAATGATTCAGTTGAAAAATGAGAAGGGCGAAGTGGTATTTGAGCTCTCGCAGCATAAGCTCCAAGAACAACAGCAAATGTTTCAGCAGTTATCTCAGCAGTTATCTCCAGAGGATCAAGCAAAAATGGAGGAGAGACGGAAGAAGAGAGAATACATTGGTACGGTCAGGACAGAAATCATGAATGGCCTGAAGCCTGGAACGTCTGCGGCTATTTACTGGAAGCCAACAAAAGAACAGGGGGAAGACCAAAAAAATATTATCTATACGAAGAAAAAACATCCGGACATTATGGTCGTATCCAAACCGATTGTTTATAAATCATGGAAGGATATGGAACCGATCGTAGGGAAGGTGTTCACTCTGCCAAGCGAGATTCATGGAGGCTTCCGCTTCCTGGAAGGCGAAGTAAACTATGAGGAAAACTACGAGTATGATGTCGACGTGGAAGAATTAAAGGCAAAAGCTGTTAAGGACAATAAAGAATACGCCTTTACAGAAATTCCGTTGAGCAACAAGTTTTCATATACCAATGTCGCTTATCAGTCTGAGAAAGGCAAGGTCTGGGTAGAGGTACGAATCGCCGAAGAAGGAGGATCGGGCACGAGCGCAGACGTCATTGAAAAAGTCATGATTGGCAACAATGAAGCAGCTCTTATGACGCATACGTTTGAAGGCGAAAACTCGTATTGGCTCATCTGGATTAAAAATGGAACGGATCTGGAATACTCTGTTCAAGCTGATGAGAAAGTGGCATCCAAAGACGAGGTGATTAAAATCGCCAAGCAAATCAACGAAATCAAGTAACGGTAGATCAAATAGAGGAGTACCACAGAGCACTAGGCTTTCTTGTGGTACTCCTTTTCTATCATGAATGGCTTACGTCTCGTAGCTTGTTTGCCTTTTTACCCATCAACTGCTTTAAGCCATCCATATTAATCAGGATAATCCCGACAATAATCGTAATCCCCCCTGCTAACGACAGTAGATAAAGCGGCTCATTGTACAGGATGACGCCCAAGCTCAAGGCAATCAACGGAGAGATATAGAGCCACGTGGAGGGAAACACAGGGTTGGTTTTGGCGACGAGCCAATAGAAGATGGTGTGCCCCATCATGGAACCAACGACGATCAAGTACAGGAGCGAAATGATCGCATTCGTTGTCAGCATCGATTCGATATGCACTTGCTCCGTAAAGAACGATAAGACAAGCAGCATCGCTCCTCCATGTACCATCTGTGCTGCATTCAAAGCGATGGGTGAAGTATCTTGAAACCGCTGGATGACACGTCGAGAGTAAACAGCACCAGCAGAATAAAAGATTTGTCCGAAAATGACTGTCATGCACCCTGTAAGCCAAAGGAGACTGAATGAGATGGTCACACCGGGTAAAATCAGCAAAAAGACACCGACAAAGGCAACCAAGCAACCCGCCCACGCAATACCGGGGAGCTTTTGCCGAGTAATACCTGTCTGAAGCAGCATCACCATGAGAGGTGCTGTTGCAGATAAAATGGCTGCAATTCCTGAACTTACATGCTGCTCCGCCCAATACAAGGGGGCAAATGTCCCAAACGTCAAACCAATTCCGGTAAGGAACATTTCTTTATGAAGCAGCAGCGATAGGCGCGCCTGTTTTTTCCAGAGCATAAATGAAAACAAAATGACACCTGCCAGAAAGAACCGAAGTCCTCCTGAGAAGAACGGCGGCGCACCCGCATCGATCCCGACTTTGATTGCCAAAAACGTCGTTCCGAATATCAAGCACATGACCACATAATTAAGCAGTACCATTATGATTCCTCCCTTTCCCTCATCATAAAGGGAAGGGAATAGAACAGATGGAATGGAATAGAACAGATAAGGAGATCAATCCATTATCATGGGGGAAAGGGGGGAGCTTGCATGAAAAGGGATGCTCTTTCAAACAGTCATTCTGATAAGCTGTTCGAACAAGTGTATGAATATCTTCTGGACCGGATCAGACGGGAAGAGTGGAGGGCACATGAGAAGCTTCCTTCTGTTCGAACGTTGGCGTTGGAATTGAATGTGCATCGCCTGACGGTTTTTAAAGCGTATCAATTGCTGAAACAAGAACGCCACGTGTATGTGAAGGATAAATCGGGGTATTATGTACAACCGAGCAGTTTGCTGCCAGTGGATTCGATGAACGATCCAATTGTTTCTGCCTACGTGCACAAGAGTCACCTTTCGGAAATTCATCAGGTGCAGGCGACCTATCAATTTTCCAAAGCGTTAATCGAGCCGAATTTATTGCCCAATCTTTATTTTTCCGAGTACGTGAAGAAAGTGTTTGATTTGTATCCAAAGGTGCTGGGTACCTACTCAACTACACAGGGAGATCAGGAGCTACGGGAAGCACTGTGCAGCTATTATATCAGCCGTTATCATTTCCACCTGTCACCAAATGAGCTGATGATCACATCTGGTTCGCAGGAAGCGATCGATTTGGTTGCCAGAGTCCTTGTAAAGCCGCGTGATGTCGTGTTGCTGGAGAGACCCACTTACAGTCCTGCCATTGATGTATTCAGAAGACAGGGCGCCAATATGATTCCCATCGAAATTACGCCGCATGGATATGATTTGGAGCAGGTTGAACTGTTGATGCAAAAAGAAAAACCGCGCTTGTTTTATCTCAATCCGACTTTTCATAATCCGACTGGCTATACCGTTCCCGCTGAACAACGGAAGAGACTGGTGGAGCTGGCTGAAAAGTATCAGTGTCTGATCGTAGAGGATGATCCGTGCCGTGATATGTACTTCGGCGATGAGCCGCCACTGCCGTTTTTTTCATACGATACAGCAGGCTATGTCATCTATCTGCGCAGCTTTAGCAAGTATATCGCGCCGGGGCTGAGTATTGCGACTGTGGCATGCCGTCCATCTATCATGAATTATTTGCTTCAAGCAAAATCATTGTCAGACAGTGGAGCGCCCCTGTTGAATCAAAAGATTTTTTTACATTATTTCTTCTCCGAACGGATGCAGCAGCATTTGGCAAAGCTGCGGATTGCACTAGCCATTCGCCGGGATATCATGGAAGAAGAGCTGTCCGTCACGGACTGGGAGTGGTCCAGCCCACCAGGAGGCTTTAATTTATGGGTGAAGCTGCCTGATTCCGTCCCGATGGAAAGCCTTCTGGGCAAATGCATAGAGAAATCCATAACGTTTGTGCCCGGTGCGATCTGTGACCCGCTGCGAGAGTTAAGCTCTTGGATACGCATCAGTTATTCTTATTTGAATGAACAACAGCTGCGTGATGGCTTGCAAAGGCTCGTCAGTACAGTTCGCCAGTTGAACATAAAGGAATGAAGAAAGGCTGCCGACATGATGGTCGACAGCCTTCTTTTCCTTATGACTTGCTTACTTGATTGAGATGATTCACCAGCTCTTCTGGTTTTGACAGGAAAGGGGCATGATCCGCTTCCATGGTAATGACCTTGCTGCAAGGTGTTTCTGTATTCATTCTGCGTTGGAAACTGATTGGAATCGCATTATCTAATGTTGTCTCAATATAGATGCGATCGACACTACCGAATTTCTCCTCAGTAATAATCACCGGTTGTGTGAAAGGAGCCAGCGCTTGCGGACGGCAACGCTTCATCGACGCCAGCTTCAGTGCCTCATCTTCCACAGCGTTGAAAAACGTTTCTTCCACAGTCTCAAGCTTAGGACCCAGTGTCATATCAGCTTCATTCAATTCGAATTCAGGGCCTTTTTCTCCTTCTGACTTGCTTATGAGGCTTTCCCCGTTTTTCGGCAAGAATGCGCAAAGGTAGACGAGCTTATCAATTTTGTCATGTACTTTTTCAGCTGTTTGGGTAATGACGAGGCCACCCATGCTGTGTCCGACAAGGATTACTTTTTCGTTTTGTTGCTTGATCAGGTCTGATACTTTCTCTACGTAGAGATCCAGTGTCACCTGCTGAGGAGGTGTCATGTCTTGTCCACTTCCAGGCAAGTCCAATGTTGCGACCTTGTGTCCCAATGCTTCCAGCTCAGGTTTTACTTTTTCCCATACCCATTCACCTTGGCAAGCTCCATGAACCAATACAAAAGTACTCATTTACATACATCTCCTTCGTTTCATGATGATCGTTCGTTAGTGTTAACGAAGCGATTATTGATTAAACAGGTGTTCTTGTGTTCGGTGCTCTTGAGTGCAATAATAATAAAAATCTGTATCGGTAATCTGTGACTTTGTCACCAAGTTATTTTTTTCACAAGGAGGTTCTTCGTCCATATGCAAAAGGATCAGATTGCGGAAGTCCTTACACGTTTTCCAAGTCTGGCGGAACTTACTTCAGAAGAGTGGCAGGAGGAAGGAATCTCTATAACTACGGTTCCAGCCAACTTTACGATTGATGAAGGCGAGTTTTTGGAGAATGCGCCATTGATCCTGGATGGACTGGTTCGCATTTTCAAACTGAGCAGCGATGGCAGGGAGGTTACGTTGTACAGGTTAACGGCTGGCGAGTGCTGCCCGCTCATCGCGTCTAGCATATTGGGAGAAACGGTGTATGAAGCCTCTGCTTGTGTAGAGAAGCCGAGTCTGGTCTTGAACGTCCCGACGAAGATTTATAAAAAATGGATCGAGAAGCACCAAGACTTTCGCCAGTATATTTTTCAATCATTTGCGCGTCGATTGATTATCATGTCGAACTTGATTGACGACATTAACTTTAAATCCATTCGGGTTCGGATTTCCGAATATTTGATCGAGCATACAAGTGCGGAGAATGATACGCTTGCGATTACGCATGATCTATTGGCGATTGAACTGGGGACTGCTCGTGAAGTGATCAGCCGGACACTAAAGAAGATGGAAAAAGAAGGGCTGCTGCGTGTAGCGCGGGGGCAAATTACGGATATTAAACGTTCTAGACTGCCTACAGACGAATAATCCTTGAGACAACGAAAAAAACAGACCCCATTACTGGAGTCTGTTTTTTTGTTTGTGGCTATATTAAACTTTTTGAACGTTAGTAGCTTGTGGTCCGCGTTGGCCTTGTTCTACGTCAAAAGTAACTTTTTGACCTTCGTCAAGGGATTTGAAACCTTCGCTTTGGATAGCAGAGAAATGAACAAATACGTCTTCTTTACCTTCGCGTTCAATGAATCCAAAACCTTTTTCTGCGTTAAACCATTTTACTGTACCTTGTTCCATTGTTGTTGCCTCCTAGTGTGAAAACACACAAATAATACTATCCTTGCTCGCAGGATCATCAAGACGAAACTTGCTATTTACGCTATCCGTTGCTTCGAACAAAAATAATTCTCTACTAGCATAACAGGATTAGGAATGGATAGCAAATGATTCGAGTATGCTGACCAAAGAAAATCGGGTGGGCTGTTACGAAAGCATGGCGCCAATCTCTTCAAACGCAAGCTGTGCCAAGACAATTTTATTCGGATAGCTCGCTTGCGTCGATTCCCCCAAATGATATTCTTGCAGGGCATCGGTGTCCTTCAGCATGTTTCCCGTCAAAATGCAGACGGCTGTTTCGTCCTTGTCGATGACTTGCTCCGCGATGAGCTTGCGCAATCCGGCGACCGTAGCGGCAGAGGCAGGTTCGCAGCCGATCCCGCTCTTATCCACCCATGCTTTGGCGTCGAGAATCTCTTGATCGGTCACGGAGCAGGTAACGCCATTCGTTTCTTCTAAGGTACGAAGCGCTTTCTTCCAGCTGGGCGGATTGCCGATGTTTAGCGCGGAGGCACGTGTATACGGATTGGGTTCAGGTGTAAGCTCGGTGTGTCCGCCTGCGACCATGCGATGAAATGGACTGACACCTTCCGCCTGTACGAGTGCCACACGAGGAACTTTTTCGATGAAGCCGAGATTTTTCAAATCCTGCAAGCCTTTTCCGAGAGCAGTCACATTGCTTAGCGCTCCTCCAGGGATGACCACCCAATCGGGAAGGTTCCAATTGAGGTACTGGGCGATTTCGTATACGATGCTCTTCTGCCCTTCAATGCGGAATGGATTGATCGAATTGCAGATGTAGAGACCGAGCTCTTTGCTGTATTGCTCGTAAAAGCGGATGCCATCATCGTAGGTGCCTTCAAAGCTGATGACCTTTGCTCCGTAGGCGAGTGTTTGCATGACTTTATTCAAGGAAATGTTTTTGTTTGGTACAAACACGTACGATTCGCCATCGGCGAGTGCAGCATACATGGCGAGAGAGGATGAGGTATTGCCAGTCGATGTGCAGGTGAAGCGTTGATAGCCAAGTGAACGCCCGTGTGATACGGCAACAGTCATCCCATTGTCTTTGAACGAACCACTCGGATTCTCGCTTTGTGCCTTCAGCCATACCTTGCTGTTGCTTCCTACATACGATTGGATGAGTGCAGATGCATACAGTCCTGTATTTCCTTCGTACTTGGTCGTAATGTACTCTTCAGGAAGCCCGGGGAAAATCAGCTCTTTGTAGCGCCATACCCCGCTGGCATAAGGTGTCATACGCTCTGACAGTCGCTCGTGAAAGACACGCTTCAGCCATTCGGCATCAATGTCCGACGTATCGTGAATAATGTCAAACAAGCCGCCGCACGTGCATTGATAGTCAAATAAATGGGTAGGCACTTCCTTGCTGCAATCGACACAAACCAGTTTCATCCTCGCAAGATTCACCCCAAAAAGTACAGGGAGAATCTCTCCACCTCTTTTCTCTCGTATGGTTTTCTATATGGTAAACGGAGAAGGGGAGCGTGTAAATGAGAGTTTTCAGTAAAAACAAAAAATTCTCATACAGATACAAAAGACGGGAAGGAGCCACTATATAGCCTCCAACCCGCCCCTATTTCACAAGCTTTTGTTCAGATCAGTCAATTCCTTGGCCGTCAGATTGCGCCATTGTCCTAGCTTCAAATTCCCCAGCGATACGTTCATGATGCGTACCCGCTCTAGTTTTCGTACCTGATAACCAAAAGCCTGGCACATCCGTCTGATTTGCCGATTCAGCCCTTGCGTCAGCACGATATTGAAGACGCGATCACTGACCCTGGTTACTTTGCAAGGCTTTGTGGTCGTTTCGAGAATGCGCACGCCGTTTGCCATTCCGTGCAAGAAATTCGCCGTGATGGGCTTATCTACGGTGACGATGTACTCTTTGTCATGATTGTTCTCGGCACGCAAAATTTTGTTTACGATATCCCCATCATTGGTTAACAGGATGAGTCCTTGCGAATCTTTATCCAGACGCCCGATAGGAAAAATTCGCTCCGGGTGATTCACGAAATCGATGATGTTGCCTTTGACCTGCAGTTCAGTTGTACATGTAATTCCGACAGGCTTGTTCAAGGCGATGTAGACATCTTTCTTTTTGGTGCCGAGCGGCTTTCCATCGATGCGCACGTCATCTCCTGACGCAACCGTACTTCCCAGTTCCGCGAGTTGGCCGTTGATCGTCACGCGCTTGGCCTCGATTAATTTATCGGCTTCTCTTCGTGAGCAAATGCCGGTTTCGCTGATGAATTTATTAATTCGCATGAGACGTTCCTTTCGCTATTGCTGTTGCTTTTCCAGTAGTTTTTTTCGCCAAGGCAAAGCCAATTCCTCTACCTCTAGCATACGCTGTATCGTCTCTTGGGCTGGTGACTTGTCGTGGAAGTACAAGTGGTGGATGGAAGCTACGCTGACTTGCTTCGGATGAGCAGAGATTTGGGTAATCTGTGAGTCTGGCTTGATGGTTCCTTCCTGCAAGACGCGGAAGAAATAGCCCGTATAGCCCATCTCCACCACTGCTTTGAGCAATTGGTTATTGTTGTTTCGCTTGTTGATGGTCGCACAAGGAAATCTGCCTTGGGTCACTTGCAGGATCGTATCTCCGAATTGATACACATCCCCGATACAGACCTGTTCTTCGGTCATGCCAGCGAGTGTGAGATTTTCTCCGAATGCCGCATTGGTCAGAGGTTGGCCAAATAACTTCTGCCAATGGGCATAATGTTCAAAAGGATACGCACAGACAACGCGGTCTGGGCCGCCGTGATACTGTGGATTCGCGATATCGTCGTCATCAATTTTCTCGGAACGGACAACGAGCTCGTCTGCTTCATCCTTCCAAATGCCGGAGAGGAACTCTTTGCCGTTGTACATAGTACTTTTTGGCAACCCTTTACTAATAGAAACGATTTTTCTGTCCAACCTACGCTCACTCCCAGCCTGTACGTTTGCTTCTCTTTTTATCCCATTACTATATCATATTCCCTAATATCCTCCACAGCGGATGGGCACCAGCGGACGCTTCTGGTATGATGATAGAAAGGAATGCACAGGAGGCCTCAGTGACATGCAATCATTTGGTGTGGCACTACACACAGATAAATATCAGATAAACATGATGTACGCCCATTGGGTGAACGGAACACACAATCAGAAGGTCGTTTTCGAAGCATTTTTCCGCAAGCTGCCTTTTGGAAACGGATACGCCGTTTCTGCCGGACTGGAACGAATTGTTTCCTATATAAAAAATTTGCGCTTTGAAGAAAGCGATTTGAAGTATTTGGGTGAGCAAGAAGAGAACTACGATCCAAAGTTTTTGGAAGAGCTGCGCCAGCTTCGTTTTAAAGGCTCGCTCTACTCCGTCAAGGAAGGAACCGTGGTTTTCCCGAACGAGCCGTTGATTCGCGTAGAGGGGCGTGTCATGGAGGCACAGCTGGTTGAGACGGCCCTGTTGAACTACATGAACTATCAGACGCTGATTGCGACCAAAGCTTCGCGGATTAAAAACGTGGCGGGCAATGATGTTCTCATGGAATTCGGAACAAGAAGGGCCCAGGAGGCAGATGCTGCACTGTGGGGGACACGGGCAGCTTATTTGGCTGGCTTCGACGCGACCTCAAACATGCTGGCAGGGAAAATGTTTGGCATTCCGACAAAAGGGACGCACGCTCACTCTTGGGTACAGAGCTTTGAGAGCGAGGAGGAGGCTTTTGAGCGGTTTGCTAAAGCACTTCCAGGACAGGTCACTCTGTTGGTAGACACCTACGATACGCTCAAAAGCGGCGTGCCGAATGCGATTAAGTTAGGGAAGCGAATGGAGAAGGAAGGCAAGCAGCTGGCTGCCGTAAGACTGGACAGTGGCGACTTGGCCTATTTGTCCATCAAAACGCGTGAAATGCTCGATAAGGCCGGACTGCCCGACGTAAAAATTGTCGCTTCCAACGACCTCGATGAGCACACGATTATGAACCTGAAGGTACAGGGAGCACGTGTAAATAGCTGGGGAGTAGGAACACAACTCATCACGGCAGCGGATCAGCCGACGCTCGGAGGCGTATACAAGCTGGTGGCGCGTGAAGGCGCGAACGGAGAATACCAGCCGACCATCAAAATCTCTGGGAATCCGGAAAAAGTCACAACGCCGGGCATCAAGGATATGTACCGATTGATTGATCCGGAAACAGGAAAAGCGATTGCTGACTACATGTGCTTCCCGCATGAAACAGCAGTCGAAGGTGGCGCACCTCTCCATTTATTCCATCCGAGCCATACGTATTTGAGCAAGCATTTGGAAAACTATCAGGCTGAGTCGCTTCTCGTTCCGGTATTTGTGGATGGAGAACTGGTGTATGAACTGCCGACCCTCCAAGAGATTCGCGATTACCACCGTGAGCAACTCAAGCTGTTCTGGCCTGAATACTTGCGCATGCTGAATCCGGAGCATTACCGTCTGCACATTAGCGAAGAGATGTGGGAGACGAAAGCAAAGCTGATGAAGACATATTTGAAAAAATAGGATAAAAACGTCTGATGTGTCGCGAGGGTGCATCAGGCGTTTTTTTGTTTACCAAAAATAACACAATAATGTGAAAACAAAGAAAATAAATTGTCTGAATTTACATGCATCGTATATAATTACTCCATTCATCCTTTAGCTCTGCGCCAAGGTGATGTAGAAGATGCTTGTGAAATGTATTGGGGAGGAAGAGAGATGCTAAAGTCTGTAGAGAAAGAAAACTTGAATCCATACGAAATTGTACAGAAACAGATTGATTCAGCAGCGGCATTGTTGGGATTGCGGAGCGATGCTGTAGAAATTTTAAAGCGACCCAAACGAGTATTGGCCGTCAGCTTTCCAGTCAAGATGGATGATGGCAGCGTACGTGTCTTTGAAGGCTACCGATCTCAGCATAATGACGCGGTAGGACCGACCAAGGGAGGGATTCGCTTTCATCCAGATGTGACGATGGATGAAGTCAAGGCACTCTCCATGTGGATGTCATTCAAATGCGGCGTAGTTGGTCTTCCTTATGGCGGCGGAAAAGGCGGCGTCATATGTGATCCCCACGAATTCAGTAAAAATGAGCTGGAACGAGTCAGCCGCGGCTTCATGGAAGCCATTGCTGATATGGTCGGACCTGAGACAGATATACCTGCGCCTGATGTGTATACGACCCCACAAATCATGGGGTGGATGATGGATACGTACAGTAGATTAAAAGGCACCTATTCTCCGGGAGTCATCACAGGAAAGCCACTCAGTGTCGGCGGCTCCAAAGGAAGAAACGAGGCGACTGCCCGTGGATGTGTCTTTACGATATTGGAGGCGCTAAAAGATTCTGGACGCCAGCCGGAGCAAACTACCGTGGCCATCCAAGGCTTTGGCAACGCGGGAAGAATTGCTGCCAGACTTTTGACGGAGTTGGGCTTCAAAATCGTGGCGGTCAGTGACTCACGCGGCGGTATTTATGATGCTGCTGGCTTGGACATAGAAAAGGTAGGACAGCTAAAAGACAACGCCACTATTTTGGAGTATGTAGGTGGGACGGTCATCTCTAACGAACAGCTGTTGGAGCTGGAAGTAGATATTCTGATCCCGGCCGCTTTGGAAAATGTCATCACAGCAGCGAATGCCCACAGCATTCAGGCCAAGTGGATTGCAGAAGCGGCAAATGGACCTACTACACCGGATGCTGACGCCATTTTGCGGGAAAAAGGGATTACCGTGATCCCAGATATTCTCGCCAATTCGGGTGGCGTAACGGTTTCGTATTTTGAATGGGTGCAAAACCTGATGAATTACTACTGGTCTGAGGTTGAGGTAAACGAAAAGCTGCAAACGACAATGATTAACGCCTATCGTGCTGTAAAAGAACTCTCTGATCAATATAAGGTGGACTTGCGCACGGGAGCCTATATGATCTCGCTTTTGCGAATTACTGAGGCGATGGAAGCGCGCGGCTGGATTTAAGGGAAGAGACCTCTTGCAACTTGCTTGCAAGGGGATTTTTTCATTTTCTCCCGGTGATTTGGCAGGAAGGCTAGTATTTTTGTCGAATTTGTCGGATTATTGTTTTTCTACCTGTGTTCAAAGTGGAAAGGGGGATCCTTATGCCAATCAAATTGCCCGACGAATTGCCTGCAACGGAAATACTCGCCCAAGAAAATATTTTTGTGATGAAGGACAGCCGTGCCTTCACGCAGGACATACGACCGCTCAGGATCGTCATTCTCAACCTCATGCCAGTGAAGGAAACAACGGAGACACAGTTGCTCCGCCTCCTGGGAAATACGCCGCTACAGGTGGAAATCGTGCTTTTGCACATGTCCAGCCATACGTCCAAAAATACGTCCGAAGAACATTTGTCGATGTTTTATAAAACATTTGAGGAGATTTGTGACCAGCGATTTGATGGCATGATCATCACCGGAGCGCCTGTGGAACAGCTCGAGTTCACAGACGTCACGTATTGGCAGGAGCTGACAAAAATCCTCGATTGGAAAATGGAGAAGGTCACTTCGACACTGCATATTTGTTGGGGAGCACAAGCCGGTCTCTACCACCACTTTGGGGTTCCCAAGCATCCTTTGGAAGAAAAAATGTTCGGAATCTTCCCTCATACACTCAATAAGCAAAATGTGAAGCTGTTCCGAGGATTTGATAACTACTTCCACATTCCACATTCGCGGCATACCGAAAACCGCAGGGAAGACATCGAGCAAGTGTCAGAGCTGGAGATTTTGTCTGAGTCTGATGAAGCAGGGGTTTACATCGTAGCGACGAGGGATGGCAGACAAATTTTCGTGACAGGACATTCCGAGTATGATCCGACCACCTTGCAAGATGAGTACCAGCGGGATGTGAACAAAGGCTTGGACATTGCTGTTCCGCGTAATTACTATCCAAAGGACGATCCAAGTCGCGATCCTATCGTCACTTGGCGCGCACATGCGAATTTGCTGTTTTCCAACTGGTTAAACTATTACGTTTACCAAGAGACACCGTATGATTTGAACAACAACAAGTGATAGCAACGTAGAAACCATCCGAGGAGATTCGGATGGTTTTTGTTTGGCCCAGTTGACGTAATAAATGGCGACAGGTAGTGTGAGAATAATCGCGCAGGAATGCTACCGGGAATTCAAGCAAGATGGGAGTTTTGTATGATGAAAAAAATAATGAAGCAAGATCAGGACGTGACCAAGCAGCATAACAAGCAAATGATCCTCGACATTATCAAAAAGCAAAGACCGATATCGCGTGCAGAAATCGCCAAAATTACGCGGATGAGTGCCACATCGATTGGTAGATTCGTCAGTGAGTTATGCGAAGAAGGATTGATTCGAGAGACGGAGTTGACCTCATCTGGTGTGGGCAGAAAGGCAATCATGCTCGACATCGAGCCGGGGGCCATTTATACAATCGGCGTGGACATGGCAAAAAAGCGAATCAGCTTTGGCATCATGGACTTTAGTGAAGCGATTATTGCACAGCACCGGATGGATCATAAAACACAGGATTCTACACCGGAAGAGACGGCTGAACTAATTTGCAACGAAATGGAAGGGATGCTCAAACAGACAGGCATTCCGTTAGAAAAAGTGGTCGGGATTGGCATTGGGATGCCAGGGGTGATCAATTATGAGCGAGGGATTGTTCAGCTTTCCACTACGCTGGAGTGGAAGGACGTAGCGTTTGCCAGCCTGATTGAAAAAAGGCTGCAAATCAAAACGGTCATCGACAACGATTTGAAGGTAAAAATCCTCTCGGAGTACTTGTACGGATCTGCCAAAGGCTCGAACAAGACAGCCTTGATCGGGATTGGCACTGGTATCGGTTCTGCGTTGATTATCAATGGCGAAGTGTTTCGCGGGGGCTCCAATAGCGCAGGAGAGCTGGGGCATACGACGCTCGATCCGAATGGAAATCTGTGCGAATGTGGAAAGCGCGGATGCCTGCAAACATACATAGACGAAAATTCTTTGATCATGGAAGCGCGTCGGGTGAAGGATGTCAGTGATGTCCGTCAGGTGTTCGCGGCAGCGAGAAATGAAGAGCGCTGGGCGAAGGAAATCGTCTCCCGTACTGCGCTGTACCTCGGAATCACGATCAACAATATTGTATGCATGTACAATCCAGATACTGTAATTGTAAGCGGTGATTTGGTGGAGAATTATCGCGAAATCATTGACTTGGTCGAGGAGCATAGCGATCAAGTGATTTGGGAGCCATTCAAGGGAAAATTTCGCGTAATTCCTTCCGAATTGAAGGGGGAGGCGATCGTGATGGGAGCAGGAGCTTTGGCGATGCAGCACTTTGCTCCCTTGGCAGGGACATGGGCAGAAGAATCATGACTTTTTACGCCATTTTGTATTCAACAAGTACGGCTGTTTTACCGATATAGAAAATAGTGGAAACGTAGAGAGAAAAGGAGAGGGAAATGTGAGCATGAGAAACTGGCAAAAAGGTATGCTTGCTGCGGCTGTTACAGTTGGGCTCATCTTTTCCAGTGTCGGTCAAGTACCGGCATTGGCAAATTCCGTGACGACAAGCACGCAGAAGAAAATTTCCAAGCTTGTGATTGATACAAAGACAGTAAAATTGAAAAAAGCGGGGACACAACAGTTGACCGTCCGCGTGCAATACAAGGATAAAACAACGGAAGACGTCACACAGCAAGCAGAGTGGACTTCCTCTGACAGTGACATCGCGAGCGTTGAAAAAGGCTTGGTAACAGCAGTAAGCTCCGGTAAAACAAGAGTGAAAGCAAGCTTCGGGGGCAAAAGTGTGAATGTCCCTGTTGAGATCGATGTGATTTCCAAGCTCACTGCTGACCAGAAGAAACTGGCTCTCAGCGTGGGAGGCAAGAAACAGGTAAACGCAACAGCAACCTTCTCTGACAAGTCTACCGCTGATGTAACGGCTCAAGCGGAGTGGGAAAGCGATGATACGGAAGTCGTAACGGTAGCGAATGGGTTGGTTACAGCAGTAGGCTCGGGCAAAGCGAAGATCAAAATGAAGTACGGTGGAAAAAGCGTATCCATCCCAGTAGAGGTGGATGTCGTCTCCAAGCTGGACAGTGATAAGAAAAAGCTGTATCTGCGTCTAAACACTACCCAGTCGGTTACGCTGTGGGCTACTTTGTCTACCAAAGAAAAGGTAGATGTAACAAGTAAAGCCAAGTGGACATCCGACGATGAAAAAGTCGCCACAGTTGAAAACGGGGTCGTGACGACTGTAGGCTCGGGCAAAGCGAAAATCAAAGCAACTTACGGTGGAAAAACGATCTCGATCCCTGTAGAGTCTGCTGTCATCTCCAATCTGGAATTGGACACGAAAAAGGCCACGCTCAAAGTCGGCGAATCAAAAGACTTGAAGGTATCTGCTGTCTATACTGACAAAACCAAGGTCGATGTTACAATGGATGCAGATTGGATCTCCACGAACAGCTCCGTTGTGACTGTAGTGGATGGCAAGATCACGGCTGTGAAAGCAGGTCGTGCAACGATTGCGGCTACGTATAATGGAAAAGTCGTAAAAATACAGGTAACCGTGAAGTAACTCACGCTGGAGGAAGAGCCAGGGCGCGACTGCGTACCTGGCTTTTTCGCGTACTCTCGCCTGTGGTAATCTGTAGCTAACGATTTAGAGTGGACGAAGACGGAGGACACCCATGGATATTCGACAGCTGCAATACTTTGTGGAAGTAGTCAAACATAAAAACTTTACGAAGGCCGCGCAATCCCTCCACGTCTCTCAGCCTTCTATCAGCAAAATGATCAAGGCATTGGAAGAAGAGCTGGAGGTTGTTCTGCTGGATCGGACAGAGCGGAAAATGGATCTGACAGACGCAGGAGAAATGGTCTACAGCTATGCGACAAAAGTGTTACAGCTGATGGAGGGCATGTCGTCGTCGATTGCAGAATTGCGAAATGTCGAGCGTGGTCGGGTCAAACTGGGCATGATGCCGACAGTGGGTTCTTTTCTCTTGCCGAATGTGATCGCCTTGTTTAAAAAGCAGTATCCAGGCATCGATATCGAGATGAAGGAATACAGCGCCAAGCTGCTTGAAATCCAAATGGAACAAGGAAGCATCGATGTAGCATTAACGGTTCTTCCAACGGATCAGGAGAAATTTGTGGCGGTTCCCTTGCTCGCAGAGGACCTCGTTGCGATCGTTCAACGGGAGCATTGGCTCGCGGGAGTCGATGAGGTGAGCCTGGAACAGCTCAAGGACGAGGCTTTCATTTTGTTTACGGAAGAGTACGCGATGCATGATGTGGTGCGTCAAGCGTGCAAGCAGTCCGGCTTTGAACCGAAAGTCGCTTACATGAGCTCTTTGTGGGATTTTGTCGGTGAGATGGTGGCTACCCAACTGGGGATTTCACTCGTTCCCCGCTCCATCGTGAGACGATTGAATAACGGACAATTGCACACCGTCAACATTTCCTACCCGGTGATTGACTGGCAGTATGCCTTGATTTATCGAAAAGAAGGGTATTTATCGCATGCGACAAAAGCTTTCATTTCGTTTGTAGAGAAAATGTACAGTCATAACCAAATGGAATAGAATTGATGATTTTTATGTATTGTACGAATGGAATCGAGACGATTTAGAATGAAGGTATCTCGTTCAAAAGGTGACTTTTTGAACAACCTTTGTAGAGGAACCGGGGTGGTCTCGATGAAAAGATGGTTCTCCATCATTGCACAAGTTTTGCTATTGTTCGGTTTCACCTGGCTTGGGAAATGGGTGACCTCGTTTTTTCACCTACCTGTTCCCGGTAGTCTGATCGGACTCGCGCTTTTGTTCATTTGTTTATATACCGGCTGGATTCGTCTACAGTGGGTGGAAGCAGGAGCGACTCTGTTATTCTCGCAAATGATCCTGTTCTTCGTACCATCGTTGGTCGGGATGATGCAATATCCATGGCTCTTGGGAATAAAAGGATTGCTGGTGCTTGTGGTTGTCGTGAGTGGTTGTGCACTTGTGATGGTTTCGACAGGTGTTATTGCTGAGCGCATGTTCAATCGTGGAGAGGTGAAACAGCATGATCCTGTGGAAAACGTCTAGCCTGCTCCTGACACTCGTTTTCTTCTATGCAGCAAAACGGTTCAACAAGAAAAGACCGTCTCTGCTGTTTTCTCCGGCCATATTGGCGCCGATCGGTTTGATTTTGTTTTTGCTTTTCGCAGGCATTCCTTATCAGGTATACAGTGAGGCGACCTCGCTCATTAGTGAGATGATGAGCGTAGTCACTGTAGCCTTTGCGGTTCCACTGTACCGAAATTGGTCGGTTTTAATAGCGCATCGCCGGATGATAGTGACGAGTCTGGCAACGGGTTCCTTCATTGCCATCATTGCAGGAGTATCTACGACGATGCTGGTCGGATTGGGAAAAGAAGCGGCGATTAGCGTCATTCCTCGCTCGATTACCCTGCCGATTGCGGTGAGCGTAACCGAGGCGATTGGCGGAATGCCTACGATGACGGCGGTGTTCGGCATGCTGACCAGCTTTGCAGGCGTTTTTTTGGCTCCCAAAATCATCAAAAGGATGAAGCTCCGTCATCCTGTCTCCATTGGCTTGATGTACGGAATGGGCGCACATGCGTTAGGGATGGTAAAAGCGTTTGAACGTGGAGAAACAGAAGGAAGCAGTGCGACCTTGGCTGTGATTGCTGGAGCGATGATTACGGTAGTGTGGGCGTTTACCTTGCTGCCGGTGATCATGTCGTGGCTCGCTGTGTGAAGGAAGGATTTTTATAGGAGAAATATGGAAAGTACAGCGTGACCCCCCAAATGCTGGCGAAAGGTGTATGATAGAGGACAAATAATTGCTCCACAACTCTATCATCTTGGCAGGAGGCTTCATGAGACCGCTGTATATCGTCCTATTACTCTGTACCAGCTTCCTTTGGGGAGGAAACTTCGTTGTCGGTAAATTTCTAGTCGGGCACGCGTCTTCCTTGACGCTGACCAATTTGCGCTGGCTTATTGCAGTTGTTTGCTTGTTGCCAGTTGTTTGGATACGCGAAAAGCGGATTTTGCCCACTCGAGAGGCACTCCTTCCTTTGATTGTGATGGGAGTGACCGGCGTAGCACTATTTAATTTATTCATGTTCTGGGCACTCGAACGGACAGACGCGACCAATGTTGGCCTTTTGTCCACGCTGAATCCCGTTTCGATCGCGATTTTTTCCTTTTTGCTGGCGGGCGAAAAAATTCGACCGTTGCAGATTGTCGCGATGCTTGTCTCGTTTACAGGCGTGCTTGTGGTGATGACAAAAGGAGACATCGCACACTTGTCCCAATTGCACTTTAACACGGGCGATCTGTGGATGCTCGCCGCTGTCGCCATGTGGGGGATTTACTCTGTATGCGGGCGTTGGGCGATGAAGACGGTCTCGCCGCTGATGTCCACACTGTACTCGGGGATTTTCGGTGTCGCGTTGATGCTGCCCTTTAATGTCACAACGTTTACGATCAGCAACACAGACTGGACGTTTTGGCTGTCACTGTTCTACGTTGGTGTACTGGCGACTGTCGTCAGCATGGTGTTGTGGAATATTGGTGTGCAAGAGGTGGGCGCTACCTCAGCCGGTATGTTCCTCAATTTCAACCCTATTTTTACAGCCATTCTCGCATTTCTTTTGCTCGGGGAGCGGATGACCATCGTCCAATTGCTCGGCAGTGTGATCGTCATTGTCGGCTGTTACATGTTCTCGCGTTTAAAGCACGTCCTGGTCCCGACAACACATGCAGTCAAGCAAGTACAAGGCTAAAAGGGAGATCCCTCGTCTGGTCAAACAGGTGGGGGATTTTTTAGTAAATAGGAATTTATAAATTTATAAATTTATAAATTTACCAGAGTGCAAATTAGGCACTCTGCAAATTGCCAAACCCCGCCACAAGCTCTATCAGAGTGGAGGCGGGGTTTAACGGTATAACGTACTTTTTAACTTCTATGGTTCCTCATTTGCAAACATCTCCAACGTAGCTATAAGAATGTCTTTCTTTTTAGTATAGTAGTCTACATATGGAGTACCTATTAGCGCCGCACCTTCAATCATTGAACAAAAATCATAAACAGGTATAGGGCGTCCGATTCCTAGGGCAGCACCTACTGTCGATAGTAATGCCAGTAAACGAACCGGGTTCCATTCCCATTCCAAGAGTTGAAGAAGTTGGATGGCACTAGAAGCTCTTTTCGTTTGCTCGAGCGTATATACTTCGGGGAATCGCCCATCCGTCTTGTAGGCATGGAAAAACTCGATGTAGTAAGCTTCTGCTGCGAAATCGATATCGCGGTACATTTCTCTAAAATCCGTGTAAGGTTGACTTTCATTTTTCATTACTGCCACACCAACCTTTCTTATAGGATGAAGTCATTGTATCAGAAAGAATTGATAGTAATAGAGTAGAGTAAAAACAAACCTCAACCCTCACAATTATGTGAGCGGAGAGGTCTGTTTCAGTTTTTACGAAATGAGAATATTCACTCGGGAGAGTAAGTAGACATCCTAATCAAGTGGGTCGTATGGAAATTTCTATTGAGGTCACACTGTGCTAGCGTTGCTTTCACATCGTCTAATCAGGTGCGAAAGTTGAGTTATAAGTTGTGGTGGAGAAGAAGCGCTGTGGACTGAAAAATTAAGTGTTAGACTGTCGTGGGGCATCACTAAGCTAACGGGTTTAACGATGAAAAAGCTGTCGCACCTGCTAAGCAATGATTGTACAATTATCTGTATACTCTTACATGATAAATAATACTAGGAGGTTATGAAAATGACGGAGCGATATGTATTCCGTTAAGTCCGTGGTCCACCTTTATATCTCTATTCTCACCTTATTAAAATATAGGAGGATGAATATGGATATTTTAATTAGAGAACTGAGGGCTGGGGACGATGAATTTGGTACAAACATTGATGGGAGCTTTATCGTGGACTCTACCCTTGTCCTGCAACTAATGGGACAGCGAATCGGATATACGGTGGAGGAGAGACCTCTTAGGAATAAAAGCTACGATGATGAACAGCTTGAAGAAGATACTGTTGAGGATTATTCGAGCTATATCGGCAATCCCCATCAAATCATTTATTTAGCGCTCGTAAATAATCAAGTTGTGGGTCGAATTGTTTTGAAAAGAAATTGGAACAAATATGCCTATGTGGAAGATATCAAAGTTGATAAGCAATATAGAGGATACGGTGTCGGTAAAAAACTAATCGAACAGGCTAAACGCTGGATGAAGGATGGCGGTATGACGGGAATCATGCTGGAGACACAAAGTAATAATGTCCGCGCATGCAAATTCTACGAAAGTTGTGGTTTTATCATCGGAGGTTTCGATTCCTACGTCTACAGAGGTCTAGATAAAGCTAGTGATGAGATAGCCATTTATTGGTATCTCATGCTTGATTAATAAGTGATTGATCCTCAGCATATGTCTTAAGAAGCCGAAATAATGGTAGCTTCTTTAAGACAGCGCAAAATAAGCAGCCGCAGTCTAAGACTTTATTTTTCAAGTCATAGTCAGCGGCTTTTTAAATTTGGGTACGAGTAGACCTTGACAACGCCTACCCAGTCGGAACTACAAAAAGGGGACCACGCTTGTCGAACACTTCTTCGTTGAGAATCTTCCGCCCGTAGGGTGGCTTTGGCTCGACGGTCCCCTTTTTGTAGTGGAGACGGCCAGTGAAACCCCCTGCTGGCGTGTCAGAGTCGAAGAGAACTGTTCTTTTTCTTCTCCTCCACTATGTTGACTCAAACCAAGAGTACCTTCCGTGCTTCTCTGATGGTTTTTCTTAGTCGATCACTTGGACATGGGCATTCGCATACAAATAAGAAGGACAGTGTGTGAAGGGGAGGTTGTATATGATTGTCATAGCGGGGAGACCGGCTCATCCCGCCTCGTTGGCAGCGGAATGGGGATTAAATCCGGTACAGCGTGAAACGATAGCGATTATGGCACGAAGTGAGGAAGTATTTGAATATCCGACTGCTGATCTCCTGCAATTTGAACTGAAAATGCGCGATCATCTGGTGAGGTCTGCCTTGGCGCTGAACGAAAGCGGCTTGGCCTTTTCTACTTTTGAAGAATCTCGTGCCAATCCAGCTTACTGGATTCGAACAGTGCAGGGCGGATTCCGTTTGCGACCGGGAGTTTTGCCATCCAACGGGATTATCAATATTTTTCGTGAGGGCAGAAAATACGCCACAGAGTGCGCTACTGCGATGGTCATTATTATTTATCATGCGGTTCTACAGTCTATTCGTTTACCTGATTTCGAGAGAATGTTTGCGGACATCTTGCTATATGACTGGCGGTACGATCAGGATCTGGACTTGCAAACATTGCGGACAAATACGTTCTTGCCTGGTGATGTGATTTATTTTGCCAATCCTGATTACGATCGCGCGACACCACAGTGGCAAGGGGAAAATGCAGTAGTGCTCGGCAATGGCTTGTATTACGGGCATGGTGCTGGGATCAAACGAGCGAATGAGATGGTAGCATTTTTGAATGAACAGCGAAGAGCAGGAGCAGTGAGGTCTGCCTATCTGGTCAATCAGGCGACTCGTCCTGGTTTCGCCTACCTGTTTCCCTACGCCAACGGTCGTTCTATCATGCGAGTTTCCAGTCATACCATACAAGCGAGCAGCCGAATTACAGCGCAGATCGGTTCTTTGTCTTGGGAGTTGTAAAACGAAAGAAAGCCTCCTGCCATAAATGCGGCGAGAGGCTTCTTTCACTCATTAGTGCGTGTTCAAAAAGGCGGCTTTTTGAACAATTTCTATGATGGACAGGAGAACCGCTTCCAAGAAAACATAGACAGGTCAAGGGCAGATGCTCCCTCAACAAGCAGTTGGCTGGTCGCTTCCCCGATCGCACTGGCGAATTTAAAACCGTGCCCGGAAAAGCCAGCTGCAAATACAAGCTGTGGGTGTTCAGGATGACGGTCAATGACGAAATGCTCATCCGGTGTCATGGTGTAGATGCATACCTTGCCCTGTCGCAACGGTCCGGCTGCCCCAGGCATATACGCTTCCAAAAAAGAACGAACATCTCCTTCGTCTGACAAATAGGTGCCAAAGGTACGTTCCAGTTTATCAGGATCGATGGCTTGTCCTCCGTCATGACGTCCGATTTTTACCCCACTGCCATCAAAGCTGGGAAATCCGTAGAACATAGAGTCATGGAGGCGAAAGATGAAGGCGGGGAAGCCATCCGCACTGTACTTGCTCTCATCTGCACCAAACCAGGCGATTGTTTTACGTGTAGGCGTGAGAGGGATGGACAAGCCCAATGAGTCAAGGAGTGAACCATTCCAAGCACCGGCGGATAGAAGGACTTTATCGCCGTGGTAGCTGGCAGATTCTGTATGCACGATGACCCCATTTCCTGCTGGCTCCAACTGCGTGACAGGCGTGTTGGTCAAAAGCGTGGCTCCTGAGGCAAGGGCGAGCTCTCGATAGGCGCGTATTCCATTTTCGGGATAAAGGACACCCGAAGTAGGTTCCAGGCAACCGTAGTAATCAGAAGGCAGGTTTATTCCCGGCCAGCGTTGCGTGACCTCATCGGCACTGAGTACCTCCAAGGGAAGGGAGTACTGCTCGGCGCTCTCCCGAATTTCATTCAGGAAAGGACAATTCAAGGGTCCAGCGTTCAACACACCTGTTTTGGCGAAGATCGGCATGCCGGATGCTTGTTCCAATTCTGACCATAACTGCTGCGCCCGCAATGCAAGCGGGACATACTGTTTTCCTTCTCCATACGCATGACGAATGATACGGGTATCGCCGTGATGACTGCCCATCGTGTGCGGGGGATCAAAAGCGTCGATCATGAGCGTACGCACACCCTGTTTTGCCAAATAGTAGCCGGCTGCCATTCCCATCGATCCTGCTCCAACAATAATGACGTCGTAGTTTTGCATCATCAGTCCTCCATTCTGCTTCATTTTCATCTATCTTACAGGAGTTTTCTGAATTGTGGATTCTAATTTTTGTGTAAAGATCAATATTTTTATGCGCATAAAGGTTTATTCCATCAGTTGGGAGGGAAAAGGAGATTACGCTATCATCATTAAGTCAAGAAAAGTGGTGTTTACGAAATGAAATGGACGATCGGAAAAAAACTGGGTGGTGCATTCGCATTTGTCCTGGTAATCATTCTCTTTACGGGAATAACAAGCATTATCATGATGCAGCAGATGAACCAGAAGATGGTCGAAATGAATACAAGCTGGCGCCCAGGATTAGAAGACATTCTAAAGATCAACATGACGCTGGAAACCATTCACGGGGTTACACAAACCATGCTCACAACAGAGAACATGGATGACAAGAACAAGTATGCAAAAACAGTGGATGATCAATTTGCCTATATTGACGGGCTATTGGCCAGCTATGAAAAAACGATTGTCGGTGAAGAGGACCGCCAAAATTATGAGGGATTGAAGCAGGCGCTGAAAAAATATGAAGAATTCAACCCTCGGTTCGTCGAAATCGGCAAAAGAGTGGATATCAGAAAGGCTGCTAGCGATGCAGACATGGCTGAGCTGGAGCTCATCAAGAAAAAAAGCAGTGAACTGTTTCTTGAACGCAAAAAATACTTGGATGCACTGATTACGTATAACAGCGAAGGAGCCCAACGCGTTGGCACGGAAAGCGCACAAATGTACGAATCCGTAAAACGGGACATGCTCATCGTCATGGTTGTCTCTGTGATTGCTGGTATATCACTTGCTGTCTGGCTGACAGTAAATATCCGTCAACCGATCCAGCGTTTGATGGAAGAGATGAAGAAAGTCGCTGATGGAGATTTGCGAGCAGAGCCATTGGTTGTCAAAACTCGTGACGAGATTTTTGATCTGACGAATTCGTTTAATGAGATGGCTACCAGTTTAACCACTGTCATTCGTCAGGTAGGCGGGACATCCGAGCAGGTAGCTGCATCGGCTGAGCAATTGACAGCAAGTGCAGATCAGACGAGCAGGGCCACCGAACAGATTGCCGTTACCGTTCAAGAAGTGGCAGCAGGTGTTGATCGCCAGGTAATGAGTGTAGAAAATGGAGCGAAATCCATTGATGATATGTCACGAGGAATTCGTCAAATCGCAAATAATGCCCAGCAAACATCCAATTTGGTGAGCGAAGTCGCCAACATGGCAGGAGAAGGGAACCAGTCGATTCAGGCAGCGGTTCAACAAATGAATGCGATCCATACTTCCATGCGTGAGCTCTCATCCGTGGTAGATGGTCTGGGCAGTCATTCTCAAGCAATCGGAGAGATCATCGAGGTTATTACAGGCATTGCGGATCAAACCAACCTGCTTGCCCTCAATGCAGCGATTGAAGCAGCACGCGCAGGAGAGCACGGCCGTGGATTTGCGGTTGTCGCAGATGAAGTACGGAAGCTGGCAGAGCAGTCGGCACAGTCTGCCCAAAAAATCGCGCAATTGATTAGTACGATTCAGACAGATACAAAAGTCGCGGTCGAATCGATGGAAACAGGTACTCGGGAAGTGCAAGAAGGAATTCGCGTCGTTCATCGTGCGGGTGAAACTTTCGGGCAAATTCAGAACTCGATTGGCACAGTAGCAGACCAAATTCACGACGTGTCTGCATCTGCCCAGGAAGTGTCTGCCCATTCCGAACAGGTCGTACAAGCGATGGAGCTGGTCAGTGAAGTTTCCGACTTGACTGCTGATGGCACGCAAAACGTATCCGCTGCTACACAGCAGCAGCTCGCTTCTATGGAGGAAATCGCTTCATCAGCGACAGCTCTTTCCAATATGGCAGAAGAGCTGCAGCACATGATTCGTCGATTCAAGGTGTAGGCATATACCGTACAGATAAACGCAAAACGCCAAAATGATTGGCGTTTTTCTTTTTTTTAGAAAAAGTTAATCTTTACGAAATAGTTCATTAAGATCAGGTTTAGTAGGAGTTTATCTCTTCCGACTACGATAGATTCAGAGGGTTGATCCCCCATCGTAGACAAGGAGATGATCGTATGAAGAAAACGAAAAAGCACCTCTCACTACTTTTACTCGCGGCGATGCTTGGAACAGGGGTAGCGGTTCCTTTCAACGTTCTGAACATGGATACAGTAGCGAGAGCAGCCTCTCATGATAAGCAGAACGAAAGCGAAGCTGTTGAGGTAACGAGCATCAAGTCTCTGAATTCCATTACACTAGAGATCACCTTTGCAGAGCCGCTCAGCTCAGAAGAAGTGGCACTCAACAACGCACAGAAAAACTTCGAATTCGATAACGACCTGTCCATTCGAAATGTTCCACAGCTAAAAACTGGATTCAAGTCTACCTACATCGTCCCTACTACCCCGCAAGAGGAAGGAACGGCGTATACCTTCAGCTACAAAGGCGAGGAAGTAGGCACTTTCACAGCTAACACAGAACAAATCAATATGAGAGAGGCACGTCAAGTAGACAATGATACCATTGAGTTAGAGTCTCGCTTGAGTGACCGCGTAACGGATTACGGAAATGTGATTGAAGCGTACGCAGGCAAACGAGGCGGCCTAGACTTTGAACTGGATGAGGACAACCGTTACAAAGGAAAGGAATACCAAATCATCTCTTCCTTGCGCGGTACACAAGTAACTCTGACACCGAGAAACGGTGAGCCGATCATTGCTACTTACGTTCCGTTCACCCAGAATACGGATGGTCGTCAAGAACCGAAATTCCGTCTGCCAGAAGGAGAGGAGCTTGAGCCGGGTGTTACTTACACGGTTTCCGCTGATTGGGCTGATTTCCGTGACGCTACCTTTACGGCGAAAGATATCGATCCACTTACCATCCAGTCTGTAAAAGCAACAAGTGAAACCACACTCGATGTCATACTGCGACGCGACCCGCGCGAAGAAATTTTCCCACTCCGTCGCATCACGTTGACAGCTCCAGATGGAACAGAGCTGGTTGCCCAATACAAATTTACGACACGCAATGGGGCGACAGGTACGTTTGAAATCATGAAAGGTGAAGAGCTGGACTCGAATGTCACTTATCAGGTGGAACCAGTAGGCGAATGGGCTACAGCACGAAACGTGTCCGTTACAACGGATGCCCAACCAGATGAAAATGCAGAAGTGCGCAGCATCAAGTCGCTCAATCCGATCACATTGGAAGTTACCTTCTCTGCTCCACTCGTAACAGAAGATCTGGCGCTTGCACAAGCACAGGAAAATTTCCAATTTGATAATGGTTTGACGATTCGCAATATCCCGCAGTTAAAAACAGGGACAACAGCTACCTACTTTGTTCCAACGACGCCTCAGGCTTCTGACACGACTTACACGTTGACATACAAAGACGACGAGACTGGTACGTTTGAAACAAACAGCGATAGGGTGGACATGGTCGAAGCTCGTCAGGTAGCGTACGATACGATTGAGATCGAATCAAGCCTGCGCGCTGGCGTGACGGACTATGAAAATGTGATTGCGTCTTATGTCGGCAAACGAAATGGCCTGGACTTTGTCTTAGATGAAAACAATCGCTACCGTGGAAAGAGCTATGAGATCATTCCATCTCTGAGAACGGCACAAGTGTACATCACGCCAGAGGGTGGCGAACCAATCGTAGCGACGTACGTTCCATTTACCCAAGCCACAGATGGTCGTCAGGAGCCAAAATTCCGTTTGCCAGCCGGGGTGACACTGATTCCAGGTGTAGAATACACCGTTACATCTGATTGGGCCGATATTAAGGATACGAAGTTCACTGCGAAAGCGATCAACCCGCTTACGATTCGCTCTGTAGAAGAAGTAAACGAAACCACGCTGGAGGTAAGACTGAGCACAGATCCGCGTGATGAACTGTTTGCATTCCGCCAAATCAAGCTAACAGCACCAGACGGAACAGAGCTCGTAGCCCAATACAAGGTAACTACACGAAAAGGCGCTACGGGAATCTTTGAGATCATGAACGGTGGCAAATTAGAACCAAACACTATGTATTCCGTTACTCCTGTAGGGCAATGGGCAGGACTGACCTTCACTACAAAATAAACCTCTAAATAGGCGATCTAAGCTCGGTACGCAACCGGGCTTAGGCCTTTATCTCAATGACATACCAAGGAGGAAGGTAGCCAAATGTACAGACTCATTTTCACTGCAATCCCATTCGGAATGCTGTTGACTGGCTGTATAGATGAACCGTCTACAACAGCTCCGGCGGTAACGACCGCACAGCAACAACCAGCAACACCAGCACAACCACCACCACAACAATCACAGACAGGTAAAAAGCCGACTCTATCTCAAGAAGAAGTGAAAGATATGAACAAAAAACTACTCTCTGCCGCAGTCGAGGGCAAAACGGATGAAGTCAAGGCTAGCTTGGCAGCAGGGGCCGAGATAAACGCACAGGATGATCGTGGAAGAACAGCGGCGATGGCGGCTACACACGGCAACCATGTGGAAACAGTGAAGGTTCTCATTGAAGCAGGAGCCGATATCAATATTCAGGATGACCGTCAAGATAATCCGTTCTTGTATGCGGGAGCAGAAGGGTACCTGGAGATCTTGAAGCTGGTGATCGATGCGGGTCCAGATACGAAGATTTACAACCGCTACGGAGGAACACCTTTGATTCCAGCGGCAGAACATGGCTATGTGGAAGTAGCAAAGGAACTTCTTACCCGGACGGATGTAGACGTCAACCATGTGAACAACCCGGGATGGACAGCATTGATGGAAGCTATCGTATTGAACGATGGCGGAAAAAAACAACAAGAGATGGTCCAACTGTTAATCGACCACGGCGCTGATGTGAACATCTCGGATAGCGAAGGGAAAACACCTCTGTATCGTGCAAAAGAACGCGGTTATAACGAGATTGTGCAAATCCTCCAAGAAGCAGGAGCACGCTAATTTGCGGAGGGAAGCATACAATCACACTTCGAGCGTGATGGAAATATTCCTCGACTAGAATAAGTAGTAGCAAGATGGATTCTAGTCAAAGGAGGCTATGTTCATGACAAGCCATACTATCATCCAACCGAAGATTTTGTATTACGGAACTCCCGTCGTCTTGTTGACGACCGAAAATGAAGATGGAACAACGAATATCAGTCCCATTTCATCGTCATGGGCGTTAGGAAATTATGTCATTCTAGGACTCGGGTTTGGCTCACATGGATTGGAAAATTTGCGGCAGCGGCCGGAGTGTGTCATCAATTTGCCGGATGCCTCCATGTGGCAGCAAGTGGAAGCATTGGCTCCGCTAACAGGCCGCAATCCCGTACCCGACTATAAAAAGGAGCTGGGCTTCCGCTATGAAGCGGATAAGTTTCAGGCAGGTAATTTGACTCCTGTTAAATCTGCTATCGTTCGTCCAAAGCGAGTGGGAGAATGCCCGCTTCAACTCGAAGCAGTCGTCCGCACCATCCGTTTTCCAGACTATGCCGACATGTTTGCGATTGTGGAGACAGAAGTGTGTCACGTACATGCAGACAAACAGATTGTCAAAAGCGCTCATCACGTGGACCCCCAAGCATGGAATCCGCTGATCTACAACTTCCGCCATTATTTTGGTCTGAGTGATCAGTTGGGGAAGACATATCGATCGGAAACATAGAACGTCAAAAACGCCAAGGTTTTGGCGTTTTTTTATTTCTGTAGACAAAATGTGGTATATTAGGTGTTGCCTAATAAAATTAGCTAGTACCGAAATTTCGAGGGGTGAAAAGATGCTTGTCTGGATGTTGCGAAAAGTAATGGCAGAAAGAGGAATTTGGACGGGAGCCGCTTTAGCAAGGCTGTTGAAAGAGAAAGCAAATTACAGTCTGTCCCCAGCCTCCATCAGTGCTTTGCTGACCAGTCAACCCAAACAAATGAAAGCCGAGACACTTGATGCACTCTGTACAGCCCTGGAGTGTACACCAAATGACTTGTGGGCCTATACACCACCTAATAGAGTGAAGGGAGCATAACAATATGGCAGTGAAACAGATTTTACCTTTTGGAGATCCGATCTTGCGCAAAGTAGCCAAGCCGGTGGATGAGCTAAATGAGAAAACGTTCAAGCTACTGGATGAGATGGCTGAAACCTTATATGCCACGGACGGCCGTGCTGGCCTTGCCGCACCTCAAGTAGGAATTCTTCGCAGGGTCATTGTCATGGATTGCGGAGATGGATTAATTGAGCTCATGAATCCGGAAATCATAGAAAGGAGTGGCGAACAAATCGGAATGGAAGCCTGCTTATCTTTTCCAGGATACTATGGCAATGTAAAGAGAGCCGAGCATGTAAAGGTGAGGACGCTGAACAGACAAGGCGAGGAAATGATCCTTGCGGCAGATGGATTCCTTGCTGTTTGTATGCAGCATGAAATCGATCATTTAGACGGGATTTTATTTGTGGATCATGTTCAGGAAAAATGGCTGTATCATGAAAAAACACGACAAAGAATTGATCTGCTGGATGTGATCCGCTTAACAAAAAAGGCGTAACGTCTCCATCTAGGAAATAAGATAGTAGAAGGCCGTTTGTTCCGGATATCTTTTCTGTGAACCTAAATGGTATCATCTGAAGAGCGGCATTATTACGTGGAGGAACACACATGGAACAACTACTGATCGGTAGCTTTCTTTCTGCCATGGCTACTGGTGTGGGCGCCTTGCCTATCCTTTTCTTCAAGTCGGTATCACATCGATGGCGGGATATATTGCTGGCGTTTACGGCTGGAATTATGGTGGCTGCCTCGACATTTAGTCTGATCCCACAGGCACTTCAGAGTGCGCCATTTATTATTGTTTGTTTGGGAGTGCTTACGGGAACATTGTTGCTTACGGTGTTGGAAAGCATCGTTCCACATATCGATCTGGAGCATACGAGAATCAACATTTCGATGGATTCGCAATCGCTGCTTATTTTGTCTGCGATTACCTTGCACAATATTCCTGAGGGCTTGTCCGTTGGGGTGAGCTATTCGAGTGAACAGTCCAGCTTGGGTGGCCTGATTTCTTTTGCAATCGGTCTGCAAAATGCACCAGAAGGCTTTCTGGTGGCTCTTTTCCTGATCAATCAAAAGGTCAGTCGTCTCAAGGCGTTTATTTTGGCTACGATGACCGGAGCAGTCGAATTCGTCTCTGGGATCTGTGGCTATTATCTGACCTCTGTGGTCCAAGGGCTGGTGCCATACGGACTTTCCTTTGCCGCAGGCGCGATGTTGTTTATCGTTTACAAGGAACTCATCCCCGAAAGCCATGGAGATGGTCATGCTCGTTCCGCGACTTTTTCGTTCATTCTAGGACTTTTGGTCATGATTGGACTAGTTCAGTCGTTCGTATGAGCGTTTTTTTCGAAAAGCCTCACAAGTGAGCGCAAAAATTCCGAAACCATATATAGATAGATTTCGATTATGGAAGTAGGGAGTGTCACGATGGAAAAGTCTACCTTGATAGGTTTAGTTCTAGGTATTATCGCAGTAGTGGTCGGGATGATCTTGAAGCATGCGAGTCCCATGTCATTACTGAATCCAGCAGCAATTATGATCATCATCGTAGGTACTATTGCTGCCATTTTCAACGCATTTCCCATGTCGGAAATCAAGCGTATTCCTGCCCTTTTCAAGATAATTTTTAAAGAACAACAGCTCCCTGAAAAAAGAGAGTTGATCGGTCAATTCATGAACTGGGCTTCCATTGCACGTCGCGAAGGATTGCTTGCACTGGAAAACACTTCTGATGAGATTGAAGACCCATTCCTGCGTAACGGTATGAAAATGATTATTGATGGTGGCGAACCGGATTTTGTCCGCGATGTCCTGAACGAAGAGATTCATGCTATTGAAGAGCGTCATCAGGCGGGTGCACTCGTATTTAGCCAAGCGGGAAGCTACGCTCCGACACTCGGGGTATTGGGTGCGGTTGTTGGTCTGATTGCGGCCTTGGGTAACTTGAGTGACATTGATGCGTTGGGCGTATCCATTGCGGCTGCGTTCGTAGCTACGTTGCTCGGTATTTTCACGGGTTACGTATTATGGCATCCGTTCGCAACCAAGCTCAAACGGAAGTCGAAGGCAGAAATCGAAATCAAAAAAATCATGGTCGAAGGACTGCTCTCCATTCAAGCAGGTGTATCTCCGACTGCGATTGAACAAAAGCTGTTGGTTTACATCCCATACCAAGAGCGTGCAGAGATGAAAGAAGAAATGAAGGAAGAGAAGAGGGAGGAAGGAGCTGCGGTAAATGGCTAAGCGACCAAAGAGACATGCTCATCATGAAGAGCATATGGACGAGTCTTGGCTAATTCCATACGCGGACTTGCTCACCCTTCTGCTCGCTTTGTTTATCGTGTTGTTCGCCTCTAGCGAGATGGATGCGAAGAAGTTCGACCAAATGGTTCGGTCCTTCAACGTTGCAATCAACGGCGGTGTGGGAGTCATGAACTACCCAAGCCCGGTACCACTAGACCCGGAGCTTCAGCAGCAAACCTTGCACAAAGGCGCACAGGAAGCAGAAAAACAGAAGACAGAAGAAGAAAAGCGTCTGGAAGAAGCAGTCCGCAAAGAGACAGAGGACTTGAAAAAGCTACAGACAAAGCTGGACGGATACATTCAGCAAAACAAGCTGCAGGACAAGCTACAGACCAAGCTGACCGAAGAAGGACTGCTGATTACCATTTTGGATAATGCGCTGTTTGACTCCGGAAAAGCTGATCTGAAACCAGAAGCGAGAAAGCTTGCGTCTGAAATGGCAGCGATGCTGGTGCCTCACCCGAAAAAAGTGACTGTAACTGGACATACGGACAATGTGCCGATTCGCCGTGCAGAGTTCCCGTCCAACTGGGATCTCAGTGCCAAACGTTCGGTTAATTTCTTGAAGGTGCTTCTGGAAAACAAGAACCTAGACCCGACGAAGTTCAGCGCGACAGGCTTGGGAGAATACCATCCGGTAGCGCCGAATACGACGGCAGAAGGCAGAGCGAAAAACAGACGGGTAGAGGTAGCGATCCTGCGTGATCTGGCTTCTCCTCCGAAAAATAGTGTGAATCCGTAATAAAGACAAAGGATAGCGCCTTGGGTGCTATCCTTTATTTTTTTATTGTAGCTGTAGTGGAGGGGAAGAAGCCCATTTCCAGTCTACGCTTCGGCCTACGCCCCGCAAGGGGTTAGACTGTCCGCTCCGAAATAAATGCACTGACCCC
>NZ_PXZM01000034.1 GCF_003013395.1 Brevibacillus fortis | reverse complement strand
CGTTACAGGCGTTACAGGCGCGACGGGTACCATTTCCAGTGTTTTCGGTAACTTCTGGCTGTCCTCCGCTATCGATATCTCGCCAAATACGATCGTACCGCTTAATGTGGCGAATGCAGACAATTCACCTGGCTTTTTGTTCGCTGGAGGGCAAGTGACCGTACCCGCAAGCGGCATCTATCTCCTCAGCTATCGTGTAACTACTGCACAGGCGAGTGAAGTGTCATTCATTATAAGAAGGAATAGCGCCAATATTACGGCTTCTGCTGGAACCTCAAGCAGTGCGGATAGTGCAGACGATGGAAATGCATTCGGCATGGCAACCTCTTTCACCCGATTAGTAGCAGGTGACATCGTAGACCTATTCCGTACTGGAGGTAATGCAGACCAGTTTTTGCAAAGCTTCGCAGACGGAACGACGACGGTAACCGGCTTCCTCACTTTAGTGAAGATTGCCGACTAATGAAAACATAAATTTTTACGCCACTCGGAGCAGCAGCTACGACTAGGTCCTAGCTGTCGTTGCGAGTGAAACTCTTGCTACGGACAAGCCTGCCTCCCCACTAAAGATAGCATGGCGATCAGCAGGAACTAATGCTTGTTCCTTATGTCCTTGTGTCGCGCCTGTACCTGATCCAAATATAAACCATCATTCCAATCGCCGAACCGATTAGCAAAAATGTGATGCCGTAATGACGTATATAAACGACGACCTTGAGCCACTCTTTCTCAAGCGCCTGTCCCAACAGTAAAAAAGTGACACTCCAAAGTAATGCGCCGGCATAAGCAAAAAAAGCGAATCGGCGAAACCCCATCGCAGAGACTCCTGCCAAATAGGCGGTAATATGACGTACGCCAGGCAAAAAATAGCCGATGAGCAACAAGTATGGACCGTACTTGGCAAAAAGCTTTTGGGTTGACTCTATTTTTTTCGGCGTAATATGCAAGTAGGGTCCAACCTTCATAAGCAGCGGCAGCCCCCACTTCCACGCGATCACATAGCTGATCGTAATCCCTACTGCCGCTCCCAAAAAGGCGCTTAGCATCGTAAACGGCATGTGCAAAACACCGCGGGAAACCGCATAGCCAGCGTACGTCATCAGTACCTCATCAGGTATGGGGAGCCCTACAACACCAAGCGTGAGCGAAAAAAAGATGCCGACATATCCATATTTCATCAAAAAAAGATCCAGATGCTGCTCCACGGCTACCTCCAATAATGTTGTCCTACTTCATTGTATTCTCTCCCTATTCTTTGGCATTCTGGCTTTTTTACAAAAATTCAGGTCAGGGCATATGGTATCCTAAAAAGATCTTATTTTCTTTTTCAGGTGACGCTATGAACTATATGGAACAAATAACCTATGCCCTCTCTTTTATCGAAAAACAGTTAACGGAAAAAGTAACACTCGATGAAGTGGCATCAGCCGCTGGATATTCCAAGTACCATTTTCAACGGCTGTTTTTTCACGTGACAGGAGAAACGGTCGGCCAATACATTTCGAAGAGACGCTTGACCGAGGCTGCCAAAGCACTGTCGCTCGAACAAAAGAGCGTGACAGAGGTCGCCTTTACATACGGCTTTGATTCCCACGAAGCCTTTACTCGCGCCTTTACGAAACGCTTTGGCCTGCCTCCTTCTGCTCTTCGCCGATCAGGAAAAATGCCGCGATACACGATGTTAGAGCGCATCGAGCTACCTTATATGGAAAATATTCAGCTGCAATCGATTGAGCCCGTCTATGTCCCAGCCCATGAAGAACTGAACCTGGTAGGCTACTCCTCCGCTACCCATTCGACAGCAGATATTGTCCATTGCTGGAAGCACTTGGGGCAGAAAATCGCCATGCAAAAGAACCAGAAGCGTTATGGTGTCATTCGCTACCCGGATGCTTTTGGGCTTTCATTGAACTTTGCCTATTTTGCTGGCATACACATTCTGGATCATGCTGGCACAAACAGACTGGAATCGCTGACCCTGCCTGCATCTGGTTATCTTGTCTTCCCTCACAAAGGTTCGGTGCAAAATCTCAAGCTGACGTATCAATACATATACGGGAGCTGGATGACACACGCATCCGCGTCCGACCAGCTCTACGCCCGCTATGATTTTGAATACTACGACCATCGTTTTCTCGGAAATGACCATCCTGATTCGCTTTGCTTCATTTATATTCCCGTTCTGGCCAGAGAATAGTTGGTGGCGGTTCGCATTTTCGATCAAGTTTTCCTCTTTTTCCTGTCGTACGCTGGACGTATGAAAAGGAGTGAATCGAATGAAAGAACTGACCTATTTGACTGCGACAGAGATGGGCACATGGATTCGCGAGCGGAAAATAAGCGCCGAGGAAGCCACCCGGCACACCTTTAAGAGAATCGCCTCCCTTAATGGCAAAATGAACGCTATCGTCGCTTATGACGAGCAGGCTGCTCTCGAATCCGCCAAGCAAGCGGACAAAGAAATGGCAGAAGGACACTATCGAGGGCCCCTACACGGTGTGCCGATCACTATCAAGGATTCCTTTGCTACAACCGGACTCCCCACTACTTCTGGCTTCTCCCCTCTCAAAGGCTACATTCCGCAACACGACGCAGCCATCGTCAGACGACTGAAGCAGGCAGGAGCCGTTTTGATCGGCAAAACGAATGTCTCTACCCTGCTCATGGATATCCAAGCAGACAACGATATTTACGGTCGGACGAATAATCCGTGGAATCAGGAGAGAACTTCGGGAGGTAGCAGCGGAGGCTCGGCAGCTGCAGTTGCCGCAGGGCTTTCTTATTTGGATATCGGGAGTGATATCGGGGGATCGTTGCGCCTCCCCGCTCATTATTGTGGCGTGTTCAGCTTGAAGCCAACAGAAGGAGCCGTTCCGGCAACAGGACACATGCCCGGCTTTGAAGGAATGTCTGATTATACTTCGTCTCGTCACCTGGCCTGCTATGGGCCTATAGCCCGTTCGATCGAAGACCTGGAAGTGGCGTTTTCCATCATTAGTGACGGAAACGGCAACGCTGGCCTGCCTCATGGACCACAAGTCTTGCCCCCTCCCCCCAAGGAGAAGCCCCTGTACATTCGCTGGATGGAGGAGCTGCCCGGCTACCCGACGAGTCGAGCCATTCGAGATCAGTTGCGTCGCTTTGTCAAAGAGCTGGAGCAACAAGGCATGCGCGTAGAACAAGTAGCGACACCACCCCTGGATGTACGCAAAACTTGGGAAACATGGGGAAAAATGATCGATGCGGAGTTAAACTCTACTACGCCTTCACTTCTTCGAGGTTTGGCTCATCTCATAACGATGCCGATTTATCGCCAGATTCCTTCGGCTACCATGCTCATCCCGCTGACGTTCAAAAACTACATGCGTGTCTTAACTATTCGGGAGCAGCTCATTCTCAGCTTCGAGCAATTCATGGCCGACTGTGACTTGTTCTTGTGTCCAGTCAGCTGCACGACTGCTTTCCCTCATCTGGAAAAGTCGAGAATGTGGGGCTATAAGCCGATATACACCAAACCGCTTTACGTAGACGAGAGCCCGCAAAACTACTGGGCCGCTACTACTTTTTATACGAGTCTGTTTAATGTAACAGGGAGTCCGGTCGTGACGATGCCGATCGGTTTTGATGAGCAAGGTCTTCCCATTGGCATACAGTGTGTAGGCAAGCGATGGCGTGATAGGGAATTGCTACAGGGAGCGTCGAGATTGTATGCGACCTGCCCAGAGTGGCGGGCGCCTGAAATTTCTGTGGAGTAATAAAATATTCCAGCCCAGCTTGCATAAAGCCCCATTCCTATGAAGAAAACTACCAGTGCGAACCCCATTTCTGGTAATGAGGAGGGGCTTTATGCTTCCATTCTTAAAAAAACGCCTGACACTGATCGTTTCCCTGCTGTGCATGACGCTTCACCTGTCCGGCTTGTCGTATGCAAAAGAGACAACAAACGCTCCATCTACCCAACAATCACCTCTCTCCCTATCAAAATCGTTTCTTCAATCGCAGGAGAGGCTTGCCTACTCGCTCGGCATTCAAGCATACATCTACGGCTATCCATTAGTGATGTCCGCGAAAACGATGGAAGACATGGTCAAAAATCGGGCACCGATCAACCAGTTTTATTATGCGGACACACTCGCTTCCCCTGCTTATCGGGATATCGTGACGCCGAACTCCGATACCCTTTATATGAGCGCATGGCTGGATTTGTCAGAGACGCCCGTCCGCTTGACTGTCCCCGCCAATCCGCAAAACCGCTACTATACCGTGCAAATGCTGGATGCCTACACGAATACGTTCCGCAATGTCTCCAATCGTTCCACCAAGCAGCAGACCGGACAATATATTATTGCAAGCCCACAATGGAAAGGCCCTACCCCTGCCCATATACCTGTGATCTACGCCCCTACGAATACCGTCTGGCTCATTGGCCGTGTCGAGGTAAAGGGTGAGACTGATTTGCCGCAAGCTGTCTCGTTCGAAAAGCAAATCGCGATTGCCCCTGTCCATCCAAAATTGCAAACGGCACATATTCCCGAAACACTTCCCCCTGATGTGCTGTCGTCCCTTTCCTTTTTTCAAGTCATGACGAAATGGATCCAGGGCAATCCTCCGCCCGAATGTGATCGCGTGCTGCTCGATCAATTCACACAAGCCGGGATCGACGTCCAAAAGGGCTTTGATCCGTCCGATCTCGGCCCTGCCAAACTCGCGGGTCTACAACGTGCCTTACTGGATGCTCCCACCATCGTGCAAAATGGCTTTCCCGGCTACACTACCTTCCGTAATGGATGGGGCGCCTTTTCCCCCATCGGTACATATGGAAACCAGTTTCTCGCCCGTTCCTTTATCGCCTATTCCGGTATAGGGGCCAATGTACCGAGCGAGGAAGCCTATTATCGTGCGTTGACAGATGGCGGAGGCAAACCGCTTACGGGAGCGAAAAGCTATAGGCTCCATTTTACAAAGGAACAGCTGCCCAAGACATCTGCTTTCTGGTCGATCAACGTCTATGACAACGAGCTGTTTTTAGCCAAAACAGCGGCCGATCGCGCATCGGTTCGCAGCAACACAGGAACGCTTGCGTACAATCCGGATGGCTCCCTCGATCTGTATTTGCAACAGCAACCGCCCAAAGGCAAGGAAGGCAACTGGCTCCCGCTCCCCGAAGGCGAGTTCAATCTCGTTTTACGGGTATTTGCACCGGAACCTTCCACGCTGGGCAAACCACATGCTTGGCCCGCAGTCATGGAAAGAAAGCCCGTACAATAACACAGCGACAAAGGCACCACCTCATCGTGAGGGGTGCCTTTCTTATTGAGCTTGTTACTTCTTCAAATCTTCAATGGAGTTGATCTCCATATAGGTTGGAACAGCCAAGCCGAGCTTGGTTCCTTGCAGGTTCGGACCGAGGTCTTCCACGTCTTTCCCCAGCTTTTCCATGTAGTCTGCGTGCGTGGTTGGCAGCCAAGCTGCTACCATTCCATCCACATCGCCGTTCGATACACCTACCCACATCGGGCCAGCTTCTACTTGGCTCAGCTCCACCTTATATTTCAGCTTTTGCTCCAGAACCGTCTTCACCACATTCGTGCTGGCGATCTCAGAATCCCAAGCGACGTAGGCGAGCGTCAATTTTTTACCTTCCGCAGGCTGGATGCCTTCTACCCACTTGTTGACGGCAGCTTCATTGTTTTTCACCCATTCGGCTGCTGCCTCATCTGGCTTCTTGCCGCTCGCGATATCGAGCATCACTTTTTCCATATCCTCAGGTGTCCACGAAAACTTGTCGAGGAATGCATAAGCACTTGGGTGCTCCTCCTTCAGTCCTTTTCGCACGATGGTATGAATCTGTTCATCCTTTCCAAAAGTTCCTTTCGGGTCTTCGAGGTATTTCATCTCGAACTTGGAGAACATCCAGTGCGGTGTCCAGCCTGTCACGATAATCGGCTTTTTGTCTTTGTAGGCTTGTGTCAGTGCTGCCGTCATCGCTGCACTGGAGCCCTCTACCAGTTCCCAATCTTTCAGATCGTAGTCTTTCATGGCTTTTTCGGTCGCTTTCATCAGACCAGCACCAGGATCGATTCCGATAATTTTATGATCCACTTGTGCTCCAACGCTATTCGGTGCAGACGTACCCGTATTGCCCTCGGCAGGCTGATTTCCTTGCGGTGTTCCCGCGGTTGAACATCCTGCCATCACCATGCTGAGTCCGAGTGCTACTGCCAGCCCTTTCAAGGTGCCTTTTTTCATTTTCATGAAAACCCCTCCTATGCGTTTTTTCTCTTACCCACACTTTGTGTGAGACGATCCAGTAGAATCGCCAAAATAACGATGGCCAGTCCCGCCTCAAAGCCTTCACCAATCTTGATTTGTGTTACAGCACGATACACGTCAGCCCCCAAGCCTTTCGCCCCAATCATCGAGGCAATCACGACCATGGACAGCGCGAGCATAATGCTCTGGTTAATCCCGGCCATCATCGTCGTCTTGGCAATCGGCAGCTGTACCTTCGTCAGCTTTTGCCAGTAGGTAGAACCGAACGCTTCAGAAGCCTCGATCAGATCGGCAGGAACTTGACGAATTCCCAGGTTGGTCAGACGAATCGTCGGTGGCATCGCAAAAATGACAGAAGCGATAACCCCCGGTACTTTACCAAGTCCGAAGAAAAAGATGGCAGGAATCAAATAGACAAATGCCGGCATCGTCTGCATGAAATCAAGCAGCGGTGTGACGACCTTTTGTACCGACTCGTTCTTCGCGCACCAGATACCGACGGGAATCCCGATAATGATGGAGATCAAGCCTGCGGTCAATACTAACGCAAGTGTTTCCATTGAATGCTCCCAATAACCCAGATTCTGAATCAAAAGAAGTCCAATGAAGGTAAAAAGAGCAATTGCCACTTTGCCAGCGCGATACGCCAGCAACGTAAACAAAATGATCAAGACCCAAAACGGCAGTCCTGTGAGAATCCACGAAAACAAATCCACGGTTCCACCGATTCCAGCCGAGATGAAATCAAATACAAAGCCCAAATTCTCTTCCAGTCCATCTACAATCGTCTCTATCCAACTGTCGAGCGGCAGCTTCGGCAAAAGTTGATTTTGGCTCATGATGGATTCACCTGCCCCTCTTCATTCGTTGGCTCTGGATTATGCTGATTCACTTTTCCTGCCAGACCACCCAAGACGGCTCCTTTTACAATCACGCCCAGAAGGCGATTTTGTTCCCCTGTAACCGCCACAGGAATATCGGAAAACGCAACGAGGTCGAACATCTCATTCAGAAGCGTCTGCGGTCCGACAGTCGGCACCTCGGTTCGCAATGCTGATTCCAGTGTCTGCCCTGCTTCCTTGGCTCCGTTTACCGCGTCTGCCGTCAGCACACCCAGCAATGTTTTTCGCTTATCGACTACGTACAGACTTGATACGCCGCGGTCTCGCATCAGTTGCAATGCGACGCGAGGTCCTTTGTCCAGTGTGATCGTTTCCGCCCGCTTCATGACATTTTCAGCGGACAACACCTTGGAACGATCCACATCCTCTACAAAGCGTTCTACGTATTCATTTGCCGGATTCGTCATGATCTCTTCCGGGGTACCAATCTGCACGACCGCACCATCCTTCATCAAGGCGATCCGATCCCCGATCTTCAATGCTTCATCCAGATCATGCGTAATGAAAATAATGGTCTTCTGCATGGTGCTTTGCAGTTCCAACAGCTCATCCTGCATGTCCTTGCGAATCAACGGGTCCAAGGCACTGAAGGCCTCGTCCATCAACAGCACATCTGGCTCATTCGCGAGTGCACGAGCCAGCCCCACACGCTGCTGCATCCCGCCACTCAACTGATCCGGGTAGCTTGCTTCCCAACCGCCGAGTCCGACGAGTGCGAGTGACTTTTTCGCTTTTGCCTCTCTCTCGGCTTTTGGCATCCCTTGAATCTCCAGACCGTACTCCGCATTTTCGAGTACTGTTCTGTGAGGGAACAAGGCGAACTTTTGAAATACCATGCCCAGCTTCTTTCTTCTTACGTCCTGTAACTGCTCGGTGTTCATACTGACGATATCCGTACCGTCAATCAGGATTCTGCCTTCTGTTGGCTCAATCAACCGGTTCAACAATCGAACCAAGGTCGACTTCCCGCTTCCCGAAAGCCCCATGATGACGAAAATTTCGCCTGCATGCACCTCAAAACTCGCTTGGTTCACCCCAAGGGTAAGACCCGTTTCCTTCAATATCTCTTGCTTGGTCTTCCCCTGCTTCACCTGGGACAATGCGCGTTGGGGTTGGCGTCCAAAGATTTTGGTCAAATTCTCTACTTTGATCTTGGGCATGATGTCACCTCCAACTTTCTGCCCGTATCCGGACTGTTCTTTACCCTTACAATTGTAACCAGCGATTTTTTTTACCTCAAACTGGATGAGGAATGATAATCCGTCATTTTCAGCGTTCAGAAAAAACTTTACGTACTTTACTTCCGGTATTCTCAGTTTATCACGTATATACTGTACAATATCTCCATTTACTTTTTGCTTTTGGGGACGTACAATTCTATTCAGGTTACTATGACTAGAGGAGCTGCTTTTTTCAAAATGGATACCAATCAGGAAAAAATCCTCGAAAAAGCTCAGGAACGCGTGATTGAAACGCTGGCTCGCAACATGGATTTGTATGGCATTACCATGTCAACGGGACTGCTGTATGGCACGTTGCTATTTCAGGACAAGTCAATGACACTCGATGAAATGGGCGAAGCGCTCGGTATGAGCAAAACCAGCATGAGCACCGGTGTCCGCACATTGATGGATTTAAATATGGTAGAAAAGATATGGAAAAAAGGGACACGGAAGGATCATTACGAGGTTAATCTGGATTGGTACCAGAACTTCATCGACCTCTTTTCCGTGAAGTGGCGACACGCCTGTGAACATAATGTACACGCCTTGAAAAAGTCGCTTCAGGAGCTTCGCACCCTCCAACAAACAGAAGAGCTTACGGAAGAAATTAGCGAGCGAGTTGACCTTAGTATCAAGCGCATTGAAAATGGGTTGGAATATTATCTGTGGCTGTCCCGTTTGATCGACTCCTTCGAATCACATGATATCTTTCAGTTTGTACCGAAAAAGGAAAATGAATCATAAGAAGTTCGCAATCGAAAAAGACTCGTTCCTTATCACCTAGGAATGAGTCTTTTTTGTGGTACAATTATCCAGAGCGACATCCACGCTCTCCTACGATGAAAGGAGTGGTCTGTAATGAAAAAGGACATGAAACAACATTCTTATAAAGCTGTGCTTGTACCAAACAACCAAAGAGGGGGACACCAACACTAGCCCCCTACCCTGAGGAGGAAATGGATTGATCCGTAAAACAGCTCTACTGATTATTGATGCACAATTAGGTATTATCGAAGGACAATTTGGTCCTGTTTTTCAACCGACTACATTTGTCCAAACATTGAAAAAAGTACGAGAAGTTGCCTACAGCAAGGATATTCCTGTGCTGTATGTTCAGGATGCGGATGTCGGAGAAGTCGGTTCAGACGACTATGCCATCCATCCTGAGATTGCCCCTCTGCCATCAGAAACGGTGATTCAAAAACTGGCGACAGACTCGTTTCACGGAACTGACCTGCATGAAAAACTACAAGCACTCGGGATTAACCACCTTGTGATCATGGGGTGCAAAACCGAGTTTTGTATCGACAGCGCCTGCCGCAAAGCGACGACACTCGGCTACGATGTGACGTTGGTCAAAGACGGACACTCTACATCGGACAATGAGGTACTGTCAGCGGAACAGATCATCGCCCATCACAATACGTGCTTGCATGGATTGGGAAATATTGAGCCATTTATTTTAGTGCGGGAATCAACGGAAGATGTCTTCACCCCTACCCATGATTCTTACCGGTAAGATATTAATGAACTTTTGAAACCGTCTAAGTGAACTGCACCCCAATTGTTAGACACAACTAACGATTGGAGGTGTAGTTCCATGTTCCTTACAATCTCCATTTCAACTTTACTAAATACATCGGCAAAAATGCTGCAATCAGCATGGGTACAATTAACTTTACGGGAAAGATCATGACGAAAATCAATAAAACGGCGATTGGCTTTTGAAGTACTGCACTTGTGAGTGATGTGGTGACAACCGTAATGGATGTTACGGGATCGATTGGGAATAGCAACGCAATTCCATATCCGATACTTACCCCTGCGAAAATAATAGGAAATATATGTCCGCCACGCCAACCAGAAGCTAAACAAAATTCAGTTAAGAATAGCTTTACAATACCTATTGCCAACAGTAGATAAGCAGTCATATGGGGCCACTCTGCAACTAATTCTGTCAGCTGATGCTCTCCTGAAAATAACGTAATCGGAAGAACCGTTCCGATTACTCCTAGAACCAACCCACCCAGAACAGCTTTCACAACTTTATAATTTTCAAGTGGGTTAAATGCCTTATGAAGAACATACCCAAAAAACTCATATAATTTTGCCAGCAAAAATCCTATAAGGATAAGTGGGATGATGGCAATGATCTCTTGTGTACCGATTGTTGCGGAACCAAAATCGGCAATCGAAAATTGTCTGTTATCGATTTTGGATAATAAGATAAATACCAGAAAACCTGCAAGTGTAGTGAATGAATAGACAAGTACCTTGATCACCTTGATACGTTTTGGATCTTTTCTTTCTTCAAAGAATGTATTCGCTCCAAATAGCGGTGCCATAAAAATCATGCCAATTGTAGCCTCTACACTATACTCAATCATGATATTTCCATGTTCATTTACAGCCGTTCTTTTCTTAACGAAAGCTTTAATGACATCTCCTGCCCATGTAGCAAGACCACCAACAATACCGACTAGGGCTGCCTCGGGACCAAGGCTGGCTCCAAAAGAAAGAACACAAATGGCAGTTATCGCGTTCTGGTAACCGGAACTGTAATCAATTCTTTTTGTTGCCTTGAATTCTGCAACGACATCGTCCATTTTACGTGGGTAATTTCCAAAGTACTTTTGACATAAGCCTACTAAAATGCCTCCAATTAAACACACGACCAGGGTCCAGTTTTGAACATCGATCACACTCGGTAAATCAACCCATAGAATGCGAGTCGTTAAAGCAACAATCGCTAAAAAACACCATGTCAGAAGCCCTGTAATCCCTCCGATCATGATACTGTATACAATTAAACTTCCTAACCCTACATTTTTCATTCCTGCCCCACTTTCCTTCTTTGTACAGCTCTTGCTACTTTCTTATGGTGGGTTCACCCTTAATTGACATGATGCCTATCAGGTACATAACCTTGAAAATTAGTCATTTTCATGATAGTTAATTCGGGAATGTGGTTTTTCGTTTTTATTGCTAGTTCTTCACCTTTTTCTTTTGGGTTATTCGTTTCGACCTTAAGAGAATTGTCCGATTCAGTCCCTGTTTGGGAAATTCCTTTTATCGGTTTCTTTCTTCCAAGCCTCGTACCATTCAGTTATGTAAATACTCGGAAGAGAATTAAGCTCCTGTTCCCATCTAGTGGTCAGCAACTTGTACTGATTTTTTACAGCAGTATTATTGTCTAAAGAGGCGTACAGTTGCATTAAAATCATGTAGGAATCCTCTTCGAGCGGGTATAGCAGTTGTACTCGTTCATTGACCATCGTCGCCTCCAACACTCTTCCCTGCTCCAAATAAAATCTGCTCATCTTTTTTGCCAGTTGCAGCCACATTCTGCAGAGCCTTTCCCGCTCGTACTCCGCCCATAAATAGTCATACTCTCCAAGGTAATCGCCCGCATACATAGCAAGAACTTTTTCGTAAACATCAATACTTGAATGGGAAAGAGGGGGCAGATTCTTTATGTCCGCTTCCCATTCCTCCACATCTATCGTGGCAGAATCAATTGTGAGTTTATAGCCACGATCCATATTGCTTTTTTTAATCTCTATCGTTTTCAGGCCGTGAGATTTCAACGTTTGACGGATGAGGTAAATCGTCGTGTAGAGGAGTGTCCCCCCTTTGTTTTCATCACAGTCATGCCACAAGAGTTCTATGAGCGACTCTTTGTCAATCATTTTATTTCGATTATGCAACAAATAGAGAAATAACTCTCTGGATTTTACCGTCCTCCATTTTATCTCATTTGGTTCCTGATTCGGTATATGAAAGGCTAAAGAACGAAAACATTGGATGGAAAACAGTGATGTTTTCCATCTCCTTACGTCCTCGTGCGCTTTCGTGATCCTTTTCTGTAGACGATCTATCGTTTTTTTTAGGCGTGTAAGTTGAACAGGTTTAATAATATAGTCCAAAGCATTTAGTTCGAAAGCATCTACCGCGTACTCATCGTAGCCCGTCACAAAAACAATTTCCGGAGAGTGATCCAATCCCTGAAGCTGCTCACCTACTTCCAGACCACTTATGTCTGGCATGTTTATATCCAAAAAAACGACTTCTGGAAATAGACTTCTCGCTTGCTCGATCGCTTGCAGTGGATCCGTAAAGGTTCCGACTACTTGGATACAGCCCACTTCTTTTTCAAGCAAATCTTGCAGGTGCATCAATGAGAGTTTTGAATCATCTATCAGCATAGCCCTCAGTTTTGGTCCCTCCCGCGCGAATAAATATTCGCATATATATAAATACACATATACTTTATGAACAGATGAGAGGTTAAAAATCCAATTATTTGAAATATTGTAACTAATAAGATGAATACCGGTCCAATGTTGAAAAGCAAATAGAAATATGCTGTGGAGATCTCCCGCCTTTTAACTCAATATAAATCGTCTCGTCATTTCCTGTAACTCTTGTGCCATTTTATTTAGCTCTTGTGTGGCTGCTGTAACCTCTTCAACAGAAGCTAATTGCTCTTCTGAAGCGGCTGCTACTTGCTGTGAATGATCCCTCGACATCTTCGCGCTATTTTCCACCTCTGTTATAGAAGCACTCACCTGTTCCGAGCCGGCTGCCATTTGTTCTGAAGAAGCCGATACTTCTTCAATTTCAGAGGCGATATGTTCGATAACTTGAACAATTTGTTCAAAAGCCTCTTCTGCTCCCTGCACAGTGGCAACCCCATTTTCTACATCCTGCGTTCCTTTTTCCATGATAGCGACAGCAATAGTCGTTTCGTTTAGAATTTGATTAATGATATTATAGATATTTTCCGCTGATTCTTTCGACTGTTCAGCTAGCTTCCGCACTTCATCTGCCACTACTGAAAAGCCACGGCCATGCTCCCCTGCTCGTGCCGCTTCAATCGCAGCATTTAAGGATAGAAGGTTTGTCTGAGCGGCAATATCGGTAATTACTTCAATGATTTTTCCAATTTCATTCGAACGTAATCCCAATTGTTTGACTACTTCTGCTGATTCACCTACAGAAGATTGAATATCACGCATTTGCTGCATGGCTACTTGTACAATTCGATTTCCATTCTCCGCTTTTTTCATTGCTTCATGTGACTCTTGAGAAACAATAACGGACGTCTCAGCAATCTTGTTAATCCCAATCGCTATTTCTTCCATTGCACTTGCGCTTTCTTCCACTCCGTTTAATTGTGTTTCCGCTGCACTGGCTACTTCCTGAATGGCAAAAGCAATATTTTGGGTTGCCTCTGAGGTTTGCTCACTGCTAGCAGAAAGCTCTTGTGTACTTGCTGATAAACTTACAGCGCTATCGCTTACCTTTTTAATAATTCCTTGTAGTTGCGCTATCATATCGTTAAAATCAGCTGTTAATCTACCAATTTCATCTTTTGATTGATACGTCCCATATACCGTTAGATCCCCTTCTTTAGCCTTTTGCATTAACATCTGGATGTCTTGTAAAGGACGAGTAATCATACGGGAAAGGAATACACCCACACTAGAACATAAAGCCAGCGAGACTATCGTAAGTAATAGGATAATCCACGTTATCTGTACAACGGTCTCATCACCCGCTTCTTTCGTTTTTAAAGCTAAGTCTTGATTATATATGGTTAGTTCCTCTAAAACATTTTTAACTCTTTCACTAATTGGAGTTAACTTAGAGACATATAGTTGATACGCTTCTGCGTTGCGATTATTTTTTGCTAAATCTATAACCTCTTGCCGAACATCTCGGTATTCTCTTAATACCTGTTGAGACTCTGTTAATATTTGGCTTTCTTTTGCATCTGCATCCATTTGATTTAAATTGTGAAATACTTCATCTATTTGCTTTCGTTTTTCGAGAATCAAATTTTCGAGTTCTTTGTTTTTTTGCGGATCTGTTGCCAGCATGAGTCCAAGGATATAAGCGTCAACCTCCCTACTATTCACACTTAATTGACTTATCCATTGTGATGGAATAATCCTATTATTATACGTTTCATCCAGATATGTGTTTACTTTTTGGATGGAATAATACCCCGCACAACCAACGGTAATAAGGAAGATTGCTGCTATAAAAATCAATCCAAATATTTTTTTACTTACATTCCAATTTTTTATCAAATACATAAAAACAACCCCTTGTCCATAGTTACAATTCTTTCTCTCCAAATTAACAAGAGAAGATTGATGTCTTTTTATGATTCGTACAGCTTAGGATGAACCGTACAAAACAATTCTTTGTAACCATAATATCCCCCTTGATGTCTAATTTTCATTTCATCTGATTCTTTAGAATTAAACCTAGATCAGATCTTAAAATCTACCCATTAAACTCGAAACTGAAACCTCAAAAGTTTTAAGTTTAATGTTTACACAAATATAAAGAAAAGTTCAACTTTTATTTTTAGGAATTGAATTTCTTACCTTTATATTTGCAGAGCTTCTCGCTTCAGCCTTTCCTACCCGAAGGCTCGTCCTGGTACGATAAGCAGTTCTTCGCAAAAAACAGCCTTCTTTCTTGACTCAACTTCCGTATTTTTTAAGAGAATCGGCGCGTATAGGAGCAAGAAAGGCTGCCCCTATGACAATGCAGTCACGGAGGCAACTTTTAAACTGATCAAAGCAGAGTTTGTTAAGAATCGAAGGTGTGAGTCGCTGACACAGCTGAAACGAGAACTAGGAAAAGCGTGCAAAGCCGTCTTTCATCCTACTATTAAAACCGAAGGCTTGAACTTCGAATAGTAATATTTTTTCATCATAATCATGAAATTTTAATTACTCTGCAATAATTTTTGAGTAGTATACTTCGTTCTGTGGAACACATTTCCATAAAAATTCAAAGGAGTTGTTTGTATGAAGAAAAATGCGAAAATCACGAAATCAATCTTAGCTCTGACTGCAATTGCAACTTTGGGCACAGGACTTGCAAGTTCATTCCCAAATGTAGTAAGTGCTGCTCAAATTGAAACAAGATCACAAGAAGCAGCGGTACAAGATGTTTATGTGAACATAGATACTATGCTAGCCACTATTCCTTCTGGTATACCAGGTTTGGGGTCAAAGGGTTGGCACCGTACAGACCTTGTATATGGTAACCAATATTCTTTATCTGGAGTAAATATTCAGGAAAATAATGTTACAAACGTAGAGCCATTGTTTTTAGGTAGAAATACATTTACCAATACTACAGATCAAGACCAAACATATAATACCAGTACTTTTGAACAAGCAGTTACTACAGAAACGTCTACCTCAGTACAAGCTGGATTTACATCTTCAACAACGGTATCAGGAAAGGTTGGTATTCCTTTTGTAGCTGAAGGTGAAGTATCCGAAACTCTTGAATTTAATGTTTCTGATACAACTACAAATACGAAAAGTAAAACAAATACAATTGCAGCTCCTTCACAACCCGTTATCGTTCCAGCACATAAAACATACAGAACCGAAGTCTATTTTGAAAAGAAAAAAACTTCTGGTAATGTAGAATTGTACGCTGATGTACTTACAGGTGCACAAGATCCATTCACAAGAGAGGTACTTCCAGTAGGGTCAGCACTAGATAAGGCAAAAAACAAAAATGGTTTAACGAAATCTCCTAATGATCCAAATCAAGTTCGTTCAAAAGGAAAGGGAAAATTCGCTGTTGAATATGGTACAAATTTAATAGTAAAAACCTATGATGTAACTTCAGGTGCAAGATCAACTAATTCAGGTACTTTAGTAGATACTAAAGTCATTCCTTTGAAATAAAATGGGAATATTCAAGCAACCACTTATTTAAAATAAGTGGTTCTTGTCTTTAAACCTACTTTTTAAGATAGAACTTTGTATTGAACAGAACCATAGTTAGTATGTAGTGGCATGATTGTCTGGGGTTCATTAAGCTATATACAAACAAAACAGAAGTCTTAAATCAGACTTCTGTTTTTCGACGTAGAACAAATTGTAGCAAATGATTTTTTCTAGTAAGAATTATTAAAAACACAATTCCTAATAGCTAGAATTTCCTTAACATTTAATACTTCCGAAATATATATCGTAGGGATTGTAGATATTTTGTGTTGATAATTTGTAATAATAAAATCAAATTCCACGTCATCGGCTAATTCCCTATATAAACGTACATTATCTCCTAATCCTCTTTTCAACTTTGAATGGAGGACACTCTCTACTGCATTATTACCAGAAAACAAAAACAAAATATGTTTTCTGATAATAGAATTAAGAATGATGGTTGCATGTGTAGCAATAAATTCTATTTCATATTTGTTGAAAATTCCATCACAGGACACTTCATTCCAATGAGAAATCAAGGAAATATTCTTGTAATAGTCTTGCAATAAAATACTATTAATATTGTACAAAGGTTCAAAAATATAACCAATTGATAACTGGTTCTGATTATAAAGGTATATTTTGGACAAGTATAGATCCAAATTAAACATTAATTTATTCCTTACTACACTATCAGCACGATTACTTATTAAACGATCAATAAGTGTTAAGTAACTTTCATAAATTTTCGGATTAGATTCACTTAAATGTTTAATAGTTAATTCTTTCTGCTCACTTGTATTTTTCGTCACGAAATACATAAGCAATTTCATTGAATTTATTTCATTTTCATTTAATTTAATTTTAAAATAATTTTCAATCAATATAATAATA
>NZ_PXZM01000033.1 GCF_003013395.1 Brevibacillus fortis | reverse complement strand
AGGCCGAAGCGTAGACTGGAAATGCACTTCTTCCCCCTCCCCCCCCTTTTTTTCACAACTGTTGCTGCAAAGCCTCCGGCTGAAACCAGATCTTATGAAAGTCCAGCCACCCCGATGAGTTGATCGACACACCTCGCAAAGACTTGTGAAAGAACGTAAGCGTCTTTTTCTGAACCAGATACAAGACAGCATCGTTTTCCTTGATCATCACCTCGATCTTGGCGAGATGGTGTTCCCTCGCAAGTCTGTCTGGCTCCTGCAAAGTCAAACAAATCTCCTTGTTGATCGCCCGAGCCAAAGCTTCATCGAATGCGGGGAGAAAGTAATTTTTTTGCAAGTACATCTCCAGCTCACTTATTTGATCATTGCTGAACACATTTCCGAACAACTGACAGTCATGTTCGGGTAAACAATCGCGATTCGCGAATTCAGACGGGTCTCTCACATCGACTTCCATGTGAATGCCGTAAGAACTGCATCGATCTTGAATCCAAAGCGCGTCTTCTTTATGGTAGGGTGTCGTCACGAGACGCAACGTTTCTCCCTGGTAGCCGCTTTCCTGTAGCAGGGACATTATTTCAGCATGGCAGAGCTGCTCGTTTTCCCTTGCTCTCACTTCCCTTAAAACAGGGTGATACGTGCGGAACCCTTTTGCTGGGTAAATGCGGTCTCCACCCAAATCGGCAATCATTTGATCCCGATCGATTAGCTGATCAAGCGCCTGACGGAATTTGAGGTGATTGTGCGGGCCGCTTTTCCATTGGTTAAAGACGAGCAAATTACAGCAGGAAAAAAATGACTCCAAATCACACCAATCCTGAGCGTCTCGGATGACTGCTTCTTTTAATGCTTGTGCTTTCGTCTGAACACCGTGTGACACCATGACAGACGCCCAGTTTGGTTCTTTTAAGCGACCCATGTCCAACTCGGGAAAGATCAAGATTTCCACACGATCTAACTGAGGTCTCCCAAGAAAATGGCCAGGAAATGCCTCTAGAATACAGATCCCCTCGTCAAGACGGACCAGTTGAAATGGCCCTGTTCCAATTGGCTTTTCTCCGAAGACTCCCTCATCCTTTCGCACGATTTCCTCGGGAACAATGCTTGCAGGAATCGTCGCCAACAGCCGCAGTAACAAGTAATTTGGTTCTTTTAACAGGATGCGCACAGTTCTGTCGTCAATGGCTATGAGTTGTTCTATGTCACGAAACATCCAGCTTGCTTCATACTGGTCTGGATGCAAGCGAAGCCGGTTCAGGGAAAAAACCACATCATGAGCAGTCAGTTCCCGTCCGTGATGAAAAAGCACGTTCTTTTTCAAATAAAAGGTCCATTCTGTGGCATCTTGGCTGCTCTCCCACGCGTGGGCGATAGAGGGCAAAATAGACCGACTGTTCTGATCATAATGGACGAGCGTATTGAAAATTTGTCCCGCCAGATGTGCATCGAAGTGGTAGTAAACCAAGCCAGGGTCCAGCGTCACAATCGTGCGGTACACGGGAAAGCGCATGATATCTTGGGAACGGTTCGATACCGATTGGCGTAAGAAGCCCATTCCTTCCGAAAGCCAATCCATGATCTGGTCTTTGACGGCTGCTTGGCCGTAGCGATTCATGAGCTCCATTGCTTCTTTGACGTCGCCCTTGTCTATTTGCAGCTTGACCTCAGCGAGGAGGATCTCATCGTAATCAGCATGAAGCGTCATGAGCGAGGCATTCCCTCGCCCGCGTCCAGCCTTCCATTCGATCCAATTCAGCCCCGCTAGTTTACGGACAATCAGCTTGGCGTAGCGGGGTGTACAATGCCAAATCCCAGCTAATTTTTCGATGGTGACAGGGAACGGCTTCCCGATGTCTTCTTGTTGAAAAAACGAACGAAGCTCTAAAAAATGCAGAACGGTAACCATGCAGGCCCCCATTTCTCAGATGAAAATGCATTCTCTAAAAGGTGATCGGATTCGTGCAAACCGAACCCTTTTTCCCCTTTTTCTAGTTCCATATACTGAAGATAACACGAGAGATAACAAACGGGAATGAGAAAGAGAGATGGGGAGAATGAGATTTCATCCGGTGGCATGGGGTGTCATTATCGGAACATTTTTGTCACGCACAGGCTTTTTTATGACGCTTCCGTTCTTGGGCATATATTTAGGAAAGGTAAAAGGAATTGATCCGGCGATAGTGGGCTCGATCCTGGCACTCAGCTTGCTGGTTGGAACGATCAGCAGCTTTGCTGGGGGAGCACTGTCAGACCGATTGGGCAGATATCCAGTGATGATCACTGCGATGGGAGCTTGGAGCATCGTCTTGATCGGATACGTTTTCGCGACGGAGACGTGGATGTTTTTTGTTTTAAGTGCTTGCAACGGTCTTTTTCGAAACGTATTTGAGCCGACAGCCCGCGCCCTGCTGGCGGATGTCACGCCGGATGATCAGCGGGCAGCTGTTTTCAACGCTAGGTATTTCGCGATTAACCTGGGTGGAGCAATCGGTCCGTTAATCGGCTTGCAACTGGGTGCAGGGAGCACATCCTTGTTGCCATTCCTCATCACGGCCATCATTTTTGCCGTGTACGCAGTTGTATTGGTGGTATTTATGGTCATGTTCAAAGAACAGCTCAAGAAGGATGTAGTTGCTGAACCGGTCACTATGAATCAGATGGCACGCATTGTTTTTACGGACAAAGTGTTTCTTTACTTGTTGCTCGGGAATTTGTTCGTTGCTGGTGCCTACTCCCATCTGGACACCACACTCTCCCAGTACATTGGGCATGATCGAATAGAGGCGTATTCCTTTTTATTTGTAGTGAATACCATCTCTGTTTTGGCACTTCAATATCCGCTCGCCAAGTTTATGAAGCGGTACTCATCAATGACCGCGTTGAAGCTGGGCTGTCTATTGTTTGGGCTGGGGCTGTTCGGTTTTGGGCTATTTACGGATTTGTTTTGGCTCTCCGTGTCGATGGTAGTATTTACGATTGGCGAAATCTTGTGCTTTGTCGTCGGAGATATCCTGATCGGAGAGATTGCTCCCCAGCATTTGCGTGGAGCGTATTACGGCGCCAGCGGTTTTGCCTTTCTTGGACAGAGTGTTTGTGCGTGGATCGGCGGGGTGCTGCTCCAGGTACTCGGCTTTGGACAAGGGCCGCTCATCTTCGCCACTCTCATGCTGTTGACCTTTATCGCGCTTCCGTTCTATCAGCGTGGCCAGTACTTATGGGAGCAGCGGCAACATCAAACAAAAAGCTGTGAAAAATCTTCACAAGTTATCATTTGAACAGGGGTGCTAAAATGAACAACATTCAAAAATTCAACGCGCTACATCAGACGGACGATCTCTTGTTTTTAGGGAATGCCTGGGACGTACTCTCGGCGCGATCTCTAGAGAAAAGCGGCTTTCAAGCAATTGGTACGACGAGTTGGGGAATCGCGGCGTCTCTTGGGTTCGCAGATGGGGAAAAGATCGATTTTGCTCTCCATCTGGCGATTATCAAAATGATTGTAGACCACGTCCACATCCCGGTTTCAGCAGATATCGAAGCAGGCTACAGTGAAGACGCTGATACCATCGTAGAAAATGTGTTGCGAACGGCTGACTTGGGCGTTGCTGGCATCAACATCGAGGATTCGTTTAAAACCAAGCCGGGGTTAAAAGAGACACGAGTGCAGGCAGCTCTGCTGCAAAAAATGAGAGTTGCTTTGGACAACCGCGGTTTTCAAGGGTTTTATATCAATGCGCGAATCGATACGTATTTTCGGAAGGATGATCCTTTCGAGGAAACGATTTCGCGAGGAAAAGCTTATGTGGAAAGCGGTGCAAGTGGCATATTTGTCCCCGGGCTATGTGCGGAAGAAGAGACGAGAAGTATTGTGCAACAAGTGCCAGCACCGCTGAATGTCTTGTCGCGGCCGAATTTGACGGACACAAATAAGCTGGCGGAGCTGGGCGTGAAACGATTCAGTATCGGTAACGATTTCTATGACCACATAGCCGCATACGCGAGTAAAAGTGCTGAACGCCTCATTCCCGAGAAAAACAGCAGGGCGCTCTACGAGGGATAATCTATGGAACCAGCGTGAAGCGAAATCATATTGCCAGAATCCCCCATCTTTCGTTATCATTTTTTGAGAGGAAAGATAGGGGGCTATGTCATGAGGCAGGTAGAACGAGAAAGAGGTCTAAGAAAAGGCACGATCCTGCAAAAAGCCTATCGAATCAAAAAGACCATTTCCACAAGTGAGTTGTCGAATGTGTATGTGGTCTACCATATGAAAAGCAAGCGGACTCTCATTCTCAAAGAGTTTTTCCCTCAATCATTGGCTATGCGAGATTTGGATCACGTAAAGGTTATGTGTCGCATGCCGTCATTAAAAAGCAAATTCGAGATGCTACTAGAAAGCTTTTGGCAGGAGGCATCCCTGCACAAAGAACTGAAGCATGCAAATATCATCGGATATATCGACCATTTTGCCGAAAATGGCACAGGTTATCTCGTCGTGGACTATTGCAAAGGGAAGACGCTGGATGAGTATGTATTCGCCCAAGCTGAGCTTGATGTGGGAGCATTTCTTCATCAGACGGTACTTCCGTTGTTTGACGGATTGGACTACTTGCACAAAAAAGGCATCATTCACCGCGATATCAAGCCTAAGAACATCTTGGTCACCGAAGCTGGCCAGCCTGTGCTGATCGATTTTGGCTCTGCGATCTACTTCGTGAGTGATGAACCCAAGCCGATTGTGACCACAGAAGGATATTCACCGCTTGAGTTTTACTCGGGTCAATCCAAGCAGGGAGTAGTCTCGGATATTTACAGCCTGGCTGCCACGCTGTATTACTGTCTGACCAAAGAGCGCCCAGTTGATGTGGCGGCAAGAGTTATTGAGGATCACTTGCCATCGCTTCGAACGATCAATCCTGAGGTTCCGCTGCTATTGGCGAATGTCATTATGTGGGGATTGGCCGTTGACTCGAAAAAAAGATGCCCCACACTCAAGCTGTTTGCGACAGCGATTCGTGCAGAGCATCTACTATGGAAGGGGAAGACGCGCTTCTCTCTTAGGAAGCTTCCTCACTAGATGATTTCTTAAAGCGAATTTCGATCTCCGTCATCCGATCCTCGAAGGTAACATACACCTTGTCGTTGTATTGGAGGACGAGCTTTTTATGTCGGGGCATGGCTTCCTTGCCCCGCTCAACTGTGCAATGACTATGATTGACCAAGAGCAGTGTCTGATTTTTTCCTGGCTGGAAGTAAATCTTCTGTGCTTCAGGCAAATGCTCATTCACATCCAAACTGGTGAACAGCTCCTGCAACGTGATCCGCTGTTTCTTGCCAAAGGAGGCGAGAGGCCAAAACTTGACAGGGATGTCGTTGCCGCTTGCTGTATGCAGGAAATATCCCTCAAGACGACCCACAAAGGCAGGCTTGGGACGTGTAAGCAGGTAAACACCGTAGCCGATTGCCGCTACGAGCAATACAATCATGCCGATGGTGATGTAGCGATCCCAGACCGAGTGCACGGTAATGACGAGCGGCCCTGTAACGCTTGCACCTTCCGTATCCGTCGCGGTGATGGTGATTTCTGATGTACCGCTTTTCTCTGGTGACAGCTTCAGAGCCGCGTCTTGAATCGTAGCGACGAATCGCTCGTCCGGATCAGCCGTGACGATCGTATAGGTCAGCTTGTCGTTATTGGCGTCTGTGAAGAACGAGCCCAAATCGATAGCCTGCTCTCCGTTTTCCTTCTCGATCGTCAAGGTATTTACCGAAGTAGCAACTGGCGCGATATTCGTAATGTCATATACGGTTGTAGCCGTCTCACGATAAAAGTCTGGGCCGTTCATAAAAATTCTCCACTCATATTTGCCCGTATGAGGGAAGACGTAGTCGACTGTAAAACGATCGCTAAGGTTCTTCATCGGGATCTTTTCTTCTTTTTTCCCCGCGAGATCGTTTACGATCAATTCTGCTTGCATGGATGCGTACACATCCTTGTCATCCAGTCGTTTGCCCCCCTCCAGATGCTGGAGATAGGTAGTGAACGTAGCAGGATTCCCCTTGATAACAGGTTCAGGCTTGACCTCGAAACCAGCCGTCAAACTGTAATTCCCCAGTAAATTGATTTTCACCAAATCCCCGGGTTTGCCTCGAAATTTTACGAGATAGTTCCCTTTCTTCGGCTTTTCTATTTTCATCAGCGAATATTTTTTTGATTTCATAAAATGAACATTTTGCGATTGATAGTACACTTGCGATTCCAGCAGCGGATTGTTGGACAACAGGATGATGTTCGCTTCCTGCATGCTGGCGTTAGGAATGGTCACAGTCACTTCCTGCAAGCCCCCGGTAGCTGTCATGGCTGCCACCGATACGAGCTGCGATTGAATATGCTTGGCAAAAATCTGATTGAAGATTTCAGGCAAATCATCCGTACTTTGTGTGACGAAGGAAGTTCCGTCGGTAGCTTCGGCGATTTTTTTCAATTGTTCCTTTTGAACGGAGCCATCGCTATTGAGGCCAATCGTATAGATTGGATAGCCTTGCGCTTTTGCTTTCGAGATAGCTGTCTCCACGTCCCTGTTGGAGCCTGCTATACTCCTGCCACTCGCATTTTGCCGCAAATCTGTTCCCCCGTCTGATAGAAGGATCAAAAATGGCTTGCGAGCCGGGTCCTTTGCTTTTTCAATCATCTCTGCCCCTCTGCGCAAACCAAGCCCTAAATCGGAATACCCGGAGTATCGCAAACCTTGAATCGTTCGCTTGAGCTGTTCCCGATCCCTTGCTTCGGCCATGCTCGCTAGAGACTGAGCTTGTACAATCCGATCATTATAGGCGACAAAGCCAATGCGGGTACGCGTGGCTTCACTCATGTCAATAAACATGCTCATGACTTCTGCGGCTGTTTTGCCAGGGTCGGTTTTGTTCATGGAATTACTCGTATCAATGACAAAGACCGCGTCCACTCCCGCATCTGCTGTTCCATTTGCCCCCGCAGAAAGGGGAGCGGACAAGAAGAGCATGGGGAGGAGCAGTCCGATGACCACCATTCGAAAAAGTGGCGGTAGAGAGAGGGTTGACTGACGATTTTTGTACATACATTCACCTTTTTTCTGAAAAAAATTTTAAAAAAGTTCATGACTTACTAAAATGGGACGATTTACCTATAAATGTTTCTTCGTATAAAAGATCGGTATCCTATTGCCGATGTATATAAAAGTTAATTACAGCCATTTATGTAAATATGATGTGAATGCATATGTCTCCCCAGCGGCAACTAGGGAGAATGATCTATCAGTCCTTGTGCTTCTTTCCTAGTAAAAGAGTGGACAAGGCAAGGTTCATCACTATTTTTCCGAAGAACTTAGGAAAGGAGACTCGGTGTCTTCAGCATAAAACGCAAATCCAAGAAAAGGAAGATTTGTGGCATAAAATGGGTCTAAATGCTGGGAATGGTCATCTAGACATAGGAAATTTGTCGCAATTTGCGGAATGTTGACAAATAATGCGGGCTACGTTTAATTTAGAGGCAAGATTTTTTGTTTGTTTTTGGTATAAATGTCACGGATTTCGTTTTTATTCGAGAAGTAGGACTCATCATCTATCAAGTAGGACTAAGTGGTTATGCAGACAACAGAAAGGGGCCATTTATGGACATTATTAACCAGACCAACCGAACCATGCTGTTCGAAGAGATCAACCCGGAAAAATTGGACCTGATCACCATTGTTGGAGATGTAAAAGGCATCGACAGTCTCAGTGACGACAAGATCAAAGAGATTAACGAGCATCTTCTCGTACGCAGCTTCGATGAGTTTTTGGACAAGTTCTCTCCAAGTGTGTATTCGTTCTACAATGCAGCGAACCAAAAGGTCATGTACACCTTGAAAAAGCCTGATGGAATTGCAGAGGATGCGATTTCCGAAATCAAGATCGATCAGAGCAACGACTTCTTGAAAATGCTGTTTACCCTGATCGACACCAAGCGCAGCCAAGGAATCACCAATGTGGATTTCAAATTCGAGAATTTGCTCGATATGATTTCCCCGAAAAAAGTGATGGATGACATCCGTCAGGTGCGCAAAGAGATTCACTACTTGTACGGTCATTACGAAAAGCTCGATGATGGCGATCCGAAGAAGCTCGATCTCGGTGACAAGCTGAACACGATGTTCGAGGATGCCAGCAAAAACTACAACAACGTCATGGCGATGCTACCGTTGGCGATTGAAGATATCAAAACACGACTGCTCTTGGGCGGCGCACAAGAGGAGAACCAATCCGAAGCGATTCAGATCGGTATGCTGACGATTGGGGAAGACGGTGAACTGAAGATCATCGAGGCACCGAAGAGTGACAGCCGTGAGCTGATGGTTCTCGATGAAAACAGCGGAAACGGACTGATGAACGTTTTCGAAGAGGATTACGAGTCGATCACTGAGACACCATCCTCCTATGTAAAAGATCTCGTGGTGCGCACCTTCTGCCCGCTGCCGACGGTACATACCGAAGTCAACATTGAGACAGAAGTACAGAACTACAATACGTATCTGGAGTTCTACAAAAATGCCAAGGACGACTTCGTAAAAACGGTGAAGCCTTTGGTTGAGAAAATTTTGGGCGTGAAGATGTACTTCGATCAGTACGTGACCAAAAACAAAGGCATGCAGCCTGCGATGCTGATCACAAACACGAAGCTCGACATGCTCGTGAAGTCCAGCAACATTCCACGCTTGGAGACATACCTGAACACAGTCAACGCGAAAAACGACTTCACGGATACAATCTGGTTCGGAATCGTTCCATCTGTTGATATGGATTCCGCCGGAAAAGCAACAGTGACCCGCGAGCGTTTCCGTGGTAACGAAAAGGTCGTCAAACAGGACGGCAATACGATGGAATCGCTCACCATGCTGCTCCAGGTCGTCAAGGACTTCAAGGTACAAGTGTTCTTCAGCTTCAGTACAGGTGAAGAAACGACCTTCAACAGCATGGCGACTGCGGGCATTGATAAATACATCGACAAGTGCGGAATCTTGGTGCGCAAAGAATTCAGTGAATTCGCGATCCCTTGCATTCCGAACTTCACGATTATTCCGAAAGACAAATCAGGAGTTGTCATCGACAGCAGAATGCTGCAAACCGAAGACGGCGTGAAGCTGTCCCAGGAAAAAGAAGACATCCTGAAGCTCTGGATCGAGGGAGTCTATGTCGGTGCGAGCTATGTAGCCGCAGGTGTTGTAGCAGCGTACCAATGTCCGGAATACTTGCGCGAAGCATTCAAAGTGGTTAGCCGCGAATATCCGGGTGTGCGCTTTGACATCGAAGCAGGTGAAAATGGACTGCGCGCTGTCACTACAATGGCCAAAGAAATCTCCGGCTTCACGAATAACATCAAAGATTCCATCAATCGCAAAAACTTTGGATTCGTCTTCTCTTCGGAAAATGCACAAATCCAAGGCAAAGATATCAAGCGAATTACGGTGTACAAGGCACGCAGCCTCGCTATGGCAGAGGACGGCTTTGATTCCATCTACAAAACACTGGTCAGTACTTATATCGAGCGGATTCTCCGCTTCCAGACTGGTGATTTCAAACACGACAATATCGTGAAGTTCTTCAGTAACAATCCGAGCAGCCAAAAAAGCAAATGGCTCGGCACGCGCGGTTTCGTGAACTCCATCATTCACGATGGTGATGACATGAGCTACATCATCGATGACAAGAGCAACCTGTGCCATATCGATCTGGTGTTCAACGGCAATGTGAAAAACCTGGAGGTCACCATCACCAAAGGAACGACTCCGGTCAAAGCATAGCCCCCGCCCTCTGGAGAGCTGTTTATGAAACTTTTTGACACATTACGCAGGTGGTTAGAGGTGTGTTTTCCAAAACGCACCCTTACACATAAGCCTCGAAGCCAATCAGGTAATTCGAGAGCAAGATTTCATTTCAAGGAGGTTTTATTCATGGGTTTTCGACTCAAAGTAGAAGGTTCTGAAACAATTGAGCTGGGCATGGACAACATTCAGACAGTGAAGTACGACACTGACACGCCAGACGATTCCAACGCGCGCTCGACAGATGTGGGTGCAACACTGAAACTGACTGGTAAAATCATCACGGCAACAGATGGTGACAGTGCGGATGACACCATGAAGCTGGCTCTCTGGTCTTTGGTACCAGCAGAAAAAGCGGATTGCTACCGCAAAGTGACACTGGAAGTAATCGCTGCTGATCAAGTGATCCGCAAAATCTACTTCCCGAACGCATTCGTAGTAGATTACAACGAGACCTTCGGTGATACCGAGGGTGTAGGAACATTCAGCATCTTCATCAAGCAAAAGAAAGACAAAACCGAACTCACAAAAATCGAAGGCGGCTACGCTGTTTAGGTTTTGAGAGAAGTAAGGTAGGAAGAGCCGTACCTCGAAAGCCGTGTTCGAGGTACGGCTCTACAAAATAAACAAAATCATTGCCAGACAGAGGGTGCGCGCATGAAAAATTATTATGAGATTCTGGGGCTAACCAAACAAGCTTCCACGAATGACATCAAAAAAGCATACCGACAACTGGCAAAGCAGCATCATCCGGATGTCAATGCCGGGAGCAGTGAGTCAGAGCGAATCTTTAAAGAAATTACCGAGGCCTATCAGACATTGCAGGACCCAGCCTTGCGTGAGGCATACGATGCACGTTACGAAGCTTTTCAGCAGAAGAAACAACAGACAGGCCATACAAGTGGCAAGAAACAAGGGCAAAGCAAACAGCAGCAAGCACAGTCTGTACCAGGTGTGAACTTCGAAGATTTGGGAAGCACCTTTGAACGATTTTTTGGATTTAATCCGAAGACAGGCGAGATGAATGACAGCATGAAGTCCGGCAAAAAAAATCCACTGGATACGACGGATATGTTTGAACAGTTTTTCCGCATGAAGAAAAAATAAGATGGAAAAATCGGGCTTGGATGACAGCTCTTTCATGACATAGAGGTAGTAGCAACCTGCTCCTGTCTTTGGATGGATGTCTATACATACACCATTCGCCCAAAGCTCGGAGCATTTTTCTTAAAAGGAAGTTCAAAAATTCGTCTTTTGATCACGAGCATTCATAGGTAGTTGATTGGGGGTAAACATGTGGCGAAGAAAAAAGGGTACCAAAAGTCCATCAGAGTGAAGCTCATAGAGCTGCTGATTTCCATCCTTGTGATTAGTGCACTTATTTATGTCTTTAGTTATACGGACAGCAACACTCTGAAAATTTTTACAGGAATTGCCTTCGGACTCTTTTTGTTTGGAGTCATTATCGTCAAATTCGGAAGCCCCGACGAACCGGAGCCAAAGAAAGAGGATGGCGTCACCAAACTGGTTCTATTGGATGAAGAGGGAGAGAGCGTAAAGGAGTGGTTCATCCAGGGGGAGACATCCCTTTTGATTGGCAAAAGCTCTTCGCAAAACGAGGTCGACATCGACTTGGCGGACGCGGAATACGCAGCCTTGATCAGCAAGCAGCATGCGGTTCTGAATCAAGCTTCCGGGAACTGGTTCATTGAGGATATTCATTCCAAGAACGGTACAGGCATCAAGCAACCGAACAAACGCGACAAGAGCAAGCTGGAGATTGAACAACCGCATAATGTAAAGGCTGGCGACATTATTTACATAGCGAATACCCGCTTGTTGCTGAAATAGCATCGGGTAATCATCGTTTTTACACACATACATATCGTCCTTGCACGGAACGAAACGGGGGAGCAGAAGAATGAGTTTGACAAGATGCGCGAATGGTCACATGTTTAGCACCAGAAAACACGGAAGCACCTGCCCTTATTGCAGCATGGTCGTTGAGCCTGGGGCGAAACCGGATAACAAAGCACCAACGAGAGTGGCAGAAGACGATAAGACGATGCCGTACCTGGGGGAAACAGAAGGGATCGAGCCTGTTACCGGTTGGCTGGTATGTATTGAGGGGCCGCAACAAGGTCAAGATTACCGCATTATGGCGGAGAAGAACTTCATCGGTCGCGCAGAGGATATGCACATTCGAATCGTCGGAGACAACACGATCTCTCGTCGCAATCATGCAGTGATTGTCTACGATCCGAAAAAACGCAACTTTTACTTGCTCCCGGGTGACGCGTCTGGGCTTGCCTATCATAACAATGAAGCGGTTTATACGCCAGTTGAGCTCACTGCGTACGATGTGCTCCAGCTCGGAAAAAGTACCTTTATTTTCATCCCGCTGTGCGGTGTTCACTTCGAGTGGGATAACTCCAACAAGGGCAAGGAATGATGAGCATGTTTCAACAGGGCGCAATTCCGTATCTGGTCGTCCTTGGCGTGATCATTGCCATTACTCTTTTGTTTCGTCTGCGTGCAGCTTGGATCCGGCAAGAAAAGAATCCCGTCATCCAGATTGGAAATGGACAGACGATCGGCAGACGCGAAGAACAGGATGATTACTTTTCTACAGCCACATCATCACATGGGACGATTGCGGTCTTGGCGGACGGGATCAGTGGGCTGGCTAACGGCAGACTTGCATCCACGCTTGCCGTGACCACGTTTATCCGTGAGTTTACAAAGCTAGACAACCCGAAGCACATGTCCCTGTTCTTTTCCCGTGCTGCTTCCCTTGCCAATTCGGAGATTTTGCAGGCGCTAAGAGGAAGTCGGGGTGGAACCACGCTGGTTACTGGCGTCATCGTAGAGGACAAGCTGTATTGGGGAGCGGTTGGGGACAGTATCATTACCGTTTTCCGGAATGGCGAATTCATCCCGATCAATCAAAAAGACATTTATGAGTCGGTGCTTGAGGCGCGTTTTCTGTCCGGGGAGATTACGAAGGACGAGGCATTGGAGCATCCGCAGAAAAAACAGCTGATCAACTACTTGGGGTATGAAAACTTTCAAAATATTGAAATTGGCCGTGAGCCGTTTCCGCTTGAGAAGGGAGACAAGGTCATTCTGTGCAGTGACGGTGTCTACGATACGTTAACCGAGATGGAACTGGAGCAGATTTTGTTCCAAAAGATCGCTGCCTATGACGCGGCTGACCAAATCATTGAAGCGGTGGAAAGCAAGCAAAAAGCCAATCAGGACAACGCAACCATTCTCATCCTGGAAAAAGGCTGGTAACGGGGGAGCGGGTAGTACGAATGAGAAAGGACAACAGTGAATTCATTACCGGGTTTCTATCCGAATCAGGCAGCTTCGTTCGCAATAAGGATTACTTTGCCTACGCACAGCTGGATGATATCGCGTGCTGGGTAATCGCCCGCGGATTGGACAACGATCAGGAAGTAGAGAGTGCGGAGTTGGCGGCCAAAAGCGTTCTGGGCTACTTTTTGCAGAAGCCGTCCATTTCGCGTTATCGCATACGCCGCTATTTGCAGGAGGCCCATCGTGTCCTGCAAGCTGAGAGCCATCGCGTCAGACTAAAAGCGAGTTTGACCGTAATCGTAACGGACTATGCCAGAGTGAGATACGGAGTGGCTGGTAACACCAGACTGTATCATTTTCGCAATGGCCGACTGCAATGGCAGAGCAAGGATCAAAGCCTTGCCCAACAGATGGTGGATGGGGAGGAAATCGCAGAGGACGCGCTTGATCAGCATGAGGAGCGACATAATCTCTTGAGCTATTTGGGGACACCCAATGAATTTCGCCCGTTTATCTCCAAGAAGCTTCCGCTCTATGACGGTGATGTTTTTCTGCTTGCTACCCCAGGTCTGTGGGAGAAGGTAAATCCTGCTGAAATGCAGGACGGGCTTCAAGAGGCGACTGATCCTGAAACCTGGATCGATACGCTGGAAGACGTGCTTTTGAGCAAGCAAGAGCATGTCATCCAAAACTACACGGCTGCCGCTATTTTTGCAAACAAAATATTCAAAACCGACCCGCAAAAAAAATGGCGGATTATTAAACGGGTGGCACTTATCCTTCTCGTGCTCGCATTGGCTGGAGGCGGAGCTCTGCTGTTCAAAATGAAGGAAGCGGAGCGCATAGCAGATGCAGCGACAGGGATGTTCGAGCATGAAACAGCCGGAGACGCTTTCATTGCGGAGAGCGATTATCCCAAGGCACTCAAAGCGTACAGCGATGCCCGAAATGCTGCAAATATCGTCAAAAACAAAATCCAAGCCAGCCTCTTGGCTAAAAAAATCCGCATTACCCAGTTGATCGTGGATGGAGATGCGGCTGTAAAAGATGAGCAGTACGCCAAAGCATTGGATAAGTACGACAAGGCGCTCAAGGAAATGAAAGGGCGCGAAGATTTTAACGAACCGGAGATTTTGGAGAAAAAAGAAAAGACGCAATCGTATGTGCTCGTCATGCAGTGGAAAAAGGAAGGCGATCTCCTGTTTGAGGCACAGGATTACGCTGGTGCGGAAGCCTATTACCAAAAGGCACGCAAACTGGCGCTGGAAACGTCTTTTGTGACAGGAGAAAAGGAGCTTCGCACCAAGCTGGACGAGGTAGCTTCCAAAAAGACTGGCATCGATAAGGAAAAGAAGACGCTCGACGGTGACAAGCTGGAAAAGCAAGGCGACGAGAGCTATGCGGCGCAAGACTTCGAGGGAGCGATCCAATCGTATACGATGGCGCAGGAAATTTATCAGGAGATTGGTGTGTTGGAAAAAGTTTTGGCGATGGAGCGTAAGGTGACAAAGGCAGAGGAGAAGCTGAATCCGCCTGCTGCTCCAACTTCGGCAGGCCAGCCACCTGTGCAAGGAGCGAGTGCTGCGAATCAATCTCCGACAGTTCCGGTTAATCAAACGGCACCGGTTAATCAGACAGCACCAATTAACCAAACAGCTCCAATTAACCAAACAGCACCGGTCAATCAGACAGCTCCGGTCAATCCGGTGGCTCCAACATATCAGCCAGTTCCGGCGCCCCAGGTAGTGCCGAACAATCAACCAGTCCCGCCAGTTAAGACAGCTCCGGCGACTCAGCCAGTTCAGACACCGCAAGCTAATCCACCAGCTACAGCTAATCCGACACAGGAGGAGGCAGCGACAACGCCATGAAAGAGATCGTACTAGATCGTTTGAACAAAATGGAGGAGCTGGAGCAGCGCAGGTTGCTCAAGCAGATCATGAACGGTGTCTTCCTCAACCTGGTCGAGTATCAGGAGGAGATGCAAAAGAAGCTGGAGGAGCGTGTTTTTTCCGAGATCGAGGATAAGGAAGAGAAGCATGACATCTACGTGACACTCTGTCATCGTGATGACTTTGACCCGATCCACGAGTATTTGTACCCGATGATCCCTGGCGATGAGGAAAAGAAGGTATGTGATCGCAAAGAGTTGGCGGTCAAGCTCAGCAACCAGGAAGAAGCGGTCATGATGACGATTTTTTTAGAGTGTGAGTACGACAAGATTATTGCGCTCATGATGAGCAAGCGAACCTTCAAGGGCCGCCTGAACACAGCAGGTAACCACTTTCCAATCGAGGTGCGCCTCCAACAAAGTCGCGTGTATATGGATGAGATGGAAAAGCTGTACAACATGTTTCAAAAGAACGGGATGCCGTGGAAAACGGTGAATCACCCTTACGCCAGCAAGTTTTTCGATGTCATTCTGGTTGCCTGTGAGGGCACGTTTACAGAAGACGAAGAAATACTGGAAATGTCGATTACCCTCGATGAGTGGGAGCCTTACAAAAAGCTGGACGTCATCCCGCTGTGGAACATCGAGCGTTTGGCTTTAAAAAACATCGGCTTTCCTGTACCTGCCATTGATCGGGTGAACTTCGAGCATGTCCTGTCGTTACGCAAGACGGGGAGTGAGCACGGGTATTTAGTGGATGGAGATGAAGAGCTGATTCGCTATATCAAGCGGTCCCCGGAGGAGCTGACGATTGTATCTCCTCAGGAGAAGTCGGGAGTTTGGAGCGTTTGCAAAATTACGCAGCCTGTCACGACCCGTATCGGAAGACTCGACTACGAATTGGTGTCCAATCGCCGCAAGAACAGCTTCATTGGGAGCTATGCGCGGAAGCAGGCGATAACCGTACGGGCCAAAGGGGAGATTATTCGAATCGTCCATTCCTTTGAGGCAGCTGATCAGCTGGAGCTAGTGAATGTCGAGATTCGGGACAAAAACAGTCGTCCTCCTGCCACATATGGTTTGAATCCGTTCATTAGCGATAATGTCCGCGTAGAAAATGACAAGAAGATCATGGCTCTCGGCTTTCGGAGACGCGGTGCGAACAGCTTTATTCTTCAAGATATGATGAGCTTTCTCGTCTCCGAGGTTCAGATGTATTTTCCGGAATACAAGTGTGAAGGAGAATGGGCTTGAATTACATCTGGGATTTGGTTATTCGTGCAAAACGCGCCGGGATCGCCCAAAAAGACATCCAGTTCAAAGCAGCCAAGGTGTATTCGCCCTACATGGAGCTGAGTCATGAGGCCATCAACGCCAAAACGGTGGACAAAACAGTAGAGGTGAATCCGTACTACCGCTTCGACGATATTTTCCGTGACCTTTTTGATGCCAACTACTTGGACGATACAGAGCTTCGGCATACCTTGTTTGATGTCATCGTCCATTTGCTGGCCGAGATCGATCTGTCGCAAGGGATGAACAAGCGTGAATACCACATTCGCTTTGTATTGCGTGATTTGGAAGCGGGACTGTTCGGCAGTCAGGTACAGGGAAATATCCGACTTTTTACTAAAGAGGAACGAGAGATTATCGCGGGCAATATTTTGCGCTTGTACGAGACGGGCGAAGCGGTGTACCTGCTTAAGGATACGATGCGAAAAATTTTCTCTCACTCTACCATATACGCCAATTGCGAAGAAAAAGATGAGCTGCTGATTTATGTGGGGCAATCGGAGAGTGAAACCGCACATGCCAAGCTCGCATTAATCAAGGATATTTTTCTGCCGGTTCGGTTCCATACAGAGATTTATTGGCGAAACCACTTCGGCATTTTGGATGTTGAAGAAACGATGCTAATTGACAGTGTTGCACTGTACTAGAGGTTTTTGACCGATTGACCCCAACGGACATCGGGAGAGAGGAGAGTTGGGATGTCTACCTATTCATACAAGCTTCATATGCAAAAAAGCAGTGGGGATGGCAATCATCGCAATCATCCAGGCGAAGCTACCTACACACGGGACGAGCTGATGGAGATGACGACCTTTCAGCTCCGCAATATTTGTTACAAGGAAAAGCTGGTCGGCACTGTCGTGAACAATCTCGATCGGGAAGGACTGCTGCAAACGATTCTGCGTTTTCGCGGCGCAGAAGAAAACCTCCTGATTGAGCGTGTTGTTCCGGGTGGAATTGAACGCCTCGAAGCCGTACTCCACAAATATTTGAACACACCTATGCCAGGTGTAGATGCGATCAAAATCCCAGCGAAGATGACCTTGTACATGGGTCTTTCCATTGACAAGCTGGACAACTATCGGGTTGAATCTGCCAAAGACTTGTCGGAATCCAATGTGCTTTTGGTAAACGACCATATGGAGCTATGTGGCATTTTGCATCTGCGCAAAGACGATATGGGAGCGGGGCATTTTACGCTCTACGCTCACCAAGATGCCCACTTAAGAAAAACCGTCAATCAAAACTACAGTCTGTTCTTTTTCCGCAAGCAGGATTCGGAGTATTTGTACAAGGCGTATTATCAGGACCATCCATTGCCGCCTGTCAATCTCCACTACTACAAAGTACCAGTGACTGACCTCGAAATCAGGGAGTTGGAAGAGACGGATGCCGTTTTGGCCATTGATTTTGGTACTTCCTCCACGACAGCAGGTACCTTTCTCGACCATCAGTATGTCAGCTCCCCTTCCAGCAACGACTTGTTGAATGGACGCATCCGCTTGAATGCGATCAATTACGTCTCCTTCCCCGATACGACACAAAAAATAGAGGAATGGATCGAGGTGCTGCCGACGGCTGTTAGCGTGGCGGATTGCTCTTCCCCACATGATGTTCGCTTTCACATCGGCTATGAAGCACTTCGGCACATGAAAAAGAACGGATACAGCACGAACGCAACCGTGTTTCAAGGTATCAAGCGCTGGGTGAACAGCTATCACAAGATGGAAGAGGTCATGGACAGCCAAGGAAATACCGCGACTGTCAAACGAAGCGACATCCTGCGCCAGTACCTTCTTCACGTCATTCAAATGGCCGAGCATCAATTCAAATGCCGCTTTCGTCATCTGCATATCACAAGTCCGGTCAAGCTGAAAACACAATTTCTGGAGATGTTCACCGAGATTTTACCTGAGTATCGCATCGAATCAGATCACGCCCTCGATGAAGGTATGGCCGTCCTGTTTAACACGATTGCCGATCAAATTGACAAAAACAGTTTTCTGGACGGTGAGACGTATCAAGCGCTCGTCATCGACTGTGGCGGAGGAACGACCGACCTGTCATCATGCCATTTCCGGATCGAGGACGGACACATCTCCTACCGCATTGATATCGATACGACCTATGAAAACGGCGACACCAATTTTGGTGGCAACAACATTACGTATCGCATCATGCAATTTATGAAAATCGTCTTCGCGGACTATTACGGCAAAGGGCGGCAAGTGACCGACATCGACCAAATCATCGACATCCCTGGTTCGGAAATATTCCGGTACGTGGATGAATATGGCGTAGACTCCGTCTATGAACGCTTCGAGGCGAAATATCGGGAAGCTGAGACGATTTTGCCGACTCGCTACAAGGAGTATGAAAACAAGAGCCGCGATGAATATCAGCGTGTACGCAACAATTTTCACTTTTTGTGGGACCTCGCTGACCATATGAAAAAAGAGTTTTTCCGCCAGACAGGCATTCTGCGCAATCGCTTCACAGCCGATACGGAAAATCGTCAGGAGCCTGATCTAAAGCTGACGGCAGTCGAGCGATGGGTGTTGTCGATACGGGAGGACGGTCGCTTCCGGGATGTGTTTGAATTTCCCGATGTTGTCTTCAACGCTAAAGAGATCAATCACCTGATCAAGGCGGATATTTACGAGATTTTACGCGTCTTCCTGGATGATTTTTACCAGCAGGGAAGACTGGCAGAATTCTCAATCATCAAGCTGACCGGGCAGTCGTGCCGCATTGATGTTTTCCGTGAAGCGCTCAAAGAATTTGTCCCTGGACGCAGTATCGAGTTCCGGCAAAAGTCGGAGGATGCGGGCAAGGTGCCAGATCTGAAGCTGTCTTGCTTGCGTGGAGCACTGCGCTATCAAAGCGCCAAAAAAGCCGGATTCATCGAAGCGAACATTACGAATCATGCGCCGATCGTCCCTTATTCCGTGACCGCCTTCACCCATAACAAGCAAGAGAGAGTGCTCATTCACAGTCAGGAAAAGCTGAGTCTCGTGCATGGTTCCATCTCGCGTCCCTACGGCGTGAGTGAGGTTGAATTTTTTCTCAAGGAAAGCGACGGCCAACTGCGGCAGCGGTATTTGTACATGGATGATCCTGCTCAGTACAAAACGGTGCTGTATGAAGATATCGCGAGCAAGTACGGTACACATATCCCGCAGGATGAGACTGACTCGATCCAAAATGGCGAGTCGAAATACTTCGTTTTTGCGAGCGGCAGCGAGTGGGGATTCCATGTCGTGCCAGTGGCTCGGCTAAATGAACAGCTCTCCTTGGGGAAAAAGGTATTCTTTGCGTTTGAGAGTGACTTGTCTGAGCTGGATTTCTTTGACGGGCTGAAATGATCAAATAAACAGGCAGCTTAATTGAACAGGAAGGGGGAACAGCGGTGTTTTCCCATCTCTATCCCAATTTTCATAAAGGTCGAATTCTCAAGCGAGAGATGCTTGAAAATCTGCGTGATTACCCGCGGCATTTTGTAGATTTGTACTTTCAGGATGATACAGACGGCATTATTTCCGGGATGGATGTAACGATAGGCGAAGGGCACCTCACTGTCAGCAGAGGAATCGTCAAGCATCAAGGGCGGGTTTACTTGTTCGACCGCGAAGAGCGTGTCCCTTATGAGGCTACAGGTATGGAGACAGTGCTCAAGATTCGTTTTCAAGAGGAGACTTCGCTGACCGACTATTACGTTTACGAGACGTCCTATGTTCTCGAACAGGAGATAGAGTCACGCCAGAATGAAAGGGAGTTGGGGCGCTTCAAGCTCAAGCAAGGGGCAAGGCTTCGCGGAGATTATCAGGATTTATCCGATATGGCAACCGAATTCAATACGTGGAATATCGTGCATGTCGAATATGCCGGGCGAAACGAACCAACGCTTGCTCCCTGCATCCTGCGGTATTTTGCGGATGAAATGTTGAAGACTGTCACCAATCACCCGTATGATCTCGCCTTTGTCATGCAGGCCATGAATGCGGACAGAGTAGAGCGGGGGCTCATTCTTCATTATATAGGCAACAGACTGGGGACTGGTTATCGCGAGTACACGAACCTGCAGATTCTCAAATACCTCGCACGTATATTGGACGACGCCAAGAGCGGCGGAAGGTCCTCAAAAACGGAGTGGAAAACAGGCGGGCGTCAGCGGGTTATTGTCGATTAACGAGAGGATGGTGAATGGTAATGGAGCGCATGGATGAAAGCATTATCGGCATGATGAATGAGCTTTCCGATGAGGATACACAGCCAGCAGCCATACGTTTTGGTCCAAAGGGTAAAAACCGACTGGATGTGGTGAGCAAATCATTTATTACGGTCGGGGAAGAGCGAATTCCTATGGAGGATAAGCTCGTCCTTGACGATCTCGTACAGATTAGACTCCCGAAGACATTTTCCATCATGAGTCCAGAAGTAGCAGCTCTGAAGTATCCATCGGAACGTAGACCTTCACTGATTTATACAAACGAAACGGCTTCAATCAATCTGGCTTTTACTTATACCGAGAGCAAGCTGACCGAATCTCCTGAACAGCTGCGAGCTTTTATGGATGTCATGAAGCAGATCTTGCGGAGGACACAGCCTCTCGCTCGTTGGCAGGAGGAAGGCATACGCGAGATTGCGGGGAGTCACATCGGATTTTTCGAGTTTGTCGCGCCCGCACTGGATACGGACATTTACAACCTGATCAGCTTTGTTTCGCTACAGGGACGCGCGCTTCTCTGCACGTTTAACTGCACGGAGCAGGAGCTGTCAGACTGGAAGCAGGTAGGCTGGGGGATCATGGATTCCTTGTCGATCGTGTCTACAGAGTCGGATGAAAATGCGAAGGGAGAAGGGAACCTATGAGTCTTCCTGTCATTGCCTACAACAATTTGCAAATCTCTCCTTATCAATTGACGCATCTGGTGGAACTGACGATTACGAAAAAGATCAATGAGCATGCCCGCCTGACATTTACGGGGATCGTACCAGAAGAATTGAAGGACAGCTATGTAGAAATGACGGAAGCACAGACCCCTATCGAAATCAGTCAGGTAGATAATGATGGCAACGCCACGCCGCTTTTTGCCGGGATCGTGCTGGAGATTGGGGTCAAGGCCGTACGGGACGTTTATTACCTGTACGTCGAGGCTGTCTCTCCTACATACAATCTCGATGTGAAGCGCAAGAGCCGTTCCTTCCAAAACAAAGCGATGACCTACGGTGCCCTCTTGAAAACAATCGCTGGGGAATACCCGGGGATGGATATCATGGACATGGCCTCTAATGGCGGGAAGCTGGGCTCCTTTACCATGCAGTATCAGGAGACGGATTGGCAGTTTCTCAAGCGGCTTGCTTCACGTTTTCAGACTGGGCTGATGCCCGCATCTGTTTTTGAAAAGCCGAAGTTCAGCTTTGGTGTGCCAGAAGGTGCTTCCAAGGGCAAGCTGGACGATTTTCACTATCGGGTACGCAAAAATTTGAGCGAATACCGCCATTCCTCGGAAAACGGGGTTAAGGGCGTGGATGAAAATGACTACATCTTTTACGAGGTAGAGACGGATCGTGTGCTTGATTTGGGCAATGGTGTGGATTTTAAAGGGAAGAGTCTGTATGTGTATGAGGCCTATACCGAGATGAAGAAAGGCTTGCTCAAGCATAAGTATTTGCTTGCGTCCAAAAAAGGAATGAGCCAAAAGCCACTCCACAATTCGCTCATTGTAGGCGCATCGGTGCAAGGGAAAGTCATTGAGGTCTCAAAAGACAACGTCAAAATCCACCTCGATATCGATGAGAGTCAGAGCAAGAGCGAAGCGCACTGGTTCCCGTATTCCTCGGTTTATACGGCTGAAGGAAACAGTGGCTGGTATTGCATGCCGGAGCTCGATGACTACGTGCGCGTCTATTTTCCGAGCAACAAGGAAAGTGACGGAATTGCGATCAGCTCTGTCCGGAAAAATTCAGACGAAGGCGAAACGAACAAGCTCGGGAATCCCGATATCAAATACTTCCGTACGGCCAACGGCAAAGAGCTGATGTTCAGCCCGTCGGAGGTATTGCTCAGCGCAAAGGACGGGGAAATCCTCATTCGCATGACCGACGCGGACGGCATCCAGATTTTCAGCAAGAAAAATATCAAGGTCGTCTCCGAAAAGGACATTTTGATGGACTCTGCCACGAAGGTGATTATCTCGGCGAAAGAGGAGATCAGTCTCACCTGCAAGGAGAGCAACATCAAGATGGACGGAAATACAAGCATCGTCGGGCAGGAGCTTAAAACCAATTGACACACATGGTTGCCACGCGGGTAACCGTGTGTTTGGTGTATGCAAAAACGGTGAGAAGAAGGGGGGATTGGCATGGAGAGAGAGGAAGCCTTGCAGCATTTCAAGGAGCACGAGGTGCCGAAGAGAACCATCGCCAGCCTGCATGCCTTGGATGCTTATTATCAGGCCAATAAAGAGAGGCTGGCAAAAGAATTTCTCTGTTCATTTGAAGCAATATGCCAACGCGTGGTTGATAAGCAGGCGCAAGGGATAAAGGGCAAGCTGGCGTATTTGACCTACTCCATGCTGCGGACCGAGCTGCTTTTGGGAAGTAGTCATTATTTGCTGGAAGCCACGGACAGCAGTTGGTTTTTTGATCCGGTGGAGTGTCAAACCACCTATGATGCGAGCTGGGCTTTCCGCTTTTTGGATCGGCTCGCAGACGAATGGAGCGAGGCTGCCAGAGCGTATGCCGGACAGATAAGTGTTCCCGATATCGAGCGAATCAAGCTCGTGGAAGCAGAGAAATTTCATCAATATGTCGTCCACCTGATCCGTTATGCCATGGTGCAGGCTGTTTGGCTGGAGGTCTTCCAAAAGGTGGACAAGGAGCCGGAGCTGGAGGTGCGTGTCGGAGAATATATGGATCAAAGCGAGATCGTGTACGGTCTGGACACCCGCAACAAAGATCCCGAGATGATTCGTGCGTGGCTGGAAGAAAAGCAAGAGCTGGAATACGGCTACAAGGTTTTAGGTGGCCTCGACTTGGCAGAAGGACAATTCGACGGTTTGGACCTGCGCTATTCGGACTTGTCGGACAGTCAGTTAACAAATGCAACCCTTCGTGAAAGTGTACTGGTTGGAACGAGATGGCATCGTGCCCAACTGCAAGCGGTTGATTTAGGCGACAGTCTCATTCACGGAGCGGATTTTACCGGAGCGAATCTTTTAGGAGCGAGTTTTCGTGAGGCATCCGGGCCAAGGGGGCTTTTGGAACCAGATGCGTGGGAGATGCCCGGCTTTGATGGCGTCTTGTTTGTCGGAGCGAACCTGACCGGCACTGATTTTACCGGGGCTGACCTGCGTGGCGCGGACTTTTCGGATGCGAATTTGACCGGAGCGAATTTTAGCGGAGCGCTTCTGGAGGGAGCCATATTCCCGGAGGATGTCAAAGAGTCGGTTCTATTAGATGAGCTTCAGGAGCGACATGTCATTTGGCGAGAGGGGAGTAAGGCATGAATTATTTCATCTTGTCACAGGACGAGCGAATCTCGAGTGCGGTGGAGCCAACAGGCGTCTTTGACGTCATCCGGCAGGAGTGGCTCACACCTGATTATCAGGAGGAGCTGGACGAAGCGATCATTCAGTTCGACATCAAGCAAAAGAGAGAGAACGACTACTTGGATTTTATCGACAGACCGATCCCGCTTTATTCCAATCGCTTAAAGACAATCATCCACAAGTTCGCGCCGAAGCTGTTTGTCAAATCCGTTGTGCTGGTGGACATGGAGCGGATCAAGCAGGATTTGTACTGGATGATGATCCTGCCGCGTGTGAACTGCCTGTCCGAGCAAAGCGAGTTTCATAAGGACGGCTCACTCAAAAGGCTGGTTCTCAATCCAGAAAAGATTGGACGCCATACAATTTTTCAAATCGAAGGGATTCGTGAACCGTACATCATCATCGATTTGCGGCTGGCGGAAGCTTTGCTGCGAAGGGACTTTTTCGGTATCCGTTTGAAAAAAGTGGAGCAAGCGGGGAGGAGAATGAGTCATGCCCATGATTGAAGATGTCAACGTAGTGCCTTCGTCCGGACCGAAGAAAAGCTACGTCGTGGCAGGAGCCATTCTCACGTGCGACTACGGAAGCCAGAAGAACAAGCTGAAAACGCCGTTTAGTCATGGCGTGTACATTCGCAACCAGGCACAAATGAACGTGAATGACTATATGCCGCAAGTGAACATCATGCCGTTTGGCAAATGCAAATGCGAGAAAAATCCAACGGTCGCAGCTGCTACCGCGGCCAACAACGGCGTACTCAAGCCGATGCCATGCGTTCCCGTAGTTACGATGCCCTGGATCGAAGGCAAGGCAGATGTACTCGTGGAGAACCATCCCGCCCTGTTAAACACCAGCACGAACATGTGCATATATGGAGGCTGCATTCGCATCGAAGACGACGGACAGGAGCAATCGTGAGGGGGATTGTATGAATACGACAGAGAAGCTGGCTGGATACGAGAATATCCAGTTGGACTCACCCTTTGAAATCCAAAGCCTACAAGATGTCAGAATCGTGAAGAGAGTCAATGAGCACGCCAGATTGTTCGTCACCGGAATCATCCCGGAGGAGAAAAGCGACCGCTACATCGAGATGGCGACGAGCGAGGATGCCGTCGCACTGAATCTGGTGGAAAACGGTGCGCTGACGAAGACGCTGTTCAAAGGACTCGTGGATTCCGTCAGTGTGAATTTCGTTCACGGCGTGTACCATTTGGAGCTGGAAGCAGTCTCGCACACGCAGCGAATGGACGGTCAGCGCAAGCTGCGCTCTTTTCAGCATAAACAAATGACGTATGCCAGTCTGCTGGATGAAATCACGAAGGACTATCCCGGCTCGGATTATTTGGACCATGCTTCGAACGGAGCGCCGCTTGGGACCATCGCGATCCAGTATCAGGAGACAGACTGGCAGTTCTTGAAGCGACTGGCCTCTCGTTTCGGCTCCATCCTCGTCGCAGAAGCTGTCGCGGATACGCCCAAGTTCTGGTTCGGCTTGCCCGAGGGACGCACTGCCCAATTGACAGACGCCAGCTACACCGTCAGCAAAAGGCTGTCGCCCTATATGGAAACGACAGAAAACGGCTACGCGGCAGGAATGTCAGAAAACGATTTTCTCACCTATGAAGTCGAAAGCGGACAGGTCCTCCAGCTCGGAGACCGCGTGAACTACCAAGGCAAAGAGCTGGTCGTCGCCGGGGCCACCACGAGGATCGACCATGCCCTGATGATACATACCTATCAGCTCATGCCCGAAGCAGGCATCCGGCAAAATCCCATCCGCAACGACGACATCTGCGGCGCCGCACTGGAAGGCAAGATCATCGACATCCAAAAGGACACCGTCAAAATCCACCTCGACATCGATCCGAAGCAGCCCAAGGCAGAGGCGAGCTGGTTCCCGTATGCCACCGTCTACTCGGCAGAGGGCAACAGCGGCTTTCACTGCATGCCGCAAATGGGCGACTCCGTGAAGCTGTACTTCTCCACGCCAGATGAAGAAGGGGCTATGGCGGTCAGCTCCGTGCGAAAAGGTGGAGGCAGTACTGCGAAGACGGGCAATCCCAGCATTAAGTACTGGGGAACCAACTTTGGCAAAGAGCTAATGTTGGGCGGCAAGGAGCTCGTTCTCACAGCCAAGGAGAGCGAAGAAGGCAATATTTTTATCAAGCTGCATGAAGAGGATGGCATCGAGATTCACAGTATGCATCCGATCGTATTTTCCTTGGAAAAAGATATGGAGATTACGTCAGATACGAAGGTCGAGATCAAGGCCAAGGAAGCTATTTACCTCATGTGCAGCACCAGCAGCATGATTTTGGACGGGGAAGTGGATCTCCAAGCGCCGAAGATTGAGATGGTTGGGCTGACGAAGGCGCCTGTGGTTGTGGAGGATTTGCCGCAGGAGGAAGAAGAGGAAGAAGTCGTTGAGGAGGAGCAGGAGGAAGAGGATTCTGGATGGGGTGGATTTCTGGATGGTGTACAGCTAGCGTTGGATGTTGTGGGACTCATTCCGGGTCTGGGAGAAGTAGCTGACCTAGCGAATGCGGGTATTTCCCTCGCGCGTGGGGACTATGCAGGAGCGGCATTATCTCTGGCAGCGTGTATTCCCTTTGCAGGATGGGCGGCAACCGGAGCCAAGCTAGGAGCCAAAGCACATAAAGCACTAAAGGGAACGAAAGCAGGACAGAAAGTGCTTGAGGTAGCAGACTCAGCAGCGGATGTTGTGAAGAACGTAGCAAATGCCGTTGAAAGTACCGTAGGGAAGGTCTGGACGGCTGCCCGCAAAACACTAGACGAGATGGATGTGATGCAAGCCGTCCAGCGAATCAAGGAGCAGTTGCACGCCAGCATCATGGCTGCAAAAGATGCTGTCATCAACAAGGCAACACAGATGAAGGAACAGCTCATGCAAAAAGCGAGGAAGCTGCGCGATGATATGCAAGAAAGCTTGCAGAATTTAGCGGACAGTTTGGGCCCTCAGTTACAAGTGGCGGAAGGGTTTCCAGTAAAATTCTCGAATAAAAAAGATGTGGTGGAGCTTCCACGAACCGAGAATCAGCGGAAGTGGGACGAGACTTTTGGAAGGCCGAATGAGCCGAAGCCGAATCAAAAGCCACCGGAGAAGCCGCCTGAGGGGACGGGTAATGGTGGTAAGGGCGAAAAGCCTCATTTATATGATGCAGATGGGAAATATACTGGAGGAAGAACACAAGCAGAGTTGGACGATTTGGCACACGATCCAGCTCATGCTGGTTCGACAAGGCAGATTGATATTGATAAAGGAAAACATGAGGCAAGGGTTGGGTTAGAATTAGAGGAGGCAAGAAAACTAGATGGACCTATAACTAGGGATCCATCTGGAAAGGCAGAATTCATAGATGCCAAAGGGCAAGCATGGGATGTTAAGTCCTTTAATTCAAATTATCCGCCTAAAAAGGGTGGTTATAAACTTACAAGCGCCATGAGGTCAATTAATAAATCTCTAAGTGAAGGTGAAAATGTGATACTTGATGTCTCTAATTTAAGTATCGAAAACAAAGCAGAACTTTTGCAAGAAATTACAAATCAAGGCTTAATGAATAAAGTCGTTATATGGCCTTAGGCGGTGATAATGAATGGATTTATTTACAAAGTTAAAAAAATATACTGAGTTTTCAATGGGTCTATCAAAAGAAGTGTGCGAACTTATTTATCAAGATACTTCTTTTGAGGGAATAGTGTTTACGGGGTATGATTTAAACAATAGCAGTTTTTTAGAAGTAGTATTCAACAGTTGTGACTTTTCAAATGTATATTTAAGTGGAGCATCACTGTGCGGTAGTACCTTTAATAGGTGTGAATTTTTGGGGAATATATTCAGGAAAGGTAATGCTGACTATTCGAGCTTTAATTCAACAGTTCTCAAAAACTTAGATTCATTTAGAACTACTTTTTATGAATCTCAATTTTTCGATGTGAAAGTTTCTAATTCTAAACTTGAACTAACTTATATGGATGACTCAACATTTTCAGAAGTAGAATTTGAAAACACAGAGTTTTTATCATCAACATTTAATAATTCTACTTTTAAAAATGTGAAATTTATCAATTGTTGCTTTGAAAATACGAAATTCCTAAATATCACTGGTTTTGATGAGGTGCATTTTGTAAATTCAAGTATTACAATAAATGGAGAGTTGAAAATTGGTTTATCAAGTCATGAGATGAAGAATCTATTGAATTTTAGCATTTCTCAATAAGAATCAATTAATAAGTAAACATGAAGATTCTCAGCGTAGAAGAAGGGTCTGTCAAGAATTTAGTGTAAACCCATGTAACCTCCAAAAAACATGAATGTACAATACAATCAATTTACAAACAAGAAACAACTTGATTATCAAACTGTTTAACTTTCAAAGGCTGATGCCATCTTTCAACAATAAGATGGAATCAGCCTTTTTTGCATGTTCAAAATCAAATGAGCGAAGGTGCGGGTACGGCAGTGACTGCGGCAAAGCTAACGACGAAAGCATTGAAAGTCACAAAAGCGATGTCCAAGGCAACAAAAGCGGTCAAGGCAGCGGACAAAGCACTGGGTGTATCGAAAGCGGTAAAGGCGACGGCTAAAAGGCAAGGTCGTCACTGCTGCGCGGAATATTCAGGAGAGCTTGAGCAAGCTTGAGGCTGTGCAGAAGCTGAAGAAGAGTATGCTCGGCAAGTTCATGCAGGCTACACGATTACAGAAAAAGTAGAATCCATTACGAACGTCTATGGTGAAGCCACTCGTTATGAGTATGACAAGGAATGGCAAATCATTGGAGTGGTAGATCCAACCGGGGCGAAGACCAGCATCGAACGCGATGCCATGGGCAGAGTGACGTCTGTCACCGATCCTTTGGGGAACCGTCAGCGCTATGAATACGATGCGGCGGGACGTTTACTGGCTGTCTATGATGCAACCGGACAGAAAGTGAGCGGGCTCACCTATGATGGTGCAGGCAATATTCTTGCCCATATAGACGGACTCGGACGAACAACCCAATACCAATTCAACAAGCTTCATCAAGTCATTGCCACAACGAATGCGGCTGGACAAAAAAACAAGTTCTCCTATGATGCAGCCGCAAGACTGACAGAGGTATTGGAAAATGAAACAGCCGTCTACAAGCAGCAATACGACGGAGAAGGCCGCCTAATGAGCTATACTGATGCCAATGGCAATGCCACCACGCTCTCCTACGATGCCAGTGGTTTGCTTTTAGCTGAACGCAATGCTACTGGAGAAGGAACGACCTACCGCTATGACAAGCGCGGATGGTTGACCGACAAGACCAATGCGCGCGGTCAGGAAACGCACTACCGTTACGATGCAGCCGGACAGCTCATTGAGCAGCAGGACGAAGCGGGGACTGTTCGCAGGACTTTCGACGCCGAGGGTCGAGTGGTGAGAGTCAAGGAGGACGGAAAAGAAACCAAGCGCCGTACCTACGATCTTTTGGGACGAATCGTCTCCAGCACAGATCAATATGCAAATACGCTACAGTACACCTATGATGCGGGAGGCAGACTGGCAACGCTCGTCTATCCAGATGGCAAGACGGTTCGCTATACGTACGATCTCGCAGGGCAATTGACCACTGTCACAGACTGGGCAGGTCGTGTCACAAGGTACACGTACGATGAAAATTACCGCCTCATCCGTACAGAGAGACCTAACGGCACCGTAGAACAGCGTCACTATGACGCAGCCGGACAGCTTCTCCGACTTTGGGATCAAAATGCGCAAGGCGTCATGCTCCAGCAATATCGTTTTGTGTACAACGAGCTCGGGCAGATCATACAAGAGGAAGAAAAGCAGTACACCTATGATGCACTCCGGCGCCTGACGAGCGGAGCCATGGCAGGACGAAAGATTCTCTATACCTATGATCAGGGCGGGAATATTACCGCAATCGGGGATTCAGGTTCGAGTCCTGCTATGACGATGACGTACGCCAAGGACAACCGACTAGACACGGTAGATGGTCAACCCGTTCAGTATGACGAGGACGGCAACCTTCTACTGCTACCGGGCAAGCAACAGCCAGATGCGTATGTGTACGATGCCCGCAATCGTCTTGTTCGTGCCGGACAAGCTCGCTACACCTATGATGCTGAATACGTGCGCACCTCTATGACCTGGAACGGTAAGACGACACGGTATGTGGTCGACCAGAACGCTGATTTGACCCAGGTTCTCATGGAACTGGAGGAAAATGGAGCAGCCAAAGCGTATTATGTATATGGACTGGGGCTTATTGGTCGCGAGGATGCGCAAGGCGATTATTTGTCCTATCACGCGGATACGCGCGGAAGCACGACCCTGTTGACCGACGAGCATGGTCGAGTTACTGACCGTTATACCTACGGATTGTATGGAGAACTGGAAGAGCACGAGGGTAGGACAAAACAGCCGTTTTGCTATAACGGCCGCGATGGAGTCATGACCGATCCGAATGGGTTGTATTACATGCGGGCGCGGTATTACCATCCGGGGTTGAAGCGGTTCCTGAATCGAGATGTGCTCCAAGGGGATATGACGGACGGGCAGACGTTTAACCGTTTTGCATATGTGAATGGGGATCCGATTGGGTTCATTGATCCGTTGGGATTGATGAAGTGTAAAGAAGAATCAGAAGTATATTATAGAACAATGTCGGAAAAACATTATAAAAGATTGGAAAAAACAAATATAATGCCTGGTACAGGTGAAACTTTTATTTCACCTACCAAGGAGTATGCAGCACAGTACGAAGGAGTACTAGTAAGGTTTGAACTTAAACCTGGTACTACGGCAAAATTAGAGGAAATAGGTTTGAAAAACGATTCTCCAATTACAAATGTTAAGTATCCAGAAATGAAAGAAATCAGTAGCGTCTCCAAATGGAATGAGAAATATGCACACTTTAAAGGGGAGGGTCTCTCTGGTAAAAAAGGGATAGGAAAACCCCAAATAAATATAGGCCTAGGAAAAGGAAAAGCATTGGATATTTTTAATGATAATATTACTAGTTTTGAAAGGATAGAAAAATGAATCAAGAACTAAGAATACTAATAAATAAACTTATTGGCGGTGAAATAACAGATCTAGAATTTTTGGATTTGTTCAAGGGAAATATAGAAATAACTAGCTACTTTGACAAACTGTTAGAAGTGATTTGTATAGAAAAAAATAAAAATGACCTAGGATTACTATTTTATATAGGATTTACATTCGATTTGTTTGATGAAAGACATTTGGAAATGTTAAACCAGTTAATTACTGAAGCTTGGCATAAGGCACATGAGGATATTGCTGGCTTGCTTCAATATTTTCAATCAAATTCATCGGTAGAAAGTCTTTATAAAGCAGCATTAACAAAATTTGAGTATCTTCATTACACAAATGCCCTTGCCGTAAAATGTATTTGGGCTCTAGGTGATATAAATACGCCAGAGTCTAAAGAGAAATTAGAACTCTTAAGTAAATCAAAGGAAAAAGAAATTAAAAAGAATGCTTTACACCAATTAAAAAGAATCACTAATAGTATAAAATAATTACCAAAGTGAACACATTTATGAAATATTCGAAAAAGCGACAGGTGATTTAGTTACTTGTCGCTTTTTGAAATTTTTTATACGCAAGAACAACTACTTGATCGGATCGTTTTGCTTGAAATTATTGTTCCCTATGGAGATATTTTTGAAGGTCGAGATATCGGATTACTCTTCGATTGCATCTGGGACGAAGAAAATGGTCTAGGACTCCGGCTTTTAAATGAAGAAGTAACAGAAGTCGGCTACCAGGATGTTGCCATTTAAACTTTCACTTGAATAGTTTAAAAAGCTTATTCCCAATTGAATGGTAAGGTGGAATAAGCTTTCCTTGTATACTGAAAATCTGACTCAGAGGTCTAGGCCATGCTTGGAGGTTTTTGAAACATGGAAAAAATCGTCGATGAAACATTACTGGATAACGATGATGATATAAGAATGTATGAGGGCCAGCCTTTCACAAGGACTGGGTATGTAAATTATCCGAACGGCGTTATTTTTGGATCAGAATAAAAGTGGAACATGATATCATTCTGCAAGTGGATGTAGATTACACCAAGAACGGTTATATCGATTAGCTTTCAATGAATCGAAATCCAGCTCGGCCCAGGCCTTTCCTGGTTTTTTTGTGTTCTCCCAAATCCCACACTTTCCCCTTACTTTTCACGAGGTTATCCCGAACATTCCCAACGCTCGTACGGTACGATTGGTTTGTAAGAAACAAGAGAAGACAGGGAGTGTTCACACATGAAAAAAATGCTTTCCGTATCTGTAATCGCAGCGAGCTTGTTGGTAACGAGTGCCGTAGGAGCTTTTGCGGCTGAGAAAGAAGGGAAAGAAGCAGGGTGGAAGAGCCTGCCTGAAGTTCAAGCACTAAAAGCACTGCAAGTGGAGCAAAAAGCTCTCCAAGATAAACTGAAAGCTCAAACCCAAACCAACAAACAGGCATGGGACGTTCTTTGGGGCGATGTAACGCCAGAAGTACGTGAAACAGTGAAAAGCGCGCTGGCAGAGACAAAGCCGCTGCGTGAAGAGAACAAGGCGCTGTCTGCTGAATTGAAGGAAGCGAAAAAAGCAAAGGATAAAGAAAAGGTAGCGAGCATCAAGGCTGAAATCGCCGCGAACCATACGGCTATCGAAGAAAAACTCGCTCATGTCCAAACTGAATTGGCGCAGGTAAAAGAGAAAAAAGCTTCTTTCAAAGAGATGAACCAAGAATTGAAGCCAATTCGAACAGAAAAGAAAGCGAACAAAGAGCAAGCGAAAGAACTGAAAACAAATGAGAAAAACACAGTGAAAGAAGCGAAGGAAGTATTCAAGGCAGGAGACAAGGAGCAAGCAGCTGCATCCTTGCAAGAGGCTGCTGATCTGTTGAAAGAACTGATCGAGGTACAAAACGAGATTTTGGAGCAAAAGCAAGCGATTACCGAGATTATTCAATAAGGAACGTCTACCATAGTAGTGAAGGCCCGTGGCACGCAAGCGGGCTTTTTTCATTCCCCAATTCGTTAAACTCCTTTGAAACAACTAAGGCTTCTACCAACCCGAAAAGGAATGGTACGAAAGCCTTTCTCTTTGCCTCAAAATCATTCCATTCAGGACTAACGACCCATTCATAAAATCCCAAAAAATACCGATTGTTAGATAGTGTGTAAAATAATGGTCTTAATTGGAAGGGTGAATCCATTTCCCTAGAAGTATCGGAGGGATGGGGTTCATCTGGCAAGGAGGGGATACCATGAGCAATCGAACACTCACTTATGGAGATATACAAGTCTCGCCCTATGAATTTACTCATTTGCAAACCCTGAAAGTCGTGAAAAAGATGAACGAGCATGCGCGACTGACGCTCACGGGGATCATTTCTGAAGAGCGAAAAGATAGCTACGTGAACCAAACAAATGCGCAAACACTGATCAACGTGGCACTAGCGGATGAATCGGGCAAGCCGAAAACATGGTTCCAGGGCATCGTCTTGCGCGTCCAAGTCAAAGCGGTTCGCGGTATTTATTACTTGTCGCTTGAGGCAGTTTCTCATACCTATTTGCTGGATGTCAAAACGAGAAAGCGTTCGTTTCAAAACCCGGCGATGACCTATGCGGGGCTAGTGAAAACAGTTCTGTCCGGGTACGGAAAAGCTGATTTTATTGACTCTGTTACGAATGGCAAGGCTTTGAATACGTTTATCATGCAGTATGAAGAAACCGATTGGCAGTTCCTGAAGAGGATGGCGTCGCGCTTTTATACAGGTTTGATCCCGACAACGGCTTTTGACATTCCCAAGTTTTATTTCGGTTTGCCAAAGGGTCAAGATAAAGGAAAGCTTGCCGTTAGTCATTATACGGTGCACAAGCGTGTCGGGGATTTTCAGAGTGATGCAGAGAACAAGGTTCCGGGAATCGATGACCAGGACTATACCGTGTATGAAGTGCAGAGCGAACGAGTGCTAGAGGTCGGCAATGAGGTGAACTTCAAGTCCAGACCACTTGTTGTCGGAGAAGCGGTTACGGAGATGAAGGAAGGCATTGTCACGCACACGTACAAGCTTTTTCCGCGTCTAGGTCTGGCGCGTAAGAAGCAGTATAACCATGCTATCATCGGGGCGTCCATCCAGGGGCGGGTGCTGCAAGTGCAGAAGGACAATGTGCGGGCCAAGCTGGACATGGATGATCAGCAGGATCAGAGCACGGCATATTGGTTCCCTTACTCCACGATCTATGCCTCCGAGGATCAAACGGGTTGGTATGTCATGCCAGAGCTGAACGACCAGATTCGGATTTATTTCCCGAGCAAAAAAGAAGAGGACGGTATCGCGATTAGCTCTGTTCTCAAGGAAATCCCAGATGACAAGCCAGCGGCGCCCCAAAAGAAATCCACGCCGAAAAGCAATCCAGGTGGAGGTGGAGGTGGCGGGGGAGACCGAATGAAAGACCCTGCTGTAAAAACGTTTCGTACCAAGTATGGCAAAGAAATCGTGCTGGCTCCTGACAAAATTGTGATTACGACAGGAGATATGTCGATCACGATCAGTGATACGAGTGGAATCGATATCAAGAGCAGCCAGAACGTGAATATTACAGCGAATCAAGACATAAAGCTATCGGCTGCTTCTCTTCATATTAGTGCGGATAAAGTAGAGCTGAGTGGAAAAGGAAATACGATCAAACTGGAAGACAAGATCGAGATGAAAGGTTCGGAAATCAAGATGAACTAGGGGGCAATTACATCAATGAAGAAAGAGGAAGCTCTCCAGCATCTGCACGATAACACCTTCCGGTCAGCGTTGGCTGAAAGTGTAGCGGCACTTGAGCGTTATTTCCAGCAAAACAAGGACCAGCTCGTATTGGAGTTCGTGGAGTCTTTTCGGCAAATGCTCCAGCATATTGACTTCATGCAGAACAACCAGGAGCTTCCCCCTGTCGGGTTTATTCACTACTCGATGCTTCGGACATCGGTATTGGATGGCACGCACACATTTTTGATGGAGGCTTATACGGAGCAATGGTACTGGGAGCCCGTGGAATGCTATGCACGGTATGATGCAGCATGGGTTTTGCAAGAGGTGTCCACGCTCATTCAGCTACTGGACGAACGCCGAAAAATGTACATGGGGATCATACACGCTGCTGATGTGGAGCATATGGTGCTAAAGGAAATGGAACTTTTCTGTCAGTTTGTCACAGCGCTTGCCCGAGTAGCGATTCCGGAAGTCATCCAACTACCTGAGTACCAACAAATTAGGAAAGCAGATCGTCTGTACATACGAGTGGGAGAATTCAAAGACATCAGTGAAGTGGTGTACGTAGAAGAGCGAATCAAGCGGGAGGAGAAGGAGAGCAAAAGCCTGCTTGGGCAATCGAAAGGAACGTTTTGCACCCATGAAACGTTCGCCCACATGGACTTGCCGCGAAGCAATGTGGATGCAATGGATTTGCGCTATTGCGATTTTAGTGGCAGTGATTTTACAGACAGTCAGTTCCGTGAGTGTATCCTATTCGGAACAAGGTGGGTAAGGAGCAAGCTTCAACGCGCAGATTTCAGCCATTCGCTTCTTTGTGATGCCGATTTTCGTCATGCTGACTTGAGCGGAGCCATCTTTTCTTATGCCGAGGGACAAGGAGTCAGTGCGGACGAGCTGCATCGTGTACCGGGCTTACTCGGTGTCCAATTTGCATATGCTGATTTGGAAGGAGCGGATTTTCGCCATTCTCGTCTGTATCATGCGAATTTTCAAGGAGCGAATATGCAGAATGCCGTTTTTTTCGAGAAGGACCGGGAGCGCTTTTCATTGAGTGAAACGCAAATACAGCAGATTGAGTGGAAAACGGAATAAAGGAGGCGGGATGACATGCGCGATTATTATTTGCTAGCAGATGACGGTCGAATGGCTCAAAAGGTCGTACCATCGGGTCTGGGGCTGCAAAAGGAAAACAGCTTCGAGCAACTCCCGCCGATATCCGTTCTTGAGGTTAACACGGATGGGACTCATGCCTACACAGATTGGTTAGAAAAGCCTCTACCGATGATTTCGGAGCGGATGAAAACCATTACTGCCAAATACAATCCGAGTGTACAATGGAAGCGCGTCGATATGATCGACAGCGAAACCAATCAACGAAACGTCTACTGGGCCATGCAAGTACCTGCTGTAGATTGCCTTTCCATGGAGACTGCGTTTCATTTGAATGGAACGGTAAAGAGGCTTGTATTGGATACCGATAAGATAAAGGTACATCATTTCTTTAAAGTTCAAGGGATTTTGGAGCCGTATATCGTGGTGAGTCTGGATGCTGCGGAAAGCTTCCTTCGCAGAAGCTTGAACGGATTTGTTTTGCAGAAAGTGGAGCAGGTGATGCGGAGGGAGCTATGACAATCTACTGGGATGAAAAGATTTTGGATGTATGGAACAGCATCCAGACACAGCGTCAGCTCGCTGAAATGGAAGAACAGCAGATGCAATTGACGCTTGCGGAGTGTCTGGATGGCGTGCGAAAAGGCTACTTGGAGTACGAAGGACGCAGGTTCGAATTCGCGGAGAGTGTCCTCTTTGACGGGAAGCTCGGCATTCAGTTGCCCCGTTCGATGCAGCTCATGCCGAGGGGGCGCGGGTCAAATCATCAGCACGAGCAGCTTACCTATAAAGAGGAAGATAGCGCGGTCATGCTCGGTATGAATCATATGGCACATCTGTTGCCGATGAGTGGAGTGGAGTCGTTTGTGCAGGCGATGACCGCACAAGTCAAAAAGGCACAGGCAGGCTTGCAGGTCGTACATAACGAGCTTATCGAGCTGGATGGATGCAGAATTGCCTGCAGCGAGTTCATCATTCCTATCGAGGACAAGTCGTACTATCAAATCTTGTTCGCAACATCGGTAAATGGGCGTGCACTACTCGGGAGCTTTCATTTTGAGTCCGAAGAAGTGCTCGTGTGGCAGCCTTTGGCCCATGCGTTGATTCGCACGCTTCGGGTAGAGCAAAATTTGATCATGACGTAACTAGGAGGTTTCCAATTGGAACAGCAGCAACAGCAATTGCAAGTGAGCGTGCCTGAAAATGAGCGGGTGATGTCGGTCAAGGATTGGGTAATTACTTTTTTAATTATGATGGTGCCCGTGGTCAATCTCGTGATGTACTTTGTTTGGGCATTTGGCAGTGAAGGCAACTTAAACAGAAAGAACTGGGCAAAAGCGAACTTGCTGATCCTAGGTGTTTGCATCGCTTTGTACTTGAGCGTCTTCTTTTTACTTATGATCTTGGCATTCATTGGAGCAGCAGTTGAACAATAGCTGGAGCGGTGGATTGGCAAAAAACATGGAGGGTATAGAATGGATCACCAAACGTATGTGGAAGGAAGCGTAGCGGAAAACGAAAAGGTCATGACGATGAAAGATTGGATCATAGTCTCGTTGTTCATGATGATTCCGATCGCGAATATTGTTTTGTTATTTATGTGGGCTTTTGGTTCAGATGGAAATCTGAATCGTAAAAACTTTGCCAAAGCTAGCTTGTTGTTTATGGCCATTCTATTGGGTTTATACTTCGTCTTTGGAACGATAACCGCAATTATCACGTTTATTATAATCGCCATGGAAGGGCAATAAGGGACAATACTAAGATGTCTACAAGGCATATTCCAACTCGAATCACCGAGGAGGAATATGCCTTAATTTTTTGACCAGACCATTACACCAGCTTTGCTTTTTTGACGTGCTTTTTCATCAGCAAATTGCCAAAATAGCAGCCGAGCAATCCGCCGACAAACGAAATCGAGCACATGAGCAAGATCATGCTAGGGGTTTCAAAGTAATAGAGCATCGCAGAAAGCTGCTCGGGTGTATAGCTTTTTTCCAAGGTCGCGAGATACGATTCGCGGAAGAATATAAGCGGGACAACCCCGCAAAGCGAATAGCCGACATAAAAAACAGAATAGCTGATCGCATTGCGCACAGGATGAAGATAAGAGCCTTTTCCCCACAGGATCAGTTCGCAGATGAGTCCAATAACAGCTAAGGTAAGTAAGTAATTCGCGTAGCCAAAACCGACAAAGTACAATCCAGTCAAGACAGCTGTAAAAAATAGAGTCCCAGGCTTGGCGATTTTATTAGACATGACCATATAAATTGGACCATTGAGTAGTGCGGTAAAGCCACCAACCAGTAAATGAGAAACTACGGTAATAATCGGGGCAATGGTCATCAGTATCAGCATGACAACGTTAAAGATCGCGAGTGTAATAATATCGCGCATGGTCCATCTGCTGCTTTGGGCAGCTAACGACGTTTGGGCTTGCATGTAGTAACATCCTCCCTCAGACATAAGTAGCCGATCAGCTTTACTAACCTTCTCTACTTGCGAACCCCCTTTTGTAGATATACTGGAAAACAGTTTGCTAACCAAGCAGGTGTCGTACGTACGGTTGTCAGTATAAGAACACAATATTGATAATGAGAATCGTTGTCAAAGTAAGAAAAGCCCGAATTTCAATATTTTGGCATATATTTCGAGCTTTTTCGCCTATTATCTCTATATTTTTCCGTTTTTCTAGAACAATCGCCAAAATATTACAAGGAGGTGGAATTGCAAAATAATCATTCAGGTGAAGGTAGGACGAGATAAACGGGGAAAATCGCTGGAATATACCAGAAAACGGAAAAGAGAGGCCTTGTATATATTTGGCAATTATGCATGAGAATCATTATCATGTACGTTGTATCAAATCGTTTTAGCAAGAGACGCAATCGAGGAGGAACAATAAGCATGGATACGAGAACGAAATCATGGCTGCTTACTCAGCCTCAAGCAAAAGACAGCATTCGCCTGTTTTGCTTCCCTTATGCAGGGGGAGGGGCCTCTATTTACAGGGGATGGGCGCAGGCTTTTCCTAGTGATGTCGGTGTTTACCCGGTTCAACTGCCAGGGAGGGAAAATAGAATTGCCGAGCGAGCGTACGCAGATATGGGAGTGCTGGTGGAGGAGCTGGCTCAATTGATTTATCCGTATTTGGATCGCCCGTTTCTATTTTTCGGTCACAGTATGGGAACGCGTATCGCCTTTGAGCTGGCGCGTACCGTACGGAGCAAATGGGGGCGTCTTCCACTTGGCCTCATCGTTTCAGGAGGACGTGCTCCACACTTCCCGGAGCCAAAGCCTATTTACCATTTGCCTGATGATGAATTTGTTGAGGCACTGCGACGTTTTTCCGGGACACCAGAGGCGATCCTGCAAAGCAAGGAGCTTATGGAGTTGTTCATGCCACTGTTGCGTGCGGACTTTACTCTCGACGAAACATACGTGTATGCGGAGGAGCCCCCGCTTGATTGCCCGATTGCTGCGTATTGCGGGACAGAGGATCAGGAAGCCACGCAGGAAGAAATGGAGGCGTGGGCTAGTCATACAAGTGCCGGATTTACGTTGGAAATGGTAGACGGCGGGCATTTTTTCCTGACGACAAACAAAGAGGTGCTCCTGAAATCTGTAACCAGAATGATCGGACAATACCGGAGTGCGGCAGCAGGAAAAGGGGAGCGCTAAAGGGATGCAGCATATGCAACAGGTGCAAATAATCCACTTGTCTGAGAGGACAAAATCAGCGCTAGAGGAATCGTCTTCACTGTTCTTAGCTAAAGGGGAAGTACATATTTGGCTGACGTTTATGCAGGCATGGGAACACAGTATGCAGGAGCTGGAAGGCATGCTGTCTGCCGAAGAACTCGATAAACGGGCACGATATCATTTCGACGCAGACAGGAAGCGTTATGTTGTCGCACATGGACTACTGAGAAGGATGATTGGGCGTTATCAACGGATTTCTCCGCGCGCGGTTCAATGGGAGTGCGAGGAGAATGGAAAACCGTTTTTATGTGGACCAAACAGTGATTCCGAAGCACTTTATTTCAATCTGTCGCACTCGCATGAGCTTGTGGCGGTCGCTTTTTCACGCGATCGCCTTCTCGGCGTTGACGTGGAGCATTTGCGACACATCCCGGAAATGGACCAACTCATGGGCTACTTTCATCCTGCGGAGAAAGAGAGATTCTTACGATTGCCTTCTGGGGAGAGACAGCAGGCCTTTTTTGAGTACTGGACAAGCAAGGAGGCTTTTGTCAAAGCGACAGGGGAGGGCCTGAGCCGTCCTCTCGATTCTTTTTTCATGGAAAAACAGGATGGCAGCTTCAAGGTAAACGGAGATGGAATCAGGAGCGGGGATTGGAAAATTTACGGGTTTATGCCTGCCAGAGGCTATGCGGGAGCAGTTGCAATCGGGATTGGAAGATCGTAAATCTGAGTAGGTAAAATGAGAATGTTCTATTATACTGATAAACTTTATCGGGTTTAATGAGACTATATAAGTGTGTAAGAATATGGAAATCTTACAATGAGAAACGAAGAAATCGTGAGAAAACGGAAGATAATCCAACCTATTTTTCCCAAATGTAGAAAAAACAGCTTACGGATGAAATTGACAATGAGAATCACTATCAATATCTTGTTGTTAGACAAACCAACATGATGAATGCAACGACAAGGCAGTACTCTGCATGACCCGGCTTCGGGCGCAAAAAGCGACCCGCAGTTACACAGGAGGAGGACGGAATGAGAGTAAGTACGGAGTGGTATGAGCAAGCTGCAATAACTTATGAACAGCGTGGGTATTGGGAGCCGCTGACACTTGGGCAGCAATTGCGCAAATGGGCGGAACAGTACCAGAACAAAGAAGCGCTGGTGGAGGACGAGGAGAGGCTCACTTATAGCGAGCTAGACAGCAAAGTGGATGCGCTTGCTTCTGGTTTTTATCACATGGGAATTCAAAAAGGCGACAATGTAGCTGTCCAGCTTCCGAATCGAATTTCTTTCGTACTGACTTGCTTTGCCCTGTTTCGCATCGGCGCTGTGCCGATTCTCGTATTGCCTGCCCACAGAGAGGCTGAATTGGACGGGATTTTTGCACTCGCGAAGCCAGTTGCCTACATCCTTCCAACGACGTTTCTCGGTTTTGATTACACGAAGATGGCAGAACATTTAGTCAAAAAACATGCGTCTGTCAAATTTGTCATGACGGATGGCGATAGTTCGATTGGGAAGAACTTGGCAGAAATTAGCGGACCGCCAATCGAGCTGGAAGCCCCTTCGTACAAAGACACTGCGCTATTGCTGTTGTCTGGCGGTACGACAGGGATACCCAAGCTGATTCCGAGAACCCATGCGGATTACGTCTACAATGCAAAAGCAACCGCAGCTCGTTGCCAACTGACAGAACGAAGCGTCTATCTCGCAGTTTTGCCGATTGCACATAATTTCCCTCTGTGCTGCCCGGGTATCTTAGGCACACTGTCCGTTGGCGGCAAGATCGTGCTATGTAAAACAACCAGCTGCGACGAAGCTTTTCCGCTGATCGAGAAGGAGCGTGTGACGATTACCGGCCTCGTGCCTTCGATCGTGCAAGTATGGCAGGAGGTACTGGAATGGGATACATCAAGTGACTTGTCGAGTCTGGAAGTCCTTCAGGTTGGAGGCTCCATGCTGGATGATAATCTCGCCAGCCGCATCACGCGAGAATGGAAATGCAAGCTCCAGCAAGTATTTGGAATGGCCGAGGGGCTCATCTGCTGCACATCACTGGATGATCCAGAGTCGATCATTACCAGCTGCCAGGGCCGTCCGATTTCCGAAGCGGATGAAGTGCGAATCGTGGATGAGCATGGAAATGATGTCGCGCCAGGCGAATACGGAGAGCTGATTGTACGGGGACCGTATACCATTCACGGCTACTACAGAGCGGAGGAACAAAACCGCGAGAGCTTTACGCCTGATGGTTTTTACCGCTCTGGGGACAAGGCTAGGATCACGACAGAAGGAAATATTCAAATCGGTGGACGGATCAAAGAGCAAATCAACCGAGCGGGCGAAAAAATCATGCCGGCTGAAGTAGAGTCGTACCTGCGCATGCACCCAGCTGTTAAAGACGCTGCACTGATCACACTTCCCGATCCAGTGCTGGGCGAGAAAAGCTGCGCATTTTTGATCACCGACGACGAAACGATCAGCCTGGCGGTCATCCATGCCTTCTTCCAGGAAAAAGGAGTGGCGCGCTACAAAATGCCAGACCAAATCGAACTCATCGATTACTGGCCGCTGACGAGCGTCGGAAAAGTCAATAAAGCCAAGCTAAAAGAATTGGCGTTAGCGCCAAAGTCCGAGACGAAACCAGCAGAAATCGCTTATCTGGAAGAGACATTTGCTTTTGCGGGTGATCCGCATATGGCAGCGGCCCTGATTGCAGAGCGCAGTGGGTATGAAAACTACCTGCTCTATGAAAACGGAGACGAGCTGTCGCTAGGAATGGGGATTCATGCGCTTCTTTACGTAGATGGGGAGCAGACGACTTTAACTTATCGCAACGAGACTTTCCGTTTCGACAACAACGAGCTTAGTGAGACGCTGGAAAAAGCAATGGCACAGGTGCCGATTCAAAACTGGCGCGCATATGGAACCGTCAATTTTGGCATGGCGCGTTATTATCAAGGCTTGCCGCTAAAGCCTGAAGAGGATTGCTTGCTCAAGCTGTTTATTCCGGAGGTCGAGCTGCGCTTCAACAAAGGTACGGTCCTATTGCGAGCCTTGCATGAAGAGAAGCGGAGCGAATTCAGCGAACTCCTGCGCGACCTGTCGATGAATTCGCAAGGCGAGCAACAGCTGACCCAAAGAGTGGACAAACCGAAGCTGTTCGTCCCTCAAGCCGATACATACGACGCTGAAGCCTACATGCAGAATGTGGCGGAAGGTGTACGAGAGATTCAGGAACGCAAATACCACAAGGTCATCTTGTCGCGAAAAATTCCGCTTGATCACGAGCTGGATCTGGTTGCGAGCTATGTTGCTGGCAGACGAGTGAATACCCCGGCACGCTCTTTCCTCGTTAGCTTGGACGGTCTCGGTGTGGCTGGATTTAGCCCGGAGACGGTTGTAGAGGTCGATAGCGACGGATGGGTGAGTACCTTCCCACTCGCGGGAACACGGGCAAAAGGCAGCAGCGAAGAAGAGGCGAACAGGCTCAAGGAAGAGCTGCTAAATGACCCGAAGGAAATTGCGGAGCACGCTGTTTCCGTCAAGCTGGCATTCGAAGAGCTAAATAGTGTTTGCGATTCGACGACGATCGTCTTGAACGATTTTATGTCAGTAGCGAGCCGAGGAACCGTTCAGCATATCGCTTCTCGCTTGAAAGGGAAACTGAAACAAGAATGCAATTCGTGGGATGCCTTCCGCGCATTGTTCCCGGCTGTTACCGCCTCGGGAATCCCGAAAAAAGAATCGATTGAAGCGATTGGCAGATTGGAGACCGTGCCACGAAGCCTATACAGCGGGTGCGTCATGACATTTGACAGCGACGGTGCGATGGATGCGGCTCTCGTGCTGCGAACAATTTATCAAAAGGACAACCAGGCTTGGCTGCATGCTGGAGCTGGTGTCGTCGAAATGTCTTTGCCGTCCAGAGAACTGGAAGAAACGCGTGAAAAGCTGAGCAGCTTCTCCAGGCAGCTGGTTGGAAGGGAATAGGGGCTTGCACGAGAGAGGAGGGAACGAGGATGTCCAAAATGCTCAATGACAGTCAGATTGCAAGTCCCGCCGCTTCCTTGAGCTATGAGGAGATGAAGAGGCAAATTCAGGCGCTGCTACCCGCGCCTGTCGCGTTTTCCGATGATCAAAACCTGATCGAGCTGGGGCTGGATTCCTTGCAAATGATGAGGATGGCCAACAAATGGCGCAAGGAAGGCGTGAAGGTTACATTTGCCGAGTTGGTCGGTGCTCCTACCTTGCGTGATTGGCAGGCGTTGCTGCAAAAAAGCAGCGCCTCGCTTCCACGTGTGGACGAAAGGAAAGCAGATGTGGAAGTAGAGGTGAATGTACCCTTCCCGCTCACCGATGTGCAATACGCTTACTGGATTGGACGCCAGGATGATCAGCCTCTCGGAGGAGTCGGGTGCCACGCGTACTTGGAAATCGATGGTGCGGGCGTGGAGCCGGATCGATTGGAAACAGCGTGGGGCAAGCTGCTGATGCATCATCCGATGCTTCGAGCCAGATTTTTGGCGGATGGACAGCAAGAGGTGATGAGTGTCCCGATGGCCACTGGTGTACCGATCCATGATCTGCGGTCTTTTTCTGAGGACGAATTGGCAAGGGAGCTAGACCGTATACGAGATCGGCTGTCTCATCGTCGTCTGGCGGTGGAAGCGGGAGAAGTAGCCGGCTTGGAGCTGAGCTTGTTGCCAGAAGGCCGTACCCGCATCCATTTTGATCTGGATTTGCTGGTCGCTGACGTACAGAGTCTGCACATCGTATTACGCGATTTGGCGGCAGCTTATGCACGAGACATCCAGCCTGCTGCCCCGACCAATTGGAGCTTTGCCCATTATCTGGAGCAAGAGGCACAACGCCGGGCACAGGACAGACAGGAAGCAGCCCGCTATTGGCAGGAGCGCCTTTCCACATTGCCGGGAGCGCCAGGCTTGCCCCTGAAAGAAAAGCCGGAAATGATCAAGTCGCCTGTTTTTACACGACGAACGCATTTCATGAAGGCAGCCGATTGGGCCATTTTGCAAAAACGATCCGCAGCACATCGCGTCACTCCAGCGATGGTACTGTTAGCGGCTTATGCAGAGGTACTGGATCGTTGGAGCACCCAGTCGCAGTTTCTCATCAACATTCCGTTATTCGATCGCCAAACCGGAGACGCGGGAATCGAAGACGTCGTTGCCGATTTTACCAATCTGCTACTGCTAGCAGTTGACATGCGGGAGCCATCCTCTTTTCTTTCGCGTGTGCAATCTGTACAATCGCAATTTCATCAAGATGTGGCACATGCCGCTTATTCCGGGGTACAGCTACAGCGCGACCTAGCGCGTGTCCGTCGGGGAGAGCGGGATTTTGCCCCGGTGGTGTTCGCGTGCAATTTGGGTACGCCGCTGATCAATGACGAATGCCGAGACACATTGGGCAAGCTCTCTTACATGATCTCGCAAACGCCGCAAGTATGGCTCGATTTCCAGTCGTATGAAATGGACGGAGGACTCCTGCTGGCGTGGGATGCGGTTGATGAGCTGTTTCCTGACGGGATGATTGACCAAATGTTCGGCGCCTTTTGCCAGCTGATGGATTCCTTGGCGATGGAGGACAATGACTGGCAAGCTACATCCGTGCTGCTTCCCGGTTTGGAACAGAAGAGGAATGATCAGGCTGTAGACGCTTCCCAATCGCAACAGAGTCAATGCTTGCACAGCGCATTTTTTGCCTATGCAAGAGAGAATCCGCAAGAGATGGCCCTAATCGATAGTCATGCTTCCGCTACTTATTCGTATGGCGAGTTAGCGCAGTACGCACTGCAGATTGCAGCGTATCTCCAAAAGCAAGGTGTTGAAGCAGGAGACCCTGTGGCAGTCAGCCTACCGCGCGGAATCGATCAAGTGGCGGCGGTTCTCGGTATCGTGGCACGAGGAGCATGCTACGTCCCAGTCGGAATTGGGCAGCCTTCTACAAGGCGTGAGCGCATTCATCAAAAAGCGGGGATTCGCTATGTGCTTACGGATACGGAGCTGGTGCAGACGCTTGTGTGGCCGGAAGATGCTGTTGTTCTGTCCGTTACGGATGCGTTGAATGTCTCACCGCTGGCTGAACCCGTGCCGATTTCTTTTGACAGTCTTGCCTACATCATCTTTACTTCTGGCTCTACGGGTGAACCAAAAGGGGTAGAAATCAGTCATTCCGGGGCGTGGAACACCATTTCAGAAATAAACAGACGCTATGGAATTGGGCAAACGGATCGGATTTTGGCGGTTTCCTCGCTTGATTTTGACCTGTCTGTTTATGACCTGTTCGGATTGCTCAGTGTAGGCGGTTCGATTGTACTCATTGGCGAAGAGTTGCGACGGGATGCAGCTCATTGGGCGAGATTGGTCGACCAGCATCAGGTGACGCTGTGGAACTCTGTGCCTGTGCTGCTCGATATGCTCTTGATCGCTGCGGAGAGCGGACTGTACGAGAGTTTACCACTTCGGCTGGCGATGCTTTCCGGGGACTGGATCGGTCTCGATTTGCCGCAACGCCTGAACCAGCTCGCACCGAACAGCCAGCTTGTGGCGATGGGGGGAGCGACAGAAGCATCGATCTGGTCCAACTTTTTTGATGTTACGTTGCCCTTGCCCGCTCATTGGACATCGATTCCGTACGGTCGACCGCTCGCGAATCAGGCTTATCGGGTTGTCGATGCCCATGGACGTGATTGCCCTGATTGGGTAGAGGGGGAATTGTGGATTGGCGGAGCAGGTGTGGCAGTAGGCTATCGGGGTGATCCTGCGCTGACCGCAGAGCGCTTTGTCAACTGGAACGGTTCACGCTGGTATCGGACTGGTGATCTCGGACGCTACTGGCAGGATGGGACCATTGAATTTCTCGGGCGCAAGGACTTCCAGGTGAAAATTAGGGGGCATCGCATCGAGCTGGGTGAAATCGAATCGGCTATGAAGCAGCATCCGGGGATTCGTGATGCAGTTGTGACAGCAGTAGGTGATCCCCGCGAGAATAGGCAGCTGGTTGGGTATGTGGTGCCTGAACGGGAAAGTGAATCAGCGCTGTTTGATCGTGTAGAGGCAGAACCGAAAAAGAGCGAAGAACTGTGGGCAGATGTTCTGGAGACGGGGCGTGTGCAGACCTTGTCGGAGCATTTTGCAAGCATCAAACCTGAAGATTTCTCATCGTTTTGGGCGTATAAGGAGCAACTTGCCGTTCGATTCATCTACCGCGCATTGGAGATGGCGGGAGTGAATTTTGAACCACACGCCACATACTCTCTCGATGATTTGATGCAGAGCTGCAGGATTCAAGAACGTTATCGCGGGCTGGTCAGACAGTGGCTTCAATCATTGGAGGACGAAGGTTTTGTCCGTAAAGACAAATCGGATGTTTATAGCATCACGCAGGCGAGCCTGACTGAATGGCTGGAAAAGTCGCAAGTCTCTCAAGTATCGCCTGCATGGGAACAACAAGCACAAGCTCTTGTGCGTTACTTGGAGCAAGTCAATGACAAGAGTGTTGCGCTTTTGCGTAGTGAGCTTGATCCGTTAGCCCATTTCTTCTCGGAGGAATTAAGTCTGACTCCGAATGATCTGATGCAGACACTTCCTGGTGCAAAGCATCGAGACAGTGCAGCACTGGCGATGGTTGAAAGTCTTGTACATCGTTTGGGAGAAAGGTCTGAACCGATACGTGTTCTGGAAATTGGTGCGAGGAGCCTGACGCTGACGGAATCATTGCTGGCTGCGCTCCCGGCAGATGCAGCACATTTTACATGCACAGACACCTCGACTTTCTTTACGAAGGCAGCAAAAGCGAGATTCCGGGCGTATCCGTTTGTGCACTATCAGCTGCTGGATATCGATCAAAGTCCACAATCGCAAGGCTTTGAAGCACATCAGTTCGACGTTGTAATCGCCTCTGATTCCCTGCATCGTGCGAAAAACATCGGTGTGGCCCTCTCGCATGTACAAAGCCTTTTGGCTCCGGGAGGCATGCTGATTTTGCTGGAGATGACGCGCAACAGCCGATTGCAGCAAATCAGCACGGCATTTCTCGAAGATGGCTTTACGCATTTCGAAGACGAGCGGCGGAATGAACAGCGCCCCTTGTTGTCGGTGGAAGCATGGCAGCAAGCCTTGCAGCAGCAATCCTTCGCACAAATGGCAGCTTTCCCGGAACAGAACGATTTGGGTCAGCATGTACTGGTTGCGCATGCGCCACTACAAGCCAAGCGCTTCAACGCTGCACAACTATCCGGCTTCTTGAGTCAAAAGCTGCCTGATTACATGGTTCCGACCGCTTTTCTTTTGTTGAACGAACTGCCACTTTCTGCAAACGGCAAGGTAGATCGGCAAGCCCTGCCGACTCCTGACAGCCTGATGAAGGCCAAAGCAGAAAAAGGGTATACAGCTCCAACGACACCGATCGAAACAGCACTCGCGGCTATTTGGTGCCAGCTGTTTGAAGTGGAACGGGTAGGGGTCACAGACAACTATTTCGAGCTCGGCGGAGATTCGCTATTGGCAACCAGACTCAGTGCGATGGTTCGTAGCAAGCTTGCAGTAGAGCTGTCGTTAGGGCGCATTTTTGAAAAGCCGACGATTACCGGACTTGCCCAGCATGTGCAGACGCTATTGGAACAAACAGAAACAGCGTCAGGCTTGCCCGCAATTGTACTAGCACCACAAGACAGGCATCAGCCGTTCCCGCTAACAGATATCCAGCAAGCCTACTGGGTCGGGCGCAGTGGTGTTTACGCCTTGGGGCATGTCTCCACGCATTGCTATTTCGAAATCGAAGGGCAGCAATTGGACCTGGAGCGGATCAACCTGGCTTGGCAACGATTAATTGACCACCATGAAATGATGCGGGTCGTGATTTTGCCGGATGGCTGGCGTCAGCAGATTTTGGAGCAGGTTCCTGCTTACCGGATCGAGGTCACGGATTTGCGGAACCAATCGGCTGAAGAAGCTGAGTCCGAGCTGCAAGCGATTCGGAAAGAAATGTCCCATCAGGTATTGTCTACGGATGTGTGGCCGTTGTTTGACGTGCGCGCCTCCCGCTTTGGAGAGGAACGGGTTCGCCTGCATATCAGCTTTGACAACCTGATTTTTGACGGGTGGAGCATGTTCCACCTCTTGAGCGAGTGGACGAGGCTGTATCATGAGCCAGACGCGTCTTTGGCGCCACTGGACCTGAGCTTCCGCGATTATGTCCTGGCGCAAGAAGAGCTGAAATCAACCGAGCTATACCAACGCGATCTGGACTATTGGATGTCCCGCCTGCCAGATTTGCCGCCTGCGCCACAGCTGCCTTTGGCGAAAAATCCTGACACGATTACTGAGCAGCGCTTCCATCGTTTAGAAGCCAGACTCAATCGCCAAGCGTGGCAGCGACTCAAAAAGCGGACAGCAGAGGTCGGTCTGACGCCTTCCGGGATTTTGCTGACAGCGTATGCCGAAACCCTCGGTGCATGGAGCAAGAGTTCGCGTTTTACGATCAACCTGACGCAATTCAATCGACTGCCGTTGCATGAGCAGGTTAACGAAATCGTGGGGGACTTCACTACGTTGACCTTGCTGGCAGTCGAGCTGTCCGCTGGCGTGACGATATTGGAACGAGGTAGGAATTTGCAGCAGCAGCTATGGCGCGATTTGGACCATCCTTATGTGGGCGGGGTTCAAGTCCAGCGTGAATTGGCGAAGCAAACAGGGGAGCACAACGGTGTTGCCATGCCGATCGTCTTTACGAGCGCCTTGGGTGTGGAGCAATGGAGTGGGTCTGACTCCGATGGAAAATGGCTGGGCAAGCTCGTCTACAACATCACGCAGACGCCGCAGGTATGGCTGGACCATCAGGTGGTTGAGCAAGACGGAGAACTGCTGTTGATCTGGGATGCCGTAGAAGGACTGTTCCCAGAAGGACTCCTTGCCGACATGTTTACGGCTTATTGCGAACTGCTGCATCGACTGACAGAAGAGGAAGCGGTCTGGCAAGAGTCAGCACCTAGTCTGATCGCTGTCCCACGACTGGAAGAAAGAATTGCCGCAAATGATACGACAGCGCCTGTATCCACAGAAACTCTCGTCGGACTATTTGCCAAACAAGCTGCATGCCAAACGGATCAACCTGCCGTGGTCTCCACGCAGCGGACGTTGACTTATGGGGAGCTTGCAGACGCTGCTGACCAAATCGCGAAGAGGCTGCGTTCGCAAGGAGTCCAACCGAATACGTTGGTCGCTGTTGTAATGGAAAAGGGCTGGGAGCAGGTCGTAGCCACGCTCGGGATTATGAAATCCGGGGCGGCTTATCTGCCGATCGATCCGCTGCACCCAGAGGAACGACGTTCTCAGCTTTTGCATGATGGGCAAGTACAAATCGTGCTGACGCAGTCTTGGTTGGATGAGCGATTGGGCTGGCCTGCGGATGTGGAGCGGCTGATTGTGGATCAGATGACGACAAGGGATGAGGCAAGCACGGTGAATGCAGTAGTACCAGGTGCCGGGCAGCTGGAGGATTTGGCCTATGTCATCTATACATCCGGGTCAACGGGCCTGCCAAAAGGAGTTATGATCGACCATCGAGGCGCGGTCAACACGATTGAAGATATCAACCAACGATTTGCAGTGGGGCCACAAGATCGTGTGCTCGCCTTGTCCAATCTGAATTTCGATTTGTCGGTCTATGACATTTTCGGCATGCTTGCCGCGGGTGGAACAATCGTCATGCCGGATGCTGATAAAACCAAAGACCCTGCACACTGGCTAGAGTGGCTGGAAGCTGAGCAGGTGACGGTGTGGAACACAGTTCCGGCGCTGATGCAGATGCTGATCGAATACGCCGTGGGGAGAAACCTTCACTTGCCGCATTCGTTGCGTCTCGTCTTGCTGAGCGGTGATTGGATTCCACTGGATTTGCCTGACAAAATCAAGTCGTTTTTCCCTCACGTTCAGGTGATCGGTTTGGGTGGAGCAACAGAGGCCTCAATCTGGTCAAACTTTTTCGCTATCGAAGACATCGATCCTAGCTGGAAAAGCATTCCGTACGGTCGCCCGATGATCAACCAGCGCTACCATGTGCTGAACGAATCGATGGGGGATTGCCCTATTTGGGTGCCGGGACAGCTATTAATAAGTGGCATTGGGCTCGCCAAAGGCTATTGGAGAGATGAAAACAAGACGAATGAGAAATTCATCACGCATCCGCGGACAGGAGAACGACTGTACCGCACGGGGGATTTGGGCCGTTACTTACCAGATGGCACGCTGGAGTTTCTCGGTCGGGAAGATTTCCAGGTGAAAATCAGAGGGCATCGGATTGAGCTGGGCGAGATCGAGACGGCACTGAAGCGTCATGACGGGCTCAAAGACGTTGTCGTGGCTGTGCCAGATGATGGAGTGGATGAAAAGCGCTTGGTCGGGTATGTGGTGCTGGATCGCCAAAAGGATTCCACGTTATTCGAAACAGAGCAAGCCGATCCCGCTGCAAGTGCTGCTCGTTGGCAGGCAATCAACAGCATGGGTCACGCGCAGGCCGATACCATTCCCGCGACGAGTGTCGATTTGGAAGCCGTCACACAATTCCTGATGGAGGCTGACCGTGTAAGCACCGCCTACATGTGCCACACGCTTGTGCATATGGGAATGTTCTCGCAAGTAGGAGACAGCGCTTCGATCACGGAGCTCATGAATCGTTTTCAGATTCATCCGCGTTATCAGACCTTGCTTGCGCATTGGCTGGAAGTGCTAGTAGAAGAGGGCTTGCTGGAAAAACACGCTGCGGGTACGTACATAAGTCTGCGTTCCTTGCATGAAGGTGTGCCGGATGAGGTTCTGTCAGCTCCTTCGCTTCGTACGGAATCAGCACGAGAGCTCGAAGCTGTCTTCCGTCGCGACTATCCGTTGTTTATTGGTCTGTTAACCGGTGAGCTCGATCCGCTGGAGCTATTTCTAGCAGAAGATGCCTTCTTAACACCTGCGGGATTGAGCCGATTTGACCTGACGCGGGAGTTTTACAAAAGTCTTGCCGGGACGGTGCTTGGCAGCATCGTAAACCACCATCCGTCTGACAAGACACTGCGGGTGCTAGAGCTTGGCACGAGAGCCGGAAGCTTGACGCAAACGCTGGTGTCCACCTTGCCAGCAGAACGCAGTCGTTATTTGTACGTCGACGAATCTTCCTTTTTTACCGACAGGGCAAAGAAGGAGTGGGGAGAGCAGGCCCCGCTGGAATACGGTCAGCTTGACATGAACGTAGCACCGCTTGCGCAAGGCTATGAGCCGCATTCGTTTGACGTCATTGTTGCGGACAATACGCTGCATCGCGCTCGTGATATAGGGAAAACCCTTGCGAACTTGAAAGGGCTGCTCGCACCTGGGGGACTTCTGTTCCTGGTTGAGTCGACTCGCAACAGTCGTCTGCTGCTAACCACTGTCGGCTTCTTCGAGGATGGGTTTAGCCATCTGGAGGATGAGCGCAAAGCCAATCATCTTCCGCTGTTTACAGTAGAGCAATGGCGAGCGTGCTTGGAAAAACAAGGCTTCACCAACGTCCTTGCCATTCCGGATAAAGGTCAGGCCGCAGAGGCGTTCGATCGCCATCTGATTGTGGCGCAAGCACCGGAAGTAGTTCGTTTGTTCCAGCCAGAAAAGTTGTCCGAAGCCCTGCGGAATAGCTTGCCTGACTACATGGTGCCAAGCGAGTACGTGCTGCTAGATGAACTGCCTCTATCTGCCAATGGAAAAGTAGATCGAAAAGCAATCACAAAGCTTGGCAAAAGAAAGGCAAGCATGCCGAAAAAGACGCATGTAGCACCTTCCAACGAGCTCGAAGTCAAGCTCGCAAGCGTCTGGGAAGAGGTGCTTGGTGTAGGGGAAATCGGCATCCACGATAGCTTTTTTGCACGGGGTGGAGACTCATTGCGCGCGATCCAATGCCTCAATCTTTTGAGAGAGAGATACCAGATTGATTTGTCTCTGCAAAGCTTGTTTGAAGCTTCCACGATTTGCACCCTAGCTGAGCTGATCAAGACGAGCACACAGGCAACGGAGGATCTCGCAGCGGATTTTGACGAGGGTACCATTTAAATAAAGAAAAACCGCAGATGAGTAGGTGGGCTGCGACTCGGTGGCAGGCGCAGCCCCGCCTTCTCTTGGTAGAAAAAAGCGGGGAGCAGGCTAGGAGGGAGAGAACATTGGATATCAAAAAGATTGGCATTTTGGGAGCGACTGGTGTTGTAGGCCATGCAGCCTTTCAAACGATTCTGTCTAGGACGAACTATCCGATTTTGCTGGGTGGCAGAAATCCTGAAAAGCTAAGCGAGCTTTTTACTGGGACGGACGGTAGGCTGGAATGCCAGCAGGTGGATGTATTCAACGAGGAGGAACTGCATGACTTTTGCGGTCGAGTCGATCTCGTCATCAATTGTGCAGGGCCCTCCAAGCAAATCGTTGATAAAGTTGCTGTCGCATGCCTCAAGCATGAGGTTCATTACGTAGATGTGTCCGGAGATGAGCATCTGTATCAACAATTGCTCGCACGAAAGCAGGAAATTGAGGAAAAGGGACTGTTGTTTATCATCTCTGCTGGAGTTTACCCGGGACTGTCGGAAGTCTTCCCAGCTTACGTCGCTGAAAATGATTTGGACGAAATCGATTTGCTCGAAGTCTTTTTTGCAGGACAGGGCGGGTTCTCACTCAATGCGGCATATGACATCGTCTGCAGCATTGAAGAAGATACCGGGTGGGGAATGTCTTACTTCAAGCAAGGCGAAGTCAAAAAAATAGACGGGCCGTTCCATCGCAACTACACGTTTCCAAATCCCGCTGGCAAACGCGATACCTATCCGGTAGTGACCAAGGAATTTGGCCTTATGACCAAGCAGCATCAAATCGAATCCGCTTATTTTTACAACAGCTATCAAAGCAATGCCATCCTGAATCAATTTGTGATGATCAAGGCCATGCAGCAATACAAGACCGAGGAACAAAAAAGAGCGTCAGCCAAGCTGCTGCTGGAACAGTTTGAGGCGAAGAAGCCAGGCGTGAAAGATTTTACAATGTTCCACCTGCATGCGACCGGAAAGCGTGACGGCAAAAAAGTTCGGGTCTTCTCCACTCTTCTGTACCCGAGCGACTGGAATCGGATATCTGGCATCATCGCGGCCACGGTGGCCCACTTGATCGCGGAAGATCACAACAGCAAAACAGGCTGCTTTTTCGTGGCAGAAGGCGTATCGGCGACACGTTTGATTGATGCGCTTCGCGAGCAGCAGGTTGAACTTATGCATTCCATCACGGAAATGAAGTAGGGGTGACGTATGACAAAGAATCGTAAGTTGCGTACTGTGGTATGCGGTTCCCGCTTTGGACAGTTCTACTTGGAAGCGGTTAAGGCATTGCCTGAGCAGTTCGAACTGGTAGGGTTACTGGCAAAAGGAAGTGAACGCTCGCGTCAATGCGCAGAGCGAAATGGCATCCCGCTGTACACCGATGTGAATCAATTACCTCCAGATATTGATTTGGCTTGCGTCGTATTGCGTTCCACCGTGATGGGCGGTCATGGAACAGAGCTATCGATTCAACTGCTTGCAAAGGGCATTCACGTCATTTCGGAGGAGCCGATCCACCACAAAGATTTGGCGCTGTGCCTAAAGCACGCCAAGCAGAACGGTGTTCATTTTATGACGGGCGATCTCTACGTACATTTGCCTGCTGTTCGCCGCTTTATTGCTTGCGCTCGTACGATGCTGGCTGTGCAGCCTGCCTTGTACATCGATGCTGCATGCGCTACACAGGTGTCTTTCCCGCTCATGCATATTTTGCAGGAAGCCCTCCCTTCTATTCGTCCGTGGAAAATCAGTCATGTCATCAAGGATGAGGGGCCGTTTCAAGTGTTGATCGGACAGCTGGGCAAAATTCCGATCACGCTGCGCGCCCACAATGAAGTCGATCCGGAAGATCCAGACAACCATCTACATCTGCTCCATCGAGTGACGATTGGTGTGGCCGGCGGGAGTTTGTCGCTTACAGACACGCATGGTCCCGTCGTGTGGCATCCACGTCTGCACGTACCAGATATTCCCGACATTCACGGTGAGCTGACAGTGTCCCCACCAGTACACATGCTGGAAAATAGTACACACATTCTGGGGCCGCAAGAGACGCCGACCTATCGGGATATTCTCACGAAGCAGTGGCCGCGAGCTATCGGCCGCGATTTATTCATCATGCGGGAGATGATCATGGGGCAGGTCGATAAGGCTGCAATGGAAACACGTGCGCAGCAGGAGCTATTGTGCTCACGACAGTGGCAAGAATGGACGCAGGCATTGGGATATCCCGTGCTGCGCTCGAATGGCAGCCATGAGCCGCTGTCATTAGCGTCTCTCGATCAAATAGCCTGGAGCATTCCGGTCGACGAACTTGACGACACAGCATCACCCAATGAAGCGACTTTGGCGGAAAACAACGATGTCTTTGCATGCACAGCGCCTGCCGAGAGTGAGCTAAAAGGGATAGATGCCCAACAGGTAAATACGTGCATTGAACGCCTGGATGCAGCAGCGGTGGCCTCCATGCTGCTTGCGTTGCAATCCCAAGGAGCACTGACTGTTGAACAACAATCCTATACGGCGTCAGACATTTTCACTGCTGCAAGCGTAGCAGAACGTCATCAGCCAGTTATCAGGCGCTGGCTGCACATATTGACGGATCGTGGCTACCTGAAGTTTGCCGCTGGGGAGTATCAATGCGGCATTCAGATGACGCGAGAGGAAGTAGAACGACGGTGGGATTTAGCCAAAAACGCTTGGAATGGCAAGCTGGGCTCACCGCTCGTCATGGACTATCTCAAGGACAATGCGGATCGGCTGTCACAGCTGATGGATGATACCCAGCAAGCTGCTTTGCTGCTATTTCCTGAGGGGCGCATGAATGTTGCCAATGCGCTTTATCGGGACACCCTTATAGCGCGTTATTTGAACAAGTCGGTCGCAGAAGCCGTAGCGCGGATCGCGTCTACTACAAATTCGCTTCGTATCCTGGAGGTAGGCGCTGGGACTGGTGCGACTAGTGATGTAGTTGTGGACCGCCTGAAGGCGTCTGTTTCCAAAGGACTGAATGTGGAGTATGTGTACACAGATGTTTCCCACTTTTTCTTATCGTCCGCACGTGAACGGTACAAAGATTGCTTATGGATGAAATATCAGGTGGTTGATATCGACAAAAATTTGTTTGCACAAGGTCTCACAGAAGGCAGCTTCGATATCGTGATTGCAGCAGGCATGTTGAACAACGCGCGGGACACGGATGAAGTCATCCAAGGGCTGTTGAAGACCCTTGCACCGGGAGGCTGGATGATTATTACCGAGCCAACACGAGAATTCGTAGAAATGCTCATCTCCCAGGCTTTCATGATGACTCCACCTGTAGATGACCGGAAAAATACGCAATCGACCTTCATGACTGTCCAGCAGTGGCTCGATGTGTTTCAGCGGGCAGGCGTTAAGGAGCTTGCAGTCTTGCCAGAGAAGACTCACTCATTGGCACCACTTGGACAAAAGCTGTTCCTCATCAAGAACAACATCGATGTTGGCGTCAGTCAGCAGCTTTCCCCAAACGAATACGAAGCGGCCAAGCTCATTAAATAGGAGTGTGTGCATATGTCCCAAAACCTCAAGACGAATAGTATCGAGCTCTTGATGCGCCTACGCAGAGATGGAATTTTTTTATGGGAGGAAAATGGGAGCTTGCGTTACAAAGCCCCAAGAGGAACACTTGCAGCCGACGATTTACAGGCGTTAAAAGAACAGAAAGCAGACGTTCTCGCACTTTTGCGAGCCGAATCCCAACCAGTGACGGTAGTACCAGATCCAGCAGCGCGATTTGTGCCTTTTCCCCTGACAGATGTGCAGTCTGCCTATTTGCTGGGGCGGTACGAGCTGTTTGGCTATGGTGGCGTGGCGTGCCATATCTACATGGAACTGGACTATCCCGAGCTTGATCTGAAACGGGCGGAGGATGCGTGGAATCGGCTCATTGCAAGACATGACATGCTGCGAGCAACCATCGATCAGAATGGTCAGCAGCGCATCCTGGAGAATGTTCCGCATTTGACGATTACATATACGGATACAAGTTGCATGGATGAGCAGGAGGCAGGAAGAAGGCTCGATGACATACGCGAAACGATGGGACATCGCGTGTATGATACAGCCAAATGGCCGTTGTTTGATATCGGCTTGACGAAAACGAGCGACAGAGCCGTGCTCCATGTATCGATGGAATTTCTCATCGCGGATTGGGCGAGTATTTGGCTCTTGCTGGGTGAGTTTGAGGCCCTTTACAAAGAACCGGAAAAAACATTGCCTGAGCTGCCGATTACGTTTCGCGATTACGTATACGCCGAGCGCAGCCTCAGAGAGACCACGGCGTATAGCAGAGACAAAGCCTACTGGCAGCAACGGATCGATGCATTACCACAGGCTCCAGACCTGCCAATGGCGAGACAGCAGACCCAGGATGAAAACGCACGCTTTCGCCGTCGCTTTATTCGGTTAGATAACACTTCGTGGGATGCATTCAAGCAGCGTGCCCAGCAGCGAGGATTGACGCCAACCTCCGCCGTGATGACAGCCTTTGCTGCTGTGATCGAGCGCTGGAGCCGAAATCGTGCGTTTTGCCTGAATTTGACGTTGTTGAACAGACAGCCGCTGCATGAGCGAGTCCATGAGATTGTAGGGGATTTCACATCCGTCAATTTGCTTGCAGTTGATTGGGGACTGGAGCGTTCTTTTCAGGGGCGGGCGAAAACCATTCAAAGACAGTTGTTTGAAGATTTGGATCACCGTTTGTTTTCAGGCGTTGAGGTCATGCGTGAGTTAGCGCGCAGGCGCGGGCGTGAAGCTGCTCTGATGCCCATCGTATTTACGAGCGCGATTGGGTTAGTGGAACCAGCGGAAGGCGGTAAGCTACAGGGTAAAATTGCGGGGCACGGAATCAGTCAAACGCCGCAGGTTTTCATTGATTGCCAAGCCATGGACAGCCAGGCAGGATTGCAAGTGAACTGGGATGTGCGAGAGGGCGTCTTTCCACCGCATATCGTTGATGACATGTTTGATGCTTTTGCCAAATTACTGCATTCTTTGGCGGAAAGCGAGCAGATGTGGGAGGGAGCTGACGAAATTGCGTTGCCAGACTGGCAGCGGGAAGAGCGTCAGCAGGTGAATGCGACCACCGATGCTATACCAGGGTACGCCTTGCATCAGCCAATCGTAGCGCAAGCAATGACGACGCCAGATCGTCCAGCCGTGATTGATAGTGAAGGACAGCTCACGTATGCGGAGTTGGTCAAACGAGCTGCCGCAGTTGCAGGGAAGCTGAAAGAGCTGGGTTGCCGCGAGCAAGACCGCGTCGCCATCGTGATGGAAAAAGGCGCACATCAAGTCACAGCCGTACTCGGTACATTGTTTGCCGGAGCTGTCTATGTGCCCATTGATCCGAAGCAACCCGAGATGCGTCGACAAGCCATGATGGAACAGGCAGACATCCGCTATGCCTTGACGGTATCTGCCAACCAGTTGCAATGGTCCGACTCCATTCAAACGATTGCAGTGGATCAAGTAAGCCCGCAGCATGAACCGTTGATCCTGCCTGACCTAAACCCGGATTTGCCTGCGTACATCATCTATACGTCTGGCTCTACGGGACAGCCCAAAGGGGTCGTCATCAGCCACCGTGCAGCGGCAAATACGATCGAGGACATGCTTCGTCGTTTTGCGATTACGGAAAATGACCGCGTGCTTGGTCTTGCGCAGCTGAGCTTTGACTTATCTGTCTACGATATTTTTGCCACGCTCTCTGTGGGTGGTGCTATCGTGTATCCTCATCCCGACCGCCAAACGGATCCGTCCCATTGGTCAGAGCTGATAGCCAGGCATGACATCACCGTGTGGAATTCCGTGCCGGCCCTGATGCAGATGCTGATCACGTATTTGGATTCCACGCCAACTGTCAAAGTAGATAGCTTGCGACTGTCCTTGCTTTCCGGTGACTGGATTCCGCTGACGCTGCCTGATCGGATGCAAAAACATCTGCCTGCCGCAGAGATTATCAGTCTCGGTGGTGCCACGGAAGCATCGATCTGGTCGAATTACCATCAGTACAAAGGGCTGGAAGCCGACTGGAGCAGTATTCCGTATGGTCGACCGCTCGCCAATCAAGGCTTCCGCGTCCTCGATTCGCAGATGCGCGATTGCCCGGTGTGGGTGATCGGGGATCTGTATATTACCGGAGCTGGCTTGGCAAAGGGCTATGTAGGAGATCAAAGACTCACAGAGGAAAGGTTCTTCTCCCACCCTGCCGATGGAGAGAGACTTTACCGAACCGGTGATTTGGGCCGCTACACACCGGGTGGTGAAATCGAGTTTATCGGCCGCGAAGACAATCAGGTCAAAATCAGAGGTCATCGGATCGAGCTAGGTGAAATTGAATCGGCCCTGCTCAAACACCCTGCTGTAGCCGCAGCTGGTGTCGTTCTGGATGGAGCGAGTGACGAGCCTGTTTTGTTGGGGATTGTGGAGTGCGCCCGCAAGATAGACCTTGACCTTGAAGCGGAAAGAGCGGAATTCACGATGCTCGTAAATGAGATCGGCGAAGAAACGGGCATGGAGGTCAATCAACGCATTGCCATGCTTTTGCAACAGATTGCGCGACAACATATGAGCAAGCCTCTTCGGATATTGCAAGTTGGCGGAGTGAACGGGGCGTTGACAGAGGAAGTCCCACAAGCGTTGGAAGGCTATGATGCAGAGTATATTAGAATGGATATCGTAGAAGAAGAGTATCGGGCACAAGGACTGGCACCGAACTCGTTCGACGTGGTGTTAGCTGCGGGAGATATAGAAAGCTCCGACATGAGCAAGCTGAAAGAGTTGATTTGCCCGGGTGGGTGGCTCATTCTTGCAAATTGGACAGAGGCGTCATGGATAAGTGAGTGGCAGAAGGAAGAAGACAGTCTTGCATTCGTGTTGCAAAAGGATGGAGAAAATCATCTGCTTGTCCATCGCGTGAAGCTAGATAGGGTGAAAGTCAGTGCCGCAGAGCTGGAAAAATTCCTTTCCCTACACCTGCCTGCCTATATGTTGCCTGCCCACTTGCAAGTCGTAGATGCGTTGCCGCTTACTGGAAATGGAAAAATCGATCGCCGCGAACTGGCAAAATGGCGACCTGCATCGTCGTTCGGGCAACAGGCTGGTATGGACGCTACAGAGGCGGCTGAATCAGATCCGTTGGAAGCACAGCTTGCTCACATCTGGGCAGAAGCATTGGGAGTCTCGAGAATCGGTCGAACACACAGCTTTTATGAGTATGGAGCAGATTCCCTCATCATGGCGCAGGTAGCTGGAAAGCTGCGCGACAAGCTGGCGGAGGACTCGACGCACGCTGCCATCCCGTTTGATGTCTTGCTCCGACAAATGCTTAACTTCCCGACTGTGGAAGCACTGGCTGGGTTCATACACGAGCGCAATCAGGAGATGCAGCAGAGTGAGGAAGTCGCGTTGCCGAAAAAACGCAACAAATCGAGCAATGCCGTGCTGATTCCCTATGGCGGTGACGAATCTGGGCCGCTGCGGGTTGTGTTCCATGCCGTTTTGGGGACAATGGACAGTTTTCGTCCATTGATTGAACAGCTCAAAGCCCAGCAGACAGGAAGCATCGTCGGGATCGCCATTGACGATAGCGAGCGCTATTGCGCGCTAGAGCCGTCCGCGCTGATAGAAACCGTGGCCGATGACTATGCCGAATGCTTGATCGACCTCTTAGGTGATGGAGAGCAACGACCTGTACAGCTCATCGGTTATTCCTTGGGCGGATTGATTGCCATTGAAGTAGCGAGAAGACTCGGGGAGCAGGGCGTCCCTATTCTGGACCTGGTTTTGATTGACATTCCTCCGATCCTGACAGAAGTGAATGACGATCTCTTGATTGAAGCACTGTTCGTTCCGAACCTGAACATCACGCTGGAACAAGCTGATTTTGGAAAAGTGGATGAGCATGATTTTGCACGGGCAATTTTGCAACTTGTAGAAAAATACGGGGATTCCATCCCGCAAGGCTCAGCGTGCACGATCAGCGGAGACGAGGGGCTAGACCAGGTGGGAGAGATGTTCCGCAAATTATCCGTGTTTGATAGAAGAGAACGCTTTACTGCTTATGTCCAAGCGCTAGGCAAAACATCAGGAGAACAGATGCCAGTAGAAATGGCAGAGGGCTTGTGCAAAGTGTTTGGTCAGAGCTTTAAAGCAGCTCGTTATACTCCCTTGCCTTATATGGGAGACATACGTTTCCTGCTGGCTCGCGAGCCGTTTCAATTTTTGCCAAGCACAAGCGAAGAGACCATCGCTTTTTGGCAGGATATATGCATTGGAGAACTGGAAGTGACAGAAATTGCTGGCAACCACTACAGCTGCATGGTAGGAGAGAATGCGGTCAAGCTGGCAGAGCTGTTGGCAGTACCGTTTGACACCAAATAAATTTCAAAATCAAGACAGCGGTAGACATGGACGAAAAAATAGTGTCCGTAGTCTACCGCTGTCCTTTTTTCTCTACTTGTTCACAACGCTGGAATTATTTCTAAAAAATAGAAACCCGCATTTGTTCATCACGTATTACTACAGTGAAATCCAGCCACAACAAAGTGAGGTGTCGTACATTGGCAATAGAGATGTTGAAAGTAAGTACTTCACGAGGAAAGATACAATATAATATTTGCGGGAATGGCAAACCCAATATTGTCCTCATTAACGGTGGTTCAGGACCCATAGAAGGCTGGCTGAAAATACTACCTGACATTTCAGAGTCGTCATCTGTATTTTCTTATAATCGTTTGGGTGTTTCAGGTAGTGATAAGCCGCAAGACCCCCAAGATGGACTCACGATTGTAGAAACGTTACGAGAGGCATTAAAGACAGTAGGATTTGAACCCCCATTCTTGCTAGTCGGACATTCATTAGGGGGATTATATGCAAATTTATATGCTCGGCGTTACCCCAACGAAGTAGCTGGTGTCGTCTTTTTAGAATCCAGCCATCCGAAAGATGTAGGTCTTGAACAATATCAAGGTAAGGTAGTCAAAACCATTAACAAAATGCTCTCCATGTTTGATTCCTTGTCTGCCCATAAAGCATTTAATGAAGTTCATTTTGTAAAAAAAACGGTCGAACAAATCCATGCCATCGATTCTTTTCCCGACATACCTGTTTATGTGATTACAGGTGGGAAAGAAAATCGGATGATGCCAGAGGAAGTACGCCAAAAACGAATCGAGCATCAGTTGGAGCTACTTTCATTATCAAGCCACAGCAAACATATCCTCGCAGAAAAAAGCGGACATTTTCCTCAATTTACCGAGCCCAGCGTCGTCATTGATACGATCAAAGACTGTGTCGAACAAATCCAGCAAAAAACATTGTAACCTACTCGCAAATCTGCGCCTGCTGCCCATTCGTCAGCCAGTTTTCCCCCTATTCGTGTTATCCTGAAGACAGCAGCAATTCCGAGCACGAGAGAAAGGAAGAGGTCCATGCCAGCTGAAAAAGAGTCCCGGCTCTGCCAACGCTCCAAACAGATTCATAACCGAACCTTTGTCGTGACCTGCAAAGAGTTTTTGGTGAAGCAAGCAGACTTTCTGTTGGACCTATTCGCCGATGTAGAAGACGAGATCGGTCCCATCAAGAACGGTGCGAAAATTCAGGTTGGCTGGACTATTCTGCTGGTTTTCGAACGGGATGGGTACATGGAGATCGTAGCACCGGACTACGACACGAATCCTTTTACCGAAACAACTTCCGACCTGTCTGTGTATTTGGTTGTGCAAATGGCGCAAAACAACTGTTTGCAAACCGTGCGAGCAGAAGGGGAATCGGTGTTATTCCAGGATAAAATCGTGGTGGCAAAAGGTGCATTGGAACAAGAACACGTCTATTTGCAGCGTGCAGAAGATGTTCGAAAAGGTGACTCCGGGTGGTATCTCGGGCCTGTGGAAGGCGAAGTAGACAGTGACCAGTTAGAGTCATACTACGTTTACCAACTGGTACAGTTACGTCCGTCTCTTCTGCAAGTATTGGCTCTGCCTCGAGGGTATATCGTCGTTTTCCAAGGAGATCAGATCGAAGCAGTCTTGGACGAGCACGATGAAAATGTATGGCCGACACTCCATTAGCGGCTACTATTTAATTCCGCCGATACTTTATTCACGAGCTGATCCGCTTGCCGCGTCGTTTCGGGCAAACGATATTTGGGAGAGAGCTTGGTGATCCATGCGCATGCAGTTGGCAAAGAGATGCCGTGCCCGATCGAGACAAATATCGGTTTGATATTCGGTTGTGTGCGCAAGACTCCACCGATGACCTCACCCTGATCGATCAAAGGGGAATACGCGCCTCTTTCCTGCGCTGGTTCTTCATATTCACCTAGCAGTCTCGTTTTTCCACAGCCAATGGTAGGAATGCCAAATAGGACGCCCAAATGACTGGCTAGTCCGAATCTTCGCGGGTGAGCGATTCCTTGCCCATCGCAGACAACGAGCTGCGGGGTTGTTTTTAGCTCCTTGAATGCACGCACCAGTGGAGGCAGCTCTCGAAAAGAGAACAAGCCGGGAATATACGGGAACTCAACGGTGTCTTGAATGACGATAGACTCGACGACTTGCAGGGAAGTGGCGTCTATGATCACGACACCAGCGACTAACAAATCAGACTCGGCATGATACGCTACGTCTACTCCGGCGATAAAGCGTACGTCCGTTAATTGATCTTCTTTTATCACTTGCTGGGCTAGTTGTCGTTGTAGGTTAATGGCCTCTTGCTCATCAATGTTCCAAGGATGTTGGATAATCGGCTCCATCTGGTTACCTCCGGAGGATAGAAGATTTGTTCATTATATCTAATGGAAGTGCTGCGCTCCAAGTCTTAGGAGCAATCCCTTAGAAAATACGTTGACTTCTCGGATGAAAAGCACTATTTTGTAACCGACGGAATCATCATGTTCGAGATTAGCTAGGAGGGCTCGTCGTGAAAATCGCAATAGTAGGAAGTATCAATATGGATCTCGTAACCCATGTACATCATTTGCCCAAAGCAGGAGAAACGATCGCAAGTCATCACTTCGAGCTGATTCCGGGTGGAAAAGGAGCGAATCAGGCAGTAGCGGCTTCTCGCCTGGGCGCGCATGTCTCCATGATCGGAATGGTAGGAGAAGATGAGAACGGCCAGATTATGCTGGGAGGGCTTGCGGATGCGCAGGTTCACATAGAGGGGATCAAACGCTCGGGTACGACAGGTATGGCTTTTATCAATGTAAGTGATGATGGGGAAAACAACATCGTGCTCGTACCGGGAGCGAATGCGCTTGTCAGCACCGAGCATATTGCAGACAATCAGTCCATTTTAAAGGAAAGCGACGTCGTATTGCTCCAACTGGAAATCCCGATGCCCGTCGTGGAACATACAGTCAAAGAGGCTGCTCGACTCGGCAAGCTGGTCATTTTAAATCCGGCACCTGCACGCGAGCTATCCAGCGAGCTATTATCACATGTACATACCTTAACCCCAAATGAAACAGAGCTTTCTATACTCACGGGAATGCCAGTATCCACGATAGATGAAGTGCAGGCCGCAGCCAAAAAGCTTTTGTCAGGAGGCCCAAAGCGCGTCATCGTGACGTTGGGGGAAAAGGGCGCTCTCTTAGTAACCGCTGATGAAACGATCCATATCCCGGCTTTCCGCGTAGAGCCAGTGGATACAACGGCGGCAGGAGATTCCTTTACGGCAGCTTTTGCGGTTGGGATCACGCAAGGAATGACAGAAACCGAAGCGGCCACTTTCGCCAGCAAAGTAGCAGCGATTGTCGTAACAAGGAACGGTGCTCAACCATCTCTGCCTACTTTGGATGAAGTACAAGCATACTCTTTTTAATGGGGGAGATTCCATGAGCATTGGAATCCCTAAATTGCAGGAGAAATCACCAAATGCTTCATCTGGAGTTTCCTAGAACCGAGTTACCGTAACTTCTCTAAAAAGGTTCGATATTAAGCTAAATTACCAACAAAAGTAGTTAATTTAGTATCCATTTTCTTATCTGGATTTTGGGATAAGAGAATGGGTACTTTTTAATAGAGAGACACCAAAGTGGTTATTTTTTGAATGGAGCTAATGGTCTCGATTTTCTTTCCCAATAACCTATTTTGAAAAATTTATGCTAATATGGTTCGCGTAATCGAACCATTGAACAAAAGAACCGTTCATCCCAACATTTAAGACGTTGAACTTATACTGTCCACCATTCTGCACAAAATAACATTCGACATCATTATTATCAGTGAAGAGCATGTAATGGTCTTGATTTTCTATACCAATATATTTTTCGTCAAAATATATGATACGATTAAATTGTTCATTGGTTTAAGCTGTTGAACAAAAATGAGGTGAGTATTTGAAAAGTATAGAAGAGCTAGCTGCACTTGCTGTAGAATTTCGAGAATGTCAAGATGTATTAACGGCGATTGGAGATCAAACAAGGCAATCTATCATTATCGCTTTAATGGCTGCAGGATGCGAGGAAGGAATGCGAGTCGGTGAAATCACCCAAAGAACTCACTTATCTCGCCCGGCAGTATCACATCATTTGAAAATCTTAAAAGATGCAAAAGTAGTTAATTTTCATCGTGAGGGAACAAAGAATTATTATTATTTAGATCCAAATAAAAGTACAATTCGACTACTGAAAAGCTTGGTTGAACATATTGAAGCATATATGACAAACTATGGACCTTTTCAAAACAAGAACGAAAGCTAATTCTTGGGAAAACATACGCGATTTTAGTTAAAAAGATTAAACTATTAAACCTTCAAACAATTACGATCTATGCTTGAGGAGGAATAATACATGAAAAAAGAGACTATCTTGGCAAATTCATTACAACTACCAAATGGAATAATCATTAAGAATCGATTTTTTAAAGCGGCACTAAGTGAAAATTTAGCACAAGAAGATAATAATCCAACAATGTCACTCGTTACTTTATATGAAACATGGGCAAATGGTGGAGCTGGTCTTGTTATGACAGGGAATGTAATGGTTGATCGAAATGCATTAGGTGAACCAGGCAATGTTGTTGTTGATGATGAAACAAACTTAGACTTGCTAAAAAAATGGGCAAAAGCTGGCACAAAAAACGGAACACATCTTTGGATGCAGTTAAATCATCCTGGGAAGCAGTCACCGAAAGCCGTGTCTAGACAACCAGTAGCACCAAGTGCGATTCCTCTTACAGGAAATCTTGGAAACTTCTTTAATCATCCACGCGCTCTTAGTGAGACTGAAATCAAAGAAATCATTAAACGATTTGGAAATGCAGCTAGAATTGCAAAAAAAGCAGGTTTTACAGGCGTTCAAATTCATGGCGCCCACGGTTATCTGATTAATCAGTTTTTATCTTCTCATCACAATCAACGTACTGATAAATGGGGAGGAAGCCTAGATAACCGTATGAGATTTCTGATTAAAACATATTATGAAATCCGAAAGCAAGTTGGTGAAAAATTTCCTATCGGTCTTAAATTGAATTCTGCCGATTTTCAACGCGGAGGGTTTACAGAAGAGGAATCGATGCAAGTTCTTCAAAAAATGTCCGACGTTGGAATTGATCTTATTGAAATTTCGGGAGGGAATTATGAAAATCCAAAGATGTTTATAGCAAATACCAGTGAGCGTACAAAAAAACGCGAAGCATATTTCTTAGATTACGCTGATAAGGCAAGAAAAATCATTTCTACTCCACTGGTAGTAACAGGAGGATTTCATTCTGAAGAAGGCATGATAGAAGCGATTGCTAGTGGGGCAATAGATATGGTAGGGATAGGAAAAGCATTTGCATTGGTACCAGATCTTCCTAACCAAATTTTCCAAGGTAAATATAAAACCATACAGATTAAACCTATCCGGACAGGAGTGAAATGGATCGATTCGAAAGCAGCCGTGCTAGAAATTGGTTGGTATGAACAGCAATTAGAAAGAATGAGCAAAGCAAAACATCCAAATCCCAATTATAGTGTCTGGTTATCTTTAATGAAATATATGATGGCAAATGGTCTTTCTGTATTTCAAAAAAGAAGAGGTTGATATTTTTACTGTTTAGCGTCCTTATCATTTATCATCAAGCCTGTTTTGAATGACAATGTTCAAAATGGGCTTTTTCTATAGGCATGGTATACAGTTGCAGACATTTAAATTGTTGACCGAACGGTACATAATATGTAAAATTTCCATAACAGTTAGAAACGAAAGGAGGATTCCGTTGAGCAAACGCGGCAGACCTCGTGATTTTGATTATACTTCCATCGTAGATGTGGCCATGAAAACATTTTGGTCAAAAGGCTACAATGGTTGTTCTACGCATGACTTATGCAGTGATACTGGACTAGGTAAAGGAAGCTTGTACAATACGTTTGGGAGTAAACAGGAGCTTTATCTAGCAGTGGTGGAACACTATCACGAAACTGGGATTCGTGAACAGCGGGCATTGTTAGAAAGTCCGGGTTCCGTGAAAGAACGGTTGCAAAATTTTTTAGCGTGGGCATTGGTGGAAGACTTTGAATCAACGAACCCAAAGGGGTGTTTGCTGATCAATGCGGGATTGGAACGGGCTAAAGACGATCCCAAGATTGAAGAAATAGTCACAAGACATGTTGAGCTTTTGAAGCAAACTATGGAAATAGTGATGGAGGAAGGCTTGCGAACGGGCGAAATCTCCAAAAAACGATCTGCTGTGGATTTGGCTAGCCTATTTTTAAGCAGTTACTACGGCTTCCGTGTGTTGAATACATCCACACAAAATCGGACATTGGCTGAACAAATCATGAACGGCACCATGGAATCTATCTTCGGCGCGTAATGCGCTATTTTTTTGCATAACTTTTGTACCGATCGTTACAAAAATAAATAAGGAGTGTTTATTCATGCCATCGATGATTTATTTGTTAGCGGTAGCAATTTTTGCGATGACGACTTCTGAATTTATGGTTGCAGGTATGATGAACGAACTTGCCGATGATTTCGACGTGTCGATCCCGTCCATCGGGTATTTTATTACGGCGTATGCAGGAGCAATGGTGATAGGAGGCCCCATCCTAACAGCAACTCTCTTGCATATTCGCCGAAAACAAGCGTTGCTTTCATTGGTTGCCGTCTTCTTTATTGGTCAAGCGTTAGGAGCAATGGCTTGGAATTACGAGTCAATGATGCTTGCTCGTATCATAACGGGTATTGCTTCATCCGCAGCGTTTGGCATCTCCGTCAGTATTTCAGCCAGCTTGGTTCCCTCTCATTCACGCGGAAAGGCAGCCTCGATTGTTTTGGCAGGCCTAATGATTGCAACTGTCATAGGACTCCCTCTGACAACCGTGATTGCACAATATTTCGGCTGGAGAATGAGCTTTTGGGTTGTTGCAGTAGTCGTGTTGCTATCAGGGATCTTGATTCAAGGGTTGCTCCCTTCCTCCGCACAAAAAGACCAGGTGAACGTACAGGATGAGCTTGCCAGTTTTCAAAATCCGCACCTTTGGACCGCGTATGCAACGAGCATGTTGATCATTGGCGGTACCTTCGCAGCGTTTAGTTATTTTAGTCCGATTCTTACAGATGTAACGGCATTTTCGGATGCGAGTATCCCGTATTTGCTTGCCCTTTATGGCATCTCGACCGTGATCGGAAATATCGTGATTGGCAGACTTGCTGATCGTTTTACCATGCGAATCCTTGTAACGGGATTAAGCATACTCCTTGCCGCATTGGTTCTGTTTGCCGTAGGCGCCGAAAATAAATGGATCGCTGTGCTGTCCATTATTCTGATTGGGTTGACGGGCGTAGCGATGAATCCGGCCATGATCGCACGAGTTATGAATGCCGCAGGCAGTGGGACGATGGTCAACACTGTGCATACTTCTTTTATTACAATGGGTGTTGCCATTGGTTCATCATTTGGCGGGATCGGGATTAGTAGTGGCTATGGGCTTGTTTCACCATTGTGGGTAGGTGCTTGTTTAGCTGTTTTCGGGTTACTTTCAATCGTTCCCTATCTGCAAAAGAGCAAAGTGTAAAAAACCATACAATCCCTCTTGAAAGTCAAAGAAGGTCAAACTATAATAAGGTCAACGAAGGTCAGGAAAGGTCAAAGATCTTCTGAATTCCAAAACAACGCTTTTGGGGGGATTGAATATGCATTGTGAAATCTGCAAACAACGAGAAGCAACTGTGACTGTTCATATACGGGTACAAAATCAGCAACAAAAATACGATCTGTGCCAGGATTGCAAAATAAAGCTGACCAACAAAATGGGAGTGGGCATGGGCTTTAGTCCTTTCGCCTCCTTCTCTGGACTGGATGAGTTCCTGCAAGGCTTTGCCCAAGGCCGGGTGAATCCGGGCAAATCTTCCGGCCAACCGCAGCCACAAGCACCAGAGCGCGGTGGAGGCATCCTCGATGACCTAGGTCGTAATCTAAACGATGCGGCACGTGCCGGGCTGATTGACCCTGTGATTGGACGCGAACAAGAAATTGAGCGTGTCATTGAGATTTTGAATAGACGCAACAAGAACAATCCGGTTTTGATCGGAGAGCCAGGGGTTGGGAAGACGGCGATTGCGGAGGGCCTCGCCCTGCGTATTACGGAAGGGCAAGTACCGACCAAGCTGAAAAACAAGCAGGTGTACATTTTAGATGTCGCCTCTCTGGTTGCAGGGACGGGAATTCGCGGACAGTTCGAGGAAAAAATGAAGCATGTGATTGCCGAGCTACAAAAACGCAAAAACGTCATCCTGTTCGTGGATGAGATTCATCTCTTGGTAGGTGCAGGCTCTGCGGAAGGATCAATGGATGCTGGAAACATTCTGAAGCCAGCACTGGCTCGCGGCGAGTTGCAGTTGATTGGGGCAACTACGTTAAAAGAGTATCGCGTCATTGAGAAAGACGCCGCTCTAGAGCGCCGCCTGCAGCCAGTAATGGTCAAAGAACCAACTGTAGACCAAGCCATTGAGATTTTAAAAGGCTTGCGCCCGAAATACGAAGCATTCCACCAAGTCGCTTATTCGGATGATGTCATTCGTGCCTGCGTAGAATACTCCCATCGTTACCTTCAGGATCGCTTCTTGCCTGACAAGGCGATCGATCTCTTGGATGAAGTGGGCTCGCGATTGAACCTGCGATCCTCCGCTGTAGATACGGCAGACCTGCATGAGCGGCTGGCGCAAATCAATCAGGAGAAAAAGGAAGCGACAGAGCAAGAGGCATATGAAAAGGCAGCTGGTCTGCGAGATGAAGAAGTGGGCATTTTGGAGAAGCTGGATCAGATCGAGGGCAAGGAGCAGCGCGTTCAGGTTAACGTCACGGACATCCAGGCATTGATCGAGCAAAAGACTGGGATTCCTGTTATGAAGCTGCAAAGCGATGAGCAGATGAAAATGAAAAACCTGGCCGCTCATTTGGAAGCAAAAGTCATTGGTCAATCCGAGGCAGTCACACAAGTAGCGAAGGCGATTCGTCGAAGTCGTGCAGGTCTGAAACCGAAAAACAGACCAATTGCTTCCTTCCTGTTCGTCGGTCCGACGGGTGTCGGGAAAACGGAGCTGTCCAAAGCACTGGCAGAGGAGCTGTTTGGTACCCGTGATTCCATGATTCGTCTGGATATGAGCGAGTACATGGAGAAGCATTCCGTTTCCAAATTGATCGGTTCACCTCCTGGCTATGTGGGTCACGAAGAAGCAGGTCAGTTGACAGAGCGTGTACGCCGCAACCCATACAGCATTATTTTGCTGGATGAGATCGAAAAAGCTCACCCGGACGTCATGCACATGTTCCTGCAAATTCTCGAGGATGGTCGTCTGACAGACAGTCAGGGCCGCACGGTGAATTTTAAGGAGACCGTCATTATTGCGACGAGCAATGCGGGTGTGAGCGAGCGTAAGATTTCTGTAGGCTTTGGAGCAAAAGCCCCTGAGCCTGCCACCGTGCTGGACTCCCTCGGTGCGTACTTTAAGCCGGAGTTCTTGAACCGCTTCGACTCGATCATTTCCTTTGCTCATCTGGAAAAACAAGATTTGGTCAAAATCGTCGATCTGCTGCTGCAAGATGTCATGGGCAATCTGTCTGAGCAAGGAATGGAGATCAGTGTGACAGATGCCACAAAAGAAAAGCTGGCTGAGCTGGGCTACAACTCATCCTTCGGGGCGCGTCCATTGCGCCGCGTGATTCAGCAATACGTCGAGGATGGCATTGCGGATCTGATAATGGAAGAGGACAATGTGACAGCGATGCTGATTGATGTAGAAGATGACGGAATTCGAGTCAAAAAAGGATAACCAATCATAAAAAAAGAAACCCCTTCCGTTTGGGGTTTCTTTGCTATTTATTCATGGCTTTCTCATTGATGCCATTGCTGACGCCAGTACTTTCCATTTTCAGCTGGCGGCGCTTGGTGACGATTTTCTTCACCCATAATCCAACCACGATGAGCGGCACCATGATGATAAATATATAGAGAGAAACGCTATGGACCATATTTTCCGCCACTTTGCCGTAAAAATAAAACAATAATCCGACTGCATAAAATTTGACTGCCCGTCCAATTGCCGCATACCCAATCAATTTCCACAACGGGAAGTTCAAGCAACCCGACATGATTGTAAATACTTTAAACGGAATCGGTGTAAACGAACCGATGAAGATCGCGACCTCGCCCTTCTTTTGAAACATCGCTGTGGCAGCATCAATCCATTCTTTCTTGAGGAGTTTGTACAGAACGGATTTGCCTAGTACTTTCCCGATAAAATAACCGACTGGTGTCCCTAAGAGACAAGCGATGTAGCCTACCGTTGCAATCCACAATGCCTGCGAAGGATCAACGAGGCTGAGTGGTACTTGAAGAAAGAAGGCAGGAACGGGAAAGATGACTGCGTCTGCAAAAGAATGGATGAACATTCCCCAAATGCCGTATTCCATTAAGAAATCTAAAATGTTCTGAAACATCTATTTCTCCTTTGTCATTCTATCGTTAACTGCCAGTCATCAACTTTGGAGGCCTTTTTGCGCTTTATCGGAAGATTCAGCATCACATCGAGTAAGTCCAACAAATTATATGTGTATAGATGCGATTCTACTTCAAACTGGCCGACTATGGAACGAATTTTTTTGAATTGGGATTCACTTACTATACAACGATATACCGCATTCGATGCATTTTGAAACAATTTTCTCTGCATAATTTCTTTTACAAACCCGCCATCATTCTGGTAACCCATCTTCCTGTATTTGTAATACGTTGTAGATCGTTAATAGGTTACGTAACAATTATTTCACATCCGTCTGGGCTATGGATCAACTCAACAGCTTTATTATGGAGATTTTTTGGTTATCCAAAATCGCACCCTCGTCGGATTTTATCTGCGACTTAAGGCGGATAGGTTAACGGTGCATGCGGCGTAACACATCCATCAACACCTCAATCCCTTGCTCAATCACTGCTTCCTTGGCATAGGACACATTCAGCTTCAAAATATTTTCTTGCACAAAGCCCTCCAAGTAATTTTTGTCGGTTGCATCCACGAGGATCGAGTGTTTTTTTAGCTGGCTTACAACAGCAGGGAGCGAGATGGAATCGTTCAAAACAATGTGAGTATGAATCCCCGGATACGCAAGGGGGTGAAAGGTGAACAGTCTGTTTTCATTCGCCGCGAAATGGTTCAAGGACGCCATCAAGAGGTTGGATCGCTGGCGATAGGAACTGCGTATTTTTTGCTTGTGGCGCTCGAACATCCCGCTTTTTAGGTAAATCTCCAACGCAGCCTGAGACAGCATGGAGCTGTCGATATCCGAAAGTCTTTTGTGCTGATTGAAGGAATCCTTTAGTGCGTCAGGTAAAACGGCTACGCCCAAACGCAGTCCAGGAAAAATAATTTTGGAATAGCTTTTCAAATAAATGGTGCGAGAGAAGCGATCATAGGCAAAGAGGGGATCGGCTTTGCTGTCATGTTCAAGGTCTGCCATGTAATCGTCTTCCACGATATAGACGTCGTACTGTTGGGCAAGCTCCACAATACGCTGCTTGTCCCCTCGGCTGTATGTTGTACCAAGGGGGCTGTGATAGCGAGGCATCGTATAGAAAAACTTGATCTCTCCCGTTCGAAAAATAGACTCCAGCTCTTCTAAATCGATTCCCTTGGCAGTTCGCCTGATCCCGACGACGGGATACTTGCGTACTTGCAAATTTTCAATGAAAAGGTGGTAGCTAGGCTGCTCAATTAGAATCGTTTCTTTGCCATTTGGAAAAGGAAGACTACACAGCAAAGATAGAGCTTGTTGGACACCGGAGGTAATGAAAATATTACTCGGGTCGGTAAAAACCTGATGATTCCCAAGGTGCTTAGCGATGACCGCAATGAGCGACGGCAAGCCTTGTGTGGTTCCGTATATGAAAAGATCGTTCTTATAGGTTTCAATCGCTTTATTGATACAGTGTTGAAAGTCGACATAAGGAAAGAGGTCAGGATCGGGAGCAGAGGTCGCAAAATCGATCATCGATGTATCTGCGGCTTGTATCTGCCTTTGTTTTTTCACGACGTAGTAGCCGCTTCGGTCGACCGAGTAGATGAGGTGACGCTTTTCTAGTTCGTCTAAGGTGCGGATAACGGTGCTTTTGCTGCATTGGTAGCGAGAGGCGAGCTCCCGAATCGAGGGAAGTCGGTCTCCGTCTCGATAGGAAAGGCTTTCAATCAACGCTTCGAGTTCATTTTGAAGCTGCAAATATTTGTGCATCAGCAACATTCCCTTTTCACCGATTTTGTATCGGTACAGTTACTCCTTTTTTGCATTGTAGCACGATTGGTCCGCCATTACTATTAACCTAAGACGGCCGTCTGTAAAAAGTCCCCAGTAGGAGAGATACATACGATGACAGACCAACAAAAAGCAATTCTCGCGGCATTACTGAATGCAGGGATTACTGGCTTGTCGTTTTTGTTTCTGAAAATGGCACTCGCTGTAACCAATCCGGTCGATACGTTGGCACACCGTTTCACCGTAGCATTTATCGCTGCATCCATCCCGATCGTGTTTGGGTGGATCAAGCTGTCCATCAAACCAAAAGACATGCTCACGATTATACCGCTCGCCATGCTGTATCCCATTCTGTTCTTTACCCTTCAGGCGTTTGGACTGGTGTATACCACTTCATCTGAAGCGGGGATTATTCAAGCAACCGTACCGATTTTTACCATGATCATGGCGGCATTCTTTTTGGGAGAGTCTTCTACGTGGCTGCAAAAGCTGTCCACGCTTTTATCCGTAGGAGGAGTCGTGTACATTTTTGTAATGAAGGGGCTGGGTGTAAGCTCAGGCTCAGGGAGCAGTATCGGGACTATTCTCATCCTGTTATCTGCGTTTTCTTTGGCGGGGTATAGTGTTCTAGCGAGGAAAATGACAAAGTCCTTTCATTATATAGACATGACATATATGGTGGCGTTACTCGGATTTTTGTTTTTTAACGGTTGGTCAGTCATTCGCCATAGTACGGAGGGGACCCTATCAAAATATTTTACCCCTTTTGCCAGCTCGACGTTTATCATCTCGATTGTATTTTTGGGGATATTGTCCTCGCTCATGACGTCTTTTATGACCAACTTTGCCTTGTCCAAGATGGAAGCATCCAAAATCAGTGTGTTTAACAATTTGTCTACACTGGTTACCATCGTGGCAGGCGTCCTCTTTTTGCAGGAACAACTGGCATACTACCATCTTATTGGCGCAGTGATGATTATTATCGGGGTGATTGGGACGAATTTCCTAGGGGCAAAAGCGAAGAGCCAGAATCGCACTCCCCAACCGAAATCCACGTCTGTGTGAGAAAATAAAGAGGATACGCAACAAAGCGAATGTTTATTCATTCGCTTTGTTTGTTTTTGTGGAGGAATCGCTCTTCCTTGCTGGTCGCAAAAAAATCTGTCCAGACTTGGTGAAACTGTTTACAAATCGTATCATACACGATATAGTTACCTAGATTGTATGAGTATAATGACATATGGTGAGATGACGGAATGAAAAAAATTATACATCTGGATTCGATTGAAAAGAGATTTGCAGATACTGTCGTCGTCCCCTCTTTTTCTCTCTCCATTGAAGAAGGGGAGTTTTTGACGTTACTTGGCCCCAGTGGCTGTGGGAAAACGACACTGCTACGAATGATTGCTGGCTTTGAGCAGCCAACGACCGGGGAAATTTTCCTGGACGAAAAGCCACTCAGCCATGTGCCGCCTTATCAGCGCGATATGAACATGGTGTTCCAGCAATATGCTTTGTTTCCACATATGACCGTGGAGCAAAACATCCTGTTTGGTTTGAAAATGAAAAAAGTGAACGCAGCTGAACAACAAAAACGTTTGGAGGAAGTACTTCAGTACGTCCAACTGACAGAACTGCGGAAGCGCACGCCAAAGCAACTGTCTGGTGGACAACAGCAACGTGTAGCAATCGCACGGGCGATTATTAACAACCCACGCGTTCTGCTTCTGGATGAGCCTCTAGGTGCTTTGGACTATCAATTGCGAAAAAGCTTGCAGCTCGAACTGAAAAACTTGCAGAAAAACTTAGGAATCACGTTCATTTACGTTACCCATGATCAGGAAGAAGCGATGGCGATGTCTGATCGAATCGCTGTCATGAACAAGGGACGCATTGAACAAATTGCTTCTCCAGCAGAGATTTACAACTCCCCGCAAACCTTGTTTGTGGCTACCTTTATTGGGGAAAACAACATTTTCCAGGAAAACGGAACGAATGCAGCGGTACGTCCGGAAAAGATCAAGTTGTACCCGGTTGATTCCGACAAGGACAAGCATAAGAAGCTGGGCACCATTGCTGACGCGGTGTTCCTCGGCAATTTGCGCAAGGTATTTATCCGCCTCGAGGGGCAGGATATGACCGTAATGGCACACCAGTACGCAGGTGACGGTCTGGACTGGCAGGTGGGAGATCAAGTGGCCATTGGCTGGGCACAGACGGACGAGGTGATTCTTCCTTGTTAAACAAGAAGCCGGTTAAACTGCTCGCGCTTCCCGCCCTTTTGTGGATGGGTGCGCTTTTCGTCCTGCCTATGCTTATGATTGCCATTTTGTCTTTCCTCAAAAGAGGCACGTACGGGCAAGTTGTCTATGAGTTTACACTGAACAATTACATCCGTATTTTCGATCCGCTCTATGGCCAAATTTTTTGGGACACGCTGGTCGTAGCTGTTTTAACTACCTTATTTTCGATCTTGTGTGGCTATCCGTTAGCGTATTACATTTCACGACTGGAAAAATCGTCTCAGCAAATATGGCTTTTGCTCGTGATGATTCCGTTTTGGATCAACTTTTTGGTCCGTTCTTATGCGTGGGTAATCATCCTGCGTTCGCAAGGCGTGATCAATACGTTCCTGCAATCGCTGGGGATTATTTCGGAACCGCTACCGCTTCTGTACAATTCGGGTTCTGTACTGCTCGGGATGGTGTACACACTCATGCCTTTCATGGTGTTGCCGATTTATGTATCACTAGAGCAGATGGACCGCCGCAAGCTGGAAGCAGCGTACGATCTAGGCGCAACGCCTTGGAAAGCTTTTTGGCACGTGACTCTGCCGATGACCAAGACTGGTGTCGTCACCGGGTCGATCCTCGTGTTTGTTTCTTCCATCGGGATGTTTGTCGTTCCGGATGTCATGGGAGGAGCGAAATCGGCTTTGATCGGAAACGTCATTCAAAATCAATTTTTGTCTGCGCGTGACTGGCCGTTCGGTTCTGCCTTGTCGATCGTGCTGATGCTACTGTCCATGCTGTTGATTCTTCTTTATTTCCGCGCTACCAAAGCGAGTGAGACAAAGGAGGGATCAGCATGAAAACATTACGTGGAAACGCACTATCTGGATACTCGTGGCTGATGCTGGTCTTTTTGTATCTGCCAATCTTGATCCTTGTCCTTTATTCGTTCAATGATTCACGGATCAACGCTACGTGGACTGGCTTTACGTGGAAGTGGTACGTTTCTTTGTTTGAAAACAGGCAGGTCATGCAAGCGCTGATGAACAGCCTCACGATTGGCGTTATCAGCAGTGTTATTGCAACGGTTTTGGGGACGGCTGCTGCACTGGCGGTCAAGCACTATTCCCTGCGTTGGAGCAACATCTTCAACGGGCTGATGTACTTGCCGATCGTCATTCCTGAGATCATGATGGGACTGGCAATGCTCGTCTTGTTCAGTCAGATGCAAATGGAGCTTGGAAAAGTGACCCTGATCCTGGCGCACGTTACGTTTAGCATGCCATTTGTGATGGTCATCATCTCTGGCCGTTTGGCTGATATGGGCAAAGATTTGGAAGAAGCGTCTCAAGACTTGGGAGCAACTCCATGGGAGACATTGCGCTATGTGACGCTGCCTCTGATCATGCCAGGGATTATCGCAGGCTTCCTGATGGCGTTTACCCTGTCGCTGGACGATTTCATTATTTCGTTCTTCGTGGCTGGTCCGAATTCGACCACATTGCCGCTCTACATTTATGGCTTGGTGAAACGAGGCGTCTCGCCGGAAGTGAATGCACTCTCGACACTTCTGATCGTGAGTACGGTGCTGTTGGTTGTGGTGGCAGAGATTTTCCGCCGCAAAGACTCGAAAAATAATCAATCCATCTTATAGTTACATCATGGTGTTTTCATAAAAGCAATCCCATAACTGATTTGGAGGTTGAGAGGAAAAAATGAAACGTTTCAAGTCCTTGATGATCGGCGCTTTGACCGCTGTACTCGCGGTGACCGCTGTAGGCTGCTCATCGTCTTCTGAGCAAGAGCAACAAGTATTAAACATTTATAGCTGGGCAGACAACTTCGACCAAGATGTCATCAAAGATTTTGAGCAAAAGTTCAACGTCAAGGTCAACTATGATGTATACGGCAGCAACGAAGAAATGCTGGCGAAAATTCAAGCGGGTGCATCCGGCTACGACCTGATTCAACCTTCCGACTACATGGTAGGCACCATGATTCAACTGGGCCTCCTGGAAGAGCTGAACAAAGCCAACATCCCGAACATGGGCAATATCGTGTCTACGTTCAAGACACCTCCTTTTGACAAAGAAAACAAGTATTCACTCGTATATACATGGGGAATTACCGGGATCGCTTACAACAAGAAATATGTAAAAGAAACCCCGACAAGCTGGAACGATCTGTGGAATGAAGCTTACAAGGGCCGTGTCATCATGCTAAACGACCCGCGTGAGGTTATGGGAATGGCACTGATCAAGAATGGCTTCTCCAACAGCACGACCAAAACAGAGGAATTGGAAAAATCCTTTGCTGATTTGAAAAAGGTAGTGCCTAACGTTGTTGCCTTTGATACAGACAACATCAAGCAAAAGATGATTGCTGAGGAAGCATGGATTGGAACGGTTTGGTCCGGTGACGCCGCTTTCATTCACGCTCAAAATCCAGATGTGGAGTACGTCATTCCGAAAGAGGGCGCAACGATCTGGGCAGACACAATGGCAATTCCAAAAGGCGCTAAGAACAAGGAAATGGCAGAGAAATTCATCAACTACTTGATGGACCCTGAGGTCAGTGTGAAAAACTACGAGTCCATTGGCTACAGCAACCCGAACGAGAAAGCATACCCACTGCACAGTGAAGAATACCGTTCCAACAAAATGGTCTTCCTGGATACAGCAGACATTGCCCGTGCTGAGTGGCTGGTTGATGTAGGAGAAACCTTGCAGCAATACGATCGCTACTGGACTGAGATGAAGAGCGGCAGATAATTAATAGTTGTTTACGAACCGAGATGGAGTACTTCCGTCTCGGTTTTTTTGTTTTCAATGTGCCTGAGAGCTTACTCTTCGGCTTAAAAGGGGAATAGAGCAAGCGATTTGGAAAAATAATAAGGGGACACCATATATTGGGGTAAACATCAAATGACAACCAACATGATTTCTGAATCCATTAGCGAGACACGAGAAAGATTAAAGGATCACATGCGAAATCCGCGATTAGTGTTTCGCAACCTTTCTTGTGGAACCAATAGCTTGTTGTTAGCCTACCTGCCCTATCTAGTTGATACGGTAATTCTCCAGCAGGTGTTGCTTCCCTATTTCGAAAGGTTACCTGAGGAAAAGGTCGTTCCTGATACGATTTTGGGGAATGTTCCTGTTGCTCACGTCACCCAAACCATGGATTACAGACAAGTCAGCGATTATCTCGTGAGGGGATGGATTTACCTTCAAATAGAAGGAACGGCGTGTGGGATTCTTCTCTACGTAGCAAGAATACCGAGTCGTTCTTTGGGAGAGGCTCAGGTCGAAACCCAGATTTTCGGTCCCCAGGTTTCTTTTACGGAAGCCTTGGAAACCAACTTAGGGATTCTACAGGGATATCTGTCGACTGATTTGCTTACCAACGTATCCATTACGATTGGGAAACGCAGCATGACGAATGTGGAAGTATGTTTCATGGAGGAACTGGCTGCTCCAGAAAATGTTCAAACCGTCATTCAGCGTATAAGCGATCTAGATATTGACGGCGTGATTGACAGCGGAAAACTGGTTCAATTAATTGATGACAATACGTTCTCTATTTTTCCGCAGTTAATCCTAACAGAACGACCTGATCATGTAAGTGAAGCCCTGTTGGAAGGAAAGGTTGTTGTGTTTGTGGAGGGGAGCCCGTTTGCTATCGTCGGTCCCAGTTCCTTCGTTGACTTTTTCAAGTCGAATGAAGATCTCTATGTTCGGTGGCAAATGGCTTCGTTCATTCGATTGTTACGTTTTTCGGCTCTTTTTGTCTCCTTGTTTTTTACAGCTACTTATGTGGCTGCCCTTACGTTCCACTATGAAATGATTCCATCTGCTCTCCTTGTATCGCTAGTCAAGTCGCGTTCCAAGGTGCCTTTTCCTCCATTGTTTGAGGCTTTGCTGCTTGAGATGATTATTGAATTCTTGCGGGAGGCCGGAGCAAGGCTTCCTTTCAAAGTGGGGCAAACGATCGGTATCGTTGGTGGTATCGTAATTGGACAGGCCGCAGTTGCAGCGGGTTTTACCAGTAACATATTGATCATGATTGTGGCACTGAGTGCACTAGCTTCGTTTACTTTTCCTTCCTACATGATGAGTACGGCAGTACGCATCCTCCGCTTTCCGATTATCCTGTTAGCTGGAATTTGGGGAGGCTTTGGTATTATGCTTGGCGCGTCTTTTTTATTGATACACATCCTGCGTCAATCCAGTCTGGGACGTCCGTTTTTTCTACCCTTCTTTCCTTTTCGCTTGCACGATTTTAAAAACAGTCTGATCCGGTTTCCTTTTTACTCTCTTGGCAAGCGTCCGGTTATGACACGTTCTCCTGACGATACCCGTGCGCCTGATGAAGTAGAGAAAAAAAGACCAGGTCAGTAGTTAGGTGTTGAATGTGAATGTCATTGTCCACTTTTCGTCGGAATAGCCATATGGCTATCAGCGTGTCGCTTGCGCTATTCATGGTTCATGGCAATCAGGTTGGAATCGGCATAGCGGGCGTACAACGCTTTATTTATGATAGGGTGCAACAAGACGCTTGGATTGCGGTCATAATAGCAGGCATTATGACCCATATAGCAGCGTGGTTCATGCTAAAAATCTTAGCGAATTACAAAGACATGGATTTGTATGACATTCATCAAATGGTGTTTGGAAAATGGCCAGCTCGTGTTCTTAATTTCATCTTTATCGTATATATCATGGGCTCTGCCTTAACGATCTTGAGAGGGTACATCGAGATCATTCAGTCATGGATGTTTCCAGAAGTGCCTTCCTGGATATTGAATGCCTCCTTGCTTTGTTTGTCCATATATGGAGTGACGGGTGGCATTCGGGTGTTGGCTGGAATTAGCTTTTTTTCTGTCGGGTTGACGATTTTGCAGCTACTGCTATTGGTTTATCCCATGCAATACGCCGATTTTCATCTGTTGCAGCCAGTATTTCATCATGACCTTGGACAGCTAATGGACGCTGCGAAGAAGATGTCTTTTTCCACCATCGGATTTGAGGTTATTTTGTTCATCTATCCTTTTGTTAAGGAAAAGGAAATACTACCGCGGTATGTACATGGTGGGTTGTTCATGACTACCTGCTTGTATGTTGTCGTCATGTTGGTTACACTCTTGTACTTTCAAGGGGAACAGCTGAAGCAACTTATCTGGGCAACGTTTATGATGATGAAAATTGTGGAGTTTCCGTTTTTGGAGCGTTTTGAGTTTGTGTCCATCTCACTGTGGATGCTCATCCTACTGGATAATTTGCTGACGAACTTGTGGGTAGCCATGCGGGGGGTTCACCATATTAGTGGGGTCAAGGAAAGAATGGCACTGATCGGGATTGTTGGTGTCATGTTTTTTGCTAGCAATTTTTTGGAAACACGCCAGTCGATTAATCTCATCACGGATGTTTTCGGAGGAGTAGGTTTCTATATCATTTTTGTTTATCCCATCGTGCTTTATGTAGTGATTCGGCTGTTTCGGAAAGGAGCGGTCCGGACATGAAAAGGTTACGGTTGCTTGTTCACTATTTATTAATGGTCGCGTTATTGAATGGCTGTGGGGAGCAACAGGTATTAGAAAAATTGGGACTGGCGGTTGCAGTAGGGTACGATCTTAGTAAAGACGGACAGCTGTTAGGTACCACGGTATTTTATCAAATTGACCCGGAGGCACGTGAGTTGGTCACTGTGATTTCGGGCACAGCGCATACAAGCAAAGGGCTCACCCTTTCACAGAACAGGGAGTCTTCCAAAAAAATTGTAGGCGGTCAAATTCGCGTCGTGGTCTATCACGATGAGTTAGCGCGCAAAGGGATCCTTGCTCTTGTGGAAAACTTAACGCGAGATGCTTCCATTGGAAGCAATGTCTATCTAACAGTAGCCAAAGGACGAGCTTATGATATTTTGACACATCGCTATCCCGAAAATAGCAACATTGGAATATATCTCTATCAAGCCATACGACAGAACATCGACGGAGAGAATATGATCTCCTCGAAACTTCATGAGTTTATGAAAGATTATTATGCAATCGGGAAAGATCCCGTGATGCCTTATATCGAAAGAGTAAAGAATGAATTACATATTAATCAAATTGCTCTGTTTCGAGATCAACGACTGGTGGCAGAGATTACAACAAGGGAGGGATTTTTCCTCAAGGTATTACGTGAGCGTTACAATAAGGGAGAATTGGAAATAAACATTGCCCTTGATAAAAAGCGGCTTTTTACTGTAATTGAACATATCTCAAGCAAAAAGCAAATGAAAGTTCTGGATTTGGAGAAACCAAGATTTTCTGTGAAAGTCAAGATGACAGCGCAGATTCAGGAAATGGCTGAAAAAATCGATTTATCAAAGCCTGAGCAGTTGAATAAGGTACAAAAAGCAATCGAACTGGCGGTTAAAAAAGAGACGGAACAATTACTGGAAAAGTTAAGAAAACACGATGTAGACCCGGTAGGATTTGGGGAAATCTACAATATAGCCAGTCAGAAGAGCGGGAAAAAGAAATTGAGTAAAGATGAATGTCGGGAAATCATGAAAAGGGCGAAATATGATGTGGATGTCGAGATCAAGATTTTACGTACAGGCGTCATTGGGTAAATGGAACAAAAATAAATAGACAAGCAACAACCGGGGGTGAGATAGTGAGTGTGAGGTGAGAAAAAATGGAAAATAGCCAAGCTGTACAAACAGGCTTTCTCGAAGCAAATGGCGCCCGCTTTTACTATGAGGTAGCAGGGGAAGGCGAGCCGCTCCTATTGATCCACGGTTTCAATCTGGATACAAGATTATGGAATGCACAGATGCAAGAATTTGCGAAATCGTATAAGGTCGTTCGTTTTGACATCCGCGGGTTTGGTAAAACGCTTGCGACTGAGACTCCTTTTACTGTGTATGACGATGTGAAAGCAGTACTGCAAGGGATTGGTATCGATAAAGCGCATGTGGTAGGACTTTCGTTTGGGGGAATGGTCGCGCAGGAGTTCGCCCTTGCTTATCCGCAAATGGTGAGCAGCTTGATTCTGGTCTCAGCCGGTTTGTTTGATCATCCAAGAAGTGAACAGAGGCTGCACGATGTGGAGCGATTCAATCAGGTGTGTCAAACCGGGACGACTGCGGAAGCTTTGGAGATGACGGGGCAGATGTGGTTCGACGGTCCTGAACAACCGGTAAACGAGCAAGCAGCCAAAGCGCGTGAACTGTTCTTGCAAATGACCGAGCACGCCTTTTCCTTACCGGAGTTTGGTGCTGGATTTACGGCACTGTCCCCCTCTCCTCGGGAGCGATTGGAGGAAATAAAAGCACCTACACTCGTCATAGCGGGAGAGCGGGATTACATCGAATTTTTGCAAATCGCCGACGAATTGGCTGGACGCATTGCGGGCGCACAAAAGGTCATCCTGCCTGACTCCGCCCATATTCCACCGATGGATCAACCTGAGGTATTCAACAAACTCGTTCTGGAATTCCTCGCACAAAGCACTGTAAGAACATCCTAATACAGTTTGAAGTGGCATGGAATCGGAGAGATTTACCGAACATGCCTTTTTTTGTTTTCAACACTTTGCCACATCAGATAGCCCGATGGAGCCATATAGATTCTCGTACTATTTTGATAGGATTAAGGACGAAATAAGGAAGCAGGTGATAGGGTGACAGACAACATGAGACATTATGCGGTTGCGTTTTTGCTCGCCTTCTTACTTGTACTGACAACGGGTATGACGACTGCTTTCGCCCATGCTGGCTTGATGAGCAGCTCGCCGCAAGATGGTGAGGTACTAAAGGCGAACCCAGGACAAATATCTGCGCGGTTTACCGAAACGTTGGAGCCCGATCTTGTTAACGTGCGCTTATTTGACTGGGATGGCAAGGAAATAAGGATGGAGCGGCCGACATTGCAGCCGGGCGATGCCTCACAAGTGAATGCGAAGCTGCCGAGCGATTTGGCTGAAGGGACATATTCCGTAATCGTGTCGGTAGTCTCCGAGGACGGACATCCGATCGAAGAAATGCTCACGTTTTCCATCGGACAAAAAAGTGCGGTCGTGGTGCCGCCAAGTGAGCAAAAAGCAGACTCAAGCTACTTGATCATGTACCGCTATCTAGCGCAAGGAATTATTCTCGTAGGGGGCGGCTTGTATCTGGTAGCGTGGGCAGCACAGCGTCATGGCTTGCCTTCGCTTGCCCAGCTGATCGGGATTGGCAGGCAAATCGGATGGGGTTTGGCGATTATCGGACTTATCTTTCTGTGGTTCTTGTATGACGAATCGTTAACCGCTGTATCACTTACGCAAGCACTGTGGCAAATGGACGGGAATTTACTCAGTCAGTCTCCGTTTGCGATCATGCTGCTGGTGTCCTTTGCGTTACTGCTATTGGTCGCGATCCCCAATATGGTGTCCGGCTGGTATGTGGGAATCTGGATTATCCTGATCAGCGCGCAAGCTTTTGGCGGTCATGCATGGGGCATTGCTCCTGTCTGGCTGTCCATTGTGCTAAGACTGTTGCATGTTTTGACGGTCGCTGTGTGGATGGGGGCACTTGCCTACTTGCTATTTACAGTCAAAACGGCTGAACGAGGACAGGAGTCGTTCAAGAGATTCTTTTTGCAGACAGTTGCCGTGGCGGCTGTACTTGCCGTCGTGACGGGCGTTGTCATGGTCATCGTACAGACGGATGTCATGAGCATTTTCCAGAGTGCAACGGCATGGAGCTATCTGTTATACGGAAAAATGGTAAGTGTCTGCCTCATGCTTCTTCTAGCCTTTAGGCAAACGAGACGTTGGCGGACGAAAAACTCCTTGCAGGTCTCTTACTTGCGTTGGGAGATTGTATTCGGGATTGTCGCTGTTCTGGCTGGACTTTGGATGAGCCAGATCAACTACCCGACTGCTACGACAAATAATCAGGACGTAATTCAAACAGACTCAAACTAGGGAGGATCTCATACGATGAAAATGACAAAATGGATGAGCAGTGTACTGGTAGCAGGTGCAGTTTTGACGTTGGCGCAAGCAGCACAAGCACATGTGAACGTATATCCGAAAGAGACTACTACAGGCTCCTATGAAAAATACTCTGTGCGTGTCCCAGTAGAAAAAGACGTCAACACGACAAAAGTGAAGCTGGAATTCCCGGCAGGTGTGAAGGTAAATTCCGTTCAACCGATTCCGGGCTGGACCTACGAGTTCGAAAAAGATAAAGATGGTGTGAACACAGCGCTGGTGTGGACAGCAACAGAAGGCGGAATCAAGGCGCATGAGTTCCAAGAGTTCGCGTTTGTTGGGGCAAACCCGAAAGAAGAAGGACAATTGGCTTGGAAGGCTTATCAGACCTATGCAAACGGTGAAGTTGTGGAATGGACAGGAGACAAGGATTCCAAAACGCCAGCGTCTGTCACTACCATTAAGGCTGGTGTAGGCGAAGCAGGACATGAGCATGGACAAGAACAAAAGCCGGCAACTGCTCCTTCTACAGAAACTGCGAGTGCCGGCAGCAACAATACCTTGCCATTGGTACTTTCCGGTTTGGCGTTGCTGATCTCCATCGTTGGCCTGTTTAGAAAAAAAGCGTAAGTGCTTCATAATAAAGCTGTGCAGTGTGTCCAATGCTGCACAGCTTTTTTTCATTGTGTGGAAATTAAAATAATTCTATAATAGCTATAATTACTTTCGGAGGTGTATCTCATGTCAATAACACTATTCAGAGCAAGCAAGTACACAGGAAGGAAAAATATGAACGGCAGAATGACGCGTACGTATTTCGCTAAGTAGAAGACAGTAAAGGAACGATATGTACGTGAAAGCGGAACGCGTCATCTGCCTAAAAAAAGGTGGATACTGCTTCCATGTTCATGAATGCGACAAAAGTATATACGATCAAGAGTTTTTTGACTTCCCTGGCCAATACGACCATGTTCACGACCTATGCGCTTTACTATATCGTGACACTGGGTTTTAACCCGTTTGAGTTGTTATTGATCGGGACTGTATTGGAGTTATCCGTGTTGGTGTTTGAAGGGATAACAGGTGTAGTGGCGGATACGTACAGTCGCCGTCGCTCCGTCATTATCGGGATGTTTTTACTGGGAATTGGATTTGCCATGCAGGGGATCGTTCACGTGCTGGATGTTTGGGTACCCTTGATTTCTGTTTTCGGCTTAGTGCTGTTTTCGCAAGTCATCAGTGGTCTTGGCTATACGTTTATCAGTGGAGCGGATACTGCATGGATTGTGGATGAGGTCGGTGAAGAGAAGATCGGTTCGATTTTCATGAAGGCCAAGCGCTACTCCTTGCTTGGTAATCTGCTCGGGATTGCACTTAGTGTTGCATTGGCAACAATCGCTCCCTATTTGCCTTACCTTATAGGTGGCCTCATGTATCTGGGGCTTGGTGTCTTTCTGATTTTGTTCATGAAGGAGACCGGTTTTATTCGTCGCGAACGCACGGAAGGTGCTTCCCACTTGAAGGAAATGATTCAGACGTGGACTGCGGGTGCCCAAGTGATTCGCAGTCAGCCGATTCTGATGTTAATCTTGTTTGTGACGCTATTTACGGGTGCAGCTTCTGAAGGGTATGACCGTTTGTGGGAAGCGCATTTGATCGCAGAAATTGGCTTTCCAGAGCTCGCTGCTATTTCGATGCCAATGTGGTTCGGAATCATTGCCGCACTCGCAAGCTTACTCGGCCTCATCGTCGTAGGCGTTGTTGAAAAAAGGCTGGATGTGAACAATGAGCGGGTTGTCATTGTGGGCATGTTCACGTTGACGGGGCTCAAAATTGCAGCGATGATTGCTTTTGCCTTGTCCCCTAACTTTAGCTGGGCGTTAGTTGCATTGCTGTTGATCGGTGTGATCCAGTCATTAAGCAGTCCACTGTATGATACGTGGCTGAATCTGAACATTGAGAGCAGTGTGCGAGCGACGGTTTTGTCGATGATGGGCCAGTCCAATGCCTTGGGACAAACTGCAGGTGGTCCGGCTGTTGGATGGATTGGGACCCGTTTTTCGATTCGCGCTTCTTTGGTTGCGGCGGCCGTCTTGTTGGCACCGATTCTGATTGTGTTTGGACGTGCGCTGAGAAGGCGCTGAGTTGTAACAAGTATAAGGCATGTGTCCATTTTAGGGCGCATGTCTTTTTTGTTGAAACTGATATGGTAAAATAAAGAAACAAATGGTAGTAGGAGACGTGACGGGGTGTGGAGCATCGTATGGACGATAAATTAACATTGATTAAGGTTTTTGCTGGCACAAGTTCACAGGGAACAGTTTTAGAAGAGCTTCCTGCAGAATACCTAAGCGATCAAAAATTCAAATTATGTGCATCTCCAGGGCTAGCTCTAGGCCTTGCGAAAGAAGATACAATAAAACTCCATCCCAACGGAGATTTTGAATTAATAAAGCATGGTGGAAATTTCTGTATTCAAATTTACAAAGAGCAGCCTATCAAAGAAAAGATAGAAGCAGTTGAATCTATAGTCAAAAAAGAACTTTCAGGCTCTCTAGATGGATTTCATAATGGTTCACTCGCGTTTACTGCTCCAATTAGTAATGGATTTGATGCAACGAATCATACGTTCAATAAAATTAGAGACATACTAGAAGCAGAGTACTATTACTCTAATATTTACAAGGATCCATATAATTTTGAAGATGAAGAGCTAGTTAGTTGGGCTAGAGATCTGGATTAATTGTTTGAAAACGTCAGTTCTTCGGCACTACGCACTATCTCAGGGATGGCGACCACCATGTGCTGTTCATCTACACGAGCGTGTGCGAGCTTCTATTTCCAACAGTTTTGATGAGAAGACTTGCGAACAAACGTTCTCTTTTGGTATGATGATGTCAACAACAAGAAGACACATTTTGCGGTGGTGACAGCCTAATGATTCAGGAGCTGAGAAGGTACGCGGCTAGGCAGCAAGCAGTGGAGATCATCTATCTGAAGAAGGATGGAGAGGCTAGCAGGCGTACGATCCGTGTAGTGCATATCGATGAAACCAAAGGGAGCTTGAAAGCATACTGTTATATGAGGAAGGCGTATCGTGTGTTCGTGTTGGAAAACATTTTGGCAATCGCACCTATGTCAGGGCATTTTGCCGGATGAACAGGGCTCATTCACCATCCCCCAGCCTATCCCAGCTCCACTATGTTATACTAAATAGGTAAACAACTTCAAAAAGAGGAAGGGCGGGGACAACAATGGAGTTCTTCATTGTCATCGTCATCATGTTTTTGATCGTAGTATTTGTCTTGGCGTCCAAAGCCACTAAAGGCGGAAGCGGACGCTCCCATTCCTCTTCAGACGGCGGGGGCGGAGCCTTCTATGTAGACAGCAATCACAATCATCGAAATCACGACTCGAGTGATCGTTGGGATAGCTATGACAGCGATAGCGGTAGTGGTGGAGACAGTGGTGGTGGCGGAGATAGCGGAGGCGGCGGTGGGGGAGATTAACGCTGTTGCATTTTGTTTCATTATGGTACAATAATTGGGAAATATGATACCAAACCTGAATGGTAGGTTTGCTAAAGGAGAGATGTTTTATGGTAGCCATCAAATTTGTTCAGAGTGTCGTAGTCGGGGTCACAGGAATCCTCCTTTCAAGCGAACAGTAAAACCGTTCACCAAATGAGGATTCGACTGTGACTGGTTTTGGCGATAAAGCCATCTTACTTAACCAATTGCAGGGGGAATCCGCAGTGAATCAAATAACCAATCAACAAGTATTGCAATCTATGGGCTGGAATGAGTATTTTGCTAATCATTTTGCCCCTTATGCAGAGCAAGGGTACAGTGTGGGACGTATCACACTCGAACATAAACGTATTTATCGTCTGTGGAGTGAGCATGGCGAGCTCTTGGGCGAAGTAACTGGAAAGCTTCGTTATGAAGCAACTGGTCGAGAAGATTTTCCGGCTGTCGGGGACTGGGTAGTTATCAGTGCCCGCCCAGAGGAAAAGAAAGCCTCAATCCATGGACTTCTTCCACGTAAGAGCAAGTTCTCCCGCAAAGTAGCTGGGGATACTGTGGAAGAGCAGATTGTGGCCGCAAACGTCGATACAGTTTTCCTCGTGAATTCTTTAAATAATGATTTGAATCTGCGCAGGATGGAACGCTATCTCATTCTTGCGTGGGAAAGTGGAGCCAATCCGGTGATTGTACTTTCCAAAGCAGATTTGTGTGACGATCTAGATGCATGCATGGCAGAGGTAGAATCAGTCGCGATCGGAGTACCTGTTCACGTAGTCAGTGCTGAGCAGGGAGAAGGACTGGACCAGCTCGAGCCGTATCTGGGCGAGGGTCAGACGATAGCCTTGATGGGTTCATCTGGTGTTGGCAAATCCACGTTGATCAATAAATTGAGCGGAGCGGAGATGCAAAAAGTCAGTGACGTGCGTGAAGGTGATGACCGCGGCCGCCATACGACGACACATCGCGAGCTGTTCCGATTGCCGAGTGGCGCTCTGATGATCGATACACCGGGCATGAGGGAGCTGCAGCTCTGGGAGGCAGATGAAGGCTTCCGCGGTGCCTTTGACGATATCGAGTCCATTGCAGAAACATGCCGTTTCAATGATTGCAAGCATATGCGAGAGCCTGGCTGTGCTGTTCAGGCTGCCATCAGAGATGGATCATTGGAAAAGGCACGCTTTGACAGTTACCTGAAGCTCCAACGCGAATTGGCACATCTTGCACGCAAAGAAGATGCAAGGCTTGCAGCCGCTGAACGGGAAAAATGGAAGAAGATCAACGTTCAAATGAAACAGAAAAAACCGAAGAGATAAGTACGAGAGCCCTTGAGAAATCAGGGCTCTTTCCTTTAAATGGACAAGTAAGCGCTTCCTTTTTCTTTCAAAAATTAACCCTTGCTCACAACAAGGGAGTTATGATAGATTTGGTCAATACTCGTTATTACACATCAATATAAATAGATAGGTAGCTCGTATAATTTTGGGAATAAGGCCCAACCGTTTCTACCAGGTGACCGTAAATCGCCTGACTACGAGTGAAAGTGCGTCTAGGGTTCCGTCTCTTTTTTTTCTATTCCAATAATAGGATGAAAAGAAAGCTGGTCCGAGCGACGCAGGCACGAATGATGTGTCACACCTAAGGGATAAAAGCCCAGAGGGACAGTTTCACTTGGCGTGGGTTTGTTACGTAGCCCGCTTGTGACACTGTCTGCTCTGGGCTTTCTATATTTCAGCAGGCCGCATGTATAAAAGTGGCTGGAACCATATCCGAGGAGGAAGAACTGATGAAAGAATTGCAAGAGCGCATCGTACAGGACGGCAAGGTACTGTCGGCATCCGTTTTGAAGGTGGATGCGTTTTTGAACCACCAGGTAGATCCACAACTGACGATGAAGATCGGACAGCGCTTTGCCGAGCTGTTCGCTGGTGAAAAAATCACAAAAGTGGTGACGATTGAGGCAAGTGGAATCCATTTTGCTATGGCGACTTCCTTTGCATTGGGCGTTCCCTTTATCTACGCGAAAAAGAAAAAAGCTGTCACGTTGACAGAGGAAGTATACTCTGCACCGGTTCATTCCTTTACCCGTCAGGAAACGTATCAAATTAGTGTTTCCCGTCAGTATTTGTCCAAAGAAGATCGCGTACTGATTGTCGATGACTTCCTGGCTACGGGAGCCGCTCTGGTGGGGCTTACGAATATTATCAAAGATGCCGGTGCACATCTCGTCGGGGTTGGCGCTGTCATTGAAAAAAGCTTTCAGGAAGGCCGCGGTCTCTTGGAGCAAGCTGGCGTAAGAATCGAATCATTGGCACGTATTGAATCGATGTCACCAGAAGGCATTCACTTTATTCAAGAAGAGCCTGCACGCGTATAAACCAAAAATAAATAGGAGGTAAGGGTTCACTCATGCTAGCCAAACATAAGATTGTTACTTTGGGCTTACAGCACATTCTTGCCATGTATGCAGGAGCCGTCGTCGTACCGTTGATTATCGGTGGTGCTTTGAATCTGACTCCTACGCAAATCGCTTATTTGATTGCTGCCGACCTTTTCACATGCGGAATCGCGACGCTTTTACAAGTCCTTGGTACACGTTATACAGGGATTCGTCTTCCTGTAGTGCTAGGCTGTACGTTTACAGCAGTAGGACCGATTATCGCCATTGCGTCTACGAGTAATCTAGCGACTGCTTATGGGGCCATCATCATATCGGGTATATTCGTTGTCTTGGCAGCTCCACTGTTTGGCAAGCTGCTGCGGTTTTTCCCAACAGTGGTACAAGGTTCAGTCGTCACAATCATTGGATTGTCGCTTATTCCCGTTGCGATGAACAACGCGGCTGGCGGGCAAGGTATGCCTGACTTTGGACAACCGTACAATTTGCTTTTGGCTTTAGGAACGTTGGTTATTATTTTGCTTATTAATCGTTTCTTTACCGGATTTATTCGTGCGATTTCAGTATTGCTCGGCTTGATTGTCGGTACGGCTGTAGCTTACACGATGGGGATGGTCAGCTTCGCGAGCGTTGCGGAAGCCTCCTGGTTTAGCGTGGTTGAACCGTTTTACTTCGGTACGCCACAATTCAGTATTGTAGCCATTGTTACCATGATTCTCGTCAACATCATCAGCATGGCTGAGTCCACAGGCGTTTACTTTGCACTTGGTAAAGTGACCGATACAAAAGTAACGGATCAAGATGTAGTCAAAGGATTGCGCGGGGAAGGGGTCGCGATTGTTCTCGGCGGCATTTTCAACGCTTTTCCTTACACCGCTTTTTCGCAAAACGTGGGTTTGGTTTCCTTGACTGGCATTAAATCTCGCGACGTGATGATTGGTGCCGGTGGAATCCTGGTTGTTCTCGGATTACTGCCAAAGCTGGCAGCATTGACAACGGTGATTCCGAACGCGGTATTGGGTGGAGCAATGATCGCCATGTTCGGGATGGTTGTGGCATCTGGTATCAATATTCTCTCTCAGGTCGACCTGAACAAAAACGAAAATCTACTGATCGCTGCTTGCAGTATCGCTGTTGGACTGGGCTCTGCTGCGGTTCCTGCGATGTTTGATCAACTGCCTACCATGGCAAAAATGATGCTGCAAAATGGTATCGTGACAGGTTCTTTGACCGCAGTCATTTTGAACATTTTACTCGTTCATACGAATAACAAAGCATCTCAGACTGCTCCGGCAAATGTAACTGTTTCAGAAGCGTCTTAACCTTATCAAACAATGAACCGCCACTTCCTGGTTAGATAGGAGGTGGCGGTTTTGGCGTTGGAAACGTGGCTGCGGTGGAGAGAAGAATATTTCCAGTCTAGGCTCCAGGCTCCGTCCCTCGGGGAAGTGTGGACTGCACGCTCCGAAGGGATTCGCGGGGAAACGCAAAATTGGTAGCCGCTTCGTAGCTCGGGCACGGTTGCGTTTCTGTTGCCCGCGAATCCCTTCTCCGCTCGGTAGGACTCCACAAGTCGCTACGTCTGGAAATATTCTTCTCTGTCGTAACTGATTACATTCTTCAATCTTAAAAGGCTTTTGAAACCCGTATATCACGGAAGGCTCGTAGAGGAAACAGGAGAAATAAGCGAAGATCTTTGGGACACCGACCGAGGCGCAATGGAAAAAAGGGAAACAAGCTTTTAGCGTCCACCTCTGAGATGCCTCCTGAATGGACCACTTTGGACGCGGGTTTCGCTTTTTTTCATGGAGCCGTGCAGTCAATCCCACAGGGGGTGGCCCAAGAATCTGAGCGTTTTCTCCTGCTTCCTCCCCAGCACTACAGCAACAACTTAAGTTTCACTTGGTTTGTCATGTATACCTCGAATGCAATCAGTCAAATAGAGAGATGGATGGAGTCGACTTTTTATCCATTGCTTATTCTTTTCTCCTTTGGCGTCAGCGTAGTGATTGCGCTTGTACTCCTCATTCATGGTCTACTCGTTTTGTTTTCCCGAGGAAGGCGCCGATTATATTTTGACTATGTATCCGGTCTTAGACCCAGTCGAAAATAGTGCTCGCAAGTTTTGGGTAGATACAACGCAAGGAACTGGTTCGACGTGAAGTCCTTAGAAGAGCCACGGAAAAAACCATCCGCTGGTCAGGAAACAGGAGAAATAAGCGAAGATCTTTGGGACGCGGTCTCGCTTTTTCCATGGAGTCGGGCAGTCATGACATCCAGCAGGTGGCCCAAGAAGCTGGAGCGTTTTCTCCTGTTTCCTTCCATCACCATAGCTCGAACAACGATTTCTTCCAATCTATAAAAGCCCCTGTAAAAACTAACAGCTCGTCAGGAAATAGGAGAAATAAGCGAAGATCTTTGGGACGCCAACCGAGGCGCAATGGAAAAAGCGAAACACGCTCTTAAGCGTCCACCTCTGAGAGCCTCCCTGAACCTCTACTTTGGACGCGGTTTCGCTTTTTCCATGGAGCCGGGCAGTCCATGCATCCAGCAGGTGGCCCAAGAAGCTGGAGCGTTTTCTCCTGTTTCCTTCCATCACCATAGCTCGAACAACGATTTCTTCCAATCTATAAAAGCCCCTGTAAAAACCAACAGCTGGTCAGGAAACAGGAGAAATAAGCGAAGATCTTTGGGACACCAACCGAGGCGCAATGGAAAAAGGAAACACGCTCTTAAGCGTCCACCTCTGAGAAGCATCCTCAAACTTTGGACGCGGTTTCGCTTTTTCCATGGAGTCGGGCAGTCATGACATCCAGCAGGTGGCCCAAGAAGCTGGAGCGTTTTCTCCTGTTTCCTCCCACCACAACAGCCCGAACAACAGTTTTTTCCGCATAAGCAAAATAGGCGTACCCGCAATGACAAGCGTCCAACAGTGCTGGCCAAGTTTTACATACGATGACCATGTAAAACAAACTTACCTCCAGAAAGGAAGAGGTGCCATGGCAACCTTTCGGGAAGCGCTCCTGGCCAAGAAGCATTTGCTCAAAAGGTGGAAGCGAATGCCGGGCGTACTTGGCATTGGGATTGGCTACGCAAACGGAAAAAACAAAAAAGGCGGCGCCTGCATCGTGATGTATACCATCAATGCAAGTGCGGCAGTGAAAAAGAAATGCCCAAGTTGCGTTCTTGTCAAAAGTCAGGCGGCGACAGCCCACGTATCCGTTCCTGTCCGAACCGTCACTTCGGGACGGTGCCATTGTCATCCAGCTGTACGCCCCTCTGCAACGAATTATCGTAGCAGAATCAGGCCTGTGATCGCTGGATATAGCATCGGCTACCCAGGGGCGTCTGGAACGGCTGGTCTAATCGTTTCGCGAGGAGCCCAGAGGTTCGTGTTGAGCAACAATCACGTTCTGAATCGTAATAATACGAGCGGCTATACCGAGACCATCCAGCCTGGTGGAGCAGACGGCGGCCGTTCAGGAAGAGATCGAATCGGACGCTTGTATCAATATATTCGATTACGAAGAGATGCAGGTAATCGAATGGATGCAGCGATTAGTATCCCCACTTCCAATCGACTCCTTGCCCCTCGTTATGCAACAGTGGGCAGAGTGCCAGGTGTTATTCGTTCGTATGGTATCGGGCGCAGGTTGAAAAAAGTTGGCCGTTCATCGGGGCTAGCATGGGGAACGGTTGAATCGATCCACACCGATATTGATGTCAGTTACGGGAACTACGGAGGACTGGGGACCATCCGTTTTCAGAATCAGACAGTCATCAGAAGTACGGTTCCCATCTCCTTGCCTGGAGATTCCGGCTCTGTTTGGCTGACTGCGGGCAACTACGCTGCAGCTGTGAATTTTGCGGGTTCAGCCAATGGGAGGCTCTCGATTTCGTATCCGGTTGTTTGGGCCTTGCAAGCGTTTGGCGTCGGGATAGCTAGGTCAGCAGGGAGCTTTGGCAAGTCAGTTGCCAAAGCCAAAAAAGTCAGGGGAAATAACGCTCGTACGAGACCGCTGACTACCAAAGAGTTAAAGCGTATCCCAACAAAAAAAGCTGCCACAAAAAGGCAGCCTGGCAAGAAAAAGACGAATAGATAATAGCATCAGGAAACTTCTTTGGCTAACTGATCCAGTACGTGGAGAATGCGATGTGAGATATCTTCTAACACATCAAAAGCAGCTTCTGCTTCCTCTAGTTTTCCTTGATTAACGAAGTGGTAAATCCGCCGAACAGTTTCGTGGAACTGTCTATGAGGCACATCTAATTGCTTGAAAGAGGGCAAGGTGCTCATGGATGGATTGTTCAGGGCTTCGTCATACCAAATTCCCAAGCGGCATTGATGATGGTCGACGAGGTCTTTTTCTTCGATGTGGTGATACCCAAGCATGTAGTTGTACAGCCACCATTTCCATAAGAGATGGTCGGTTTTGACCATTCGCAAGTAATGCTTGGTCTTTAAGTGGCTCGTTTGCGTGATGCTCAGCTTGTGCAGGCTGTTAATGCCAGCGCCAACATCATAGACGTTTTTACCTGCATTCGAGACGTGCGAAGAGACCTGCTCCATATTCGTAAGGACTTGCGATATGCGCATCGAAATATCATCTGTGGCAGCAGACTGCTCTTGTGCCAATGCTGCGATATGGCCGGTAGAATGCCCGACAGTTTCAATATTTTGCACAATATCTCCTAATATCCCAATTGCATCACGTGTCTGATTCACTTTATCGTTAAAATGGTCGCTCATGAGAGTGGCCGTTTCTTTTACCTGGACAGCTTCATTCTGGACATTGTTGATCGTGGCTGTAATGCTTTGAACGGATTGCTTGGTCTGTTCGGCGAGCTTTCGCACTTCATCTGCCACGATAGCAAAGCCGCGTCCGTGTTCGTTAGCACGCGCTGCCTCAATCGACGCGTTCAATGCAAGAAGATTGGTTTGATCGGCAATATTGCGAATGACTTGGACGACCTGGGAAACTTCTGCAATGGACGTCATTAACTGAGAAATTTTTGTTTGCATCTCTTGGAATTCATCTGCCATGGAAAGAAAGCTGGTCAATGACTCTTGGATAATATCTTTGCCCACTGTCGCTTGCTCGATCGTACTGGAAGCACTCTCTGCGACAGAGACGGCTGATTGAGCCACTTTTTGCACAGATTCGCTTAGCTGTTCGGCAGCAGATCCCACATTGCCAGCTTCATCTGTCGTATCCTCAAGCGTGTCCAGCACATGCTTGAATTTATCGATCTGAATCACTAACTCCAGCACTTCGCCCAGGCGATCAATGACTTTATAATCATTGTCCTCCTGATACGATTGGAGGACGATTTGCGAATCAAGCGTGATGATCTTAATGAGTGCCAACAGGACAGAAGATAATTCTTGGGGACGTTTCGAATAGGTGTTGACGATTGCGGGAATCAAATATTCATAGACCCGCAAGTAAGAGCCCGTATACCATTCTGGTGCAAGTCCAATTTTGCTGTGGACCTCTCCGATTTTTTCTCGTCCGGCTACATAGGCATCGTCTAGCTTGGCATGTGGAATCGATTGCAAATAGTGACGAAAGGATACAGCCAATCGATCAACCGTCGTGTGCGTTTCGATGATTTGCATCAGATGGGAGTATTGGTGAAGCATGTGGTAATGACGCTCTGTAATGGCCTCTAGGTGTTCTGTTAGGAGTGGTTCAATTTGTTTCAACCGATCAAGGTCTGTCTGATTCATTTGCAACAAATGAACTTTCCCCTGTAGCTGATCGGGCATTTGGATATTGCTTTTTTGAATTGAGGCGGTAACGGTTTGAGCGCCGCGCTTACCAAACATAAAATCCCTCCATATTTTTACGAAAAACGGGCCTATTCATAAGAGAAATAGGCCATAAGTGCTTTTTAGATTATAGCACTCACGAATGGAGTTGAATCTTTGGAACTATTGTGATTTTGTGAAAAGTAAATTAAGAAATGGCGATGTCACCGATTACTCAAAAAATTTCATATGATGCTTTTCGTCCCGGTAATAGGCGAGACGATCCTGAAGAGTGCCTGTATGTAATTCGAACTTATGCCCATCAGGGTCTGTGAAATAAATGGAGCGCTTATCCCGTTCCGAACGGTCTCGTCCATGCAAAATGGTAACCCCGTGCTTTTCAAAATGAGCGTACCATTCATCAAACGACTCTTCTGTGATGGTGAAGGCCATGTGTGTATAGGAGTGAGCAATTTCATTGCGTGGGATGTCCGGTTCCTCATTCAGCGCCAACCAGTAGCCATTCAGGTCAAAGTAAGCTAGCTTGCGACCTCGTACAAGTGGTTTGGCAAGCAGTACATCCCGATAAAAACAAAAAGATTTCTCCAAATCAGAGACAGAGAAAAGCAAATGATTCATTCCTTGGAGTTGCGGCAATACGTCCCCCACCTTTAGCAATAATTTTGCAACTAATGCTATTGTATGGGGAAAACAGGCAAACCACCAGTCTACTGAGGGTCTGCCTGCCTTTCGTTTAGGATTGACTTTGTTGAGCTTGCGCTTGGGTTTGCAGTGTGGATTGGACTTGGGACACCATCGTTTGCGCTTGGGCAATTTCCTGAGACGCTTGCTTCAAGGCTTCTTCGGCGAGCTGTGGATTGGCTGCGGATTGCTCGATCGCTTGGGTAATCATATTTTTCGCCAGAGTGGTGGCTACCTCTGCTTTTTTAAGCGAGTCAGTGTTAATTTGGCTAGGCATGGTTGACCTCCTGCGGGTTTTGATGATGGGAACACCGTATTACTTTGCCCCCTCCCGCAACCGATTATGTATATGGATATTCGTCCAACCGTTTTTCTCGTGAGATGCATAGTCTGACAGGGGGAGGGACGTCAAATGAAAAAGCAATGGGTGCAAGTCATTCGATTGGCAGAGAGAGCTTTCTTTACGATTATTTTTTCGGCGCGTAAACGAGTGGGGGATCGCGGAATCATTTTGCCAAAACGGTTTAATTCCAAACGAAAAATTCGCCGTTTCCTGCAAAAGTTCATGACTCCTTGTCTGGCAAATCGAGTAATCGGCAATCTTGATTTGAGACGTATAAACGGACGACTGGCAATTCCTGTAGGTGATACGATAGGAGCACCACCGATTGTCAAGGCTAAAGTTTTGTCTTCCGGAAATAGATGTGCGACGCTTGCGGTATGGTTTGCTTTTGATGCGAGTGATCGGTTTTTCCGTGTGTACCAGTTGAAAAAGCTTCCGAATGGTCGCTGGATCGTAGTAGGGCGTCATCCGCTGGACTATCCGTTTAACCTACCGCAGGATTTCATGAAACGACAAATACCATGTTGCAAAAGCTGTGCACCTTGGAAAGGGAAGTGAGTGGATTATCAGGCGCATGTTCACTATCTTGTAAAAAACTAGGAACAAAAGACTATATTCCAAAAAAATACAGTATTGATATTGGTTCAATTTGCCTGTATAGTATGTAAGTGTTGCAGTACTTATCGGAATTTGTCGAATGAGAGACAGTCCGATACGGATTGGCAATCGGGAAGTAGCTCAGCTTGGTAGAGTACTTGGCTTGGGACCAAGGGGTCGCAGGTTCGAATCCTGTCTTCCCGACCATTTTTTTTGGATAGGCCGGTATGGCGGAATTGGCAGACGCGCGCGACTCAAAATCGTGAGGGAAACCGTGGGGGTTCAAGTCCCTCTACCGGCACCAGCAATCTATACATATGGTTTTCGTTATAAGGTGGGGAACAGTGAGTAGGCCTGTTTCTCACTTTTTTTCTTTTTTATCGGATGATTTGGTACTCAACGACATGGAGCAGAATACCGACAATAATTATGGCAGCATGCTTAGAATCAGCGGGACAGATAGAAATGAAAGGAGAGGACGACAGTGATTAAGGTAATGATAGTGGAAGACGAGAAACCCATCCTTGATCTCATGAAGCATGTAATCGGACAAAATGATAACTATACGATCGTTGGAGCATTCACACATCCACTAGAGGCTCTCGCTTGTCTGCCTGATCTGTGCCCGGATGTTGCGTTTTTAGATGTGGAAATGCCGAAAATGAACGGACTTGAGCTTGGAGCAAAAATGAATGAGCTGTCTGAACATACAAAGATTGTGTTTACGACCGCCTACAAAAAATATGCACTGGATGCTTTTAAGGTGTATGCATTTGATTACATATTAAAACCGGTTACACCAGCAGCTATTGAACGGGTCACGGATCGTTTGGTCAAACAGCTTCAAATCACACCACCGATTAAACAATCAGAAAAAAGTGTGTCTATCCAATGTTTTGCCGGTTTGGATATTCGCAATTCCGCTGGCGAAGTCGTGCGCTGGCCCACGCGTAAGAGCGAGGAACTTTTTGCTTACTTTCTCTGCCATCCCAAGCAAGATATCAACAAATGGCATCTGACAGATCTGTTATGGCCAGAGATGGATGAAGACAGAGCGACGCACAATTTGCATAACACCATGTACAGATTGAAAAAAATCATGAAAGAGCAAGAATTGGGCATCGATATTCAAAAAACGAACGAGGGCTACATGTTTCACCCGATCGATCAAAACTATGATGTATGGGCATTTCAGCAATATGATTTTTCCTTTTCGCAAAAGCTGCAAAGTATAAGAGCAGCCGAAGCATTATGCTCCATGTACAAGGGGCCGCTTTTGGACAGAAAGGATTATTTATGGAAAGCGCCTCTGGAGGAAGCGTACCGGAAAAAGTATACGACGCTGGTAAGCAAACTCGTGGAGCTAGACCTAGCATCACAGGAATGGCAGAAAGGCCTGCGAAAGCTGGAAGATTATTTGGCAATCTATCCCTTGCATGAAGAAATGAATATAGCATTGATGGACATTTACGCACGATGCGATCAAAAACAGAATATTATCCAGCACTATGCCAAGTTTGAAAAGGCTTATCGGCTGGAGTTGGAAATGGACCCGCCTCGACAGATCAGGAATTGGGTAGCGAGTGTGGTTGGAGAGTAAGACAGGAAGAGATCATTCTTCCTGTTTTTTTATTTGATGATCCATGTGAGAAGTTTGGGAGAATCAATTGCTATGATCTAACAAAAAAGGAAGTGGGCGAATTCATGCAATTCACTATTTTGTCTGTGGGCAAAATCAATAATGAAAGCTTATCGGGGGTGGAGGAATACAGCAGACGCCTTGCTGTTTATTGCAGGATGAACTTCGTCGAAATTCCAGAAGAAGACCGACAAGAAAACATAAATGCTTCGGAGATGGAGCAACTGAAAATAAAGGAAGGACGTAAGATTCTCACTCAAATCAAGCAGGATCAGCATGTCATTGTCCTCACTGGCGAAGGCGTGCCGTGGACTCCAAGGAAGCTATCTGTACAAATTGAACATTTGTCGGGTACAGGGCAAGATGAGATTCTCTTTGTCATTGGCGGCGCTTTTGGATTATCCGAGGCGGTTTTGGAAAGGGCAAACGAGCGACTGTCACTGCCCAAGAAAGAATATCCGCACCGAGTTCGCTATGCAGCAGCAAGCGTATGAGCTTCAGTTCCCAAAAGCCTATTACCAACTGATTGTCGCAGATACAAAACGTGTAGGTCATTTGCTGATTGATAGGACGGAGAATGAATGGCATCTCGTGGATATTGCTTTACTGCGCGAATACCGTAACAAGGGAATTGGCTCGTTTGTCATGAAGAAGCTACAAGACGAGGCTGCACTGCAGGATAAGCCGTTGAAGCTACAGGTGATGAAATTGAATATGGCCAGTCGTCTTCTCTATGAAAGACTGGGGTTTGCACGTACAGGCGAGTACGGTATGCACATCGAGATGGAATGGAGTAAACGCGGTTCGTGAATAAAACGATTGGAGGAGTCTCGTAATCGCGAGAGTCCTCTTTTTTCTTTGAAAAAACATTGTGAGTTTTTTGTGAGGAATAAATGATAGTCTTAAGCTAGATGATTGTACATATTCGAGGTTCTTCTGGAAGGGGATACATTTTTGGATCGAAGAAATTTCCTGATGCCTGCCGGGATTGGATTGGTCTTCTTACTTTCAATAGCGGTATTCATCGGGATCTACATACAAACCTTTCCTAGTCGTGACATGCCAGTCGCGAAGCGTGGAGTGCTTGATTTGTCGAACTGGAATTTTCAGAGTAAGGGCTTGGTCAATTTAGATGGGGAATGGGAGATATATCCAGGGAAACTGCTTTCACCAGAAGATTTTCGCCGAGGGCGACCCGCAGACGTCTCTTATCTGGTAGTACCTGGAACGTGGAAGGGAGAAAGTCTCATCGATAGTATCGACCGCAAAGGCTTCGCTACCTATCGATTACAAGTAAAGCTTCCGGAAGACAAGCAAATCTATGGGCTGAAAACAAAGAGCATTCGCATGTCGCATCGGCTATACATCAATGGAAAACAAGAAGGCGAGAGCGGACATCCAGCCGTAGAGAGCGAAGTCCATCAGCCTGGGAATACCCCGTATACCGTGTTTTTTTCTCCCGATGACAAGCACATGGAGATTGTCATACAAGTGGCGAATTACATGTTTTTCACTGGAGGGATTGCGAGCTCGATTCAACTGGGCTTGGACAAGGATATTGCTATTTTAAACAGTACCTTGCTCGGAACGGATATTGCTTTTGTCGTAACACTGGGGATCATGGCGGCGTACCATCTCAGCTTTTATTTTCTCCGTATGAGGGAGAGAACTTATTTGTTCAGTGGCAGCTATATGGCTGCTCTTGGTATCTATCACTTGGTTTTTGGCGAGAAAGTATTCCTGCAGCTTGTGCCTTCCATTCCGTTTGCCATCGCTTACAAGGCACAGGATGCGTCGTTATTCATCAGTTCCATTTTGCTAGCCCTGTTTTTCTGTTCGATTGATAGAAGGGTTCTATCTCGAACCTGGCTGATGAGGCTGACTGCTCCCATTTTTCTCTATACCCTAATCATTCTCGTGTTGCCCTATTCCTTTTATACGAACCTGAAAGGCCCGCTATTGATTTATGTACAAATCTTTCATTTCTTCATTATGGGCAGGCTGATTTATTTATCCAGCAAGAGTCGGAGGGAATCGTCTGACCGTAAAGAGATGTTGCTTTTCATCGGGGCCAGTATATCTATGTCGGTTTGTTTAATAGACGGTCTTTTATACGCGGAGAACCTCGTGCCAACCGATCTGGCAGGAAAAATTGGCATCTTATATTTCATTACCTTGATGAACATTCTTTTGGCGGTACGATTCACCAATGCTTTTGAAAAGACGGAAATTCTTTCCCATCAACTGAAGATATCGAATCAGATCAAAGACGAATTTCTCACACAAACGTCGCATGAGATGAAAACGCCGCTGCACGGGATTATCAATATTACATCCCATTTGCTAGATGACGAGACAAATATGCTTTCCTCGAAACAAATCCAAAATCTCTGGCTCGTCAAAGATACGTCGATCAAGCTGTCCATGCTGGTTGGTGATTTGCTTGACGTGACTCGCTTGAAGCATGGGGAGCTGCGCCTCCATCTCACCATTGTGGACATCAAGGTCATCACACAAATTGTCTTTGATGTATTGCAGTTTGAACTATTGGGGAAAGATGTCCGGCTGGAAAATCAAGTTCCCGCGAATATCTGGGTACATGCTGATGAGAATCGGCTCCGTCAAATCATGTATAATCTTGTGCACAATGCAATCAAACATACGACGGTAGGTTCGATCAAGGTAACAGCAACAGTGTTGGAGGGACATGTACGCATTTCCGTAGAGGACACAGGCACAGGGATTTCACCCGATAATCATGAAGCCATTTTTGGTTACTTTGAGCAGGCTGATCAACTATTGCCGCAAGACGGGTACACAGGCATGGGCGTAGGTCTCTACATCAACCGCAAGCTGGTTGAGCTTATGGGAGGCGAAATTTGGGTAGAAAACTCGGAGCTTGGCCAAGGCGCGCGCATGACCTTTACGCTACCGACTGTCCATCAGACAATGGCCGCGCAGGAGATTGCAGCGACGGCTCAGGAGAAATCACGTGAGGCCAGCGAAAAGATTCCCCTGGATATTTTGGATGATCACCAATATACCATCATGATTGTCGATGACGAGGCATCCAACATTCACACCTTGCTGAACATCCTGTCCAAGCATCGCTATAATGTGATTTCTGCCTTTTCAGCAAAAGAAGCCATGAAGAAAATCAAGGAACACCCACAGATTGATCTGGTGATTCTGGACGTGATGATGCCAGGAGTATCGGGGATTGAGCTGTGCCAGTTGTTGCGCGCGCAGTATTCGATTCTTGACTTGCCTATCCTGTTTGCATCCGTCCGAGATACTCCCCAAGACATTGCGCTCGGCTACAGAGCTGGGGCGAACGATTATGTGACAAAACCGTTTGATGCAGAGACACTCATTGCCCGCGTGCAGACACTGATAGCGATGAAAACCTCCATTCAAGAGGCCATACGCAATGAGCATGCGTTTCACCAGGCTCAAATCAAGCCGCATTTTCTCTATAACGCCTTGAGCAGTGTGATTTCTTTCTGTTATACCGATGGTGAAAAGGCAGCGTATCTCATCAGCATGCTCAGCCAATACTTGCGCTATATTTTGGATATGGATCGAACCACGCTGTTCGTACCGTTGTACCGGGAAATGGAGCTCATTCATGCCTATGTAGAGATCGAGAAGGCTCGTTTTGGTGAAGGATTTGATTTCGTGTGTCATGTTGACGAAGACATTCTGGATAAGCAGATACCTTCCTTGAGCATCCAACCGTTCGTAGAGAATGCGATCCGTCATGGATTGTTTGAAAAGGACGATAAAGGTCACGTGACGCTTACCATTGTGGACGGAGGTCACTACATCAAGGTCATGATCGAAGACGATGGGGTCGGGATTGCAGATGATCTCCTGTATCAAATGTCAAAAGGCGAGAATCAAAAAGGAAGTATCGGCATCCAAAACATCAGAAGGCGACTTGATACCATTTCTGGGGCTACCTTAAGTATTACCTCTGAAATGGGAAAAGGGACCAAAGTCGTCATGTACATACCTACTCCTGAGGGGATGCATGCTTGACCCATGTACCTGCTGTCTTTTCCTTTCGTACCTGCTACAATAGCGTAGTATAGAAGGAAAAGGAGGCGAGAACGTTGAGACTTGCAGGAAAACAAGTGGTTTGCTTCGTCGAAAGTGAATTTGAGGATCTCGAGCTCTGGTATCCGGTGATGAGACTGCGAGAGGAAGGCGCTACCGTCCATTTCGTCGGCCCGAAGGCGAATCACGTCTACATAGGGAAGTACGGTGTACCCTGCGAGGCTGACAAAGCGATGGCAGAAGTCAATCCTTCCGATTATGCAGGTGTACTTGTTCCAGGAGGGTGGGCACCTGACAAGCTGCGCCGCTATCCGGAGGTGCTGTCGTTTGTGGTTGCGATGCACGAGGCGAAAAAACCGATTGGACATATTTGCCATGCGGGCTGGGTGCTTGCTTCCGCAAAAATTTTGCGCGGAGTAACCACGACATCGACGCCGGGCATTAAAGATGATATGGAGAATGCAGGTGCGATTTGGGTAGATGAAGAGGTCGTGGTAGACGGTCACATTGTTGGTTCCCGTAGACCGCCTGATTTGCCTGCGTACGCCAAAGCGTTTGCTGATTTGCTGGCACAACAATAGGTTAAGGAATAAAGGGCTTGCTCGAGATGCTGAGTAAGCCCTTTTTTTGGCGTTGATAGAAGCTTTGTTACGAATGGGGATTATTCCGTTTCTTCCAGGGTGGATCGCCTATCTCGTGAATTTTGGTGTTGATTTTAAAAAAAAGATAGGGAATCAAGAATGCCAAGACTGTCCCTGTGAAGGTCAAATACGGTGGGACTACGCCTAAAAATTTTAACATGGGATCACCTGTTGTTTTGGCGTTCGGTACGGTTGATCGCACCGATATTGCGTAAATAGACCTTTGCTTGAACGGTTATCTCACTTTTTTCATACAGATGCTGCCCTGTTTCCCAATCCTGCCGAATCTTTTTCCATAGCGAAAAATGATGCTGCTTCAGATAGCTGCCAAGCTTGATGACATCCACTTTCATCTGCTTATGGACCTTCTTGATGGTGTCATTGCTCATTCGCTTGATTTCTTCGGCAAACACTTGTTCAAGCTTCTCCATCGCAGTGTGATTCAAGTAATCCGTTGTGGCGTAAGACTCGGCCAATGTACCTTCACATTCGATTATTATCGTGAATTTCATGCGCTGCCGATCTCGTAAATCTGTTTCAATGCTATGCTTGATCCCTTGGATGTTCATCGAGACGAGGTTGTTTTTGAACTTGCCTTTGACCATACCTCCACTAACTTTTCCCGTGAGAAAATTCAGTCCCTCCGTCTCTTCTTCCCCGAGAAAACCCATCAACTGATTGTCATAGGTAAAAACAGCGGCGCCTGCTAATTTTACCTCCTGCTCCTCGGGTCTGATGCGCGGAACCACAAAACTGAACGGACTGAGAAGCTCCTCGTGGACATCACCCAATCGGACCTCTGGAAGCATGCGGGAATTTTTAGTGACGTTTTCTCCAATCGAATTGACGTAAATAGCGGGCAACTTCTCTGTTTTCGGTTTGACCTCCAGTACTTCTTTGGCGGGACCATTTGAGATAAATACCTTGCTGCTTCGTCTGGAATCTGGATCACGCAGATAGAAATCGAGTGCTCTGGCAAAACCGTTTTTCGTACGGGCGACGTCTTCGGAGACGATCAGGATCTTCATATGCTGATAAAAAGGAGTTCTGCTGGTCCGGGTAGCCAATTCGCGGGAAATCTCGAAAAGAGAATCCCCCTCGGATATGAGGTTGTGGTAAGCCTCATTGGCCGTGTTTTGACCACCGCCGCTTCCTTGGCCGCCGGAGACCAATCCACCGGGGACGACGAATTGATGTGTGACGAGAAAGCGCTCTTTTACTTGAGGTTTGTCTGGAGCCTCTTGCTTGGCTTGCTGCTCGGCTTCTTTCGTACGAGGTTTATCAATCGCTACGCCCACCACAAATCCTCGTTCCTCAATTTGAACCTGATCCCAGCATCCAGCCAGCAAAGTCGAGAGAAGCAGGAAGATGCAGAAGGCAGTGGGCTGTCTATTCATGTCCCTTTACACCTCGTATGACAGCGATGAGGAGCAGCAAAATCGGACATAAATAGACGACGATCATTCCGAAATAAGTGACGCCGTCTGCAAACGTGAAGAAATCAACCAGGTTTTGCGGGAGCATCGCGACAAAATAAATCATAGGAGAAAGAATGAGCACCCAAATCGTTTTGTGCACCTTGTGGAACATGGAGGACAAATTGAGCACGGTAATATCGAGCCACATCGCACATGTGTTGAAGATCGTCATGATCCAGATGGTAAAGAAAATGGACTCTACCCGTTCAAAAAAGCCGCCGGGGATTTCGACCTCTTTTGCCAGCTCGATGGTTGGATAGGTCAAGTTCGTCGCAACCTCCGCAGAAAATACTCCGATGACGAACATGTAAATGGTCATGTAGAGCAGAATCGGGATCGAGAGCCCTAACGTGACGGCCATCGCTCCTTCCTGAGGCTTTTTCATCAGCATGGTGTAAAAAAGGATAATCTCAAAGCCGGAATAAGACAGTCCGACCTCTTTGGAGCCTTCCAAGAGAGACCGCCAGTCCGAAGAAAAGTAGGGACGTATATTTTCAATCTCTAACAACTGGGTTGTAAATAGCAAGACGATGAACAAGACGACGAGAACGACAGGTAAAAACAACAAGTTTAGCCGCAGCATGGAGACGCGTGTTCCGACTACGGCATATTGAACGATCAATAGAAAAGAGAGCGTGATCATTTCCACTGGCGTATTGTAAAACAGATACTGCTTGGCGATGTTTCCGATAGCTCGAATTTCGAACGAGACAAAAAGCATGGTGTAAATACAGACCAGAAAGGTCAAGATGTAGCTGATCGGCTTGCTCGCGATGATCGATGTGTATTCAAAGAAGCTTTGTCGGGGAAAACGAGCCGCGAGCTTGGCAAGCAACCAGCCAATCACGCACGCACACAAACCGCTCACGATTACAGAAATCCATCCATCGAAGGCCCCTGTTGCCTTGGCTAAAGCGCGGGGGAATGTCAGGATGCCGACACCGATCGTAACCGAGGCGATGTTGATCCCCATATGCGTTTTGCTGATCAGTTTTTCCGCCAAGGTCTGTGTGCTCACTTACGATCCTCCTGTCTGCATGCGATTTTCGTCTTTCGGGTGAAGGGCATCGGGCCGGGTCTTCAAAAAGGTAACCGGCGCGCGCAAGATCATGTCCTTCCAGTCTCGCGGCATCTGTGGAGCAAGAGGTGCCAAATATGGGTACCCGATGCTCGTCAGATTGGATAAGTGAATCATGATGGTAATGAAGCTTAACACCACGCCGTAAATACCAAAGATGCCAGCCATAAACATGGCGAAGAAACGAATCATCCGAAAGGCGATGGCAAGGTGATAAGAAGGGATGGCAAACGAAGCGATGGCAGTAAGGGCGACGACAATGACCATGACTGGACTGACGATGCCTGCAGAAACCGCTGCGTCACCGATGACGAGACCCCCGACGATTCCGATGGTTTGGCCGATTGGTTTCGGTAAGCGTATTCCGGCTTCCTGTAACAACTCCATCGTAGTCACCATCATGATTGCTTCTACGAATGCTGGAAACGGAACCCCATCGCGTGTGGCTGCAATTGAGAAGGCGAGATCAGACGGGATCAAGCCGGGGTGAAAGGTGACGAGAGCGATATAGAAAGCCGGCGAATAGACGGCCAGAAATGCTGCCAAATACCGCAACAGCCTGGCTAATGAACCGACAATCCAACGCTCGTAGTAATCCTCTGGTGAATGCAGGAGTAAGCCGATGGTGACAGGCAGAATGAGCACCATGGGAGTCCCGTCCACCAATACTGCAATGCGCCCTTGAAACAATGCTCCACTCACTTTGTCGGGACGCTCCGTGTTATGAATCTGAGGAAAAGGAGACAGAAAATCATCTTCAATCCATTGTTCGATAAAACCGGACTCTTCGACCTCGTCAACATCGATCGTGGAGATACGCCGTCTCACTTCATTCAGCAGCTCTGGATCAGCGATGTTGTCAATGTAGGCAATGATCACATCTGTTCGGCTGCGTCTGCCTACGATGGACCCTTCAAAGCGCAAGTTCGGGTCTTTGATACGTCTGCGTATATGAACGGTGTTGTCCCGGATACTCTCTGTAAAGCCATCCCGGGGACCTCGCACAAGCCCTTCGGAGACCGGCTCCTCGATGGAGCGGGTTTTCCATCCCTTGCTGTCGATAACAATGATTTCGGATGCTCCATCTACGATAAGGGCTGTATCCCCAGAAAGAATGCTCTCGAGTGTTTTTGTGAAATCCGTTGATTTCGATATTTCGACGACAGAAAGGACTTCCTCGTAGAGCATCCGGATGATCTCGTCTGGTTCAGTTGGCACCACTTTGGAAGCAGTCGAGATCATCAACTGGATATGTCCGAGTACTTGCATATCCAGCATATCGCAGTTCGCCAATCCATCAATTGCAATAACGGCACAGGAATGATTGGTGTTGCCGATATAAAAGGAGCGAATTAATAAATCGTGCGGGCTGCCCAGCACGGTCTTGAACGTCTCCATGTTTTGCTGCAAACTGGTCGATAGCGTAGGCGCAGGATCATTTCGCTGCTGCAAACGTTCCGCGATGAGAGAGGAAGTTTTCTTTTTGCGACGTTGGGACAAAAATCTGCGCATCATTTGAAGTTCCTCCCGTTCAAATTGCGAATATCATGTTAGTGCGATTTTTTCCAGATGAGAGGAAAATTATGCGGAAGAAAAGGCTAATGCTAAATCTTTCATAGTTTTGAATTGAACTCATCTGTGACGTATGATACATTCGGCATGGTAGAATAGAGAGAAGTAAAAGGAAGTTCAAAAATTCGTCTTTTGATCACGAAGGATTAGTAGAGAGAGTAGGAATGATGGAGAAGGGTGGAATAGAAGTGCTTGACAGTCAAGTATTGATCCGGGAAACGGACTTTTCCCGACTGGCACATACATGGGAAGAACTCGCAGAAGCAATGAAAGCGCAGGGAGACGAAACCACGCCTCACAAGCTCATTCAATTGGCCGCGAAAACAAAGCGCGCTGAGCTGAATATTGCGTTTTGCGGACATTTTTCAGCAGGAAAATCAACGATGATCAACACGCTTCTGGGAGTCAATTTGCTACCGTCCAATCCGATTCCGACCAGTGCGAATGTCGTCAAGATTCGCGGCGGAGAAAAAGCGGCTCGCGTCTTCACCATGAACAGCGGAGTCCTTACATTTGATCCAGATACGGAGATGGAGAAGCTCAAGCAGTTTGCTGTTGACGGAGATACGGTAGAATCCGTAGAGGTTTCCTATCCGGGAACATTCCTTGACGAATACGCCAGCTTGCTCGATACACCGGGCATTGACTCAACGGATGCAGCACACAAAATCGCTACGGAATCTGCGCTGCATTTGGCAGACGTCGTCATTTACATGATGGATTATAACCATGTTCAAGCTGAAGAGAACTTCAATTTTACGAAGACATTGAAGGACCGTGGCAAGCCAGTCTATCTGGTTGTGAACATGATCGATAAACATATTGATTTTGAATTGGATTTCGATAGCTATAAGGAAAGTGTCGAGGAGGCATTCGCGACCTGGAACATTCATCCGGATGGTATTTTTTACACGTCGCTTGCGGAACCAGATCATCCTGAGAACATGTATCGGGAATTTAAAGGCATGCTTGCACAGTTGATCGCAGATCGTGAAGAGCTGGTTGGCACGAGCGTTCGCAGTGCTGCCGAGCATTTGATCGAAGAACACATCCAAGTAGTAAGAACAAGTCAGGCTGATCAACGCCAGCAGTGGGAAGCCCAGCTGGACCTTTTGGAAGTGGAAGGCATCAACAGTCGTGACGCAGCGGCTGTGCAAGAATCGCTTGAGCAGGAAGAAGCGACTGCTGCTGCTCTGGAGCAGCGTGCTGAGGATGCCAGAATACAGATGGAAAAAGAACTGGGTGTACTCTTGGATAACGCCCGCCTGACCTATTTCAGTACGAACGAAGCAGCACGAAGCTATTTGGAGAGCCGCAAACCAGGCTTCAAGGTGGGCTTGTTGTTTGCAGGAAAGAAGACAGAGGAAGAACGCGCACGTCGCGAAGAAGCCCTTCTCGTCGAGTTCCGTGAAAAAGTGGCGGGAAATCTCGACTTCCATTTCAAAGAATGGCTTGGCAAGCAGCCGCAAGTGTTTGATTTGCGGAACGAAGAATATCACGCCAGCGTCCATGCGACCAAGATCGAGATTACGGGCGAGTTTCTCAGCAAGCACATCAAAGAGGGTGCTGCTTCGAGTGATTACGTCCTGAACTACTGTGCGGATATTTCCAGCGGGATGAAGCTGGAGTACAGACGAGTAGGCCTCAACTTCATTGCGCAAGTGGTTGAGATGCTGAAGGAGCAAGTGCGTGTAGAGAGTGCTGCTCAAGGCGAGCGTCTTAGTGTCTTGCGTGAAATGGCAGCGTTGCATCAAAAGCTGGCAGGACTGGCAGCGAGAGAAGAAGAAACCAAGGGTCGTCTGTTGGCGATTATGCGTGGAGGAGAACAAGTAGCATGAATCAACTACGAGACAAACTAATTGCGGCAGCAGAGCGTCTGCGGCGCGCAAGTGATGAAGTCGTTTCCGTACCAGGGATGCAAGCACAGTCACAGGCGATGCTGGATCGAGCAGATCGCCTGACAGCCAATCGTTTTACTGTCGCACTGTTTGGTGCATTCAGTGCAGGGAAATCGTCATTTGCGAACGCCTTGATGGGCGATCTCGTGCTGCCAGTGTCACCGAACCCGACAACAGCAGCTATTAACAAAATCATGCCGCCTACGGATACACACCCACATGGTACTGTTCGTGTCGTCATGAAAGAGCGTGAAGCCATTGAGCAGGACGTGATCAGTTCCCTTGCTGTCTTTGGTATGATCGCGACTGATCTCGAAGGGGCTCTGGCTGAGCTGGGCAAGATCGACATCGCCCAAATCCCTCCGACGGCTAAACCGCATTACACCTTTTTGAAAGCTGTTACAAAGGGTTTGCCAGAGATGTCGGCTCATCTGGGCGGCGAGCTGCTGGTTGATATGCAAGCGTTCAAAGGGTTTGTGGCCAAGGAAGAAAAAGCTTGTTTCGCAGAGTACATCGAGTTGTTCTATTCTTGTCCGCTGACCGATCAGGGAATTGTTCTGGTAGATACCCCTGGTGCTGACTCCATTAACGCACGTCACACAGGTGTGGCGTTCGAATACATGAAAAACGCGGATGCGGTCCTGTTCGTGACGTATTACAACCACGCCTTTGCACAGGCTGACCGCGAATTTTTGCTGCAAATGGGGCGAGTCAAAGACACATTTGAAATGGATAAAATGTTCTTTATCGTCAATGCTTGTGACCTCGCAGCGAATGAAGAAGAATTGCAGGGTGTCCTTACACACGTAGAGAAAAATCTCCTCTCGTGCGGAATTCGCCTTCCACGTATTTATCCGGTGTCCAGCCAGACTGCTCTGTTGGCACGGATGCACGAAAAAGGCAAGCTGGCAGCTTCTGCGGAGAAGGTCTACCGCCAGCGCACGAATTCGGCTGAAGGTGAGCCGCTGATGCCGGCAGATGAAGCATTCAAGTTCTCGGGAATGGCGTCGTTTGAAGCAGAGTTCCTCCGCTTTACGATTGAAGAGCTGACGCAAATTGCTGTGAATGCGGCAATCGGTGAAATCCGTCGCGCCCACGATACCTTGACAGAATTCATGCGTATGGCACAGTCCGGGGAAGACGAGCGTCAATTGCGCAAAGAAGCAGCAAGCAACGCCAAGACACAGGCTCTCTCAGCTGTTGAAGCGCTGTCTACCGCTTCGTTCGAGCGAGACTTGGCAAAAGAGCGCGAGGAGCTACTCTACTACGTTCGCCAGCGCTTGTTCTTCCGCTTTAACGAGCTGTTCAATCTCGCTTTTAACCCGGCTGTCATCAAGGACGATGGACGCAACATGAAGCAAGCGCTGCAAGGATGCTTGACTGATCTTCTGCGTTCGATCAGCTACGACTTGGCGCAGGAGCTGAGAGCGACTACCCTTCGCTTGGAGAAGTTCACGAACAAGCAGGGGAAAACACTTGTGCAGGCGTGGCAAAAGGATGTACAAGGCTACGCAGCAGGTTTGAGCCTGGCACCTTATCAGCAGCGGCAGGTGGAAACACTGTCCTTCGCGAACGAACTGCCAGTAGCTGAATCTGCATTTGCATCAGCGATTTCCTTGTTCAAAAACACCAAAGACTTTTTCGAGCAAGATGGCAAAGTGAAAATGCGTGAAGAACTGGAGAAGCGCATGCAAGAACCAGTGAGCGCGTATGTAGAAATCGGAAACAAGCAGCTGGATGAGCAGTTCTCTGCGCTGTTCCAAGAGCTGGTGGAGAGTGAGCGCAATCGCGTCATCGACCAGATCAACGAGTATTTCACAGGTCTGTTTGCGGCTCTTGAGATGAACGTCGATCTCGACGAGCTGGCGGCAAAAGTAAGTCGTGTGGCGGTTGAGTTGGAGTAATCAATTTTCCTACAAGTTAAAAGGGCAGTCCCTACGTCTTGTTCAGACCAGGGATTGCCCTTCTTCATTTCCGCATTTCCCATTCCTCGCGCAAAATCCCCATCTTAATCGCATCGAAATATTCACCGCGAACAATCCTTGCTTTGCGTACCCGCGCTTCTTCCACCATTCCCATGTGAGCAGCCAGCTTGATCATCCGTTCGTTGCCGGACCACGTACCAATGCCTAAGCGGACGGTATCCATGTGGGTAAACAAGTAGTCAATCCACATCCGAAACGCTTCTCGGCCATAGCCATTCTGCCAATAGCGAGAGTCATAAATGACGATTCCGATTTCGCACCAGTTCGTCTCCTCGGATACCCAGTAGCGACCGACACTGCCTTTTAGCTCGCCGTCGATCTCAATCATCAGCTCGGTTCTTGGTGCATCTGTCCCGACGAGAGCAAGAGACTCCTGATGGAGTGGGAGGGCACGATACTCTTCTTTTGTGTACGGATCAAGCGGTTTGTAGGGGCCATTCCAATTGAGGTGCTCACGATCTTCTGCTTCGTATTTCCAAAAGTAAATGGTATCAAGATCTTCAGCTCGAATATCTCGCAGAACGACCTTTTCTCCCTGTAAATGAATACGCATGACTTGTTCTCCTTTCGTGTGGATGAATCTGGTACAATCATTGTAAAAGAGAACTGCTCCTATACATAGTGACAGTTTTGGATAGATGAATAGGTACAGAATGGAGGGACGCTGATGGAGTACATGCCGATCATGGATGCACAGAGCAAAGAACCTCTGTATCAGCAGCTATACAAGCAATTGAGCAAACGGATTGCATCAGGAGAGATACCGTCCGGAACCAAGATGCCGTCGATTCGTCAGTTGATGAAAGCAAGCGGAGTCGGAAAAAATACGATTGAGGCAGCCTATCAGCAACTGCTCGCAGGAGGCTACATCCTGAGCCGGGAACGAAGCGGCTTTTTTGCTGCCGAGATCGAGAGATGGTCAGAACCAGTGGATCAGGAGGAGGAGATTGCCTTGTTTTCGTCCATTCTGAAAAAGAAAAAAGGGGAGCATCTCACCTGTCGGTACAACTTCCACGGTTCTGTCATCGATACGAAGCACTTTCCTTACGCTGCGTGGCGCTCTTGCATGCTGGAAGCGCTGGATGTGTATCCGGAGGACTTTTCTTTCTACGGGGATGATCAAGGGGAGTGGGAGCTACGAGAAGAGCTCAGTAAATATTTGCGTAGAGCACGTACGCTCATTTGTCGGCCTGAGCAAATCATCATCGGCACCGGATTACAGAATTTTTCGAGCGAGAAAGCCCACTCCTTTAGGTGTGGGATAATAGCGAGATTGGAACAGGCGTGTCTATAGACATGTTAATGTTCCAACGTTTCTTGTGTTTTTGTTGTAGTTGATTATTTAAACTGATACAATCCGTATATGGATAATTATAGAAGAACGACCACTACCGTATCATTCATTAACTATCATTTTGTTTTTTGTCCTCGATACAGAAAAAAGATATTCCTCAACTTAGATGTAGAAATAAGGTTTAAGGAATTAGTGAAGGATGTTTGCGATGAATTGAAAATAGAGATTATCGCAATCGAAACAGACAAAGACCATACTCATCTTTTTTTAAACGCTTTGCCAACATTCAGTCCTGCTGATATTATGGCAAAAATCAAAGGGGTCACATCTAAAAAATTAAGAGAGGAGTTCAAGCATCTAGCGCATTTGCCTTCTCTTTGGACACGTTCATATTTTGTAAGTACGGCAGGGAATATTTCCAGTGAAACGATTAAAAGATATGTGGAACAGCAAAAGACAAGGGGGTGAACACATGCAAGCGTTAACCGTTAAGATTCGTATACTTCCTGCTCAACCAGATATTCTTCGTCATTTAGGAAAGGAATATATTCGTGTAGTCAATCTGCTCACGGAACAAGCTGAACAACTTCGTTCGTTTCCGAAGACAACGACTAAAAATGTTGAAACTATTCTACCCTCAGCCGTCTGTAACCAATCCATACGTGATGCTAAGAGTGTTTTTCGTAAAAGTAAGAAACTTGGCGGTCGTCCGATTCTTAAGAAACCTGTATATTTCGTCAATAATCAAAACTACACGGTATTTGAAAATACAGTTGCTTTTCCTATCGTTGTAGATGGAAAGACGAAGAAAACGGCGTTTCGTGCTACGATGACTAGCCGAGACAGGGAATTGTTATGCAAAGGAAAATTTGGATTGATGCGTATCATGGAAAAGTCAGGGAAATGGTACGCTCAAATTTCCGTAGAAGTGCCTACAAGCGTAACCATCAACGAAAACATCATGGGTATAGATCTTGGTTTGAAAGTTCCTGCTGTTGCAGTAACTTCTACGGGCAAGACTTGTTTCTTTGGGAAAGGGAGACAGAACAAGTACATAC